>JACKPN010000005.1 GCA_024233575.1 Chlamydiales bacterium
TTACAAAAAGGGAATGAACTGGTTCCCTTCTATCGTCGATATTTTACCAATCCTTCTGGAAAGTACAATTTAAAAAATAACTTTAGTTGAAAAATAGTAATATCACATGTATTATTTTTCTTCAAAAAGAGTTAATTATGAATTGTATAGAAAAATATAACCCCCTCCCATTTTTAGAACTAAACGAGTGTAATCAGCACACTTCACTCGAGATGCTAGGCGATCATAAGAAAACGCCGGCAGAAGGCTCTGTCATGATTGGTACCGCAGCATTTTTCAACTTTAATGCCATCGCAGCACGTCATTTTCCAATCGAGAAGCTGATTATCATCTACAATAGCCCTGATAGCAAATGTTTTTGGAATAAGTTCAGCGCGATCATGGGTGAAGCTAACCCGCGAAAGCTGTGGCATCATCGCCTCTTGGCGTATCTTTGCCCTTGGGCGCGCTCTCGTCCTGTGCCAGAAAAACCAAGAAAATTCTTCATTAAAAAAATAGAAAAACTCCTTGAGGATGAAAAGCTGATTCCGCAAAACATTCAGGAATTGACACCTGTCCGCGAAGTTATTGAAGATCGGATCAGTTGGCTTGCTGATGATAAGAGCTTTGAACGAATTAGGCAATTATTTGTAGAGAAACGAGTTGAGTTCCATCAAGCATCTTATACTAACCCTGACTCTATTCTGAAAGTAATCGAAAGCATTCCCGAAGAGAGGAAAGTCGACATGCTCTACCTATCCAACAGTCGAGAGGATGCAGTGAAAAAGAAAGAGTACGCAAACTATATCGCCTCTCTGCACATAATTAGAAAAGTTTGCACAAACAGCACTTGTGTAATCGACACGATCCCCAGAGACAACGGCTGCCTTAACTTGAGACAGCGAGTAACTATGAATTTTTGCGACATACTTAAGGATCCCGTTACAACTGAGCGAAGATTTCCAAATTAGTGACTAAATAACGCCCCTACCTCTTCCGTAGCATACCCCTCACTGGTTTCCTTCCAGAGGTAGAATGTAAGTGAAAGTTTTCGCAGCGAATATGTCTTTCTCTTTCATGTCATGAAGGAACGCCGGTGCCGTTGCCTCCGGAACAACATCGGAAACATTCTTCTCATAACTTTCCATTGAAGTGCTATGCGGACTTGCCCTTGGCGATGAACGATTCGTTGAATGTGACTACTCCCTCGCCTAAAGGCGAAGTCTTCTACGGCTTTTGCAACCGATGCGATCTAGCCCGAGCGCAACATTTTCTCAAGTTTTTTTCTCTAAACTTTGGGATTTGATTGTGGTTAGGTTGTTATCGCTGAACCACTGATTACTTGAGGAACCCTTGGTCAACCCTTTGTGTTTTACCACTGGAAGGATTTTCCAGGAACCAAATACACTGTCAGATAGCTACCTGACACTAAGGAACGGTTTAACCGAAAGGCGCATTTCATCCTAGCTCTGAAGTGCTGGGTTTTCATGCGTCAGAGGATAAAAATCCGCTTATGCAAGGGGGGCCTTGAGCGCCAGCAATGAAGCCAAGCCACAAAGTCACAGGGCTGCCACTGACCCAAATCTCCGATAAGATCTCGGAGCGGATCAACCAGTTCACCTATCAGATTTTGGACTTTCTGGATCTACAGCCACTGCCCAATGATCCACAGCACCCGCTAGAGCCACTTGCAAATGTTTTCTCAGCTATTGTCTTCCCGCTCTCAGGGAGAAGTTCCAGAAGGAGCTGCTGTCAGAGATTCCTGAACATCACAAAAAAGCGGTGATCGCCTGCCACATCGGCGCCCGCTCCGTATACAAAAAGGGAATGAACTGGTTCCCTTCTATTGTCGATATTTTACCAATCCTTCTAGAAAGCATTGTTTAAAATATTTACTTGAATTGAAAAGTAATAATAATACATGTATTATTTTTTCAAAAAGAGTTAATAATGAATCCTTTAGACCATAGTTTTTACCGTTTATTTCTCGTCACCAACGAGCAAGGACAGGGCTTAACACTCGAAAAATTAGGTGACCCGGAGAAAACCCCGGCAGAAGGCTCTGTCATGATTGGCACTGCAGCATTTTTCAATTTGAATGCTATCGCAGCCCGTCATTCTCCTATCAAAAAATTGATCATCATCGACAAAAGCCCTGTTGCGAAATATTTTTGGGAAAAGTTCAGTGAGATCATGGATGAAGTGAATCAACCAAAGCTGTGGCATCTTCGCGCCCTTGCGCATCATCGTCCTGTACTGCAATATCAACGAGAAATCGTCATTGAAAAAGTTGAAAAACTTCTTAAAGATAAGCGTCTGATTTGGGCAAATTTTTGGGGAGAACCCAGTGCTTTGCGCCCCTTCCAATTAGAGTTTTATGATGGAGTCAGCTGGCTCTTTGACGATCAACGCTTCGAGAAGATTTGCCGATTATTTAAAGAGAAGCGTTTTGAGTTCCATCAAGCATCTTTCACTGAGCCGAATTCCATTGCCGAAGTCATCCATAGCATCCCCAGAGAAATGACTGTCGACATGCTCTACCTGTCCAACATTCGCGAGTATGCAACGAAAGAGGAGGAGCACGACAAATTTGTCGCATCTCTCTACATACTTAAAACAGTTTGCACAAACAATACTTATGTTATCGACACGTTACCCAGAGAAGGGGGGATATCAAGCCCCTTGGACTTGAGGCAGCGAATCACCAAAAACTTCCTCATCATGCTCTCTGACTTCGCCCTGCTTTCTCAAACTCAACCTGGGTACGGATACTAAACCTCAATTATTTTAGGGGCTTCTACATATCCTTTGCCGGTTTCTGGCGGTGGAATGTAAGTGAAAATTCTCGCGGCGAATATGTCTTCCTCTTTCTTATCATGGTGGAACGCCGGTGTCGTCGCCTCCGGTACTACCGCGCATATCTCTTTCTGAGTAAAACCATCGATCGATTCCCGCGCGTAATTGATACGCTTTTCTAAATAACCAGCAACCTCGCTACGAGTCAGATCCTTCAATGCCTCTTTCTCTTGCTCGCTCAACGCACTTACAGCTACAGCAACCTGCTCGCATTGCGCCGCATACTCCGAACAAAACATTGCCTGCCTCTTTTTGTCATCGCTGACCTCCATAAAAGGATTTCCCTTCAAATAATCGGCGCACGCAAAAGATAACCCTTTAACATAATTTTTGTCCTGTTTCGAGCCATAAGCAAAAGGCGAAATAGCTGCCTTTATCTGGTTATATGCGGCTATATTGGTGCCGCTTTCAGAACGTAAGACTGGAGTTTTGTTTTCTTTTGTCAATATATCCGATGTCACCGTAGCTACCTTTACCAGCTCCTGACGCTGCTTCTCCGTATGGGTCTGATAGAAAACATAAGCGACTCCGTTTTCAGCATCATAAGGTTTCAACTCTTGCTCAATAATTCCTGTACCTTCTGCTTCAACCACCTTTAAAGTCTCAGCATCCTTGATGCCCGTCACAACAAAACTATGTACAACATGAACATCGTAATTACGCCCAGTCATCTTCTGACCGGCCTGAATCAGCGAGTGCGTACTCAAAATCTTCGCTTTTCGGTTGATCTTAAAACCAACAGTGCCTTCCAAATTTTGCAAGGGCAACTTATCAGCCTTAGATATTTCTACACGCAAGTACTTAATTTCATGCGGCAGCAGTAATGCACGTTTAACTCCCGGAGTGACCTTTGGATATGCTCCTTCAATGATCTTTTCGTAATTCCCTCGCGGATATAACTCTTGAACGACAAGTTTCTGCTCCCCGCTTAACGTATTGCTCATCCATAATTTCTCTAGAAACATCTTCATATTCGCTTCCGGCACCTTACCGTTAAATGAAGAAATAACAGATTTAAAATCTTCGGGAGAAAACTCAGCAAACGATTGGAGCGTCTCAGGATTGTTCATCAACATTCGCAACGCCGCTGTTTTGTTAGCAAACTTATCTGAGTGGCTCACAAGTGCAGAAAGTGATTGGTCAAGTGTCTCAATGTGATCTCTGTTCTGCTCGTTCAAATTTTCATTGATCAGCACATTAACCAATAAGGTTTTGAATAGCGGCGAATCCTGAAGTTTCGAATTTTTAAAAAAGGATTCAAATTCTTTAGGATGCATGCCTGCCAGTCGATCGATCCCTTTTTCACTGCCGATCAACAGCTTCGCGAGTTCATTCCTTTTCTCCCTAGGCGCCGAATCATATAGTGCTTTTACTTTTTTGAGATCGCCCTTATTAATCGCTTGATTAAATGCGTTAATCTCTGACTTTTCCCCTGACTGCGATGGTCTGTTCGGAGTTGAAGGAAAGAATGAATTTATTGAACCAATAATAGACATGAGAAGACCGTAATTATATTAATATACTACTATTATAATATATTTTTTTATTTTATAGTATTCATGAATAACAAAGTCTTAAATTAACAAAGACAACCATAAATTTAGCAATCTGTTAAATGGACTGCTAAATTTTCTTGACCATCTCGACCTAAAACGCTATAATTACAGGTAGATTAAGGAGAAATTGCCCTTGAAAGCTCTGCAGAAAACAAAGAAAAACAGCAAAAAAGAACGGGAGACTCATATCCTGTTCGGCGTTATCGACTACTACATCAGCACCGGCAAGCCAGTGGGTTCTAACACCTTAAAAGAAACAGGGTTTGAGAACATCAGCTCCGCAACGATCCGTAACTACTTCGCCAGCTTAGAAGAAGAGGGATACCTGCACCAACATCATGCCTCAGGCGGGAGAGTCCCAACGGAAGCTGCATTCCGGCTTTATGCCGAGCATGCCAGTAGCGCAAACATGATCGAACAGCATGAGAAACAATTGTTTGACGCTCTCAAAGAGACCGAAACCAAAGAGATCGCCTCATTCCTGCAGCAAGCAGCAGAAAGTCTAAGCAACCTAACAGAATGCGCAGTTTTTCTATCTGCACCGCGCTTCGACCACGACTTTCTGGTCAACATCAAGCTGGTATCCATCGACCACGAACGCGCCCTCTGCGTCATGATCTCCGACTTCGGCGTTGTCAAAACAGAACTGATCCACTTAGACAAAAAGCTCAGCGCCTTCGCCATCAAACGGATTGAAGAGTATTTCCATTGGAGGCTGACAGGACATGACAAGCCGGAAAACCTGGAAAAAGAGGAAGAAGAGACTGCGCAGCGCCTCTACAACGAAGTCATGGTACGCTACATTATCGGCTATGCCCACTTCACTGACGAAGACATCCATAGAACCGGGTTCTCCAAGCTGCTGGCATACCCAGACTTCCATGACCCGAAGCTGCTTGCCAACAGCCTTTCGCTGTTTGAAAATGCCCAGGCAGTGCGCCACCTGCTGCGCGAGTGCAGCAGCACGGGTACAGCAAAATGTTGGATCGGTAAAGACTTCACACCCTATACACAGACAAAAACCGAATGCAGCGTGATCGCCTACCCCTACCGCATCAACCAACAGATCGTTGGCGCCGTAGGTATTCTGGGACCGATACGAATCCCTTATAAAAAACTGTTCGCCGTCGTTAAAGCCTTCACCGAGGCGATCAGCGACGCGCTGACGCGCAACATTTACAAGTTTAAAATCGATTACAGACAGGCCAACATCGGGCAGCCTTACCTACCTCAGGAAGAGCAGAAACTGCTTGGCCAGTCGCAGACGATGTTAATAGAAGATAAAAGCCAATATGGAAGGAGCATATGACAATGTCCGAAGCAAAAGAGGAAGAGGAAACGCAACAGCAGGAGCCGATAGAGGTGACGATCACCGATATCGAACTGGAACAACTGCGGAACGAAGCTCGCGAATATAAAGAGAAGTACCTGCGTGTCCTCGCAGAATCTGAAAACGCCAGAAAACGGCTGCAGAAAGAGCGGGAGGAAATGATCCAATATGCTCTGCAAAATTTGATCTGCGACTTCCTCATGCCGATCGATCAGATGGAAAACGCCCTCAACCATACGGGCAAAATGTCTGACGAAGTGCGTAACTGGAGCGTAGGTTTTCAAATGATCCTATCGCATTTCAAAGACGTACTGAGCAACAACAACGTACACGGATTTACCTCTGTAGGAAAAGCCTTCGATCCACACATTCACGAAGCGATCGAAATGGTCGAAACAAATGAACACCCTGAAAATATCGTCGTGGAAGAAAATGTCCGCGGCTACAAAATGGGTGATAAAATTATCCGCCCTGCACGAGTGAAAGTCTCGAAACTGCCAAAGGGCGAAGAAGCATCAGAAGATAATAAAGGAGAATAACCATGAGCCAAAAGAAGAAAAGTAAAATCATCGGCATCGACCTGGGAACAACAAATTCCTGCGTCGCTGTCATGGAAGGTGGTTCACCCAAGGTAATCGCCTCTGCGGAAGGTACACGGACAACGCCTTCTGTCGTAGCCTTCAAAGGCAATGAAAGGCTCGTCGGCGTCCCAGCAAAGCGCCAAGCTGTCACCAACCCGGAAAACACAATCTCCTCAGCAAAGCGTTTCATCGGCCGCAACTCCGGCGAAGTCCAGTCGGAAATCAAAACCGTCCCCTATAAGGTCGTCGAAGGCAAAGGCGGCGCTGCCGTCTTCCAAGTAAACGACAAAACGCTGACCCCTGAAGAGATCAGCGCGATGATCCTAACAAAAATGAAAGAAACAGCTGAAGCATACCTCGGTGAAGAAGTGACCGAAGCGGTCATCACCGTCCCTGCATACTTCAACGATGCACAGCGTCAATCGACCAAAGACGCGGGAAGAATCGCCGGCCTCGACGTCAAGAGAATCATCCCCGAGCCAACAGCGGCAGCGCTGGCATACGGCCTGGATAAAGAACATACCGATAAAAAAGTTGCTGTCTTCGACTTGGGCGGCGGCACGTTCGATATTTCCATCCTGGAGATCGGCGACGGCGTCTTCGAAGTGCTCTCCACCAACGGCGATACCCACCTCGGCGGCGACGACTTCGACAACGCCATCCTGGAATGGATCCTGAAAGAGTTCAAGCAAGAGCAAGGGATCGACCTGCACAGCGACAAAATGGCTCTGCAACGCCTGCGCGATGCCGCTGAGAAAGCGAAGATCGAGCTGTCGGGAACGCAAACCACGGAAATCAACCAGCCGTTCATCACCATGGACGCATCAGGACCTAAGCACTTGTCCCTGACCTTGTCGCGCTCCAAACTGGAAAGCTTAACGCACGACCTGGTTCAACGTACAAAAGAGCCTTGCCTCAAAGCATTGAAGGATGCTGGCATCAGCAAAGACGACATCGGCGAAGTGATCCTCGTCGGCGGGATGTCCCGTATGCCTGCAGTCCAGGAAATGGTGAAGTCGATCTTCGGCAAAGAGGGCCACAAAGGAGTTAACCCTGACGAGGTCGTCGCCGTCGGCGCGGCGATCCAGGGCGGCGTCCTTACCGGCGATGTCAAAGACGTCCTGCTCCTCGACGTGATCCCGCTGACTCTCGGAATCGAAACATTGGGCGGCGTGATGACACCTCTAGTCGAACGCAACACAACGATCCCGACACAGAAGAAGCAGATTTTTTCAACAGCAGCCGACAACCAGCCTGCCGTTACCATCCGTGTCCTCCAAGGGGAACGTCAGATGGCCAACGACAACAAGGAGATCGGCCGATTCGACTTGACAGACATTCCTCCTTCGCCACGGGGACAACCGCAAATTGAAGTCGCCTTCGACATCGATGCGGACGGCATCCTCCACGTCTCTGCAAAAGACTTGGCGACAGGTAAAGAACAAAAGATCCGCATCGAGGTATCGTCCGGTCTCGACGAAACGGAAATCGACAGAATGGTCAAAGACGCAGAGCTGCATGCCGAAGAGGACAAGCAGCGTAAAGCATCCGTAGAAGTGCGTAACGAAGCAGATGCTCTGGCGTTCCGTGCTGAAAAAGCATTGGGCGACTACAAAGACAAGCTCCCTGCCGATATCGTCAGCGATATCCAAAGCAAAGTCGATGCTGTGAAGAAAGCTCTCGAAGGCGACGATATCGAGAGAATCAAAACTGCTAAGAGCGAACTGGAAACGCACATGCAGAAAATCGGTGAAACGATGGCGCAAGCGCAAGCCGCTGCAGGACAACAAGAACAGTCGCAAGGAAGCGCTCCGGAACAAGAATCGCAATCCGGAAGCGATGACATCGAAGAGGCCGAAGTCGAAATCATCGACGACGACAAATAATACCGCACAAGGGATATCGGGCGCTGTTCCCGATATCCCTTTTTCTTTAACCACACCAATAATGCTAGAAGTTGTTTCAGTATAAAAATAAATTTTGATATAGCTTGTTTACTCATAATCAAAACAGGCTATTACGATGAGCATCGCAATCAAACAACCCGGGGATAAGAAATCGGAAAAAGCGATTCCCCCTTTCCATACTGCCGACTCGACAATCAGCAAATATCTCCTCGACCGTCTCCTTACCCTTGGCGTCAAACATATCTTCGGTGTTCCCGGCGATTACATCCTTAAGCTAAACAAACGGATTGAAGAGCATGAGATGGCCTTCATTAATACCACGCGCGAACATACCGCAGGCTATATGGCCGATGCCTATGCACGCCTTCAAGGACTTGCTGCTGTCTGTATTACCTACGGCGTCGGCATCAGCGTCGCCAATGCCATCGCCCAAGCCTATGTGGAAAGCTGCCCTGTGGTCGTCATCTCCGGCTCGGTATCCCACGACGAGTTTGCCAAATGCCCCCACCTGCATCACCTGATCAATACGTCTTCATCAACGCGGCGCGACCGCACGCAAATGGAGATTTTCAAACAGATCACCGTCGCACAAGCCGTCCTTAACGACCCTGTAACAGCGGCTGCAGAGATCGACCAGGTCATCGAAACATGTTTACGGGAACAGAAACCTGTCTACATCGAAATCCCCAGAAACATGGTCGATAGCGAAATTCCCGAACATCACTACATTCCAACGCCCACAAAGAAAAGCGATCCCGACGAACTTCTGGAAGCAACAGCAAAGATCGGCAAGGTTATCGAGCAGTCGAAACGCCCTTTTATCTGGCTAGGCCACGAGGTACAGCGCCATAACCTAAGACAGCAGCTGCTGGCGTTCGCAGAAAAATTTCATATTCCAATCGTTTCAACCCTGCTGGGCAAGACAGCGATCAGCGAAAGGCATCCTCTCTATAGCGGCATCTATATCGGAGAAATCAGCAGACCTGAAGTACGCGAATTCGTTGAGGGATGCGACTGCGCAATCCATTGCGGTGTGGTTCTCAACGATGTGAATACGGGTCTTCTCTCCGCAAAAATCGACCATGACCATCGTGTCATCCTCAATGAAACCACCGTTGCGGTCGACAACCGCACCTATGAAAAAGTAGTCTGGAAAGAGGCGCTTAAATCATTGGCGAAGATCGATAGCAACAAACGTTTCAAGATCAACTATCCAGCAAATATCGACAGACAGCCTCCTGTGTTTTCGGCGAGCAAGACAAAGCCGCTGACGGCGACTTCATTATACAACGCCATCGAGAAAAATCTGTCGCACGACCACATACTCATTGCCGATATCGGTGATGTCCTTTTTGGCACTGCCGACTACACTCTTGAACAGGACTGCTATCTCTCCTCGGCATACTATGCCACCGTCGGCTTCGCTATCCCGGCAGCAATCGCCGCACAGATCTATTCACCAAAAAAGCGAGTGATCGCCGTCGTCGGCGACGGTGCCTTCCAAATGACCGGAACCGAGCTGTCGACAGCGCTCCGCTTTGGCGCCGACCCGATCGTTATCGTCGTGAACAATCACGGCTACAGCATGGAACGCCCAATCGTCGAAGGGACGTTCAACGATATCGTCAACTGGAATTACAGCAAAGTTACTGAACTGCTAGGCGGCGGCAAAGGTATTTTAGCTACGACAGAGGACGAGTTTGCCGAGGCGCTGACACAAGCGCTCGGGGAAAGGGGCACTCCCTACATTATTGAAGTATCCCTCGACAAAAGTGATATCTCCCCAGGAATGGCGCGGTTCGCTGATATCATCAATAGGAAAACCGCAACAACGGAACCAGGAAAAGGCTCCACGCATGCAACATAAGAGAGACAAGAGCGGAATAATAAGCTAGGAAATGCAAATGGGAATTGAAATACAAGACAACAAGAGCTGTCAGCACCACACCCTCCATCGGCCAAAGTATCCAGGCAACTCCAAGGCTTATGGCAGAAAAGAATGTGATGATCACCGTCATCGCCAAATAAAAAAATAATTTGTGATATCCATAATACTGCGTATACGTAACAAGGATAGGATGCGCCATCGGATCAAGATTTCGGCATAACTCATACGTCATAAAAGCTCCATACATCATGAGCGACCAGCTGAACGCAGAAATAGTCAACGCTGAAAAGCTGCTGCCCATCGCCACTGCAAAGAGTGCCAACGGTAGGAAGACAAGTTGTTCGACCCATGCATGCGTCATCGGATGACGCTTCATCCACTCTTCGAAATAAAAGCCTTTGTAGATATGCCACAGATAAACAGCAGCCACAGCAAATGTGAATGCCGCTAGCTGAGAAAAAAAGATCCATAATAGTACTGAAAAAAAGTATAGAACCATCTGCCCCCGGTAAAACATTGCCTGAGCAGCAGGAAGAGTGATGATCCCTTGAGGAATCGGATAATCGGGATGCGCTACCTTGTCTTTAGGATAATCTTTTATCTCTCGAATCAGGTGGAACATAGCAAAGAACAGCAACATTCCGATAAAGGTCATCAACGTCGGTATAAAGTAGAATTGTGCGCCTCCGAAAAATTGTCCTGACAACGACAGTCCCAATGATAACAAAAGAACATAAGGTGAAAGCAGACGTTCGCGAAAGAAAAGATACCAACGTTCCATTTTATCCTACCGTAGCTTTGTGCATATCCTGGAGTATTTCAGGATAGATATGCTTACTTGCAATCTCTCGCTGTATCTCCTCTTCAGTGATGATACCGTCATCAAGGGTCGCTCTCATCTCACGTAAAAAAAGGTCGGCATGAGGATGTCCTGCGCGTTTCCATGGTTGCATAGGAACATTTGTATAGTGGATCAGTTTTGTCTCTTCATCAAACCCATCTAGATTATTCCAACTGTCGGGAAGGATGCCAAAATCTTCGAAGATCGGTGTACCGGAGCCCGCTACCATCATTCTACGGTAATCTAAAAGCCCTGCATTGATCAATGCTACCCATTCACGTACATTCCAATGCTTCAACTTGCTGCAATCCATCAGTAAATTGCTTGTATGATAGCTTTCGTCAGTGTATCTTTTCGCCAAAACCCCATGACCACCCATCTCCATTTCAGCAAGATTGCGGATATCATCGAAAACAACCATATCGGCATCGAGATAGATCGCCCTCCCCTCAAACCTACACTCTTGCGGTATGCAGAAACGGTAAAAAGAAAAACCTGTAAACATCTTAAGCTTAAGGTTTAATGAGATGTCTTTAAGCTCATGAAATGAGACATCGGCATCAGTGCGGGCTAAGATGCTGCGTTTCAATACCTCTGTAGGCAGCCACTGTGCCGACTCAGTACCGATAAATACACGAATCATCGCTTACTCCTCTGTTAATCTATACATATCACAGCGGAGCAGCCCAGTCAAAAGAATGAACCGAAAATACGATCGATATCCTTCCAGGTTAAAAATACAAATAGGGTGATCAGCAGCATGGCAAAGACGAATACCAACGTCTCCATCATCTTCTGGTTCATCCTTCTGCCGCTGATCATCTCGTAGAAAGAGAATACAATGGTGCCTCCATCAAGGACAGGGAACGGCAGCAGGTTGATCACCCCCAAATTCAAGCTGATAAATCCTAACCAGAAGATCGCTTCTTTGAAACTACCCATCGCATGCTGCTGCATCATATGAACGATGCCGACGGGTCCGCTCATATACTGAACGCGCCATAATCCTGTGGCGATTCCTTGCAAGGTTCTGCCAATCTCGGACATGATGCTGCCGAACAACTCAATAGGACCGGGGTTGAAGTTGACTTTACGGTCTTGTACGCCAGGCAGGCCTATTAACAGCTGCTTCTCTTGCGTTTCCAATCGATTCAATAGACGGGCGCGCTTATCAGGATCGTCAAGAGCTTCGATCTCTTTGCGTTGTTCAAGGATCTCGGTGGTAAGCAACGCCTGCTGCTCTTCGGAGAGCTTAAAATCACCTCGCCGCTTCGGCGTCACCGTCTTCAAAAGATAGAGGTCGCCAAGCTGACGGATTGGATTGTCGGTACCGATGCTGGATGCCATACGTTGCAGGTTTTCCCAGTTCATCTGTTCGTCAAAAACAGCATCGGCATCTTTCCAAGCTACACGGTCATGGTTAGCGCTGTCGCGCTCGACGATAAGCGTCGCGTGAGGCTCTTGCAGCTCCTTCAATAGTTCGTAAGCTTTGGAAAGCGGCTTCCCGTGAATCGCAAGAATCTTATCTCCAACTTGCAGCGGCTCTTCCATCGCGGAAAATGGCGTCTTAGGAAAGGCTTCAGCCTTGTTATCTTGATCGATGAACGTCTCGACATCTTCGACGACAAGCTGATCGTCAAGGTCATAAGGAATCGTGATCAGCTCGCGGAATCTGGTATTCTCCAAACCTGCGGCATACTGCCAGTCATGAAGCTCTTCGCGAAATTCTTTGTCCCAGCGCAGCTCTTTCGTCTGCACCCTTGGAACGCGTGCCAGGAATATTTTATCGCCGCGCTTCACTGTCAGCAGGGCACGGTCGTCATTAAGGACATGATTCAGCTGCTGCAACGAAAAAATGACCTCGCCATCAGCCCATATGATTCTGTCGCCTAACATGATGCCGCTGTCTTGCAGGGGCGATCCCTCAGGAAGAGGATTGTCATTGCCACCGGGCAGCTTGTCATACATGATGTAACTCGCCGACTGGGTAATGCCTGTCGTCATTAAACCGCCATCAAGTGTCAGCGGATGAGGGTAAGCCTTGATCACATAATCGAAAGGCGTCTTTGTCCCTGTGGCGTAATTAACCTTATTACCCTGAACGTGAACCTCATCGGATCCGAGCAGCGTAGCATAAATATGATCTTTGAAGTTTTGGAACGGCCGACCGTCATACTGCGTGATCTCATCGCCGGGACGGACGCCGCGCTCATAAAGAGGCGATTCTGCATCGACCCAACCGATCTTTGCCGTGTATTCGGAAAAATTTTTCTCCCGACCGCCAATTCCCCACAAAAGAGTAAACGCTAAAATCGCAAAAATGATGTTCATCAGAGGTCCGGCAAAGGCAACCATGATTCGCTTCAAGGGGGACTTGCCGAAGAATCCATCTTTAACCATATAAGGGTCAATACCTTCGTCACCTTCCTGCCCAGCAATCTTCACATAACCGCCAACGAGGAGCCAACCTAGCTTCCAGGTCACCCCGTCCCACTCCCATGAATAAATTGGGCGTCCGAATCCGATCGAAAACGCCTCGACGCGCATTCCGACACGCCGTGCTACCCAGTAGTGGCCTAATTCATGAATAAAAATCAGAAAACTTAAACCCAAGATTGCCAGGATAAGATAAAAGATGGTGATAATCATGCGAAACGTACCCTAATTCAAATCGTCGCTTCAGCTTATCATAAAAAGTTCTTAATGTAAACGTCCGGAATGATCTGTGGCCGTCATGCGTGCGCAGCTTCGCTGCGCGCCTGATGATCAACAGCAAGGATCGTATCGAGCGTATCGGGGCATATACTTTGATGCCGATCAAGAAGAGTTGCAAGGGTGTCGGGAATAGCGGTCCAGGAGATCTCTTTGTCGAGGAACCTTTTTACTAAAACCTCATTGGCAGCGTTAAGGTAACAGGGATAGCTGCCGCCGGCAGCGATCGCCTGAAAGGCAAGGGAAAGGCAACGGAAGCGGTCGAAGTCCGGCTGAAAAAACTGCAAGGTATGGTGTTTGAGAAAATCGAAAGGCTCAAGGAGTCCCTGTGCACGCTCAGGATACGTCAACGCATATTGGATCGGCACCAGCATAGTCGGCCTGCTCATCTGCGCAACCATCGACCCGTCGATATATTCAACCATGCTATGGATGACGCTCTGGGGATGGATGACGACGTCTATCTGCTCGACAGGAATCCCAAACAGCCAATGCGCTTCGATCACCTCCAACCCTTTGTTCATCAAGGTTGAGGAATCAACGGTGATCTTTGGTCCCATTGACCATGTTGGATGGGCAAGGGCATCATCGATCGTGACGCATGCTAGCTGGTCGGCGGTATGGTTGCGGAAAGGCCCTCCTGAAGCCGTCAGGATCAGCCGGCCAACGTGGGAGCTTTTTTCTCCATTAAGACATTGAAATAAAGCACTGTGCTCGCTGTCGACAGGAAGAAGCCGGACGCCATGCTGCTGCACTAACGACATCACAAGCTGTCCACCGGAAACGAGCGCCTCCTTGTTCGCTAAAGCGATATCTTTGCCGGCACGGATCGCTTCTACGGTAGGTGTCAAGCCCATCGTTCCCACCATCGCCGACATGACCATGTCGGCATCATCATGCGTGGCCGCAGCGATCACTCCCTCCATCCCCGCAACGATGCGTTGTTTCGGAAGGCGTTGTTGCAATTCTCCTGCTGCAGAGGAATCATAAACAGCAATGATGTCGGGATGGAACTCGCGCGCTTGTTGCTCGAGAAGATCAATGTTTGAATAGGCGGCAAGAGCAACGACGCTAACTGCATCGCTGCCGAGGTTGCGTACGACATCAAGCGTGCTTGTGCCAATAGAGCCTGTACTGCCGAGGATCGCTAATTTTCTCATTGCTCGACAGCATACAGGAAAATTAGTTTTCGCCCAAAAACTCTCGGATTTTTTTGTTCCTGCTCGTAAGAATAGCTGAATTTTCTCTATAAGAGAACTCTGCCATGTGCGGCTGATCCGGTAAGCCGAACATCGCGACCTTTTCCGGTTTGTCTTCAGGGTGCTTTAAGTAATGTTTCGCAAGAGAACTTTCAGCAGTGATCAGCGGGATGCGATTGTAATTTTCATCTTGATTAAAATCATCTTGAACATCTTGCGGTGCATTAAGTTGTTCCGCTCCGGTCTGCAGGACAACTTCAGGAATTTCCTTATTGCTGGAAATTGAAGAAAGATTCCATCCGACTAAAGTAGGTAAAAGAGGAACAATCTTTGATATTTTAGAAAAGGTTTGAACCGGCGCTTTGACGTATGTTACACCATCGGCTAATTTGTAATCTTTAAATGCTTCATTGGAAACGCCGCCTCCAAGAGATGCGGAAACAGTAATGATTGTATTAGCACCAACCTTTTCCTCAAACATACGCATGACTGCTTGATGGGATGCACGTGTCGCGCTGCGTGATACCATCCCCTTGGACAAGGCCGTTCCAGGATAATTAAAGAAAATGTAGTTGGCATCCAGCTCTCTCATATTTTGATGGACCCCAAATACATCAGGATAAAGGAGAAGCTGTTCGTAAACAGTACAGTTCGGATTGGAGTTAACGATCCAGCGTCCGTTATCGATCGTTCCATGCCTTCCGTAAACAAACGCATCAACCAGTTTACCATTCACTTCTATTGAAATTTTCTTTGAAACATAATCTTCTCTATTGATTAGAATTTTCTCTAGATTCTTTTGTTCTTTTTCATAATTCATCACGGCTGAAGGGACAACGATAAGTCCGGCAATACGGTGGATCAAGCGGCAGAGACCGATCGGAAAAATAATCACTGAGATAATGTTATAAAAAATACGCCTGCATTTAGATGTCGTCTCATAGGAAAAAACAGGGTCTTTGGAAATCATCTTCATATTGATAAGTGCGGGCTTTTGCTTATCGTGCTCAATGGCATGTTCCGCTATCTTAGTAATTCTCTCATCGAGATTTTCTGAAAGGGTAATTCCCTTCTCATTAAGATAATTTTCTGTCTCAACTAGAAGCTTTCCATTGTCATCAAGATTAATATTGGAATCTATCTCATCGTAAGTAATTTTCTGATCCTGCAACTTCGCGAATATAATAATCTGCTTCAGTTGAAACGCACGAGACATTGATAACGTGGGGTCATTCCGATCGGTAATGAAATTAGCCATCCATGCGCTGTTGCGATTTCCATAAAAATCTTCGCATTCATTCTTTTCAAAGATTTCCTTCAGTTCATCTTGGTAAAGGGTACGAATCTCTTCAGCGATTGATGCGCGTTGAAGCTCTTTTGGCAGGATATTCAAACCAAAAAATTGACTTGCCGACGGTTGCATTTTATACTCCATATGACAATTATTTAAGAATCCATGATAACATGCGCAGCTGAATATCAGAAGTTTATTTACGGGATCTTAACAAAGACCACGACAAAGCGCTTAAGTAGAAAAAAACAAGGATACAGACGACAACCCCGCCTGTAGAAAGCGCCATTCCGTAGGCAGTGAGGAGATGTCGCGAGAGGGCAACCCCGATGATTGAAGCAGCCACGCCCGCCATCGCTGCCAAGGCAAGAAGAGTCGATAAGCTGTGGGTCAGCATCCTGGCAATCAAAGGCGGCCCCACAATGAAAGCAAGCACCATCACCACGCCGACAGCGCGAAAAGCGCCAACGACAGTAGCCGATACCTGCACCATTAATAGATAATTAAATAAAATAATTGACAAACCTAACACCTTTGCCAGGCCAGGGTCGAAGGTAGTTAACTTATACTCTTTGAAAAATAGGCTGAAAAGCAACAGATTGATGCCCAATATCCAGTAAACAAGGGAAAGGTCATCAAAATGCAGAGCATCGACATTACCCATGACGACCTCGGCGCCAATATGAGCGTTCCTCGTCCATAAGGTGACGAGGATAATACCGAAGGCAAAAAGCGTCGTAAAAACAATCCCCATGCTGGCATCCTCCTGGAGACGGGCAGCTTTATGGAGAAGCTCGGTAAGCACAGCTGTGAGTACCCCCATGATCAACGAAGCAAGAAGCATGATCGGCACGTTGATAACAGCATGCTGAGTGCTGCGGGTTAGAATGAAGGCAATGACAATGCCCACAAGGATCGTATGTGAAAGGGAATTGGCAAGCATCGCCATGCGGCGTAAGACAAGAAAAGAACCGACAAGAGCTCCGGAAACGGCAACACCGGCAAGGACAAGCACCTGTATTTCGTCAGCTGCCAAGGCCGACAGGGGCAGCTGCCCTGTCGCAAACATCCACAGTCTGGAAACAAACTGATAAAAGAATCCCCAAAAGGTCTGGTCATAGTAAGGATTGCTATACTGCGAAGCGATCAATAACATCATTCTCCCGGGGGTATCGGCTGCTTATGCGGATCGCGGACAGGATTCTTCAACAGCACCGTCAGCGCTTTCTCAAGCTCGGGTGTGAGGATATGCTCCATCTCTTCAGCGCTTTTGTGTACTCTCTCGCTGCCGAAACCGAGATAGTCGGCAAGATACACTTCCCATAGCCTGTGCAGGCGTACG
The DNA here is from genome assembly GCA_024233575.1 of Chlamydiales bacterium. Lineage (GTDB taxonomy): Bacteria > Chlamydiota > Chlamydiia > Chlamydiales > Criblamydiaceae > JACKPN01. Next base: position 17,483 of record JACKPN010000005.1, read on the forward strand.
ATCTGTGTCGCCCACAGTTTGCCTTCATGAGAAAGTCGATAGGCGCCGCCGCCTAATTTTTCTATCCAGCCGTTATAGACAAGACGGTGAAGGACGATCCATAGATACCAACGAGGCGCCGACTGATATAGTTCGATATCGTCAAGGCTCACAGTACCTTCAGGGTCTTTCCTCCAGATCGCTTTGAGAACGTTCTCGCACATGCAACGGTAGCGGAAACGGACGGCACGCGCAGTGCGCAGCGCCATGCCGCGCTCGGGAGCAAACAGCAGCGCGCCCATGCAAATCACGAAAGCGACCATCACGATCATCGGCCCTGTCGGCAAAACAAGGCGCGTGCCGGGATAGGCAAGGAAAAGCCAATGAGAAACTTCAACAGAAAGGACATTGCCAAGATACCCGCTGCATAAACCAAAAAGTCCCGCAAGGAGGAACATGATCGATAAGCGGTTGGTAAATTGGCGCGCAGCAGCAGCAGGGGCGATCAGCATTGCTGACATCAGGACAACACCGACAGAACGGATGCCGATGACAATAGCAAAGACAGTGAGGACAAAAAACAAGATGTCGATAGGACGGGTGTTGATACCGAGACTTCTGGCATAATCCTGGTCGAAGGTGATGGTCAAAATCTCCTTAAATAGGAACGATACAACAAGGACCAGCGCCAAAGCCAGCAAAGCGTACAATTCAATATGAATGTCGGTCATAGTTGCTGCCTGCCCATATAGGTAAACCTGCACCTGATTGTAAAGCGAAGAAAAAGCAAACTGGACATGGCTGGCAAGAGTAAGGCCAATGCCAAAAAAGGCGGAGAGAACAAAGCAAAGAGCGGAGTCCTGACGTACGCGGAAGCGGCGAATCAAAATCATGATGACAGCCATGCCGAGCATGGAAGTGACAAAAGCGCCGCTCATGATCATCATCTGCAGCCATCCGGAAGAAATCGACTCCACAGATGCTGCGATAATGACGCCAAGAATGACTCCAGGATACGCAGCGTGCGACAGTGCCTCGCCAATCAACGACTGCTTGCGCAGGAACACGATCACGCCGATTAACCCTGCGGAGAAGCACATCAGCATGCAGCCGATCGTCGGCGCTCGGAGAACAGGGTCAAAAAAGTAGTCGGTTAACGATGTCGTCAACATGATGTCACCGTTCAAGGCCCGTAGATTTTTTCTGCGAAAGTCTGACCGCCTCATCAAAGAGAGCGTGGCTTTTCCCATACGCAATGTTTAAATTCTCCGGCGTGAACACCTCATCCCTTGGACCGCAAGCGACGAGGCGCATGTTCAACAGGACAACCCAGTCGAAATAATCAACAACGGTATTTAAGTTGTGGTGAACAATAAGAATGGTCTTTCCTTCTGCAATCAAACCGCGGAATAGATCCATCATCGCCTTCTCCGTAGCCAGATCCACACCGGCAAACGGTTCATCCATCAAATAAATCTCTGCTTCCTGCACAAGGGCGCGCGCAATGAAAGCGCGCTGCTGCTGTCCTCCCGATAGCTGGCTGATCTGGCGGTCGGCAAAAGCGGAAAGGCCTACCTTCTCCAAATAATGATCAACAGACGCATAGTCGGCCTTTCTCGGCCAACGGAATATGCCCATCTTCCCGTAACGTCCCATCATCACTAACTGGCGTACGGTAATAGGAAAATCCCAGTCGACGGTCTCGCGCTGAGGAACGTAAGCGATATGCTGACGCTGGGTATCGATACTTGCACCGAAGAAAGAAACTTTACCTGAGAGTGGTTTGACAATGCCGAGAGCGGTCTTAATCAGCGTGCTCTTACCCGCGCCGTTAGGGCCGATAACCCCTACCAGCGCACCTTTAGGAATAGCGAACTGCAAATCCCACAGAATCGGTGTCTTGTCATAGTTAACGGTGAGCTGTGCGACCTCTATAGCATCGTCAATATTTTTCATTGCCTATCTCCTCGCAAGTGATGCGCGGATTGTAATCTCGTAGATACTTGCCAATCGTCCGCGTATTATGCCGAAGCATCTTGACATAGCTGTCTCCATCGGTTCCCGGGCGTCCCATCGCATCACCATAAAGAGCGCAGGAGGCTATGTAAAGGTTTAATCCTTTCTCCTTGCCGGCATCGACAATTTTAGCGATGGAGTCACGGCTAAGGTTGCTTTCAGGAAACAGCACCTGAATGTTGTATTTAGAAAGATGGTCGATGATCAGCTGAATGTCGGCGCTGCTCAGCTGGCTGTCGGGAGCAAGCCCTTCAGGAGCAGCAAAGCGTTTCTGCCAATCGTTGTTCTGTATTTCTTCGTCAGTGGCAAGATACGCCTTGGCAAAATAATTGAAAGCATCGTGGCTAGTAACAAGATAGCGCTTCTCCGCGGGGATCATCTGCAGGAAATGGCGGGTCTGCTCATGCTCTTCGGCAAGCTGCTGCAATAACGCATCGCCATTCTTTCGGTACTCCTCGGCATGCTCCGGATCTTTACGGCTCAGAGTCTCAACGATTGTCGGCACCGTCTTTGCCCATAGCGATATATCCATCCAAATATGGGGGTCCAGCGTTCCATTGTAAACGAGGATGCTATTGGGATTTTGTTCGTGGATACGCTCGCCGACAGAGACCGCTTTAGCATTTTCATGCAGCTGTTTCTGTACTCCGGGACCGTGTTCAAGGCCAAGTCCGACATAAAAAATCACGTCAGCAAAGGCGATCTTTTCGCCATCGCCTTTCACCAACTGATAGGAATGTGGATCCAGGTTTCCCTGAATCAAAACATGACTGTCGACATGCTCGCCGCCAACTTGCTTCACGAGATCGTTGATCATGCCAATCGTTGACAGTACTTTGATCTTTCCGTTCGGTGTCATCCACTGTCGCGTCTGCTGAGAATTTTCGGACGGCGTACCGCATGCGGACAATAACAACAACATGCACACAAGGACTCTACGCATGGAAACCTCCCATCGATCTCAGATCGGCTAGCTCAAAAATACCGGAGCTGCAACCGCTATCGAAAGCGATGCGGACAGCATAACGGCCGACATGGTCGATATCCACCGCTCCGACATGAGGGTCGACAACCGGAGGTGTAGATTGACAAGCGGCGCAGGGACAGTGCCGCTGCAGCTGATCCAGCGGGATGCGCTGCTTCTGCTGATCCTCCCAAATAATTTGTAATACGCTGCCTTCGATAGCGACCGCAAGCGGTGCATCTATTGAATTGTTAATTGTTGTCGTCACCCGATCAGACAGCCGCGCAAAAGAGGGGTAGCTGGGGGCATCGGCGCAGAGTGGCTCCCCGGCATCGCATGCTTGTGAAACCGCGGGATCAAGAGGAATTTCGGCAAGAAGCGGCACTCTCTCCACAGCGGCAAGCGCAGCGCCTCCCCCCTTGCCAAAGGGGTAGCTGCGACTGCCGCCCTCTTCAAAATAGCTCATATTTTCGACGATACCGAGAATTGGGATATGGACCTGTCTGAACAGATCGATCGCCTTACGGACATCAATTACCGATACCTGCTGAGGCATCGTTACCATCACTGCTCCGGTGAAAGCGATTTTCTGCGCTAAAGTGATCTGCACATCACCTGTACCGGGAGGAAAATCGACAATTAAATATTCGAGATCACCCCATTCTATCTGCTCGATAAACTGACCGATAATGCTATTCGCCACAGGAGCACGCACAGCCGCGGCCTCCCCTTCTCGTCGGAAATACGCCATCGACATCACTTTGATACCGTGCGACTCAGCAGGAAGCAGCATGTTGCCGCGCTTGCCGGGACGTTTGTCCACCGGCAGCATCTTTGGTACCGAAGGTCCGTAAAGATCAGCATCAAGAATTCCGACGCGATGTCCTTTGGCTCTTAATTGAAGCGCTAGATTAATCGCCACTGTCGACTTACCCACACCTCCTTTTCCCGCAGCAACGGCAATCACATGGCGAATGCCGGACAAGGGACGGTCAGTTTTTTCTTCGTATATGGGTAAAGGCATTCGATTATTCCTTTTTCTTGCTTGGGGAAAGGTTATTTTAAAGTTGTCATCAATTAGGTAAAAGAGAAAAATGCTTCAACATTTCGTTGATGATTACAATCATCTCCTTGCCTTTAAAAGTATATTCGTATAAATTGAACAAAATCAGATTTAAGTAACGCCTATTCGATACTAAAACACTAAAAAAAAGAAGGTTTTTTATTTTTCTTACCTCCCGAGAAACGTAAAGATATTTTTTTGATTTGCCATATGAATTGATAAATCAAAAGGAGCGCGAAAAAAATTGAAACAAAAGCTTTGCATATAAAACAAAGTTTGATTAGTGTTGAATGTCGATAGCACTTTATTACAAGTTAACAGTTGTAACGAAAACAAATAACAATAAGGCAGGACATATATGAGCAACCTTGAAGGAAAATTACAGACGCTGATCGAAAAAGCGGTAAAAAAAATAGACGCCGATAAAGAGAATGATATCTGTCGTTATATTCCTTCTCCTAATGGTGGTTATATTCATCATTTCACTATGCGTAAAATGAAACACGAAAATCCAGAAGAACTAATTACCCTTATCGAAAAGCATATCGTAAACGCTTCGAACCCACAGGCAGTTCCTCCAAAACCTAGAGCTGCACGCGGTTCAAGAAAACCTCGCGGAAACTTCTTTTTCACGAAACAAGACATGGAGCGCCTGCTGAACATGGCCAAGCTTGCCGGTGACAAGGAAATGATCCGTAAACTGACGCCAAGAAAAGATCTGGCTACAATCAAACGCGAACTTATCGCTTCGATCCGTCACGGCCACGTGGAAGAAGATCTTTGGGAAGCTTACGTCGAAACCGTAACCAACCAAGACATGACTCTCACTTCCGCTGAAGCTGCTAAACTTGCGCAAATGGCAAGTCAGGCGTAATTTTTTTGACGGAATGCGGCATACTGCCGCATTCCATTCTTTTACAGACACTTACAAGATCAATACTGTTCCTCAGACATACCTAGCCTGTTTTTCGCTTGCGTAATACCAATTTTCACGCTATCGTTTTCACTTATGCACGTGATATCTATGCATTCTCACACATATATTCAACACAATGAAACAAAGGACAACGTTTATGTCTGAAAATACGCAACAGGAATTCAGTAAACTGCGTTCGTTTTTGTGGCCGGTCCATAATTACGAGCTCAAGAAACTGCTTCCGATGTTTTTGATGTTTTTCTGCATCTCTTTTAACTACACCATTTTACGTGACACCAAAGATACACTCATCGTAGGATCATCAGGCGCTGAAGCGATCCCTTTCCTCAAAGTATGGGGCGTGGTGCCTGCTGCCGTGATCTTCATGCTTATCTATTCGAAGCTAAGTAACATCCTCAGCAAGGAACGGCTGTTCTATGTAACGATCGCTCCTTTCTTGATCTTCTTTGCTCTTTTTGCCATCGTGCTCTACCCTGCACGTGATGCACTGCACCCAACAACTGCCGCTGAAGCGATGCAGGCATATCTGCCTGTCGGTCTTGCCGGCCTCGTTGCCTGCTTCAAAAACTGGACTTTTGCCCTGTTTTATGTCCTTGCAGAGCTATGGGGCAGCGTTGTTCTCTCCCTGATGTTTTGGGGATTCAATAACGAAATTATGCGCGTGACTGAAGCAAAACGCTTCTACTCTCTCTTCGCTCTTGGAGCAAACATCGCTCTCCTCTTTTCCGGTCAGGCGATCGTTTACTTTTCAGACATCCGCAAAACTTTGCCGCCAAATGTCGACGCATGGCAGATATCGCTGAACTATTTGATGACCTCCGTTGTCATCGCCGGCGTTGTGATCGTTGCCACTTACTGGTGGATGAACCGTTTTGTCCTCACTGACAAACGCTTCTACGATCCTGAAAACATGGAGCGTAAAGGTAAAAAGTCAAAGCCGAAGATGTCGGTCATGGAAAGCTTTGCATACCTTGCAAAGTCAAAGTACATCCTTTGCATCGCTATCGTTGTCATCTCTTACGGCGTCTGCATCAACCTTGTTGAAGTCACATGGAAGAGCCAGCTGAAGCTGCAATATCCTGATTACAACGACTACAGCACCTTCATGGGCTGGTTTTCGACAATGACCGGCGCCGTCACCATCGTTATGGTGTTCATCGGCGGAGCAATTCTGCGTTCGCGCGGCTGGGGCTTTGCGGCGATGACCACACCTGTGGTTCTATTGCTAACCGGCATCGGCTTCTTTGCGTTCGTCATCTTCCGTGATCAGCTTGGCGGGTTCATTGCCGCTTTCTCAATGACACCGCTGATGATGGCTGTCGCCTTCGGCACAATCCAGAACATCATGAGCAAATCGACCAAGTACACGCTGTTCGATCCTACGAAAGAGATGTCATACATCCCTCTCGATCAAGAACAGAAGGTTAAAGGTAAAGCTGCTATCGATGTCGTCGGCGCACGCCTCGGCAAGTCCGGTGGTTCGTTGATCCAGCAAGGCCTGCTGCTCCTATTCGGCACCATCAGCGCGATCACACCGTTCGTAGCTGTAGCTATGATCGCCATGATCGTTGCATGGATGTACGCAGTACGCTCTCTGAACACACAGTTCATCGAGCTGACAGGCGAAACATCCGAAGCAGAGAAAGCTCCTTCTACAGAGCCAGTCACTGCTAAAGCGTAATCAGCCTATTGAAAACGCCATTGTTCTTTACGAACAGTGGCGTTTTTTTTATCCCCTAAGATTTGAGAGTCCGAAGCCATTCTTTGCCCTCCTGAGAAAATGACAATATACAGAATTTTTCATCTTCTGTAATGGGAGACAGCCGACACTTTTCGTTCGAGTGAATCTCAGTCAACAAAACATTTCCTAAAGTATCAATACGATAGGAGATCTCATCCTTTCCTTCCACGACATGTCTATTCCACTGGTTCTGGAGATCGTCATCTTGCCCCATCACCACATTGCATTGGTAATCGACATGTATAATACCTCGAACGGACGCGAAATTTAACGTCACATCATCAATCCAGCGAATATCATTATTACCCAAAAAATCTACAGCATCATGCTTGTTCAGCAGTTCATCAAATTCAACATAATCGGCATCGTTAACTACCGATTGAAATACACAACGTACTTGATCGTCCAAGTTTAGTAAAACCGCTTCGCGATCACCTCGACACTTTGCAGCAAAAAGATTGAGGTAAGCGCATTGAGCAGCTTTATCGGCAGCAGAAACTTCATGCTTTTCAAGGGAATATTGCACGGGATTCAGACAACGAGAGAGATTGGTTACGCGAGAACTTCTACGCAAATCTTCTGTCGCGATCTTGTAAACTGAAGTATCGTCGCATACATGATTATTAAAAATAAATTTACGAATCACCGTTGCACTTATCAACTGTTCACAAGGGAAGAATGAAAGGCTTAGCGAATTAACATAGCGCACTTCTCTACTCTGTTTCGCTATCATCTGCATCAACTCTTCTCGTCCGCTAAACTGTTGTTTTTGAGACGGCAGCACCCAATCCCACCGCCACTCTGCAGACACTTGATCGTTAAAAATATCACCGCCTGAACTGATTCCGGACTCTTCAGTTAAAATAATATCTACCACTCTTTGTTGGATTGGCGACACTAACCCTGACGGTAGCTGGCTAAAGAAATTGCTCATGATCTTCTCCTGTATATGTAAAGGTCTATAGCATTTGGTAAAACAATTTGGAATTTTTTCTGTTGTTCATGACTTGAAAAATGAAAACGCTATCGTTTGAAATGATTCTCGTCAATCTCTCCTGAGCATTCGAAAGCATTGGTCCAGCAGTTTTCAGTATAGACACGATCTGTAAAGATTTGTTATCATACTCCCGTGTCTTGTCTTTGAATTCTGTGATGACTTTTCGCCGGAACAGCTCAAAAAAGAGCTGTTCCGGCGAATAGACATCACAAATAAGGAAAAGGATTATGGAAAAACAAAAAAAGTGGCAGCTAGGTATCATCATTGCTGTCATGGTCTTGACGCTATACAACATCTTGCCTACCATTTTCTACTACAGCAAACCCCTCAAGGAACCGATAGATGCCGCTCGCGCTAACACCATCGCTGAGCAGATTGTTTCCCGTGTCAACAATTTAGAGCAAGAAACCGTTAGCTGGCTGCAGGCCTTTAATAAAATGTTAGGCCTTACTGCGCAACAGATAGAGATTAGCAGCGACAATCCTCAGCAAGCGATCATCACTTTCAGCTCAGAGAAAGAAGCCAACATTTTCCGTCGTTTCCTGCCGCGTGCCGGTGCGTTGATTCCGTTCGTTCCTGCGCAACTCGACCTCTATCCGGGAACGCAGCAAGAGGGCGGCAACACTGTTCTCGTCCAAAGACAGATTGCTACCCATATCAACCCGGGACAAGTAGACACCCTTTTTCATTTCGGAAAAAAGTATGATGACAATGGAAAAATCGCTCCGCTGTATCGCAGTATCGTTGACAACCGCGCTGCGTCCCTTGCTATCGGCCTTGGCGGCACCAGCAAAACCGCAGCTACATTAGGCGCCATTGCCGATAATCCCGGTGATCAGAGGCTTGACGACTCCCTCCTAACTCTTGCAAAAGATGTCGTTGATGCACAGAACGCCTTCAGCAATGATACAACGATCCTAAAAAGATGGTTTTCCTCTTTTTCCCAGAGCGACCGTAAAGACGCAAAAGAGTTGCCGCAAACGTTTATCGCGAGAGCAACAACGTTGAAATCGCAGCTCGACACTGAAGCCGCGCAAATCGAACGCGAACATGCCGCGTTGCGCGACGAAGAGGTCACCATCAGCAGCGAGAAGCAACAAGAGCTCGACCTTCTAAACAACAAACGTAACCTCCTAGAGCAGGCAATGGCGATCGTCAAAAAGCAGATGAGCGCTTTCCAAAGCGGACAGATGCCTCTGACAGAAAAGCAAATCGACGAAGCCTTAGCAACTCAAGCTGGAAACGCCAATAATGATGGACAGGAAACACTTTCTTTGGAAGGTCGCAACCCTTTCGTCGAAGCGATCGTCATCGACTGGAATCACGACAAAATCCGCTTTAAGCTGTTTGCCGATGTGCAGAGAATCCGCTCGACAGCAGCAACGACGGAATCGGAAGCATTCCTAAAAGATCAACTGAACCAGTTCTTGATCAACACCATCGCTCGCGCTGCAAACGAGTCCGATGAGAACATCAAACCGGAGAGCGATAGCTTTGCGGTCAATATCAACACGTTGACCGGCACTGAGAGCATCCTCGCTTTCGACCTAGGGCAGCTGGCGAAACTGCGCGCCGACAATATCAGCAGCCAGATCTTTGCCTCTTGGGCTCCTAAGCATACGGACTTGGTGCGCGACGTGTATCCGGTCCGCAGCTACAGCGATTTCAAAGCAGAAGCGCCTGAAGACCAGAGCCTCGGCCTCGTGATCTACGCTCCGGCTGTCTATGGCGAAACACCACCACAAGGCTTCCATAACGGCTCTATCTACGTGATCGCACGCGGTCTCGAAACGATCGCGCAGAAATACCAAGACAACACCACAGGCCCGGATGTCGGTCAATTGCAGAAAGACTTCCAATCATTGAGCACGCTGCTTCAGCAGAACGGATTCATTGGCTATCCTGGTGCCTCTTACGGTATCGATACTGCCTTCACCAAGGACTACATTTTTGAGCTGGACGATTACTACAGCAACCTGCTGAAAGCAACGCGTGAAGACTTCCAAGTCAAAGGCAACAAACGACATGCTGTCCTGGACTTCACCGATGTCGAGCAGCGTATCCTCACCAGAAACAAGATCGACGATCAAATACAAGAGGATCTGCTGAAATGGCAGGAAGAATACGCACAAGCACAGGTGGACAGCGATGTCACCAACCACTTCCTGGTGCCTCCCCCAACAGAAAGCCCGTTCTGGTCGAATATCAAGCTCACCGCCGTAAAATATTTCCGCGGTGATGACCGTAAGATCCTGCGTTGGGGCCTAGACCTCTCGGGAGGTAAAACGGTACGCATCGGCTTGCGCGACCAAAATGGCCGTCCGGTCACCAACCCTGAAGACATCAAACAGGCGGTCAATGAACTCTATACCCGTGTTAACAAGATGGGCGTTTCAGAGCGGACGATCCGTATTGAGAATAACAACATTATCCTCGACTTCCCGGGATCACAAGGTTTCTCAGCCGCAGAACTGGTCAAGGCATCTGCGATGTACTTCCATATCGTCAATGAAAAGTTTACTCCGAACAACCCCGCCCTCCGCGAAGCGGTAAACGAGTTCCTTCAGGGAGTATGGAATGAAGCTGTCGTCACCAATAGAAAAGATGTCAGAAGCATCAATGAGATCGCTTGGAATCACCTAGGCGGCGAGAGCGGAACCGGCAATGAGATGCACCCGCGCAGCGAAACAGCAAAAGTGCTTTATAATAATGGACTCCGCCTGGCGAACCCGCGCGAAGCAACGAAAAGCAACGCTTTCAATGACACGATCTCCTCGATCGCCGTCCTTCGCGGCAACGATTTCGCTGAATGGGATAACCAAACCAATCCGTTGATGATTGTCTTCCACAATTTTGCTCTTGAAGGATCAAGCCTGACAAACATCCGCACCGGCTACGATTCTTCGCGAGGCAATCTCCTTTCATTCCAAGTAAGAAGCAACTACGAAGGCAGCCAAACCGGCGACCCTCGCAATGATTTCTACAACTGGACATCGCAATTCGCTAAAGATAAGATCAAAGGCACGCCGAAAGAGAAATTCTCCAGAGGTGAAGGATGGCGCATGGCAGTGGTCCTTAACGACCAGATCATCAGCAAACCGATGCTCAGCGCCGCGCTGCGCGATGGCGGCGAGATCAGCGGACGCTTCTCACAGCGTGAAGTGGACACACTCGCTGCAGACCTTAAAGCAGGATCGCTAAGTTTTACGCCATATATCCTTTCGGAGCAGAATGTAAGCCCCGACTTGGGTAAAGAAGAGCGCACAAAAGGGGTGATTGCCTCGGTCATCGGCCTCCTTGCCGTTGTTGTCGCCATGGTCGCCTACTACCGCTTCGCGGGTATCGTTGCTTCCTGCGCCGTCCTTTTCAACCTGCTGATCATGTGGGGAGTTCTACAAAATTTAGGCGCTGCACTGACCCTGCCGGGCATTGCTGGTATCCTGCTGACAATCGGCATGGCTGTCGATGCCAACGTGCTAGTCTTTGAAAGGATCCGCGAGGAGTTTAAAGTCTCGGGAAGGATCGCTTCGGCAATCCACGCCGGCTACCAGAAAGCGTTCAGCGCTATCGTGGACTCCAATGTGACCACCATCATCGCTGCGCTGATTCTGCTGCAGTTTGACTCCGGCCCAATTAAAGGCTTCGCCGTTACGCTGATCATCGGTATCCTCTCGTCGATGTTCACTGCTCTCTTCATGACACGCTACTTCTTCGCGGGGTGGGTACAAAATCCCAAAAACACGAAGTTGACAATGTCGGAACTGATCGGAGAAACACATTTTGACTTTCTAGGAAAAGCGCGTATTGCCTTCAGCATCTCGATGATCATCATGATCGCCGGCGGATACCTGTTCTTCGCACAGCGCAACACGATGTTCGGCATGGACTTCACCGGCGGCTACTCGCTGAACCTCGACGTCAAGGAAAAGGTCGAGGGCGACCAGTCCTATCGCCGCCAGGTTCAAGAAGCGCTGGTCGATGCAGGCGCCAGCAGCACCGATGTAGACGTCCGCGAACTCAGCCGTCCCACACAGCTGCGTATTCAGCTTGGCATCGGCCTGGAAGAGAATGGCCAACCGTTCTATGGAATGGATGACATCACGAGTGACAATACCGTCACCTACAGCTACCAGAACAATCCGCGTCTAGTCTGGGTTGTCAAAGCCCTCGAAAGCAAAGGAATCGAACTCCCTGATTCACAGCTTGAAAACCTGGATAAGAACTGGACGGTCATGAGCGGCCAGTTCTCCGATGCCATGCGCAACAACGCAGCCATGGCGCTGACGCTGGCGCTGATGAGCATCCTTGTTTACATCACGCTGCGTTTCGAGTTCAAGTATGCTGTCGGCGCTGTAATCGGTCTGGCGCACGACGTTCTGATCACTTTGGGAATCCTTGCCTTCTTCCATAAGATGGGCTTCCCTGTTCAGATCAACTTGGAAGTGATCGGCGCGATCATGACGATCATCGGTTACTCCTTGAACGATACCATCATCATCTTCGACAGGATCCGTGAAGACCTGCGTCTGATGCGTAAGATGAAGTTCTACGACGTCATCAACCACGCATTGAACGTAACCCTCAGCCGTACCTTGATGACTTCAGGAACGACACTGCTCGTCCTGCTGGCCATGGTGCTGCTGGGCGGTAAAGCGATCTTCGGCTTCTCACTGGTAATGACCATCGGCGTCGTTATCGGAACGCTGTCGTCGCTCTTCATCGCCTCTCCCGTTATGCTGTTCTTCCATAACAAAGAACATGCTGAAAACGGGCAGATGGCGCACAAGAGCGTCTAAAGCTGACACGCTGCGGCGCGTTATACGTGCCGCAGCGTAGAAATATAAACCTTTAACCCAAATTAAATTTACTATACCTTCTACTATGGAGACATACGATGCTATCTTGGTACACTTCACAAGAAAACCTAGTCTGGGTTCCCCCAAAAGACGACCCGGAGTTGCAAGAGCGCATCGCCAAAGAATTTAAAATCCACCCTGCCATCGCGCAAGTTTTAGTCTCGCGCGGATTCACATCCGAAGAACAAATCCACAAATATCTTTATGCTAAACTTCCCGACCTCCACGATCCATTCCTCCTAGCACAGATGGATCAAGCGGTCGACCGGGTCTGCAAAGCAATCGACAATGGCGAGCACATCCTTATCTACGGCGATAACGATGTCGACGGCATGACCGGCACTGCCCTTCTTGTTGAATTCTTACGCTCCCTCAATGCCAACGTCCATTTCTATATTTCAAACCGTACAACAATGCGGCAGAGCCTGATCGTTGAAGCGTTGGAATTCGCAGAAAAAAACCAATGCAAGCTGCTGATCACCGTTGACTGCGGCATCACTGCTGCCAACGAAATCCGACAGGTTGTCGAGCGCGGCGTCGATGTGATCATCACCGACCACCACGTTCCTACTGACAAGATCCCGCACTGTGTGGCGACGCTGAACCCGAAGCTGGAAAATACCTCATACCCTAATCCTGACCTTACCGGTGTGGGTGTTGCTTTCAAGCTTGCGCACGGTATCACAAACAGACTGGTATCGCAGAACAGGATTTCTCCGAAAAAGGTTGACCTCAAACGCTATCTTGACTTCGTGGCTCTCGGAACCATCTCTGATATGGGAGCTCTCCTCGGAGAGAACCGCATCCTTGTCAGTTATGGGCTGCGCCAGCTTCGGCGTGGCAAACGCGTTGGTCTACATAAGCTGATCACGATCACAGACCCAGAGCTTGAGGATGCCGAACTGACGACTTTCACTGTTGCATCGAAGGTGGCTCCCCGTCTTAACAGCCTGGGCCGTATCGACGACCCTACAAAGGGCGTGCAGATGCTGCTGGTACGCAACAGCGCTACAGCGGAAAAAATGGCGATCGAACTTGATCTGAACAATATCGAAAGACAGAAAATCGAACGCACAGTCGCAACAGATGTCGAGCACACACTCACAACGCAACCGGAGATCCTCAACGATAAAGCGATCGTCCTCTCGTCGAACAAATGGCATCCGGGTGTCATCGCTATCATCTCGACAAGGGTATCAAAATACTACCATCGCCCGACAATCATGATCGCCATCGAAAACGGTATCGGCAAAGGATCGATCCGCTCGATCCCCGAATTCCCCCTCCTCTCCGTACTTGGCGACTGTTCAGACCTGCTGATGAACTACGGCGGGCACGATTATGCAGCCGGTCTCACCGTCAAAGAGGAGAATATCGAAGCATTCAAAAAATGCTTCATTGCCGGCGCTAATGCCAAGCTGCAAAACCATGATATCCTCAACAAGCTCTATCTCGATGCTGAGATCAGCTTCAAAGACATTACCTTCGACTTCATGGAATCACTGAAGCTTCTAGAGCCTTATGGCAATGAAAATCCTCAACCTGTATTTTACTGTAAAGCGAAACAGGCATGGCCGCCAAAGATCGTCGGACGCAGCACACATCTGAAGCTATATCTGCTTCAAGGACCTGCAGGAGAAGAAAGAATGCTGGAAGGGATCGCCTTCGGCCGCGCAGGTGATAGTCCACAGCTTCGCCGCAAGGACCTCACCCTGCAAGTTGCTTTCACGCCGCAGATCAACAACTTCCAGGGACAAGGACCTAGCATTCAGTTAATGGTGCGAGACTTCCGCATCCTGGATGAAGATTGATTGCTGTGAAAGAGACTCTAGCAACGAATTTCTAAGTATCTTGAAGTCTCCTGAAACATGGATATCAGCAGGCTTCAAGCCCTCATTTTGCCGGCATAGCTGCTTAAAAACATTAAAGTACTCCATAAATTTTTTAAGGTCACCGGCATCTAACGATAATATCTTAGGAGAGAAAGTGATGCTTTCAAGAGAGCGGCAGTGTTTGCCAATCTCTTGTATCATCTCAATGCCACACGTAATGGTACCATCAATATTCAGATGCTTAGCATGCGGCAATAGATGAAGAAATAACCTATTTACCTCACTGCTGTTAATTTCATCAGTTAGCGTTATCTTTATATTGTAAGCAAGGTTTTCGAATTCCGTAAGCAAGTGTAAGGAAACAAAAAATTCATCTTTAGGATTTGAGAAAAAAAACAATCCTCTCTCGTTGAGATCAAAACATGCCGGTGATTGTAATAAAGCATCTTTCCACTGTTTCAGAGCATGCTCGCCATTGCTGATATTAGAAACCAGATAATCTCGAAAATCTGTCAGCTGTTTATTCTGAGCTAACAATAACAGGTCGACAGCCAACTTCTTCTTCTTCGGATCATTCATGATCTTCTTAATATCGCGAACTGTTCCTTCAACCAACCACTCATTTAATTTCAAGTAGCAATCCGGATTATTAACTTGTCCCTTATCCCAACGCTGTTCGGGACTCGCAGCAAAAAGCAAAAGGGAGGAGATCTTAACAGGAGGAGTTCCCATCTCAACCATAGATAAAGCTAGTTGATCATTCAGCCCGATGACATTTTGGAATACCCGATAAACCTTGCGGGCAGATTCTAAAGTAACTGTCCCCTGATCAGCACTGATTTCCATGTGGCGCAATATCATTTCCACAGCACGGAATCCCATGCTTCCGTCGGTACTATACTCTGTCAAAATCTTGACGATCTGATCACTGTTCTGAATAAGAGTATTCAGTTTACCTTCATCGATAGCACCTTCATTAATCCAAGTGGACACATCCTGGTATCCTCCAGCCGGGTAATTAGTACATGATGAAAAATGTGTTGCTGTCATAAAACCATCCTATAGTGAGCATTCGACAGCAGTAAATCATTTTTTGATAGGAATTGCAAAAAAAAACCGTTTCCACAACAAGTAGAAACGGTTTGTAGCGGCGTAAAATCTTAAAGACAGCGATTAGCTGACCTTGTTCTTACGCTTCTTGCTCAGATAGTTCTTGCGGTACTCTTTGACCTCTTCATCATGGATCACCCATGCAGCACCTTTGCGAGATGCTTTAAGATGGCCAACGCGTGTCGCGTAATAGATCTTCTGTGCAGGAACCTTCAGCATGCGGGCAACCTGATTTACAGAATAGTAGCCTCTGTCGTTGTCGAAAAGAAGCTCACCGTCAAAAACAGACTTCGCACGTGAATATTTCTGACGACGATATTCAGCAAGATCATCAAGATGAATCTGCCAACGTGTCGTTTCTTTTGTCGCTCTCAGCTTGTTAAGCTTAATCGCGATATAGATCGCTTGGCGCGATACGCCGTTGATCTTAGCAGCTTCCGTAATGGAAACCAATTTTTCTTCTGCTGTCGCATTCTCTTCGGCACCGCCAACAACAGTTTGAGTCTCCTGCTCAATCATTGTGCCCATTTCCTCAGTATTGAATCTCTCAATACTTTCGTCCATCATTCCTGTAGGCATCATAACCTCCTTGTATTTTTTTATTTTTTTAGATTTCGCCTAAAATTTTTACACATTTCTTAAAATTAAATCACCTATTTTTTTTCAAATAGGTGAGATTTTTTTACTATCCCTTCAAGATCATCAAAATCGGGAACTTGTCGCATAAAGCGTTAAATACCCGTATTTTAGAGATCAGGCTCTCAACGCTAAATTATTGGTTTTTTTCAAAAATTCGCGTTTATGAAAGAACGATTATACACAAAAAAATAATTGACATCAACCTTTTTTCTAAAATTTTTCTTTTTTCATAGTTTTTTCTTTGCTTACAATGCTGAAAAGCGAAAATTTCTGGCATAGAGCCTATTGGAACGGTATAATAACAGCAATTTGCACAAACCCCAGGATAACCAATATGTTCATGAGACGCTGGATCTTCGCTTTTTTAATTCTTCTGCCGGCCGTCGGCCGCAGCGACCTCCCAGACCTGACGCCAGGAAAAGTCCTCGATACTACCAACGAGATCCTCGCCGCCCATGCTTCCTACCACGAGCTCAGCCCTGAGATTGTGAAGCGGGTGATGCGCAATTATATTGAAGAATTGGATCCAACAAAGACCTATTTCATAGCCCCTTGCATCCAACAGTGGCTGGAACCATGCGACTCATGCGTCAATCAAGTGCTTACCGACTTCAAAAATGCCAATTTTCAGATCTTCAGTGAAATCTATGACTGCATGCTTGAGGCTATCGCCTTCCGCCACCAGCTTGAGCAGCAGATCGATATCAACAACCTCCCTAACGATGTCACTCCCGAAGAGTTCAAAGATATGGAGTGGGTCAAAAACGAACAGGAACTATTAGAGCGTCTGCGCAGGATCAAAGCGCTGCAGATTAAAACCGCAGCAAAACTCAACGATGAGCTAAAGGAAAAATCGCTCCAACGCATCGCCAAAAGACAGGCTAAATATGAGGAAGAGCTGCTGACTCCCGACCATCACGACCGGCAGAAGCTGATGCTTGCCGACGTCCTCAAAGCTACAGCATCGTCGCTCGACACACATACGCGCTACTTTACTCCTGAAGAAGCCTCGCAGTTCCTTATCGACGTTCAGCAGCGACTTTTTGGCATTGGCGCTCAGCTGCGCGACGACCTCAATGGCTTCTCCATCGTTAAAATCATCGAAGGCGGCCCTGCCGCCAACGGCGGCCAACTTCAGGTCAAGGACAGGATCATCGCTGTCGACGGCGAACCTGTCGTCGGCATGGACATCACTGACGCCGTCCAACTGATTCGCGGCGAAGAGAATACCCCCGTCGTTCTTACCGTCATTCGTGAAGTTGGGGAGGGCGACAACGTCAAAGAGGAGAAGCTGGATATTCCCGTCATGCGCGGCGAAGTGGTCATCAAAGAAACACGTTACGAATCCTCCTATGAGCCTTTCGGCGATGGCGTCATTGGCTACCTGAGGCTGTTTACCTTTTATCAGGACCCTGAATACTCCTCAGCGACGGACCTCGCCAACGAGATCGAAAAGCTGAAAAAAGAGCATAACCTAAAAGGAGTGATCCTCGACCTACGCAACAACACCGGAGGCCTCCTGTCTCAAGCCGTTTCCGTCACGGGTCTCTTCATCACCAAAGGCATCGTCGTTTCCATCAAAGACAATAGCGAAAAGGTACAGCATCTCCGCGACCTAGACGGAAAAAGCGAATGGAGCGGCCCTCTAATTGTCCTTGTCAACCGCGCCAGCGCATCGGCATCGGAAATCGTCGCACAGACCCTGCAGGACTATGGCCGCGCCATCATCGTCGGCGACGACCACACCTTTGGCAAAGGATCATTTCAGACCTTCACTCTCAACAGTACCAAATCCGGAGCGGTAAACCCTGCCGGGGAATATAAAGTCACCCGCGGACGCTATTATACCGTTTCCGGTAAAACGCCCCAGCTTACAGGCGTTCTTTCCGACGTGACCATACCCGGCCCCCTTTCCGAGATCGAAATCGGCGAACAATACGCCAAATATCCATTGGACAATGCGACCATCAAACCAAACTATGACGACGATCTTTCCGATGTCCCCTATATGCAGCGTGAAAAAATACGCATGCTCTACAAATTCGACCTGCAAAAGCAGATGGACAAATACAACACGCATATAGGACAACTGAAGAAAAACTCGGAATTCCGCCAGCAAAAGAATGCCAACTACCAGGCATTTCTTGCCGAACTCAAAAAGAAAGACCATTCGATTGAGGAGCCGTTGCTTTCCGATGACGCAAAAAAACACGACTACCAGCTTGAAGAAGCTGAAAACATTATGAAAGATCTGATCATCCTTGATGATAAGGACAGCAGAGCACAAGGAGCGTAAGGCGAAACTCTTGATTTTTTACTCTTTTTTTGGCATAATTTTTCCATTAACGAGCCGCCTGAAAAATTAGTTGGGTATGGTTTTTCTAGCAGTTTTACGGTTCACAAAGGGTAAAGTTCAAAGCAAGCTGGCGACAGTTTACGAGAACGAGCACGAAGCGAGACGGTAAATTGCAGGAAATACGCCCTAAATCATTTTGAAAGCGGCTCTAACAGCCAAAAATTAAGGATTTCCCATGACTGTCCGCGTACGTATTGCTCCTTCGCCTACCGGCGACCCTCATGTCGGCACCGCCTTCATGGCTTTATTCAACATGATCTTCGCGCGCCATCACCATGGGAAGTTCGTGCTGCGCATTGAAGACACAGACCAGTCGCGCAGTCGCCCGGAATATGAAGAGAACATCTACCGCGCTCTCAAATGGTGCAACATACATTGGGATGAAGGTCCTGATATCGGCGGCGACTTCGGGCCTTATAAGCAGTCGGAACGGCTCCCCATCTACAAAGAATACTGCGATCGCTTGTTGGAAAGCGGGCACGCTTATAAATGCTTCTGTACAACAGAGCGTCTTGCAGAAATGCGCGAAGTCAATGCTAAGCGCGGAGGCAGACAAGGATACGACCGTCGCTGCCGTAATCTAAGCGCTGAAGAGATCGCAGAAAATGAAGCGGCAGGCATCAGCTATGTCGTCCGTCTGAAAGTCCCTTTAACCGGAGAATGTGTCTATGAAGACGCCATCAAAGGGCGCACCACTACCCCTTGGGCGGATATCGACGACCAAGTATTAATGAAATCCGATGGATTCCCCACTTACCATCTAGCCAACGTCGTTGATGACTATCTGATGAAAATCACCCATGTCATTCGCGGTGATGAATGGATGAGCTCGACTCCCAAACATGTCCTGCTCTACCAATGCTTCGGTTGGGAGCCTCCGACTTTCATGCACATGCCTTTGCTCCTTGGTACCGACGGCAAAAAGCTGTCAAAAAGAAAAAATCCCACATCGATTTTCTTCTACCGCGACAGTGGCTACCTTTCTGAAGCATTTATTAATTTCATGACTCTAATGGGCTACAGCATGCCCGGCGACCGCGAGGTGTATACCCTAGACGATATCATCAAAGAGTTCGACCATAAGCGTATCGGCGTATCCGGCGCTGTTTTCGATGTCCAAAAGCTCGATTGGCTCAACCAACAGTACATCATTAACAACATCCCTCAAGATCAGCTTTGGAATCGATTAAAGGAATGGATGTTCAACGACGCATTCATGGACAAGCTGATCCCAATCATCCACTCGCGTATCAAGACTTTTGGTGACTTTATCGATCTGTGCGATTTCTTTTTTATTAATGACCTCAAATACACCGAAGAGCTCTTTACCTTCAAACAGATCTCTTCTGAAACGGCACGCTGCATCCTGCAGACAATCCTCTGGAAGCTGGAAGACCGTGAGGATTGGAGCAGCCAGGCGATCAACGAAGTGTCCCGTGAAGTTGCCGATGCCTTTGGCGTAAACCATAAAAAAGTGATTATGCCTTTACTTTTCGCCACCATTATGGGTAAAAAGCAAGGACCACCTATGTTCGACTCTTTTGAGATCCTCGGCAAAGACCGCGCGCGTGCGCGCCTTCTGGGTGCAATCAACTTTATGGGCGGCATCTCAAATAAGAAGCAGGCGGACTTAAAAAAGGCCTACATCGCCAATGACTACGCCGGCATCATCGGGTAAATTACCTTTGAAACCTCTTTAATAAAGGTAAATTAAATATTTATCTTTACTTAACATTAGAGTGTTACTATTTTATTATACCTAATTAAAAAAAGGATAATATAATGGTAAAAATTCAATCAAATAATATGTCTGTCACCCCTCCAAATGCTCCTGTCAGAAAAGAAACATCAACAAGTACAAGCCAGCTTGTTGCGCTTAGTGAACATACAATCATCAATGATAAGCATTTCAAGAGCCAATACGATAAAACTATTTACGTTCTTAGCTATTTAATTGAAAAGAAATTGTTTGGAAAAGAGATTGTCATGAACCGCACCTTTAAACAGCCAGAAAAGCTTGAAATGCTTAAATCCACTTTATATGAAGAGCAAACAAATATTGAAAGCCTTATCGCTTACGCAAAGAAAAACAGCGGCAATCAAGGAATCAATTCCTACAAAAAACAGATTAAGAAAATTCACCAGTTATTTTTGATTGCCATATTTGAACTTGTTGGAAAATATTCTCCCGAATTTTCCAGTAGCAGGATGGGTACATCAAAGCGTCCACGCTGCTCGTTTTTTCCCACAGACGAAAGTGGTAAGCCACTACCGGAAGCAGAACTAGAGCGTTCTTCGGCAAAACATGATCCGAAAAACTATTTTCCTCCAGAAAAAGAAATCTACCCTCATCAGTTTGTCATCACTGCCAGTAAAGGAACAAATCACTTCGTATACCACATGGTACCTGCAGATTCGAAAACACGTAAAAAATTATTTAAGACGACACACTTGGTAATAAATAATTTAAATATGAGGGCAATTGATGACATTTAATGTTGATACAACAAGACATCCCGATTACGTATCAGCATTGTCTCAACTGATGACCCCTAAAAAGAAAATCATCAGCGAAGAAATGCAATCATATTTGGATAATATACCTTTGAAGGAGTCTGCAGATTTCAACCTCTCAGCAAGCGATTACTGCGATTCCAGTCGTTTCAGCAGCTCTTGTTCTTTCTCAGAGAAAACGCCTGCTAAAAATGAGCAAACGGTTGAAATAGCTAAATCAGCTTTTGGACTGAATGCTGAAAGAGCTATATACAATCTTTTTGAATGAACCTATCCTACTCATCGATTTACAGGATTGTTTTTTTAGGAAGGGAAGCTAGGAAACGGTCAATATAAAGATGATATTGACAAGGTATAGTATTTTTCATGGGAAAGAAGGCTGTAAAGACGATAAATACTTTTTTTAAATCGTACTCATAAAAACGGATGTAAAAAATAATATTTCTATGTATAATCTTAAGAAATATTAACAATCCATTATTATGATACCTAACATCCAAAAAATTAGTTTTTTTTCTCCGGTATACCATCAAGACAAAAACGGCGAGAAAGAAAGAGGCGCTTGGCTCGGACGTTCTGTCGAATGGTACTTCGACGTTGGCCAGCGTTCCTACAACATCTCACCCAACATCGGTCCAAACGATACTGTAGCTGTCGTTCATAATGAACGGCAAAAAAGATCTGCCGCTAAAACAGCGTTGCGCGTTTTTTTAATCACTTTGAAAATAATTAGCTATTTTTCCATCATCTCCCCCGCCATCATGCTCATCGGAAAAGCGATCTATCGCGGCATGAATTCTTTCTCGATACAAAAGTATCTCGATCAGGAAAAAATAAAAAAATTAATAGATGATGCAAAAAAAGACAATGAAGCCTCACTGGATCAAATGAGCGAAAATCCGCATGCGTGGGTTAAAGCAATAGCCATGCGTTCTAAAAATCTCAGTAGAAGGCAAGAAAAGCTGCAGTCTGCACTTTCCAGTTCATTTATTTTTATATCACTAGAGCAACGCAAAGAACTGCAAGATGCAATTAATAAAATAACACATTGTATAAGTGACCTAAAAAAGGCGTTCACCAAAGGAGAAGAAACTATAAAGGCTGTAATCGCTACGGACCTCAATAACCATGAAGTTGATCCAAGCGATATCCAGGAAATGATCGATAACATCAATTATCTTGCAGGAAAAAACAATTCGTTAATTTCAAAAGAGTTGAACGAAATGGTAAAAATTCAATCAAATAATATGTCTGTCACCCCTCCAAATACTCCTGTCAGAAAAGAAACATCAACAAGTACAAGCCAGCTTGTTGCGCTTAGTGAACATACAATCATCAATGATAAGCATTTCAAGAGCCAATACGATAAAACTATTTACGTTCTTAGCTATTTAATTGAAAAGAAATTGTTTGGAAAAGAGATTGTCATGAACCGCACCTTTAAACAGCCAGAAAAGCTTGAAATACTTAAATCCACTTTATATGAAGAGCAAACAAATATTGAAAGCCTTATCGCTTACGCAAAGAAAAACAGCGGCAATCAAGGAATCAATTCCTACAAAAAACAGATTAAGAAAATTCACCAGTTATTTTTGATTGCCATATTTGAACTTGTTGGAAAATATTCTCCCGAATTTTCCAGTAGCAGGATGGGTACATCAAAGCGTCCACGCTGCTCGTTTTTTCCCACAGACGAAAGTGGTAAGCCACTACCGGAAGCAGAGCTAGAGCGTTCTTCGGCAAAACATGATCCGAAAAACTATTTTCCTCCAGAAAAAGAAATCTACCCTCATCAGTTTGTCATCACTGCCAGTAAAGGAACAAATCACTTCGTATACCACATGGTACCTGCAGATTCGAAAACACGTAAAAAATTATTTAAGACGACACACTTGGTAATAAATAATTTAAATATGAGGGCAATTGATGACATTTAATGTTGATACAACAAGACATCCCGATTACGTATCAGCATTGTCTCAACTGATGACCCCTAAAAAGAAAATCATCAGCGAAGAAATGCAATCATATTTGGATAATATACCTTTGAAGGAGTCTGCAGATTTCAACCTCTCAGCAAGCGATTACTGCGATTCCAGTCGTTTCAGCAGCTCTTGTTCTTTCTCAGAGAAAACGCCTGCTAAAAATGAGCAAACGGTTGAAATAGCTAAATCAGCTTTTGGACTGAATGCTGAAAGAGCTATATACAATCTTTTTGAATGAACCTATCCTACTCATCGATTTACAGGATTGTTTTTTTAGGAAGGGAAGCTAGGAAACGGTCAATATAAAGATGATATTGACAAGGTATAGTATTTTTCATGGGAAAGAAGGCTGTAAAGACGATAAATACTTTTTTTAAATCGTACTCATAAAAACGGATGTAAAAAATAATATTTCTATGTATAATCTTAAGAAATATTAACAATCCATTATTATGATACCTAACATCCAAAAAATTAGTTTTTTTTCTCCGGTATACCATCAAGACAAAAACGGCGAGAAAGAAAGAGGCGCTTGGCTCGGACGTTCTGTCGAATGGTACTTCGACGTTGGCCAGCGTTCCTACAACATCTCACCCAACATCGGTCCAAACGATACTGTAGCTGTCGTTCATAATGAACGGCAAAAAAGATCTGCCGCTAAAACAGCGTTGCGCGTTTTTTTAATCACTTTGAAAATAATTAGCTATTTTTCCATCATCTCCCCCGCCATCATGCTCATCGGAAAAGCGATCTATCGCGGCATGAATTCTTTCTCGATACAAAAGTATCTCGATCAGAAAAAAATAAAAAAATTAATAGATGATGCAAGAAAAGACAATGAAGCCTCACTGGATCAAATGAGCGAAAATCCGCATGCGTGGGTTAAAGCAATAGCCATGCGTTCTAAAAATCTCAGTGTAAGGCAAGAAAAGCTGCAGTCTGCACTTTCCAGTTCATTTATTTTTATATTACTAGAGCAACGCAAAGATCTGCAAAATGCAATTAAAAAAATAACACATAGTATAAGTGACCTAAAAGAGGCGTTCACCAATGGAGAAGAAACTATAAAGGCTGCAATCGCTACGGACCTCAATAACCATGAAGTTGATCCAAGCGATATCCAGGAAATGATCGATAACATCAATTATCTTGCAGGAAAAAACAATTCGTTAATTTCAAAAGAGTTGAACGAGAAGATTTCCAAATGTATCACGCCGAAAGGTATCGTCAATATCGGCTCTTCCTGTTTTATGAATGCGGCCCTCCAACCCTTGCTAGCAAATTTTGAATTCCGAAGAAGAATAAAAGAAGAAAATTATCCTATCTATAATCAAATTCGTTGCGAACTGGAAGATATCCTAGACAATCCCAATATCGCGAAAAGTAACGTTCTTTTTGAAACCTGGAGTCAATTAGATCTGGAATCATTAGTCAAACGAGCAGAGGACCTAAACAAAGCAACAAGTGAAGAAAACCTTAAAGAAGTTTTACCTGAAGAAGCGACCTTTCTTGAAAATGCATTTGATAAGAAGAACCAACTCTCAATCGTTTTGAACGATTACGCTAAATATAAAAAAGTCATGACTTGTCTGCGGGAGTTCGTCATTAAATATGAAGAAGACAGCTGCAAACCTGGAGATTTAAAAGAGTTGGCAAAACGCCTGAGAGAATCATTTTTCTATGCCAACCTCATGGATGGTAAGATTGGTCAACAACAAGACGCTGCCCAAATTTTGGAATTTATCCTTGAAGCTATCGGAGGCTCGCTACCATTAAGATCAATCTATCAGCCTCTAGACACAACACTTCCCGAAGATTTCGCCAGCAATAAAGAACAGCCTTGTCAGATTTTGCAAGTACCTTTTAGCCAAATTCCTCCATGCTCCCTACAAAATATAATAAACAGATACGCGGATCCATCAATACACAGCGATAAAGATAACATCTGGCGTGTACAAGACCCGAACACCGAAGAAAAAGTAACTGTTTACAGTTGGAAGGAAGAGCAACGCATTCAGGGCGATCCGCCGCAATACTTGCAAATCCAGCTTAAACGTTTCGATAATACTTCAAAGAAAATCGAAAACAAGGTGGATGTAGACAACCTAGAAGTCGATCTAAGCACTCTCTTCGACAGCCAAGATAAAGCTCAGGTAAAGTATAAAATCGTTGGTGGTGTCATTCATAATGGTTCTTGCAAAGGCGGACATTACAAGGCAATCGTCGAAAAAGCGGGCAAATGGTTCGTCTGCGATGACACCGCAGTATGGGAGGACAAAAACCCTCAAAATATGCTGAGCGATGCATACGTCTTCTTGCTAAGGCGAATCGATCCACATACCTTCCCTTAAATCATTCCTATTAAGAGCCACTTGCAAAAGTAGTTGGTTGTGGTTTTTCTAGCAATTTTGTGGCTCACAAAGGACGGAGTTCGAAGCTAACTGATGACAGTACGCGAGAACGAGCACAAAGTAAGACGGAAAATTGCAGGAAAAACACCCCATCATTTCGCAATTGGTTCATCACACAGAGAAATCAATGATGATTACCTTCTTGTGCCCAATAAGGATGGCTTAGGTCGCGCTCATATCTGCCTGTCGTCTCGTCATACACCCTCACAGGATCAATATTTTCACCGTAACGGGTCTGCAGATAGGCCTTGGTCTTGTTTGGCACAGAAACGCTCATGCCGTCAAAGTTGGCCTGACGCAAGGGAAAAATCGTGTCGAACGATACAGGAACCGTATAGCGGCTCTCCCGATTCTTCCACGAGTCGGGAAGAAAAATACTCTCGATGTTCGATACGATGAAAGAGAGCTGTTTCTTCTCGGGATCGACGCGATAGGTATACACATCGATCAGCGTTCCGGTATCGCGAACGTAAACAAGCATGTACGTCTTCGGGTTGATCCGCGCCGACCAGTCTAGGACAACAAAACGGTCGGAATCAAGCTCTCGCAACGCTGTGAACACGTTGTCAAAGTCGGGTTGCAAAACACCTATATCAACATCATTATCCCAAGGGATGATGCCGCCATAGCGATAGGCGCCAAGGCATGTGCCGCAGTCGACCCAATAGGGTATGTCGTACTTTTCAAGAATCGTGATAATTTCGCGCATCGCCGCTTTATCATTGGCAAGGTGGTTTTCATCACCGGGTCTGCGCGGATGGAAACTGTCGACAACTAACGGCTCACGCTCTGCCAGCGGCTTCACATCCAGGCCGATACTGCGGTAATAGTTGGAGTTAGAAGCTACATAGGGTTCTCGCTTCGACCGGTACAAGGCGCCGATATGGCTTCTCGTCTCAGAGTCGGTGAGACAGGCAACAGCTTTACAGCTAGCGCCGACCGGCAGAACGAAAGGCGCCAACGCCCACCCTACCGCTGTTTTGACCATCATGCCATCTTCCCGATAATTGAAGCGGGGAACGAAACGATAAGTACCATCATCACGAGGAATGGCGCGCTCGCCGACTAACACATATTGGGACGGAGCCATTATCACGTTGGCAACCTTTTCGAGACCGCGGGCATCGTCAGGATCGCTGTTAAGAAAGACATCGCCGCAGACGAGATGATAGACATAAACCAAGGGAAGCCCCAAAAATAGCACCCCTTCATAGAATCCATTCCATATAATTTCCCAGCTCATGATCCCCCCCCCTATTCATTTACCTAGGATAACCGCTCTATTCTTTTCAGAAAACAATGAACGGAAACTGGAATGCTAATTTTTTAAAAAATTCCTTTACAAGTTGATTTTAAATCAAGAGGACACTATTATTAACATTTTTACTATCAAAGAGTAACACTATATGGAATCTCTCTTCGATTCCCTCTGTCTATATGCAGATCAAGCACATTGGATTATCTTCCTCCTGCTGATGCTTGCCGGTCTTAATTTCCCTATCAGTGAAGATATTCTATTGTTGACCGGCGGGGCGATCGCCAGTACTTGTATTCCCGAGTCTACTTACTACCTGTATGCGTGGATTTATATGGGGTGCTGGATTTCGGCATGGGAGGTTTACTGGATCGGCAGGCTTCTAGGTCCCAAGCTCTACCGTTATCAATGGTTTCTGCGCTTCGTCAACCCGGAAAGGGTGGAAAAATTGCACTATTATTATGAAAAATTTGGCGTTTGGACCTTCATCGTCGGACGTTTCATCCCCGGCGGCGTGCGCAATGCGCTATTCATGTCTGCAGGTCTCGGGAAAATGCCATTCGTAAAATTTATTTTACGAGATGGCTTCGCCTGTATTTTTTCAAGCGCGACATTATTCACGATTGGCTACCAGTTTGGTAAGAACTACAAGATTATCGTCGACTACATCAAAACCTATAACTTGGTGATTATCGGCATCATCATCACTATCATCCTTATTTTCGCAGGCTACCATTGGACTAAAGGGGATAAAAAAACAACTAGCCAGTAACAGTAAATTAGCATAATATTTTAGTATGATCACTATTCCAAATATCTTATCTTTCTTGCGCTTTCCATTAGCGTTGCTTTTTCTGTGGAATGACATTAAGTTACGGGTTATCGCCATCGTTATCGCATCATTAACGGACTTTCTCGATGGTTTCCTCGCACGTAGGTATGCTATGCGAAGCCGCATCGGCACCATATTAGATCCGATCTCCGATAAATTTTTTGTCCTTTTTGCATTAGGAATTTTCATTGGCGAAGGGAGGATCTCCCCTTTTGAAGCAACAGCAATGCTATGCCGTGATTTCGCCGTGATCATTTTCGGAATATTTCTAACTGCCCGCGGACAAATGGCAACGTATCAGTTTCGCTCGATCTGGTGCGGAAAAATTACAACCACCTTGCAGCTAGCAGTCCTTTTATTGCTAACTTTCGGCTTCATTATCCCTACATATATCTATTCTGTATTCGTTGTTCTTGGCCTTGCTGCCTTGGGCGAACTGTACTACGTCGACCATTCGCCACAATCGCAGTGCGACACCTAAGATTATCAGTTACCTATCAAAAGAGCATCCGGATATGGGATGTATCGAATAACTACTAGCTAACATCAGAATGATACCTTAACTAGATGCTGTCACCGGCTGGCGGGCAACTTTCTTCTCAGGCGCGTAGTCAGTTGCAATATCAAGACCTTGCTCAACCTGCATCGTAGCAAATTGCTTGCCTAACGATACCGTCGCAACAAACCAGACCGCAATGGCAATAAGCGTCAGCACTGCAACATAAGGGGCGCTTGCTCCCAGAGTGACGAAGATAAACAGCAGACTCTGATGAATGACGGCACCACCGGATTTTCCTAGGCGAGATCCAACGCCGTCGATCGCAGCCTTCCCTTTGAGTTTATGCTCATGATCGAGAGGAATGAACGCCATTTCCTTGGTAGCATCAAAAACAGAATACTTCGCCGCCTTGCTTAAGCAATTCTGGGCAGCTCCAAAGAACACACAGATGCTCAATGGCCCGAATCCTGTTAATGCTAAGGTAATCGGAGCCAGCGAATCCTGGAAAAACATAAATGCAAAGAACCCGACTGAAGTAATCAGCATAATGCACGGAGTGATACATGCAGTAAATGTCCAACCGCCGCGGGCGATGATCCATGACATAAATAGAGCGGTCGCCGTCGAGACAACGCCAACCATCGATGTCAAATTGTTCATATACATATTAAAATCGCAAGGCTGTGGATACAACTCGCGCAGCTGATCCTTCCAGATTACCTCGGTCAAATTGATGACTAAATTATAGCCGACAACAATAATGGCGATGCATAACAGGTATTTCGACTTGGAAAGGTAAGTGAAGCTGTCTTTAATCGATAGCTTCTTCTTCCCGCTCTTCATCTCCGCTTTGTTTTTGTGAAGCTCGTCAAAACTGGAGTCATTCAATACATTTTGATTCATCCAGCGGAAAATCAGCATCATCGACACACCGGAAAAGGTAACGGCAAGAACTAAAAACATCATCGCTTGCTCCCAGGCATCGCTGCCGAATGGGAAGCCGGAGTGGTAGACACCGCCGAACATCAGAAAGTTACTGATCTGTCCCGCAGCAATCGCCGCAAAGTTGGAACCGACGCTGAATACGCTATAAAAACGCCGCGCCTCCGTCAACTTGGTGACTTCATTAGCGAAGCCCCAGAAGAGGACTGACATCACCAGGCTGCCCCACAGCTCACTCATCACATAAAACCCGGTAAATGTCCAATTGCAGCACATCAGAACCATCGATTTGAAGCCGGGAGCCCAAGCAACCATGGCTTCCAGCTCATCGGGAGCAATCGTAAGATGAAGGGTATCGCGCAATGGATAGAGAAAAAAAGCAAAGACAAAAAAAGTCGCAAGAAACCCTGACGTCAGCAGATAAAAGACTTTCTCCTGGCTGTATTTGTTCGACAGCTTAGTAAAAATATACGTTAATAAGATCGCTGTCGGCAACATCACCCATAACTTGATGAAAGGAATGACTTCGGCTCCCGAAGAAGTCACTACAAGCGTATCCTTCATGCAACGTAAAACACTGTAATTGAAACAGACCAAAAACAGCATGAAAAACATGGGTACAAACTTGCGTAGTTCCTGGCCATAAATAGGGAAAAAGAGAGAGCGTAATTTGCCGAACTCAGGTTTCGTTTGCTGAGACATCGATACGTCCTTGTAAAAGAGATTGTATAGCACATCGGGGATTTTCTTTTCGAGTGAAAAGCTGTCCAGTTTCCGATCGCTTCACTAATCTGGTTCCTATAATTAAGGACTGTAGCGACTAGACAACTTGTTCGGCAAGCCCTTTATCATCGAGACTAGGAACAGCAACAGGCTTCCCTTGGGACGTAAGAGATTCAAAATCATCTGCTAAACGGTAAGTCGCCATGGTCCATACCATGATGACAAAAATGATGCAGCCGGAGACCACAGGCGCACTGGCGCTAATAGTACCGAAGCTAAGAAGCAGTGATTGATAAATGACTGATCCTCCAGACTTTCCTAGACGAGAGCAAACGCCCTCGGCAACAGCCTTGCCTTTAAGCTTGCACTCCGGACTCAATGGAACGAACGCCATCTCGCGAGTAGCATCGAATACGGTATATTTCGCGCCGCGGCTGCAAATATTCTGGAGGGTGCCTAATCCAACGACAAGCGCCAAAGGCGAGAAGGGCACCAGCGTCATCAGTAACTCGGAATTGTATTTCTTAAGGAAGAAACAGCCGAAGAAAAGTACGCTCGTCACCAAAAGGATCACCGGCGTCGACAGGGCAGCAAAACGCCAACCGAGCTTACGGATCAGATTACTGGATACAAACAGAGAAATGAAGGTCGCCAGAAAACCGATTAACGTGGTGATATTGCTCATGTAATAGTTGTAGTCCTGCGATGATGGATAAAGCTCGCGGACCTGGTCTTTCCACATCACTTCAACAAGATTGATGACGATATTATAGGAGAGAACAATGACAGCAATCGATATCAGGTACCGCGATTTCAAAAGGTAAGAGATACACTCGCGCAGCGACAGCTTACCAACGACATCAGCATCTTTCTTGGCATCTTGAGGATCATAGAAGCGATTATCATTAAGAACGTTAGCATGCATCCAGCGGAAGATCCCCATAGCGGCGATGCCAGAAAGAGTAATAAACCCTATAAGGATAATCATCGACTGTTCCCAGCCTGTCGCACCAAACGGCAGGTTGGGGTTGTAGTCACCTTTTGAAAGAAAAGCACTAACCTGACCGGCGATGATGCCTGACATATTAGCACCTACGCCAAACAGGCCATAAAACCGTGCAGCTTCGCCAAGACGCGTCACCTGGTTGGCAAAACCCCAGAACAGCATCATCAAAATGATGTTGCCCCAAAGCTCGGAAAACGCGTAAAAGAGCGTGAACGACCAGTTACGACACATAGCAACCAACCCTTTGAAGTTGTCGCCAAGTGTGGCATGCATGTTATCGGCAAAAGCATGGGGATGGATCGCATCCTGCAGCGGATAGAGCACAAAGGTAAAGATCAGGAAAAAGAAAAGAAATCCACTAACAAGGCAATAAAAAACCCGCTCTCGAGAGATTTTATTCGATAAGCGGGTGAACAAAAACGTCATTAGCAGCGATCCGGGGAACATGACCCACACCTTAATAAAGGGGATCACCTCCGCGCCGCCCGCATTAGGAACGACGATCGCGTCTTTCATTGTTCGTAAGATATTATAATTGAAGGAAATTAAAAAAAAGATCGCCAACATAGGCAAGAGCTTCTTCAACTCATAATTATAGATCGGCCAAAGATAGCTGCGCCATTTGCTAAACTGCGACTCTTCGGTCACTTGCGACATGGAACTCCCTTTCCGTCATAAACGGCTATTTTTTAGCAGTTTGAAATGATATTTTAACACTACGGGCAATAAAAAGCAACAGTTTTATGTGTTAAACCGATGCTTTAGACTCGCTAAGCGCCTCGATGCCGGGAAGTTCGCCAAACTCGATATATTCGAGGGAGGCGCCTCCACCTGTCGAAATATGCGAGATCCTGCCCGCATACCCGCCAGCCTGAAGGGCTGCAACGGAGTCGCCACCGCCAACGATCGTGGTCCCCTGCAGTTCTGCGACCACCTCAGCGATTTTGTCTGTTCCTTTTGCAAAGGAACCAATTTCGAAGATTCCTAGAGGGCCGTTCCAAAAGAGAGTCTCTGCATTTCGCAGCTCCTGACTGAAGATTTCGATAGTCTTAGGGCCGATATCCACGCCCATCTCCCCTTGCGGCACTCCTGCCCCCGGCGTCAGCTCCGCCACTTGAGTGGGGGCGCCTTGTTCAATCTTCTCAGCAACAAGACTGTCAACCGGCAGAAACAGCTTGGCATTACTCTTCTTTGCTGCTTCCAATATGCCCAGAGCTTCAGGAATGAGATCGTCTTCATGGATTGACTCTCCTATCTCAATTCCTTGCGCTTTTAAGAAAGTATAGGCCATCCCTCCTCCGATAAAGAGCGCGTCGACTTTCGTGAGGAGCGCTTTGATGACCCCGATTTTTGACGATATTTTGGCGCCGCCGATGATCGCATAAAAAGGCCGTTTTGGGTTGAGAAGGGCCGCTCCAAGAAAACGGATCTCCTTCTCCATCAGGAAGCCGGCAGCGGCTTTTCCCGGGAAGTATTGGGTGATCGCAACGTTGGACGCATGCTTGCGATGGGCGGTGCCAAAGGCGTCGTTGACATACAGATCGCCGAGGGCCGCCAACTGCTTAGCGAAGTTGGGATCTTCATCGGGATGTTCTTCACCTCGATGAAAGCGCAGATTCTCCAAAAGCATTATCTGTCCGGGCTTGAGGTCGCGGGCGAGCGCTTCCACTTCTGCTCCGACACAGTCGGGAGCCATGACAACCTCTTTTCCCAGCATTTCAGAGAGCTTCTGCGCGCAGGGCGCCAACGACATCTCCGGAACCCTCTTACCTTTCGGCCTGCCAAGATGACTCATCAGGATCAACGCCCCCCCCTTGTCCAAAACATATTTGATCGAACGCAGAGATTCCGCAATCCGCGTTGCGTCAGTGATATTTGCTTTTTTATCCAAAGGGACATTAAAGTCGACTCGCATGAGGACAGTATTACTGTTGATGTCGAGGTCGGTGATCGATAGCTTATGGGTCATGGAGTCTCCAAAAGACAGTTTCAAGTCGCTTCATTCATAAAGAAATACTCAAGGATTGTCAAGAATGGACATAGGGAAAATCAGGAAAGAGTACGGCAATGTACCGCTAGGGAAAGACGACCTGTCAGCCAACCCTTTCGAGCAGCTGCGCCATTGGCTGGAAGATGCTGAAAAGGCGCAAGTGATGGAGCTCAACGCCATGGTCATTGCTACAGCAAGCAGGGAAGGCATTCCCACTTCGCGCGTTGTCCTTTTGAAAAAGCTCGATGACGATAGCCTACACTTTTTCACCAACCTCGAAAGCCGCAAAGCATGCGATATTAGTGAGAACCCTCATATTTCCGCGACGTTTTTCTGGAAGGAGCTTGATCGACAGGTCAACATTGAAGGCATTGCTGAACCTGTAGGAAAAGATGAGGCCGAGCTCTATTTTCACATGCGCCCACGCGGCAGTCAGATCGGCGCTTGGGCATCGCGACAGGATACCGTCATTGAATCGAGACAACAGCTTATTGATGCATTCGACAGATATGTAAAGGTGTTCGACAAAAAAGAGGTGCCACTACCAGACTATTGGGGCGGGTATCGTATCATTCCTTCCCGCTTCACCTTCTGGCAAGGGCGCAAAGACAGGCTGCATGATCGCTTTCGCTATTCACTGTCCGGCAGCAAATGGACGATCGAAAGGCTATCGCCGTAGATACCTACCTTCTGAGCTCTTTTTCTGTAACGAACTTACGTATGGCTAGGGCTCCGGCACCTATCGCTCCGGCATCGTTATGCAACTTAGCATGCAACATTTCTATCCCTTCGGATGCCGCTTTCAGCGCATGGCGCCGGACATACGTTGCGGTCTGGTCGATCAGCTCAGGATGTCCTTCGATAACACCTCCGCCCAAGATAATCCGTCGCGGACTGAAAGCGTTGACAAGACCCGTCACTAACGCGCCGATCGCTTCGCCGGTCTCTTCCATCAACTGCAATGCAAGAGGATCGCCAGCATCTGCCGCCTTATCAACGACCTTGCCACTGACTTGCTCGCTATCGCCATTGGCAAGGGCGAGCATGGCAGAGCCGGCTTTGAGATCAGCACGTACGGCCTCCTGAGCCCTGCGGGCGATGCCCCAGCCGCCGGCAATCGCCTCGGCACAGCCGTAGCTACCGCATGTACATTCAGGCCCTCCCATTTTCACGATGATATGGCCGATCTCGCCCGCTGTGTTATTGTATCCTTCCAGCATGTGGCCGCCGCTGACAATTCCTCCGCCGATACCGGTGCCGACAAACACGCATAGCAGATCTTCCGATCCTAGTCCGGCGCCATGCAGCCACTCTCCCCATGTCGCTGCGCGCACGTCATTGATCACAACGACCGGCAGTTGCATCGCTTCACGCAGACGTTGCTGAAATGGTTCATTAGACCACTGGAGGTTGGGAGCAAACTTAACGATACCGCTACCTTTCTCTACCTGTCCGGCAACGCCGATACCAACGCCAACCGGTACTGTTCCTACGCGCTGTTGCAGGTCTCGCACAGCCTCAGATATCTGTTTTTCAACGGCTTGCGCACCGCCGTCGACATCAGTCGAAATACGGATTCGTTCGCCGAGGGATCCATCGGCATTGACTTGAATCACCTGTATTTTTGTTCCACCGAGGTCAACGCCTGCCGCCCAAAGATCAGAGGTCATAAGTCACCACCTTGTTGATTGCGGTCTAATCTATTAATTAATATCATGTGTATAAATTAAGTCTCTACCTTGGAGGTCTCCGGATGAAACATTATAAGAATATTCTTGTATGCCTAGATTTATCAGAACAAAAAGACAATTCCATCATGGAAAAAGCGTCAGCAATCGCTGCTGGCAATAAAGCTGAGCTCAATGTGATTCATGTCATCGAAAGCTTGGCATATTATGCTACTCCCTATGAAATTCCTGAGGCTGCAGAATGGCAGAACGAGCTCGAAAGATCAGCTAAGAAAATGATTGCAAATCTTGGAAAGAAATATCAAATCCCTGAAAAACACCAGCTGACACCAATAGGAAGTCCAAAAGAGGAGATTGTTAAAGCAGCAAAGAAACTGGGATGCGACTTGATCGTCATCGGCAGCCATGGCAGGCACGGCATCAACTTGTTTCTTCTTGGATCAACGGCCAACGGCGTGATGCAGTTTGCCGAATGCGATGTCCTCGCTGTACGTATGAAGCCTGCAGAATAAGGATCAAATCAGCGAAGATTTTAACAGGATTAAGTTAATGAAACCTTCTTTACCGCACACAATTGGTAAAGCCTGGGTTAACGATTCAATTTTTTTATTATCAACATACTCTAGGAAAGCAGACTCTGAGATTGAGTGAAGTAACTCAGAAGCTGTTAATGGCCTGTAAGATTTAAGAATTCTAAGGTCACTTTCTGTAGCTTCATGTTTCATCGCCTCTTCATTATGTTTCTCCACGCCATCGTTATATTCACGCACTTCTTCATTATATTTTTCCACCGGAGAAATTTTTACAGAGGAGTTTTCGTTAGGTATTCGTGAACTTCCAGACAATTCTGGTGGAACATGATTCTTTTGACGCCTACCGGAACCTTCAGCGGTAATTGTTAGTTTTTCCACCGCTTCGTTATGCTTTTTGGCGATAGCAATTTGCTGTTCCAGCGCTTTATTATGTTTTTTTACCGCTTCTTTATGTTTTTTCATAGCAGCTTCCACCGCCGTTATTTTTTCAAAGAGGTTTTCATTAAGCGATCGTGAACTTCCAGACGATTCTGGCGGAATATTTTTTTTCTGACTCCGCTCGGAAGCTTCAGCAGCAATTACTAGCTTTTCCACTCCTTCATTATGTTTTCTCACGTCTTCATTATGTTTCAACACCGCTGCGTTGTGTTTTCTCACGTCTTCATTATGTTTCAACACCGCTTCACGATACGTAATAACCATGTCGCAAGGGCTGCGCAGCCGTTTCGCTCTATCCTGCTTAATATCAAATCCCAATACCGCCGCTATGTCGACATCGCCGTGCAGGTGAAGATGATCCGGTTTAGAACAAGAAGCGGTTTCGACTCGATATTCCGGATCTCCGGCAAAGATAAGCTGTTCGAGGCACAACCGATAAATTACCTTCTCAACGCTCTCCCGCGGGTTGAGCTCATCACATACCTGATACTCCCCCTTGAGTTCCAGTTTTTTGATAATGATCACCTTATCTGTTTCATCTTTCTGAAGCTCAAATTTTCCGGAGACAATCGGAGAAGAGTTCTGTTTCGGCAATGAAAGTTTGACCTCAAAACGATTGCCCCAGCTGTAGTGTCCGTAGCCACGCAAGGTCATGCCGCTATTTTCAAAATTGTCGATATTGTCAAAAATATTAATGCGGGCTTCCACTTTCTTCCTGATTATTGCGATTTTCTCGGAAACCTGTTTCGCACATTTGAAAAAACGCCCTTCTAGATCACTTGGTTCTTTAGGGTCGTAACATTCATATTCAGGGAGCCGCCCACCATCTTTTTTCCACTGCTCTATTTTTTTGAAGTTGTCGATCACATAGGAGAAATTCTTCTTAAATACTTCATGCACAGCACCTGCCCTATCTATCAATTCGATCCTATTCTCTTTGGAATGAAGAAGCTCCGGCCAATCAGCGCTTAGCATCCGGACATATCCTCTTTGCTGGTTGATCGTACCCACATCACGCATACAGCCTGTCAACCGCCTCGTAAAGTTATCATAATCGTTTTCAAAATTGATCCATGTAGCTTGATAAAGACTAGAGATTTGATTAGATAACTCAATTGTAGGATCGATCCAATTTTTTAATGTGCCAAACACATTCATCGTCCACCTACAAGTTAAAAAACAGGACCGTCAATGATCATATTCAATGGTTTCTTGTTTAGTGAAGCACTTTCGTGTCTCCATTCCCATTGTACACCATCGCGCCTCCAACAAGGAAGGCTATCGACCCGCTCTCTAAACCCCTTACAGTCAGAGGCATTAATAATAACATGAGTACATTCCGCTTTTTTTCTCCTGCAAAATTCCTCAAAAAGACGGAAAAGTCCAAGCACGACCCGTTGTTCTTCTTTAGGATTGGCGCCCTGCAAACCTATTTCATTAACAGTGAGTGTGCCGCCATCACGCACTACTGTCGCATGGAGTTTTGTCTCGTTAACCTCCAAGAAAACCCGCGATCTTCCCATTACCGCTTGGTATTGTCCCGAAACTTCCAGAATGTCGCCATCCTTGTCAACCGATGAATACAAGAGGCGTATTTTCGTCACCTTTTTCCTTATTTTAGCAGCATCCTTAGCCAGAGAATGGCACTTCTCTCTCATCAGATCTATCGCTTGATGCTCGGGCTTTCGCTGTCCTCCACCGTAGAGAATGTAATATGTTACGTCAAGTCCGCGCATGGGTGCCCAACGGCTGCGCGCCTCTTGTCTTATTTCTTCGATCTTGTCGAAAAATTCTGATAGAAAACAATCTGTAAAATCGACCTTCATCACTTCAGGAAAACGTTCTTTGATAAGGTTGACATTCTGCAACTGTTGGTAAGGCGTGTCAGTTACCTTCTTGTCGATAGCATCCAGCAACTCTTCGAGTTCGTTAACCTTCTCCTTGAACAACTTCATAATGGAATCAACTTTCTGGTTAATCCTGTTTCTTCCGCAATAATGGCCTAATGTGGAGTCTTCACGAACTTGATGATAGATAGGTAATACCAATGTGCGCTCCTTAAAGCGATTCGCAATAAGCGCAGTTTACCGTATCGCGTACAATATCAAGAAAACGACGATGCAGAGCATCGTCATCATGCAGCTCTGGGTGGAAAGAGACAGCAAGGTGATTTCCCTGCTGGACAGCGACGGGCTCGTCATGATAATCGATCAATATATCAACCCCTTCGCCGCACGATATGATGCGAGGCGCGCGAATGAATATTCCTTTCATTACCCCTTGGCGACGGCCGCGAAGGCGGTGGCGCAAAGAAACCGTAAACGATTCTATCTGCGAACCATACCCATTGCGTTGGACCTCGACATCAAGGAGGTTGAACTGCTCCGCCATCAGTATCAGGCCTGCGCATGTACCAAACACCGGATATTTTTTGGCAAAGTCACGAATTGGTTTGTCCAAGCCAATATAGGCGATCTGCTTGCTGATCGTTGTCGATTCACCGCCGGGAATCACCAAACCATGACAACGGGCCAGGTCGCTTGGCGTCCGCACTTCAACGACCTCGACATCCATACGATCAAGCATCTGCCGATGTTTAGCAAAAGCCCCCTGCAGAGCTAACACACCGATAGTAATAGGTTTCTTCATTACTACCACCCTCTTCGCGCAAGCAGTTGATCCTTGCTAAGAATTTGGATATCAACCCCCTCCATCGGATTAAGGAGTCCCATGGAGATCTTCGCCAGGATTTCGGGGTCTTTGTAATAAGTAACGGCACCAACGATCGCTTTAGCATGAGCGGGAGGGTCTTCGGATTTAAATATCCCCGATCCAACAAAGACGCTTTCAGCTCCTAACTGCATCATTAAGGCAGCGTCAGCGGGCGTGGCTATGCCTCCGGCAGCAAAATTGGGGACGGGCAGCCGCCCGCTCTTCGCCACCTGCTTGACGAGGTCGTAAGGGGCGCCGAGCTGTTTTGCTTCCGACATCAGCTCGGATGGGTCAAGGCGTGCCAGCCTGCGGATATCGCGAACCATCGTTCTCATATGCCTGACAGCCTCGACAACATTGCCTGTGCCCGCCTCCCCTTTTGTGCGGATCATCGCCGCCCCTTCTGCGATGCGGCGCAGCGCCTCGCCAAGGTCGCGGGCACCGCAAACGAAGGGAATACGAAATGCATGCTTATCGATATGATTTTCTTCATCGGCAGGCGTGAGGACTTCGCTCTCGTCCACGAAGTCGACAAAGAGTGCTTCAAGGATCTGCGCTTCAACGAAATGGCCTATGCGGCATTTCGCCATCACGGGAATTGATACTACTTCCTGAATTTTTTGGATCAGCTCCGGCGGCGACATCCGCGAAATTCCCCCTTGGGCGCGAATATCCGCAGGAATACGCTCCAACGCCATAACGGCAACAGCACCGGCATCTTCGGCGATCCTAGCCTGCTCCGGCGTCGTCACATCCATGATGACGCCGCCTTTTAGCATCTCGGCTAGCCCCACTTTAACATCAAATGATCCCTTGCCCAGGTTTAAGGCGGCTTCATTTCTGCTGCGCTTTTCCATCCCATCCTCCCGGCTGACGGCATAAGAAAACACTATTGCATAAAGGAGTTATTTTCATCTAGGGCTCGAATCACTCGCCGAAGAGAAACCCCAAACAAAAAGAGCCTTACTGTCAAATCGTTTCTTTTACGTGTAAGAAATATCCCAGAATTTCAAAGATTTTAGGGAGTATCTGTCTGTACCGCTTCGAGGCATTCTCAACGGTACGCAGATCCTCAGGACTTCTGACGATCTCCTTGATGAAGTCATAGAGATCTTTCTCTTTCACTGATACATTAGCAAAATGGTGCTTGAATGCTGCCGCTTCATCTTCGGTAAGGTCATACTTCTTACTCAAATTGCCGCTTAAAATCTTGATCTGCGCTGTCAATTTATGGAATTCATTGTTTTTCATATCTTCTTCGGAAAAGGTATTCGATAAAGGTGTAACAATGCCTTTTTCTAAATTAATCAACGCAGCTTTGACTTGTCCTGCTTCTTTCTGTGCTTTGTATTCAATTTCACGCGCTTCCGTTTCATCTATAAGCGTTACGGTGAAGCGATTTTTTCCATCACGCTCGGTCACCTGGACAATATAGCTATGGAAAGGTTTCTGTTTGCTTCCGTAAAGACGCTGCCGGTGATGCCAAAAGTTTACGCTAACTAGCAGGTTGTCGCTAAATAACGCTGCAACCTTTCGGATTGTCTTAGATTCGCTATTTCTGAAGACGTCGCTTACCTTATGGAACGGCGAAGAAGCTTGATCCTTACCTATCTTCACGGAAGTGAAAAGTTGACCCGTCGTTGAAATCATATCCGTCCACCTCACAAACTGATATTTCCTCTCGTCAGGAGGTATGACTGCTTGGATTGTTTCTGTTTCCACCTCAGTTTCTCTCTGGGTCTGCATTTGCATCTGCATCTGCTGTTGCGCCTGAAATGTCGCAGAACTGTCCGGTCCTACCTTCACCTCGTTCTTGAGTTTCAAGATTCCAGCAGTTTTTCGAGCCTTTGCCAACTCATTGTCAATGCTTTTCCTTTGCTTGCGCGTAAGCCCGCTAATCTGACGCAAGAGCTTGCGGCGCGAGTCGATATGCTTGATCACCAGATCATACCCGGCGATCGTTGTCGTTTCTTTTCCATACAGCGATTTAGCGCTAACGTCATGTTCTTTAATGAATAGATTCCTATTCTTCTGCTGGCATGTTGCGGCTTTGCTCGACTCCAGAGATTGCAACGTTTTCCTTACTTCCGATTCGATCATATCATCAATCAGCTGGCAGGCACTGCTTGTATTACGCCTAGCCTCTTCAGCTTCCAGCTCGACTATCCATCGTTGAACCAGCTCTTCTTTGGTGATTTTCTGCGTTTTCAACGTTGATTCCGGTATCAGAAAACGAATTTTTTGGTTTTTTCCAAGCTGACGCATACGTCCTATTCCTTGCCCGATCTTTGTAATCGGCGTTGTCGGTGTTGCCAAGACGATGGCGGTGCCGTCTTTTGCAAGCTTGATGTCGCTTCCGACTGTCCGTGGCTGATCATAAAATGCAAATCTTGGCTCAAGGATGTCGACAGCATCTTTGTCGATCAGCTTTGTCTTCCGGTCAAGCTTGACAAAACCGCCGCGCTTATCGTCATAAAAGGTCACACGATCAACAGTGTCATTGAGACTATTATCGAAGGCTTTTGCAACCTCTTCGTTGGCCACATCTTTGAAAAGACCGGGGATATCGATAACAGCAGCGCAGTTGGGAGTTTCGTTAATCGGCCGTGCAATCTGCTCTAAGAACTCTTCGGAACTGCCCCCATTAATCGTTGCAACCTCACTGTGCCGTAGGATATTTTCGATCACCTTTTCTGAGGTATGATCCATCTCAAAGAGCTTCGCATCAAGACGATAGGATTTTGGATCCATAGGTGTCGCGCTCAATGACACACTGCCCTTGAACATGCTAAGGAAATTGGCAAAGGAGCATTCGAGAGTTTCAGGATGCGTCTTCACTGTGGGTATGACCACATCTAAGACGAATTTTTCAATTACATCTTGTCGTTTGTACAGAATTTGATGCAGCTCTTTTACTTCATCCAAAGTGAGCTTATCAAGCTTTGCCGTTGTGAAACATTCCAGGTACTTTTTCGGGGCATCCTCGGGGAAAAAACTACAAAAAGTCTTGTATGTCTTTGTTTCCTTCCACATCACTTGCGTTCCCGCTGCTTTACAAGCAGTTTTTTCATCATGGCATTGCTCGATCATTTTTTTAATAAACTGAATGACCTGGTAATCATCGATACGC
Organism: Chlamydiales bacterium; assembly: GCA_024233575.1. Classification (GTDB taxonomy): domain Bacteria; phylum Chlamydiota; class Chlamydiia; order Chlamydiales; family Criblamydiaceae; genus JACKPN01. The sequence goes on from JACKPN010000005.1 coordinate 58,631, forward strand.
TCGCCGCCACTTCGCAAACCATTAATTGAGTATGCAAAAGAGGTTAACAGCAATGTTTTATGCAGGTTGGAAAACTGGGAAGGGCCGATAGGTGTCTCTGTAGGCGACTTTGCACCGTGGTAAGGGATGCTGAAAGGATAGCGGTTAAAGTTGAGCTCCGAGAATCCATAGTGCCTGTTGTATTCGAGAGACAAAGCATCGTATAGGATTTCGTCAGCAACCATTCCTTTAAGCAAATACACACGCTCTTCAATAGAAGGATCTGTTTTTATAGTTTTTTTCCCTTCAAAAGGATTAGGCTTGCCGTTAACAACATATTCGCGTACGCGCGGCAGGTCATCCTCAAACAACCCTAGCTTGCTAATCCAACCCTCGACAAAGAGTTTAACCAGATCGTCATACTCATCACGCAGCCTCTCAGGGCCGCCTTGTTGAAGAGTTTCAAAAACTGTAAGGCCTGAAGAAACAGGGGTATTATTGAAAGACTGGATAAAATCAGCGAAATCTCTGGTCACCTCTTTGGTGAGAGACGCTTCGCTGCCAACGCTGTAAATGAGGCGGTTTTTCGGGTCTAGGTCGTCATGGCATTCATCGACAAAGACAATCCCTTGATTTCCCGTTAAGGTAAGGATTTTTGAGAAATACTTCTCCTGTAAACATAGCTCATCATAATAAGGACCCTTAGTTTGCTTTTCCTTTTCAAGGGCATTCAAGAGATCGCTATGGTGTAGCAAGAAAGATTTACCCGACTCAGAGCATATATTAACAGGAGTTCCATCGCTTTTATGCTGCTTGAGCATGCGATAAATCAACTTAAGCTTCTTTGAATTGAGCTTTGAGTTTCTCTGGAAACTCATTCCCCCGGTATTTTCAGCAAAGGCTAACGAGAAAGTATTTTCCAACTGCAAGCGATTTTCTTTGACGAGTGCCGATGGCCATGCGAGGATGACCAGATTACCGGTCGTCTCTGCTATTAATTTTGCCGCGGCAGGTATCACTGTACTGGTTTTTCCGAAACCAGTACCGGCCTCAAGAACAATATCGGCTCCTTTGCTGTTGTCCAAAATCTCCCGAATTTTCTCCATCTGCTCTTGGCGGATCATGTAGTGCTTTTTGAACTCAAACCACAACAAGGAGAACTGCGTGATCTCGCTATCAAAAGGGGTATAGGCACGCCGCAGGCTTGATAATGTCTCATAGATCTCATCATCACTATGGCCGTTATCAACGTAACTCTTTAGCATCTTCAACTGTTGAATGCGCGTCTCCGTTATCAAATATTCTGCAAGATAGGTAAGAATCTGAACTGCCTGTTCTTCGGAAACACCAAGTTCTTCTTTCAGCTGAGCAATGGCATCGTTGCACGATAATTTCTGCAGCCATTCGATCGATATGTCATGGCCCTCGGAGATTTGCCGAAGCTTGTTCACTGTCGACGACTGTAGTTTGGCAAGGTAAATTAACGATGACTTTTTCTCTTTAGACCAACTTCCCGCCTCATCAATTTTACGTTGGATATCATCGCTTAGTGTTTTTCTGTCGGAAATCTGATGACGTTCATGTGATTTACCTTCTACATAATCATTATATCGTTTTGCTTTCTCTTTAATGACTGTCTCATGTTGCTTCACACGTTTGGAAATCGATTCCTTCTCTTTAGCATCATAAAGGTTTTCCACATCGTCGGTGTTCATTTTCACTGTTTCGGCATCGACTTCTTCGGGTGTCGGTACATAACTCTTGAAATGCTTTTCTGCCAATGACTCTAAGAAGTTATCGAAATGCTGATCTTTTTTTCCTGTTTCCTTGAGTTTCTCCATAGATAGGGAATCCAAAGAAGCGACACCGCTTCTTCTTCCGACTGACAGAACCTTCGCTTTTTTTAGCATGTTTTTCGCACGAGATAGGTCCTTGCCTTGGAAATTATGTTTCATGTTCTTGAAAACAGAACGTACGAATGAAACGATCGCTACAAGAATGGTATGAAACAATGAAGGCGAACAATCAAAGTTCTTCAAAAGATTCGTTCTGTTTTTCTTTATTTCGTTTTCAAGCGATAAAAGTTTTTTTTCTACTTTTTTTACTTCATCATCAGCATCCCAATACAGTTTATCTTTAGTTATTTCTTTACCAAATCTCTGATTGTATATTTTTACTAATTCATCTGTCGGATATCGACGATAAAGTTTTAGTTCTTTGATCAATGTATCTAATTTTTCAGACTCTACTTCCAATTCTTTTTCTTTTTCATCAAAACTAAGAACTTTTTTTTCCAGTTTGTCGATTTTATAAAACTTACCGGGGCTGTCGAGAACTTTTATCAGCAACATCATTTCCTTGCTGGAGCTAGGTGAAAATTCTCTATCTCCAACGATAGAGACACTGCGTGAATGGTCGGAAAACGTTAAAATTGTTCTTAGCTGGCGCTTTTCATCACGAGTGCCTTCACGGGCTAATTTGTAAAGGGCAAACAAATTGTCTTTGAAAAAACTTTCATCTTTAATTGGATTGTTCAATTCCTCAGAGATGATTAGCGAAGGCTTTTCGGAATTTATGTATTTACGAAAACTGTTTAAAAGATCGTTAGATTCAGGAACAAAATTATCATTCATCACACTCATTATCATTTCAAAAAAGGATAGAAACAAAGAACTTGTAAAAGTTTTTTTTACGATTTTCTTATGCGCTAACAGGGATCCTTTTCTATGCGACCGAGCTATCGGTTGGAATGTTCCAAAACGCCTGTTTATTTCAGAATCGACATGCCTAAAAAATATACTTTTTAATAATCGATTAACAAGGTTAAAACGAATAATTACATTATTTTTCGGAAAATTTCTTTTTGAGATCTCCTCAAATTCCTTATCTTTCAGAGATTCAATAAGAGAACTGACATACTCCTCAAGTAACTTCATCTCCTCATTATTGAATCCATGCGAGTTGACAAACTGTAGGTTTTTTAGATACTGGCAGTATAAACCAACAGTGAGAAATGTTTTTTTCGATGTAATTTCATTATCATTATCTGTATCTTGTTCAAATAGGATTCGGTTTTTTTCAAGTATCAAAATAGCTCTTAACAATGCGGTTGCCAGCAAAGGATTTCCTATCACCTTTTTTGGATGAGCAACGACATCTTTTAGAATTTCAATTTCTTGCTTTGACAACGGATTCGAAGAGGTATCGATTCCTGACAATTCCGGATTCTTGAGAATTTCAAGCGCCTCAACACCTTGACCTCTCTTGATAAAACCGGATAGAAGGCGGATCATTACGCTACGCTCTTTAGTAGAAAATGTACCATCAATGAAGTCAAGTTCAGTGATGGTAATAGGAGCACCATTCTCAACGAGCAAAACTTTCAGTCTGCCCTCATCATCTTTTAAAACGACATGATCCAGTAGACTTATATTTCTGGGAAGTAGATCTCCAAGAGAATTTTCACAAATACAAAAACGGTCGTTGCTCGTCCAACGGTACTCTCCATTTCCTCCCATGACAAAAGCAAATTTTGTGTTAGGAATCGCTATGTGCGTTCTCTTCTTATTTTGCACAACCTCGATAGGGTATTTTTCAGCGAACTCAAATGGATGCGCGATGGAACAAGGCAGCAGTATTTTATCATCAGCATCGCCATTACGGTTGAGGTAAATTAACTGGTTATTCTCAATTAGTCCGGTCAGGAGAATCCTGCTAAATTTCTCCAATACGATCAGCCGGCCATTGCCGTTATTATCTTTTTCGATCCAATATGTGACATCTTCAGCATTTTCAAATACACTAGGAACAGCTTTTTTTACTTCGGCAACCAGATCTTCATCAACATAAACCCATTGTGTACCATCCCTTTCCATTGAGATCTGATCGATAGTACGGACCATGTTTAAGGGTGCAACATAGTTCAGTGTAACATAGTTCAGTACAACATCTGATCTAGGATGCGTAAACCGATAATTGGCTCGCCATTTATGCAAATTGTCACGGTAAGCTGTGACGTCACAGTGTGGTGTTTTCCCATCAAATATTTTTTTCAATAATGCGTGATTTCGGATGTTGTCAGGTATGCAAGGTATCTCAGCAAGATCATAAAAGCAACCGTCTATAGTGGAAAACTTAAGGTTTAGTTTTTTACAAATCAGATATTGATCACAAAGTTCCCACCTAGCGTGATTCAGCGAGTCTGCGTTCTCTCCCACAAAGAAAGGCGACAACGACTCATTGGCAAGCTCTGTGAACATAGATTCATTAATATCGATCAGAGACAAGGCTATAGGATAGTCCTGAGAAAGATAATTGATCCTTTTTTTTACAAAAGACGGATAGGATGTTCTAATGACGTATCTTAGCAACCTCTTCTGATCGACTTCTTCACGCTGACGATCAAACTTGGGCAGTTCATTGCTGAATGCTTTCTCAAAAAGAAGACCTAGTTCACGAAATAAAAAACCTTCTTGATATTCATCATCTTCATCATTATAAGCTGCCGTTTGAAACAAATTAATAAATACGCGATCGATTTCATCTAAAAGAGCGGTACACTGCTCTTTACTGATTTTATCCAGGTCTCGTAAATATTTCACAACCTTGATATTTAATAGATACATCTGACGGGCTGCACTATTTCTATTTCTCCAATCATATAATACATTTACATGGTTACTAAGGTATGTCTTTGTTGAATCAATAAAAGCACGACACGTTTCCTCAGGTTTTTCAAGCATTAACAGTCTTCCCGGACTGAAAATAAGATAAGTAAATGCTTCGATTAATGAATTTCTATTGTCGTCAGAGAATAAAAGATCTTTTTGCTTTAAGAGACCGCAAGCATTGTCTAATACCTGGTAGGGATTAGCTATCGCATTAACTAAAAAAGCATCAAGACCGTTCTCACAAACAGGATTGCAGCTATTGGTAATGCCATCAACCGTCACTGAATTGGTAAAGGGGTAATTTTGAAATGTTTCATGATACGGATCTTCAGAAACTGCTAAATACTTTGGAAATGCGTGCGTAAGCTCATAATCCCATTGCCAAGCAGACCTCGAACCAACAAAATCACATAGAAATTTAGAACTCTCAACTAGAGCTTCAAAAACTTTATTTGATCCTATGTTTTTATTGCAAAAAACAAATCCAACTTTCCTGTATACAAAATTGCCAGAGAATGTGTTGCCTTTGATATTTTTTAAGATACCATCCAAGGAAATTTTTTCTGCTTCCTCATGAAATCTAGAAAGATAACCACGTAATGGCTCTTTAAGCTCTTTTTCTAATTCATGAGATCTAGCTTGTAGCTCTTCAATTTTTTTGTTTAGTTCTTCAACATTAACTTGAGATAATTCAATATTTTTTGTTAGGGCTTCAAAAGCTGGTATATTTTCATCTATCCCAGGCTCATATCGATTTAAAGAAATATTTAGCAAGGATTTCTGATCATTTATTATCTGACTTTCTATCTTTAGAATTTCATCACGAACTAGTTTAATCCTAGCACAAGTCAGATGATAATCATTGATCATATTGTTACATTGATCGAATTCATCTTTATCATATTGTTTATTAAACAAAGCCTTTGAAAGTTGATATTCCTTAATACTTTTGAAACTCTTGAGCAAATCATTAATTTCTAATGTATCGGGTTTATCTTTACCTAAAAGTCCATTGATCAGGTCTTTTCTGATTTTCTCAACATCTTCCTCTTGTATTTTTGGTAAGACATAATCAATGAATAACTCTGTAGCCTTATTGAATTTATTTTCGGCAACATTGAAATCGCTAATCGAGAAAAAGGTGTTTGTAACGGGAGCTTGCATTTCAACCAATGTTTTCACTGACAGATTGTCCAAAAGGTAATCTGCCGATGCCCAAAACAGTTTTTGGTCCTTCGCATCATCGATAGAAAAACGCGGGCTCTTCAAGAAAATAATCAACTCACGTAGATTTGCTTTGAAAGGTTTTTTCTCAGGGAAATCAAAGTAGTGCTTTGTGATATTCCAAAGGATTGCATAAATCGAGAAGTATAGGACAGCAGTACGAATTGTGAATCGCAGATTATCGTTCAAGATTTCTTTTACAATTGAGGATGCTTTCTGAGCTTGATCTTCAGTGAGTGAATCCCAAATTGTCTTATGCTCTTTAGAAGGGCGAGGAAGAATAATAATTGCCTGTATGTAGAGATCTATTTTTTCCAATCTACTGAGCTGTACTTTTTTAATCTTCTCTAGGCAACGGAGAATCGTGTCAATGTCATCGGTGTGAACGGCAGCATGGAGATCATCCAGAAACATGCGACTTGGCGATTCTCCATTTGTAATTATTGTATTTTGAGGTTGAGCAGGATCTGAAGATTCCCTAACCTTGCTCTGAGATCCAGGCAGAGAGATGTTGTTGATCGTATCTAAGAGAAGCCTATTGTCCAACATTTTGCCACGCAAAATATCTTCTTTCTCTTCCTTATCTATATCCATCAGTCCTTGAATGACCAGATCAAACTCCCTAAGCTTCTCGCACACAGCGTCTGCTTCATCATCGTCCATCTCACGAGCTTGCAGGAGCTTGTAGGCTTTGCGGGCAAGCTGTTTAATTGATGCATCAACAGCATTTAACATGTTGTAATCGTGACAATTGCATACCTCAAGTCCTTGAACTATCTCTGCAACCGCTTTGAATTTCCAGTAGAAAGAGATATGCTGACGTAAGTTTTTAGCTTTAGAAATATCTGCGATTTGTTTGTCGATGAGGATTTGCGACAGAACATTAGTCAGTTTTTCCGATGTGCATCCTTTATCCGGAATGCACTTGTGGGCGGTCACAAAATACTCTGGATCCGTAAAGGGACTTCTAGCTTTCTCAAGATGATGACTAAGGTATTGGTCTAATGCATAAAGAAAATCCTCATTGCTTTTCGCAGAATGATGCTGCCTTTTCAGATCAGAAAGACCATTTTTTACCGTTTGCAATTGCTCTTCAGAGAGATTTGAATATTCGCTTAAAAGTTGGTAGCGAACGACAATGCGAGGAATATTATGACGCACCTTGTCCACTTCAAACTCTTCTATCTGCGGAGCGCGTTGATGAATCCCATTATCGGAAACATCGATGACGACCACTCTTTTTCTCTCTTCATCAATGAAGAGTATTGCCTGATTTCTATCGGATAATGTGAAGACCTGTTGATTATCTTCGTCGATATTGGAAAAGGATTGAAAAACTTTATCTATTGTATCCTTGTTGTCATTCAACCATGCCGGTTTGTTCTGAATTTTCGATAGAGACTCAAGAAATTTTGTATATGAATGGAGGGCCTCGTGCCCTAAGTCTGGATTAAATAACGATTGTGGTGATTCGATCTCTTTGCACTCAGCAAGAAAGGAGAGTGGTGATAAGCGTACTTCTTCCTTATTCCCTGTACTATGATTTTCGGCATTATTATATTCATGATTATTATTTGAAACAATCGTCATTTTAAGCCTGTAATTTAGATGATGAAGTATAACTATATCAAATATTCATTAAGAAAGAATTAAGATTTTACCGAAACACGTACAACGTAGAGAAAGTAGGTTAGAGCCCGCTGTACCGAAAACAAACCCTCCTAAGAGACAGTCTCTGAAGGTAATGAAGTGAATTTAGATTGCTGTGGTCAACGGGTTCATAGCTTGTAGCTGATGAAGATGGAAGAAAATTGATCCGATGAGAAGCCACAGTCGGCATCCTAACAATTATTACTGTCTAGGAAGAGAAAGATCCATGAAAGCGCATAAAGAGGCGATAATCAATGGAGGTCAAAGAATCCTCACCGAGATCGCTTATCAAAGGTGCCCGATGCCACAGCTTTGCTACATGATACAGATTCCCCGTGGCGGAAGGTTTTCCGAATGCTTCAACTAATTCCAATTCTTTTTTTGAAAAATCTCGTTCTAAAAAGCTACTGTTATGAATTTTTGTATTCTCATCAATTATCCATGTCGTCCACTTTTCTCTAGTAGACCAACAGACTGTAATCGGATCTTTGCCTAATCCTAAACCATCTAAATGCCAATATGAGTTTTTTGATTCAAAAACTCCCCTCTCGAAGCGAACTTCAACAGACACGCAGGTATATCCCTTTTCGATAATCATTTGCTTAATTTTACTGATAAGAGAGCCTAAAGGCGTAGATTCACTCAAAGTATTTAGATCATGGAAGTGATATTGGGAATAAAAGACTCCTCAGCAGTATGAACCATTCTCTGATCGCAGCCTGTAGGGCCAATACACATTTGTTAACCTCTAATAATTATTATAGACTAGAAAAGGGGTTTGACGACTGAGAGAAATTGTTCCCTTGCTTGCGCTTTTTTATCTCGGAGCGGATAGAAAAAAGAAGATCTTGATCAAAGTCTTTGTTTGCCGCCCACTGCAGGTAGTGGAGAGGCACTTCCTTCATCAAACGTCCCTTATGCTTTCCAAGAGGCATCGTCTTGAGCAACACAGGCTTGCTGAGAACTTCCATCATCTTCGCAAATGTCTGAAAACGCCTTGACAAGTGCTTAAACACTTCAATATTGACGTTGACATCTGCCATCGCGCGGTGCGGTCCGTCCGAGGGAACATTGAAATGGCGGGCTAAAAAGTTAAGCGAGTTGACCGGGCTGTCACCATAATGACGAGCTAGCCTCAATGTGTCGATGACAGTATTTTCTGTAATATTACAAGGAATGCCGTGTTTTTTTGCAGCACATGCGATGATGTCAATATCGAACTTGACGCCATGACCGACGATCGGCCAACTGCCTATCATCTTTAGAATGCGTGGAAGGACTTCGGCAATCACTGGCTGCCCTTTAACCATTGCATCGGTGATGTTATGGATAGCGATACTTTCCTCGGAAATCGGACAGCCGGGATCGACAAGGGTCTCATATTGCTCCAAAATGCCGTCAAAAGTAAACAAGGCAACGCCGACTTCAATGATCTGATCCTTCTCAACATCGAGTCCCGTCGTCTCACAATCAACACAGATAAATTTTTCTTTCTCTATCTTTCCCATTATCCCTCACTGCGTAGAGCATCATTGATCATCGCTATCAATTCCTTTCTGCCAACATTTTTCTCCGCAGAGTAATGCACGTAGTGAAGGTTTTCGAGATTGAATGCTTCTAAAATTTTTTGTGTATTTTTTTTCCGTTCGTTGGCTTTCACCTTATCGACTTTAGTCAGCACAAGAATCATCGCATGTCCGTTATGCAGCGCCCAATTGAGCAGTTGGAGGTCGTCATCGTTAGGAATTCTGCGAATATCTAAGAGGAAAAGAAGCAGCTTCAGTTGCTCACGCTCCTCCAGGTAGGTCTGCACCATCGGCCCCCACTGACTGCGGATCTTCTGGGGGACTTTTGCATAGCCATAGCCGGGCAGGTCGACAAAAGCAAGGGAATCATCAATAGTGAAAAAATTCAGCGCTTGCGTCTTGCCGGGAACAGATGACGTCTTAACAAGGTTTTTTCTTTGAAACAGATGGTTCAGCAGTGTTGACTTACCAACATTAGAACGGCCTGCTACAGCAACTTCGAGCATGGAACGCCCTTTCAGGTCGCGCAAGTTGGGGTAATCTTTCGGCTTGATCGCCGTTTTGATGAATTGTGCATTGTTAAAACGATAGTTCGTCATTCTCCCCTCCATGGGCTGATGGCAACATCCCTGATCTGTTCGCCGCAATGCTCCAAGCGCACTTTTATGAAATCGTCAGGCAAAAGCTGCGATATTCTTTCCGACCATTCGACACAACAAATGCCGCCTGCGGAAAAATATTCGTCAAAACCCATACTGAGAAACTCTTCGATACCATGCAAACGATACAAATCGAAATGATAAACAGGCAAATTTCCTTCGTAAATGTTCAGATAGACGAAAGTGGGACTGTTCACTTCATCAGGATCGCATCCTGATACACCGGCAGCAATGCCTTTGATCAGCGTCGTCTTGCCGGCGCCAAGGTCTCCGAAAAAGCAGAGAACGCTCCCTGCCTTCAACTGCGCACCGATCCTGCGGCCTAGCGCTATGGTTTCTTCCTCGGATCGGCAAGTGTAAAGCATCCTTTAGCTTAGCCACCTTTCTACATGCGGACGGAACTCGCTATACTCCGCCATCGCTTCCAGAAAAGCAGCAACCTTTTCTTCAACTAACTGTCCTTGGATGAAATCCAGGAAACTGCCTTCAATCTCATAACGGTTTTGGTTTTGCACTTCGATCATAGTCATCGGCTTCAAATAGCTCTTCTTGAAATCGTCGATCACCGCCTGTTTGCTCGCGAAAATTTTTCCGCTCAAAACAGATGAATAAACAGTCTTGGTGATCGGCTCTTTATTCTGCTGCTTCTCCATGTAGCTTTTAATCACTTCAGGATCTTCAGAAACAAAGAATCGCTTGACGCGCAAACCACCGCTGCGTTCGGTATTTTCCGGGCATTTAGAAACCCAGTCGTAAATAGCATCTTGAGGATTAGGATGTGTGTTGTCGCCGAATACCTTACCTGTAAACGGACAGATATAGATCTTTCGGGTATGATCATTAACGGCTTCCTTGCTGAAGCTGATTTTGATCTCCGCTTCATGATAAAGCTCGCCCTTATCTTCGACTTTCTTGATCGCATCTTCAGCGCTCTGGTAAATCACCTTGTGCTTAGGAAACAGGACAGGCTTTAACCTAAACCTTTTTTCAATGAAAAAGAGGTAGGTGTTGATCAGCTCGCTTGGGGTATTCTCCCCCAAAAAGTTCTGTAAACTATTTTTTATATCTTCGCTGATGAGCGCGGTTGTCATTGAAACCTCTTAAATAATTATACCAAAATTAATTCTGTAAATGTATACATTAACCTGTAAGAGCATTATAATCAAGAACATTTTTACAAGGACGGAACAGATATGCTGACAACGCGCGATATCGATATCGAAGGTTATGAGAAGGTCATTGAGGCTGTCGATACCGAAGCGGGACTGCACTGCTTTATTGCTATTCACAACACAACACTCGGTCCGGCTTTAGGAGGCACGCGAATGTTCCCCTACCTCAAGACGGAAGACGCTCTTGAAGACGCATTACGGCTGGCAAAAGCGATGACCTACAAGTCTGCGCTAGCCGAAGTCGGGCTCGGCGGAGGCAAAAGCGTCATCATCGGCGATCCCAGAAAAGAAAAAACCCCCGAGCTTCTCCATGCCTTTGCTGATGCTGTCGATACGCTGAAAGGCCTTTACATTGCCGCCGAGGACGTCGGCACCAATGTCGACGACATGGCAGTCATCCGGCAGCATACCCCCTATGTCGCAGCGCTGCCGACAGAGACGAGCAGCGGCGACCCCAGCCGCTACACAGCCTGGGGAGCCTTTCGCGGGATTCAAGCTGTCGCCGAAAAACTGTGGGGATCGCGCTCCCTCAACGGTCGCAAGATCGCCGTACAAGGTCTAGGACATGTCGGAAGCAGGCTGGCAGATCTCCTCTTCTGGGACGGTGCAGAGCTGATCCTCACCGACATCAATGAGGAGACGCTTAAGGAACATGCGCACCTCTATTTCGCAAAAACAGTCGCTCCCAATGAGATCTTTTCAGTCCCCTGCGACATCTTCTGTCCTTGCGCGCTGAGCGGCATCCTCAACCACCGAACCATCCCCATTCTAGACTGCGCCGCTGTCGCCGGCGCCGCCAACGCCCAGCTTGAGAGATACAGCGACGGCACCCTCCTCATGGAACGCGGCATCTTGTATGCTCCCGATTTCATCATTAATTCCGGAGGCATCACCAACGCAGCGATGGAATTTGCTCCCGGAGGCTACAACTCGCGAAAATCACGGGATAAAGTCAACCACATCTACGACACACTGCTTCTCGTCTTCAACAAGGCGGAGCAGGAAAACAAGACCACCAGCCAAATTGCCAATGAGCTTGCAGAATACAACCTCAACCACAAGTATGGCAAAAGGATGGAACCGATCGCATTCCAATAGCGCTTGATGGGGATGCGCGATCCGGCAATTCCCCTTTATTTCTATGCTTTCATCCTGTATGCTACGTTCATGAAAACACTGCAAAACCAACTAAAAAATCTTTTTACAGAAGCTTCTCTAAAAGCTTTTCCTGAGCTTGAGGGAAGCGACTTCCCCGTTGAGGTGCTGCAAAGCACGCAGCAAAAATTCGGCGACTATCAGTATAATTCTGCCATGAAAATGGCAAAACAACTCGGTAAACCGCCCAGGGAAATCGGTCAACGGATTATCGACCATATAGACTGCGGCACCCTGATTGAAAGCCTTGAGCTGGCAGGTCCCGGCTTTGTCAACATCCATCTAAAAGCCGAAGCCCTCGACAATTTTACCAACGCCATTGCCGGCGACGCTCACCTTGCTGTCGATAAGCCGCATGGCGACCACCGTATCCTCGTCGAATTCTCATCTCCTAACACAGCCAAAGAGCTTCACGTCGGCCACCTGCGCTCGACAATCATCGGTGACTGCCTGGCACGCCTTTTTGAGTTCCTCGGCTATGACGTCCTCCGCCTTAACCATATCGGCGACTGGGGTACACAATTCGGCATGCTGATCGCCCATATGAAAGAAGAAGCTCCTTATGTCCTCACCGGGGAGCAGCACACCGACCTAAGCCATCTGGTTGGCTGGTACAAAGAATCAAAAAAACGTTTTGACGACGATATCGACTTCAAAAAACGCGCGCAGAACGAGGTTGTTGCCCTACAGAGCGGCAACGAAACATCCCTCGCCGCCTGGAAAATCTTGTGCGCCATCTCCCGCGAAGCGTATCAGGAGATCTACGACCTCCTCGATATCAAGATCACTGAACGCGGCGAATCCTTTTATAACCCGATGCTTGAAGCTGTCGTCGACGACCTCGACGCCAAAGGATTGATCACCATCTCCCATGGCGCAAAATGCATTTTTCTTGAAGGATTCAAAAATCGCGACGGCGACCCCCTCCCGTTGATGGTGCAGAAGTCCGACGGCGGATACAACTATGACACTACCGACATGGCGGCAATGAAGCAGCGCGCCGAAGAAGAAGGCGTGGAGAGAATCATTATCGTCACCGACGCCGGACAGGCGATCCATTTCCAGATGATTGAACAAGCATCGGTCAAAGCAGGATATCTCGATCCTCAGAAGGTGCAATTCGACCATGTCACCTTTGGTGTCGTTCTCGGTCCTGACGGCAAGAAATTTAAAACACGCTCAGGAGAAACAGAACGACTAATCGATCTGATTAGCACCGCTATTGAGAAGGCAGGCGAGATCCTCAAAGAACGCTCGCCGGAAATGGACGAGCAGGAGCGCAAAGAACTGGCACGCGCGCTCGGCATCGGCGCCATCAAATACGCTGACCTGTCATGCAACCGTTCCGGCGACTACACCTTCAGCTATGACCGCATGCTGCGCTTCGAGGGCAACACTGCCGCCTATCTGATGTACTCCTACGTCCGTGTGGCAGGCATCAAACGCAAGATCGGCATCGACCAAATCAAAGGTTCCATCATTCTGGAGCATCCTACAGAGCGTGCTCTAGGACTGCATCTCGCCCAGTTCGGCGAAGCTCTGGAACAGGTCAGCAAGGACCTGCTGCCGAACAGGCTGACAGACTACCTTTATGCGTTAGCGGAGAAGTTCAATGCATTTTATCGCGACTGCCCTGTCGAAGGCTCTGAGCAGCAAAGCTCACGCCTCCTTCTTTGCGAGACAGTAGCAAGAGTGATGAAACAAGGATTGGAGATCTTGGGCGTTAAAACGGTCGAGAGAATGTAACGTTAAGCGACAGGCGCCATTAAGTTGCTTTCTACATACTTGACAGCATTGCATATCTTCGTAGCCGCTTCGTCGTCAAACATACACCAGATATGCCCGATGCCGCGCTTCAGTTTCTCTCTGTAGATGTTATCGCCTTTCATGCTCTTACGCTTAGCTGAGCCGTTCTTGACAATCCAGTCATCTTTGCTATAGAAAAGGAGTTGTCTCGGTTTGTCGACTAAATCGTGCTCTTGCTGTGATAGCCTTTTCACCCATTCATGATCGGGAGTCATATGGCTGCCGCAACCTTTAGGGTAGAAACTGACAAGTTTTGAGGCTTCCGTTCCTTCATGCGGAGTGCATAAGGTCGTCGTCAACGGAATTTTTCTTTTATTATCAGGGTCAGACCACACATCCTTAGCTAGAAGCCCTCCCATCGAGTGACAAACAGGCACCCATGTAACGGTATAGCCAACATCCCTCTGAAAACGATCCATTTCATCTCTGATCGTTTTCACATGATCTTGCGAATTTTTCAATGGATCGCCAACGTTAACAAAACGGAAGTTATACTCTTCCTTTTTTAAACGCTTGTAAATATAGAAAAAGTTGTTGCTGCTTCCCAAGTAACCGTTGATGAAAATGACCGTAGGCTTATTAGGATTATAATCTTCAGCCTTGGTATTATACTTGGTATAATCGAATGGGAAAACAGCGCCTAGTACAGCAGCGCCGACAAAATCTGAGAACAGTCCATGCCCTTTTTCAATTATTCGCTGCAATGGCTTAGGCAGATGAGGAGATGCTTGCCATGCCGCCCTAGCACCAACAAAAATTGTCAGCGCAACAGCGGAAACAACAGCGATGACGATGGTAGCTGCGCATGGGAGTACGACAGCAGTAACTACAGCAGCAACGGTTGCCGCGGTTAACGTGGCAGCTAAGGCGATAAATGCGATTTTCGCCGCTTTGTCTACACGAAACCCTTTGTTATCATCCGGCTGTTCGAGCGCCTTTGAAAACGAAGGTTTCGCATCAGTAACATCGACTATCCGTACCATCTTTGTCTCCATGTTAATTATTTAACATAACAGACTAACTCATTGATGTGAAGAATCTTAACAATTTCTAAATAATTGCCGATTTTGAGCTTTCTCCAGGAACTTCACGTACATAACGTGGCACAGCATAACCAGGTAAAACTTTCTTGAGACCCTCAATCAACACGCGTCCCGCACTTTCCGGTACGGCAAAATGGGCGGCGCCCTGCACAGGATCCAGCTGATGTAAATAGTAGGGCATCACTCCCCGGTCCGTTAGATTTTCAAACAAGTCTGCCAAGATATCAACAGAATCATTGACGCCGCGAAGCAATACCGTTTGATTCAACACAGGAATCCCCAATTTCTGCACTCTCGCAAGCGCAAGAAACAAATCATCTCCAATTTCATGCGGATGGTTGCAATGAATCACAAAAAACACCTGCAAGCGCGTACTGCCAAGAATGGCGATCAGTTCGTCATCGAGACGTTCAGGGATCCCGATCGGAAAACGGGAATGAAATCGCAACTTTTTAAGATGAGGAATTTTTTCCAGAGAACCGATCAAGTCTTTCAATTTATTATTTGATAGCGATAACGGATCTCCACCGCTCAAGATAACCTCGTGAATAGAAGGATCGCCGGTAATATAACGAAGCTCATCATCAAACACCTTGTTCTCCGTCGCATAGTCAAAATTTTGCCTGAAACAATAGCGGCAGTGCATGACGCAGGCGCTGCTGCAGACCAACAAGACCCTGCCCTGATACTTATGAATCAACTTGGAGGTTTCGCGACAAAGGCTATCTCCGACAGGGTCCAAGACATACCCGTCTGTCTTTAATAACTCGTCTCGTAGAGGTACAAACTGACGAAAAAGGGGATCTTTGACGGATCCTTTCTGCATTCGCGCCGCTAAACGTAGCGGAACGTTCAACCTGAAACGGGGCCGGTCAATCAGTTGTGAACGTTGCTCTTGGGTCAACTCCAGAAAGTCGGCCAACAGCTCCAATGAAATAAAATTTTTTCTTTGTATTTCCCGCCAGGAAGGAGGCAGAACTGATAAAGACATCACTTTCTCAATATAGTTAAAAAAGGATTATATTAATTTTAGACATGAAAATCAATATAAAAATAAATTTTACTTGAAATAAATTAAACAATCAATTAATATTATATTTTACAAAACTAAAATCGAAACAATTATGGCTATTACAACGTTTTTAACTTCAAGTTTAGATGATCAATCTATTAACCGATTCTGTCGCTGGAACTACAATGATGGAATATCCTCTTCTAATAGTAGTAAAACTCGAGAGATCCAAACATCCGACAATGTGATCAAAATTAGCACCGTTTCTGATGATGTTTTCAAAAAATGTTGCGATACGTGGAAAAAGCTTAAAAACCAATCACTCGCAATAGGAATCATCGGCACGATCTCTGTAGTTGTTCTGACGGGTTTGGCCTCAGGTCTTGTTGCATCCTGTACAGTGCTTGCTTCTCCCCTTCTAGCAGCTGTAGCAACAGTTGTAACACTGACTTCCCTGCCTCTGATTTTGGGATGCAGTTTTCTTATTTACCAAGGGTTTAGTTGTTACAATATCGCAAAAAAGGAACTGAACGAATGGAAAAAAACTGAACATATCCAAACCGATCAATACCATAATGAACAACGAACTAAAGCTTTGAGGACGACTGAAAACCAGAACTTCATTGATGAATCAACCCTTCTGTTCTACCTGACGGACGATGAAATAAGATCCAAAGACGGATTACTTGATGCGATGAAGCGCTCGATCCCAGAAGATATCGACTGGGGCACCAAAAAGAAAGAACTTATCCCAACTCTTCAGAACAAACTTACCTGCGCGATACGAATAGAACAGCTGGAAACACCAGCCTTAGTGCCTATCGTATTGCATGGAATGAAGGTACAACTGAAATATTTTGAACTAGATGATTCCATTGACGTAGAAACGATAAAGCATCTGTGGAATTCAACTCTTAATATTAAAAAAAGTAAGGACTCACATGAGCACAATTAATTTTCTAATCCACGGAACGCAAGACGATAAAATTGCTTCATTTTGTTACTCTAACAACGATACCTACCCTACATCTCTGAAAGGTATACACTCATTTGAAGGAAAACCCAATATTTCCGACGATGGTAAAACAAAAACAATCGATATCGATCAATCAATCAGAATTACAACTGTTTCCGATAAGTGCTTAAAAGAGAGCGTAGAGATCTGGAATAAGCTGAAAAATAGATCGCTAGCAGCATGCGTGCTTGCAGGGATGTGCGTCGTTCCATTGCTCATCGCAGCAGGAGCTGCCGGCGGCCTTTTGGGACTTTCTCTTTTTACCGGCACAATCGCATTAATATTGGCACCCACAATGGTCGTCGTTGCCATTTCTATTATCGCTTTTACAAGTGCTTTCCCTGCCTTTGCGTATATCGCCTATAGGCGCTATCAAACTGCTAAGCAAGAATATAACTCATTTACCAATGAACTGAAAAAAGCAGATTATCACTGTGAACAACGTAAAAAACTTAGGGAAAACTCTCTCGAGGCAATTAAAAATGACGCAAGTTTAGCACACTATCTCTCAAATGATGAATTGACATCGAACCAGGAGCTATACTCTTATTGCAAAGAGACTCTGCAAACATTAAGTGATCAGGCTAAGTCTGAAGAGACTCGTGAAGAATTCCAGAATAGCTTTTTCAAAAACTTATTTATCGTGGATAAATTATTAGATTTGAATACCAATAATCAAGAACTCCGGAAAAATATGGAAATCTTTAAAGAGGCGCGTCGTTGGAATTTCACGTTAAATGAAATATTTTGTTTCAAATTTGGTAATTTATGCGATGAAATACTGAAGGAATTACCCTAGCCAGATTAAGCAGTGACTTCAGCTTTTTTGAAGATCGACTGCAACTCCTTCAAAGGTATTTTTCCTACCGGAGGGACGAGAGATTCAGGCTTATCGTCCACTTCCGTTCTTGAGACATCAACTCCAAGATTACCTAAATTCTCGTAGAGATTTTCATACCCCCTGTCAAGGTATGGAAGACCTGTGATTGTACTTGTTCCTTCAGCGATCGTTGCCGCCATCACATACGAAAAACCGGCGCGCAGATCAGGAATGGCAATGCTGGTTGCTTGAAGCGGCGTCTCCCCGCGGACAATCAAACTGTGAGGGAAGCTTTGCGAAGCAAAACGACACTGGCGCCCTCCCAAACATTGACGGAACAGGGTAATGTCCGCCCCCATGGTCTTCAGGGTATCGGTATAACCAAATCGATTCTCATAAACGGTCTCGTGGACAACCGAAGAACCGGTTGCCTGCGTCATCAAAACGACAAAAGGCTGCTGCCAGTCAGTCATAAATCCGGGATGGACGTCGGTCTCAAGGTGTAATCCACCTTGCAATGGACCGTCATAGAAAAACTCGATACCATTTTCCTTCACTTCAAAGCCGCCGCCAACTTCCCTAAGCTTATTCAGGAATGTCATCATATCCGGATGACGGGCGCCTTCAACGAACACACGCCCTTTAGAACAGATCGCTGCCATCCCCCACGATGCTGCGACAATGCGGTCAGGAACGACTGAATGCTCAACTTCGTAAAAACGGCGCGTTCCCTGGATGCGTATCGTACGATCGACATCAAGGGTGATGTTGGCTCCGAGTTTCTGCAAGAAGAGAATCAGATCGATCACCTCCGGCTCGACAGCAGCATTTTTGATTTCGGTAATGCCGCGAGCAGTGATACCGGCAAGGATGACGTTCTCTGTAGCGCCTACAGAGGGATATGGAAGAGTGATCACTGTGCCTTGAAGCCCGTGATGCGCATGGGCAAAATACGCCCCTTGCTTTTTCATCTCGCGGTATTCGATCTCTGCTCCCAGCGAGCGAAGAGCATCAAGATGGAAGTTAACGGGACGTCGACCTATTGGGCATCCTCCGGCAACAGGGACAATGATATCCTCGCCTGTGCGCCCTAACAACGCCCCAATCATCAAGATCGGCACTCGATTCGCCCCGGAAAAACGCTGTGGCACGTAAGACGTGGCAAGCTCGCGCGTGACAACTTCCATGATTCCCGCTTTGCGATCCCAGGCAACCTCCATGCCGATTTCCTGACATAAGGCAACAGTAACATCCACTTCGGAAATATTGGGTACGTTATAGAATCGACATGGCTTATCGGAAAGAAGAGACGCAACAAGAAGCTTGGAGATTGCGTTTTTAGCTCCTGAAACTTTGACATGTCCATTAAGCGGCTTCCCGCCGGTGATTTTCAGTGCTTCCATTGTCGCTCCCTTGGTGCGATGATTGCCGATTGCGAAGGAGTTGTTCGGTTATTCGCCATGATAGTACCGCAATTTTTTAAAAATAACAATCGTTACCTCGTCAGTTAGCAGATCGCCTTTTTTCTTTCAAACAATGAGATGTTAAGACAGAATAGCTTGCTGATCAATTTCAAATCCTAGGAGTACATGCCATGCATCCAATTAGCAACAGTTCCTCTTTTTCGAATGAAGCGAAACCGCCACACAATCAGATTAGCACAATGAGCTATGGGCATGTTGCAGTCATCAACCCCGATCCCAAGGTAAAATACAGTGAGGACAAGGTCTTTGAAATCATGCAAACCGCTATCAAAGACTGCCCATCCCTCTGCGAATGGAGCACCTTTACGACACCTTTAGGACAGCCTCTCAGAACAGCGATCTATCACCTCGGCTGTGACAATGGATTCCATGTGTCGTTCAAAAATTACAAGCCATCCGAAACCGTTATCAACCTACCCAATCGACCCAGTGTTGTTTTCCCAAGGCCCGCATCTACTAGAGTGACTTTTTCCGTTAATACAAAACAACTTGGCCCAACCACGCAGCCAAATGGCGTGATCACAGGAAGAATGTGCTTTGATGAATATAAACAGTCGCTACGGAAATCGTTTGAATCCATTAAACAAACATTCGACAACGACAGTAGCGTTCAAGAAATTCGAAGAAAACTCTACAAAAAAGACGAAGAACTCATTGTAGGGATAGCCTCTGAGACCCTTGGATGGAGGAGTTTTCAAATTCTAACTGTTGAAGAAGATAATGAACATTTTCTGATCTGCAAACGCCGTCAGTAGACGTCTCGCAGATACCTTTTCTCTTTGCGCAGCTGCTTGACAGTCGCCATGCCGTCATGTCCATGCTGTTCAAAGATGTTGACAAGAGCACTCTCGACATCTTTCGCCATGTAATTGGCATCGCCGCAAACATAAACGTACGCGCCGCCTTGAATCCAGCGATACAGCTCCTCGCTATTCTCAAGCATGCGATGCTGCACGTAGACCTTCTCCGGTTGATCGCGGGAAAAAGCTAGATCGAGCTTCAGCTTCCCTTCCTTTTGGAGATCTGTCCAGTAGTCGCCGTACAGAAAATGGTCTTTACGTGTCCACTCTCCGAAAAACAGCCAGTTTCTTCCGGCAGCACCCGTCGCTAATCGCTCCTGCATGAATGCGCGGAACGGCGCCACACCGGTACCGGGACCGATCATGATCATATCGGCATTGCCGTCTTCAGGAATCGTAAAACCTTTATGCGGCTGGATATAAACAGGTACAACAGGCTGATGGAGAGGTACATGATCACAGAGATAGTTGGTGCAGATACCAAGACGGGGATGGCCGCCGCTCTCATAGATAACGCGGGCGACAGTCAGATGAACTTCATCGTCGAAGTGACTTAGCGACGAGGCTATCGAATAAAAGCGAGGCAACAGCGGCGTGGTCATCTCAACAAGCTCCTGTGAGGAAAACTGCACTTCACCATTTTCGAGCAAAACATCCCAAAGCTCTCTCTCTGCAAGATAACGCTTGAGCTGGTCGCGGTTTTCACTTTCAAAAAGATAGTGGAGCTGCTGCTTTTTATTCTCATCGCTCTGCCTATCGGCGATCACCTTGAGTAACTTTCGATTGACATCGGATAAATTAACGCGTTTCTTCAGCATCTCCTGGAGAGGCAACGTCTCCTGCCGGCGCAGATCGCAAACCTCTTCATCGCCATGCATGCGCAACGCTTCCAACGTTTTTGCAACAAGCTCATCGTGGTTATAGGGCTGCACGGCGATGCTGTCGCCGACAGCATAAGTCATCCCCGAACCGGCAAGGTCGAGCACAATATGGAGCGTCTGCTTGCCCGATTCCGGAGCACATAAATGGCTGCGCTCTTTCACAGCAGCTAAAAATGGGTTGTCGCGGTCGTAACTATCTGACATAAAGTAGGTACATATTCTTGAATTTCAAAAACATGATAGCAGATTTTTTATTGAAATAACAGAAAAATTTGTGTAAGGTGCCAGATTACTGACTGAAATCGAAGAGGGCTGCCCCATGACTGCCATTACCGCAACGAAACTCGTTTATCCCTTCGGAGCGAAGGTCGCCCATCCGCCCCTGGATCGCAATATCCTTGGAGGCAAGGGCATCGGCCTGGCTGAGATGGCCTCAATCGGCCTTCCTGTTCCCCCGGGGTTCATCCTCACTTGCAACGCCTGCAATGACTACCGCCATCATGGGCGCACGATCACCGAAGAGCTGAAAGCAGGGATCTGGGAGGCTCTGGAAATCCTCGAAAAGCAGATGGGGAAACGTCTCGGCGATGCGAACAACCCGCTGATGGTATCGGTACGTTCGGGAGCCCGAGTTTCCATGCCGGGCATGATGGATACGATCCTCAACCTAGGCCTTAACGACGCCACCGTCAAAGGATTTGCCGACGCATCGGAGAACCCGCGCCTCGCCTACGATAGTTACCGCCGATTCATTGCCATGTACAGCGATATCGTCCACAAAACCAGCCGAAAACAATTCGAGCGCGCATTCGATGTGATCAAGATGCAGGAAGGCGCCGAACTGGATATCGACGTTAGCGTCGATGGCCTCATCGAAGCATGCGTACTCTTTAAGAAGATTCATGAGCAAGAGTGCGGCACGCCGTTCCCTCAAGATCCTAAGATCCAACTCCTCGAAGCAATACGCGCGGTTTTCAACAGCTGGGACAGCGAACGAGCCATGCTTTACCGGCAGATCCATCATATCCCCGACGATTGGGGAACGGCCGTCGTCGTCCAAACCATGGTATTCGGCAACAAAAACAACCGTTCAGCAACGGGGGTCGGCTTCACCCGCGACCCGGTCACAGGACAAAACATGTTCTACGGAGAATTTCTCATCAACGCGCAGGGTGAAGAAGTCGTAGCCGGCATCCGTACCCCCCATCCAATCAACCGCTATCAGAAAAAGCTTTCGAAAAGCCCTCTCGACAGTCTGGAACAGCTGATGCCTGAAGTCTACGGTCAGCTGCACAAGACGGTCAAACAATTAGAATTACACTACCGTGATATGCAGGACATTGAATTCACCATCGATGACGGGCAGTTATTCATGTTGCAAACGCGAACAGGAAAACGTACCGGTTTTGCTGCTGTGCGCATCGCTGTGGAGATGATGGACGAAGGAATGATCGATGAAAAGACAGCTCTAAAGCGTATTGATCCCAACCAGCTTCAGCAGCTTCTTGCGCCGATCTTCGATCCTCACGCCAAAGAACTTGCCAAAGAACGGATGGCCGCACGCGGCCTTAACGCAGGTCCGGGAGCGGCATCGGGAGCGGCAGCATTCTCTAGCGAAAAGGCTGTCGAAATGAAAAAGCAAGGGATCCATTGCATCTTGGTGCGCGAAGAGTCTAACCCCGACGATTTTCCAGGTCTTGTCGCAGCTGACGGCGTTCTGACGACGCGTGGAGGCAGCACAAGCCATGCTGCCGTCGTCGCCCGCGGCATGGGCAAGCCATGCGTTGTCGGCTGTGATGCTCTCCACATCAACGAAACAGCAAAAACGCTAAGCGGCAACAATTTCACAATCAAAGAAGGCGATTCAATCTCAATCGATGGCATGACCGGCGAGGTATTCTTCTGCAGCCTCGACACCAGCCCTTCGGAAGTCCTGCAAGTGTTGATCACTAGAGAAAAAAGTCCGGAAGAAAGCCTCGTTTACCGCCATTTTCAAAGGGTGATGGACCTCGCCGATAAACACCGTACGCTCAACGTCCGCACCAATACCGACACCCCGGAAGACAGCGCTCTCGCACGCGCTTTCGGAGCCGAAGGGATCGGCCTCTGCCGCACCGAACATATGTTCATGGACGCTTCGCGCCTGAACGAAGTGCGGCGCATGTTCTTCAGCACAAAAAAAGAAGAACGGCAAAAAGCGATCCAGCGGCTCCTTCCTTATCAGCGTGAAGACTTCATCGGCATCTTCCGCGCAATGGACGGCCTGCCCGTCACCATCAGACTGCTGGACCCTCCTCTGCACGAGTTCATGCCTCATAACGACGAAGAATTAGAAAATCTCGCCGCGCTGATGGAAATGCCGGCAGAGAAACTACTGGAAATCCGCGCGTCCCTTGAAGAGCAAAACCCAATGCTAGGACATCGCGGCTGCCGCTTGGGTGTCCTTCTTCCCGAACTTACAGAAATGCAAGCGCGCGCCATTATCGAAGCAGCAATCTATGTTACTCAAGAGGGCGGCAACGTCAAACCCGAGATCATGATCCCTCTCATTGCCACTGACAAAGAATTCAACCACCAGAAGGCATTGATCGACAAAACCGCTGAGCGAGTCTTTACTGAGACAGGAGTAACTGTTCCCTACCTCGTAGGCACCATGATTGAGCTGCCCCGCGCTGCCCTGGTTGCCGACCGCATCGCCGAAACTGCAGATTTCTTCAGCTTCGGTACCAACGACCTGACACAAACAACCTACGGCATCAGCCGTGATGACAGCAGCAAATTCGTTCCCGCCTATGTGAACGGGGTCCCTAATCCCCACGATCCTGAAGAGTTGATCCATATTCTTTCAGATGACCCCTTCCAGGTTCTTGACAGCGACGGCGTCGGCAAATTGATGCGGCTGGCCGTTAACGATGGACGGAAGACGAACGGTTCTTTGAAGTGTGGAATATGCGGAGAGCATGGAGGCGAGCCTGCATCGGTGATGTTCTGTCATACCCTTGATTTGAACTACGTCTCCTGCTCGCCCTACCGTATTCCTATCGCACGATTGGCGGCAGCGATTGCCTGTATTTAAAGAACGCAGGCACAATAATTTGGAGCGTTCTATTAGCAATTTCCCTTCTTACTTTACGCTTGCTCATATAAACCGTCATCAACTTGGTTCAAACTCTGCACTTTATGAACCGTACCCCACTAATTTTGCATATAGATATAAAAAATATTTTACCTTCTTCGTTACATTGTCATAGAAGTAGATGAAACAATATGAAGGTAGTCCCATGTGCTCGCCAGCGTTTGGTGCACGATTCGTTAGGCATCCCTCTGCTAAACCTTATGGCTACGAGCTCGATCAACATTTTTTATCCTGGGAGAACAACCTATCGTTAGCTTCGCTTGTTCCCTTCGTTGGCAGCCTGGCTGGTATCGTAAAAATTGTGATGGGCATCGCTCAAGCAACTATTTTCGCTCTTAACGAGTATCTTACTTCCAAAACAGTCAAAAGTCCCATTAGAGCCGATAAAATAAAAAATTATGCCTCTTCCCTTATTAAGCATGGTCTTGGAAATATTGCAGCAGGCATCGCCGAAACCATTCCATGCGGCGGACTCCTAATAGCTATCCCAAGAGGGATTTTAGCTTCTATCAAAGTGAGCAAAGGAATACCTTTCCACTCTGCAGTAAAATTCCAGCCCTATTTCTCTATGAGAAACTATCCCATAAAAACGGTTTGCATGTATTAACGATGATCTTTCCCTAGGAAGAGGAACCAGGATACATCCTATGTAAGAATTACATTTACAAGGAGCCACTTGCAAAATGAATTCGGGCGTTTTTCATGAGGGAATAAGGGCGTTAAGACAGTAAATATTTTTTAGTAGGATAGATTCACCTGTGAGGGGTTTCGTCTCCTCGCTATGCATCGCCAAGAAGGTACGATCTGACATACTCATATACACTCATTGCTGCCAAAAAAAGACGGTAGGGGTAACGATAAAGAGACCATCCCACGTCTGGTTCTGTGTATAACTCTACCAGCCTGTCTGCAGCCGACCGACGCAGAGTTTGATATGTAGGATCTACAGCATCATTCAATGTTTCTATGATGCGCTTTTCTTTCAGATTTACAACATGGATATGATGAACCCATTTACCTCTCTCCTTCAAAAACTCGATTCCAGAACAAAGGACATGTTCACCGGAAATAACAAGAGCATGACAGTACGGCATTGGCAACAACATGTATTGGCCGCTTTCCAAATCATAAACTAATAGTTTGCTATCCTGAAGAGCGCATAAAGTCTTGCCTTGAACGTCAAAATCATTATATTCCCCCTGGAAAAAATCAAAAATAATGGCGCGATCTTCTTTCCTTTTAGCTAAATCCCAGACAACAACTGCGTTGAGACCTTGCAAGTAAAGCTTGTTGTCCTTGATGAGTAGATGCCGTGACCAATGAAGGAATGGACGGCGATTAACCGTTATCCGCTCATCATCAGTGCCCTTATTCATTGGCGGAATGATGGAATAATATGGAGAACGGTAATCGATCACTTCAAAAGCTACAGCGGCCGAACAACCATGCAGCAAAGCAATCTTCCCTTCGTTAACAGTCATATTTAAGCAACAAAACCTGCGCCTGAAAATATCCTGTTCTTTCAGCTCCCTTGTCACTTTTTCTACGTTCACGTCGTTTTTCGAAAAAGCCGTTTCAATTTTTTGGACGATCTCACCAGTAGAATAATCCCACTGAACGATGATTCCATCCTTGCGGAGCGCGAAGAGGTAACGAGCTTCAGTAACGATATGAGAGACAGGGAGATTTTCTTCACCTTTTAAAATTTTCTTTTCCTTGGTGTCTAATCTTTCAATCTCGATATCGATAAGGTTAACGATTGTAAAATAGTGGTTCCCTGATTTTGCTGTTGGACACGAAAGAGTTGCATCGTTAAAAGCTCCACAACTTACGGAATGATAATATGGATTTTTTTCTACAATAAAATTGTTATCGTGGATCTTCATCGGTACGATTTTTGCTTCCAGGCGGAGGATGGAATAGAGTTTGTCCACATCTCTCAAAACAAGAAGCTTTGATCGGCGGCTCAGGATTTTGAGATTTTCAACAGCAACGTCACCTACCGATTTTTCGATATACAATTCTTGCAAAATCTGGGACTCCCGCCAGACTTTACAGGTGGCAAGACAGCTCGCAAGGTCTTCCGAATCGTTTAAAAATGAAAAGACATGTCCCCAAACCTCCATAGGCAGGCCGCAGATATTCTCAACATCTGCAGGCGAAGTTTGAAGTAAGCTTCTATCGCTTATCGGACTCATCACCAACGATGATACATAATTTTCTTTTTATTTTCTACGTTTCGATCACGCTTTGCAAAACCTTAAATGAGATGACACCGACTTTCTCAATACCTTATTCCTTCAGATAAGCTTCGGCCTTGTGAATGTCTTCTTCACAAGACCGTTTTAGAGCGTGTCGTCAATTAAGAATAATTGGAATTTTTCTCCTGAGGAATTTTCTTAGGGCAGTCGGGAACTTTCAGCTGATTCTGATGGTTTAATTTCCGACGAGCCTTCTTCGGAGCTCGCCCCAGGAGCTTCAGCGGAAATTGCTGATGAAATGTGACTGCTCCCTCGCCTAAAGGCGAAGGCGAAGGCGAAGGCTTCTACGGCTTTTGCAACCGATGCGATCTAGCCCGAGCGCAACATTTTCTCAAGTTTTTTTCTTTAAACTTCGGGATTTGATTGTGGTTAGGTTGTTACCGCTGAACCACTACTTACTTGAGGAACCCTTGGTCAACCTTTTGTGTTTTACCACTGGAAGGATTTTCCTGGAACCAGATACACTGTCAGATAGCTACCTGACACTAAGGTCAAGGCATGAACAGTTTAACCGAAAGGCACGTTTCATCCCAGCTCTAAAGTGCTGGGTTTTCATGCGTCAGAGGATAAACGTGATCAGGCCTACAAGCCAATCCTTATGAGAGATCTAAAGAGCGCCCTGAATGTGCAACTAGATTCTAGTTGATTAGCTCCTCGTTGTCGCGCTGGAGGCGTGGACATTTACTATGAAGCGAGTGTTTATTCAAATTACAAACATCTGTGAACAGGTTATACCGAAAATAAGGATCTATTTTTTTGAGCACGTTGACTTCTTACCTAGCTATTTAATAGTTGTATATTCGTGTCACATGTACTAATTTCGAAATTCAACCTTTCCCTACGGATTCGTAACATTGCAGTTTGGGTGGCACAAACAGAATTCTTGAGCGAAGGATGTTCCAATATATCGCGTAACGTCTCATCATCCCCAACAAGCTGATGAAGATCGATAGGTTCACAGGCTTTCTCTATTTCACTGTTCAGGACATATTTTCTGATGGAATCATGAATCTTTGCCATCTTTTGAACATCAATCACGCCTGTTAAGGATAAATCTGCCATTATTGTGGGATCATCTTGGGAAGAATTAACATCTTCTTTTTCTGACAAAAACTTTTCTAGTACATCCAATTCTTTTTCTAACTTATATTTTTTAATTCTGATTTCTGTTATTTTATTAATATTTTTTGGGATGGACTCAGCAATCTCTTGCTTCGTTATTTCCTCTTTTCTTTGAATTTCACTGTAAAAAGGAGCCCAGTGCTCCTCTTCTTCTTTCACAATCTGTTTACTTGTAGTCTTAAAAGCAAAAATCCAGCCTGCTACCCCCACAATAAGACTAACAGCCGCAGCAGACAATAAAGACGTACCAAGAATCATGGTTCCTGGCACCAATGCCCAAATTCCGGCAGGTGCTAGTATGAAAGATACAAGCGTTGCTACAACAGCGACAACAAGTGAAGCGATTTCCTGCCAGTTTTTTTTGCGTGGTTGTTGAGTTCTCGGGTGATCATTTTCAAAGTCAGAAATGATATTATTTGCTGCGCTTGGCGGAGACACATTCATAGTAAACTCTGAAATTTATTTAATTAAATAAGATGCTTGTAAAGCCAATCTAACTTCGAGCATCACTTAAATTAAGTGAAAAAAAAGTATACCAGATGTCGAAAACGATCGCAACAGTAAATGTTTTTTTTGAAAGATTGACGACTTTTGATATTGGAGTCGTTGTAATTGACTGTTCTGGCCTCCGACGCGCAGACCTCTCGCTATGTAACGATAGAGGCAAACGTTTATGCAGAGCTTGTTGAAGCTGCCCGTACATGAAGGGAATAGAGCGGAACGAGCAGAAGTAAGGGCAAAACGCGCAGAAGCGGGAGTGCACGAACTAGAGCGTGTCGTCAAATTAAGGAATAAAGCCCTTTTTCATCTTTTTTCGCTTGTTTTTACCCACTTTTTCGCCCTATTTTCCAAGTATGAGCTGCAAAATTGTCTACAAACAACCAAAAAAATCCAGAAAAATTCCAATTATTCTTAATTGAGGACACACTCTAGAGGCAGAAGTCAGTCGGCTAATCGCCCTGGTCAATCAACTCGAATACGAGCTCTAAAAAAATTCAGAGAGATTGAACAGGCGATGAAGAATGTCAATCTAATGGGACGACAAGTCGACAACCCTAACGTCTATTAGAAAAAATCTACCAGCCTGTTAACCCAGATCGGACACTCGCGCTTTTTCCACTATACCCATAAATTCTCCAATTCGCTAGGATCAAGGAAATCATCAAAAATTGTTAGGCATCTTTCATGACCAATAAAGCACACTCGCTATTCCTCACTTCGATCCGCTCATTCTTCATCGCGCTCTTCAGCATGACAGGGATCAGCTTCGGCATCATCCCGCTAATGATCATCCTGGGCCTGCTCTTTTCCGGAAGCAGCAGCGAACCAGACCGTGATTACAATGTAACGATCCTATCGAATGCCGAAGGCGTTAGAAAGGTACAATCTAAAAAAGCTCCAGTCATCCTGCAATTGAATATTGAAGGATTGATTGGTACTAACAAATTGAATAAAGAAAAGGTAGCTCAGCAACTGATCGAATCGCGTGAGGGAGACCTAAGCAATGACCGCGTTAAGGCAATGCTCGTTAATCTGAACACTCCCGGCGGGACGGTAGTCGACAGCGACGGCATCTACCGTGCGATCCTGGCATACAAAAAACGCTACAACGTCCCTGTTTATGCCTACGTTGACGGCCTTTGCGCCTCAGGCGGCATGTACATAGCCTCTGCAGCCGATAAAATATACACTAGCGATATCAGCCTTGTCGGCAGCGTTGGCGTCCTATCGCCGGCATTTCTTAATTTCTCCAAGCTAATGGAAACTGTGGGCATCCAGGCAAAAACCCTCTACGAAGGTAAAGGCAAAGACGACATGAACCCTCTTCGCCCCTGGAAACCGGGCGAAACGGAGTTCTTTGAAAAGATCATCAAATACTACTATGACCATTTCGTTAATGTGGTGATCAACGCGCGTCCTGAGATCGGCAAAGAAAAACTCATCGAAACCTATGGGGCACAGGTCTTTCCGGCGCCAGCGGCAAAGGAGAACGGCTACACTGACGGCGCCGAGTACTCCCGCGACCAAGTGCTGCGCATGCTATTACAAGAGATCGGCATCGAAGACGACTACTATCAGGTCGTCACCCTTGAGGAAGAGAAATGGCTCAACAAACTGTTTGAAGAGTCGTTCAACTTTCTACAAGGCGGCGTCAAACATCGTTTTGATTTAGGACCTCTGAGCGATCCGGAATTTAGCGGACAATTCCTCTACCTGTATCAGCCGGAACAGTAACCGAAAATGGGGTAGCTCTAAAATAGCGCTACCCCATTTCTTTGAGGTATGCTATGCTTGCCTGTAGCTCTTATAGAATACTCTTAACTGCCTACCATGAAAAAAATTTTTATCCTTGACGCTTCCGGATACCTGTACCGTTCCTACTTTGCAATAAGAGGGATGACCAATCCCGCGGGCGAGTCTACCAACGCTCTTTATGGATTTATCCGGTCGTTGCTCAAGCTGATCAAAGACTTTGAGCCTACTCACTTCGTCGCAGTCTTCGACGGTCCAGACAACATAAAAAAGCGCAAAGCGCTTTATCCCGAATATAAGGCGCATCGCACAAAGATGCCTCCGGACCTGCGATATCAGATCGATTGGGCGCAAGAGTTCTGCAAGCTGATGGGTTTGCCGCTGTTGTCGATTCCTGAAGTTGAGGCTGACGATACTATGGGCACCGTCGCAAAATGGGCAGAACAGCAGGGTGCCGAAGCATTTCTCTGCACCAGCGACAAAGATATGGCGCAACTTGTCGATGATAAGATTAAAATCCTCAACACTCACAAAGATAATTTGATCCTCGGCGCTAAGGAGGTCAAGGAAACATACGGCGTTCCTCCCAATAAAATTATCGATCTCTTGGCTATTACCGGCGACAGCTCCGACAACGTACCGGGGCTATCGGGCATCGGCCCGAAAACCGCGGTAAAACTGCTTGAAGAATTTGGCGACTTGAACACCCTTCTCGACAATCCGGAAAAAGTCAGCGGCAAAAAACAGGAAACAATCCTACGCGAGGCCGAAAATGCACGACTCAGCAAACAGCTAGTGACGATAGACACCGCTGTTGAAGTTCCACATGAAGCAGACTTCTTCAAAATCCGCAGCCACGACCGTGACGCTCTTAAAGGCTTCTACATGAAGATGAACTTCAAAACGCTAGTACAAGAGCTGGAAAAAATGGAAGGCGGTGAAGAAGAGGCTGTCACCTACGTCCTTGTCGACGATGAGAATGCCTTTAAAGACCTCCTTGCACTGCTCGCAAAGGAGAAGGAGATCTGCTTCGATACAGAAACAACAAATCAGCGTCCTCTGCAGGCGGAACTTGTAGGAATCGGTTTCGGTATCGAACCAAAAAAGGCATGGTATGTTCCTGCCAACGGAAACCTCGGTCTGGAACGCGTTTTAGAAGGGGTCAAGCCCATTTTTGAGAATAAAAATAT
Source organism: Chlamydiales bacterium (assembly GCA_024233575.1). Classification (GTDB taxonomy): domain Bacteria; phylum Chlamydiota; class Chlamydiia; order Chlamydiales; family Criblamydiaceae; genus JACKPN01. Next base: position 89,489 of record JACKPN010000005.1, read on the forward strand.
CGGCTTCTACGGTCATAATGTCAAATATGACTACCACATCCTTGGCAATTACAATATTACCGTTGCCAATGTCTGTTTTGATACGATTCTTGCCTCCTACGTTTTAAATGCCAACCAGCGGCAGCACTCGCTGGATACTTTATCACTAGAAAACTTTGGCAAAGTAAAAATTCCTACAGGCGAGCTGATCGGAAAAGGCAAAAACCAGATCACCATGCGTGAGGTGCCGATCGAAAAAGTCAGTTACTACTGCTGCGAAGATGTCGACTATACCTGCCGTCTAAAAATACTGTTCAGCAAGCAACTCAAAGAGCGCAAACTAGAAAAACTGTACAACACTTTGGAATTGCCGCTGCTGAAAATACTCGCAGAGATGGAAAGGCATGGCATCTTTCTCGATGTCCCCTATCTTGACACTTTAGGCAAATCACTGGCCGAGGAAATTTCCAAACTTGAAAAAACGATCTACGCAGAAGCCGGCGAAGAGTTCAACCTCAACTCCCCTAAACAACTCGGGCAGATTCTTTTTGACAAACTCGGTATTAACCCGCCCAAAAAGACAGCAACAGGGTTTTCCACAAGCGCTGACGTTCTGGAATCGCTAAAACACCAACATCCTATCTGCGAGCAGGTGATGCAATACCGCATGCTGGAGAAGCTGCGCTCGACCTACGTCGAAACACTGCCGCATGAGGTCAACCCAAAATCGCATCGTGTCCACTGCACCTTCAACCAGTTCGTTACCGCAACAGGAAGACTTTCGTGCCAAGACCCAAACCTGCAGAATATTCCTGCGCGTACCGAGATTGGCCGCGAGATCCGCGCTGCCTTCAAACCGGAAAAGAACGGATGGAGCTACCTCTCTGCCGACTACTCGCAGATCGAGCTAAGGATCCTTGCCCACCTAAGCGGCGACCCCACCCTCGTCAAAGCATTTGCAGATGGCGAAGATATCCACGCCCACACCGCCGCTACACTATTCGGTGTTGCTCCAGACCAGATCAATAAAGAACTGCGGACGCGTGCAAAAGCGGTGAACTTCGGCATCATCTACGGTCAAGGTCCTTTCGGCTTATCGCAAAGCCTAGGAATTTCAGTCAAAGAGGCGAAAGATTTCATCCAAATGTATTTTGACCGCTTCAGCCATGTAAAAGAATATCTTGAAACATGCAAAGAGTATGCCCGTGAACATGGCAAAGCAGTGACAATCACCGGTAGGGAAAGAGCAATCCCTGAGATCAAAAGCCAAAATCAACAGATCCGCGCCTCTGCCGAACGTCTCGCCATCAATACTCCATTCCAGGGAACCGCTGCAGACTTGATAAAAATGGCGATGATCACCATCGACACCCTGCTGAAAAAAGAACAGAAACTGGGCTATATGATCCTTCAGATCCATGATGAACTGATCTTTGAGCTTCCGGACTTTGAAATCCCTCTGATTGAGCCTCTTGTTCGTGATAACATGCAGAATGTCCTGGAACTCAAGGTTCCTCTTGAGGTCAACATCTCAATTGGCAAAAATTGGAAAGAATGTTAAAATTAAAGAAAATAGCCGTCACAGGCGGAATCTCTTGCGGTAAGACATTATTTTGTCGCTATCTCCAGGAGCTCGGCGCATATGTAGTCAGTGCCGATGAGGTTGTTCACCAGCTATTGTCACCAAAAACAGAACTTGGTCAGAACGTAATCAAGCTCCTAGGCACCGATATCCTTGTAGATACGGTCATCGATAGAAGGAAAATCGCTGAAAAGGTATTCCATCAGCCTGAGTTGCTAAAATCCCTGGAGTCTCTGCTGCACCCCGAAGTCATGAGAGAGATCGACAAGCAGTACCAGGATGTAAGCAAAAACAACGTAACGACAGTTTTCGTAGCCGAAATCCCTCTTCTCTTCGAAATCGGTGCAGGCAGCATGTTCGACCAGACCGTAACGGTCATTGCCAATGAAGAGGACTGCATACACCGCTTTCGTAATACGACAGGCTACGATACAGAAGAATTTCATCGGCGCATGAGCCGGCAGTTTGATCCGCAAAAAAAAGCGCAACTCGCCGACAGCGTCATTCCCAATACCGGCAGCAAAAAGGAGCTGCAGGAACGGGCAACACAGTTCTATCAACATCTATTAACCCATTAATTGAGGAGTCTCATTTTTCCATGAGTCAGGAACATACCGCAGCAGATACAGAAGATACTTCTGTGACTGAAGAAAATCCATCTCCAGAAAATCAGGAAAAAACGACAAAGCCTTCGGAACAGGAAAAGAAAATCACCAGGATCGCCGAAATCCAGAGAATGGATATCGACCAGCTTAGCCAATATGGCAAGCAGATCGGGTTGAAGCATATCGGTTCGATGACCAAGTCACAAATGGTGTTCGAGATCGTCAAAACGATTTCTGAATCTCCTAATGAAGTCTTGTTCGGTGAAGGCGTCCTTGAGATCCTCCCCGATGGATTTGGCTTCCTCCGCTCTCCGAACTACTGCTACCTACCCTCTGCAGAAGACATTTACGTATCGCCGGCGCAGATCCGCCGTTTCGACCTGCGTAAGGGCGACACCGTATATGGACCGATCCGTCCGCCAAAAGAGAAAGAGAAATATTTTGCTCTTCTAAAAGTCGACCGCATCAACGGTGCTACTCCAGACCGAGCCAGGGAGCGCATTCTCTTTGAAAACTTAACCCCTCTCTACCCTGAAGAGCGGCTAGTCATGGAGACTACCAGCGACAACTTTAATATGCGTATTCTCGATCTTGTTGCGCCCATCGGAAAAGGACAGCGCGCACTGATCGTCGCCCCTCCACGTTCCGGTAAAACGATCATTCTGCAGAACATCGCCAATGGAGTTGCCACCAACAATCCCGAATGTACGGTGATGATCCTGTTGATCGACGAACGCCCGGAAGAGGTGACCGATATGCAGCGTAACGTTAAAGGCGAGGTGATCTCCTCGACTTTCGACGAACCGCCCGAGCGCCACGTCCAAGTTGCAGAAATGTGTATCGAGAAAGCGCGCCGTCTAGTTGAACATGGCCAGGATGTCGTCATCCTTCTTGACAACATTACTCGTCTTGCGCGTGCATACAATACCGTGCAGCCGCATTCCGGTAAAATTCTCACCGGCGGCGTGGACGCGAACGCTCTTCATAAGCCTAAGCGCTTCTTCGGCGCTGCACGTAACATTGAACAAGGCGGCTCGCTCACCATCATCGCAACAGCGCTGATCGAAACAGGATCGCGCATGGATGAGGTGATTTTCGAGGAATTCAAAGGCACCGGCAACATGGAATTGTTCCTTGACCGCCGTCTTGCCGACCGTCGAATCTTCCCTGCGATCGACCCGATCAAGAGCGGTACCCGTAAAGAAGAGCTGCTTTACCATCCCGACGAGCTGCCGAAGGTATTCACACTGCGCAGCAACTTGGCAGATCTCGCCCCCGGCGATGGAATCAATCTGCTGAAGAGTCAATTGAAGAGGACAAAGAATAATATCGAGTTCCTCTTATCGATGAAAGACTAGTAGAATGCAGGCAGCGACGCTGCCTGCATCTTTTTCTTGTATCTTCACAAATAATTTGGTAATAGTTACCTAATGAAACTCAAAGGTAAACTGTCTATGCGTTTGTTAAAAAAGGGCATCTTCATTGCTATTATCGCTGCAGGAGGCTGGTGGGCCTGGGAGAATCAACCTCTCCTAGTTGAAACAATCGACCAATATGTTAACAACGGCGATATTCTCACCCTTGAAGCTCGCTTTACTCCCGAACAGATCATGAACGCTAACCGACGACAGCTTCTTGCTGACAACAAACATGCGTTCCGCGAGCCAAGTCTGAAATTCCACCCTTATCTGCTGATGGAATCAAAATATACCGGCTACGACGGAAGGACACGCGAAGGCACAATGTTATGGAGCCTCGTCGATGGAGAGATGGTGATCGATACCGACAGCTGGGAACGGACGCACGGCTTTCAAGATGCGCTCGAAGTCGGTGCAACACGCAACGACTTCAAAATCATCAACGGCATCGCCAGACATGGCGCCATTACTCGCGAAGAACTATCGAAAGATCTCCATGTTGACCAAGACACCCTGGAACCTTGGATCGAAAGTACGAAACAAAAACATCTAGTCGTACAAAAAGGAAACAAACTGCAGCTGCATCTCCAAAATCCAAAGATTCTTGTCGCGCCACAGACAGAGATCCGCCATTGGCTTGTCACAAAACCTTACAGCCATATGCAGAGGCTCAACAAGAAATACTCTAGTCGTCAGATCGAAAAAGTGGCTAAAGCAGCCTTCGGCACCGATTTTACCGTTCGCAATATGAAGGAGATCTCACTCCCCGTCTACTTAATTGAAGTGGAAAATCCTGATGGATCGATACATACGACTTATTGGAATGCTCTGAACGGACAACAGGTGACTGCGCAGCCTTTGGCGTACAACCGAAGATAAGACTATCGCCCAAGCTTCTTACGAATTGCCTGCACAAGAGCGGAAGTTCCTTGATAGCTGACCGCCGACACTTCAAATAAAGCCTCAGGATCCAAATCGTAGATTTCGTAGAACTTCTTAAGGTGCTCTTTAGACTCTTCGGTATCGATCTTATTTAAAGCGATCAAATACGGACGCTCAAGAAGCTCTTCACTATACGCTGCGAGTTCACCCCGCAAGACCCTCAAATCATCGGCCGGCGTCCGCCCGTCTATGCCGGAAGCATCAAGAACGTAGAGAAGCAGCTTAGTACGCTCAATGTGGCGTAAGAATTCGAAACCTAAACCGCGATTGCGGTGGGCCCCGTCAATAATACCAGGAATATCGGCAATATAAATGCGCGAACGTCCTTCAAGCTCGATATATCCAAGATTGGGCTTCAACGTCGTAAAGGGATAAGCTGCTGTCTTCACCTTCATATCTGCAAGAGTAGAGATCAGTGTAGACTTGCCGGCATTAGGAAAGCCGACCAGACCAACATCAGCAATCAGCTTTAGCTCAAGTTCAACATCACAAGACTCCCCGGGCTTGCCGTCAGTCGCATAGTTAGGAGCGCGGTTAGTCGAACTTTTGAAAAAATCATTGCCTAACCCTCCTTTTCCTCCTCGACAAAGAACAAAGCGATCACCATCTTCTGTAAAGTCATGAATGACCTCGCCACTACGGCTGTCTTTGAGCAAGGTACCACAAGGAACTTTCAAGATCCTATCCTTCCCACCTCGTCCCTGCCGCCTATTGGCACCGCCGGGCTGACCATTCTCAGCTTTGAGAATGCGCCTATTACGATACCAGTCCAAAGAAGGGATTTGAGTGTCAGCAACGATGATGATCGAGCCGCCGCGCCCCCCGTTGCCGCCACAAGGACCGCCCTTGGGGATATATTTTTCTCGGCGCCAGGCAACGACTCCATTACCTCCTTTTCCGGCTTCCAACTGTAGAGTAACGCGATCGGTGAACATAATCGTAAACCACTAATAATTAAAGGGGTAATTTTATACTATTGGGAATAAAGAATCAATCTAAGAATGGGAGCGCCTACGCGCTCCCAAATAAAGGATTATTCGACGGAAATAAACGTTTTGTTGCTCTTACGGAAATGGACGACGCCATCAATCGTAGCAAACAGAGTGTCGTCATTACCGCGGGCGACATTCTTTGCAGGATGCCATTTTGTGCCACGCTGGCGCACGAGGATGCTGCCCGCTTTGACAACTTGACCTTCGCCAACTTTGATGCCTAGACGCTTAGAGTGGGAGTCGCGGCCGTTTCGTGTAGAACCTTGTCCTTTCTTATGTGCCATTTGCTGCCTCCTTACCCTTTAGCAATCTTTGTGATTTTCACACGTGAATAATGCTGTCTATGTCCAAACTTGCGCTTGTTGCGCTTTCTTGGCGTATATTTAACGCTGGCAATTTTAGGGCCAGCAGATTCGCCCAGGATCTCGCCCTGGACATTGAATCCTGATACGTGGGGTGCTCCCACTTGGTGTTCTTTACCGTCAGTAACAAAAAGGACGTCGCTAAAGCTGACTGCGGAACCTGCTTCTTTGCCAAGAAGCTCTACGTCAATCACGTCGCCTTCAGCCACTTTGTACTGTTTTCCACCGGTTTTGATAATCGCGTACATTGTGATGTCTCCTAGAAATGGCTAAATCTTACAATAACAAAGGGTAAATATACAAGAATTTACCTTTGAAATCAAACAGAAAATCTTAATAATGGACTTATACCGAAAATGATTCAAGAATCGTTTTTGGGCAAAGAGAAATCCACCGCTATTGGAAGATCGTAAGGCCCTTATATTCTTGAATATTAAGGCGCTTACGATCTTCCAATAGAGGCGCTTTCTAAAAGCCAAAATTCCGATTCTTGAACCTTTTTCGGTATAGAGCTTCTAACATGTAAATAGATTATTTGAATGAATATCGTACTTCTGCAAGGACGCCTAACTTTGGAAGAGATCGACCTCCTGCTTAAGGAGTTCCCTCAGTATCTCTTTCTGTCGCTCACAGACTCCGCCTGCCGTAATCTAGGGGCCGATCACTGGGCGCGCGTCGAGATCTTTTTCGGCAGTAAATTGACAGTGGAACAGCTCGAAGCGGCGCATCAGCTACGATGGCTGCATACCCCTACAGAAGAGACAGACATGATCTGCATGGATATGATTGCCAAGCAAGGCAACATTATCGTCACTAATACCGAAGATCAGAATATCGAACAGGTCGGCGAATTTATCATGGGTGCCCTCTTGGCATTCGGTAAACATTTTTTTCACTGGAAAGACGCCGTTAAATTTCCTGCCTTGATCTGGGACAGTAAGTGGCGCGATACGATGTGGTCGATGAGGAACAAAGTTTTGCTTCAGATTGGCTTGGGAAAGGTCGGCACGGAAGCGACACGGCGCGCCAAACAACTGGGGATGCGTGTCTGGGGCGTTGATAAGCGACGCACCTTTCATCCCTACTGTGACAAGAATCTCTCCTTTCAAGACCTACACTCTCTGCTTCCTGCCGCGGATGTCGTCTCATTAGCGCTACCGCAGTCGAAGGAACACACGCACTGGTTTGGAGCTAATGAGCTGCATCTGATGAAGGATGATTCTGTCCTGCTGTCTCTGGGCTCCAATACCGTTATTGACGCCGACGCGCTCGCCGTTGTCATGGAAGAAGAAAAGCTGCGCGGCGTACTGATCGATGCCTATTACCGCACGCCGATACCTCCCGCCTCACGGCTGTGGCATCTCCCCAACGTCGTGATCACTCCGCAAGTCGCCCACCGTCCCAAGTCTATAGAACGGCAAGCATTTAAAACTTTTCGTTATAATCTGAGACAGTATGTACACGGCAATTTCAGCGACATCCGCAACATTGTCATTGGATCTGTCGCCTCTTCGCTATCATAAATTAATCTAATCTTGGTTGATGAGGAAGAATTCTTGTAAGTTCAGAGCGCTTTATGCATATGGAAATCGTAGCAACGCGATAGGAAAACATAAATTTTCAGTAAAAGGAGAAATCCTCACTTATTACATTTTACAGGCATCGTGAGGGTTCTGGATCTCATCAGCATAAAGTGCATCAGCTTCTATCGAAGCAGACTGAAAACCTGCAGCTTGAGGAATTTGTGGGTTAACACCTTTTCGTTTTAACGCCTCAACTAAAGTGATGAGTAATTGACTATTTGCAAACTCAGCTTGGATAACCCGATTTAGTGTTGCTGTATCACCAGCCCAGGCTGCTTTGATGCGCTTAACTTCTAATTTTTTATCTTCAAAAAAAGTTGATTCAAAACGTAATTGCAATTCCTTAATAGTTAATCGATCTAACTCTGAAGAGTCTACAGCAGGCTTAGAGTCTGGAACTTTAATATCTGAATGCATCTCTTGGCACGCGCGAACAACCCCTTGCATCACATGAGCATATATATCCGCTGGAGTGGAAGAAGAATCAAAAACACCTTCTCCCCCTTGTAATGCTAATTCTAAATTTTGCATTCCCTCTCTAATTAATGCTTCTCCCATTTTTCTCATTCGGTCATGAGATTCACCTCTGCTAGCTTCTCTTTTCTCCTGAGCTGCAGGGTGACTTACCTTTTCATTTTTGATAAGCCGAGCAGAAAGTGATAGTTCACGAGATGTGACAACAAGAGTATATGTTTGATCGATTTCAAGCTCTTCTGGAAGTTCTAACTCAACTTTTCGATCGCTTTTTAGGACAGTTTGTTGTTGGGTAATTTCCCCGGTAACAGAGTTCATAATTTTAGGACCAATCGGCCTTCCTTTTTCAAAAAAACCAGCTTGAATAACGAGATTACGAATCTGTTCAATAGTCACTTTTAACTGTTGAGGATTGGTCTCTTTTAGTAGCGGTTTAACATTGCGATCTTCAGTTTGATCATGATACCTATAGCATGTAAAGGAATATTTTTCAGCTGTAGAAGGATTGATATCTTGCGGAAGATGTATGCTAATTTTTGTTTTAGCATCTTTAAACTTTAAATCCACTACACGAACATCCAAGCCACCATGAGAAACACCCCCTCTCCATGTATTTGGACCTTCCCAAGCAAAACTTATGATGATTGTATTATTTACTGCTGACATAACAACTTCGCCTGCTAATAGACCTAAATTGAGGAAAAAAATGTATCCATTTATGCAGATTTATTCAAGCTAATTTCCAAAATATACCGAAAAAGATTCAAATACCTTGAGGTTCTTAAAAGAAGAGTTATATACTGACCAATACTCGTCTTCTGAAAAAAAATATATAGGATAATGATATGGAACATAAAAGCTTAGTTAAGGGTCGAATGGTATTTATCACAGGCGCCTCCAGCGGCATAGGCAAAGCTTGTGCAGAACAATTCGCCCAACTAGGAGCCAACCTGATCATAACAGCAAGAAGATTTGATCGACTAAATGCTACCGCAACAGAACTCTCGTCAAAATACGGCATTAAATGCATTCCGCTCCAACTTGATGTACGTGACAACGAACAAGTTGAAAACGTCTTTAAAAACCTTGAAAAAGAGCATATCGAAGTAGATATTTTGGTCAATAATGCTGGACTAGCGCTTTCTTCCGACAAGTTGCAAGAGGGGAAGGTTAGCAATTGGGATACGATGATTGATACCAATCTCAAAGGACTTCTCTATGTAACAAAAGCGGTACTACCATCTATGCTCAAAAAAAACCACGGTCATATCATTAACATTGGTTCTGTTGCAGGTCATGGTTGCTATCCATCCGGTAATGTTTACTGCGCAACAAAATATGCCGTCAGAGCCATTAGCAAGTCATTGCGCCTTGATCTAATCGGCACTGCGATTCGAGTCAGCGAAATTGATCCGGGTGCCGTTGAAACAGAATTTAGCGAAATCCGTTGGAATGATAAGGAAAAAGCAAAAAAATTATACCAGGGATTTAGCCCTCTAGTTGCCGAAGACATTGCTGACGCTGTCATCTATTGTGCAACAAGGCCATTACATATGAATGTGGCTGAGCTTATAGTTTTCCCGCAAGCTCAGGCATCTCTTACTGATATTTACCGACAAGGAGACATTGCAAAAGATGTATTTGCGGTTACTAAGTAGTTTTTATGTTCCTTGCATGGAAGTTATCTTTGCAATCAGTTTGCTTACGGCAAATCACTTAGATGCAAATCAGGAAGAAGGTTATATGGATCTATGGGAAGCTGAGAGTTATGATGAAAATACTCAGTTACAGTATGCTATCGCATCAAATTTTTTAACACTCCTTCAAGAAAAGTATTCTCTCTCCTCAAATGCTATTGTATTAGATATTGGATGTGGGAATGGCCGAATAACAAGTTCCATCCTGGAAAAATATCCCCATGTTCAAATCTTAGGCATAGATTCTTCTGTTGATATGATTCGCTTTGCTAGCCAACATTTTGCTAACGGACAAATGCAATTTGTTGTAGACCGCGCAGAAGAATTGAAAACTGTTCAACCGCAAAGCGTTGATGCTATTATGTCCTTTTCCTGTCTTCACTGGGTAATGGATCAAAAAAGCGCTTATCAAAGCATGTATAAAGCTTTAAAACCTGAAGGTTGGATGGGGTTGATGTTTGCTGCCCAAACAGAAAGTGATGACCCATTAGATCATGCCTATGCGCAAGCAATTCATGAAGATCCTTGGCAAGAGTATTTTTTTTGTGACACAACAGAAGTTGACTGGAACTTTGCTAAACCTGAACAAATAGAAAGAGAATTGAAAGAAAGCGGGTTTGAGGTCATCTACATCGGAACGCAAGATTTTGAACATCAGTTCGAAAATGTTGATAGATTTAAAAATTGGGTGTTAGCCTGCGCTCAGCAATTGAAGTTGCTGCCTGTTGAATTACGCGAAAGTTGCGCTGAACGCATTGCCTCTCTATATCTTCAAGCAACGAATTTTCAACCCAAATCGGGAGAGTGCATCTACCGATTTGATCCGTTCATGGTTATTGCAAAAAAGTCTAGGCCCGCTAATTGTGAACCCATCTTATTAAAAAGTGATTAATGACAATGTTTCTCCAGGAAATCAAAGCTCGACAACGTTAATATGCGAAACATTTTGCCAAGGAGATAGTTCCTTTCCTGGTGAATAAAGGACTTTAATACGGTATTTTTTTATTAAGACAAGTTCATACACCTTAACCCCTTTTAATATTCAGAGAACAGTTAAAGCTATACCGAAGTTGAATCAACTTCTACATATCCTACTTTTATTTATTTTATATTTAATCATAATCTGATTTTAAATTTGACAGTTCTTGCCTTTTAGCGTATAATTTGCGCCGATTATGATTAAAATAAGGTAATACATGGCATCGTTATCAAATACTTTATTGATGATTCCAAGAGAACTTCCAAGCTATCTAAAGGTAGCCTATTCGTTGCGTTACGCAAATGAGCAAAATACAGGGAATTTTCTCGCACGTATTACCACTGTTGCGCAACGCATCTTTGCTCTGATTAAAGAGCTTATTTATTACAGACCAACCCTTGGAGATTTCGATACGAACAGGAAAAAGCTTAAAGAGGATTTTGAGGTAATCAATCAAACCGTATCAAAAAATCAAAAACCTCTTTGCGTCTATTTTGTTAGTGCCCAGGATCATAATGGAGCTATTTTGGGGAATCAGCTTTATTACTATCATCATTACAAAATTCAAGGTTTACAAAAACATTTTGCCGTTGCCCCAAAGCTTGTTTCTTCTCAAGATGAGATGAAAACATTTATGACCTCCATTCGGCAACAGCATAAAGGTAGGGAGATTAAATTTGTTGATGTCGTTTCTCATGGCAGTAAATCTTCTTTAGGAATTGATACCCTTAACAAATCTTCGATTAATGCCAAACGATTGAGAGATGACCTTTTTTCTGACTGTGCTCCTGATGCGACAATCTTATTGGATGCATGCTTTACTGGACTAGGAGACAAGAATATTGCAGACGAAATTGCGCGAAAAACTCCAGGAAGAAAAATTTTGGCTCCAGGTCCTTCGATGTATTTTTCAAAGCCTGTAGTTCGAGTAAGGAAAAATCAGCCTCAGGTAGTGTCTGCTGTGCATGGATTTGCAATTTTTAATGCTTACGTATGCAAATCCTTTTCATATGCAGCGAGCAAACCAACGCAATACCCATATGTAAAAGACAAATCTCTACAGAAAGACATCACATTAATCGCCCATTCTTCAATACTGCGAAGCGCTTGGTTTGATCGATTCGTGGGAGAGGATAGAGAAGACTTTAGGAACCAAATAATTACTATTTATAACCAACTTTCTCAGGAAACTAAAGCTCTAGTCATAAAGAAAATTTGCGAAAATCAGAAACTCCTTACACAAGCTGAAGGTGAAACTTTCCTTCGGAATTGTCCTCTTGATTATAATGTTCGATCTGCATTTCGATCGATTTTTGATGAATTAACTTACGAAGTGCGCGAGTATTCTACAGTTAAGTGGGCAAAGCTATTCCTTAGCATTCAGAACGTAGTGGAAGTGATACAAGCAGGGTTTCGCACCCTCACTTGCAGACAGGCAATTGCACCCATTCAGCACCTAGCTAAACCACTTTCTATCTAGAATATATCCCGAATAGTTTACGTCGGCAACAACGGAAATCGCCGTTCAAAACGATGCTCAAGGATTACGCAAAAATAAAAAAGCAGCTCAAGAGGGTGGAGAAATTGCTGGTAATGCGAGGAAAGAACTAGAGCAAAAAAGCGGCCGCAAAGTAAAGTTGTGAGCGAATCGAACTTTCTAGATGTTAATCCTGTAGAAGTAATCTAACCGATGAAAAATAGAAAAAAAACTGTCTTAATCACTGGTGCTAGTCAAGGGGTCGGTCAGGCTATTGCCTATCGCTTTGCCTCAGATAAGGCCAATGTAGTTATTGCCTCAAAGGACAATCCTTCTCAAGTTCAAGAAACAATTGATGGCATCTTCAAAGTTGGAGGGCAAGCTTTAGCATGCGATATTGATGTGCGCGATTGCAATCAACTAAAGAATCTGGTAGATCAAACCATTGCCCGCTTTAAAGGGATTGATATTCTGGTCAATAACACGAGTGCCCCCTGTTTCAATGATACCTTCCATACAACACCTGAACAGTTTGACCTGATTGTATCAACTAGCGTTCGTGCAGCCTTTTTTCTTTCACAGATTTGCTTTCCTCACCTGAAAGAAGCTGAAAAACCTCACATTATCAATATCGCACCTCCTCTTAACCTCGAAGAACAATGGTTAAGAGATCATCTTCCATTCTCTATAGGTAAATATGGAATGAGCCTATGCACAAGAGGAATGGCGGCACAATTTCGTGAAGCAGGAATCGCTGTTAATTCCCTTTGGCCCCAAACCAATATTGCTACTCAAAGGCTCAAAGATCACCTTTCTCCCCAAGTGTATGCAGGCAGCCGCTTACCTTCTATTATGGCAGATGCAGCTTATGCGCTGTCCCTTCGGGCTTTTGAAGAAGCAACAGGCCAATTTTTTGTTGATGAGACCCTGCTCAGAGAAACAGGCATTACTGATTTTTCTTGCTACGCAGTGGACCCGACACAGCCATTGGTTCAAACCTTATTCTTGCCATTAAAGGAAGGAATGATACCTATCTCTCGAGAGTTCTTCCGTTCGTAAAGCTAGATTTCTAGTCTCTTTCTGTTGGTTGCATTTCATACTCGGTATATTTCAACGATTTTCCTTTACATTGCTCGACAGGATACTTTTGCTGCATCTTCTCAAATTTTTGGTGCGCCGCTTCGATGGGATCGATATTGAGTTTATAAGCCAGATAGAGAACAGCATTAAATACATCCGCAACTTCATCCCTAATTTTTTGCAATGTCTTTTCATCGGGGTGATAACTTTGGTCTTCGCTCATCCAGCGGAATAAATCGAGCAATTCTCCAGCTTCCGAGGCAAGGTCCATCACCAAATTTTTAGGAGAATGAAACTGCTCCCATTCTCTGACCTGGTAAAAATCAAGCTGAGATGCCAATACTTGTTCATGAGGAGCTCTAAGTCGAGAAGATTTGTATTCTGAAAAAAAAGTATTTACTGGAAGAAACAATGGACTCGGCAACGCATCCACAGAAAACCATTGCCATTCTTCACATTTCTGGGGTTCGAGTAATTCAGGTTCTCCTTCAAATTGATCGACTATAGCAAAAAGGGTAATGTAGTGTCTCCCATCAATGACATCATTGCTCCAAGAGCCAGTCTGAACGGAGAGTGCTTGAAGACCTGTTTCTTCACTCAGCTCTCGTTTTGCACAATCTTCAACAGATTCTCCGAATTCAAGATGTCCGCCAGGAGCAGCCCAATCACCTACGCCATGGGCACCTTTTCGTTTGCCAAGGAGAACTTTGCCTTCTTTAAATACAAACACTCCAACACCAACCCCTGGCTTTCTCTTATCAGGTTGAATTTCCAATGCAATTCCATTCGACATAAAAATACCTCAAGTAAAAATGAAAAAGGCCTTCATTCCTTAATTTGACGACACGCTCTAATCCTCTTTTCATTTCCAAAAAGACTCATAAATTAGTGCTCCATCTGCATTGTTAACATTGTGGATACACATCTTCTCAATTCCCAATCCCTGCATAACACCAAAAGCCAGTATTGTATTTGAGCCTTCGCAAAAGGCAAAATCTCCACCATCAAAATCTGCATCAGTTTTACCCGCCAATCCCTGGACCACAGCAGCTATATCATCAAAGCAAAATGCATTCTTTCCAACGGTGGCAGCTATACCATGCCCAAACACACTTCCTGCCCCCACAACTTTTGTCGAAGAGTCTTTAAGTTTATCACTGATTGATGTACTGACTTTTTGAGATAGGCTATACGCATATGTTTGCGCTCGAAGAACATCGCTATCAGACATCGGATTTGGAGTTTTACATTCTTTAATGTTCTGGCATTGAATGTTACCGATAATGTAATCGTTAAATGCACCTACGCCCTCTTCACCACAATCAATTAGGTATGAGCCATCCGACGCCATTCCTACAAATTGAATACTACCTCCGCCAATATCCCATACAATAAGGTTTTCAGGTTGAATATCTATTTTTGAAAGAACGGCTTGAAACGCCAATTTTCCTTCCAAATTCTGATCAATGACATGTATTTTGATAGCAGTCTCGTCCTGAATTTCTTTTGCAAACTCAAGTCCATTGGAAGCAGAACGAAAAGAAGCAGTGGCAATCGCGACAATACCGTCTGCTTTAAATGAATGTGCAACATTTACGGCACTCTTAAACGCTTCTAACCCCTGCCTCATAACTTTGTCAGATAGTCTGTTACCGTTATCTTTAGAAATCCCCTCATAAAAATTAACAAAATATCTTTGACTGTGTAACAGTTTCACAATTTTATTTGTTTTTATGTCTACTTCAGCCACTTGTAATTTAGGCCCCCCCATTCCTATGTCTATAGCTGCACGTATCACATGGTCTTGGTTTGTTGCAAAAAGAGTAGAACTCAAAAGAAACACGTTTAAAACAAATGCCACCAATCTAATCATCAACGTCTCATAGTAAAGTTAGAGGAAGATTATGCAACTTCTTTTGCCAAAAAACAAGGAATAGTTCGTTTACTTAACCTTACGTCCCATGTTCAATTCCTTTTAATTCGCGAGGAGGATAGATAATCCTGAGAACGACACCATCTTCCCTCTTGAGAATTAGCTGATTTAAGGGGAGTGCTTATGTAAAATCCGGACCATATCCGGAACAGACACTTCAAATTGGCACCTCAAAATAATTTTTGAAGCACCCGTTTGGGTGATTTAAGAAAATCTAGAATTCCGGACATATTCCGGATTCTAAGGATTGAGTGCTACGATGAACACTTCCTCTATAACAGACAACAAAAAAATTGACAGAAATTCGAGGCCTGGTGGCCTCAAAAACCCAAAACTCAGGTTAAACGATAGGCTCTTTGGTGGTATTGACTCAGAGCACTAGATAACTCTTGAAGTGATTTGTCACATTTTAGGGAACTACAATACTCTTTGTGATCATCCTGACTAAGCCAAACTCCCGATACATGCTCGTCTTCTACTTGACTAGAACATTTTGAGCGGGCATGGAACCGCTCCCCCCTAGAAAGTAATTGTACTAAAGCTGACGTGGTGGGGACAACATAAGGAGAATCTGGATAATCTTTCCAGGGAATCAAAACGGCAAATGTATCGCGCTTTTCTGCAGTTGTATAGTATAAAACAGTAGCAGTGGGGTCCCTCACACACCCTGCTAATAGGCTTGTCCCATAAGAAAGAGAGGTATTGCCTATCAAATCTATTTCCGTTTCATTATAACACGAGACTCTAGTTAAATTACCCGCCCTATAAAGAATAAGCGCATTGATGGCGACCTGATGACATTCAAGTGCAATTGCATTGCGAAGAACTTGTGCATTTTTTTCATCCTGTATACAAAAAGGGCTGGGAGCGAAGATATAAGAAAAGGCCCCCTGAAAAATTCTCGCAGAAAAGGTCATTCGATGTTCTCTAAGGAATTGAATATATCTATCTGTCAAAACTACAATCTTTCTGCCTGAAAGAAAACTTCCCTGAGGAGCTATATCTTCAACTAAGCATTGATTCAGACGATAGGCTAAATGCTGCGTAACTGGATCATCATCTGATACAGGCCTTTGGTCAGTAGAAATAATCAGATGCCAACAAGTGTCTACTTTTGACCTTAAATCTTTTCTTAACGAAGGATAATCGTAAGGTTTCTTCAAACCTACCTTTTCAAATCCCCACTCTATCCAATCCTTCAACTGCTCTAGACGGGTCTCCTCTCGTGGCGGAAGATCGACGTCCTCCCCTCTACAATAGCCCTCTCTTTCCTCTTTAACAGCGGCAATGACATACCCTAACTCATAAAGCGTACGTGGAACAAACACTACCTCAAGATCGTCTCGAATTTTTTTTATCTCATGTCTTATGGAGACTGAAGGATTTTCTGCGTTCTTTCTGGGATGGTGTGCGGTAAAATTACAGATGGCCCATGCTTTTTTAAAAATTTCTTTATTGAGTTCAGGCTCTTCTTGGCTATAAATGAGATATTCCCCATAGCCGTCCGCGATAGGCTCTTCACAACGGGAAAGATCAATATAATTATCTTTTAATGACAAATCAATCATAAACTAAATTCTATACCATATATAATATAGAATTATTTTACATAATTTCAACAATTAAATGGTATTAAAAAAATCAGCTTTTGTTAATCGTAAAATTTAAATTTTACTCTTTTCCAAAACATCCTCTATTCGGTGATGGGCGAATGTCTCTGAGGAAGTAGTGACCTAATTCCTTTTCCCACCATTGTAAATGACCTCTTTTAACTACTGAGATTTTTTGCTCTTTTGAATACCTTTGTATGGCCTCTTTGAAGATATGCTTCCTTGATTCAGCGACAAGCTGGTTTCTTCCACAGCACAGCTCGGTTTCAGTTTTCTGAATCCAAAGCTTTGCATCGCTTTTTCGATTGAAGGTGGCTGTCAGTCTTGGACCAGCACCTTTAAGTTCCACTTCGGCATAAAATCTCTTGCTGCCATCGCTTAAATCTCTTTCTCTGATATGACCCATTTTGACTCCTTTTAATTCGCGAGGAGGATAGATAATCCTGAGAACGGCACCATCTTCCCTCTTGAGAATTAGCTGATTTAAGGGGAGTGCTTATGTAAAATCCGGACCATATCCGGAACAGACACTTCAAATTGGCACCTCAAAATAATTTTTGAAGCACCCGTTTGGGTGATTTAAGAAAATCTAGAATTCCGGACATATTCCGGATCATTTACGCCGGCAACAACGTAAAAGAGTGGCCAGAACTGGAATCGAACCAGCGACACAAGGATTTTCAGTCCTCTGCTCTACCAACTGAGCTATCTGGCCAAAGAAAGACAGAAATGTACTTTATCCTGGATTTTTCCGCAACCTATTAATTTGCTGCAGAGTCATAGACAACGCCTTTCGTTAAATCGTTGCCTTGCTCCAGGTTCCTTGTGTCTTGGGGCATCCGTGATTCCATGATGATCATATCCTTGATCACATTGACAGCCTCATTCATCTGCATGTCGTCTATGCCGTACGTACGCTGGCGCGCATTTGTGGCATGCTCATCGATGCTGTCAACATCTCCTTCCATCAACAATTGATAATTTTTATTATGCGCCAAGCGATATTCACTGTTGCGCTTCAGCTTCGGCAACGCTTCTTGCCAGATGCGCTTCTGCCCTTGCAGGGTCGGCATGTAATACCGCAGGTACCACGGCCTTAGTCCGGGATCGATATCACGCAGGCTATCGCTGTATGCAGGCTCTATACTGTCATGAGTAAATTGACCGTCTTCATGAAGGTTGTCGTAGTCTTCCAGACTATACTGACTAGGTGCCACGATATCGGCTTTCACCCCTTGCAGCTGCGGCGTTTTCCCTGAAACAGTATAGTATTTACCAACGGTAACCTTAAAGTAGGAGGTTTGTCCACCTTTGTCGGTGACAGTTTGACTTTGGATCGTTCCTTTGCCGTAAGTCTGCTTGTCGCCAACAACGACAGCGACACCATAATCCTGCAATGCTTGGGCAACGATCTCGGCAGCCGATGCAGTTAGACGCGATGTCAGCACTACCATCGGTCCGTCATAAGCGACCTTGCCATCCATGTCGCGATAGAAACGCTCATCACCATTAGAGTATTTGGAGATTACCACAACGCCATTAGTGATGAATAAACCGGCGACTTTAACAGCTTGCGAAAGAAACCCGCCGCTGTTTTCACGAAGATCCAAAATCAACCCACGCAAGTTACCCTTTTTGCTCAACTCGCGGATTGCATTGCGAACATCCTGCTCACTGGAAATGCCGTTTCCTTGATAAAAAGAATGCAAAGTAATCTTTCCAATAATGCCGTTGCCGAACTCTTCGTAGCTAGTCTCCACACGTCCTTCATTGATAACGATCGGCTCGCGCGTAAGGTTGACACGGAAAGGCTTGTTATCACCTGCCCTCTTGAGAAGCAAAGACACCTCTGACCCGCTTTTTCCGCGGAGCAAATCAATGACATTATTGATTGGCTCACGGTCAACAGCGCGTCCGTCAATTTCAATGAGATAATCGTTAGGCTGGATCTTATGGCTGCGCGCAGCCGGACTGTTCGGAATGAGACTGGTGACGACCATGCCATCGATCCCTTGCTTTACCATGATGCCTACGCCTTGAAAACTCTTTTCTAGGCGGACACGCATTTCATATGCTTCTGAAGGATCGAAAACCGAGGTATGGGAGTCAAGGCTGCTGGCCAAAGCCTTTAAAATATGCATCGACTGCAAGTTTTCCTTTTGCTCTGCTATCAGCTGGTGGCCGCTTTCATCTTCGAACAGATACTGATTCTCATGGTTGCGGACAGCGCCTTCATACATAGCCATCAAAGAGCTATGCCTATCATGTAATTCCGCATCGCCAAAGCGGCGGCGCTCAGCATCGACAAAATTTAAAATGTCTTGGTGCATGCGCGTTTTTAGCTCACTGACATTTTTAGCAAAGGGACGTCCGCGCTCGGCAGCCCTCCATTCAGCGTCAGTGCGAACACGTCTTTTCTCAAAAAACTGCTCTGGGTTGCGTTCCATCTCCTCACGATAATCGCGCGAACGCGCGATTGCTTTACGAATCACGTCGTTCAACTGTTCAAATGCGGAGAAGTCGTCGTTCTGATACTGCCTCATCAGCCTGCGCATCTGACGGGCGCTCATTCTGAGATACGGGCGAACTTCATCTTCCAACAGGTAAACACGGTCGGGATCGAACTGGTTGATGTAGATTTGAAAAGAGTTGCGTAGGATGGTTTCGCTGATCTGCTTTTTGTCCATATGCTGGGAGAAAATCTGCTGCATCACTTTCTTCACATCATCATGCTTGAGCAGCTCCTGTTCTTGCGAGTACGCTCCAACGGAGCACACAATCATCGCAAAAATGA
This sequence comes from Chlamydiales bacterium, assembly GCA_024233575.1. Taxonomy (GTDB): domain Bacteria; phylum Chlamydiota; class Chlamydiia; order Chlamydiales; family Criblamydiaceae; genus JACKPN01. Next base: position 108,996 of record JACKPN010000005.1, read on the forward strand.
CAATGCGTGTTAAATACAGCATGAGCTTTTGCATAAATTACCTCGGTAAATGCCGTTTCATGGCGCCAAGGCTGGTACATTCTGTATTACTAGCCCTAAAGTATAATTATATAACCTAATAATTAATTTTTCAATTGAATAGAGGGATCAGGACGCATTTAAACTAAGCTACTTAGAATATAAACCTTACTTAGATATTTTTTAGAGCCGCTTGTAAAATTAATTTGACGGGGTTTTTCTGGCAATTTTTGGGTTCACAAAGAGCGGTGTTCTTGCAAACTGAAGACTGTTTGCAAGAACAAGCACGAAGTGAGACGGAAAATTACGGGAAAAATGCTCTAAATACTTTTGCAAGTGGCTCTTTAGAAAAAAAGCAGGAGTGAATACCTGCTTTTTCATGATGCGCTATCATTTATTAAGTGTATATTTGCAGGCATCTTCGATAAATTGTCTTTGGCCATCGGTCTGAACCATGCCATCGCGGTAAAAACGCATTTGCAAGATCCTCTCATTGACATCGATTTTAGAGACGGCTGCTTTCTTATTTTGCTTGCATTCGCGAACCAATGAATCGTAAGCAATAAAAGTGCCTGTTCTCCCGACTCCTGCGCTGCAATGCACGACAGAAGGGCTTGTTATATCATGTTGTTGTCTTAGATAATCGACGAGAGCGCATTTATCAGGAGTACCCATGTCAGGCCAATTAAGATAGTGATACTGCACAACAGTATGTGTCTCTCGATTGCTAGTCAGCTGAAACGTTCTTTTTTGAATATAACTTTCCTTCGTTGGTCCTTCTAGCTTAGGCACCTTATCAACAACATCATTCTGATTAACTTTGAAAAAAGTGTCACTTACGTAACTTACAACAATATCGTCATACGTTTCCACCTTACGAACGTCCCCCCAATAAGCGCATGCCTTAATCTTACGCTTTTCCATGAGGTTAGTCAGCATGAAGATTGTTTTAGTTTGTGTATTCCAAACCATTTTCCAAAACTGTTTAAAATATTGCGGTTGCGGCGCTTCGCATGCATAATAGGTTTTACCGGAAAAATTCATGCAGCTAGCCATAAATGCGTCACCGTCATTCGGGTTGTAGTAGTTATCATCCCAAACGGAAATATCGGAATAACGCTGGGCTTTAAATTTTTTCTTTTTTCTACCTTCCAACAGTTTAGACGACAACTCATTAATCTTCGCGAAAGTCTGCTTGTCTATGCCTCTTAGCTTATCACAGTATTCCTCGAAAGTTTCTGCCGTTTTGACCTTTGTTTCGCCATTTTCGCCCTCATCCACAAATCGCACCTTTCTCTGAGAGTTAGGTAGGTTTTGAAGAGACAGTCGTTCCACTCCCTTTGGAAGCGACCCTTTTATCCTCGCTTCGTTTTTTTGAACAGGTGTACTAGATTCTTCCGGTGGTATAGTGGGAGGTTTAATTTCCCATAAGGAAAACCCTGAACTCCCGGCTCTTGCACTATTACTAAACACAGGCACGCCTTTTATTTTTATAAATGAATTACCGTAATATAAATTACTCATTATTTTCAACTAAATAATAAATGAAATTAAGGTATTCCTAAGCATGTAATGCTAGACAAATGCGAAGCAAGAAAGTCAATAGGCAAGCCAAACGATGAGTTCATAGCTAAATTGCTATGAACGAGGAGTGCGGTGTTGATTATTAGCTTTCTTGCAAGTAGATGTCAGCATTACATGCTTAGGACTACCGAAATTAACTAAATCCAAACTCGACGCACCTGAATTTTGAAATATTTACATACACAACAATGGAGGAAATAAGAGACATTAAAGGTTTTTATGTCGGATACGTTCTTAGGCTAGCCAAACGACGAATAATTAGAAAATGAGGTAATTTCAATTCCTCCTCTTTTAGAATTAATGGATTTTAGACTATGATAGCGGTCATGAAGACACGGGATAATTACACTGTTGAATTAGAAAACTTTGAAGGTCCTCTTCAGTTTTTGCTCCATTTGGTCCAAAAGCAAGAGATCGATATCCACGATATCCGCTTAAAGCAAATAACCGATCAGTTTCTTCGTGATTTTGAAAACCCTGATGTCGACCTCGGCGCTGAATTCATCGGTACCGCCGCGGCCTTGATCTGGATGAAGAGCAAAATGCTTCTCCCTAAAGATCAGCAAGAAAATGAAGACAGCGATGATGAATGCGGTCCCGACCCTCATTTTGAGGTGATCCACCAACTGATTGACTACTGCCGCTTCAAAGAAGCCGGCAAAACCTTGGCAAAGATGGAGGTAGAGAATTCCGCCTACTACCCCAGAGGCGTCAGCGGCGACTACGAAGCAAAAAAACCGTTAGGCATTGAACATCTGTCCCTTGACGATCTAGCCCTCTTTTTCAAGGATGTCATCGCAAAAGCGGAGCTGAATAAAGGCAAAGTCCAAGAAGAAACCTTCCGCGTTTCCGATAAAATCAGATTCCTTCGACAACGGCTGCGTCAAGGCGAGCCCATCTTATTTGGGGATATCTTCAGAATTGACATGTGCAAGGAAGAGCTGATCGTCACCTTCCTCGCCGTGCTAGAGCTGATGAAAATCGGCGAAGCTGCCGTCGGACGCGACACCAATACAGAACAGATTGTTATTTTCCCTGGAGACGAGTGACCATGGCCAATGAAATCAACCTTTTCGAGGCGGAAATCGAAAGATCTTCGTTAACGCGAACAACAACACCCAGAGAGCAATACCGCCTTCAAACAGAAGCACAGCCCAAGGAGGCACCGCAAATTCTTCAACACCTTGCCCAGCAAGAGCAGCTTAGCGAAGAAGCAAAGCAGATGCGGCAACAAGTGAAACGAGTAATGGAAGCTCTCTTATTCGCCTATAACGAACCTATCTCCTTCAACAGAATCCGAGAGATTGCCGACCAACTACACCCTCTACGCCCTAGGGAACTGCGCGACATCCTCAGCGAGCTCCAACAGGAGTACATTACCCAACAGCGCGCGTTTCGTCTCGAAGAAATCGGCGAGGGCTACCTCCTACGCACCTGCGAAGAGCTCAGCCCTTATATCGATCTGCTTCTCCGCAATAAACGAACAGAAAGACTCAGTCACGCCGCTACCGAAGTCTTGGCGATCATCGCTTACCGCCAGCCTATCACACGCCCCCAAATCGAACAGATCCGCGGCGTCGACTCTTCAGGTGTTGTCGCATCTCTTCTTGAGCGCGGCCTGATACAGCCAGTGGGCCGGCTCGAGGCTCCCGGACGTCCTACGCTTTACGGGATCACCAACGAGTTTCTACAGCACTTTGGCCTTAAGGATGTCAAAGAACTGCCTGCATTTGAAGAATAATCTTAACACAAAATTAACGACTATTTTTATCAAATAAAACCTATAATTAGTGTAAGGTTAATTATAGGTTTAAAATGAATCCTGTATCTAAATTCTCCTTAGATATTAATACAGAAAAAAATCGACTGGAATTTCTCGACGCAAACGATCGACTCATCGGCAAAGTAGATCTTAAGGTCGTCAAAGAAAGCTCCAAGCAGTTTGATCGTTTCTTCGCTTCTTCTAACAACTTAGACAGCAACTACGTCACTCTTATCGTCCTATTAAAGGATCAGGACCATTATCTTCTTGCAAAAGTGAAAGATGTGGCAACGATCATCGGATGCAAACCACACGAAGTCGAACAAATCATAGCGAACAACACACGCTCAACGAATATTTTACAAAAAATGTTAACTGAAAAACTCAATGAGAGGGCCGCATCTGCTCCAACGCAAAAAAGATCGATAAAACGACACTTATTTACTCTCCGAAACAAAGGGCTGTCCCTCTTGGCAAAAATCGAAAAGTTATGGAAGTCCTCCCCTCTCCCCTTTTCATCAAAAGCGAAGCCGGCAAACACAACACCGAAATTGTCCGCAGCGAACAGTAACATCATCGGAGGTCTTTTCCGCAGCAATGCAAAAGACCTTCTGGCAAAAATCGATTTTCTAAGAGGAAAACTTAACCCTCAAGGCGTTGATATTGAGCTAGAATTCAGCGAAGAATTTAAAGAAGATGCCGCAGCTTTTGCAAAAAACTTTCAATCAAACAACCATATAGATCAACGGTTGGCCATCCTGAAACACTTGCGCAATATTGAAGATGTAAACGATACCCAGCGCGCAAACATCGAACTCAAAATAGTGTACACAATCTTGGCATTGGACGACAAAGCTGCCGTCGATTTTCTGAACGCTGCCAATCGATTTTGCATCCAAATGAAAAAGGACTTCCCGGAAAATTCCGCAGAAATGGCCGTCTTTACCAAAGTCATCGATACATTTTTTTCTAATATGAGGTAATTATCATGAATCCCATCCAAAAAAATACACCCTCCAACGTTAATATTTCTTCTGCTATCGACTCTGTAGAGAACAAACTAATTTTTTTAAACGATCAGAATCAGGAAATCGGTGAACTTTCCCTAAAAGTATTGAACCCATCAGAGAAAGGAATCAACCGGTTGTACACCGATGATGATAACCGTAAAATCGAAAACCATGTGCTGCTTCTCGTTTCTGAAAGAGGAGGAAAGAGGGAACATTACATTGCCGTAAAAACGAATGAGATCGCAAAGTTGCTTGGAGAAAATGTAGAAACGATTAACGGCATGTCAGCAGATAACGTGCAAAAAAGGATCAACCAACACCTTCACGAACTCTCTCCCGTGTCGTGCAATGAAGAAATTGTCGCTATTCATAATAAGCCGTCGATTAGAACAAGAGTCGAGGTTTTAAGCCATGTCGTGCTCAAGAAAACAAAAGGAGCGATGAAAAAAGGAGCTAAACAACTGAGGAAAGCATGGGAAACAGGAAACAGAATTTACGCAACCGACAAATACAAGCACATCAGATCCAATCTCACACAGAAAGATCGCAAGGACTTTCAATTCCAACCAATGGAAGGGCTCTCAGATGAACAAAAAAACGAAATCATGCCAAAAGCTAAACAACTTCTTCCGGGCAACGATCCTAAAATAAAATTTGAAATACTTCATAAGAATCCCGATATTCTATCGGATGATTTCTTAGGCTTCATCGCCACTGAAGCCAGCACTGAAGAGGAAAAACAAATTCGCGATGAGCTGATCATTATAAGAAAGTACGATCCCACAACATTTATCGAATGCAGACCGGATAGCAGATTAACAGAAGGCTATGAACGTTTTTTGAAGATGTTCGAAACTTCCCTTCCGACTTTTAATAAGATTAATACTCATCAAGAAAAACTGAAAAAACATTACATGAGTAAAATAATAAATAGTAAAATTCGCGATCTGATTGATAATGAAAAATTCGTTAATACAGTGAAGGATTACACGACAAAAACGAATAATGAAAAAAATCCCCTCAAAAAAGTATTACTAATGCATGAACTGTCTGATATAATTCTTAATGATTATTTTCAAGATGATGACATCGGAGGTGATGAAATGAACGAAATTTTTCAAGTCATGTCCCTGACCGTCCCATCTGAACAACGCGTGCAATTCTTGAACGGAATACACTCATCTGCCCTTTTTCTAAACGGCCTCTTTCATGAACCAGATTCTTATCAAAAACTCACAGGCGAAAAACTGTCCCCAGCTCTCCAATATCGCTGTGCATCGTTATCAGCGACCTTGCAGAACATTATCGACGAAATCATCCAGCGAGAAAAGAGTGGAGCACCCTCTATTTCGAAAGAAAAAGCAACGGAGATGGCAAAACTTTATCGGTCCGATGATATCATTAAATTCTTGAAAGATATGAAATCAAATTTTGAAAACAACTCGACAGGATGGATGGGTGTCATCAACGCATTTAACAAAGAGCAGCTTTCCGATTACACTGTCAAAATCACCGACCTCTACCTGTACCTGGACGAAGATGACAAAAACTTCTCCATTGTCGAAGAAGCGATGCAGCCGCTTAAAGAGCTGACCGGGTAATATCTCTTTCCTAAAATCATAATTTCCCCTATAATCTTGGATTATCTGGCGCGTTCCCTATCATTCTTAAGAATTTAGGGCTTTCGCGTTTAGAGAATTTTCTTAACGAACAACAGGAGTAATAGCTGATATGCCAACAATCAATCAGCTGGTGCGAAAAAATCGCAAACCTAAAACAAAACGCAGCAAGTCCCCTGCACTGAAAAAATGCCCGCAAAGACGCGGCGTTTGCTTGCAGGTAAAGACTAAAACACCCAAAAAGCCTAACTCCGCTCTGCGTAAAGTGGCATGGGTGCGCCTATCCACAGGACAAGAGGTAATCGCCTACATCGGCGGCGAAGGACACAACCTTCAGGAACACAGCATCGTTCTGGTTCGCGGCGGTCGTGTAAAAGACCTTCCCGGTGTCCGTTACCACATCGTTCGTGGTTCATTAGACTGTGCGGCCGTAAAAGACCGTAAGCAAGGAAGATCTAAGTACGGAGCTAAACGTCCTAAGTAACGCTAGAATGCACCTTCATGTGTATCCTGGCTCGTGGTCAGCGCTTCTATTATTAGAATCGCCAACCACGCGCAGGTCGAGAGCTTCTCGGCCGGGTGAAGCATCAAGGTCTTCCTGATAAGAAATAGTAACAAAACAATCACGAGGAAACCATGTCAAGAAGACACCGCGCAGAGAAGAGAGAAATTCTTCCTGATCCTATCTACAAGAGCAAGCTGCTTGCCAAGTTCATCAACAAAGTGATGTACGACGGCAAGAAGTCCACAGCACAAAGGATCATCTACACCGCGCTAGAAAAATTTGCCAAAAAAGTGAAAGCCGACGATGCGTTGGCAGCTTTCGAAGAGGCGTTGGAGAACGCCAAACCTACACTTGAGGTGAAGTCCCGCCGTATCGGCGGCGCCACCTACCAGGTGCCTATCGAGATAGCCCCTGCACGCCGCACATCGCTGGCGATGCGCTGGATCATCGCCAACTCACGCAATAAAGTTGGCCGTTCCATGGAAGATGGCCTGGCCCAAGAGCTGGCTGACTGCTACGCCAACCAAGGCGCAACGATCAAGAAAAAAGATGATACGCACCGTATGGCCGAGGCCAATAAAGCATTCGCACACTACAAGTGGTAAGAGTTTAGGAGAAAGCAAATGGCAACAAAAAAAAGACCCGATGGTGAAACGCTCAAAAACGTTCGCAATATTGGGATCATGGCGCATATCGACGCCGGAAAGACTACGACAACAGAACGCATCCTCTATTACACCGGCCGCTCACACCGTATCGGCGAAGTGCATGAAGGACAAGCAACCATGGACTGGATGGCGCAGGAACAGGAGCGTGGGATCACCATCACCTCCGCAGCGACAACCGTCTTCTGGAAAGACTGTAAAATCAACATCATCGACACACCCGGACACGTCGACTTCACTATCGAAGTAGAGCGCTCCCTGCGCGTTCTCGACGGCTCGGTTGCAGTATTCTGCTCGGTATCAGGTGTTGAACCACAGTCTGAAACTGTATGGCGTCAAGCTGACAGGTACGGTGTACCGCGTATCGCTTTCGTCAATAAGATGGACCGCACCGGCGCTGACTTCTTCGATGCTGTCGCTACGATGCGCGACAAGCTGCATGCCAATGCGATCCCTGTTCACTGCCCTATCGGTGCAGAGAACGAATTCCGCGGCATGGTCGATCTGATCACCATGCAAGCATACGTCTTCGACGATGAATCGCTAGGCGCCAAGTGGGAAGTCGAAGAGATCCCCGCTGATCTCGTTGACAAATGCCGCGAAATGCGCAGCGCGCTGCTCGATGAACTGGCAACTATCGACGATACCAACGAAAATTTCATGATGAAGGTCCTTGAAGACCCTAACTCATTGACTGCCGACGAGATCAATGCTGTCATCCGTAAGGGTGTCTGCGAGAACAAATTCAACCCGGTTCTTTGTGGCTCCGCCTTCAAAAACAAAGGTGTACAGCAGCTTCTCGACGCCGTTGTCGCATGGATGCCTTCACCTATCGACCGTGGCGCCGTCAAAGGCATCGACCTAAGAAGCGAAGAAGAGATCATCCTTGAGCCGTCAGACGACGCTCCTCTTGCCGCTTTGGCCTTTAAGGTAATGACCGATCCATACGTCGGACGTCTGACCTTTGTCCGTATCTACAGCGGTACTCTGGAAAAAGGAATGAACCTCATCAACACCACCAAAGACTCCAAAGAGCGCGTATCACGCCTGCTGGAGATGCACTCCAACCAACGTAAAGAGCGCGAAGACTTCTTCGCCGGCGACATCGCTGCGTTGATCGGCTTGAAAAACACCAGCACCGGCGACACCTTGTGTGCACCGGAACGCCAGCTTCTTCTCGAGAAGATGGACTTCCCTGAGCCCGTTATTTCGATGGCGATCGAGCCTAAGTCGAAAGCTGACCGCGAGAAACTTTCGGTAGCTCTAGGTGCCCTTTCCGAAGAAGACCCCACTTTCCGCGTCTCCACTAACGAAGAGACCGGACAGACCATCATCGCCGGTATGGGCGAGCTTCACCTTGAAATTCTGCACGACCGTATGAAGCGCGAATTCAACGTTGAAGCCAACGTCGGTAAGCCGCAGGTATCCTACAAGGAGACCATCACCGTTCCCGGCAAGAGCCAGACCAAGTTTGTCAAGCAGTCAGGCGGCCGCGGACAGTATGCGCACGTCGAGCTGGAGATCGAACCTAACGAGAAAGGCAAAGGCAACGAAGTTGTCAGTAAGATTGTCGGTGGTGTTATTCCTAGAGAATACATCCCTGCCGTTATCAAAGGCGTTGAGGAAGGTCTTGCTACAGGCGTTCTTGCAGGCTATAACCTTGTCGACGTAAAAGTCGCGATCGTCTTCGGTTCCTACCACGACGTTGACTCCAACGAGCAGGCGTTTAAGATCTGCGGATCTATGTCCATCAAGGAAGCGGCACGCACAGCGAAGCCGATCATTCTTGAGCCGATCATGCTCGTCGTCGTCACCACGCCAGAAGACTATGTCGGCGATGTTATCGGCGACTTGAACCGCCGCCGCGGTCAGATCGTTACGCAAGAGCACATCAAGGGCGGCATTAAGATTATTGCGAACGTGCCTCTTAGCGAAATGTTCGGTTATTCGACGCAGCTGCGCTCCCTCTCCTCAGGACGTGCTAACTACACGATGGAGCCAAGCCACTTCGATCCGGTACCGAAGAAGATTCAAGAAGAAATTATGAAAAAATAATAAGGTTTGATCAACATGTCAACAAAGCAAGAAAAACATCAAAAGAAGCAAGCGCGACAGAAGATCCGCATCAGGCTGAAAAGCTTCGACCAGCGTCTTCTCGACCACTCTGCAAGTGATATTGTAGAGACTGCTAAGAGAACGGGAGCAACGGTTGCGGGTCCTATCCCTCTTCCTACCCGTAAAGAGGTGTACACCGTGCTGCGCTCGCCACACGTCAATAAAAAGTCGCGTGAGCAGTTTGAGATCCGCACGCACAAGCGCCTGATCGACATCCTGGACCCTACAGGAAAAACGATCGACGCGCTTAAGACGCTGACTCTTTCAGCAGGTGTCGACATCAAAATCAAAGCGTAACCTAAAATTTTACACGTCAATAATAGATAATTTTTGACTGTAATTTCATTTTTAGGCATACACCATAAGGCAGACGTCAACGTCTGCCTTTTTTTATTTGCAGACCTCTGACGCCATTGAATATTATCAAGACTGGAGGTTTGACTATGACAGCAATAAATGGGATGAAGCACGCAGAGTGCAAGCACAATCTAGAGATTCTGGATAAACGACGTACCCTCGTTGATATTGATATCAGCACCTATGGTGTGATGGGAGGGCGCAAGTTTGTTCTTGTTACCAAGGACGACGGATGCTTCACGAGATTCATCAACTGGATCATGTCCCTCTTCAACCTCATTATCAATACACAGGAAACAGAGATCGACCGCGTCGCTGATGCTACTAGAGAACACGCTGAAACTCTTGAATACAAACAATATCTTGCGGAGCTTGAGCCTGCTGAGAACAAAGATGATCCACTCAAAAATAACGATGATGAGCAGCTTCTTAAAATCCGCCGCCTCTCAGAAGAAATCAGCAATAAGGAAACCGAATATAAAGCCGCAATTGCAAATAGAGAAAGAGAATTGCAAGCCGAAATCGACGCTGCAAAGATACGAGTAGAAAGGGCTGATGCAGATAAAGAGTTGGCTTTCGAAAAACTAAAACTCGCGAATCAAGAGCACTCAAACTTAGCTGGCGCTTTCGACAAAAAAACTCAAGAACTTGCCAGGGCACAGAAAGCAAATACTGAGCTGGAACAGCTACAAACGGAAACATCAAAAAAATACAGAAAATACAAAAGACAGTATAAAGAGTTGCAAAAGCACAAAGACATGACTGTTGAAGCGTTCTTGAATCAACATGGATTGAAAAAGAAAGCCGAAGCGACAGCATAACATCGAAACAAAGCACCCCTTTCGGGGTGCTTTTCATCATATAAGGTATCCCAACATGAAAATATTAGTACGACAATTCGTTCTCGTTATTCTATTAATGACAGCATCCTGCGCTGCCGAGGAATTCCCTGATCTTGGAGGCATACTCGACTTTTCCCAGCCAGAAGAAATTTCCGATAGGCTATTTATCCTTACAAACCCCAAGTCAGGGTCGCACCTGCTGCTTTACTCCATCATGAAAGTCACGAAACGTCCCCTTCGCGGACGTCTTCCTCTGTGGCACTTCCATAATGATCCGCCCTGTTTTCCTCCGGACAATATCATGGGCTATGAGCTTGACTTCACCAAGCCGACAACCTACTGGGGTCATGAGTATTATCTGCTAAGCAAGCTTAATCACAGCAGAAACAAGCTTATCTTCATACTCCGTGATTATAAAGAGAACTTGACCAGCAACGTAATGATTTTCCATCAATTGCGCCAAAACCCCGATCCCGAAGCTATCGACAGTCATCTTCATGATCTGATCATCAACGAGGAACCGATTTTTCAGGAATGGCTGACACGCCTTGAGTTATTCGACAGCTGGGATCCCGACCATCGTTTGCTTGTGCATTTTGAAGACCTTGTGCACCACCCTGAGAACTTCCTTCCGCAAGTTCTTGCTTTCATTGGCGATGATTCCGACTATCTTAATTTCATCGACAACTATGATGCTTTCAAGCAAGAGATCTCAGACAGATATGACGGCAAAAAAAACAGGACGGGTTCCGGTTCCAACGTTAAGTTCTTTAGACAGTATATCAGCAAAGAGACCTTACAGAAAGTCGACGCACATATGGAAGAGCATTATCCGGATCTTTGGGAACGTTATCTAAAAGAGTTTAAGGAGCAGGATTAGTCCTGCTTCCTCCAGATGCGGCCATCGATAATTGTGCGGAACTGATCGGGTGAAGAGTATTCGGCATGCAGCTTGTACGCACCGTCTTCCTGAAGTTCATACACCTCGTAGCCTTCGAAGTTGTCATAGCCGCGGAACTCCCACGCGATCGACTTAACGCTGACCACGCCTGTGCCGATCGTCTTCTCCATCATCTCATTTTGGAGGAAGATCCGCATTTTCCCTTCTTCTTCAAGAAAGAATGTATAGGCATTGCGTACACTGTCACCTAGCCCTTGCATTTCCACCGTTTGGATACAAGGGATCCCCTTCGCGGTATTTTCGCGCACTTCCCACCGAGTGTAAAACTGCAACGTCTCCGGCGATGCGGTGAACGACACCTTCCCTTCGCCAAGCCACAATCCGGGCGTAAAAATAAATTGATGATCATGGTGGGACATTAGAACATAAACCTCCGGCTATAAATACTCTGTAAGATCCCCAGCGCAGCCATCGTCAATTGTATCGATGACCCCCCATAGGTAACAAGCGGCAAGGGAACTCCTGTAATCGGTAAGAACCCTGTCATCATACCGACATTTACGATAATATGCATCGCCAAATAGACTGCAATCCCTGCGGAAAGGAGTCTGCCAAAATGATCTTTAGCTACTGCCGTTACCTGAAAACTAACATAAATCAAGGTGTAAAAAAGCACCAGGAGGAACAGAAGCCCCAAAAAACCGAATTCCTCACCGAAAGCAGGAAAGACAGAGTCAGTGTAAGGAGCAGGCAGCCAGCCTCCTCCGCTGTAAGCGCTTTGACGAAATCCCGTTCCCGTGAGTCCTCCGACAGCAATCGACGTTGCCGCCGCTTTCTGGTGGTGCGTATTGGGGTCGAGCCTGTCGAACTGGTACTCTTTCAAAAACATCGTCGCATAAGGGCGGGCATCATCATGGGAAACGATGCCCAGGAACAAGATCGCCACTACCGCCAGCATAATCCCCCCCATCCATGTCATCACCTTGATCACTGTTGGATGGATGTCGCCGAAGTAAAACATGACTAAAGTAATAGGAAACAACACCAGCGCCGTTCCAAGGTCCGGTTGTTTCAGAATCAAGAGGAACGGTATCCCCACGATGATTCCCCCTTGAAAGACCGTACTCCATGACTGCGCTTTGTTGCGCCGCCGTTCCAGGAACCAGCTTAAGCTAATCACCACCACCAGCTTGGCAAATTCCGACGGTTGAATGCTCATCCCCAGTCCCGGGATCTTATACCAACGGTGAACGCGTGCAATTGGGTCAACGAAGAACAGTCCTAGAAGAGCAAATAACATGAGAGCGTAGAGAACCCAAGTCCATTCACGCAATTTGTTGTAGTCAAAAGCTGCGAAAAAAGCGAAGACCAAAATCCCTACGCCGAATTTTTGAATCTGTTTGATGACGATCGGCGTAAAAAACGATTCATCAATGCTGTCTGCGCTTGGGGACAACGATTGCGAGGCGATCACCAGCAAGCTGATCACCATCAGGAAAAAAAGGATCGGGACGATACGGAAGTCGATACGTGCAAGGTACTGATAGTTCCACATAAATCACTTGAACAAAAAGCGTTAACCTATACAATGTCACGATAACTCTGTCATATTTTTTAAATAATATCTAGGAATACCTTTGTGAAAACCGTTCATCATCATTTTCCTCTCATCTATTCCACCAACACTTGGGCGTTGCAAAACTCACCCACCTTTGCTCGTGATGCACTCACGATCGTCACAGCCGACGAGCAGTCGCTTGGGCGCGGTCGTTTGGGGCGCGAGTGGAAGTCTCCTGCCGGCAAAAACATCTATATGACCTTCGGTTTCTTTTTGGATAGCAGCCGTCGCGATATTGGCAATATCCCGCAAGTTCTCGCCCTTACCGGCATTGAACTACTACGTCAGTTTGATTTTGTTACCCTTTTGAAGTGGCCGAACGACCTCATGATTGATCAAAAAAAAGTTGGCGGCATCCTCACTGAGACAAAACCTGATAACGACACCATCTTTATTGCTGTCGGCATCGGCATCAATGTCAACATGTCTTTTGAGGAAACATCAGCTATTGACAAACCCGCCACTTCTCTATTGGTTGAAGGCGGACATGAGATCCCCATCTCGTCGCTTCAGACCCTATTGATCGAAAGATTTGAAGAGAGCCTTGCCCTTTTCATCGAAGAAGGTTTTTCTCCATTTCTTGATCCCCTTCGCGCAGCGCTGGACACCCGGCATCCCGTCCAATACAGTGATGGCAACGCCGTTTGGCATGGGCAGATCGCTGCTTTAAATGATGACGGATCATTAACCCTTCGCCTTGATGATGGCAGTCTCAAAGTATGTCATTCCGGTGAACTCATTCAAGAAATCTAATTTTACGACTCCGTGATGCAACAGGCAGTGCTGGTCGTCACTTCCTCCGTAGGCACTTCTTCTTGATCCTCGTCGACGTAACAAAAGTATGCTGTCCACGCTACGGCCCTCACCTTGCCATCGTTGCAGACATCCAATTTAAACTCGTTAACATCGACGATATTGAAAGGGAGCACTTTCTCTTCCACTACACGCTCTTGAATTGTTTCCGTCCTGATTTTAGGATTGTTGTGCCGGGTGTCGTCGACATCTTTTCCTAGAAGTCTTGTTTTTTGAACGATCGCGAAATGATGTACACTCATTAAGTCCATTGCCTCTTGTTTAGACATTTGAACCGGTTCATTGCATATAGTTAACAACTCCCTGTCTTTCCAGGTAGGCGTTTCTTTTACCAAATTGAAAACCACTTTTATTCTATCATCCAGTAGATCGTCGAATTTTTCTTTATTAGGATTCAAGTGGTAAGCATCGACAAATTTTTCGCAGAACCCTTTAGACATTTCGCTTGTGAACATATAGACCTCTCAATTTACGCACCGCTACCAATTAATCCCTGACATCACTACTTTCTTACCAGAAATTTTCAATGATCCAACGCGCGGCTTAGGCTCAACATCTTTTTGAAAGTGTTTCCAGGAAGTCACCCTGATGTTGCTATCATCAGATAACAGTAAAGATAATTGATCGATGTTAATTGTTTCCTTTTTCGGCCTTTCCCCTATTAACATCGTTTTCAGTAAAATAACGGGATTGCGAGGATCCTGGACATCGATTTCCGGTTCTCTACCCAATTGAACACGTATAGATTCCGTTTGGAATATTTTCACTGCTTGCTCTTTAGTTTTGCTTTCTCCGGAAGATACTGCATTAAACTTTCGAGTCAGTACCTCTTCCCTTGTAGGCTCTGTTTCCAACGTATTGAAATAATTTCTGCTTTTTCGTCGATAAGCTCTTCGATTTCGTTATTATTTCCCCGATTTAAAAAAGGACTTTTTGAAAAATATAAGGCATCAACGAACTTATTACAAAACTCTGCAGCCGAATTCTCTGTAAGCATATTCACCCTCCCTTGGTAGATCTAAACATGTAATACCGAAGCCAATATTTACCTTGCACAATCGTCATTTTTTTATGAACTACTTTCGAGGTTGCGCAGCAACCTCGAGCGCACCTGATGTTATCCTTCCCAGGCGGAGCCTGGGAAGGATAACATCAAGCACTTCAAGTATCACATCAAACCAAACCGGGGATGCAAGGGGGCTTGCTCCCTTGCTTGGGGAGCGCGAGGGGCAAACAGCCCTTCGCTAATAAGGCGCGTCGAACTCGATATCCGGAACAACAACGAGATCAGGGTGCACCTTATTGCGTAGCGTCTGTTGAATATAAGAAAGGGTTGTGCCTACCGCTGAGTAGCAGTTGGTGCATGAGCCCTGGTAGGTGATGATCACTTCGCGGTTGTCGATAAGATTGAGTAATTCTACTCCCCCTGCGTCTAGTGCAATGTAGGGGCGGACATCGCTGTCGAGGACTTGTTCAATCACCGCCATTTTCTTTTTTAGCGGCAGCTCGCCCCATCCTGGGTACCCTCCTTCGATGACCTCTCCCGGTTCTGTTGGAACCGGAGGAGCTACATAAGAAGTTGGAAGGGGCAGGTCGCTGCACTGTTGTGCGCAGAGGTCGATAGCGTCGATGGTCAGGTTGAGATGCGGGTAGGTTTCGTGAGGAAATGCCGGTGTATCCTGTTTATCCCTGAGATGTCTATCAAGCAGTTCTGCTGTAAGACGCTGTGCTTGATCGTAATTTTTTCCGACGCACAATTCGCATGCAGCTTCTGCTGCACCGATCAATGCCGACTGTCCGTAAAGCCGGTAGCGAGCGTCGATGATTGTTCCATCCTCTTTATCTACCAGCCAGTATAGTGTAATGCTGTTACCCTCTGCCGGCGTTCCCTCTGTTGCTGATGCCAGACGGACATTGCGCTCTTCCGATTCTTTCTGGGTGAAGAACCCCGCATTGTGAGGATTTTGTATTTTGCTGATCAACTTTTTGCTGTAGCGGTACCAGGGGAACGCTTCTGTCAGTGATTTAATTCCCATGTCACTCCTGTGATAGGCTTTGCAATTGTTTTGCGGCGTTGACGATGATTGCTGCCGCTTTATCGATATCGCTTTGCGAAGTCTCTCTTGACAGGGCGAAGCTCACAGCGGTATGCGCATCGCTTTCCGGGATGCCGCAAGCATGGATCACGATGCCGATCTGCTGAAACGATCCCCCGCCGATACATCCATATAGTCCCTCTTGGTTGAGAGTGAAAAGCATCGCTTCGTTGGCGATCTTCGGAAATCCCATTGCCGTGATATTGGGAAGTCTTTCTTGATCACGGAAGAAGATCGTCGTTTGAGGCAGTTGTGCCAGGACCTGTTCTTCGAGGCTGTCGCGCAGGCGCGCCACCTCTGTTCCTAGGAGATCTTGTGCTTCGACCGCTTCTTTTGCCGCCTCGCCGAGGGCTGCCAATGCCGCTATGCTGTAGCTGCCGGCGCGGTGTCCTGCCTGTTCTATCCCTCCGATGATAAAAGGGCTGCATCGCGCTCCCGACCGTATCCAAAGGGCGCCCGTACCTTTTGGGGCATGCAAGTTGTCGCCATTGAAAGTGATGAAATCGGCGCCCAAATCTTCGCGATCGAAGTAGAGACGCCCCAGCGCGTGCGTTGCATCGATGTGAAAACGTATCCCCCGCTCCCGGCATACCTGTGCGATCTCATGGATCGGGTTCACCGTCCCTGTCAGGCCGTTTGCCCACGAGAGCGATACCAGCGCCGTTCTTGGCGTGATCGCGTCGGCGATTGCTTCGGCAGTGAGGACGCCTGTAGGAGATGGTTTGACCAAAGTCCCATTACAGCCCAATTGTTCGAGACGGCCGATTCCCATGATCGCCGGCGCTTCGTCGATCTGCGACGTGATGAAATGATTTTGCCCTGTCGCCATCGTCACATCAAAGTAAGCCGCCTGCAGCACTTGGTTTACCGCCTCTGCACCTGATGATGTGAAGATCACGTCGTCATCATCGCTTGCTTGCAGCAGAGCGTAGATTGCGCGCAGGCTTTCTTCTATCGCCGGGATCACCGCATTGCCGATCTTGTGTGGCGCCGATGGCGTCCCCCACTTTTCTGTCAGGTAGGGCATCATTGCGCTGATTGTCCTCTCAGAAGGACGTGTCGTCATGCTATTATCGAGATAGATTCCTTTCATACGCCGCTCTTGACCAACTTTCCTTCCGCATATTCGTAGATGATAGGCACTCCTGTACCCAGCTCCAAGCTGACCACCTCTTCTTCGCTCAGGCTGTCGAGATCCATAATGATCGACCGCAGCGAGTTGCCATGAGCCGAGACGAAGACATTGCGACCTTCTGCAAGATGAGGGACAATCACTTCTTCAAAGTAGGGTATTGTCCGTTCCGCGGTCATTTTCAGGCTTTCGCCGTTGGGCGGTGGCGTATCGTAGCTGCGACGCCATATTTTCACCTGTTCGGCGCCATATTTCTCTGCTGTTGCCGCCTTGTTGAGCCCTTGCAGTTCGCCGTACATCCTCTCATTCAGCTGCCATGCCGTATAGACAGGGATGCACTGTTCTTTCGCTTTTTCGCTGTAGATCTGCCCCCATTCTTCCAGCTTGCCTTCCCCTTCATGAGTAAACACAGGAATTTTTTTAGAATGATGGTGGAGCATCGCTATCATCAGAGTCATATGCGCACGCACGAGAGTAGAGGTAAAGATCACATCAATAGGAATATCCTTGATCAGCTCGCCGCCGCGGCGCGCCTCTGCGATCCCTTCTTCCGTCAGAGGGACGTCGACCCAGCCTGTAAATTGGTTGAGCATATTCCACTCTGATTGTCCATGCCTCATCAATATCAGTTTGCTCATCGTCTCCTCCTTATAAAATTGCGTTCATGATACATAGACCCACTCGATTTATCTACTGGTTTTTTTAGGGAAAATCCTTTATAATTTAAGGGATAAATTCAAGGAATTGTTATGAGCGAGGAAAAACAGCGCCTCAGCAAGGTGATGGCCGCTGCCGGGGTTGCATCAAGGCGCAAGTGCGAAGAGATCATTTTTGCCGGCCGCGTGCAGGTCAATGGCGAGGAATCCCTGCTACCGCAGACCATGGTGGGCAGCGGCGACGTCATCACTGTCGATGGCCAAATGATCTCTCTCGAAAAAAAAGTATACCTCATCATGAATAAGCCGAAAGGCTATGTCTGCTCTACTATACCGACGAAGCGCAGCCGTTCCATCATGACGCTATTTGATCATGTTCCCGAGCGTCTTTTCACTGTCGGCAGATTGGACAAAGATACAGAAGGACTGCTTTTACTGACCAATGACGGTCATTTCGCAAACCGTGTGATCCACCCTTCGTCGAACATCGAAAAAGAATATGTCGCTGTCACCGACAGCAGCATCAGCGATGCGCAGTTGAAAAAAATCGCTGGCGGCGCCGAAGTTGAAGGCATCTTCGTGAAGCCCCTAACGGTGAAACGTGTAGGACGCGATTGCGTCCATGTCGTCGTTGGCGAAGGCAAAAAACGCGAAGTACGTGTACTCATCGCCAATGCCGGACTTGGCGTCACCGCCCTGACGCGCGTGCGTATCGGCGGTCTTAAATTAGAAAACCTCCCTGTCGGCCGCTGGCGGGCAATGACTGAGAAAGAAAAAAAGGCAATCTTCATATGAAAAACAACAAACGCATCCCACCCGATGATTTAGACGAGATCATCCCCATGCTTATTAGCATCTGGCGCCGCTTCCATAAGCTTCCCGGTCCCGAAGACCGCTTGCAGACACGCGAGTTCCGCAGCGTCGTCGCCGCCGTCATCGCTCTGCAAGAGCGCCATGGCGCCGGTAATGTCGTAAAAGAATACGACTACTTCGACGACCGCGAGCTTGTCGGCGCTTATCTGCTGTATGATTGGATTCTGCACTACATGCAAGGACTGTCGCTCATCAACGAACTGCCTACCACGCCTAAACGCGTTCTTGATGTGTGCAGCGGTCCCGGCGCTTTCGGTTTTGCTGCGATGCGGCACGGCGCTGAAGAAGTGATCGCTCTCGACCGCAATCGGCTGGCTCTCGACCTTGCCGGCGAAGCATTCGGCAGATATGGCTACACCTTGACAGCGCGCAAATGGAATGCGCAGAGACGCTCCCTTGATATCGAAGGCAAGTTCGACCTGATCATCGTCGGCCATGCTTTAGAAGAGCTCTTTCCTTCTGATGAAAAAGGATGGCAAGAGGAGCAATACCGCTTCCTTAACGACCTTCTCAGCCGCCTGACCGACAACGGCTACTTGCTCCTTGTTGAAAACTCACAGCTGTCGAGCAACCAACGCATCCTCGTCCTCCGCGACCATTACGTCAAAGAGGGCGTTCCCGTTCAGGCACCGTGTGTCTGGCGCGGCGAGTGTCCTGCGCTCAAAGCCAAGAAAAGCCCATGCTATGCTCAGCGCGAATTTGAACGCCCCTATCTCATCCGCGAGATCCAGCGCGCTGCACGCATCAAACAAAGCTCACTGAAGATGAGCTACCTCATTCTTCGCAACCCGCAGGCTGCGTGGCCGAAGCTACCGGAACGCCCGATGTATCGCGTAATCAGCCCTGCTGTCCAAGGGATCGACAGCGACCGCTATTATTTATGCGGAACAAACGGAAAGAAGATGCTCGAATCTAAAATTACGGACGACACCAAGACCGCACGCGCTTTCGGCTATCTGAAACGCGGCGAACTGATCGCTGTCGACAATGTCCAAAAAGATGAAGGACGTTTCGTCTTGACCAAAGACAGCATCCTTACAGTGGAAGCTGCCTTAGGCAAACCGCTGCCTGAAGTGGGGTAAATCAATGGAAAGCGCGATCGTTAAGAAAATACCATTTCTTCAAAAGATGAAAAGGATTTTCAAACGGGAACCATCAAGAAATGTTCCCGTTGCGATCGAGCCGCCCCCTGTATCTGAAAAAGCCGATCTCCTCTATCACTATGCCCGCTGCAACACCATGCCATTGCGGCAAGAAGAGAGCGATGCGATCACTATGAAGATGATCCGCAAGTTCCAAGAGCTAGGCATCCCGATAAAGCCGATGCTCGAGCGGCTACGCCATCTACCGATCACCGCAACAAACGAAACAGCGAATGTCGTTGCTCTATCGCAATACATATGTCCGCTTCCGGGCGTTTCCATTGAATTGAAAGCGCGCTTTCAACGCGACAGCCATCGCACTATGCCGCTTTCTTTCCATTTCATCGAGGGCCCCTGTCGTCCGCCGCGTTTCCCTCATGCTTCACAGCATACCGGCTGGGGGCTTTCCGATGTGTGCATGACAGCAATGCCGCACCGTCCCGACCTGCTTCCTCTTTGGTCTGCACTCCATAAAAGGCGTGTCACCCATGCAAACAGCCTCACCTACCGCGATCAGTTGCTGCTGCTGCAAAAAAAACGTGAAGAATGCGCAGCGAACAGCGATCGTTTTTTGGAGCTGCATCTGCGGCTGTGGTGCGCCATTGCTCCTGAGGCACAACCGTCTATAGAACGGTTCATCGACAGGGTATCAACGCTCCCTAACATCTATGACTACCTTAGCGAAACTAATCAAGCCGTCGTCGAAGCGTTCATAAAAAAACCTTATCAACAAGCGGTGCAAGCGCGATGCGAGCAGGCACTGCTGCCCGGAGACCACAAAACCGTTGCTGCATTCCTAGAGAAAAAAACAAACGAAGTGGAACAAGACCTCGTTGAACGGATCAGCAAAGCAGGAAGCGACCTGGAACGTACAACACTGGATTTTATTTTGAAGACAGGCATTGTTCTTAAGAAAGGGATCATCCCCATCATCATTCAAGAAATGTCCGAACCGCTAAATTATCCGTCACCGCCTCTGGATGCATTCTCACGCAAGCTGCAAGCAGCCGCGTTCAAGCAAGCGACAGCTTTCGTTGAAGGGCGTTGTTCCGCTGACGAACTGGAGAGCGATCTCATTCTCTTTACCAACGAAGGAATCGGGGAATGGGCTCCCTATGCCGATGAACTGGAAGCTTATTACGCTTCACGAAGATCAGCGCGCGCGTGATAGCTCCACATTCTCTGTGTCGCCATCAAACAAAGAGCGCCCCCTACCACTAAAGTCACTGCAGGTCCGGATACCGCCAATAACAGGCTGCCCATTGCCGGCGCCACGCATCCGCGCAAGCCGACAGTCACCACATTGATACTAGTAAATATCGAGCTTTCCTCATCGCGGGAAAAGATCGGCCCCGACATGTTCCAACTCAGCACGCTGCCCGCCTGCATAATGCCATAAGCGACATAAGCAAAGTACACCCACAGCACGCTTACCTTGCCCATGATCAAAAACAGCGGAAACAGTGCGGCAAGCACTGTTACCCATCCGGTAAAACGAAAGATGCCGGTCCTGTTCATCCAGTTCGCCCATAGCGACGATGTCGCAGCGAAACCAATCCCCTTGCAAAGCTGAATGGCGATCGCCAGTTCAGTGTAGGACATGCCCAGAATATCAATGAAGAACTTGGGCAGCACCGGCTGCATGATCATCAGACCGCCGCCGCCTAGCATGAAACCGATCTGAAAGCAGGCAAAGTCTGGACGGGTCGTGATCAGGTCCCATGCCGCCTTCCATGGGCGCAACGCCTGCTGCCTTAACGGCTGCTGAACTTCGGGCTCTGGAGACGGAGCATCTTTAAGGCAAATCGGGATACGATACTGCACAAAAATGACAAAGAGCGATAACAACGCCGTAGCCGGAAAAATCCACCGCCATGACTGCACAAAACCGTCAAGGAGGAACCCCAAAGCAAACGGCATCACGGCATCGCCGACGTAGCCGATCACCGACCCCTGCGCGAATATCTTCTCGCGCCTGATCGCAGGAATATTAAGCTTAAGCACTTCCATCCAAGCGGGCTGCGCACCGCGCGCCAACATCATGTGAAAACCGAATGCCGCAATGAAATACCACACGCTATCGATGAAGGGAAAAAAGAGAAAAGGCAGATGGCGAAGAATCCCGCTCCAAATAATATTGGAAACAAGACGGTCGCGGCGGCGGTTGATCAATGCGCTCCAATACATGGAGAACAGAGCGCTCACAGGCTTGAGCGCGATCACAAAAGCGATCTGTAAAGGGGTGGCATTCAGATCCTTATAAAGGATGTAGGGCAACATATTGAAAATCGCCCAAAAAGGGGTATCCAAAATGCGTGTCCAAAGGAATGCCGCCCGCGTTTGATAAGAATAGCTGTTCATAGGGATGCCAGTAAAATTGGCGGTTTTCTGCCAATCATAGCACAATCTCCCGATAAAAAGAAATCTTTGAGCATTTCTGACATCAAGTTATTATTTTCAATTGATGTTGTAGTTGAATTATTTGACATTATTTTGATAGCTTTAAGCTTAGGCCATCTGCGAATGGGATTATCATCATATGTTTCGTAAACTTCTAGACTACCAGCTATCTCTAACTGAAGAGGGAAAACCCCTGCACCGGCTCCGCCCTTTGGTCACCGCCACCGATACGTTTCTGTATGAGGCGCCGTGTGTTACCGAGAAAGGACCGCATATACGCGATGCCATCGATATCAAGCGCTGGATGATCATCGTCGTCTTCGCCCTACTCCCCTGTTTTCTTGTAGGCATCTGGAACACTGGCATTCAAGGTTTTGTCTATTCCAGCGGCGACTACCGGCTGATGGACGAGTTCCTGGCAGGCAGCACCTCTTGGGATCGCTACTGGGAATTCGCCGCCAAAGACAACCGCTGGATGAGCATCATCGGCTATGGGCTGACCGCTGTGATGCCGATCGTCATCGTCTCTTATGCTGTCGGAGGACTTTGGGAAGGACTCTTCGCCTGCGTCCGCGGCCACGAAATCTCTGAAGGCTTTCTTGTCACCGGCATCCTCTATGCTTTAGTTCTGCCGCCGACCATTCCCCTATGGATGGTCGCTGTCGGCGTTTCCCTCGGCGTCGTCCTCGCTAAAGAGGTGTTCGGCGGTTCAGGAATGAACATCGTCAACCCGGCATTGGCCTGCCGCTGCTTCCTCTTCTTCGGCTTCCCGGGAAGAATGTCCGGCAATGTCTGGGTGGGAATGAATACCACCACCGTTCGCCAAAGTTTGCTGACGATGAATAAAGAAGCGGGTACCGGCGTCCTTGACGGCTACACCCAAGCAACAAAATTGGCGCAGTTCAACGTCCCGCAAGAGATCAAACGCGTGCATGTCGATGCGATCGCCACCAACAACTTCGGCGACCATGTCGGTACAATCGATACAATCAAACAAGCGTTCACTAAATGGAACGATGCAGGCAGCCATGGCGCCACATTAGGAGAGATGACACAGGAGCAGATCCGCAGCTTTGTGACATCGCCTCTTGCCGATGGCGGATTAGGCCTGTCTCCCGGCAGCTACGAAGATGCCTATCAGTTTTCCGCACTCAACTACGGCATCGGCAACAACAACGACTGGGGATTTTTCCTGGGTAACAAGCTAGGCTGTATTGGCGAGACCTCGACGCTTGCCTGCATCATCGGCGCCTTGATTCTGATTTATACCGGCATCGGCGCCTGGAGGACAATGGTAGCGATGGCGCTTGGCGCTTTCGTCACAGCCCTGCTCTTCAACTTAGGATCCACATACCTCTCTCCGGATGCCGGCGCATGGACGCCTGCACAGTTTGGCTTTCCGGCATATAAGCATCTGATGCTCGGCGGCCTTGCCTTTGGCCTCGTCTTCATGGCAACGGACCCCGTCTCCTCCGCCGATGTTCCTCTGGCCAAATGGCTTTATGGCTTCTTCGCCGGGATGGTGGCGATCATCATCAGGGTTATCAACCCGGCATACCCCGAAGGGGTGATGCTGGCGATCCTGATGGCCAACGTCTTTGCCCCGCTTTTCGACTACTATGCAGTCAAGTTCACAAGAAAGAGGAGGGCGCGCCGTGTCCCAATCACAGCCTAACGGCAACATCCGCACCATTATCTTCATGGCATGCCTCAGCTTCATCTGTGCGCTTATCCTGTCGATCGTCGCCAACATCCTCGCGAAACCGCAAGAGAATGCCCGCGACCTCGACCGCAGCAAGCAGATGCTGATCGCCGCCAAAGTCCTCGACTACCACGGCTATTTCCTCATCAAAGATGACAAAGGCGAATATATCCCTGCAAAATACACCGATGGCGGCAAGCTTGTTCCGGGAACAAAAGAGGATATCGCTTCCAGCAGCCAGATCCTCGATCTTTATAAGAAGCGGTTCATCCCCCTTCTCGTCGACCATGAAGGCAATATCAAAACATTCAAAGAAGCCGGTATCGATGCTAACGAATACATCGAAGAGTTCCGTAAAGTCGGCTACTACAAATTGCCTGAGATGCTCATCTACGAAGTGCTGCCCAACGGCGAAACAGACACGGAGAAAGCTGAGCCTATCGGCTACGTCATCCCTGTAAATGGTTTTGGTTTGTGGGACGCCATCTACGGTTACCTCGCCATCAAACCTGATGGTGATACCGTGATTGGCATCACCTGGTACCAGCAGAAAGAGACACCCGGGCTTGGCGCCAACATCGCTGAACCCGAATGGCAAAGCCACTTTCCCGGGAAGCTGATCTTTCAGGAAAGCGCTGGCGGCACGACAGATTTCAAGACAGCGCCATTAGGCATTACCGTCGTCAAGGGCAAAGTGTCGGAAGTCCTTGGTGACGTTCCTAAAGCGCGCAGCGCCGTCGATGGCATGTCGGGAGCGACGCTGACCGGCAATGGTGTGACCGATGCCTATAAAGCCACTCTCGCGCCCTATCGTCCTTTCCTGATCAAGATCCATGATAAGTGGGCAGCAACCGAGGAGAAGAAGCAATGACGGTAAAAGCAAGCAAGCCGATCACCTACTTCACCGATCAAGTGTGGGACAGCAACCAGATCCTGGTAGCGATCCTGGGCATCTGCTCCGCGCTCGGTGTTACCAATAGGCTCTCCGTGGCCGTTACTATGGGGCTATCGGTAACATTCGTCACCTCTTTCTCGTCTTTTTTCGTCTCGCTGCTGCGCAAGATCATCCCTGACAGCGTCCGTATCATCACCGAGCTGGCGATCATCTCCGTTTTTGTGATCATCATCGACCAGTTCCTGCAAGCGTACTTCTTTGCGATCTCCAAGGTTCTCAGCGTCTTCGTCGGCCTTATCATCACCAACTGTCTGGTGATGGGACGCGCTGAAGGGATGGCGATGCAGGTAGATCCGATCCGCGCATTCCTCGACGGCGCCGGCGCGGGACTTGGCTATGCATGGGTGCTATGCTTCATTGGAGCAGTACGCGAACTGTTCGGATTCGGTCAGCTGTTCAACATCCAAATCATTCCCCTGTCATGGTATGCCACTCCCGATACGCCTAACGCTTACGAGAATTTCGCCATGATGGTCAGTCCGCCTGCCGCGTTTTTTATCATTGGCGGGATGATCTGGTTTTTCAACCAGTTGAAACATCAGAAAGGAATCGAATAGGAGCAATAAAACATGTGGATGGGACCATACTTACCGATCAATCTCTTTGGACTGCTGGTACAGTCAGTATTTATCGAGAACTTCCTTCTGGCCAACTTCCTGGGGATGTGCACTTACCTTGCCTGTTCGACGAAGCTAAAGACCGCCAACGGCCTCGGCGCCGCCGTTGTCTTCGTCCTGACATGCGCCGGTGTTCTTAACTGGTTCGTCCATGCCTTCGTGACGGCTCCCGGCGCTCTCAGCTGGTTGAGCGTTTTCGGTATTGATGCGTCGATGGTCAATCTTAACTTTCTTGAGTTCCTTCTATTTATTTCCGTCATTGCCGGCTTTGTGCAGATGATTGAGATCGTCATTGAAAAAGTCGCGCCGCCCCTCTATCACTCGCTAGGCGTCTATCTACCTCTTATTGCCGTGAACTGTGCTATTTTGGGCGCCTGTCTCTTTGCTGTGACGCGCGAATATCCTTTTGTTCCCAACCTGATCTACGTCTTCGGCTCAGGCATGGGCTGGTGGGTGGCGATCGCACTGATTGCTGCGATACGTGAAAAGCTCGCCGTCTCCGATGTCATCCCTGCCTTAAAAGGGATGGGCATCACCTTTATCATGACGGGGCTGATGTCAATGGCCTTCCAGGGCTTCACCGGCATCAAACTGGCGAACCCTTCGGGAGAGACCTCTTCGGAAATTTCGATGCAGCTGCCCAAAGTCGAAGACACAACTAAAAAATAACTTTAGTTTACAGAAAAATAAGAAACAATTATATTGTCTGCTTTTTTAATAATTAAAAATGCAGACAATATGACAGATCGTAGAGTTACACCACCCCAGTCCCCATTATTTTATTTTCATATCGCAGAAGCAACATATCGCGAAGACCCTCAAAAATATCTTGACAAAGCTCTCGGCAAGGAAAAAGTAGAAAAATTAGACTCTGGCGCACGGTTTGGGGTACAGGATCAATGGCTTGTACGTTTTTTTAAAGACTTACAAACTGGCGAATTAATCGTCGGCTTCCGTGGAACAGACAACATATACAATAAAATCTCTTTTGTTCCCCACACCATTGCAGACCCAGGGAAAATATTCAAAAAAATGAATAAACAAATGGATAAATGGTCGCGCAATTATGGCAGTATCTCCACTTTTGTCGGGCATTCCGCAGGGGGATATTTCGCAACTCATATCAAAAAAGACTGGAAAGTCAAGCGCATCACAATGAATGGGCACAAATGCGAAAGGGAAGGCGGCGGCGGAGCACGCCTAACAATAAACCTCCGGATTTACACCGATGTTATCAGTAAATGGTTTGGGTCAGCAAGAGGCAGATACATCGATATTGAACTACCCAAAGATTGCAATCTGCGAAGGGAAATCCTTAAGAAGGCCCATCGATTACAATCTTTTGCCCGCGCCTTTGCAAGAAACGGAAACCAAGTGACCGACGAGTGGCTCAAACATCCTCATCCTATCGAAGGACGTACATGGCATGAAATTGCCCCAAAATACCTCGCAGCTCCTCTTACTATCGTCAAACCACCGGCACCAAAACCTCGCAATACACAACAGCAAGAAAATGTGCCTTCACAAGAGGCTGCATCATCCGATGAGGATGATCAGACACAGCTACCATCTGATGGTCAAGAAAATGCCCCTCCATCTTATGAGGAAAATCAAACATCTCAACCGCAAGAGGAACAAAATGCCGAAGCACCTGAAGAAGAAGCAGAGTCATCTTCTTCAGCATCTAACCCTCAAACCGAGGCACCTTCCGATACAAATTCTGCTCCTCAAGAAGTTAGCGGGTTATTTGCCGGCAAAGAGTGGCAAGAGCTGGGTGAGCGAACAAAAGAACGACTCATACAATCTCTAGCGCTTGAGAGTTTAAGATTCTTAAGAAAGATCTGCCGCAACTTTCGAGAAAAAAAACTCTACAGTGATTTATATATGAGGGAATTTTCCTATGTCGTCCAAGAGATGGAGATCTCTAACGTCTTCGCACAAACAAAAAAAGGACTTGCTCTTCAAGTTTTGAGAATATCCAAAGAGGCCGTTAAACAAGGGAGCTGTATCCTTCTTAGCCGCATGTGTCAAAAGAAAATACACCCTCTTGCAATTCGCTGCTTTATGGAGTTCTCTATTTCCTTTTTCTATTCAGGAGACCTTTCACGGCGTGAGCAACTGCAAGAATCAGTTGCCGGCATGTGCCGTAATATGATTTATCCGGCCATCGACGCCTGTACCAGTCGGTTAGAAATCCCACTCATCTATGAGAGAGCTGGTCGCATAGCGCTAGATACCGTCCTAGAAACAACTCCTGAGGAAATCATAGGATCAGCAGTGGAAATTAGTTCTAGGTACGCCGCAAAAAAAATCACAGACGTTATTCCAAAAAATCGCTTTCTCGATAATCAAGTTGATAAACAACCAATATCTGACAGTTCCAGTAATACCTCCTCCGATGAGGCAGCTCGAGATGAACATGTGCCAGATGAAACGGGCGTCTTGATGGCTACAGGCTCATTTATGAAGGAAGCTGCTAAATTTATTTATCGGAATAATAGTGGTGTAAGAGATTTTGTTGATCGTGTGGTCGGGACACCATGCGCTATCGTATGGCTTACCACACACCTGGTATCGATTCCAGTGTATCTATCAGGTCGCAAGAGGGCGGCACATGAAATTGTACAACACCCGAACAACTTGATGCAAGAGTATTTATTGAGACCATACTTCGGCCGACATGGAAACCTGATTAATTTTTATCCTGACCCAAATCGGGACATGGAAGATAATTTATCTTGTAGATTAAATGGCAATCAAAAATGGACTTTGATGGATTCTTATCGTTAAGACGTTCTTTCGATATCCATGACCATCGCAGTCATATTCATTGATTGTTCGACATAAGATCCGTCACGAATGATGATTCCATCCTAATTCGCAAAATAAAGAAAATTGTTTATAAAAAGACGATTTTCCTACAGGAAATTGTTGGTCCCGCAATGGTTGAGATACAACAAAGCATTCTAGCTTCATTATGACAACTTTATACTTATATAAATCTATTTGATTTGATTTATATTTGAACAATCTATATTATTTCTTTCTAATAAACTATTATTTACTGAGGTTAATATGAATCGGATAGGTGACGGACAGCGGAGAGTTGACTACATTGATGAGCTGTTGTGCAATTATGCAAAAAAGGGTGCGATGCTCGGGTTATCAGCAATTCAAATCTATTCTGGCATGCACGCACTAGCCACCAATGATCGTTCAGGTTGGCAATCGTTAAAAGGAGCCTGCTTAACCGCGGCAGGAACATCGAGTTTAGTTTATTCATTTTTTTCTCCCGCTAATAAAGTTAACGCTGTGCTGTATATAGAGAGCATGCTTAACGGAACTATTGCTGCAGCCTATGCTTTCTCTGCCCGTTCATTGTCGCAAGACAGATCGCTTATTTACCGCTCACAGATGTATTTTATTTCAGGGGTGGTAAGCTACGCAACGAAATCATACTTCAGTGATATATTCAGAACCGATGAACCGTCATTGTTCAGGATTATGTTCAACACCAACGTACCATCCGATGCAACAGAAAAATCTCGCATGTGGAAAGAAGCTGTCATCAGCGGTACAACAAGCCTCTCTAGCGCTTTAACCTCCGAAGCCACTACTCACATACTAGAAACTGTAGGCCCATTGCTAAAAGAGCGGTTGATTATCAGCTTGACTATGATAGGCAGACAAATCGGTTTGTACAATTTAAAAAATTTAGCGGGAGAGGCTACTATGATTGCACTCCGCGTATTGCGGCCAGCCGCCAACGGTTTCACGAGTTCAGCATCTGGAAAGCTGGGGGGAAATACTGTTAGATGTTTGATGAATAAGGAGCGCTTGACACGCAAGAAAGTTTTAGAAGGGGTCCCTCAGGCTGCCATTGGCGGCGCAGTCTATAATGTCGCTCTTTCTTTAGGTATCGAGCATATCCGCCGGCAATACCATCTGCAAAAATTGGAAGAAGAGAAGCAGGAATGGATGAAAGAGCAAAAAAGGCTTGAAAAAGAAGAAGAGACAATCAAAGAAGAAAAGAAAGAGCTCGAAGAAGAAAAGGAAGGCCTCGAAGCAAGAATACAAAGAATTAACCGAAAAATTGAAGAGAGCCCGAAAATAGCTGAAGATCTCGATCAGCAGATTATCGATAAAAATAAAGATCTTGAAAGACATAATAGATACGCCAAACTTTGGGCAGGCAAAGCAGAAAAAGAAACAAGTTTGAGCGAAAAAGAGATTCAAGAACGTTTAGCAAGAGAATATTCAGAGAAAGCGCAAACAGACAGGGAAGAGCTAACTGCACTCAATACACAAAGGTCACTTTTGGATGAGTACCCGGGTTTGTTAAAAGACTACCAAGAACAGTTGTCTCCTGTGGATGAACAGTTGAGTACAGTGGAAGAGAAGCTGGAAAGTAACGCCACTGAACAAAAGACTATCTATGATAACTATGAAAGCAATGTTTCTACCGAAACTAATAGGTATGTCAACCTGCCAGCTCATGTGCCAGATGAAACGGGCGTCTTGATGGCTACAGGCTCATTTATGAAGGAAGCTGCTAAATTTATTTATCGGAATAATAGTGGTGTAAGAGATTTTGTTGATCGTGTGGTCGGGACACCATGCGCTATCGTATGGCTTACCACACACCTGGTATCGATTCCAGTGTATCTATCAGGTCGCAAGAGGGCGGCACATGAAATTGTACAACACCCGAACAACTTGATGCAAAGGTATTTATTGAGACCATACTTCGGACATGGAAACCTGATTAATTTGTATCCTGACCCAAATCAGGGAGATGGAAGATAATTAATTTTGAGATTGAATGGCAATCAAAACGGAGTTTAACAGATTCTTATCGTTAAGACGTTCTTTCGATATCCATGACCATGACAGTCGTCTTCATTGGCTGTTCGACGTAAGCACCGTCAGTGACATGAAGCGGATTGTCATGGATGGAAGATGAGCGCGGCTCATAAGCCAAGCGATGATTGTTTTCCTTTAGGCGTATGGCATTAAGATTGTTCTGCTTTTCAATCTCATCGAGAAGGTTTAGCACCTGAGTCCGCAACGATGCCACCTCAAAATCATCGATCTCAAGCAGCTCTTCCAAAAGAGTTACCGCATTGCGGTGGCCAAGATCGCGCTCTTCAGGAATAACAATAACCCCTTCGCTATTAAGGATGCGTAAAGCGTTGATGATCACATTCGAATACGCCTCGAAAGAACTTAGTAGAACTACACGCTCATCCATCACCTCGTCAAGCATATGAAGATCGCCGGCAGTGATGGCATGGCATTCATCCTTTAAACTTGTCAGCAGATTCCTTAGTGTCTTAATTTCAAGAACCAAAGCTTGATGCAGCTGCTCTTTAACATCCTCGCGCGTGTCAACCATGAGACTGTCCCCCTGACGTCACGTTAGCAACTTCTCTATTCTTGAGAAAGAAATATTACAGAGACTCCGTACGTGCGGGCACCCTCAATGGGTTAGGACAATGTACAATAGCCGCCTCACCAATGAGGATCTCGTCGTCAAATTCTGTATCAAAAGCAAGGACATCCTTTTCATCGAAAGAACGGACATCGGGCATCCCCGGCATACGCACCAACAGAGCCCCCTCATAAAAGTTAACAACAGAGACCGATAACCGATCAGCAAACTTCCAATATAGAGTAGATATATCACCGAGGTCTGTGATCACAACAAGATGCTTAATGTCATTTTTCAGCAACGACGAAATTTTCTCAATGTCAGTAGCATCATCATAATAAAGAATCGCTGTCTTCGACAACTGCATCAACTGCACCTCAGGAAAATCCTCAGCTTGATAAATAAAACGTGCCGCCCACTCTCTTGCAACCTCATTGATACCGATTATCACAGGATGTTCTTTCAGACTGTCATCTATCTTCTCCTCGTTCTTGGAAAGTGCTTTTAAAAAAAACGTATGATCCCAGAAACGCCAAATAAATGTCTCTTCGGTTATTTCTTCCCATTCCGGGGAATGACAAAGATGGATAAAGCAGCAAAAAAGAAAACGTTCGACCTGCTCGCGCATCTCCGAAGTGAATACTGTCAGCTCCTGCCATCCCGATAAGGCCGGCAGATCAAAAACAGCGGACAGATGCTCTGACGATGCGGGCATGACCAACATACCGATCGGCTTTTTCTCGTTCTCTTCATCAACCCAATAATAGGAAATATCACCTTTATTCAGCGACCACGCTTCTGGCGCATTTTGAAGTAGATAACATCCCCATTGAAGTTCTTCATGATTGCTGGGCAAAAAGAAAGAGAGCTTTTTCTCACAAATCTGGTACTCGACCATTCTGGGATCATCAAGACATTTCAAGGTGCATGAATACTTCAAAAAGGCACAGCCGTTATATAGAAAAAAAACCGTCGGCTCTAAATGAATACCGTCAACAACTAACTCCATATCTGTACTTGACTCGTATGTAACGAGCAAACAGGATACTTGGATTTCTTTCTTTCGATAATCGCTGATTGAAAAAAAGGGACCAGCCAGAATGGTTGAATTGAAGATCTTTTGAACCTTACTCTCTTTTTTATTCGGCGGCGCTGCAAACAGCCGCTTAGTGGTCTCGACTGCCGATGCGATTGGGTTGAACATCCTGATTCTCCCTGAACTAATGTCAGGGTATCATAGTGAGTCAGCGTTCGCAACTATACCTGTATTCTTACAGATAAGGGAAGAATGATGGTGTATCCACCGTGATCACCAATTGAGGTTTGCCGGGAGAAATACATCTCTGAGGTTTGAATTGCCAAGTTTTGGAAAATTCAGAGATGATGCTTCTTTGACTAGGCTGTCAAGCTGAGCTTTGGCATCACCGGCACTAATGCGAGACTGATAGTCGCTTTGAATAATTTCGATCCCAAAATCAAGAACTTTATCAACAAACTGTTTTTGCTGATCGTTGCCTTTCTCCAACCACTTTTCTGTCTTTTCGCCAAATCCCTCAACAAGCAATCTTCCAACAGCAAACATGTCTAAGGTAGGATGAAGTATCGAATCGCCCTGCATATTTCTCGGCCGATCATCAGGGACATATCTTTCTGTAGATATCTTAATAGGGACACCAACCCTCCCTGCACCACTGAAATCGGTGATCATGCCTGTATAGGATTTCTTGTCATTGCTTATATTAAAAAGGATGTTCTCCGCTTTAATGTCACCGTGCACAATGCCGGACTTATGCATCGCATCAAGGCCGTCGACAACATCTCTGATCACTTCCAAAAACTTAACGGCATTCATCTCCCCTTTCATACCGTCAAATAGACTTGAAAGAGCAACTTCTTTCGCCCTGACAATTTCCGTTCCTGTGAATGTTGGTGCCATATGAAACCGAAGATCAAGATGTGGGTGATTTCGTAACGGAGAGAGCGCTCTCTCTCCTTGATTTATCTGAGAAATGGAACGCTGCACCTCGGTATCACCTTCCGCCCCCTTTAAAAAGTTGAAGTATCGCGTACTTACCTTATTTGTCAGAACAGCAACGGGAAACACTTTACCGTTCTTGAACATTAACCCTAGATCAACTCTGCTTTCACCACCACTCCCAAGATTGACATCGAGTCTTTCCAAAACAAAATCGTCTCCACTTATGGTCAAGTTTGAACGCGGACCCAACCAATTTACTTTTTTAGCCCATGGCAAAAATGGCTCAATTATTTTTCTGTTGGCAAGCTCTAACGGCTTTGCCGCGATTGCGCTGTGCTGTACTATGTTTTTGGGACGAGGGTTATTTTTAAAAATTTCTAACAGTTTTTCAGAACCTTCGCTGACAGTTTTTTTCGGCTCTTTCGTTCCAAAAAACACTTTGGCGCTGGTTCGCAAAAAACTTCCAAACCCTCTAATTCCAGACATCGTCAAGCCTCCTATTATCTAATTATATTTTAAAACAAAAAAACTTATTTAAGTAACAAATTAATTAAATAAAATATTTACAAAGATTGTAAATCTATCTATCAAAACTTTTTAAAGATATTGTTAATGTTGATTTATTAATAATTATAGTTCATTATAATTATAAACAGAGATTTACATAGAGGTCTCAATTTGCGTATCAACCGCTTTTTTCGCATCCCTTTGACTTATTATCGTTTCTCACAATACTCGCGCCGAATGATCACTTCAGTGACTCATTCGCAACTTGAAAGACAGCAAAAGATCAAGAGACTTGAGCAACAACGTCTTCCCAAGCATGAAGTGACAGAAGAAATTTACAGAGCTAAAAGAGCGGCTGACGAACACCTGCAAAGGTTTAAAAAATTAGAAAACACTCCACCTACCTCTTCTCCACTACTCTCTTTTATAGAAAAAATACTCAGCTATTTTTCTCCTAAACCTTTTGAAGAGATCTCCATACCCGAAAAACGAAGAAAAGAAGTAAATCCAATCTCTGATAAATTAGGAGTAGGCGCTACGCTCCAAGGACATCGTCCTTATATGGAAGATAGAGTGTTATTCAGCAGCTTCATCGCCAAGATCGATGGATGCGAGATTGAAGTGTCCCTGTCCGCTGTTTTTGACGGACATGGAGGCAGCGCCTGTGCAGAACATGCGGTAAAAAACATCGCTGACATACTGAAAAAAAATCTTGAACAGTGCGAACGCAGCGATGAAGGAATTTGGAACGCTCTGACACAATCCTACGTCGAACTCACTGAAAGTTTTACCGAAAATGTGCCTGGAACCACCGCCAATGTTGCTGTAATGATCGGTTCCGATCTCTGGATTGCCAATGCCGGAGACAGCACCGCTCTCGTCCTTGACGACCAAGGAAATATCATTCGACTGAGCGAACCGACACTCCTTTCCGACAACCGATACGCCGAAGAAGTAAAACAACGTTTCGGAAAAGTCGTCATGGATGAAGAACTACAGCTACGAGTCAATGGGATCTTAACAGTTCCTGTTGCCATAGGCAACCGCTGGGCAAACGGCGCTATCAGCTCCCGACCTTCTATAGTCAAACTCGAAAGTCCAAAAAATGTGACACTCATCCAATACTCTGACGGTGTCGAAGCCAATCCGTTACAAGTCGTCAAACGCTTCCTCAATCTTAAAAATAAGGGCATGGAATTGCTGGAGATTGTAAAAGATATTGCGGCAGCGGCAAAGCTCAACGGATCGAGAGACAATATCTCTGTTCTCATCAGATCTATTGTTTAAAATTTCCTCCTGATTGCAAACCTTGAGATCAATTAATTGCTAAGGTATGATTTTCTTGATTAATGAAGGTTTTTTCCATGCAAACAGAGCAAATACGCCGCCAATTTCTTGACTATTTCAAAAAACACCGTCACTCCATCATCGCCTCATCCCCTGTCGTCCCCCATGACGACCCGACCCTCCTCTTCATCAACGCAGGGATGAACCAGTTTAAAGATGTTTTTTTAGGAATGAGCAAGCGCGATTACACGCGGGCAACCACCTCGCAAAAATGCATCCGCGTTGGCGGAAAGCACAACGATCTTGATAATGTCGGCCACACAAAAAGACACCTGACATTCTTTGAAATGCTGGGCAACTTCTCTTTCGGCGACTACTTCAAAGAGGAAGCGATCCAATTCGCTTGGGAGGTGTCGACAGAGGTGTTCGGCTTTGAGCCGGAACGGATCTGGCCGACAGTGTTCCAAACCGATGACGAAGCGTACGAGCTCTGGAAAAAATATGTTCCTGAAGAGAGAATCACGCGCTTCGGTGAAAAAGAGAACTTCTGGGCGATGGGAGACACAGGACCCTGCGGCCCATGCTCCGAGTTGCTCTACGACCGCGGACCGGAGTTTGGTAATGCCTCTAATCCCCATGAAGATACCAGCGGCGAACGGTTCCTCGAGTTCTGGAACCTGGTGTTCATGCAATATAACCGCAACGACGAGGGAGAGCTGATCCCTCTGCCTAAGCCTTCGGTCGACACCGGCGCAGGTATTGAAAGGGTTGTCAGCCTGAAAATGGGCGTGGAATCGGTCTTCGAGACTGACATTCTGAGTGCCTTGATTGCCAAAACGGAAAAAATCAGCGGCATTACTTACGCAGCGCATGATGAACGATCGGCAGCGTTCCGCGTCATCGCCGACCACCTGCGTTGTTTGGCTTTCGCCATCGCCGACGGCGCACAGCCTAGCAACGTCGACCGCGGATATGTTCTACGTAAGGTATTGCGCCGCGCGGTGCGCTACGGCCGTCAGCTTGGGTTGGAAGAGCCATTCCTCGCACAGATCCTCCCTGCACTGATCGATAAGATGGGCAGCGACTACCCCGAATTGGTCAAAAGCCGGCAGCGCATCGAAGAGATCTTAACGACAGAAGAGGAAGCGTTCATCCGCACGCTGCAGCGCGGCGGCAACATGCTGAACCAAATCATCGATCATGCAAAAACACACGGACAGATGATCACCGGCGACGAAGCGTTCAAGCTAAAAGACACCTACGGCTTCCCCTTGGAAGAGATTCTCCTGCTAGCAAAAGACGCAGACCTGACGGTCGACATCAACCGTTTTGAAACACTGGAAGAGGAAGCGCGCGAACGATCGCGTCAACGGCATAAAGTAACGAAACAGGAAGCATCGGAAAGCCTCTTTGAAGAGATGACTCCCAGCAAGTTCCTCGGCTACAAAGAACACTCTGCATCAGGAACGGTGACAGCAATCGTCAGCAGCAACGCGCTGGTCGACAAGCTGTCCGAAGGAGAAGAAGGGATGATTGTTCTCGACCGCTCGCCGTTCTATGCAGAGATGGGCGGACAGGTCGGCGACACGGGAACGCTGCAAGATGGCGACAACTGCTTCGATGTTCAAGATTGTGTGGCGCCATTCAAAGGAATTATCGCCCATGTGGGTCGTGTCGACAAAGGAACGCTAAAAGTCGGCGATACCGTCAGTGCCGCCATCGATTGGGAACGACGTCAAAAAATCGCCAACAACCACACCGCTACTCACCTGCTGCACTGGGCATTGCAAGTCACACTAGGTGGACATGTCAAACAAGCAGGTTCTGTCGTCGACGCAACACGCTTGCGCTTCGACTTCAGCCACCACAAAGCGGTCACTGACGAAGAGATCAAAGCAATCGAAGATCTTGTTAACGACAAAATCCGCGAAAACAAAGATGTTGCCAACTATGAACTGTCGTACGATGACGTACTGAAGCGTGACGACATCAAACAGTTCTTCGGCGATAAGTACGACAGCACCGTACGCGTCATCGACATCGACTACTCCAAAGAGCTATGCGGCGGCACACATACCACCGCTGTCGGCAACATCGGCTATTTCCGCATCGCTAAGGAAAGCAGTATCGCCGCCGGCATCCGCAGAATCGAGGCCGTGACAGGTTCTGAAGCAGAAGAGTTGGCGCGAGCACATGAGCAAGAGCTAGGAGCCCTAGCCGATCTGCTTAAGACACAGCCACAGAAACTGGCAGGACGCATCGAGAAAATGCTGGAAGAAAATAAGGAGCTGGCACTGCAGGTCAAGCAGATGAAAAAAGAGCAAGCAGCATCGCTGATGGGCGACGTTCTCAAAAAAATGGAAACGGTCAATCAGATCAACCTGCTGACCGTCGAATTACCGATCTCCCCTCAAGAGCTACGCGATGTCGCCAACGACCTGATCGAACAGATGAAGTCAGGGATCCTCGTTGTCGCTTCAGCGCCGTCAACAGACAAGTGCCACCTGATCGCACGCGTCAGCGATGATATCGTCAGCCGCGGCATCAGCGCTGTCGACATCATCAAAAATATTGCTCCTATCGTCGGTGGCAACGGCGGCGGAAAAGCCAACAGCGCGCAGGCCGGCGGTACTGTTTCCGGAAAAATACCTGAAGCGCTGGCAAAAACACGAGAGCTGCTGAGCAATCTATAATTATGGATGAAACGGTCCGAAAGACGCTGGCGCAATCGGCAAAGCTGCAAGCGCTGGAACATGCACTGCGCGATGGTGATACCCTGCTGATCGAAGAGCTGTGGAACGCTCCGAAAGCGCTTGTCGCCGCTCTTGCACAAAGAGCGACAGGCAAACATATCCTCATGCTGACAGGCGCTAACGCCACAGAGATGCGTCTTTTTCATGACTTTATCTATTTTAGCGACCGCCCTATCGTCGATTATCCGGCATGGGAAACGCTGCCATCGGAAAATATTGCCCCCAGTCCAGACATTGTCGGAGAACGGTACAAAGTTTTAAAAGCAGTGTCCGGCAACGGCGACCCGCACATCATCATCAGCAACCTGCATGCATGCCTGCAGAAAGTGATCGTCCCTCAACAATTCGATCAACTCTATGTCGAAGTTAATGTCGGTGATGCGTTCGGGTATCAGACGTTGATCGACAAACTTGCCGTGATGGGATACACCCGCCGCCCTGTCGCTGCCGACAAAGGCGAGTTTGCCGTGCGTGGCGGCATCATCGACATCTTCCCCGTGTCAACCCCTGAGCCTTATCGCATCGAATTCTGGGGCGATGACGTCGAATCTATCCGCACCTATGATCCGATCGGACAAAAGTCCGTACACAGTAGCAATGTCGTTCGGATCACCCCGGCAAAAGAGATGGAGTTCCTCGAGAATAGTAAGGAGATGGGGACGCTTCTCGACTATCTTGGCAAAGAAACAATAGTCATCTTCGACGACCTGCTTGCCCTTGAAGATCGCTATGCTTCCCTAGTGAACATCAGCGGTAAGGCATCAGGAAGCTTATGCAGTCTTGAGGAATTCCTCAACCTTCTTGAACCGATGCAAAAGATCTACTTGACACCGACGCCTATCGAAGAGCTTTGCGACATCCAGGTCCTCGAAAAGACCGATGGCAGCTTCTACTCCGACAGCATACCGATCCACAAGATTCGCTTCGAAATGTTCAACAGAAAACTTGAAGCCAAACGTTGGGTGCATCCCTTCATCGGTGTCCGCAACTTCCTGTTTCCCGATCGAGAAGCCGATGCTGTCATCGGCGGCGATGACGTGCTGCTGGCATTAGGGCGTCTTGCAGATAGCGACATCCGCCTTCATCTGCTGTATGGCAGCGGCTCCGAAGAGACAACGGTGCAAAAACGATTGCTCGACGCGCAAATCTCCCTGCCTCCGACAACAACGTCAGAGATCGGTTATCTCTCTAGCGGTTTTTTTCTGTCTGACGATAAGATGATGGTACTGCCGATGACGGAGATCACCCATCGCTATAAAATCCGCAGGCAGAAGCTGCGCAGCACCTTCCACACAACGCCTTCAGAATTCTACGACCTCACACCGGGAGAGATGGTTGTCCATCTTAACCACGGCATCGGCAAATTCCTCGGCTATGAGCGGCGCCCCGACCACAATAACGTGATAAGCGAATTCCTTCTCATCGAGTACGCCAAAGGCAGTAAGCTCTTCGTTCCTGTCAGCCAGTCGCACCTGGTCTCCAAATACATCGGATCCAATGACGAGATCCCCAAAATGCACGAGATCGGCAGCAAGCGCTGGGCGCGTACCCGCGTCATCACCGAAAAGGCGATCATCGGCTACGCTAAAGACCTCCTTGAGCTGTATGCACGACGCGAAGTAGGCGGCGGCTACGCCTTTCCCAGCGACAGCGAAGACGTGAGTGCTTTCGAAGAAGAATTCCCCTTTATCGAAACTGAAGACCAGCTTGCCGCCGTCGATAGCGTTAAGCAAGATATGCAGTCGGCGAAAGCGATGGACCGTCTAATCTGCGGCGATGTCGGCTACGGGAAAACCGAAGTAGCGATGCGCGCAGCGATCAAGGCAGTCATCGACGGAGGCAAACAGGTGACCATGCTGGTACCAACGACGGTCCTGGCGATGCAGCACTATGAGAATTTCCTCGAAAGAATGGCAAACTTCCCGATCAATGTCGCCGTGCTGTCGCGCTTCCGCACAGCAAAGCAGATAAAGGACACGCTGGAGAAAGTCGAGCAAGGCACCATCGATATCCTGATCGGCACCCACAGGATCGTCAGCGGCGATATCACATTCAAAAACCTGGGCCTCGTCATCATCGACGAGGAGCAACGCTTCGGCGTCCGTACCAAAGAGCATCTCAAGCGCATCAAAATGGGCGTCGACTGCCTAACGCTGTCGGCAACACCAATCCCGCGTACCCTCTACATGAGCCTAGTCGGTGCTCGCGATATGTCGGTGATCAGCACACCGCCGCACGACCGAATGCCGATCAAAACGATCATCGAAGAACCGCGCGATGCACTGATCAAAAATGCGCTGCTGCGCGAACTGGCACGCGATGGGCAGGCTTTCTTCATCCACAACCGAGTAGAAACGCTCCCCGATGTGGTGCTGCGCCTGAAAAAGCTGCTGCCCAAAGCGCGGATTGCCATGGTCCATGGCCAGATGCACTCCGACGAGATCGACAACACTTTCCATGCTTTCAAATCAGGAAAAATCGATATCCTTTGCGCCACGACAATCATTGAGAGCGGCATCGATATCCCTAACGCCAACACCATTCTCATCGACCGCGCGGATACCTTCGGTCTTGCCGACCTGTACCAGATGCGCGGCCGTGTCGGCCGTTGGAACAAACTTGCTTATGCGTACTTTCTAGTGCCCAGACTACGAGCGTTGCCGGAGATCTCCCGCAAGAGGCTGAACGCCCTCGCAGAGGCTTCGGGATATGGCGGCGGCATGAAACTGGCGATGCGCGATCTCGAGATCCGCGGCGCCGGCGATATTCTCGGCACTGAGCAGTCGGGACATGTCAGCGCCATCGGATTCCACTTCTACTGCAAGTTGTTAAAGCGCACCATTCGCGCCCTACAAGGAAAAGGGCCAATGCTATTTGCTGACACCAAAGTCGAGCTTGCTGTCGACGCACGCCTCCCCGACGACTATGTTAACGAGTCCAGCCTGCGAATGGAAATCTACCAGCGCCTTGGCGAAGCGATGGCATGGAAAGAGGTTGACGCGATCTACGAAGAGCTGCGCGACCGCTTCGGCATCCCTCCAGCACCAGCCAAATGGCTTTACCATATCACACGCATCAGGATCTATGCGGCAGAACGTGGCTACACCCTCGTCAAACAAGACAAACTGACCCTGACGACAGAGAAAGGAAAGGGCAACATCACAAAGACAATCCTGAAGATGCCCAACGACCCTGAAGAGGCTGAAAAAGTACTTCTGAAGCAATTGCGATAGCCATTTATTTGCATAGAAACATTATAGATGTTAACGTTCAGTATATAAGAGACAGTCTCTAAGTTATCTCTCAATTCCGAAATTCTCTACGAATAAACCCATGTAATATGAATATAAACAAAAGAAAGTTGGCTTTTTATCCTGTTGAAGAGAAGCACCGCGGCATTATTCTTGATTGGTTTGATAAGACGCATGTAAAACAATGGTTTTATGGTGAAGGACTTGAAAATACCCGAACTAAACTCCATTTGTTTATCAATGGAATCAAGAACAATGGTGAATATTCATTTGAACATTGGATTGCGTACATCGATGATCAACCATTTGGGTTTCTTATGACATCTTTTGTTGAGGGACCTTATAATCCCGATGATCATATTAATAAATGGTACGAAGAAGGCAAAAAATTGATTACCTTGGACCTCCTGATAGGGGCTGAAGAGTATCTTGGAAAAGGTCTTGGGCACCAGATGATTCAGGAATTCTTGATAGAAAAATTCTCTCATGTTGACAGGGTGCTAATCGATCCTTCTGTATCAAATACAAGAGCCATTCATGTGTACGAAAAAGCTGGGTTTAGAAAAGTTGAGCAGTTTCCACAACAACATGATGATCCAAATCCGAGTTGGATGATGCACTTAGATATGAAAGAGCTTTTGGAAAAAGGATGACACAGTTCATGTTTCCATTTTTACACACTCGTGCAGCGCTACCTTAGCTTTTATGTCGGCATTTACACCAAAGGGAAGGATGAATATACACTTTCAGTATATCTACCAACTACATTCTACTCCTGCTCCTCTTCGCGCTCCTGCTGCTGCTGATCGGAAAACCCCTGATCTGAGCGTTCTTCGGCATGGCAGACAGCAAACTGGATCTCTTCTTCTGTAGAAGCGATCATGATATGGACATGATATCCATGTTCCTTCATACCATGATGCAGCATGTCTCGATGCTCAGGAGTGGAAAGCACCACCTGCGCTTCAGGAGTCAATCGCTCAAAAGTGATGTTTAACTCCCTTTTTGCGGTGTCGAACTCAGTAATGACAAGACGGGCTCCTTCAAAAAGCGGAGGATGCTTAAGCTCAATAATGATCTCGGTTCTGTCGACGGTGCTCACCTCTTGAACATGCGACACCATCTGCGTGATCAACATCTCAATATCCGCAACTGCATGAACAGGCTGGTATGCCGTCTCTACAGGAATATTATCCTTCACATCAACAGCAAGGTCCACAGGAGCAACAGGAGAATGCACAACGGGACGATCTTCTTCACGAATAAAAACGCATACCTGCGGTTCTTCCTCTTCATCAGCAAGATCGAGAAAAATCGGTTTCTCTTCATCGATTTCTGTGACAATCTCTTCCCACTCCGCTGGAAGCTCTTCTTCCGCAACTACAGGTCTTTGCTCCCTCTGGAACATCGCCATTGGTGAAATAGATTCAGGGTTGGGAGCAGCTTCATGATGTGCTTTGGTTTGAACACGTTCTTTGGCCTCCTTCCATTTCTTTTCACAAGGAACACTTTTTTTCTTCAGAGGAGACTTCTTGCTTGAACGTGGACCTACGCTCTTCGCCGTATTAACAAATTTTTCACAGATATGGATATTTGACATAGAGGACTTTTTTAGGAACTATTTTACGTCTTATTAAGATTTTATTCTACGACAAATACCTATTTGAATAGGTCATCCTATTGGCTTTTCACAAAAACGCTTTGGAATTTTTCCGATTTCCGTTTCATAATAGACCCGTCCCGACCTGCCTAACGGCCTAGCACGGAAGACCCCTTCCAACTTGCCGCGATTAAAATTATCTCTTTCAAGATGGTCTTCATGCTTTGAGAGGTCAAAGTCAGGAAAAATGATAGTAAAGTTTTTATCAGGATTCTCTTTCCGCCATTTCCACACATTGACCCGATCGAGAGAAAGCTGTTTCAGCTCTTCAACCGGTGTAGCGTCTTCGATCTTCCAACAGCCCATTTTTAGCAAGACCTCTCCGATGCGGAAGCATACTTCACTAAAGGTTGTCAACGGGGTAAAGACAATTTCGATCTTCTTCGTCGCAAAATCCTTTTCGTCTTGTAGTTGCTTAGGGATCACAAGATACTTGATCGCTACATGCATGACTTTACTTGTCGGATTGTGAAAATGGATAGGGAACAATGTTTGATTGTTATGCACTCGAATCTGCCGCTCTAGCAGCGCGCATTGGCGTGCAAGGACGATATCTTCAACGTCATTGACGTTCTTAAGTTCCTGCGCAATGACAGCAACAACGGAAGACAAATGCCAAGAACGCGAACGTTCGATCAGCCATTCGCTAAACCAAGGAATACAAACATCACGATGATCTTCAACGACAAGTTTGCCATTTTCTACTCGTAAATATTTCCTACGATTGTCGAAATCGTAGTTCAAAAACGTCTGTAAATTCCTGCTGTATGTACATGAGGTCATCATTGTATCCTACTCCGTGTTATTTTCCTCAAACCGACGCCGCGCACCGCGAAAGACTCCTTTAGCTTGATGTTTCAATGCCTCATCAAGGGCTTCCATGACACGCACGCCTTTTTCCACATGGTCGGGTGTGTATTTGGAAAACACTAATTTTGCGCTGGATTTTGTTTTGATTCCCTCCGGACTCAGTGGCAGGTCGGAGATCAGTAATAACGCTCCGAGGGGTAGTTTATGATAATAGCTTGCTGTAAACAGCGTCGCGCACTCCATTTCAATGGCTTGCGGGCGCGTCTGTTCCAGCCTCTTTCGAAACTCTTTATTGAACTCCCAAAAACGTATGTTTGTCGTATGAGTGATACCGATATGATATCTGTTGCTCTCCAACTCCATCACATTGGTCACCATCTTCTGGACAAGGAAATTGGCCAACGAAGGAACTTCCTCAGGGAAGTAGAAGTCTGACGTTCCCTCGGCACGGATGCTAGCGACAGGAACGAAGTAGTCCCCTACTTCATACTGTCGACGAAGTCCACCGCACATTCCCAGCATCAGGCTTGCCTTAACAGGCAGGTTGGCGCAGAGGTCGATCACTAGCGCCGCTGCCGGCGAGCCGATCTTGAAGTCGAGGATACTGATTTTCTCTTCAACGGAATGGGCAACTTTAAACATCGACCCTTCAACAGCGGGGATGTTGCGGCTTTCGGCAAAATAATCCACATACTGAGGAAAGTTGGTCAACAGAAGATAGGGCTGGAAATCGCTGACCTGTGATCCTGAATATCGCTCTAACGTGTCGCGAGCAATCTGTTCTTCGCGAGCAATATCCAACAATTGATCGATGTTTTCCTTATGCATCATTCCCCCCAATCCATTTCCGGTGGTGCG
Organism: Chlamydiales bacterium; assembly: GCA_024233575.1. Classification (GTDB taxonomy): domain Bacteria; phylum Chlamydiota; class Chlamydiia; order Chlamydiales; family Criblamydiaceae; genus JACKPN01. Next base: position 152,913 of record JACKPN010000005.1, read on the forward strand.
CCATTACCAAAAAACGGCCCAACGACCGGCTTCCGATTTTTCTCAAGACGAAACTCATGATGACAACGGGGACATTCCACATCTTTGATATAGTGGCCCAGCTGGTAGCGATATTGCTGACGGTTGTCAAAGACGTAGTCACATTCGGGGCAGCGGTGGTACTGAATGACGAGATCCCAAGTGTGCGTTCCCTTCTCTCTGATCATCGCTGCTCCTCTTTCTCACCGAATAAAAGATTGAGCAAGGTGAAGATCATTCCATGCTTTCGCTTCTTCGGCTGATGATAGGCCTCTCCCCAGCCGTTGATTTCATGCATCTCGCAGATCCCATTTCCCGATTGAATCGTCTGTTTCTTCAACGGTGCATCCTTCGGATAGTCACGGTAGTGCTTAGGCCACATGTATACTCCATTTTTTGTCAGTCTAGAATCTATAGCTAATACAGTCACGGGTTTTTTAAAAGTGGACATTTGCTCAAATTTGGTCTATCATATTTCCATAAATAATTACAGGTGAACAGCTATGGCACAGATTAGTACAAATGATTTTAGAAACGGGGTCAAACTGGAGATGGAAGGTCAGCCCTTTGTCATCGTTAATAATGAGTTCGTTAAACCCGGCAAGGGTCAGGCGTTTAACCGCGTCAAACTCAAAAATCTTCTTAACGGAAAGGTTATCGAGAAGACATTTAAATCCGGCGACAAGGTAGATATTGCCGATGTCATTGAAACGCAGATGCGGATGCTTTATAAAGAACAGCAAGGCGTTGTGTTTATGGATGATAATACTTTCGAGCAGATCACCATAGACAATGAACACATCGGCGATACTGACAAGTGGCTGATGGAAGACCTCTTATATGAAGTTCTTATATACAATGGCGTAGCCGTTGCTGTCGAGCCCCCTACGTTCATGGAGTTAGTCATCACCGAGACTGAACCCGGTGCACGTGGCGACACCGCATCAGGCCGCGTTCTCAAACCGGCGACTGTTGAGACCGGCGCCGTCGTCCAGGTGCCGATTTTCATCGAACAAGAGGAAAAGATTAAAGTAGACACCCGCACAGGAGAATATGTCTCCCGCGCCTAAGGTTTCTATCCTTCAAGACCGTGCCGCCATGTTTCGTGCGGCGCGCCGTTTTTTTGCCGACCGCGATATTCTCGAGGTCGACTGCCCCATCATCAGCGTGCGCGCATCAGTCGATGCTCATATCGACCTGATCCCCGCAGCAGAAGGGCGGTACCTTCATTCTTCCCCCGAATATGGGATGAAGCGACTTCTAGCAGATGGAATCGGAGATATCTACCAGCTATCACATGTTTTCCGCAACGGCGAAGTTGGCAGCAAGCACAACCCTGAATTCATGATGGCGGAGTGGTATCGCATAGGCATCAGCTTTCAAGCGCTGATGGAAGAGACTGCCGACTTCATCCGTTTATTCCTTGGCGATCTCCCGCACCGCATCATCAGCTACAGAGAAGCGTTTAAAGAATTTGCCGGCATCGATTATATCTCCATGAACGATGATCAGCTGATGGAACATGTCGAAACCGGTTATGATTCTCTTAAGGAAGAGGGACGTGATGCGATTCTCAATATGATTTTAGGAACACACATCGAGCCCCTCCTAGGAAACGGCGAACTGACCATCCTTGCCTACTACCCTGCCACGCAAGCTGCTTTGGCAAAAACGACAAGCATTGAAAACGAGTTGGTCGCGGAACGCTTCGAGATCTACTACAAAGGGATGGAGCTCTGCAACGGCTATCACGAGCTCGCCGATGCCGACGAACAGCGGCAGCGTTTCATCGCATCCAATGCTCACCGCAGGCGCCTTGGCAAAGAAGAGCTGCCCCTCGACGAACACTTCCTAGAATCATTGAAACGTGGTCTTCCCGACTGCTGCGGCGTCGCTGTCGGCTTCGACAGACTGATGATGCTGCGGCATCAATGTGATCATATTCGACAAGCCATCCCTTTCGAATGGGATATTGCTTAAGAGACAGTCTCTGAATTACTGAACAGTCATCTTACGACAAATTTTACCTGGGAAAAACTATCTTTCGTCGGTCTAGTTTATCAACTATAACGACCCGCATTAGGTAAAAAATCTTCAGCAGCTTTTACACCAACAGAATCAAAAATAGATTTTAATTCAGCAGAGCCATACGTGTCGATAAATGCTGTAAAAGAAAGCCCTTTCAACTGTTCTCTTATTGCATCGATAGCGTCACGGAAAGCCATGCTTCTAGCGCCTTCTTTTTCATAAAGGTCATCAATTTTTTTTATAAGATCACGTTGAATTTCTTCAATTTTTCCATAGCAAACAGTGTGAGCACCGCGGGACATAGAGCTATACCAATAAACTTCAACGCCTGGCTTTCCACAAACACCACAATTTTCTGTTATGCGCTTTTGCGAGTTCACCGAACTTTCAGAATCTCTATTTACAACAGCAGTAAGAGGGCCGCTCATCAATAACTCCTTTGATATTTACCGATAAAAATCAAAAATCGTGACCTTAATCGATCAATTTTTTCGTTTGCTAAAAGAGAAAAATTTATAGTTCATTTCGGGTATAAATAATACTATGATCAATATGGGTAAACGTTTTACCTCATCATATCCGATAAGTCATCTCCTTTGAATGGGATCTTGCTAAATATGGTAAGTTCTCCTACTTTTGCTTCCATTAACCTATCTTGCTAAAATGATTTGATATGGATTAAGAGACATTCTCCAATGATGATTTTTCTCCAAAAATGAAAGCTCAACTAAGGCAATTATGAGAAACATAAGGACGTTAAAGGGGTAAATCATTTTAATAAGATAGGTTCATAAATCACTTTGCAAAGAGGATATGATGTTTTTCGGAAGCACAATAGCATTGAAACCACCAATTACCATTGACCTAAACAATGAAACTCAAATAAGACATTGTTTGAACGATCAGAATCAATTGGAGCACTTGCTCACAAAGATCGATCAATCCCCGCAATGGGCAGCTGGACATCAGGATTTTGTCAGAGAAGCTGTTACCCGATTCGTTTGCGAATATGACTATAGCGATACTTCTATCATCTCAAATATCGCCTTTGACATTTTACAGCCGATTGTCGGCAAATTAATCACACATGCGGGAACGCAAATCATAAAATCAACAACTATATATAGTCGCTATGATAAATTCATCAACCATACTCTCCCTTTGTTATTGCGGATCCCCGCAGAACGGCGAGAAATCATCCATCCATTTACTATTGCATGCCTTACCTCAACCGTGAGCGGTAGAACTCTCTTTCATCAAGCTGCCTACTACGAGAATGATGAGACTCTTAAAACCATGCTCGAGCTGGTCCCTAAACAATATCAACGAACACTCATCACCGGAAAAAAAATCAAAAAGAAACAGAAGACTGATGAACCACCTAAACTAAAAGTAGATGGTATCATTATCAAAGAAAATGAATGTCATGCGCACGGGCATGACATGAATGGCAAACGCATTATCCTTGAAGTACCAGCCAAGGTGTTTTGGGATTCTTTAGAGGCTGATTTACCTCAACATACAAAGCATCAGGATATTTCCATCAAAGTTCCTCCACTTCGCAAGTGGTCTCCTGACAAAAAAAAACTAACGAGAAAAACACCGGTACAGTATGCGGCCTGTGCAGACAACTGCAGCACTCTAAAATTTCTATTAGAACGAGATCCTACACAAATTGAAACGACGACAAAGCACGGAAACACCTTGCTACACTTGGCAGCGAGATCAATGCAGGGAGCAACAGTTGCCGCGTTTTTAGTGGGAATAAAACCTGAATTAGAACATCAACAAAACAATCGTGGTGAGTTGCCAATCGATATTTCAGTCAAATCTAGAGGGCGTCCTTCTAAAGAATTATTTCTCAGCCGTCTAGATGATAATGAGAAATCCCAGTTATTTCGACGAACATTCAGAAACGAACGGCTTCCTATCAGATTGGTACCATTTATGCCCCCACCAGGACAGATCAAAGCTCTTTCCGATGAAATAACAGAAAAGGAAGAACAGCGGCTCCTTAATAAAGCAATTCTCTATTATGGAAAATCAGTCATGCCAAAGGATTTAGTAGAATCGTGTAACAATTGTTTATTCTTCCAGAGTGAATTCTCATCAAAAATCTTTGTTGCTTTAGTAAAACAACCTTCCTTTTCTTCCATATTAGAATCAGTGGACAATCTACCTTCCGGAACTAACTACGGAAAGGTGATGATCCCTAATCTAAGCAATGAAACTCTCCTTAAGTATTACAAGAGAATAGAGTCATCTAAAAGGAACGATGCCGAATATCGTTGGAAAGCATGTTTCGATATTTTTTCTTACGCTACGACAGAGCAAAAAGAACACCTCATTGTGAACAACGCATTGATCATCACATCGTTACCCGACATAAAAAAAGAAGGACAAATTCTACGAGAAAAGCTGCATCAGTGTGCTTGCGGCTCTTCATTTGAAAAATTCGAAAAATGTCGTAAATATTACAATCGTTATAGCCGGAAAATCTCTAAGTTAAAGCCGTTTCTACATTTTTGGAAAGATGCGCGAGATACCTTTCTTATTGAAGGCACTACTCCCACCATCGATAAAGGCATCAGCCAAATCAACAGCCAAATCAAAATGATCAAAAAACTGTGCAAAGAGCTAAAACAAATGAGAGAATTAAAAAATGATCTTGACGTGCAATATGACTCTGACTCTGACTCTGACACAGGCTGCACAATTCTGTAGCGAGGTGTTGCTATAATATTTAAAAGCAGCTATGACATTGCGTAAGCATCGTCTATGAGTAATTTTTTTATGACGCTTGATACCTTGATAAACGCTTGTAATAAAGTTGACAGCGAGTTTCAGCTTCTTAGTCAGCGACAGGAAACAACCGCCCTGCTGCGGGTAGCCTCCCTCACAGAAAAAGCCGCCGATTCTCTCCCTGGAATAGCGTACAAGAACAGTCACAGCACACCAAAAATACAGGCTGTTACCAACAAAAGATCCCTAACAGAAGCTCAAAGGCAATTAACAGAACTATCCCTCAGCAGGCAAACGATCGCCCGCATCATTGCAATGACCAACACTAAGGGACAGAATGCGCTTCATATCGCCGTAAAACAAGGGACATCAGATGAAGTGCGGCAATTCCTCCATTTTCTCTTCGACGAACACAACCTACCCCCTGCGCTGCTTCACGTTCCAGACCTTAAAGGAACCACAGCGATGCATCTGATCGCACGTAGCAAAGAACTGCCAATTGATGAAATACCCGCATGCAGCGCTGTGCCTATCCAGATTCATAAAAAGAGAAGGTACACGATTCTGCATCAAGCAGCTTCTGGACAAAACGGCATAGCCATTGCCAAGCTTTACAAAGCATACGAAGAAGAACTTTATTCCCAAGGTTTTGGTGCACCCAGTTATATTAATTTCTTCTGTGACTCAAAAAAGGCACTTCCTCTTCATTATGCTGCCGAGGCAGGTAATGTGTCAGCTTTCACCTATTTATTGGAGTCTCATGATCTGGATACCGTATCTCGGTGGCAACTTTCTAATGGAAAGACCATTTTGCATTTGGCCGCAGCAGCCAAGCAGGGAGATCAGATCATCGACGTAATAAAACAAAATTTGCCACCTCCTTTTCGATCATTTGCTATGGAGCGTGATAACAAAGGACTCACTGCTGCCGATATCGCATTTGTTAAGAAAAAAAAGAAATCCCTCCGCTGCTTCTTGAAGGAAATGCGCGAAGATGAAATCTGGGAAATGATCAGCAATGCTCACAAGAATGACTACGATGCCTATGACCTTTATCAGTTTCATGGTCTTAGTAGTAATTTATCTATCCAGATATCAGAAGAAAAAATGGAAAGATTCTATCTTCAACAGATGATCAACCTGTACTCAATTGCAAATCATTGGAAAACAAAGCCAACTGCGAATCACGAGCAAACCTTTTTCCACTTTCTCGCGAAGGAGATGATTTATCAAACCACAGCAAAACTTAAAAATGAAAATGATTTCAAAATACTCACAATAAAAGATCATGAAGGAGTCCCATTTATCCACTATATGGTGAGAGCCGCAAATCTTGATAAATTATTCAATATTATATGGCACTTAGATCGCAGTAAAATAAATGAGGCTGTTACATTAACAGATACAAATGACAATACAGCAATGCATGTAGGTGCTGAACAATTTACCGGGAGACTATTAGATGATTTTTTAACGACTACTTGTATTGGAAGTCATGCTGATGTTATTGACTCGCTCTCAAAAGCAAATAAAAGAGGAATTACCCCTTTCCATATTATTGCAGGATCCCCCCACAAAAAATTCAGAAATGAAAAATGGTGGAAAGAGGCTCCTATGAGTATCGATGATGAAGGCACCACGTTGCTGCATCAAGCTTGTTTCGGAAAAGAAAAACAAACAGTACAGGATATCATCGAAACATACGCAAAAAAACATGGCGGTATCAACAGTGATGAAACACAAAAATTGCTCACACAAAGGAACAATGAAGGACAAACTCCTTTGAATTTCGCTGAAAAGGCAAAAAACGATCAAACATGCGCCTACCTATCCAGCATCATCAAACATCAAAAATAAAAAAGGGTGCATTTTTCCCCTTTTGATTCGTTAGTTATCAGAAGTCTCCTCTCTCTTATAAAGCCATTCCTTAATAGTACCGCCATAATAATTTTTTACCCCTTCAGGAAAATACGCACATTCATCTATTAGAACACATATCCAAGGACTTGTGTCAAAATAAACAAGGATATCAGAATGTTTATGTTCTCCAACATGAAGCATAAAAGTGTGGGTAATATCTATCTGCTCTAATTTGGGGTATTTTGATAAGATCTCAAGAGCACCTCTATTTATTTTATAATTGCATGAAGCTTCAAGAACCGCGAGTTCACGCAAAGGAAGAAGCTCGCGAAGATTATCATTAGTCAAATTCACAGAATTTACGTAGAGACGCTCTAAATTCTGCAAAGCTGCAAGAGGTTCAAATGAAATTATTTTATTAGTTGTATATGAACGTTCTGTTGACGTATTCACGTTAGTATGATGTCCATTCAAATTTTCAGAAATATCAAGAGATGTCAAATTAGTCATCTCAGCGAGATATTTTAGAAGCTTTGGACTGCGTATGTGATTTTTCTTTAAGTTAAGAGATCTCAGTGATGTGACCCCCTTTATTTTAGCAACCTCGCGAAGAGTAAGCTGACTTGAGGAAACATCCAAAACCTCCAAATTTTTCATTCCTGTCAAAGTCGAGAAATCGGCTTGTTTGAGTGGATTTCCCGATAGATACAGCTCTCTAAGGGTGGTGATCTCGGCAATGATATGAAAGCTATCTTTTGTAAGGGCATTATCGGACAGATCTAAAATTTGTAGTCGGTGACCCTTGAATAACCTTAAATTACCGTCCTCTAAACCCAGTTTTGCCAAGTTTAATTCTTCCAATCTTCTATAACTTGAGTACTCATTGATTATATGAGAACGAAAAAGTCTAGGATTTTGGCTCATTTTGACGCATCTAGCGCTCATAGGGTCCTTCAGATTTTCAGAAGGACATCCGACCTTTCGTAAATATTTTTTTTCAAAATCAAGAGCTTTCAACCATGAATGCGTATCTTGACTAGCAAAAACATCATATTTAGACGAACAACTATCACAATAATATTCTATCCAAAGATTGATTAAAGGTTCCATCTCCCCTGATAGAACATTGTGTTCGAATACCTTGTTACTAACTTTTAATAAAAACTCTTTTGTACGTTCATCTGATTTCGTTGCTGTATGAAATATTGGTAGAATACCAGCTGAATAGCTGTAACGAAAAAAGTAATATAAAAACCCTCCAAAACAATCTATTTTTTCGGTTTCACATTTTTTAAAAAAATTACGTAACCCATTCTTTAAGTCCCTTAAAAAGGCGAGATTATTATCTTCTGCCCATAGACAAAATTCTATGAAAAAGAAAATGTTCTCTTGGTCAACGTCTATGGATAATTTATTTAATTTAGCAGTCTCAAAATTAATCAGTGCATCGAGAACGTCTTTCCTCTCATAGTGAAAAGCCAAACAAAATAGATCAAAAAAAAGATCATGTGCAATATCAGATTTTAAAAATATCCTAAAATCCATTTCGCGAATATTGTCTAAATCCACATCATTTTTTAAATTGAATTTAAGGCAGGCAAATTGAAGTTCGGGCCAAGCTAATTCTAAAGAATATTTAAGAAGATCCTCAACATTATCCGAACGCAATAAAAAATCACACCACTGTATACACTGCTCTTTCAATGTCTCAACTTGATATAGACTAGCGAGTTGGCATAAATTGACAAAGTCAGCCACCTCGCCAACTTCCAATGTTTCACCTTTCAAAAAACATATAAAATTCTTTCCTTCGTTCTGATCGGAAAAATCCAGTTCTTTTCCTTCCCCGATAGGACCAAAAAAATGTAGATGCAAAATTGGTGAAAGAGTTTTCAACAGATCTTCAGAGTCGAAACTCTCTTTTCCTATCTTGGCCTGTGAGTTATTATCATCCGCCGCGTTTTCAGAACTTTGCGCAGCTGTTGCTGTGCTATCACGGAAAATATAATACGGAAATATCGTTTGTCGTATAAAAGACATCATGAGCAAGACTAAATATATCGAAACAACTTAAAGGATTAAGTTGTTTCGATTGTGAGTTTTCTCTAAAGAATTATTCCTTTCCCAGCTTTTCAGAAAGCTTCTCAAGCATGCTATTGCTGCGCTTAACAAATGCGTGCAACGCTTGGGTATCCATTTCTCTTTGCGATAAGAGCGATAAATCATAAACTTGTTGCAGTAACGCCTTAGCCAGATCAGGATCGTCTTTGTCGATTTTTTGAATGCCGGCAATCAGAGGATTGTTGGTATTGACGACAAAAGTACGTTTGCCCATCAGCAGATCGCCGCCTTTCTGGTTCATGCTGCGCATATAATCGCGCATGCGGCGCTGGTTCTCATCCATCACCACCATAGCTGGGATGGTGTCTGACGCTAGACTTTTGGCTTCTACATCAATCATCTCGTCGTCAAGTTTCGCGCGGACAAAATCTGCAAGGCGCGTTGCTTCCGTCTTGCCTTCAGCATCAAGAATGCCTTTCTCACGCTCTTTATCGATGAGCGAGTCATCAACGGCAGCATCAACGCGCTGAAACTTGACCGGTGACAGCTTTGCTTCAAGGTGCGACATCACATATGGGTCAATACGGCTTGGCGCGCTGAGAACCTCGATCCCTCTATCTTTGTAAATATCGATATAATGAGATTGTACGTTCTCTTCACGGCTGTAGATCACCTTGTTTTCAATTTTTTCTTTGTTACGCTCAAGGTACTCTTCAACAGTTGTCCACTCGTCGTCCATATTCTTCCAAACGAGAAAACTCTTCACGCGGTCGTAGAACTTCTCATCTTCCATGACACCAAGCTTAACGATTGTCGAAACATCGTCCCAAATCTCAAGGAAGCGTTCTTTATTAGAACGATAAAGGGATGACAGGCTGTCGGAGACTTTCTTAGAGATGTGGCTGCCAAGCTGGCGAACAGTACGGTCCATCTGAAGGTAGCTACGCGAAACGTTAAGCGGAATATCAGGACTGTCAATAGTGCCGCGAAGAACCATCAAGTAATTAGGGATAAGGTCTTTGCAGTTATCCGAAACAAAAACGCGGTTGCAAAACAGCTTAACATGGCTCTTGTTCAGGTCGAAGTCGGCGCGTATCCTAGGAAAATAGAGAATTCCTTTAAGATGAAAAGGATAATCAACATTCAGATGCACCCAAAAGAGCGGATCCTCTTCCATGGGATACAGGTAACGGTAAAATTCCAAGTATTCCTGATCGCTGCACTCGGATGGCGCCTTCACCCACAATGGCTCTTTGTGATTAACATGAGTCTCGCCAAGATAGATCGGGAAAGGCATGAATGTGCAATACTGCTCAAGGATCTGCTTAAGATACTGTTCATCAAGGAACTCTTCGTTATCCTTGCCAACATGCAGAGTGATAGTGGTTCCGCGAGTCTCGCGACTTCCTTTGGTCAGATCATACTCCGAAGAGCCATCGCAAGACCATAATGCCGGCTCGGCGTCGGTTTTATAAGAAAGAGTGTCGATATCAACTTTATCGGCAACCATATATGAGGAATAAAAGCCTAGGCCAAAGTGACCGATGATCTGATCTTTCTCCTGATTGGATTCATATTTTTTCATAAACTCTTCTGCACCGGAAAAAGCGATCTGAGCAATATACTTCTCCACTTCTTCAGCGGTCATGCCGATGCCGTTATCAATGAAGGTTAAGGTTCCCTTTTCCTTATCGGCACGGATATCAATACGGAACTCGTCATCTCCGATCTGGGCATCTCCTTGGTCGCTAAGAACCTTCAACTTACGTATCGCATCGCAAGCGTTAGAGACTAGCTCTCTGACAAAGATATCTTTGTCGGAATAGAGCCATTTCTTGATGATGGGTAAAATATTTTTGCTATGAATTTCCAACGTCTTTTTTGTCATGAGTTTACCTCCGAAAATAGAAAAAACAGTATACACAGCTCCTGAGAAAAAGTCCAGTTGATGTGAAATCATCGACAAAGGTATAACAATGTTTTGGAACCCTCCACCTGACGGTGTGCCATGTTGACAATCAGCACTTTAACGACGCTAGCGGTCACCTTTGCGGGAATCGACCCGATCCTCACCCTTTATGCCATCCTGGCGTTTGTCATCATCGGTGTGGGTCTCGCCTCAATGATCCTGTTCACCAAAGCGAAATTTGTCACTGCCGAGGAGTGCACCCTTACTATTAACGACGATCCTTCTCTGACAAAAACCGTCAAAGGGGGACAGACGCTTCTGAATGCGCTGACAAGCAACGGCATCCCTATTCCTTCGCCCTGCGGAGGCAAGGCAACATGCAAGCAATGTCGCGTCGAGATCACCGAAGGGGCGCCGATGGCCTTGGAGACAGATAAAGGCACATTCACAAAAAAACAGATCAAAGAGGGCTGGCGTCTCTCTTGCCAGTGCAAGATCCACGGTGATATGCACCTGCACATAGAAGCCAGTTCGCTGTCGGTAAAAAAATGGGATGCCACCGTTGTTAGTAATGATAACGTCGCCACTTTCATCAAAGAACTCGTCGTCGAGATCCCCGAAGGAGAAGAGGTTCCATACCGCTCCGGCGGCTACCTCCAGTTCCACGTTCCTCCTTTTAAAACAAATACCGACGATTGGAAAGGGACCATGGACGAGAAATACTGGTCGGACTGGGAGAAATTCGGCCTCTTCGGTAAAGAACTCGACTTCTCGCATCTCCCTACCGGTGACGACGAGGTGATCCGCGCCTATTCCATGGCATCATATCCTGCAGAAGGGCGCAAGCTGATGTTCAATATCCGTATTGCCACCCCTCCTTTTAAGGATGGCAAACTCGACGACAGCATCCCCTGGGGAATCTGCTCCACCTACACTTTCGGTCTAAAACCCGGCGACAAGGTAACATTGTCAGGACCGTACGGTGAATCTTTCATGATCAATGACAACAGGGAGCTGGTCTTCCTCATCGGCGGAGCTGGCTCATCCTTCGGCCGCAGTCATATCATGCATCTGTTCCACACCGAAAACACCAAGAGAAAGGTCACCATGTGGTATGGTGCGCGCTCCTTAAAAGAGAATATCTATCAGGATGAGTATGAACAACTGGATAAAGAGCACGACAACTTCGGCTACAATTTAGTCCTATCCGAACCTCTCCCTGAAGATATCGAAGAGGGATGGCCAAAAGACGATCCTGTGAAAACCAATTACCTATTCCGTGCTTTCGAGCTGGGCCAGCTCAAAAAGATGGAAGCGCCGGAAGATTGCCTATACTACGTCTGCGGACCTCCGATGCACAACGTCAGCGTCATGAAATTGCTTGACGAGTATGGCGTGCCGCGCGAAAATATCGTCCTTGACGATTTTGGTAGCTAGGAATGAAGGTTCTTCTCGCACAGATCAATCCCACTATCGGTGATTTCAACGGCAACACAAAAAAGATTCTTGCCTATATCGCCAAAGCAAAAGCCTCAGGAGCGGACATCGTTCTTTTCCCCGAGCTGGCGATCACCGGCTATCCACCCGAGGATTTTCTCCTTCTTGACGAATTCCTGAATGCTTCCGACAACGCTCTAGAAATGATCATTTCCGCTACTGAAGGGATTATTGCCATTGTAGGCGTCCCGCGACGCGACGATACCTGGCTGCGCAACAGCGCCGCTGTCATCGAAGATGGAGAACTCCTGGGTTTCCAGGATAAAACGCTTCTGCCTACCTATGATGTTTTCGACGAGCGGCGTTACTTCGAGCCCAGCAGCGAAACAAAACTTTGGCATCTTCGAGGGAAAAAAGTCGCTGTTACGATCTGCGAAGACCTTTGGCAACATAGCAACCTTGTTAAATTCACCACCTACAACCGCGATCCTGTTGAAGAACTGGCTGACCTTTACCCTGACCTTGTTTTAAACTTATCGGCATCGCCCTTCAGCATCTCCAAACTAAACAAGCGCGTTGCTGTATGCACCAAAGCGGCGGCAACGTTAGGATGTCCTGTCCTGATGACTAACCAAGTAGGAGGCAATGACAGTCTAGTCTATGCCGGCTACAGCATCTTCAGTGACAGCGACGGCATCTTATGCGGTCTGGCTAAAGGTTTCGTCGAAGACGCAATGCTTGTCGACCTATCTCAAAAACATGCTGCCGTCGACATCCATGACGACAAAATGAGCGACCTCTACCATGCCCTTGTCCTTGGGCTTCACGACTACTTTCATAAATCGGGATTCTCCCGCGCTTGCTTGGGACTTTCAGGGGGTATTGACTCGGCATTGGTTGCCTGCATTGCTGCAGATGCATTAGGTTCCGACAACGTTCTTGGTGTTACCATGCCTTCGCGCTACTCATCGGAGAGCAGCATTGCCGATGCCGAAGCCTTGGCTAAGAATTTGAAGATCCCATTTGAACAAATCCCTATCGAAAGCCCTTTCCAAGCATACCTCAACCTCCTACAGCCACAGTTCAAAGGAATGGAAGAAGATGCTACCGAAGAGAACCTCCAAGCGCGCATTCGCGGGATGATCATGATGGCGCTGTCAAACAAACTGGGCTATGTCGTTCTCAGCACGGGAAATAAAAGCGAAATGGCAATGGGATACGCCACCTTATACGGTGATATGGCCGGCGGTCTCGGGGTCATCAATGACGTAACCAAGCAGCAAGTGTACGGACTGTCGCGATGGATCAATAAAGATCGTGAGATCATCCCCTGGAACACGATAAACAAGCCGCCCTCTGCCGAGCTGCGCCCCAACCAAAAAGACTCAGACACATTGCCTGACTACGAAATCATCGACAATGTCCTGCAAGGATACGTTGAAGAACATCACTCACCCGAAGAGATCGCCAGGCAGCATGGCTACGATCTCAACCTTGTCAATGACCTGATCAAGCGCATTCACCGTAATGAATATAAACGGCGACAAAGCCCTCCAGGACTACGCGTTTCCGAGAAAGCGTTCTCGGTCGGGCGGCGCTTTCCGATCGTCCAACGCTGGGTTTGAAATAATCATCCAATGTGTATACTTCGTAATCGGCAGCATATTACCGCTTGGAGGCGTCAGTGAAATACGCGTTATTGCTTCTGTCCCTGCTTTTTCTACCTTTTAATACTTGGGCCGATGATTCAGGAACCCTCATTGTTAACTATAATACCGGTCCCAAAGGGGAAAGAATCGAACGTATACGGTTTCGTCTTACCGATCCTGACGGCAAACGCTCTATCTACCCGAAAAAAAACGGCTACGTCGAGGAAAAGAGCAGCCAGGCACGCATCGTCGTCCTTGAGAACCTCGCCGCCGGCGATTATGCGTTGGAGTTTCTAATCCCCAATAGCGACGGTTTGTTCGAAACGGTACCGAGCCGCATCGTCACCATCACATCTGGTAAAACGAGTAAAGTTCTGCAAACCATTAAACCGCAATATGCTTCTTTAACATCGCGTGCCGATATTGACGCTTCCAAAAAACCGAAGATCACCCTCATCGACAAACGCGGTGATGTCGTCGCGATCTCGGCAGCCGGTACACTGACGGCCGACAACTTGATTCCAGGTAAGTACACGTTACAATTTGAAAAGATCGCAGGCTTTGAAACACCGGAACCGCGGGATATTACGCTCGCTCCTTACGAAAATGCCGGCTCCATCGTAATCCCCTACATCGCAGAAGAGCCGATCACAACCCAAAGCGCAATCGATCTCTACGATAGAAAGCCTGAAAGCGAGATCATTCTCCCCAAAACCGGTGAACGGATCCTCTCATACCCCCCGTCACCACCCAACATCCCTACCGGTTACATCAAAGTGCATACGACACTGCCCTACGCCCACTGGACCATTTACCGCAACGAGGAACAGGTCGTTTCCGGCGAAGGCCCGGCTGAAGCGATACCTGTGCCCCCCGGCGACTACTACACAATACAAGCCGATGACTATGACGACTATGACTTACGCCTCTATCCGCGCCATGCTTTCTCCGTTAATAATGGCGAATCGACAACGATAGAGCTGATATACAAACGCACCTTTGGTTATATCGCAGTGAAAACAGATCTCCCTAGTGGAGAAATGGTAAAAATCATCCTAGCGCCGGACAGCGGCGAAACGCCGATCCGCGCAGCGATGATCGCCAGAAACAATAAAATCGATTGGAGAAGTAAAGCATTGCCGACTGGCAACTACCAGGTGAGCTTCATCCCTCCCCCTCATTATAAAAATATAGACCCTCAAGATGTTGATGTCGAAAAAGAACAAACAGTACTGCTTAATCCCGAATTCGTCGGCGCACGGCAGATCAAGATCAACTCCAATACTTCCGAAGCGGTCTACACTTTGAAAGCTCTCAATAATGGCAAACAATGGCAGGGAAAAGGACAATCGCATACGTTCGAGGGGCTAACTCCCGGCCAGTATACCCTGAACTTCGGCAGTAACAACCCCGAAAGATACCTTGCACCCACCAGCCAAACATTAACGATCCCACGCTATTCAGAAAAAGATCTCGAGCTCTCAAGCAACTACGATCTCGCCGGAGAGTTAGTGATTAGCAGCAACGCCAACCCTTTTGAAGTGAAAATCGACGGTCAAGGCACCAACCGTACACACCTCGAAGAGATAATCCAGGGGCGGCAGAAGAATTATATCCTTCCCGTCGGCCGTTACCGCATCACCTTCCTCCCTCTTGACAGCGAGCATATCACCTCACAAGCTACGCCGAAACCTATCGAAGTCGAAGTGAACACAGCACGGTCCGAGGAGGTCTTCGGCGACTACCAGCCAGTACCGACAAGCGGCAAACAAGCTACAGTCACCACCGACCTGATCATCCGTACAAACATCAGCGCAGGATCCTACACTTTGAAGTCTGCCGGTGACGACGAAGAGCCTGTCGAAGAACAGTATCAAGGCAAACAAGTGACTGTTCCCTTGAATGCCTCCAAGCAATATATCGTCATCTTTAACCCCGTACCCAACTACGTCACTCCTGAACCTATCCCTGTTATCTTAACTGAAGGGCAGCGGCAGGTAATAACCGGCGAATACAAGCCAATGCAGGAACTGCTAACCGTGCCTAATGGGCGCAGCATCATCGGCGACCCATACAAAGGCAACCGCGAAAATGTCGACCCAGCAACTATCGTCAACATTAATGAATTCAAAATCGCCAAATATGAGGTAACCAACGCGCAGCTTGCCTTTTGGCTTAACGATGCATACCAAAAGAATCAAATTATCTACAAAGAGGGCAAAGTTACCGACAAAGACGGTAAACTTCTTCTCAAAACAATGGAAGGAGACTCCAAAAGTCAGATCACCGCAGCGCAACAAGGCGAGAACGACCCGGTTTTTCAACCTACTCCCGGTAAAGCTGAATATCCTGCAATCTTTGTTACATGGTATGGCGCCAACCTCTACGCCACCTCCAACGGCTACCGCCTACCAACCGAGGCTGAATGGGAAACCGCGGCAGCGATGGAGATCACAACCCCGGACCAGCCTCTTCATAAATATCGTTACGGCTTCAGCCGCGACACCATCGACCGCTCTTGGGCCAATTACAAAGCCTCAGATGAACCAATCAAAAGCGAAGTTGTTAGGACAACACCTGTCGGCTTCTATAATGGTCTACATATGCTGCCTCTCTCCCAAGATGACACTAAACAATGGACTACCCGCCTAGCGCAGTCGCCTGTCGGCGCGTTTGATATGAGCGGAAACGTGTGGGAATGGGTAAATGATTGGTATAGCGACGCTTATTACAAACATATGCCCGTCGACAATCCACAGGGCCCTAAAACAGGTGATAAAAAAGTCGTTAAAGGCGGCTGTTATGACAGCTTGGCCGACGGCGTCCGCGTCGCAGAACGGATGGGTGTACCTCCGGATTACTGTGATCAATTTACAGGATTCCGCATCGCCGTTTCTATGTAAGCGATTACGCCAAATGTAAGCCGCTTACAATCCATCAAATAAGAGTAGTCCTAAGAGCCGCGCTTGCAAAATTATTTGCGGCGTTTTTCCTGCAATTTTCCGATTTTCACCTCACCCTCAAAATAATTCATATTACAACTTATCCAATAAGTCTATTGTTAAGATTTATTAATATTTATTATTTTAATTTAACGAATTGATATAATGATAGTATGTATAGTTAATCAGGTACATAAAATGAATATTAAAAACATTCTACTAGAATATGGAAAAGAATCAGGTCTAGGCAAACTTACACTGAACGAGCAGGGTAAGTGTACGCTCTTCATTAACAACACTTTTCTCATTTGCTTTGAGCCCGCTGAATCGCGGGAGGGCTTCTTCGCATATAGCGTTATTGAAGGAGTCGATACTGAAGATAAAGATCAACTAACCGCACTATTGCAAGGCAACCTGTTCGGTTCGGAAACTGGTCTGGCCAGTATCGGTTATGATCCCGTCACCCGATCTATTGTCTTCTTTGAATATTTTGACGACGAGCAAACCGACTACTCGGAATTTAAAAGAAGAATGTCGGAGTTTGTCAGCTATCTCCACTACTGGAAAGCAAAGCTGACGTTCAGACAAAGCGATGCTGTTCCAAAAAACGAAGAAGAGCGAAATATTTTTTACGCATAAGAGAGGTAACGGATTATGACAGGAAAAGTTGAAGGCGCAGGCCCTATTTCTCCCGAAGAAAGCCGTCTTGATCAACCTATCGAAATGAATCCGTTGATCATGCCGCAACGCACATCGGAAACGATGAATACTGTGCAACCCACCCCCATACGCGCCGAAGCTGCTGATATTAATGAAATTATAGCTCTCGATATGGAAGAAGAATCCGCTGAATTCGAAGAAGATATCGAATCTCCAAGCGAACGATTTTCACCGCAACAGCCGATATTCCAAGAACGCCGAGAGTCTGCCAGACTTTCTTTTCATGAACGGATAGAAAAGCAACGCGAAAAAATCAAACCTTTTCTAAAAAACACCCAAGCAGGAACAAGAAAAGTCAGGCAGCAAATACGAAATATTCCACGAGAGACAGTAGTAACCATTAAAGAGATCGGCGAAAAATTTTCCAAAGGGGTGAAATGGGCAAACAAAGTGATGACAGTCCCGGAACCTATCCTTAAAGCAAGGGAAGGTGTAAACGTTGCTAATGCCTTTTTAAATCTGATATTGGCACCTATCAACCTCTATGAAACATCAAGAAAGTATGACATCCTCAGAAAAGCTGAAAAGGAATTTAATCCGGAGTCTCTAGAAAACGCGCTCGACCGCGAGATGTTCCGCGACATCAAACAAATGCTTTCTGATAAAGACTACAATCTCAACGATATCCACAAAATGCTTTTGGAGAAACATGGCGTCAACCTCACAAAAGCCTCTAACGAATACGGTACGACGATTAAAGATAAACATGGACTGCACAAGCTCGTCAAAAAATCAGGATTTCAAGCGCTGATCACCGAACAAAGAGCAGAAAGCGCAACGCCTAAAAAATCTTTAAAAGAGACAGTTGAGGAATTCCGACTATCTATCATCGAAGTGCTCAATGATAAAGACATTCCCCTAGAAGATATCTTGTCAGTAATGGAAAAAAGAGGCATCCAAGTTGAGCATTTTCGTGAGATGCAAAACACATCGCTATTGACAGAGCTCAAATTTGTTACGCATTACGGGTCTCTCATCGATGACGTTGCGAAAGACGATGAAAGCGCTCAAGAAAAGTACGCTCCCCTGCTGATTGCTGATATGAAAGACAATGGCTTCGCTATCCCTCCAAATGTCACCACAATCGGCCAGCTTCAAGCAATGAAGCTCGAATCACAAGAAACAGCCAAAAAAGAGTTGGCTAATCGTCTTAATGAACCCCAATTCCAAAAAACTTTCGACAAAACACACGAAAATTTTATTAAACGCGCAACCGCTATTAATCAGATGAGGCAGAGGCGTGAAGCAGCCGTGATACATAAGAAAAACCATTTTGATGCAAAGATCGACCAATTTATCGAAGATTATCTCTCCGACGATGCGCTCAACAAATTGCAAGAATTTCCAGATCAACGAGAGACAATGATCAAAGAAATTCAAAAAAAAGCTGCTGAAGAGCTAGGAGTGAAAGATGAGTTTCCTTTGTCAATCGATGGTTTAAAGCAACTAGGAAAAGCACTTGTCGATAACAAAGAGACAATTGTCAACGACCTCGCACAAAAAGCCGATACCATGGACACCTCCGTCCGAAGCGGAATGAAGGCGGTCATGAAAGATAAAGCATCAAGGATGCGCCAAATGTACAAAAAAGTGCTAATAGGTACCGCCGTCGGCACGACTGTCGGTGTTGTCCTCAGCGCACTTGTCATCACCTCCTTCTTTGTCGGTCTTGCGGGCATGCCATTCATTCCACCTGCAGTTATGATGGTGATCTTCAACGCGGCTATGGTCTTCGGTTTAGCGATGACAGCGCAAGCTTTGTTATCTTTCTATAGGAACAACCCCAACATCATGAAAGAAAAGCTGTTGCTTACAGACAAAAAAGATTGGATCACATCGGTGCCCAAAGATATCCAAAAGTGGAGGCTTAATAAAAACAAACTTGGACGTGAAAGACGTATGCAGGCTCTCGAATTCATCAGCAACAAAACAAAAACTTCTTCAATAGACCTAAAACAATACAAAGACTACCTCCCAAAAGAAGCATATCAGCTGCTAAAAAAATACAAAGCAGGCGATGCGTCTGCTGCTGGCAAACTCGATAAACTACAGGCGAAGTACGAAAGCGAAGTCGATAAAATCGACACTAAGATCAAAAAAATCGACAGGAAAGCCAAAAAGTGGAGCCAGATCCATGCAAAATATAAAAAGAAACTAGCAGACGCCGGTGTCAAAGATATGATCGCCCAATATGACCGGACAGCAAAGAAGCAGCATAAAGCCGCCTTCAAGCAAGGCTTTATAGATAAAGTTCCAACAAAAAAGGAACGCCTCGCAAACAACCCTTATCTCATGATGCTCGACGAGATGTCCCGCGTTATCGATGCCGCAAATCAAGAAGGAGGCATCTCCCCTGAAACAGCATACGCATTCGAAAGAACCTTCGGTGTGACCATAGAGAAAATACATCAACGTGCTGATGTAGAAGGGATTGACTTAAAGGATATGTTGGAGCTGACGATGCTGAATGTCTTTGGCAAAAGAGCACAAGAATTCAGCATGCGTGCAGAAGACATCCTTTATCAATCTAAAATTTGATCCGTATTATTCCCTTTTAAAGCCTTATCCATTATGACATAAGTAATGTGCCCTTACACACCTTAATCAAGGGCTGTACAATGAAAATGAGACAACTATGAACGACCGTGAACGACTGGATATCATCAACACTATCTTCAAAGATCAGGGATACTCCTGCAGCATCATTGAAGAAAGCGACACCATCCCATTCCCCCATCTGCAGCTTAATCTAGGTCCTGACGGCAACGGCAGTAATCGTATCATGCATATTATTATCGAAGAGCAAATTCTGGATCAAAGCTTCCGCGAAGTTGAAGAGCCTGGCAATCCAATCTTACGCTTAGTCTTTGATACGGAGCTTCCATTCAAGGTCGACCCTACGACGGCACGCGAAGTGGGGACTTTGCTGCATTTCATCAACCGCGAGATAGACCTGCCGGGTTTTGAGCTAGCTGAGGTAGAAGACAAAGTCTATTTCCGCCATGTGCAGTTGACGCGAGAAGCAGGAGTGGACGTCACCGTCATCTATAGCATCGTAGGCCTAACCCTCTTTTACTTGAACTGGTTCAGCTCTGTAATCGAATCGTTAGCAAAAGGCGAGACAACCTTCAATGAGGTACTGGAAAACGTACTGAAAATATCACAGGAGATGAAATGATGACAAAGCATATCGACGAAGGATCAATCATTGTCATGTTCATCACACTAATCTTGTTCATCGTAGCACTATTCACAAAAGGGATAACCCATGACATCTTATTGGAAGCTGGTGTTTTCCTAATATCAGTCAAGCTGATCCTTGGAATCCACTCTCTATCACGAAAGCTGCTACGCATCGAAGAAAAATTAGACAAATACCACGATCATTGAGGCCACCCTTCCTCGCCAATCAAGGGAACGAACCTCACATACTCCAGCATCTGCTCTGAGAACTCACCATCATCTGTTTTCGTGTAACGAAGCAAGTGTTGACTCGTACCGTCACCAACAGGAATAACAAGACGCCCACCGGTTTTCAGCTGATCGAGAAGCGACTCCGGAACAACAGGCGCGCCGGCAGTGACGACAATAGCATCATAAGGAGCATGCTCAGGCCATCCAAGGGTACCATCCCCTACTTTCAAATGAATATTCTTGTAGCCTAAATCCTTAAGAACAATCTCCGCTTGATGCGACAACTCAGAAATGCGTTCGATGGAATATACTTGATCAACAATCTCGGCAAAGACTGCAGCTGCATACCCCGAACCGGTACCTATATCAAGAACGGTCGACGTACTGTCAACCTGTGCCGCCTGCGTCATCAGAGCAACAATATAGGGCTGACTAATCGTTTGCCCTGCTCCAATTTTGAGCGGACCATCGCCATAAGCATGTGTACGCAGTGCCTCCGGCACGAAAAAATGTCGCTTCACTGCAGCCATAGCCTTGAGTGTCAACGAATCACTAACCCCGCGACGCATGATCTGTTCTTCAACCATGCGCTGTCTCAAGAGTGCATACTCAGCTTCTTGATCCATACCGTTAATCTTCTTTGGAGTGGATATCAGTGATTGCCCCAGAGATAAATTCAATTTTTGCGCCATCGACCATACGGAGGATCACCGTATGCTCTTTGATCTGGTCGACAGTGCCGACAATTCCCATCGCCGTCACACGGTCGCCCTGCTTCATTGCGCTGCGCTGCGCTTCCATCTGCTTACGACGTTTTTGTTCAGGACGCCATAGGATCACATAGAAAAAGAGCAACGCAATGGCTATCATGATCAAGGTCTGCCAAAGCCCCTGCTCCCTACCTGGTACAGCTTCATCTTCAGCAAAAATCATGGACGGCATCACAACAGCCATCAGCATGGCAGCATAATAATATAAGCGAGTCATAGATCTCCTCTAGTTTGGATAGATGGCACAGATCCGGGCATAAAGTTCCGGCAATGTATCTTCACGGATAGCTTGCCGAATTTTTTGCATGAGATCAAGATAAAAAGCGAGATTTTGAAGCGTAATAAGCGTCAGCCCGGTAATTTCATCGACGTTAAGAAGATGTCGCAGATATGCTTTTGTAAAATTGTTGGTGTAACAGTCAACTTCCGGATCCAACGGCGTGAAGTCTTCTGCATAACGTCCCGCTTTAATATTCACCTTTCCCGACCAAGTGAAAGCGGTGCCGTTCCGCGCATTGCGAGTAGGCATCACACAATCGAACATATCGACGCCGCGCATGACGGCTTCAATCATGTTTCTAGGAGTTCCCACTCCCATTAAATATCGAGGTTTTTCTTTTGGAAGGTATGGCTCTACCGCTTCGACAACTGCGTTCATCACATCAGCAGGCTCACCGACAGACAGCCCTCCAATAGCATAACCTTCGAAGTCCATCTTGGAGAGCACTTCTGCCGACTCTTTCCTCAAGTCAGCGTGAACGCCTCCCTGAACGATACCGAACAAATTCTGATGCGGCTTCAACGGATAAGCGCGGCAAATCTCCGCCCACCGATGTGTGCGCTCCATTGCGCGTACCACCTCTGCACGCTCACAAGGATAAGGCGCACATTGATCGAATGCCATAACAATATCCGACCCTAAAGTGCGTTGGATCTGCATGCTTTCGTTAGGGCCTAGAAAATGGCGCGAGCCATCGATATGCGATTGAAATTCAACCCCTTCTTCACTGATCTTATTTAAGTCGGAGAGCGAAAAGACCTGAAATCCTCCGGAATCGGTAAGGATAGGACGATGCCAGCTCATAAACTGATGAAGGCCGCCGGCTTTTTCCATAATATCCATGCCGGGACGAAGCATCAAATGATAAGTATTGCCCAGAATGATCTGCGCATCAATGTCAAGGAGCTGTTGATTTGTCAATGTTTTTACTGATGCACGTGTTCCTACAGGCATAAAAATCGGCGTTTCGATAACGCCATGCGCTGTATTAATCTCACCTAATCGAGCACTACTGCCGCTGTCCTGCCGGTGTATCGTAAAATTAAAAGCGGGCATTTACCTCTTTTTCTCCAGAACAACAATGTTTTCAATATGGGCTGTCTGAGCAAACTGATCGATCGGCTGAATCACAACAATGCGGTAACCGTGCTCGATCAATATCGCGACATCTTCAGCTTGGGTCTTGGGATTGCATGAGATGTACAAGATCCGCGGAGCATCCAAAGCCAGCAAGCCGCTCATTGCTTCCTTGTCCAGACCTGGGCGGGGCGGATCAACCATCACTACA
This sequence comes from Chlamydiales bacterium, assembly GCA_024233575.1. Classification (GTDB taxonomy): domain Bacteria; phylum Chlamydiota; class Chlamydiia; order Chlamydiales; family Criblamydiaceae; genus JACKPN01. The sequence continues at coordinate 176,031 of JACKPN010000005.1, forward strand.
TCCGGCAGCGGATATGCTTTCTCATCAATAATCTGAGGCAATACATGACGGACAGCACCTGAAATGATGGTAACATTTTCTAAATTGTTGAGTGCAGCATTAGTGCGAGCATCCAAGGAGGATTCCGGGGATACTTCGATACCGACAACCTGCGATGCACGTGTCGCCACGCAAATTCCCAATGTCCCCGTTCCGCAATAAAGGTCATAAACAACTGCTCCTTCAGGGATGCCGACCAGCTGCAACGCTTCGGAATAAAGCCTTTCAGCCTGTGTCGTATTCGGCTGAAAAAAGACAGTAGGACTAATCCGGAAGTGCAACTCCTGCGGACCGTCCGCCGGATCAACGGTAACATTCAAAATTTCACGTATATGATCGGTGCCGTAGAGCAACATCTCATAAAAATTCGTTGACATCCCCTTGGCTACCTGCTGGATTCTCAAGAAGATGCTAAATTGCGTATTAGGATCTATGGGTTCGATAGCATCACGAAGATGCGCAACAAAGCTCTCAATATCTTGTTTCTCCAAGGCATAATCTGGATTACCGGAAACGGTCAACACAACAAGACGATCGCCGGTGCGCTCTCCTTCCCGAATGGTAACGGTTCTTAACGCACCGGTGTTGGACAGCGGCTTGAACGCTGCAAGCTCCGATTCCACCCACCATTGCCGTATTGCTCGCAACGCATCCATATACCAGCTGCTGACAAGATGACATTCCTTAAGGTCAAGAACACGCCCCTTGGTCGAATCGATCACCAAGCCAAGATAATGTTTTCCAGCAGCGTCTTGAGAAAAAGAAAATTCCATCTTATTACGGTATCCCCAAACCTTATTGCAAGGGATAGCCGGTCGAAAATCAACATCATCTGAAAGTACAGGTTTAAAAACTTCTTTTACACCCGCTTCTTTATTAGCCAGCTGACGCTCATAATCGAGCTGCTGCCAGCGACATCCTCCACAAACGCTAAAATGCGCGCATTTGGGCTGTATGCGCTCCGGAGCTGGAGAAATGACCTCTTCAAGCACTGCAAGGTATGTGCCGCTACTCCATTTACGTACACGGGCACGGACGACATCTCCAGGAATGGCAAAAGGGATCTCTACAGCGCTTTCCTTGCCGAATTCATTGACGTAGGCTCCTAACCCGTTACCTTTTTTTGAAAAACCGGTAATTTTGACATCGATGAGCTGATTTTTCATAGATAATATCTTTAAGACGTTGTCTCATAGCCTGTTACACATTGTTCCAGCATTGTCGATTGATGCCAATATTCTTCGCAAGAAACAGAATTTCAACCGTTTCCGCTTAAATAGCATAAAGGGTAACGGTTGATTGTTAAAGTCACAAGAAAAAAGTGATCTTGACAGCGCTATGGAAGGCTCTCGCGCCTGGCTGCGAAAACGAGGGTCCTAGTGATGATCGGCCAGCAGAGAAGGAGATAAAAAAAGGGGAGGTCTAAGCCTCCCTCTGAACCTTATTACATTTTAAAAAGCAAAAAACCGCTTAAGCGCGGGCTCTTTTGCGGCGGACCTTAGCAGTAGCTCTCTTTGTGCTCTTTCTCTTCTTGAAAGACATTGGACGAGCTGCAGAAGTAGTTTTTCTCTTAGGAGAAGCTTTTCTCTTCGTTGTGCTCTTCTTAGCTACTTTTTTTGCTGTTGTTTTCTTTGCTACTTTTCTCTTAGTAGTAGCTTTTTTAGCAGTGCTCTTCTTAGCTACTTTTTTAGTAGTAGCTTTTTTAGCAGTGCTCTTCTTAGCTACTTTTCTTTTAGTAGTAGCTTTCTTAGCAGTGCTCTTCTTAGCTGCTTTTTTCTTAGTAGTCTTCTTAGCTGTAGTCTTCTTAGTAGAAGTCTTCTTTCTGCCTTTTGAAGATCTGTCAGCTTTGACAGATTCCTTACGGAATAACTTAGCGATTTTTTCAAACTTCACTGTACCAGTGCGTACACGCTGGGAAGCAGCTTTGTTTCCTTTGATCGCTTTCTGTAGATCAGATGAGATCTGGCTAAGCAGTTTCTCCATCTGACTTGCTGTAGTTGCTATCGCCATGCCTAATTTCCTCCTAAATTTAGAGTTCCATGACAATTTACTGAATATTTGACTACGGATATATTGTGCAAGAAATTTTTTGATACTTTTTCTAAAATAACCTTCCCAAATAACAATATTTGTATCCATCATCCATAATATTTTGTTGGCAGAATGTATCCTGGAACCATTTTTTAGATTTTTTTCGACAACAGATAAAATCGGAAAAAATTTCCCAATTTTTTGCTATTTTTCTCATAAAAGTTTATTTAAATAGATCTGAAGTCACTCTTTGGATATCAAAAATGACAAAAACACCCTATCTGCTTACGCTATTTCTGCTATTTTGGCATGCGATTGCCGCCATCGATGCCAATCCACAAAAAAAATCTTTAGCCGAATCATTTTTTTTTGATGGCGATTACCACGATGCGATCGAAATCTATCACGAAATCATCAATGATGGCAGCGCCGACGAAGCAATTTATCAAAGATTGGCTCTATCATTAATATATATAGGAGATCAAGAAAACGCTTACCAAATCCTGCAACAAACAAATACACAAAACACTTATATTGAGACTATTAAAGAAATATCAGCTGCGATTTCAGAAAGAAAGAATGGTGATGCCGCAGCTGCAGTGAAGCGCCTCGAGCACCTATTAAAGCAGCAAAAATCGCAATATGCCAAATGGGAATTGGCATGTGCATATGCGGAAATAGGTAAACAGGCCCAAGCTAAAGCCCTCCTCGAGGAAATCGAAAACGATCCTATCACTGCTTCCCTGCGAAATCATGCGATCCTTGTACATGCAGACCTCTACCTTGCCGCCAACAATCCGGAAGAAGCAGAAAATCTACTCCAAAGCCTGGATGCACCTAACAAGCTCTCACTATCGCAACATCAGGAAGCGACGTTCCTACGAGGGAAAATCGCTTTTCAGAAGAATAATCTGCCAGAGGCTCTTAAAATTCTTACAGGGCTCACCTTCAGCCCGCGAGCGCAAGATGCCTGCTACCTGATCGCTGAATGCGCGAAACTACAAGGCCGCTATCATGACGCCGAATCGCTCCTGCTTGAGCTTTTAGACACCTCTTCCGATGGTCAAGCCCTCGCAGCGCTAGCACAACTCTACCATGAAAAAGGTGAAAAACAAAAAATTCAACCATTAATATCTAATAATATGGCACTTGCAAATAATGACCGCGAGTCAATCAAGCTGATCATCGAACTCAATACCGTGGACACCTATGAAGAACGTGAACGTCTGTTAAGCAAATTGATCACTCTCGACGAAGGACGCGGGTGGTTCCTTACCGGACTCATCCGCTACAACGAAGGCTGCCGCATTAAAAGCAATGGCGAGGTCACCCATGCCAATGAAACCTACGATCTCGCGGCGCACGCCTTTTCACAGGCTCATCCTTTCTTGCACAATGAAAAACCGGCCTTAGCAGCGGAAGCCATCAAATACCATGCATTGGCGCTTGCACAGAAAAAAGAAACAGCAGCGAGGCAGGAGGCACTCACCCTGCTCAATAACAGCGATGCGGAAGTTCTTGCTCATGGGAACGCTCCTGATGAGGTCTATTACCTACGCGGATTCATCGCCTCGCAACTTGCATATGGCAATCAAAAAGATAAATTTACCGAGGAGGCGATTGATAACCTGAAAACAGGCATCAATAAATATCCTAATGGCAAGACAGTTCCCGACATGCTCCACCTTCTCGGCTGTTTATACTACCAACAACACCAATACCTCCTAGCGGAAGAGGCATGGGCAGCGATGAGCAAAATTTCCAACCAGGCAGATGCTCTCTATTGGGCAGCGCGCAGTGCAGAGCGTGACGATGGAGGAGTGCTGCGCGCTGCGAACTACAAAAAGATTCTATATGAAGAACATCCAAACTCCCCCTATGCCGCTGAAGCGTATTTTCACTATTACCCCTACAGAAATTATATCGACGGCGACCCTAACAGTCTTGCACATCTGGAAAAACTCAATGAACGTTTCCCCAACTCGCCGTACACGCTTAACGCCCTTTACCTTCTTGGTCTTGACAAAACACGAGATAGGCGCGATGCCTCCGGACGCTGGACGAGCAAATGCAATCTCAATACAGCAATCGATAACTTTCTTGCCGTTGAAAAGGGTTATCAAAAACTTGAAGAGAACGGAGCGATCCCAAAATTTCGGCAAAAAGAGTATATCAACCTCGCCTACCGGGCTCGCCTTGAACGCGGCCGCGCAAATCTGGACATAGCCGAAAGCGCTATCGGGGTAAAAAAACAAATCTTCCTCGATTATGCCGATGAGCTATTCCGCAGCATTCTCAGCGATTTCTCCAATCCCGAACATCCTATGGCTCACCATCTTTCGTATGGAGAGGCCTACCCGCACATAGAAGAAGAAGCTTCCTATTGGCTGGTAAAAACATTAGTCCGCGGAGGCAAAAATGAAGATGCCGCAATGATCATTGCGAATATGCTTAAAAACTACGACAATGCAAAGGTCAGCCGAGGCTACTACTTATCGAATGTATGGTACGAAAAAGGAATGATCGCCATGCGACAACAAAGATATGCCGATGCTTTAGCCGATTTCCACCGCGCAGAACAGGCGGGCCAGCGGCGCATCATCGGAATCGAACAAACACTGGAGCTATGGATCGAACAGGGCATAGCAAACCTCGAACTTGGCAACCTTGACGCAGCAATGCTCACCCTTTCCCGAGCAATCAATGAAGATGCTGTCTCAGCATCGCGAATACGCGCCATGTTCTTGCGAGCATCTATCTATGAAAAACAAGGACGCCACGAACTGGCGCAGCGACAGCTCATCACCACAGCAAAAAAAGGTGGCGAGTGGGGCAAAGAAGCAAAGAGAAAACTGGAGCACGACTATGGATACCATCTCTAACATCAGCAGTCTTTTCCAAAGCGGCAGCAATTGGAACATCATCCTCATCATTATCGCTGCCTGCTCTGTATTGAGCATCACCGTATTTTTTGAAAGGTTCTTCCACCTGCGCAACGCTGAGATCGACACCAATACCTTCATCATTGCGCTACGCAAAGCAATACAAGAGGGCAATATCGTAGAAGCAACACAGATTTGCGAACAAACCGGTGGAACGATTGCCAACATTGTTAAGGCAGGCATCGCTAGGCACAACCGCGGCAAAGAACAGATCGAAGGAGCAATGGAAACAGCCGGGCTTATTGAGATCGCACAACTGGAGAAAAATGCAAAAATTCTCTCGGTCATCGCCTATATTGCGCCTCTTATTGGCCTGCTGGGCACTGTGCTTGGCTTCATCCAGGCATTTGCCGAAATGCGTATGAGCGGCCTTGTCGATATCTCCGCAACGCGAATCGGCGAAGCAATGGAATACGCCCTCATCACCACCGCTGCCGGCCTCGTCGTCGCTATCCCTTCGGTCATTGCCTACAATTACATCGTCAGCCGCGTCGACGCCTTCATCCTTGAAATTCAAACAACAGCGTCGGAGATCGTCGACCTTCTGGTCTATCGCGATGAAGAGTATACATACTAACCGGGAACACGATGCATTTCAAAACCAACCTAAAAGCTTCGTTCAATTTGATCGACCTCACTCCGCTGGTGGATGTCATCTTTCTGATGCTGATTTTCTTCATCATCACATCAGACATCCTACCGTTGAAATCGCTGAATATTGAAAACCCGACGCTCGACCATGACGCTGCCCCCCTAACGACGCAGCTCTTTGTCGTGATGGATGCACAGAATGTCATCTACCTTGGCTCCAAGAAAAACATCATCGACCCCCTCACTCTCAAAGAAAGCCTCAATAAGGAGATCAAACTACTGAAAGAGCAAAATGGCGGAGTCGAACCTACCGTGGTCGTCAGCATCGACCGCCGCGTCGAATACGGTCCTTTCCTCAAGTTATTCAACAGCGTTCAAGAGTGCTGTTCAAAGATGCGCCTTGTATACAAACCTGGTGAAGACAAAGAAACCGGATATTTTTAGCGATGCTCAAACTGGAAAAAACAAAAAAGCATCGCGATGTAGCGGTAAGGATTCGTAAACGCGACCGATTCCTCACCCGCGGTTTCCTCATTTCTTTAGCGGTCACCCTTCTACTGCATGTTTCCGCCGCCTACATTTTCCATATATCGCTCTTCAACCTTCCCGGCAGCGAAAATCCTTTGCCGCCTATAACCGTCACCACCGCTGCCGATGACAGTGATGCCATTCATGTCGCCGGCAGCAATGAACGCCTCCAGGCAAATACCTTCGGTCTCGAACCGCAGCGATCACCTCTTGTACTGCCAAGTGCGCTTCCGGAAAAAAACGCAGACTCCCTCCTTTCCGCCGCTACAAGCTATCGTTTCTCTTCTTTTTTACCACCCGAATTGCCACGGCCGGATCCCATCATGCTAACAGTGCCTTCAGCTGAAGTCACCTTTTACGGTCCTCTTGCCGACCTGCCGATCACCAGCGACGGAACGGAAAATTTCGAAGAGATCGCAACGACGGCTCCTGTCCGTTACGAAAGACTGACGTTTGAAGTGCAAATGGATCCCGGCAGCGGCACTTTTTTTTGGGTACGGCCTCTGTCGCGCACAACATCACGATACCGCGAACAGCTCGCTCAACAGATTCTAAAAAAGGTACGTTTCAAAAAAAACGCCTTCCCTGCAATCACTACAGGGTACGCCGAGGTGACCATTCCAATAACTTAATTTTTTATTTGCCGATAAATTAAATTTGAATATTGTCATTATCCATACACACCATAACCGTGGAGGTTGACAATGGAATTCAGCTGTCATCGTACATCATCAAGATGCCTTCCGCATCATCACAATAACCCGAGTCCACAATGGCCTTTACAGCTCACCGTGGCAGCATGCGCTATCCTCGTTTCCACTAGTAAGAAGAAAAGTGATGTCAATGATAGAGAAGCTGCTGCTATCGACTGCACGACATCTTTTTCAGAACGAAAGATCGAAAAAGCATGCAAAGAACTGCAAATAATCACAAGCCGCAATGCGGCACGTGGAAAAGAACATGCCTTTTCCGACATCCGCTACACGCACGAACAAAGCCTTATTACCAATTGCATCGCAAAGCTTTGGCAATCGCTCTACCACGCTGAAGGTGATATCCCTAAAGAAGCCTTCGCCAATGAGATGACGCTTGTAGTCGGTAATAAGCATGTGAAGGGCAAGAAGCGAATCCTCAAAGTCATGGAAGCGATCCGCGATCAAGTCTTCTACAGCGAAGACCACAAGCATCTTGTGACCTTCCCCAACGCAGATTGTGCACACTTGGCGTATAAACATACCTTGATCAGCAAAAATGGCACGAAATGGGTAAAAATAGATAGCAAAGGAACGATAGAATTTACCCTCAACAACCACCAGAAAAAGATGATCGAAAAGATTATCTGGAAACAGAGCGACCGTACAAGTGAGTTGGAAGAAGAAGAGCTTGAAGCTTTCTATCGCGAAAAAACGTGGAGTGATGAGAAATGTTCATCATCCCCAACGAAACCAAATAAGCCAACTAAGAGCGAGCGCAAGTCCAAGGAAAAGAAAAGGCAGCAGCTAAGAAGATGTAAACGCGACAAAAAAGCGGAAATGCGCCGCTTTGATGCGGAAAATGAATGGGAAGAAATCGTCTTCAACAAGAATAAAAAAGACGACAAAATCGTCGATGAAGTCATTTGCGATTTAGTCCTCCCCACCACCATACAATCAGAAAAAGAGACACTCGAATCCACAAGCCTGTCGCTTTCTATAAGCAGCGATAGTAGCGACTGGATTCCATTTTAATGGACAATGAATCTACTCTAATAGGTAGGGTTCACGATGATTTCTATCCGGAAAAAAGGATGCAAAGACATAAAGTATTTGTGTAGGATAGGTTCATGATTGAAGTAAGGCCCACAACAGCATTCATGCTCTACTTAGGCGCCATGCTCCTTCTTGTTTTAGGAGCGTGGTGCTATACACATTTCAAGACACGAAAGCGCAAGCTCACCACCTTAGAAAAAAAACTCTATGTCTGCGAGTACTGCCATTTTGCCTATCTTGACGCCATCGATAAATGCAATACGCAATGCCCGCAATGTCACTCCTTCAATAGACGCTGAAGAGTGTCATACGTCTGCTCCAGCCGAGCATCCCATGTATGATCTTTGAATACCTTCTCTCTCGCCTTAGCAACGGCTTCCTGACGAATTTCTTCATCGCTAAGAAAATGGTTGATTTTGTCATTAACACTCCCCCACCCTTTTGGTGGAAAGAAGATAATCTCTTCATCTTTCTTGAAAAGGCTGCTGACAAATAAATTTTCATTAGTAACCACAAGAGCACCGCATGCCGGCCCGGAAAGGATACGTTCATGAAGGCCATTTTTGAAGAAAGGGCTACTGTTCAAGCAGATCTTGCTGCGGCGAAGGATCGCGCGCGTTTCTTCGTAGGCAACAGCGGAGTGTATCGTTACATTCGACATCTCTTTAAGATATGCCCCCCACCCCTCTTTGTAATGCTCATCTTCATCAGAAAGGCCTCCAAAAATGTGCACATGGGCATCTTTAATACCCCGCACTAACTGCACCCTATCATATCCCCGAACATATTTGTCCAGGTAGTAGAACAACTTAAGGAAGTCAATACCGCGCGGATCAAGGCCGGTATTGTTCCATGCCTGAACAAGACCCGCCTGCACTGATGTGGTAGTATCGGAAAGAACGATATCAATCGCCTCGTCGAGCATTTCGCATACAGGCTTGTCCAACCACTGCTTCCAGGAGAGACGCAAATTCTCATAATCGAAGCAGCTACCCATAAAAACCACGTCATATTCACTCTTCATTGGCTTCACGTCTTGCAGATCACGTTCGACAGCATGGGGAAAGAAAAACACTTTTTTACTCTTCTCCTCACTGAGATCGGCACAGTCAAAACGGTCGGCGCAGGAAATAACAGAAAAAGGACTGCGTGTCAAAGCAACGTCATACAAGCTTAAGTCCGTCAACACCGACCAGCAAGGGCGTGCCATGTAGTCCCACAAAAATTTGTTGTCGGCATCGGGAACAAACTCACAAAAAGAAGCAAGCAACGAGGGCTTGAAGTTGTGAATCTCTTTGATGGTCTTCGGCTTCAAAGTATCATTCGGGACAACGACTATCTTTGTCTCAACACCCCGCCTTCCTATGGCTTCAGCGAGCTTTTCAGTAAAAAAGTTTTTCACGCCATAGCGGTCTTCATTGACTAGGAAACAGATCTTCTTCAGCATAATCCCTCAAATGCTAACTTAATTCAATAAGTCTAACATACAAACAAAATTAAGGAAAACAGGAGCATAATTTTTAAGAACTTAATTGTTTGACAACATGTGCATGACACATCTCGATAATAGACTTTTGCTTCGAAAAAAAGGCGAAAAATCCAACCTTTGGGGAAATTTCCTTTTTCCGCGGCTGCAGGCAAGTTACCATTTCTATCGGAGGGAACCGCTCCCTTCTTTGCCTCTGCGCAATAACAACCCAAGGCGCTTCCACGGGAGGCACACACTCCGATGGCAGATACCTTGCCATATTCATCGACGCCGCAGCGCCTAATAACGCACGCTTACCCGCATCGACAGCAACTTCCCCTACACTCTTAGAAACATTTTCAACACCGGAATGCACCGTTTCCATCGTATCGAGAACATTTTCAACAGCTGAGATAATCAAGTCAACAGAATAAGGAGACGACAGTCCTATAAAGATCCTCTCGATCAATAACCTATTCCGCTGCAAGCTGTCCAGCAGCAGATCTTTATTATCGACAAGTTTTTTCATTGAATCGCTCCAATGCACAAAAAACTCTCCTACGCTCTCCAATGACGATGCACGGCTGATGTAGAAAGTATCGATTGCATCCATAATACGCATTACCAACAATCCTACCTTTTTGACAACACGAAGCATATGATATGCGATAGATGCAGCATAGCCGGCAATGCGATCTTTCAGATAATATAAATGGGCCGTTGTCGATGGCGACAATCCTCCTTGCCCTTTTTTCCAACAATATTTTTCCGGTAATCGATAGCGACCGCAAATAGCATCCCAAAGCTGCTTTCCAGCCCGCTTTACCCCTTGCGCACTTTCAAGGAACTGCGTGATGCGACGGGCAACAAGAACAGCGTGTGCGCCTAATCGGACTAGCAACTTATCGCCTGCAATCCAATTGACCAGATGACCCGCGGCCAATTTAAGAAAATTATCGGGATTGCTATAGATCTGAAGTTTATCATAGCCGCGCCAAAGGCGATGGCTCCAATGGACAACGCGCATGGAGTTCCAAAACAACGTCCCCAATAGATCGTCGGCACCAATAGAATGTTGAACGAGCACGACAGCAGACATGGAACATAAGAAAATTCAAAGTGGATTATTATTCAATGGTGATTTAATGTTTTTGTTATATTACCGAGGGGTTAGCTATGGACATTGCTAGTAAGACAAAAGAAACAACACTATCACCGGAAGTCAAGTCACTGATGAGCAAAATCGCCAACGCCATCAGAGTACTGTCAATAGACGCAGTGCAAAAAGCAAATTCCGGACATCCGGGCCTCCCCATGGGATGCGCAGAATTTGGCGCTTATCTTTTCAGCGAACTGCTCCGCTATAGCCCTAAAAACCCCAAATGGTTGAACCGCGACCGCTTGATCCTCTCCGCAGGACATGGATCGATGTGGCTCTACTCATTGCTGTACCTTTCCGGCTACCGCCTTTCTCTCGAAGATATCAAGCTGTTCAGGCAACTACACTCTAAAACCCCCGGCCATCCCGAGTCTCTCGACACTGAGGGTGTAGAGACAACAACAGGCCCTCTAGGGCAAGGGTTCGGCAACGCCGTTGGGCAAGCTCTTGGCTTCAAGTTACTCGCCAAACGCTTCAACACTGAAAAGCACAAAATCTTCGATAACAAAATTTGGTGCTTATGCGGCGACGGCTGCATCATGGAAGGGATCACCTCCGAGGTATCTTCACTAGCAGGCCACCTTAAACTGAACAACCTGATCGTCGTTTATGACTCGAACCATGTCTGCCTTGACGGCCCACTTGATGAGTGCTGTTCGGAAGATACCGCCATGCGCTACCGCGCCTATGGCTGGGAAGTGTTTACCGTCGATGGCAATGATCTTGACAGCCTTCACGAAGTCCTGCCGAAGGTGGTCCATAACCAAGAGCGTCCGCGCATCGTGATTATGAGTACAGTGATCGGCAAAGGCTCTCCCAACAAAGCAGGCACCCACAATGTCCACGGCTCGCCGCTAGGTCCTGAAGAGGTGAAGGCAACAAAAGAAGCTTTAGGTCTACCTGAAGAGCCCTTCTTCGTTCCCCAAAGCGTATACGACTTTTTCAGCGAAAAGCAGAAACGCGATCAAGCTGGCGAAGAGGCGTGGAAAGAGATGTTTGATAGTTGGGCACGGGAGAACCCCGAACTGTTCACCCAGCTTGAAGATATGGTCCATCACCGCCTCCCCGACGACCTTGAAGAACAGCTTCAAAAAATCACCATCGCATCGCCTACGGCAGGACGCAGCGCATCGCATGCCGTCATCCAACGCCTTGGGGAGATGCTGCCGCAGCTGTATGGAGGCTCTGCCGACCTCTCAGGGTCGGACAAAACGATGATCCAAGAATTCCCGTTGGTTGCCCCCGGCATTTTCAACGGCAGGAACATCAAGTTCGGAGTACGCGAGTTCGGCATGGCAACCATGGCAACAGGCTTGGCGCAAACACAAATGATCACTCCTTATATTGGAACGTTCCTCACCTTTTCCGACTATATGCGCAACGCCATCCGCCTGGCTGCGCTGATGAAGGAACGCGTGATCTACCACTTCACCCACGATTCGATTTTCTTGGGAGAAGACGGCCCCACGCACCAGCCGATCGAACACTATGCGGCACTGCGAGCTATCCCTAACCTGCAGTTCATCCGCCCTGCCGATTCCAATGAGATTAAGATGGCATGGATCGCTGCTCTGCGCTACCAAGGCCCGACAGCATTCAGCCTGTCACGGCAAAACCTTCCTGAGCTTAGCGAGACCAAAGTCTCTTTTGCTAATGGCGTCGGCCGCGGAGCATATATCATTAAAAAAGAAACCTCCGCTCCCGACTATACCCTTGTCGCCACCGGTTCTGAAGTCCACCTCGCCCTCGATGTCGCCACAGAGCTCGAAAAACTCGGAAAAGCAGTACGCGTTATCAGCATGCCTTGCTGGGAGATCTTCGAGCGGCAGTCCATTGAGTATAAAGAAAGCGTCTTTGGTGGAAATATCGGCAAGCGCGTCAGCATTGAAGCCGGCATCGAACAAGGATGGCACAAATACATCGGCAGCGACGGCATCGCTATCTGCATGGACTCCTTTGGTCTGTCAGCACCGGCAAGCATTCTCGCCGAAGAGTTCGGATTTACCGTTCCGTCGATCCTGGAGCGCATCCTATGACCCCCCTTTTGCTTAAAGCGCTGCGGTGTGAGAACTTTAACAGCAGGCCCCCGGTGTGGCTCATGCGGCAGGCAGGGCGCTACATGCCGCAGTACCGCGCCCTGCGCGAACAGTACACATTTCTTGAAATGTGCCGTACACCGGAGATCGCCGCCGAAGTCACGCAGCTGCCGATCGACGCTTTCGGCATGGACGCAGCGATTCTCTTCAGCGACATTCTCGTTACCGTTGCTGCTCTCGGTCTTGACCTTCATTTCGATGACGGGATAGGCCCCGTGATCGACAACCCCATCGCCACTACGGAGCAGGTGTATCACCTCCCCACGCCAAACGTCGAAGAAAAGCTTGGCTACGTCCGCGATGCGAT
>JACKPN010000006.1 GCA_024233575.1 Chlamydiales bacterium
TAAGAAACGTAGCCGACGGTACCGTAGGAGGTCTCTACCTTAAACCAAGTACCGTCGCACAGCGTGCAAAGGACCTGCACTTTGGTGCCCTCCTAACCGGCTCATTGGTGACCGCAGCATACTGATTGCTGATATCATGGTAGTAGAAAAATGATTATCCTGCTGATATACGAAAAAAGTTCAAAAATCACCATTACATGTTTAGAACTACCACCGTGAATTACTCATCTAATTATTCGACCATGGTGGGTGATCGTATTCGCTAAGGATATCTCACATGCAGCTCTATGACAACGTATTGCACCGATAATTTCACCGCTTCCCGTTACTTCTACACGAATAGGGTATAAACTGGAGCCTTCTCTGATCACTAATTCCGACTCGATCTTGCTACCCGATAGAATCACTCGTATAGGGGTACTGCTATCTCTTGAATTGATTTCCAAAGTGCTTACAGTCGACTGAAACAATGTCGCTTTACCTACACAGGACAAAACACCCGACAAGTTGCAATCGGTGGCGGTAATCGCACCTTCTTCGCTTCTGATTACACCACTGAAACGGGCTTTTTCGAGAAGAATATCTTTCTTGGCAGTAATCCTGGCATTTTGAAATTCGTCAGGGCACACCGAATAACGACACTCAACTCGATTCATTTGAGCATATACACTAGAAAATATAGTATCGCGAAAAACTATCTCCCTCCCAACGGTTTTTGCCGTTTTAACCTTACAGCCATTTGCAAAGATAGCGCCTCTTTGCGAAAAGATATCATTTTCCACAATGCAATTTGTTATGTAGACACCCTCAATGGAAGCAATACTGTGTAAAGTACGGTTCGCAGTACGATACACGCCAACTATCTCTCTTATTTTTCTTAGAGGACGCGACCTTCTTCTTCTGAGAGATGCGTTCTGATAAGTGGTAGCTTGTAAATATGGCCTACTATCCACACTAGGTACCATAGAAGTACGAAAAACCCCTTGAATTAATGAGGAGTCTCCTGGTTGATCTTCTGAAGGTAAATGATCGCTTCTTTTGCGTGTCGAAATCTTCCTGCGACTCTTCTTTTTCCAAGGCGGGTGCTCCATATGGCTATTTGCATACGGATTTTTATGATCAGAATTTATTCCCTCTCGTTCAGCAAGTTCATTCCAAATATTCACAACACGCCGATGATGATGGAAATCATGTTTTAAATCTTTCGCATTAAACAACATTCTACATTCTGGACAGGTATTTTTATTGGAATCAACCTTCATCCAATCGTGAAGGCAACTTCGACAAAAAATATGCAGACATTTGGTAATGATATAGGGATCTTGATAAGGCTCAATGCAAATTGGGCATAACAACTCCCTTTTTTCACATGTTTCATTAAAACGTTGTGTAAATGCTTCAATCGTTATGCTCATCAATACTCTATTAGTTAAATAACCCGCAGTGCTTCGTAAGAAACGTAGCCGATGGTGCCGTCAGAGGTCTCTACCTTGAACCAAGTGCCGTCGCGCAGAGTACCGAGGACTTGCACCTTGGTGCCGCTCCTGATCGGCTCATTGGTAACGGCAGCATACTGATTACCGGCATCGCGATAAAGATAGGAAGCCTTGACCATGATGCCATCGATCGGTTCAATATAACGGCTATAAAGCAAACTTATCGTCATGATGGTCCACAAGACAGCAAAGAAAAGCGCTGCTGCCCGCAAACGGTTGCTGCGCACCCACACATACAATGAACCTAGGATGATGGTAACCACCCCAAGCAGAGAAAAGATCTGCAAACGGACAGGTAGAGGAAAATAATAATGGAAGAAGAAAATAGGCTCAAAAGCGGACCTATGCTCCTCTTGTTTGATGTTTAACTTGCGTAGCACGACATCAAGATTGTTATGTGCTTTGACATTTTCCGGCGACAATTTCAGCGCTTTATAATAGTAGAGGGCGGCCATAGGATACTCATCTAATTGAAAATAGGTATTTCCGATATCGTAGTAAAGGCGTCCATTGCCATACTCGGGACGGTATACCTCTTCCATCTGCTTATATAAATTCAGCGCTTTGTTGAAAGCATCGCTGCGCTCGGCTAGGGTGGTCGCATTTTCACCTGCAGTATATGCTTCATATGCCTCTTCGATCTTTCCATTGGCCTGCTGCCAATAGGAAGAAACGTAAAGACCGACGAACAGCGAGAAGAAAACCGCTACATAAAAATATGGATTTGATAGCCATCCGCGCATGTTACTGCTCCGTCTTTTTGATCGTTTTGAAAAGAGCCCTCGCCTCCTTAATGACAGAGTCATCAAGCGCACCCTTCGCTGCGAAGCGCTTTTCTTCAATGCCAACTAGAAATCTACGCGCTTCCCCGATAACACCTTCATCTGAAAGGTCCTGAGGGCTGACTATTGTCGAACTGATGTACCCGCTCTCTTTTAGCCGTAAAAGGAAAGCGCGGGTCAGCAGACGATAGAACTGCGCTTCATCATCACGATGTTCTATAGCTTCATTGAGAAGGTCATCGCTGCGCTCCGTCTTCGCCAATGCGCTGCGCCGCTGCATTAGCGTTTGGTAATGCATCTGTAGAGCAATCACAACTATCCCGAAAGGAATTAGAAGGAAGGCTGTCCAAGTGCCGAAGTAGTGATTTTTCAGGTCGCCGACAACCAAACGGTAATTGCCTTCAATTTCGATGGCGCGCGGTTTTGGTGAGGCTTGAGGCCATACGACACGTGCATCCTCTTTTTCATCCAAAGGTACGATATACGAATCGGTATCGGTTTTTTCAAGCGGTTTGACCTTGATCGGTATTGCCTCGCTCTTGAGGACGTGGTACTTCTCGGTCTTTGGATTAAAAAAGGAAAATTCGATCGGCGGTATTTCATTAATTGACGCTGTCAATGGCCGCAATTCTACAGTATAGGTTTTGACAGGACCGCGCATCCCCGGCACCGGCGGCAGATCGCTAAAGCGAAAACGCCCGCTGAAGCCGGGCTGGCAGCACAGCTCGGGAGGCGGCACAATTTCAAGGTTTTTACTTCCGGAGATCTCCAAGAGGAGGGTGATCTTATCACCGACACGCATGGTGTCACTGCCGATGAGCGCAGCATCAAAGATGAATCCCTCGCCGATAGCGCCGTTAAAAGAGGGAGGTTTTCCTTCTTCGGGAAATGCCTTTACTTCGACAGTGACAATGGGCGCTTCCGCCTTAATCTCCTCATGAACGTATTTCTTTTGTCCTGAGGAACTGCGCTTATAGGCAAAACCTTTAATGAAAGAAGGACCTAAATGAAATGTTCCCGGTTCCAGCGCCTCGACTTCTTGAGCAACTTCACGTATCGACAATTTACCTTTACGGTCGGTAATCTGCTTGGCGCCGATCTTTTTAAAGGCAGGGGTATCAAAAAGCGGAAGATGCTCTTCTTTCAACTCGATGTTAGCATTGAACGAATAGCGGTAGATAAAGCGTGCCGTCTGTCCGGGATACATCGGTGAAGGACCTTCGAATAGCGCTTCAAGGCCAAGGGCCGCACCTTCAGAGGCCGTGGGCTTGCTTGGCGCAGGCTCGGAAGCGGCACCGTTGCCGACAGCATAGGAGCTTGCAGCGATTTTGTGCATTTTGCCATCGGCAGTGAAGGTGATGGCCGGCAGAATATGCAGCCCTCGAGGTTCAGGAGGGATGGTAAAGGTGTAGATGCTCACTTTCTGCTTGTTTGAAGGTATGGTGATCTGCTTCATCAATTCGACATTGATTTTTTTTCCATCCATCTCAAAACTATCGTCATCGATAACGGCATCTTCGCTATGCTGCACGCTGATCGTGATGATGATCGGTTCCTGCACGCGGGCAACTTCGACATTGGCGGCAACGCGTGATACTTCGCATTGTACGAAGCACGGAAAGAGAAGGACGAAGGCTATCGTTATCGCACGGGCGATCACCATGGCTTATCCCCTTGTTTTACTGGTTGAGAGCTCTTTTTCTGTTGTCGATCATCTTGTTCCATTTGCTGTAATAAACGCAATACCTCGTCATGCGGCGTTGCCTTGGGCTTTTGCTGCTGCTCGCTGCCCTCTTGAGGCTGTTGCTCCTGCTTGCCTTCCTCACCGCCTTGCTTTTGCTGCCGGCATGGCTCGCCTGTACGAGGCTCCTTCAGTTTTGCTAGGGCACGCTGCCAATGGATGATCGCTTGCTCCTGATGCGCAATGGCACGCGGCAGCTTTTCGATCTCTTCAGATAGCTCCTCCCGTGCAAAGATCACCATATCTTTGCCTTGAGAGAATAAGGGCAATGCCTCTGCCCAAGGAAGATATTGACAGGAGAAAGCGTCGGCCTTATTGAATGCACGCTGCTGTTCCCGATAGGCGGCCGTTTCAAAAACATCGACAGTCAATGCCACCTGATTTTGCAAGCGCAGCAGCTCCTTGCGTTCGCCTTTGCCGCTTCGATCTTTTGCCAAACGCGCAGCATCCAACGCATCGCGCTGGAGGGCTATCGCCCTTTCGAGAACTGTTTCTGCTGTAGGTTCTTGCTGCTTATCAAGATACTCCCACTTTAGTAGCTCAACCTCCTGTTGCGCCGCGATCAACAACAGGCGGGACAGAATGGGATCGATCTGGTTCAACTCCACCATCGACTGTTTCAGCAACGCAGCAGCATTTTCCAAACGCACTTCCTGCGGACGTTTCGTTATTTCTCGCAGCAGGTCACTAAAACGAATCTGTTGCTGTTCCAATGCGGCGATAGTTCCTCGCTGAATTATTTTTTCCGCAAGAGCAATACGATAAGCAGAAAGAAGCTTTTCCAATATCTCAGGAACCGGGTCATTATTGAAAGCCTGTTTCAGCAACTCTTCAAGGATATCGCTTACTGCCTCCAATTTTTTCTCCGCAGAGATGATATCTTCTTCTTTCATCAGAGCGATAGCGCTGTTGAATTCGATGAAAGCGCGATCGATTGCAGGGTCGTGGACTACTTTTCTCTCTGCTTCCCACAAAGGCAGCCATGTCTCTGCTTCCACAACTTCCCTATTGATATAATCGTGGCGCAAGCCCGTATCGGGAACGCGCCCGATAGCGCGCAGCTCTGCAGACTGTCTTCCAACGCCAAAGATGAGGTAAATCAGCGCATCCTGTGGTGAGACTTCTTCAATACGCTGACGTCTTCGGTCAAGCAAAATTTCAGCAAGACGCTTCTGTGCGGATTGCCTCAGCATTTCCAGGTCATCCGGCGGCAGACACGCTTCACTGCCTTCGATCTTCCTAAGAAGACAGTCGGCATCGTTAGCAGCGCGAACATTCTGAAACACCTGACGAATAAGAAAAATCGCTTTATTAACAGCATCTTCAGATAATTCTGTCTGTTCTTGGTAAGCTTCGATCATGCGCAATGCCTCACGCCAACGCGCTACAGCGAGATTTTCCTCGATCCTTTTGAGCAGAAGCGGATAAGGGTTTGCACCCAAACGGATGCTATCATACGTCTGTAACGCCTCGCTCAGTTGTCCTTCCTGCAAATATGTTGTAGCGATATCGTATCTTAGTATTGCCTGTTTCCAAGGTTCTTTCTCCTGAAGAAGCAGGTTCTCGTAGATTGCGCGCGCTTTTTCCTGATCTCCGGCTTGAGCGAGCTCATAAGCTTGCTGTATCTGATCTTCTTGCGCCACAACGATCATAGGAACAACCAAAAGCAGCAGCAGCTTAAACATCAACGTCCTCCTTCTTCCAATTGTCGGGAAGGAAAAGAACGGCAGCCAAAAGGATGATTGCCAACGCCAATGGGTATTGGAAATAATGGTCGTAGATCAAATCTTCGCGCGCCATGTCCGGAGCGCGGACTGGAGCGGTCTCATAAGCATTGCGCTTCTCAATATCACTGTAGAGCGCTTTAGCGATAAACAGCGGCGACAGTGCATTTCCGGAAAAATATTGTCCGCCACCCACTTTGGCTATAGTTTGAAGGATTTCATCTTGCAACTTGGAAACAACAGACTTACCTTTGTAGAGAACATTAGGTACCGTTCCTCCCTCTTTGCTTCCGAGCCCGACAGTGTAAATATGGTACCCTTCATCATGCAAAGCTTCGACCAACTGCAGCAATGCAGCGATCTCCGCAGCGCGGGTCGCTGTCTCTTCCAAACGGTTATCACCAGCGTCTGTGAGGATCACTAACGTTCGCGCCTTCTCCGGAGCCATCCCCCCCTCGGAGTCATTAACTACTGCCAGCGCCTCATACAGATCGGTACCAGCGACGTCGCCTTCGTTAATCGACACGTCAGACAACAAGATGCGAGTGAAGATATAGTTCATCGTTAAAGGGACAAGCTTGGACCCCTCAGAGGTAAAGGTGTAAAGAGCGACATTCTCTCCGCGCATCATCCTGACAGTCTCATCGATGATCTCTTTAGCCTCAGCAAGGCGCGTTTCCTTCGTCGATGTGTCATCAACGGCCATCGATGCAGAAGTATCAAGAAGGAAAATCACGTCGTGAACAATGCGTCGCGGAGCTCCCGGTTCCTTCTCGTTTTTAGAAATGCGCAGCTTCTCTTCAGGATAATGGGGGTTGCCTTGTGGATCCATCAGCGCTAACGTTGCCGTTATCCATGCAAGAATCACAGCTGCAGCTTTACGCCAGAAATTCCATGAAGGACGCTGCCACAATACCATTTTCAGGAAATTAGGTGTGCCTAGCCTAGCTCCCACACGCCGGCGATGATAAAAAAGAAACAGAAAAAGGAAAAACAGAAGTATTGCTATCGGAAGTAATATCACGGCGCTGGGATTGGCGTAAAAAAGGTCGCGCATAATCATGGGGACCTCCTCAACCATGTTGCCGATACGATCACTGAGACGATGAGAAAGCAAAGCGCAGTAGTGATCAACAAGGGTGCATAGGAATATCGGCGAAAGTAACGAGGCATTAGACTTTTATCAAGAGCTGTAGTAGGAAGCGTGCTCTTCTCGATTTGATCAATATCGGCATAGATCTCCTGCAAGCTGGTATTATCGCTAATGGTATAGTAGTCGCCGCCGGTGTACTGCGCCAGCAGCCGCATCACTTGTCGATACTCGCTGAATTCGCTGCTGGCAATGCGAGGCTCCACATTGATGATATAGAGCTTCACATCATTGGCAACGGCAACATCCGCAGCATCAAGAAGTTCCATATTGCGCAAAGGGTTGTCTTTGTCCAACGGGTTGGGATCCTGTATGCCGTCGGTAACAAGAATGATGACCGAGTTCTTGATTTGATAGGCGGGCTCGCCTTTCTTCACCAGGTCTTCGGCATAGTGGCGTGTTGCCGCGATCATGTTAATCGTTTTAAATAACGCGTAGCCGATCGCTGTTCCGTCTTGATCGCGGTCAGCGCGAACATTGAGCTTTTTCAGCGCATCAGTAATGCTTTTTCGGTCGAGTGTCAAAGGAACGAGCACTTGCGCGGTACGAGCAAAAGCAACGAGACCGAGCAGGTCATTGGGCCGTCCTTGTAACCCCTTGGAGCTGTTACCGGAGACGAAATCCTGCGTTACCTCTTTTAAAAAGTTCATTTTTGTCTGTCTCAGGCGTCGGCCTGAACCATCGTAAAAGACAGCTTCTTCCGCCATCGAACCTGACTGATCAAGAACAAGGTAGATGGCAATGCCTTCGGTAGGCGTCGGCGCTTCCGGCGCCTTACCGGGAATATCGCTGCGCGGAATATAGCGATGCGGGTCGATGAAGGCGACGAGAAACAGTGAGAGAGCAAGAAATTGTAAGATGCGCGGCACTGATGCTCCGCGGACACGCAGCGATGGTCTACCGACATCTAAAAGAGTGCAATCGGAGAAAAGCAGATGCGGCGGCAGCTTTGTGCGGAACCAGAGCCACACCCCAAAGATGATGAGGCAGGCAGCGATCGCCAGTAACATCGCAACAAAATCTACCGTCACTCCATCCTACCTCGCTTTCCAACGTCGCAGCAAAAGCGCATTGCTGACGACCGTTACTGAGCTCATCGACATCGCCGCAGCGGCGATGACCGGATTCAACATGCCTAACGCTGCAAGAGGAATTCCGAGGATATTAAAGAAAAACGCAAAAAATAGGTTTTGACGCACTTTGGAGAAGGTCGCGCGCGCCAGCTGGATGGCATGAACGACAGTCATCAGATCGGCACGTACGAGGGTGACATCTGCAGCTTCAATCGCAATATCGCTGCCGACACCGATAGCAAAGCCGACATTGGCAGCTGCAAGAGCGGGAGCGTCGTTGATGCCATCGCCGACCATTCCAATATGACGACCGCTTTTTGCCAATGCGGAGACACGTGCGGCTTTATCCTCGGGAAGCACTTCTGCTTCAAACTGCTGAATCCCTACCTTCTTAGCAATCGCCTCGGCAGTCCGACGGTTGTCGCCGGTCAGCATCACCGTATGGATGCCCATTCCGTTGATCTTTCGGATGGCTTCGCTACTATTTTCCCGCGGCGGATCTGCTACAGCTACGAAGCCGATCACCTCTTGATCGCTCCAAACCACGATGATGCTTTTACCTTCCTTCTCCAGATGTTCGACCTTCGTTCTATCGATCTCTTTGCCATTTTCACGAGAAAAGCG
The DNA here is from genome assembly GCA_024233575.1 of Chlamydiales bacterium. Classification (GTDB taxonomy): domain Bacteria; phylum Chlamydiota; class Chlamydiia; order Chlamydiales; family Criblamydiaceae; genus JACKPN01. Next base: position 8,591 of record JACKPN010000006.1, read on the forward strand.
CAGGGACCCTGAATAATAGCTGCGGCTGTCGATCTGTCCGGTGATCCCTTTTCCGGCTATCGACTGAAACTGGGTGATGTCAGCGGGCCGCACACCTTGTTCCTTTCCATAACGAACAATTGCCTCAGCAAGAGGGTGATGCGAATGTGACTCTAATGCAACTGCGACAGAGACAAGCTCCTCCTCCTGATGGCCATTCATCGGGAATACGCCCATTACCTTAGGCTGTCCTTCAGTAAGCGTACCGGTTTTATCGATGATCAGCGTCTGCAATTTTTCCGTCTCTTCAATCGCCGCAGCCTCTTTGAATAGAATGCCCGCCTCCGCACCACGGCCGCTGGCGACCATGATCACTGTCGGCGTTGCCAACCCCAATGCGCATGGGCAAGCGATGACCAACACTGCAACGGCATTAATGATTGCATTGCTGATGTTGCCGTCGACAACCCACCATGCAGCAAAAGTGATGATGCTGATTGCAACTACAGCAGGAACAAAATAACTGGAAACGACGTCGGCAAGCTTTTGTATCGGCGCTTTCGAGTTCTGTGCCTGCTCCACAAGCCTGATGATCCCGCTGAGCACAGTGTCTTCGCCCACCTGTGTTGCTTTCACTTGCAACGATCCGTTATTATTGACTGTACCGCCGAAAACGCGATCTCTTTCGCTTTTTTCAACCGGAAGGCTCTCTCCGGTCAGCATCGCTTCATTAACTGTAGAGCTTCCCTCTATGACATCACCATCTACAGGTATGCTTTCACCGGGACGGACAAGGAAAATGTCTCCTGCTTTGATCTCGCTGATCTCCACTTCAACGAATTCATCATCGCGGCGTACCAAAGCTTTTTTTGGCTGCAGCTCCATCAGTTTTTGTATTGCCGCGGATGCGCGTTTCTTCGACCGCGACTCGAGCCATCGCCCTAAAAGCACCAAGGTTACAATCATAGCGCTGCTTTCAAAGTAAAGATGTTGGTCAAGGCCTAATAAGTACACTGCAACGCTCAACCCCCATGCAGCAGAAGTTCCCAAAGCGATCAGCAAGTCCATATTTGCACTGCCGGCGCGCAGCGAATGGTATGCGCCTTGATAGAAACGCCAACCAATACCGAACTGGACAATGGTCGCCAGAGTCAGTTGCAGCCAGCCAGGCAGTGACCAGCTAAAAAGCATCTGCAAGAGCAACGGCAGCGTCAACACCGCAGCGATCAATAAACTGATCAGATCAGTATCATGATGATGACCTTCATGTTCATGATCCTCTGCCACGCGATAACCTGCTGACTCGATCGCTTTTTTTATTTCATCAGCACCCGTTCCGTTTTCCAGTTTCACCTGTGCTGTCGCTGTAGCAAAGCTCACGCTCGCTTCCTTGACACCTTCAACTTTGTTGATCGCTTTTTCCACATGGAGCGCGCATGTCACGCATGACATGCCTTCGATGGTAAATTTCATTTTTTTCACTGGTCAGTCTCCTTCCACACCGAATAGAGCAAGCAGGCGGTCCAAGTCATCGAGATTATAATAATCGATGCTGATCCTCCCTTTCTTGCCCTTACCTTGGATCATCACCTTCGTTCCCAACCGCTGCTGAACTTTTTCAGCCAACTGTTCTAAATAAAAATCGCGGTTAGCATAGCTGAGAGTTTTCTTTTTCGCCTTTTGACTTAGCCGCTGCGCCGCTTTCTCGGCGTCACGGACACTTAAATCATCGCGTATGATCAAGTCATGAAGCCACATACGCTGCTCATCATTAGGCAGTCCTAAGATCGCTTTAGCATGTCCCATGGTCACTTTTCCGCAGTGGACGCTGTCCCTAATAACCTTAGGCAACGCTAGCAAACGCAAATAGTTGGCGATCGTCGATCGCTTTTTGCCAACGCGAAGAGCCAGCTCCTCTTGCCCCAAAGCAAACTCGTCCATCAGTCGCTTCAATGCCAAAGCAATCTCCATCGGATCAAGATCGACCCGCTGGATATTCTCTACTAAAGCCGCTTGCGCCGATAGTGATGTGCTCACATCGCGAACAAGAACCGGAATATACTGAAGTCCTGCAGCTTTAGCTGCGCGGAACCTGCGTTCTCCGGATATGAGCTCGTAATATCCTGGCGTTGACAAAGGACGCACTAAGGGCGGATGAATCAGTCCTACCTCGCGAATAGAATGGGAGAGCTCGGTGATCTCTTCATCAGAAAAATGGCGACGGGGCTGATGAGGATTAACGGAGATCCTGCAAACCTCCACCTCAGTTACAATGTCGTTGATAGTTGCCTGTTCTGTTGTTGCTGTCATGATTACACCTTGAAAATCTTTATAACCGAGGAGGCGCTTGCGCCTAGCAAGTTAAAGCCGGCTTTACAACTGACTCTTGCGAAAAAAAATACGATCCAGCATAGTATCAACACTATACACAAGAGAAAAAAAAGTAAATGCAGATGGCTAAGCACTCCCCCTTGAAGATGGTTGATGACGAAACCACTCTAGCTGAAAAAATTGAAGAACATCCTTATACTAAATGGCTTCATGATAACAGCCGTCTTGTTTTCTACGTCCTGATTGCTACCGTTGCCCTGATATTTGTCGTATATCGCTGGAGCGCAAGTAGTAACGCCCAAGCAGAGCGCAACTACATCGAAGCCGCTGAAGAATTCAATACCTTTGAAGGTCGCGGCAAACGCGCCATCTCTCCTGCTACAAAGCAAGAAGCGCTCGAAGCCTTGGTTACTATCCTCAATGTTCAGCCCGACCTTCAAGCAAAATATGATGGGCCAATAGCACAAGAACTACTCATCCGCCAAAAAGGCGAAGAGGCCGCCCCTTTTGCCGATCGCGTCTTCAATAGAACTGAAAAGAACAATATCCCTTACTTCAGCAATTATGGCGCTACCTCCTTGACCATTGCCAACGGAGACACTGAAGCGGCGCTCATGCAAAGCAAAAAGCTGAAAGAGCTGATGCTTGCCGATAAAGCAGAAAACGACTACCCCTATCTTTACGCTTACAATCTATTCAGAATTGCCATGCTGGAACAGCAACAGGCTCATAACGCTGAAGAACTAACTGCCTGGCAAGAACTCAAGGCTTTCACAAAGCTTGAGCAAAACGAAATGCCTGCCGAAACCGGTGAGGCCAACCCGATGCAGCCGTTCATCGACACATTCGGTAGTGGCGACAGCTCGCTGGCATCCTACATCGACAAAAGAGAAGAACTCATCAAATAACTTACTTATAACAAGTTAAAACCAACTTCTTGAATTTTTTACTTTAACATGATAAACATGACGTAATGGCAGTTTTCTGCCATGCCTCGTATAGAATTTGGTATGCGAGGAAGACCAACGCTCCCGAAAACTGTGGAACGACAGAGCGGAAAAGGAGGTGACACGGGTCGTAACATGCTCGAAACCACGAACTTTGGGAATAGAAAAGAAATTAAGCTCGTCTAGCAGCAGATCAGCCAAAAACCGCTGACGCTGTTTTACGAGATTGGAAAATCACAGAGAACCAACGATCGAGACGATTTGGCAACACCATCGCCTTAGCCCCTCCGCATAAGAGGCGCTCGATCGGATTCCATCATTTTAGATGGGAAACATTTTTGTATTGTTCTAGCTCTCAGAGTATAGAGCAATAACAAAACCAAATCGTCGCGATTGGCGATTCTCATAACTGCCCCGCGGGCAGGTGGAGAATAACCGTGAGTCCGAAACAATGCTCACTCGCCATTGACGAAGCGAATAGACCAGAGCAACAGGAAGAATCCCATGCGGATCTTTCAAACATGCTTGTCCGCCTCGTTAAAAATACACAAAAATACTCCTCTGAAAAACCTGTAAAGGTGACAGGAAGAGTACAAGTGTCGTTCTAGCAATAGAAGACCTCGGCCGCCGAAAGGCGGCCTTTTTTTTACCGGTTACTGCCAATTAATTTTTAAAGTTGCAAATAAAACAACACTTCACTTACCATCCCCTTGGTTAATTATTTTTTATGAAGATCAATACGCAATTACCTATTCTCTTTAGAGACTACAAATCAGCCCTGCGCGAGAAATGCCAAGATTATTCCTCTGCAGTCGCGATCATCGATGAGCAGCTAGCCGATCTGTATGAGATCCCCTACGCGCAAATCGCTGTGAAAACCGGAGAATCAGCTAAAACTCTTCAAGAAGCTGAACGCTGCTGGAAGGAAATGCACCGGATCGGCCTGGACCGCCGCTCTGTTGTCATCGCCATTGGCGGGGGCGCCACTACAGACCTTGGCGGCTTTGTCGGATCTTGCTACATGCGTGGAATCCCTACTATATATGTACCGACAACTCTCCTTGCGATGGCCGACGCTGCAATAGGAGGAAAAACAGGAATTAATTTTTCCGGAATTAAAAATTTGATTGGCACTTTTCATGATCCCGATCTCACAATCATCGACATCACATTACTGCAAACGCTGCCGGATCGCGAATACCGGTCAGGTATCGCCGAAATCATCAAAAGCGCCATCATCAGCGACGATGATTTTTTTAAACATCTAGAACTTGAGATGCCGAAAATTCTCTATCGAGATCCCAACGCCTTAACCAATGCAATCGCTCGTGCCTGTACCATCAAAAGCACTATCGTTAATCAAGATCGACGCGAATCCAGCCTTCGGGCAATTCTAAACTATGGACATACATTCGCTCACGCTATCGAAGCGCTTAACCCCATGCTGCATGGCGAGGCTGTTGCAATCGGAATGAGCTGTGCCGCCCATGTAAGCGCAGCCATGGGCCTATGCTCCCAACTGACCATCGACCGTTTAGAAGCGCTCTGCCATGCCGCCTCACTCCCGACAGCGCTCTCCGACACCATCTCCGATGAAGAACTCCTAGCAATGATGCGCAGCGACAAAAAAAATGAAAATGGAAAATTAAACTTGATTCTTACAAAAAATCCTGGCAATGTCTTCAGGGTTGCCGATGTGAATCCCACAACGATCAAAGAAGCTTTAACAAAAAAACGTCATTACGATGCTCACCGAAATCGAAGCGCTGACAGCACTCAATGCACTCCCCAAAATCGGCAGCAAAAGAATACAAATGCTGATCGCTCATTACAGATCGGCACAACAGGCAATCCATGCAAAAGAAAGTGAGGTAGCACAACTCAAAGGGTTTAATGACAACGTATTAGAAGGATGGGGAAATTGGGACACCGGCAGACAAGAGCTTGACACCGCAACAAAAGCGGGCATCGAAATTATCAGCTACACAAGCTCGCGCTACCCCGAAAACCTCAAAACAATCGCTGACTTTCCCATTATCCTATATGTCAAAGGGAAATTGACAAGAAACGACGTACGGAGCATTGCAATTGTCGGCACCCGCACGCCAAGCGAACAGGGTAAAAAAAATGCAGAAAAGCTAGCAGAAGACCTTTCGGCAATGGGATACACAATCATCAGCGGCCTAGCACGCGGAGTCGACAGCCAGGCGCACCGGGGTGCAATGAAAAAAGGAAGGACATTGGCTGTATTAGGAACTGGTCTTCAACATATCTACCCAAAAGAACATCAGTCTCTTGCGGAACAGATTGTAGAACATGGCGCTCTCATCAGCGAATACCCCATGTGGGCGCGTCCAGATAAACACAGCTTTATTGTGCGCAACAGAATTGTCAGCGGCCTTGCCATCGGCGTCGTTTGTGTTGAGGCGTATCACGAAAAAAGCGGCACCATGAGCACCATGCGCCTTGCCAGGAAGCAAAAAAAGAAAACGTTCGTCCTGTCAACAGAATCGGATGGAAATAAACTGTTGCTTGCGCGTAACGAAGCAAGACTTGTACATAACGCTGGGGATATCACGGATACCCTGGCAGACCTATTCATTCAAGATACTGATAATGAACATGGTTACAGTAATAGGGACAAATCTCCCTGTTATGAAATTAACTGTTTTGTTAATGAGGGTACTACTTAAGGTATGCCAACCCCGCATGTGTCGGGCTAAGGAGTAATCGTTAATGGCTAAAAAGAAACTCATCATCGTCGAGTCACCGGCAAAAATTAAAACTTTAAAAAAATTCCTAGGACCGGAGTACATCTTCGAATCCTCAATAGGCCATATCCGCGACCTACCGGCAAAAGAGTTCGGCATCGACTTGGAAAACGATTTCGAGCCGACATACCAAATCCTTCCGGATAAGACCGATGTGATTAAAAAGCTGATCAGCGCCGCCAAGAAAAGCGACACAGTCTACCTCGCCCCCGACCCTGACCGCGAAGGAGAGGCTATCGCTTGGCATATCAAAGAAAGCCTACCCAAAGATACCAACATCAAACGCGTCTCGTTCAATTCCATCACCAGAGACGAAGTGGTACGTTCGCTGTTAGAACCGCGCGATATCGATCAGTCCCTAGTCGATGCACAGCAGGCACGCCGTACGCTCGACCGCCTCGTAGGGTATACTATATCTCCCATCCTTAACCGCCGCATCCAACGAGGACGCGGAAGCACAGTATCGGCAGGACGCGTACAATCAGTAGCCCTAAAGTTAGTCGTCGACCGCGAAAAAGAGATCGAAGCGTTCAAGCCTGTCGAATATTGGACATTAGGCGGCATTTTCAAAACGGAAGAAGAAAAAAGAACATTCCGAGCCAACTTGTTCTCCGTCGATGGAAAAAAAGTCGAGAAAGAACCGATCGAAGGTAAAGATGTCACTCTCATCTCAACCAAAAAAACAGCAGACGAAATCCTTGCCCGAATGAAAGGACAGGAATATACCGTTTCACGTGTCGAAAAAAAAGAGAAGAAGCGCAATCCGGTACCGCCATTCATCACTTCAACATTACAGCAAGAGGCAAGCCGCCACTATGGATTCTCCTCAGCGCGCACTATGAGCGTCGCACAACGCCTGTATGAAGGTATTGACCTCGGCAACGAAGGCGCCGAAGGTTTGATCACCTATATGCGTACCGACTCCGTCCGCGTCGCCCCAGAGGCGCTTACTGCAGCGCGAAAGTATATCGGCGAAAATTTCGGCAAAGAATTCTTACCTGAAAAAGCACGTATCTACTCATCAAAAAAACAAGCGCAAGACGCTCACGAAGCAATCCGCCCCACCAACCTGAACCACCCACCTGAGAAGGTTAAAGACTACCTGACGAAAGAACAGTTCCTGCTGTATCAACTTGTCTGGCGCCGCTTCATCGCCTCCCAGATGAATCCCGCAGTCTACGATACCGTGTCTGCCGATATCATTACCGAAAACGGCATCCTTCTACGCGCTACCGGGTCGGTCATCAAGTTCCAAGGATATCTCGCAGCTTACGAAGAAAAAGAAGACGATGACATCCCACAAGACCAAGACGACATAAGACTGCCCAACCTGACAGAAGGACAGAAGCTAGAGCTGATGGATCTCGCTTCCGAGCAGTCATTCACACGTCCGCCCCCACGCTTCACAGAGGCATCACTGGTCAAAGAACTGGAAAAATCAGGAATCGGCAGACCGTCAACTTATGCGACAATCATGAACAAAATCCAAAGCCGTGACTACACCGTCAAAGAACAAGGGAGGCTGAAACCGACAGAGCTCGGCCGCGTCATCGCCGAACTCCTCGAAGCCAACTTCGAGAAGATCATGAACGTCGACTTCACCGCACATATGGAAGACGACTTGGAACATATCGCCGAGAGCCGCAAAGACTGGAAGGAACTGGTACGCGAGTTCTGGAAAGATTTTGCCCCGGCGCTAGAGCATGCAGAAAAACATGCCTATGTTCCAAAAGTGCAGACAGAGCTGAAATGCCCGCAATGTAAAGAAGGCAACCTTCAAAAGGTCTGGTTCCGCAACAAATATTTCTACGGATGCTCCAATTATCCTGACTGCAACTTCTCTGCCCCATTAGAGGAGATCTCTTTCGATAAGTCGGACTACGCAGCAAATTTCAACTGGGAACAGAAATGTCCCCTTTGCGAGGCAGAAATGAAAGTGCGTCATGGACGCTACGGTGCTTTTCTAGGATGCTCCAAGTATCCCGATTGCAGAGGCATCATTAATATCCCTAAAAAAGGCGAAGAGTATATCCCCATCGACCAGATGCCGAAATGCCCTGCATTAGGATGCCCTGGTTCGCTGATGGCAAGAAAGTCCCGCTTCGGAAAGACTTTCTACTCCTGCTCGACATTTCCCGATTGCGATGTGATCATCAATAACCTCGATGAGCTCCAAGCAAAATACCCAAGCCACCCTCGCACCCCCTACAAAAAGAAAGCACGGAAAGGCGCAGCAAAAAAAACAGGAAAGACCACGAAGAAAAAGACAACGACCAAACGAAAACAGCCAACAATCAAACTAAGTGATGAAATGGCGGCATTCGTCGGCGCCGAAGAAATGGCGCGCGGCGATGTTACAAAAAAAGTTTGGGAGTATATCAAAGCAAACAACCTACAAGATGCCAACGACAAACGCGTAATCAACCCCGATGATGCGTTAGCAAAGATCCTTGGCAGCAAAGAGCCTATCAATATGTTCAAAATGACCGGACAACTGAGCAAGCACATGAAAAAGCAAGGAGACTGACACCGATGAAACACATTATTTGCGCTCTTTTCCTAATTCCATTACTTATCAATACGCAGCATCTATCAGCAAAGGAGAATACGATGTCAAAAAATCCTGTGGTCGTCATGGAGACCAACCAAGGGACAATAGAGATCACGCTATGGCCTAACGTAGCACCTAAAGCTACAGAAAATTTCGTCAAACTGACAGAAAAAGGCTACTATGACGGGCTAACATTCCACAGAGTGATCAAAGACTTCATGATTCAAGGCGGCGATCCCAACGGTAACGGTACGGGCGGCGAATCGATCTGGGGAAAGCCATTTGAAGACGAATTCTCTGCCGATGTCACATTCGATAGCCCTGGTCTGATCGCAATGGCAAACCGAGGCCCACACACGAATGGCAGCCAGTTTTTCATCACAACCGCATCAACTCCATGGCTGAACAACCGCCACACCATTTTCGGCAAGGTAACAAAAGGCATGGACGTTGTTAGAAAGATCGAATCAACAGAAACCGGCGCTCAAGACAAGCCTGTCGATCCGGTAATCATGAAAAAAGTCTACATCAAAGAAAAAACAACGGCTTCTTCTTAAAGCTTCTTTCTCAAAAAAAGTAGTACTTATGAACCTGTCTTATTAATAAGACAGGTTCTATTTTTATAAAAAACCATTAATAATAAATATCAATTTTCTACAAAAGAAGTTACCTTTTAGTGTTCTCGAGACAGGGAAATTGTATAAGGAAATTTCTACACATGAGCTCTTAGCGCTGAAAACAAACGCTAGATCTTCAAATCATCGTAATCTGGAAAAGCTTCCTAGAAAAAAGATATATAATTACATTTCAATAAATGTATTTTTTGTTAAAAACTTGACTTTAAATCAATATAAAGAGATACCAATTCCCATTACAAAGAGTAGCCATGATAATTCCTTCTGAAAAAAACTAGAGACTGTGCAATTTGTCTTGAACCTATCAATGATGATGTACCCAATGAAAATCAAACATTGGATTGCAGCCATATTTTTCATAAAGCGTGCGTTGGTCAATGGGTTCAACAACAAAACAGCTGTCCTAACTGCCGAGCAATCGTAAACAATTCATCCCACAGTCCAATAGTTCCAGCCAATCTATCTGATCGAGTATTGTTCCCAAGAGGAACATCCCCGTGGATGTCAAATCTAGATGAGAGATTACCTTTCTATAGAGCAACAGTCATTTCCATGTCAGATGCAAACGATCACATACCATTCTTCTCAAATTTTGATTTTAATGTTGGAATTTCACCTTTACGTATCTTAGATGAAAGACCTAACTCTCTCATCATGCTCCCAAGAAAAGAACCACGTTATTATTATGCTGAAGTGCCTCCCAATAATGAAGAACGATCAAACGTTATTAGAGATTTTTTCAATCAAAGAGCATTCACAGGTTCGATTGATGAACTTACAGCCACCGTTTTAGAGAATCTTGATATAGAATTCACCAAAGTTCAAGGCTCTGTACTGTTCAATAGCATTTTTCCGAATCGTTCAGTGCAAATCAAACCTTTACCATTAGATATTCTCAATCGTATTGCCGTAGATTTAAAACAAAATAGGTTTGGCTAGTATTACACGTTCAAGACCATCAAAGAGATTAAATTCTTCGTGCTGCTACGGACATTATCGAGACTCAAAAGTATCAGTGTCTAGTTCCTCATATGACACCAAGCAACTACAAGTAATTTTCTTTAGTTGTTAGTAAGTAAGCTCCCAAGCCCTCACGATGCCACGCTACATGCTCCTGTAACTCGGGAAGCGGCAGCGGTGTCGTGGGGATCAAGTAATTTTTAAGCCGGTATAATCGGCTCCATAATTCCTGCGACTCATCACCAACGACTACAAAGTGCTGATGGAAATGAGGTACCGTCTGCCCTGAATTAGGACCGTTATTACTGAACAGATAAATCGTTCCATAACCTTTATTGCGAAAGTACTCGACCATCTTCTGCGTGGTTTGCTGCAGCTCCACATATTCATCCGCAGTCAACTCAGCAAATTCAGGACGGCAAGCCTTGGGAATTACAAGAAAATGAAGTTTATCCTTACTGCCACCATTAGGGGAGTAATCATACAACACTCGGATCAACCTGCCTTCATATACCGTCTGCCGATCTAAAATCTTCTGATTGCAAAAAGCATCGAAACGTTTATCGCCACTGCGATCCTTAACAAACTTGGGATAATGTAAAGCCATCTTTTGCCGATAATCGCTAGCGACGCGCTGTGCTTCGCTAGCGGAAAGGTGTGGAGCGCCAAGTGCTACATGAGAGAGCACTGTCAACAGCTTCCAATATTTCTGCAAACGCCACTGTTCGTTAGGATAAGGGACAATCTGCCAGGCAAACTGATTAGTGCCAACACGTCCCTGGATCAAATAATCATCAGCATAACGCGAATCACGCCACAAAGCTGTCACCTTCTGCATGAGGTCGTAACTATCGCGCAAATCTTTTTCGCTCCACTGTCCAAAATCAGGGGCAGTCTGTTTATCAACATTCAAGGAATAATCCGCTAAAGGATACATCGCCGGAATCAGCTGCACCTGTCCTGAAACAGCAATCGGCTGCTCACCGCAGCAACAAGCGGCACAGAAAGAAAAAATTGAGAAAACAACAGCTCTAAGCATCGTCAGCACCACATTTTATTTGATCGAATTTTAACAAATAACCCTCAATTCTACCAATTGAAAACAAATCCCATAATTTGTAGACTTGCATATCATGTAATGAGGTAAATATGAATTTCATGCCCGTCATAATTGCGACCGTCATCACTTTTTCGCAGATTGCCGATCACCCTCCACATACTGAAGAGACTGTGAAAATTCGCGGTTTTATCTATGAAACTCCTGAAGGAGAGCACTATCTTGCAGACAAACCTAATCTAAGAAGCTGCTGTATGGGAAAAGAAGGAATAATGATTCCGATCTCCGGAGACCTGCGCGCTTCGGAAGACTCTGTCGTGATGATTGAAGGACACCTAATTGATCGCGCCGACCGGAAGGAGATCATCAACGCAAAAATCATTGAAGATATCGGCTCTTCGTGGAACCAAGGTCTACTGGCTATCCCTTTCTTCGCTGTTCCGGCTTTCTATCTCTGGAAAAGAGCTAAATCATGAACGGCTTCAATAGTTGTGCCTAAAAAACGGGTACCCATCAACGAAAATCGTTCGGGGTCATCAGAAACGTAATATTGATACACGCCGCGAGTGTTTGAAGTTTTTTTTATTCCTTGAATATTGAGACTGTCGCGTACATAGAATGCACATGTTGATGCAGAGTCAACGAGCGCTACTTCACTACCTACATATTCCTTTATTGCATCAGCAAGAAGCGGATAATGAGTACATCCAAGGAGGATAGTATCTATTTCGTTACCTACAACAGGAGACAAATACTCTTCTATTACAAGTCTAACGACCGCTGAGTTGGTCATATTCTCTTCAACAAGCGGAACAAATAACGGGCAGGGTTGAGAGATAACTTCTGCTTTTGGAAGATAGCGGCAGATCTCTCGCTGATATGCGCCGGACTGTATTGTAGCTCGCGTCGCAATGACCGCGATACACCCCTTCTTTGTCACTTCAACAGCACGCGCAGCTCCAGGCTCGATCACACCAATAACCGGAACATGCACAGTCTGCCTAAGAGCTTCAATTGCATGCGCCGAAGCCGTGTTGCATGCAACAACTAATAGCTTAATATTCTTTTCCAGGAGAAAAGCGGTATTTTCAAGTGAATAACGTATGATTGTGTCGCGACTCTTACTGCCATATGGAACTCGGGCAGTATCGCCATAGTAACAGATATTCTCGTACGGCAGTAGATGCATGATCTGCCGCATGACAGTCAACCCTCCGATTCCGGAATCAAAAATACCAATCGGTCTATTATCGCTTTCGCTCACCGCTCAGGGATTCTCAATTTTTGCCCAATTAAAATCCGGTCAGACTTCAGGCTATTCAGTTCTTTGATCTCTTTAATGCTAGTACGATGCCTTTGGGCAATCAACCCCAAGCTGTCGCCTTCACGCACACGATAGACTTTCCCACTATCGGCAATCTGTTCAGTAGGTTGAAGAAGTTCCATTAACGAGCGCATCGCTTGATTAATATGCTCAATATCACGGTTCTGCTTCGCCACTTTCTCTTCAAGCTTATTGATCCAATCACTTGACTCATTGGCATGGCTTTTGAGTTTCTTCAAGTCCGTGGAAACCGTCTTGATTGACGACTCTTGCAAAGAAGAACCTCCTTTCATTTGCTCATGGTTTTCTCGTCGAGCAATCTCCAGATCATTGCGTAGCTGCTGAATTGTTTCCTCTTGATTACGCATCATCTCCCTTAAAGAGCGAAGCTCGGCATCATGATTGGCAACTTCATAACGCATCATCTCAAGATTTTCATTAATCTTTCGCAATATAGTGGTGTTGTCATTCTCTTGATAATGGCGTGCAGCTGTTAGCGGCGCCGCCATTATCATCATGCTTAATGCTATTCCAAAACAAGGTTGCCAACACATTGTTGATCTCCTTAACGATAATAGACTTTAAACTCCGCGCGGCGGTTTTGCGCCCATGCAGCTTCGTTGTGCCCCATCACTAAAGGACGCTCTTTGCCGTAAGAGATCGTGAAGATATTATCAGGGTTAACGCCTTCTTTAATTAACATATTGCGGACAGCATTACTGCGGCGAGCACCAAGAGCAAGGTTGTACGCTTGAGGACCGCGCTCGTCGCAATGCCCTTCGACAAAGACATAAACGTTAGGGTTTTGCCGCATATATCCGGCAATGCTACGCACTTTTTCCAAGTTGTCCTGTCCCTTTATCAGGTCGCTGTCGAAAGGAAACTGAACGTTGGTAAAAATCGAACGCACCTCAGGCATCGTGTTCGGATCGCGGAATGATTCAATACCGGGAATAGCGCTGCCTGGATCACCGGGACTTTCCTTGGGCTGACGCGTAACAAAGTCCGCCATGGCAATCTCGTCATTGTATTCCACATCTGCAAGAGGAATATAATCTTTATCAGCATATGCGTGACACGGATCGCATTGTGCTTCAAACTGTTGACGCGAACGGATCTGCTTAGAATCACCTTGTTTCCCTCCTAAGCAACAAAAGCCTCTCTGAACATGGCGTCCGCAGGATCTTGTGTCGTTAAGCATTTGATCGCTGGACCGTGAAGAGCAACTGACCAGCAACACACTGACAACAAGAAGGTTGAGTAGCAGTTTTCGTTTATCGTTTTTCATAATGGACCTCAATAATTTTGTGCTAGTTTCAGCATCCTACCATAAGAGTAAATAAAATCCCAAGAGCCACTTGTAAAATTAGTTGAAGGCAATCTCTATACTGGATATCGAGATCACCCCGGCACGACAGGCGACCAGTGTGGAAATCTCTTCTCACCTTTCCCCTGAGTGATCTTAACCGCCTTAGGTTGATGCAAATTAATCATATATAACTCGCATGTAGTATCGTCCCCGCAGTTGTACATCAAATGCAGGCTGTTAGGCGCCCAAGTGGGGTTTTCCTTATTGCCATGCCCTTGTGTCAGTTGATACTCATGCTGCTTATTGAAATCATAGACAAAGATCTGCCTCGTACCTTCGACTTTCGAGCAATAAGCGATTTTTTTGCCATCGGGAGACCATGCAGGCGCCGTCGCGCTATGATAGCGCGTCAGCAAGGTTGGTTTAATATCGCGCAGTTTCGCACCTTCAGGAGGGATATCCATCGTGTAGATGCGAGGCGCGCCATCTTTGTTTGACACAAATGCGATTTTTTTGCCGTCAGGGCTGAATGTTGGCGTCCCCTGCGTCGCAGGATATGCAGAGAAAATCTGGCGCGGCTTGCCGATTGCCCCTTCTTCTGGAGAAAAAGGAAGGATGAACAGATCTGGATTGCCGGTGACATCACTGATGAGAGCGATCTGATTGCGCTGATAATTCAGCGTCGGCATTAGCTGGTTCCCTCTCACCATCGTCACTCTGCTTATCGAACTGCCGTTTAAGGAGGCGAGATAGATCTTCGGCTGTCCGGTCTTATAGGAAACGTAGAAAAACGCCCCCGGTTGTTTTCCCGAAGGGGCCGGCGCATACTGCGGTGTGACGCAATAGCCGGCATCTCTAAGAACTTGTCGAGCATTACCGCCATCGTAATCCGCTTCCCAAACGTCCGCAGTCCACTTCTTTTGCCCGGGAACTTTCTCGCGCACAGTATAGAGCACACGCGTTCGCGCAATTCCTTCGGTTCCGAATAGCGCCTTATGGATCATGTCGGCAAGAAGATGAATCTGATGACGGTCGCGCACCATCTCGCCGGTAAGTGCAATATGGTCGACACTTTTAATCCAGTTGCCATTGACAGAAAGGATCGACGCATCCAACAGGTGATCGACGATGTTAACTTTGATCACATAGTAGATATTTTGACTTTTCCACTCCGCCGACTGATTGTAATCATGAAAGGTCGCTTTTGCAGCTAACGCCTCCAACGAGGGATTTGCCTGCGACAGCGCTGTCATCCCATTGTGAGATAGATCAAAACGAAGAACTTTCTCCAGCTGTTTAATATACCCTGCATCGAACCCTGCATTTTTTGTGTCGAAAGAGACCAGGTAAATCGGCACCAACTCTGCTTCTGTCGTCAAGCGCACAACGATCTCATCACCGCCTTCAGGCTCGGCAATCACCGGAGCAGCGATTACTAGAAGAAGGATAAATAGCGTTTTGATTGATCTCATAGTTTTACTCATTTTGCAGTGTGACCAAAAAGGTATAGCGGTCATTATTCTTAAAATGCCTTCCGAATCCGGGAAATTTTAATGTTGGAACTGTTGACTCGACGTAGTTGCTATTTTTACTACTTTGCGATGAAACGGTCTTGACCTGATGGACAGTGCCATCGCGGTTGAGCGTCAACTTAATCTTCACCTCACCATAGTCAGGAAGTCTCAGCATCAGCCTCAAACGCCCTGCCAACTCGTCTCGGTAGCCTATCTCTTCATCCGATAGCTCTTGCTTCTGCTCGGATGCCACCTCGTAGTCATCGATTTTCTTTGCCCGTTTCTCTGAAGACTTATCGTTGTTTTTTCCAATTTTTGCAATATTTTCCTGTGCTTTGGCGAGCAACGCTTTTCTTTTCTTATCTTCCTGCGGCAGCTTCGGTTTTTCCTCTTTTTTCTTCACAGCGGTTTTCGTTTTCGGTGGTGGCGGCGTTTCGCGCTTTTTCTTTTTCGGAACTTGTTTTTTTGGAGGAGGCGGTGTTTGCTTCTTCGGAGGCGGCGCTGCCATTGCAACAGAAACTACATCTTCTTTAGGTTGCAGCGCTACAGTCTTTACAACAAGTTGACGCCGCGCTTTTGCAGGGATTACCGCAATTGTCGTACTAGCTGTCAACCACCAAAGAAAAAGGGCATGTGCAACAAGCACAGCAACCGTGATTGGCAAAAGCAACGATCGGGTATAAGGTTCTCTAACCATTGAAAATCCGGAATTATTTTCCGCGTTTGATATTTCCTGCCGGCTTCAGCACGATATCCATCTCATGGAATCCGGCGCTTTCTGCTGCGTTTTTCACGGCTTGATAAGTACCAAAGCTGGCGCGTTTGTCGTGGAAAACCTGTGGACGCGCTTCAGGCATACGCTGCCGCGCATGTTTAAGCAGGTCGCCAAGACGATCTACGCTGACCGGCTGCTGGTTGAACAAAATGCTGTCATCGCTGTTGACATGGATCGCTATAGCACTCTGTTCCTGCGCAACGATCTGGTTCTGTGCAGGATCGTCCGATGCGTCGGCAAGTTCGACGCGATCCATCTCCAGCAGCGGCGCTACCAGGATGAACATGATCAAGATCACGAACACAACGTCGATCAATGGTGTTAAATTGACCGTTGGTTCTTCACTCTGCCGTGCATGGTAGGTACGTATTGCTGCATGTCGTGCCATCTTATTTGACGTCCACTTTACGATACTGCATCTCAACAGATGTGAGTATCTCGTTTGAGAAACATTCCATTTCTGTCTCAAAGTCCCTGATATTGTTCTTCAAGTAATTATAGCCGATCAACGCCGGGATTGCATCGACGAGGCCAAGAACCGTTGTCGCCAATGCCAAAGATAAACCTCCCAAAACCATCTGATTCGTATTGCCGCCGCTTTGTGCCTGCAGCTCGGAAAAGGTAGAAAGAATTCCCCAGACGGTGCCTAGCAATCCAAGGAAAGGCGCTAAGCTGACGATCGTCGCAAGGATAAAGAGGTTTTTTTCAAGATTCTTGGTCTCGGTCGCCACTGTGGTCATCAGATGCGATTCAACAAAATCAATATCGGAAGGAGAAAGATATGATCCCACGGTATCGTCCTCTTCTTTGTTAAAATGGCGATTTTTATTGAGGATGTCGACGGTATGTTTTTTTAACACCTGGTATAGCGATAAAAAGGGATTTGGCGCGCTGCCCTTCGCAGGGCAGCGGTACTCTACCCCTAATAAATGGGCCTTTCGACCGTTAAAAGCGCGATAAAATTGAGATGAGAGCTTACGAGCCTGCAGGGTGATCCACACCTTCTGGATCACAATCACCCATGTTGTCACGGAAAGGGCGATCAAACTCAAAAAAATTGCCTTCCCCAGGAAATCCGAATGAAAATAGGCGTCAAAAAAGGGGTTTGCAGCCAAAACAGTGTCTAACATGATGAACCTTATGCCAATCTTAATGGAATATTTACAAAGCAATGTTATAATTTTGTTTACTAATTTACAAGACGCGTATGCGTATTTAACTTAAATAGCCAGACTGGTACGCTAGGCAATTCAGTATGGCAAGGGAGGCAAAAGAGCTGTGAATATCATAAAAAAGATGACGATCACTTGTTTATTGCTTGCGGGACTGTTCTTCGCGAGTCATGGTTACGCTGAACAGAAGATTCAGTCCGGACCCGTTACTGCGGAACTGATCACTGAACATCAAACGATCCAACCTGGCACTCCTTTTTGGGTCGCCATCCGGCTTAACATGGAAGACAGCTGGCATTCCTACTGGAAAAACCCCGGCGATGCGGGCATCCCACCGACGATATCTTGGGAGCTGCCTGAAGGGTTCACCGCCAGCGATATGCTCTGGCCTACCCCCAACCGGTACGATACCCAGTCCCTCATCGGTTACGGCTACGAAAAAGAAGTTCTGCTGCTTGTGCAAATCACTCCCCCTGAAACGATTGCCGCTAATAGCGATGCAACGCTAAAGGCCAAGCTCGACTGGCTGGTCTGCTCTGATATGAGTTGTCTTCCCGGAAGCGGCGAAGTTTCAATCTCACTGCCTGTAGTGCAAGAGGCACCGCAACAGCATCAAGATAAAGAGACGATAGCTAACGCTTTGCAGTCTTTACCAAAATCCGTTTGGGGAACACTGAATGCAGAAAGAAAAAATGGACTCATCGAACTGACGGTTACCCCTCCTGATCATGCCGTAACTGTGAGCAACGCCTACTTCGCCCCCTCAAATAACGACCAGATCGATCATACAGTTGAAGCAATCGTCACTAAAGACAACGCTTCAGGCAATGCCTATACCGTCGCCTTCCGCGACAACTGCAGCAACTGTGATAAAGCTAAAAAACTTGATGGCGTCCTTGTCCTGATGAATGGCGACAATGTCGTCGAAGCAGTAGACATCGTCCTGCCCATCACCGATGCAGCTAGCGATAGCAGCTATATCAGTATGGCTGATGGCAACGGCGCCAACAACACGATAGCTCCTGCCGATGAAGGCGTTGGCAGCGTCCTTATCTTTTACCTTGCTACAGCGTTTGTTGGAGGACTAATCCTGAACCTGATGCCTTGCGTCCTTCCCGTTGTCTCTTTCAAGATCCTGAGCTTTGTCAAGCTTGCCGGCAAGGACCGTTCGCTTACACTGAAGCACGGCGCAGCATTCGCTCTTGGCGTGCTTGTTTCATTCTGGTCCCTGGCAGGTGTTCTACTGACGCTTAAAGCGTCCGGCAGCGCCGTTGGCTGGGGATTCCAATTGCAGGAACCTCTATTCGTTGCGATTATGGCAGCAGTGATTTTCATCTTCAGCATGAGCATGTTCGGCGTATTGGAAATCGGTACCGTCTTTGCCTCATGGGCAGGAACCAAACATGCGCAAGGAAAGAAAAGGGAAAACCTTACCGGTTCTTTCTTCAGCGGCGTGCTGGCAACAGCGGTAGCGACGCCATGTACCGGTCCATTCTTAGGGCCCGCTGTTGGCTTTGCCGTCACCCAGCCGGCGATCGCTGCCATGGCCGTTTTCACCTCGCTAGGCCTCGGCATGGCAATGCCATACCTGATCTTAGCAGCATTCCCGAGCTTGCTACGTTTTATGCCTAAGCCAGGCAACTGGATGATCACCTTCAAGGAAGCGACAGGATTCATCATGCTCGCCACCGTTATGTGGCTGCTGTGGGTCTTCGGTGCGCAAACCAATAACTTCGCTATTTTCATGCTGCTGGCCGGCCTATTCTTCCTTGGATTAAGCTGCTGGATATACGGCAAGTGGGCAACACCGGTGAAGAAGAAGATCGTACGCACGATCGGGACAACGGTAGCGACAGCGGTATTGATCGTTGGAGGCCATTTCATCTACACCGCTTCATCGCCATCTGTCGTCTCTCTTGACGATCCACAGCCGCTGTCGATGCATGCACACAGCAAAACCGGCCAATGGGAAGATTTCTCTCCTGAGCGCGTCGCCGAACTGCAAGCGCAGGGCATCCCTGTCTTTGTCGACTTCACTGCCCGCTGGTGTTTGATCTGCCAGGCAAACCATCTGGTTCTTTCTGTAGACCATGTGGACAAAAAAATGGATCAGCTTGGCGTCGTCAAAATGAAAGCGGACTGGACAAAGCGTGATGCGATCATCACCGAAGAACTTGCCAAGTTTGGCCGCAATGGCGTGCCTCTCTACGTTCTGTACGGCCCTAACCCTGCGGAAGAACCAAAGGTTCTGCCACAAGTGCTGACACCGGAAACTGTTATCGACGCATTACACGAGATCGAATCAAAACAACTAGCGAAGAATGAAAAGTAAATTTACAGATTCGCATGCGCATCTGACCTCGCGTCCTGTGCATGCGAAAATCGAACAAGTGCTAGAAAACGCACAATCAGCGGGTGTTGATACTATTATCAATATCTGTACCGATGCAGAGTCTTTAGAATGGGGTCTTGATCTCGCAAAGAAGTATCCATGGATTCATAACACTGGGTCAACAACGCCTCATGATGTAGACAAAGAGGGCGAAGAGCTGTTTCCGCTTTTTGAAAAGCACGCCCGGGCCGGCGACCTTGTTGCTATTGGCGAAACAGGACTCGACTACTTCTACCATCACTCACAGCCGGAAACGCAGCAGCGATTTCTTCGCCGTTACCTCCATCTTGCTCTGGAATGCTCACTCCCTGTTGTCATCCACTGCCGCGATGCATTTTCCGATTTTTTTCATATTCTTGATGACGTCTATCTCGTCAACGGCAGTCATGCTCCCGGTGTTCTTCACTGCTTCACCGGCACGGTCGAAGAGGCGCAAGAAGTCATCGCCCGCGGGTGGTATCTATCCCTCAGCGGCATTGTAACTTTCAAGAAAAGCGACATCTTGCGCGAAGTCGCCAAGATCACACCTCTTGATCAGCTGTTAATCGAGACCGACACCCCCTATCTTGCTCCTCAAACCCACCGCGGCAAGCCCAATGAGCCAGCGTATATTGCAGAAACTGCAGCATGCATTGCCGAAGTACGCGGAATTTCTGTTGAGGAACTTGCAAAGGCAACCTCTGCAAACGCGTACAAGCTATTTAAGTTGCGGTAGCAACCTCTTCAGCATCAGGCTTTCTTCACTTTCAGGAAGCTCTTTCTGCAAGACACAAATCGTTGTGATGTATTTGCGCCAAACGCGCTTTTGACACAGCTTTTTCAATTGTAAGCGATATAGAGATCTCACCCCTATCGTAGACATTCTCATGAGAATCCACAAACATAAAGAGTGGGGAGCATCTGCATTCGACAGGTCAATCAGTCTCTCTTCCCAAAGGCGGGCAGCATAGTTGCTGAGAATTTGATCTAAAACCCTTTTACCCTCACGAACATGCCGTTTAATCTCTTTGTCTTTAAAGCAGCTTTTTTTTAGATGACCCCTGATCAGCTTACCGTACGTATCGATCAGTGTCTTTTGAGGGCCCTTTTCCTTTTTAAAGTTGATGATTTCGTGTTCTGTGTCGAAACCGACTTTTTTTTTCTTGATGGCGCCTGAGCGACGATATCACGGTAAAGCTCTTCAACACGGTTGAGCCGTTTTTGGTAATATTCTGTTGCGGCATCATTGCCCAGCCATTGCCGATGCTGTGCAAGGAGCGTTGAATATCGTTGTTTCTGACAATCGAGAGTCTCTAAAGATTTTTCACATTTCCGCGTCTGCGTTTGCGTAGAACAGCCTTTAAGCCAGCAGGCAATCTCATCCTCTTCTTTCTTCAGTCTGTCTAGGTATGCTTTGCTAACATAATGACCTTTCTGAGATTCGATTTGCCTTTTTGCCAATTGAGGAAGCAACTCTTTAGTTTTTATCGTGTCAGGAATATCGAGAGGATGACAATATTTTCCTAGAGCATTAGGGGCTACTGTTTCCAACTTGCCGAAATAAACACGTATTTCATACTGCCAATCCATGCATGTCCATCCAAATGCTCCATTAGCCAAGTTGCCAAAGATCAACCCCAATCCACATAACGCAGTGACAGCGACATCGGAAATCTCTTTCACCAGGAGGCGAAAGACCTCTTCCCACTGCGATTGAGCAGTAGCATACCTGCTGTTAAACACTGCCGTAATTTTTCTAATGAGAGGGATTAACGACAGATGATAAGCTAGGTATGTGATGCTCCTTACCGTATACTTTCCCGATAAGACAAAGCTGCGCCGCCAAAGCTGTTCTTTTGTTTTGTCGTCATACACATCGTAACTGGTACTATGAAACAAGGGATAGTAGATATGAGTCAGTTTTGAGCGATCATTTTTTCTTGTCTCAGTATATTCGCATAGCACCCTCTTCCAAGGGGGGGCCTCGCAGTGTAAACAGCCTAGGCGATCGAGCTGGCTCTTATTTATCCCATATTTGATTCCCGATGCCATAGCCATGCTCCTATTATATTAAACGACAACGCACATTCCCATTGTCGCCATCGGATACGCAACCATCAACCCCAAACCTAAAATTAACGGAACCACCATCAAGCTCATGGCCCCGGTCACCCCTTCTATAAGAATCACACAGCTCAACACTCCCAAAATCAAGGACCCAGCTAAAGGCTGGGCTGAAAAAAACCGCCATTGCTATAGCGGTAATCATACCTAGGCTCCCTATTGCCATTGCGGCAATCCTCACAGGAAGAATTTTGGGAGAACGGTGCACGGAAAACAGATTCTGAAGTAATTCACAACACATGATTAACCTCATACGAGGACGACATCTGTCGTCCTCGTATATTGAGCTATCACGCATACCTAACGCGAGTTTTTAGGTCAATATGCCAAAAACAATGCCCATCACTAGAATCGATGCAAGGAAAAATCCAACATCGATGAAATAGGCGACGAGCGGTTTTTTTGCCCAAATCACTCCAGAGAATTGTGACGTTGCGACAAAGCCTAGCCAGAACCAGAAGCCTGCACACATTGCTCCCCAAATATCGAAAACACCGTAGTTATGCAGGACGGCACCAAAGACCCATGCGATCACAAATCCAACGATAAAAGCACCCACGATAGAGCTAACATCAGACTTAAGTGTTTCAACATCATACTGATGTGCATCCGCCCACATTTTTCCGAACACCTGTGGAGAATACCAGAAATATCCGATCACAATATTTAGTACCGCCGCGACAACAACGGCAATAAAGTTCACCTCGAAAAGAAACATAAAACACTCCTAAAGTGATTGTTTATAAGGTTAATAAAACAATTTTATACATGGTATATTAATATCAAGATTTTTTTTTGCTTCTATCGAAGAATAAGGTATATCTAGAGAAAAGCGGAGGTATTGGAATTATGGCTTATACGAAGGTCGTTATCATTGGAGGTGGATTCGGAGGTCTCAACTGTGCCAAAGATTTACGTAAAGCAGACGCCAAGGTGCTGCTGATCGACAAAATGAACCACCATGTATTTCAACCTCTTCTCTATCAGGTAGCTACTGCTGCACTATCTCCGGCCGACATCGCTATTCCCATTCGCGAGACCATGCATGCCCAACAAAATGCATCGGTCATTATGGCAAATATACAATCTATTGATAAAGAGCATAAGCGCGTCATCGCCTCCAATGGAGAACTCTTCCATTATGATTACCTTGTCGTAGCCACCGGTTCTAGGCATAGTTACTTCGGTCATCCTGAATGGGAGCAGTTTGCTCCCGGTTTGAAGACAGCAGCCGATGCCGTTCGTATCCGCGAGCGCATCCTCACATCTTTTGAAATTGCCGAGCGTTGTGACAGCATTTCGGAAGCTGAGAAATATTTACGTTTCGTCATTATTGGCGGAGGTCCTACCGGAGTCGAGCTTGCCGGTGCCGTTGCTGAGATTGCCCATAAGACAATGTTCGACAATTTCCGGAAAATCAAACCTGATCAAGCGCAGATTTATCTAATCGAAGGCAAGTCCGAGGTGTTATACGCCTTCCATCCCAAGCTCGACACTATTGCTCATAGAGATCTTGAGAAAATGGGGATTAAAATTATTACCGGCACCCATGTTACCAACGTCGAACATAACGGCGTATGGATTGGCGATGAATTTATTGAAAGTTACAGCATCATTTGGGCTGCGGGCAATAATGCTTTACCGCTAGTAAAAACACTCAATGTTGAGAGCGACCACGCCTCTCGTGTCAAGGTCAATCCCGATCTTAGCATCCCTGACCATCCCGAGATTTTTGTGATTGGCGATGCCGCGCATTGTCCTGATAAGAATGGCGATCCTCTGCCCGGACTGGCATCCGTTGCGATCCAGCAAGGCCGTTATGTTGCGAACATCATAAAAAATAACATTGATCCGGAAGCGCGGAAACCATTTCGATATTTTGATAAAGGGATAATGGCAACGATCGGCACCTCCAAGGCCGTCTGCCGTGTAGGGAAGTTGAATTTTTCAGGGTTCACCGCTTGGTTGATCTGGAGTTGGGTACACGTTTTTTATCTCAACAGCTTCCGCAATCGCCTTGGTGTCATGTTGAAATGGTTTTTTCTTTATTTAACCGGTTACCGGCAGGTACGTTTGATCTTAAAGGCGATCTACGGTTCAGATGATTCTGTTTTTCGTGAAGGCGATCCAGAGTTCGAGGAGACATTGAAGCGCAATCGTGAGCGTTTGGAGCGTGAAGAGAAGCTTTTGGGTGATACCGGACGTTTTCTGTCATAGCCCTTTGCCTAGGATCGATCGTAACAATCGGATGAAGCTGCGACCAGCATCTAATTAGTAATTTTTATCTAGTGCAGAGGCATAGCCATTGCAAAAAAACGCGTTGTGAATTAACATATCTTTCAATTGTCGTTTTTTTGGAAAGATGGCTGAGTGGCCGAAGGCACGTCCCTGCTAAGGACGCATACCCTTTCGGGTATCGAGGGTTCGAATCCCTCTCTTTCCGAACGTAGTGATAGAAAGAAGAGATGAGAACCCTTGGGTTCGCTTCGAGCGAAGCGAGAACGATGAATCCGCAGGACAAGGCCCGTTAGGGGTGCTGTCAATCTTTCTTTTTCCGAATAACGAGGAGCATTTATGCTCCTCTTTTTTAACCTACCTCATTTACAACTATGAAAAATTATAAAAATTGCCAAAGTTGCAGTATTCCCCTAAAAAAATCCCCTAATGGAGGCGGGACCGAAACTGACGGTACGCTGAGCTCGAAATATTGCGCATACTGTTATGAAAACGGTCGATTTATCCACCCTGATTGGACCGTTGAGCAGATGCAAAGCTGTGTCAAAGAAAAGATGAAAGCAATGGGATTTCCGGGGTTTGTTGCATCAATCTTCACATGGGGAATTCCCAAGCTCGAACGATGGCGTTAAACTAGGCCCTTCTTTTTATAGGCAGCATGATGACATAAGCTGCTCCGGCAAGAAGGGCAATGGTAGCCCCGGCGGGCCAATCTAACTGGTAGGCGATCGCCGTTCCGGAAAAGCTAAAGGCGAAGCTCAACACAACCGCTATCAACATCATCCTCGACAGTCGCGCAGTAAACAAGTTTGCCAGAGCCGGCGGAATCGTCAGCATTGTCATGACCAGGATAATTCCAACTACTTGAACAAGAAGCACGATAGTCACTGCTGTTAAGACCAAAAGCACAAGGTACAACTGCTTGACCGGCACCCCCTGAAGGCGAGCCTGATCTTCATCAAAACAGATCGTTAAAAACCGCTTATGCATCAGAAAGACAGTAATAAGAACGAAAAGATCTAGCCCCCACAAAATCTGAAGATCCTGAGGTGAGACCCAAAGGATGTTACCAATCAAAAAATTTGTTAACTCAACGTTAAAGCCCGGCGTTTGGGAAATGAATAAGACACCTACCGCCATCCCCACAGACCACAAAGCAGCGATCACCGAGTCTTCACGCTCGCGATACTGCAAATGCACCCATCCGATCAGCAGCGCAGCAATAACAGCCGCCAACAAGGCTCCCTGGAGGGGCGAGATCCATGCCAACCCATGAGCACGCTCGAGCCAAAGCGACAGACCAATTCCGCTAAGGACCGAGTGAGCAATACCACCACTAATGAAAACTATTCTTTTTACAACAACATAGGAGCCGATAACTCCGCTGACAACTGACGCTGCCAGACCTGCAAAAACAGCTGAGAGAAGAAGAGGATTGACCTGCAAAGCTTGAAAGAATGTCATTATTGCTCCCCATCACTTTTTTGTACTTGAAGCTGACAACACGCATCGCCAGCCGCCCCCTCAACCAATAAAGGAACATGATACAATCCAATGGCAAAGTGCTCGCACACTTCTTTCGCTTTCAGCGCTGTCACCGTCCCTTGGACAAGCAACACGCGTTCGACTCTCTCTATGCTTGCTCTCAGGTCATGGGTGACCATGATAATGGTCATATCCTTGTGCAACTCGTCTAGTATATTGTATATATGCTCTTCCGCTTCAGGATCGACGTTAGCTGTTGGCTCGTCAAGAATAAGCAGCTTAGGCTCCGATGCCAGCGCCCGCGCAATCAAAGCGCGCTGAATCTGTCCGCCAGACAGACTGCCTACTGCCCTATCGGCAAAATCGCTTAATCCCACACGATCGAGAGCTTTCTCTGCGGCAAGATAGTCTTCCTTACTATACGTTCCCAACCAGGAAAGACGGCTCAACCTGCCTGAAAGAACCATTTCTAGAACGGAAATCGGAAATTGCCTGTCAAAACGTAAATTTTGCGGAACATATGCAATATCTTTTTTTGCTTTTGCCGGTGTCTTGCCAAAAATGGTAATCTTTCCTGCATCAGGCTCAAGAAAACCCATGATAAGCCGAAGCAAGGTCGTCTTCCCTCCGCCATTAGGGCCGATAATTCCTATAAACTCGCCCGGATCAACCGAAAACGACACATTGCGAAGCGCAGCAACCTCACCATAATGAAAGCCGACAGAATCAAATTGGACGATAGCTTTTGTCATGCCATGCAGTATACCGATGTTGTAATTTTCTTAACAGATATTGGAAGAATCTGATAAAATAATTATCCAGTTATTACGAGGATTAGTTATGAAAAAAATAATTTTAACTTGTCTTTTTTGCCTGTTATTTACCTCTATTTACTCAATACCAACTAAAGAAACGTTAGAAAAAAAGATCTTCGCCGTACATGCAACAAATACCTTCCCCGCTACAAGGAAGCTCCACGCAGGATTTGATACGTCTGCATCAAAAACCTCGCACATCGCTGCATTTTTTTCGTCAACTCGGCCGACTCTTCACTTCAGCCTGGGGGAACTC
Source organism: Chlamydiales bacterium (assembly GCA_024233575.1). Lineage (GTDB taxonomy): Bacteria > Chlamydiota > Chlamydiia > Chlamydiales > Criblamydiaceae > JACKPN01. Next base: position 35,202 of record JACKPN010000006.1, read on the forward strand.
GTCCGCCCTGTCGGCGACTACCTGAGCTGGGAGGATTGCACGTATGCCATCATCACCCCTCTAGGCGACCTGCTTCCGCAAATGGTCAACATCAACTGTTATGACAGTTTTATTCTTGGAGATTTTGATTTTACATCTTCTACCATCATTGTCGCTCCCGTTGGGACCAAACCTGATAATCTTGTACAAATGTTTTGGTACGACCCACAATCAACAACCCTCCGTGAAGCTATTGACAACGCAATAGACCAAATGGATGGTTGGCATATACGGATGGTCCACTCTGAAGACGAATCCGTTCTTAATGAGGCGCTATGCAATGGAGAGAACATTAATACAAAAGACTTTTTTTCATCTCTACTTCAAGCTTATCCCTACCTGTCTGTTGGGCTGCGTTTTGATGAATTGGACGGAAACCATTATCTACTTTCAGCAATTGAAGCAGAAACGCTTATTCTAGCGAATTACTTCTTTCAGATTTTTCCCGACACAGAGGAAGAAGACGATTTTTCTATAGAGTATCTGTTGGTGGCCAAATCGAGATTAATCGATAATTTCACAAGCTGGAAGGGGCAGTTCAGAGTATACTCGTTGCCTAACAACAGCAGACAAGCAATCGACAGGTTAGAAAAAGTCGTCCTTTTTCTTTGTTCTACCATTGACAACGAAGTGGATATGTTAGAGAAACATGGCACATCAATCAGACCTATCAAGGCTGCTGAGATTCCTGCGGCGTAACCTGAGACTGTGAGAAAGCATCACCGATATGTCGGAGATTTTCAATGTAGTCAGCACTGTAGGGATCAAGCTCTACAATTCTAGCATTGAGGTATTGAGCAATCAAGCGCGCCCCTTTACTGCTATGCTGCGGCTGCACAAAAATGACCGCCACTCCCTCAGCTCGCGCCTGTTGAATAAGGTTTGTTAGCTGCTTCCCCGTCGGATCTCGCCCTTCATATTCAACAGCCTGCTGATTAAAACCGTAATCGCGCGCCATATAGCCGTAGGCAGCATGAGAAACCATGACAGGCTTCCCTTTGATCTTACTTAGTTTTTTTGTCAGGTCTGCATCAACCTCTTGAAGGTCGCGAATAAACGTTTTAGCATTCTGTTGAAACAGTTCGCGGTGCTGGGGATATGTTGCGCTTAGCACGTTGGCAATCGTTTGCGCCTGTATTTGTGCTTCTCTTGGGCTAAGCCAGATATGGACATCTTCGAAGTCTTCGGAGCAGCAGCGATGTTGCTTGTCAAGGGTGATCATATTGACGCCTTGCCGCAGGTTGATAATCTGCATATTCGGGCGATGCCCCTGCAGAACTTGAATCAACTGCTTTTCAAACCCTTCACCAATACGGAACCAGATGTCGGCCTTGGCAATGGCGTCTACCTGCTTCGGCGATGGCTCAAAGGAGTGGGAACTCGCTCCCGGAGGTACGAGGACAGTAACGTCAACTGTATCGCCGGCAATTCTTTCAACAAAATATTTATACGGAGCAATGCTAACCAGAACGGAGGATTTCTCGCTGGCCGACATTGTAGAAGCAATACATAGAAAAACGAATAAAAGAGTTCTCTTCATGCCCCTATTATCGTTTATTATTTGATATTTTGCAATGACGGTATTGCCCGATAATCTATATTTCTGCTAAGCTATGTACCGTTTTACTGGAAGAGTGTCCGAGTGGCCGAAGGAGCACGCTTGGAAAGTGTGTGTGCATTAACCGTGTACCGTGGGTTCGAATCCCACCTCTTCCGTCATCTGGAATGGTCTAACACTGCGATAAGCTTATCAAAAGGCTCACGCAGTGTTATGATCGCTTTTTTGTCCTTCATTTCCAAGTTCGAAAATAGGAAATTGAGGATTTGTCATTTTTCATCTACTTGGCGTTGCTGCAAAATTCAAGAAATAGCCAAATGTTCCCCTTGCCCCTCTGAATTAGGAAGCTAATCTATAGCTTTCTGGCATTCCCAAAGCTGTCATTTTATTTAGAACTGCGCATTTGATAAACACCTCCATTGACTGATTTTCGGACTTTCGGCTGGTTAGCTTGTCTCCAAAATTTTTTTTCCTATACATCGCCGTCTCGACTAAAGATCCTTTATGATAACCTATTTCCTTCTGCCACGCTTTTCTCCCTTCTTCACCACCTCCTAACTCATTCATCCTCGCAATTGCCTGATTGCGCGGTTCTATTGCAATATCGCCCTTGGTATTTTTCTTGCATTTCTGTGCGGAGGAATCCTCGGACTTCCGCCTGCATCGTAGATAGCTCCATAACATTCTGCTACATCATAGGCACCATCTCCTCCAACTGTTGCTATAGGATTGGTTATTTGATCCAGTAAGTCTGGTATTACGGATTCATCGCTTGTCATCGCCACAACAAGTGTTTTCTACGTTTTTACATACATTCCAATATGGACTTTATGCAAAGTTCTTCTTTTTCCGAGGCATATTCAAAGAGCATGATGACACCCTTCCTGTCGAGATGCAGTTTTAGGTTGGCAGCACGACCGTTGCCGTGCTGCACGTCGATGAACACTATGGCGTTGCGCTCAAGAGCGATCTGCAAGCTGCTCAAGTGAAGGTTCCTTCCGTTGTTCGGTAAGAAGCTAGTTATACCTTCATGACGTCAAGAGCATTGTATTTAGGAATAAAGCCTTTAGTCCAATCAGGGCTAGGTAATAATACTGATATACCGCCATTTTGCTCGAAATGAGTAAAGTTTTTACCGTCATTTACTCTTATTCTATCCAATAATGGACTGTGTTGCAAAAATCGTTTTTGAACTGAGGTAGAATAAAACCTTGATTATAAGTTGCTGAATATAAAACTCCTTTCCCGTAATGACCAAACCACAGGAAAGGAGGACACGATGTGTCAAAGAAAGTGGCGTCAGTCTAATGCGAACCTCGTTCAAAGAGGAAGTCTAAGTTTTTTCTGTCATCCTTCTGTGATTTGCGAAATTAAAAAACTTGGAAAAAAGCACCCCTCAAGGGGACGACCACCATATCCTATTCATCTTCGGGCTACAATATTTAACCAATGTCGGTCTTCGAAATTCATCTCTAAACTTAAGTTGGTTTTTTGTTGATTTAGTTCGATATACGTATAAGCTTTTCTAGGAAAGTAGGAATCAAAAAAGCCCATATCAGGAAAAGTTCTCTTGGCAATAACATACAGAACATGCACTGGAGTGTTATCTACCGAAAGTGTAATTGAATTATTATGTTCACTATTCTTAGAAAGCTCGTATACAATTTTTGATTGTAATGCAACTTGAAATTTTTTACACTGATCTACGCTTGGCAACTCATAAGTTATTTTGCCATACTCAACATTTTTTTCACGAAGTTGATCTCTTTCCTCTTCATTGAGTCGAGGAAATCTAGCATAAATTTTACTGACACATTCAGCTACTGCAGTGATATTTTCTTGCAAATTATCCTCTGAACAATCCAATTTAATCGAACAACTGACAGGAATTGATGGTGATGTGCTAATATTCTTTAAATCTGTTACTGACGTCATAAAACTCCCATATTTATTATTTAAATGAATTAATATTCACACAACATTATTTTCACCGTTGTAGATTCAACGGGCATTGTTGCAAAAATAGCTGCGGAGAGGTACTTCTCAGCTTGATCTAAAACTCGGTAATCTGTAATTTTGTTTTTGGAAAAAGAAAAACAGGTTAACTGATGTCTCAAACAGCAAAAACGAAATACCGCATCCGCAACTGGAAACAATATAACAGATCTCTTATCAATCGTGGAAGGGCGTTGTTGCAAAATTCAAGAAATAGCCAAAAGTTCCCCTTGCCCCTCTGAATTAGGAGGCTAACGGATAACTTTCTGGCATTCCCAAAGCTGTCATTTTATTTAGAGCTGCGCATTTGATAAACACCTCCGCTGACTGATTTTCGGACTTTCGGCTGGTTAGCTTGTCTCCAAAAATTGTTTTTTTCCTATACATCGCCGTCTCGACTAAAGATCCTTTATGATAACCTATTTCCTTCTGCCACGCTTTTCTCCCTTCTTCACCACCTCCTAACTCATTAATCCTCGCAATTGCCTGATTGCGCGGTTCTATTGCAATATCGCCCTTGGTATTTTTTCTTGCATTTCTGTGCGGAGGAATCCTCGGACTTCCGCCTGCATCGTAGATAGCTCCATAACATTCTGCTACATCATAGGCACCGTCTCCTCCAACTGTTGCTATAGGATTGGTTATTTGATCCAGTAAGTCTGGCATTACGGATTCATCGCTTGTCATCGCCACAACAAGTGTTTTCTACGTTTTTACATACATTCCAATTATGAAAAAATCTGCGTTACTGATAGCCTCGTTAGCTTATTTGGAGGGCGAATGAAAAAGATTTTAATAGCTCTTGCCGTATGCACCTTGCAAGTCATCTCTCTTAATGCAGACAGCAGTACTCCGCAGTTGATCAATCTGCATCAATACGAACAAGAAGCAAAAAAACGTCTCCCAAAGATGATCTACGATTTCTACGCTGGCGGCGCTGAAGATGAACTGGCGATAAAAAGTAATCGAGAATCCTTTTACAAATACAAGTTATGCGGTCGTGTGTTAGCTGGCGTATCTACAGTCGATACCAGTCTATCGCTATTTGGAAAGAAAATGTCATTCCCTCTAATTATTGCCCCTACAGGCTTGCAAAGAATGGCTCATCCAGATGGAGAGTTAGCCACGGCATATGCTGCGGAACAGTTTCAAATTCCGATGATTGTGAGCTCCGGATCGAACTATTCTCTGGAAAGGATCAAGAGAACGACTGAACAACCACTTTGGTTTCAGCTTTATATTTTTAAAGATAGGGATTTCAGCAGATCACTCGTTCAAAGAGCTGAAAAAGCCGGATATGATGCCATTGTTTTGACTGTAGACATGACTATACCTGCAAAAAGGGAACGAGACATATTCAACAGTTTTTCAATCCCTGAGGGTATTGTTTATAAAAATTTTGAAGGTACAGGCTTTGACACAATCAAGACAGCGGAGGGTGACCATTCCGCGCTTTCCTCTCTTATATCTAATGCCCTAGAAGACTGTTTAAGCTGGGAGGATATTACCTGGCTAAAATCTGTGACCACCTTGCCTATTCTTTTGAAGGGTATTCTTCGTTCTGAAGACGCCCAACAAGCAATCCAATACGGTGTTGATGGAATCATCGTTTCGAATCATGGAGGGCGGCAACTTGACAGCGCCCCTGCAACGATCGATGTTCTCGAAGAGATAGTGACCGCTGTAGATGGCCGCATACCCGTTATTATCGATGGAGGATTTCGTAGAGGCAGCGATATTCTTAAAGCAATCGCTCTTGGAGCAGATGCCGTTATGGTTGGAAGACCTGTTCTATGGGGACTTGCTGTCAATGGAAGCCAGGGTGTAAAAGAGATTCTGGGAATTTTAAGAGATGAGTTTGAAACATCTATGAAGCAGTGCGGTTATAGAAATTTAGTTGACGTGAAAATGGATAAACAGAAACTCATTCGGAAGCAGTGAAAGAGCATATCTGCTCTAGTGAGCCACAAAATTGCTAGAAAAACCGCACCCAAATAATTTTGCAAGTGGCTCTAGTAACAAATATTATCAGTTTTTTATGAAGCCGGATATTCACACTTCCAACTGTCATGCACATCAATATTTTTATATAAGTCTGTGTACAAGCAGCAACGAAACAGATTTAATAGCACAGACAACGATCATCATGTGCCGCCAGTCAGGCAAATCCAGAGTTATGAAATCTTATCATGAAGACCAAAGGATCGCTTTTCGTTTAACATGGATAACACATTCAGGATCGCCTTGGTGCATGCACCCTGTCTCAGTAATTTCTAGCTTCTCTTGAAAGTGCTCTGCCACAGCATCGATGATACCAAAAAGATAAATGCACATTTTACGTGGCGATTGATAATGTATCACCACTTCATCCGGGGATACCCTTTCACATTTCACCTTGGATTTCGGAGTATACGGATCGACGAACTGTATAGTAATAAAAACCTTAGGGGCCACTTTTTCAATAATATCAAGGGACTTCCAATCCTTTAGAAACATACCTCCATACATGGAGATCAAATGCTCACCAAATATTTTGCCAAAATCTCTGAGCAAGGTGTTTTTGTTTATTCTTAAATCCTTAGCACATACATCGATGAGCTGCTCGAACTCGGCGTCAGGATAAAAACGTATCGAATGGTACATCTTATTCGTCGACAGCCCTGCCTGATCGAGAACCTGATTCCACTTCTCTTTGCCATAATTATCTAAAACAAAATCTTGCAGACATTTTAAAGCTGTCCCAAACACAATACCCTCTACACTAACTCGGCCTATAGAATGCTACCAATGATGAGATAGCTAAAATTCAAATCCTTATTACCACAAACTACTTCTATTAGGCAAGCGAGCGTTGCTTCTTACCTGCTTAGGTACTTCTCTTCGCTAAATCTTTCAAAAACCTTTCGATTTGACCTACTGTCATATCCGGTCGGAAAACAACATGCGTTCTACCGTTTGTATCAATAGGAAGCTGGTGCTTTTTTGCTATTTCTAGAGACGGCGCAGAGAAAGCTACGATAGTTTGATTCGGGAAATAGACGATTTTTTCATCATCGTTTCTAGCAAGCTGCTCAACAAAATATTTAGCTAGCGTTATGCTTTTTTTATAATCGTCATCCAATCCGTTCATGCCTTTTTGCTTTAATCGCACCCATAAACGCAAAGACTGCATGCCGTCTCTCGATCCGGAAATCGGCGTATCCCGAACATCAATATAAGAGATCTTACCTCTTTGACTGAAAGCTGTTTCATGGAGAGATTTTCGCGTTATGAAGATACCGCAAGGCTGGATCGTACCAATAAATTTATGACCGGAAATGGAAATGCTCTGGATGCCTAAATCGAACAAATCCTCACTGTTCTCCATAAAAAAGTAGTACATACCGTGCAGAGCACCATCCACATGGATAGTAAACTTGTCTGTATATTTTCTTAGGATTCCGACGATTTTCGATGGTGAATCGATAGCTCCTGTCATCGTCGTACCCAAGTTCAATACAAATATCAAAGGATCATTGGTGTGATCCCTAACAAAATTCTCCAGAGCTTCATAGTCAATTTCATCATATTCCGATGTTTCTATTTGATAATATCGTAGTCCAAGAAGGTCTGCCGCCTTTGCAATAGAATAGTGGGAGGCTTGCGAACTAACAAGAATGGGGGCAGCCACCTTAACCTCAACTTCTGGATCGGATATTTGCAACAAGAGTGAACTCGTCAAGTTCTTCTTTGCCATATAAATTCCAAAAAGATTCCCTTCCGTCCCTCCATTCGTCACATATCCCCAAAAATCATCTTCGATATGGTACATCTCTGAAAAAAAGCGGATGACCTCTTTTTCGTATTGTTTTGTATGCAAGTCCCAATTTCCTTCTTCCCAAGGATCGCCAACGTTGTTTAAGTGAAAGCTTTGAAAAGGAGAAAGCAATTGGTTCAATTCATTATCATGAGGTGTCTCGGGATAACCTAGATAATGATCTTTACGGCTAGTGAGTTCATCAAGTGTGCCCGCAAGGCGTTGCTGGATTTCTTGTTCCACATGTTGATCTGATGCGTCGATAGAAACAGCGGCAAAGAGAAAAATGAGGAGGATTGATGCCATTCGATCTTGCCAAATGTGTGAAGCGAAAAATAATGCGGTCACTATACTTCTTAAAAACTTTGATGATATTCAATCGATCAAATCACGTCAATAGACGCACTCTACCTTTTCATTAAGGTTTTTTTTAAAACAGAAGATTTATCCGACCAGCATTTGACTTAATTTAAATATATTATTTATACATAGACGAACGTGAATCATCGGGCAGAAATGGGTAAAACGAAAAAAGCGATCTTCTACTGGCTTCTCTTCTCCGGCATCATCCTCCTCTTCATCCTGCTTATGCAGCCAATGGAGATCTACTATCTGTTACACAACATCCCCGTCTTATTCCCTAAAGGGATGATCGCTTTCAAACAACGCGATCTGCTGCTGCTGATCCAGGCGATGATGCTGATGTTTGTCATCCCGGTATACATTTTCACTTTCCTCTTCTCTTGGCGGTACCGGGCAGACAACAAAAACTCCACCTACGATCCTCATCTTGTCGACCATAAGGTCGCCGAATTTTTCTGGTGGGGGATCCCTCTGGTGATGACGACGATTGTCTGCATCATTACCTTTTATAAAACACATGAGCTTGATCCCTATAAACCGATACCTTCAGAAAATAAGCCGCTAAAAGTCGAAGTCGTTGCACTGGAATGGAAATGGCTGTTCATCTATCCGGAAGAAAAGATCGCCACGGTCAACTATCTGCAAATTCCTAAAGATACCCCGATCAACTTCCATATCACCGCCGATGCGCCGATGAACGCCTTTTGGATCCCCGACCTCGGCAGCATGATCTACGCCATGCCGGGAATGCGGACGCAGCTGAACCTGATCGCTGATCAAGAAGGTAAATTCCGCGGATCCTCTTCGCAAATCAGCGGCAAAGGATTCGCCTGGATGAATTTTGAAACGATCGCATCATCGGAAGCAGAATTCCAGGATTGGGTAGAAAAGGTGAAACAATCTCCTAAACAACTCGATAAGGCCAGCTACAAAATCCTCGCGGAGCCTACCGAGAAAGATCCCCCGGCATTCTTTCAACTGGCGGATGACAACCTTTTCGAACAAATTATCATGAAGTTCATGATGCCCAATACGACGATATAAAGAGCGAGAATACTATGTTCGGCAAACTGACATTAGAGGCATTTCAACATGACTTTGTGCAAACCTCAGCGGTACTTAGCGGAGTGTTTGCCGGCATCCTACTGATCGCCTTGATCACCTACCTCAAAAAATGGCGCTGGCTGTGGGACGAATGGATCACCACCACCGACCATAAGAAAATCGGTATCATGTATATCGCCGTCGTCTTGGTGATGTTCCTAAAAGGGTTTGCCGATGCCATGATGATGCGCATCCAACAGGCGACAGCAGTCGGCGACGCCCCTGAGTTCATCGGAGCTTCGCACTTCCAAGAGGTCTTCTCCGCACATGGAGCAACGATGATCTTCTTCGTTGCCATGGGATTCATGTTCGGCATCATCAATTTAATTGTTCCCCTGCAGATCGGCGCGCGCGACGTCGCCTTCCCTTTCTTGAATGCGATCAGCTTCTGGCTGTTCACTGCCGGAGGGATGCTGATCCTTATCTCCCTGGCGATTGGTCATTTCTCCATCTCTGGATGGCTCTCCTACCCGCCGCTTTCAGGTATCGAATACAGTCCTAACGAAGGCACCGACTACTGGATCTGGTCGATACAGATTTCGGGGATAGGGTCGACGATATCGGGGATAAACTTTCTGGTGACGATATTAAAGATGCGTTGTCCGGGCATGACTTTTATGAAAATGCCGATTTTCGTATGGAGTGCTTTATGTGCGATGACTCTTGTTGTCTTCGCCTTTCCAATTTTGACGGCTACGGTCAGCTTACTCACACTAGACCGCTACCTGGGCATGCACTTCTTTACTGCCTCTGGCGGCGGCAATCCGATGCTCTACTTCAACCTGATTTGGGCTTGGGGACATCCTGAAGTGTATATCCTGATCCTGCCTGCATTCGGCATTTTCTCCGAGGTCGTGCCAACATTCTCCGAGAAACGCCTCTTCGGATACGCTTCGATGGTATGGGCAATGATCGCTATCGCCGTCTTGTCATTTTTAGTATGGCTGCACCACTTCTTCACTATGGGCGCCAGCCCTAATGTCAACTCCTTTTTCGCAATCATGACGATGCTCGTGGCCATTCCGACAGGCGTGAAGATCTTCAACTGGCTCTTCACCAAATTCCGCGGACGCGTCCACTTCACCTCGCCGATGCTCTGGTTCTTCGCTTTTGTCCTTAATTTCACCGTTGCCGGCATGACAGGAATCCTCCTTGCATCTCCACCTGTCGACTACCAGGTGCATAATAGTCTATTCCTTATTGCCCACTTCCACGGCATGGTGATCGGCGGCGTCCTTTTTGGCTTCTTCGCCGGTTTCACCTACTGGTTCCCGAAGTACACAGGTTTTTACATCGATGAAAAGCTCAACTCATTTGCTTTCTGGTGCTGGTTTGGAGGATTTCTTCTAGCATTTATGCCGCTCTACATGCTCGGATTCATGGGAGCTACAAGGCGGTTGAACCACTATGAATTATCTACTGGCTGGCATCCCCTATTCTTGATCGCGGCTCTTGGTGCTGTGATCATTTTCATCGGAGCAGCGGTTCAGTTTGCCGGTCTTTTTTGGAGCATATACAACAGGAAGAAAAACCTCGCCGGCCCCAACCCTTGGAATGGAAGAACTCTGGAGTGGTCAACCTCCTCGCCGCCGCCGGTATATAATTTTGCCATCATCCCTACCGTCGACCAGATCGATCCATTATGGGCGGAAAATCAAGATGGCATCTTCCCAAAAGATCCGAAGTATCGCGATATCCACCTCCCATCGAACTCACCGATAAGCTTCTTCATCGGTGTGCTTGCAATGACCTGGGGATTTGCCGCAACGTGGCAGATCTGGTGGCTTGCCATCATCAGCATCGTCTCCTTAGTGGGATGTGTGATCGGCAAGCTATCGACATCACCTAAACACTTCGTCGTCACCGCCGAAGAGATCGAAAAAACTGAAGCAGAAAACCGTATGAGGCTCCAACGCACATGACCGATACGTTTACAGTATACCATACAGCCGAAGAACATCCGGACAGAACAGTACCGGATCCCCATCAGGATGCTTTTTCAATGACCTTTTTCGGTTTTTGGGTCTACCTGATGACCGATTCGATTATCTTCAGCGTCCTCTTCCTCGTCCATGCCTTGCTGCAAAACAACACGTTTGGCGGTCCTTCAGGAAAAGACCTGTTCGATCTGTCGACAACGCTGGCAGAGACATCGTTCCTGCTGTTAAGCAGCTTCACATGCGGCTTGGCATTGCTGGCTGCTGTCAAAGGCAAGGTGAAGCAGATCGCCATTTGGCTGGGAGCAACATTTCTCTGTGGTGCGGGCTTCCTAGCACTGGAACTGCACGAATTCGCGGGATTGATAGATGCCGGACATAGCTGGGAACAAAGCGCTTTCCTTTCATCATTTTTTACTCTTGTCGGCACCCACGGATTTCACGTTACTGTTGGCTTGACATGGCTAACCGTAATGCTGGGACAGCTCTACTTTCAAGGGCTTAACGTCGACACATTCCGCCGACTTGTTATTTTTAATGTGTTCTGGCACTTTTTGGATCTAATTTGGGTGTTCCTCTTCACCTTCGTCTATCTACTGGGGGTTGTCTGATATGAGTGAAGAACTTAGCTTACGCGAAATGCAAAAATCATGGCATGGCAGCTTGAAAGCATACCTTATCGGCTTTCCGGTAAGCGTGTTGCTGACAGCCGCTGCCTTTTCCATTGGCTATGGGCAATTTTTTTCCCATGAGATGAATATTCTTGTGCTCTGCGGACTTGCATTGGTCCAGGCGATCGTACAATTGAAATACTTCTTACATTTAGGGTCTGAAGGCAGCCCGCACTGGGAGACCTTCATCTTTGGCTTTATGCTGCTAATCCTACTCATTATCGTCATCGGATCGCTATGGGTGATGAATGACTTAAACATCAGAACAATGACTCATCCATTATGATCGATTACTATCTCATTACTAAGCCTGGAATCATCATGGGCAACCTCGTCACCTTTGCGGCCGGGTTTCTGTTGGCATCGCGCGGACACTTCGACATTCAACTATTTATGATTACTCTTGTTGCTTTGGGGCTGATTATCGCTTCCGCCTGTGTCTTCAATAACTATATCGATCGCTTTTCCGATCAAAAGATGGAACGGACAAAAAAACGGGCTCTCGCAGAAGGGAAAATTAAAGAAAGAGATGCTCTTATCTTTGCTATTGTTCTTGCCGCAGCAGGAAACGTTGTGTTGTTTGAATACACTAATCTGCTGACGCTTGCCATTGCTAATGTGGGTTTCGGCGTGTATGTGCTCATCTACAGCTTCATCAAAAGAAAAACTGTTCACAGCACACTGATCGGAAGCATTTCGGGCGCTGTCCCCCCTGTTGTAGGCTACTGTGCTGTCAGCGGACGTGTCGACATTGCCGCCGTCATCTTATTTCTTGTCATGATTTTCTGGCAGATGCCCCATTTTTTTGCAATCGCCCTTTGGCATTGCGACGATTATGCAAAAGCGGGAATCCCCGTACTTCCGGTCTCGCATGGGGTATTGACCACAAAAATCCAGATGGCTCTTTACATTGTCGGGTTGATCCCACTGCTAGGTTTATTCACTTGGTTCGGCTATACAGGAAACCTGTTTCTTCTTGCTACGTTAGCTTTAGGGCTGGTCTGGCTATGCTATGGGCTCTGGGGATTTAACACCGACAGTAACGTGCACTGGGGAAAACAGATGTTTCGTCTGTCCCTGGCAATGATCAATGTCGTCTGTCTAATGATTTTTCTGAATTTTTAACTTAAAAAAATCAAGAACTGTTTGTAAACGACTCTGCATTCAACCTATCCCATAGGATCACGCAGAGAACACATTTTCCTTCCGGCATCATACTCATTCGATCTGTCAATCATTATTGCAAAACTTGTAATACAGCATACATTTTACAATAGTTGACTTTTAAATGTTCATTAATAATGATACTCGTAAAAAAATCATAAAGACACTTAAATAAATGAAAACAACAATAATATTGATACTATCATCAGTTTTCTTGATAAGCTGTGTACACCTTTCCGCTGGAGACCAGAGTTTCTACCTGTCAGTAAGCGGTGGCGCCAATTTGGAGAGATTGCGGCCGAACCTCTTCGTGAACAACCCTGAAATCAATGTCGGCGCGTTTGGCGGGATCGCCGGCGGCTATCATTTCAACGTCTCGAATAGAGTCGAACTGGAACTTTCTTATCGCTACACAAAATCGCATGATCTGAACTATAGCAACAGCTTGACAACTGCGATTATCAATTATTACTACCACCTTCCTTTAAAATACAGATTCAAACCTTACTTAGGTTTTGGCTTAGGTTACAGCCATCGCTACTTGACCTTTAACATTGAAAAATTCGTCCCTACAACAGTAGACGAGGGTAAATTCGCTACCCAATGGATTGTTGGCATCGGAGGGGAAGCAGGGTGTAATCGCGAGATCGGTATTGAATACCGTTATCTAGACGCGGATAATATCTTTGAAGATCACAGTATCGGAATCAAATTAACTCAACATTTCTAAAATAAAAAAAGGTTTTACTATGAAAAAACTATTGCTAACTATCTTCTCAGCGATTGCCCTGACAAGCGGCTCATACCTATCAGCTCAACTTCCTTGCGAAACAGAACAGGGCAATTGGTACGCTAGTATCATGGGCGGGGTCCACTTCAAAAACCATATCAACATCTATGATGAACAAATAGACTTCGATCCTGGCTACTTCGCAGGCGGAGCGGTAGGATACCGCTTTGCTAAATGGTACAATTTGGAGCATCGCCTTGAGCTGGAGTTCGCTTACCGTGCCAATGACATCGGAAGCATCTCGATCAATGGTGAGCGCATTCCTCTACATAACGATGTCAGCCTAAACATCAGCACATACAGCAGCATGGTCAATCTCTACACCATTTTTCCTATTAACTGCACGATCAAACCATACTGGGGATTCGGACTGGGGTATACACATTCTTCCCTAAATATTCGTGACGCGAATGGTTCTGTCACCATAAACAATAACGATTCATTCGACGGTCTGGCATATCAATGGATTGTTGGCGGAAATTACGAGATGAGCTGCAATCGCGAGCTAAGCGTCGAGTACCGTTATCTCGGTATGCATAGAGATCTTAGCGATCACAGCGTCGGACTGAAGCTCACCCAACATTTCTAGTCGATTTGCCCCCGGTTCCGAAAGTCGTTTCGGGATCGGGATTCATTAACTGAAGCCAAACATCGCCTGCTTGGATCAAAGTCTGTGATGGTCTTGATTTTGTGCCGCGAAAAGATCGTTTACCTGACATAGTAGGATCCGTAATATCTTCGATGCCTTTGGCCATATTATCCAATGTTGAAGACACCTGTTTTATCAACCATTCGTTTACCAGGGCTACCGTCTTCTTTTTTGTGGCTAAATCACTATTGCCGAAGAGATTTTTTACCGCTTCAGAAACTTTAATCGAACTTTCAGGAGCTTCCCGAGCAAAATCTTCAAGAACTCCTTTAATACCATCACCTAACTCAAATTTGCGAAACAAAGAATCAATTTGATAAATGCGTCGATCTATCTCGTCAATAGAATCACATTGCTCTAAGGGCTTGGAAAAACCAACTGAATCATACTTATTAGGATCAACAAACAGATCAGCCATATTGATCACCATTTTTGCTTATTATGCGCTTATCATTATAGCAAATTTTCTATTTTTCGTCATTTGTAAAATATTTAATTTAAATAACTTATAAATCTTTTTATTATATCTCCCGCCTTCTCGACCTTATGAACGCCTCCAACGCTTTTTCCTGCTTGCCAATAGTCCCTAGTAGAGCCGCCCTTCTGTGTAATGCGTTTAAATTGACGTAGAGCCCAAAAAGCGTACCACATCCGCATCCACGGCTTAGTTATGCGGTTTTGGAGAAAAAAACGGGCGATCGGACCGGCGTGAGTGCCGATTTTCTCGACGTAAGGGGTTTTAATGACGGAAAGAGGGATGCCGGTCACCCGCTCTGTTAACACAATATCCTTAGGTTCGGCATGGACGATCGCCTCTTTATAACTGGATTTCTCATGGCACTCCTCTGTAGCAATAAAGCGTGTGCCCATCTGTACCCCTGCATAGCCGATCTCCAACGCTTCTGCAAATGCCCGCTCATCGCCGATGCCCCCGGCACAAACGAGAGGAACGCCTAGATCTTTAAGCTCGTCATAGAGCTCTTGTGGAGACCGCGTACCGGCGTGCCCGCCGGCGCGATTATTAACGCATATCAACCCGTCAACGCCCTTTTCCAGAGCTTTAACAGCCCATTTACGCTCTGTAGCATCATGATAGACGATGCCGCCATAAGGCTTTACCCTATTGACAACCCAGTCGGGATTGCCAAGAGCCGTGATAAAAAATCGGCATCCCTCTTCCAAAGCGATCGTAATCCAGCCGTCCATGCGTTCTTCATATGTCTTCGAGCTACGCTCGACAATCACATTCATTCCGTAAGGTTTTTCTGTTAGAGAACGGATATATCGCAACCCCTCTCGGAATTCATATCCATGGACATAGGTTAACGAAAGGGGCTGAACAATGCCGATAGCTCCCGCTTCCGAGACGGCAGCGACCAATTCAGGATTGCTGCAAGGGTACATCGCCCCGCAAATGATGGGATATTCGATATTTAGCTGGCGCGTAAGCTCTGTTTCAAATTTTTTCATGTCAGAACAATAGCGAATTAACTCTTTTCTTGGTTAAATAAACATCAATTATGTTATGATCGATTTCTAAGTTACTATATTTCTTAACCTTGCGAGGTAAACATGTCTATCAGATCAGGAATGATTTTTCTCTTCATCGCCATCTGTGCGCTTTATGTTGGCGGCATCTATAACCGAGCCGCAATTCAACAGAACAAAATCCAAAGCCAGTGGGCGCAAGTGGAAACGCAATATCAGCGTCGCTATGATCTAATCCCCAACTTGGTTTCGACTTCTAAAGCATACATGAAACATGAAAGCGATGTGTTTAAGGGCATTGCTGAAGCGCGCGCAGAGTATTCTCGTGCAGCATCGCCAAAAGAACGTATGGAAAAAACAAAAGAGATCGAGCTAGGTCTTGCTCAACTGCTAGCGATCGCCGAGAGCTATCCAGAGCTGCGTTCTAGCGAAACGATGCAGGCGCTAATGACAGAACTTGCCGGTACCGAAAACCGTATCAGTGTCGAGAGAAAGCGCTACAACGACGAAGTCGTTAAGTACAACATGTCTATCAGCACGTTCCCCGCGCATTACATTGCAAAAGTGTTTTCTTTCTCTCAGGAAAACTATTTTGAAGCGGAAACAGCATCAACACAGCCTGTCGCTGTCAACTTCGACTAATCACCGCCATGTCGAGGTTTGGTTCGCTCTTCACAGCATTTTTGCTGCTAATTTCATCGCTGTCAGCAACTGAGGCGCTTCAGCCATACGGATATGTTAATGACTTCGCGAGCGTGATTTCATCGCCAATGCAACAACGCTTGGAAGATAGGCTGCGAAATATCAGTAAGCTGCATGGTCCGGAGATTGCTGTCGTCACGATCAACAGCACAGACGGTCTCCCTATCGAAGAACGGGCACGCCTCCTCTTCGACACATGGCAGATCGGTAAAGAAGGGAAAGATAACGGCGTGTTGCTGCTGGTAGCCGTTGACGACCGCACCTTGAGAATCGAAGTCGGCTATGGTATCGAACCCCTTCTCCCCGATAGTCAGGCGGACAGGATCATCCGACATACCATTGTGCCGCACTTCCGCAATAACGATTATTCCCGCGGTATAGAAAGAGGCGTTCAAGCAATCATCGACCATACCATGTCTCCGGATATTGCCTCTCAGATCAAAAATGAGGAAATTACGGAACCTCTTTACGAATTAATGGTCGGTGCAGTCGTGTTACTCTCTCTGCTTTTCTTCAGTATCAGCTATTCGGTAACGAGAAAAGGAAGAAAAGGCCTATCACTGCTTAGCTTCTTCTTACAGCTAATACTCATCTCAACATTTTATGATGCCGCTTCAAAAGGAAGTTACCTTTTCTCTATCGTCTATCTTGCAGGATTTTTCACTCTCCTCATCTTTCATATTAAATATATTTTTGACAGAAGTGGCGATAATAACGATCCTTATTACGGCGGTGGTGGCGGCGGATGGAGCAGCGGCAGAGGCTGGCATGTCGGAAGCCATTCATCTGGAGGCGGTTTCGGTGGTTTCGGCGGAGGTAGGGGAGGTGGCGGTGGCGCCTCGGGCCGTTGGTAAAAACACATTGCCATAATACCCCCCTTGAAGTAGATCGGAAAGTAGAGAAGGAAAGGAAAGAGAGGTACTGTATGCGTTCACGTATCTCACTGATATCCACCACACTACTAACATTATATTGTTGTCTCTTCATTATTAGCGACTCACAAGCGAACAGCCGACAGAAGCAGCCGACCAGCTTCTATCAAATCATTACCAAAGATGACTGGGATCTCAGCCAATCGTCTGCGGAAGTGCTTGTCCCAAAGCAAGATGATAAAACGATTCTGCTGATCACAGAAAACGAGCTCCCTTTTCAGATCGAGGAATTCGAGGACAAAGACAATTTAATAATCCTCAAGCTTGCTCCCGATCGCTTATATGGCAAGCTGCGCAAGGGACCTGGACCGGTGCAATACCGTCTTTTTGATGGATGCATTCCTCTAGATGCGGTTGAAGAAGCAAAGCCCAACAAATAATTATAATAATTACTATTTGAAATTGAACTCTTGAATTATTTACTTTCCTTTGTTATGATTCAGTAAACTAACTAACAACACCTTACAAATGTCCTGGCTGTCGCTCATTCCGCCTTTGCTCGTTTTTATTCTAGGTTTTACCACGCGTAGGATCGTCATGTCCCTATTTGCCGGGGTTGTAAGCGCCGCCTTTCTGGCTACTGACTGCCATTTGATCGACAGCGCTCTTCTATGGACCAGCCGCCTCTGGGAGAATAGCGATATCCCCGTCATTATCAGTTCGGGGCTCTTTGAAGGAAACAACTTCCTCATCATGGGTTTTGTATTCACCTTAGGGATACTGATCGAGATGATCCGTTATTCCGATGCAGCCGTTGCTTTTGTCGCTTTCACAGAGAATTCGATCCGAAGTAAAAAAGCTGCCGAGACAAGCTCTTTGATTTTATCGCACTGTCTTTGCATCGACGACTATCTTAGCAGCCTCACGGTTGGTTCTGTGATGCGCCACGTCACTGACCGCTTTCGCATCCCACGGGCAAAGTTGGCATTTTTAACCGATTCCATGGCAGCGCCCATCGCCATCATCACGCCTATCTCCAGCTGGGCAGCGGCAATTATCGGCTTCCTGTCCGAAAATGGTGTCTCCGAGCATCGCGACTCTCACACTTTGTTAGTTGCGACCCCTTCCAATGTCTACCTTCATATTCTTCCTTATGTCTTTTACTCGATGACGCTTGTTTTTTCCATGTGGTTCGTCGTCAGGCTGGGTTTGCGTTTCGGTACGATGGCCGATCATGAGCAGATAGCCGAAGAGACAGGTAACCTACGCGGTGGGAAAGAAGAGCATGCGGAAGAGCTTGCCGACCATCATCAGACAGGGCGGCCGGCGACGATCATTGATTTCTTTATGCCTTTAGGTACGTTACTAATCGCAACAGTCTACTTCCTTTTAAGCTGGGGAGATGCTTCCATCATCGGTGGCAGCCGTTCGTTAGTGGGCGCTTTGCAGAATGCTCCGATCTCTTCTGTGCTGTTCGCTGCCGGCGGCATCTCCATGGCAATTTCAGTTGCGTACTACCTCGCTACCCGCATGTTCCCGCTGAAAACGATGATCAATGTCGCTGCCGGCGGCATCAAGCTCATGCTGCCCGTCAACGCTATCCTGTTGCTCTCTTGGACGCTAGGTGGACTTCTGCGTGAAGATCTGCATACCGGACAATGGTTGGCATCGCTGCTATCGGGATCAATTCCTGCCTATCTGATTCCGCTCATCATTTTCTGGAATGCATCACTGATCTCGTTGGCGCTGGGAAGCTCCTGGGCGACAGCAGCTATTCTATTTCCGATTGCGCTCCCGATGGTTATGGATATGATGGCTGTTCCAGCCCCTGTATCTTTAGAGCAGATGCCGATTTTGTTGCCGGTTTTTGGGGCGATCCTCTCCGGTGCGGTATGCGGCGATCATATTTCGCTGATTTCTGAGACAACGATCATGGCAACTACAAGTGCGGGCTGCGATCACATGGACCATGTTAGGACACAATGGCTTTATGCAGTTCCTGCCTTTGTCGGTACGTCGCTGGCTTTTCTCATCACCGGTATTTTAGCTGAAGGATCGCCGACCACGATGCTTATCATCTGCGCGGTAACGGCGCTGGGAACCAGCTTTCTGATGCTGTCGGCCATGCACCTGCTCCACAAACGCCCTAAAGAGGCGGAAGCGATTTCCTAAGGAGTCCCGCTTCCTGTAGCGCCTTGCTCATTTGGGCATGTATTTTTCCGTTGCTTGCCAATATTCTTCCCGACATCAAGTCGATAGCGCCGTTTTCATATGAAGAGATACTGCCTTTCGCTTCTTCAACAAGAACAATCCCTGCAGCAATATCCCATACATTCAGGCCGCGCTCCCAGAATCCGTCAAGGCGTCCCGATGCCACGTAGGCAAGATCCAACGCCGCCGATCCACATCTCCGCACTCCGTGAGTACGGCTTGTCAGAGCGCAAAACTCCGGATAGTTGTTATCGTCAGTGTCACGGCGATCGTAAGCGAATCCGGTAGCTAGGAGCGATCGCGACAATTCATCACATGATGAAACGGTAATCGGCTCGCTGTTTAAAAAAGCACCGCGTCCTTGCACCGCATGAAACATTTCCTTATAAACCGGATTGTAAACAACACCAACGATCGGCTTGCCATGATGCAAAAGGGCGATCGAAATACAAAAAAGAGGATGGTGATGGGCATAGTTTGTGGTCCCATCCAAAGGGTCAACAGCCCAGAGATATTCGGCGCCGGCGATCTCATGCATCCCTGACTCTTCGCAAATGATCGAGTGTGAAGGATAACGCCCTCTGATTTGCTCTATGACCACCTCTTCAGAGGCATTGTCTGCTTCAGTTACCAGATCGCCGGCAAAGCTTTTCTCACGGATCTCACGTACTTTGCCCCAATATCCCATTAAAGTCTCGCCCGCAGCCAATGCAGCTGTTTTTGCAGTATCGAGATAAACCGCCGCACCATTTTGCATCGTTGTCCCCTATTGTAAATTATTCTCTTTTCAGCTTATCAAAGAATAGCATAGCGGTAAATAACGACAAAGGAGCTAACATGAGTACTATTACCTTCAAAGGCAAAGCGGTTCAAACCAACAACCATCTTCCCGATGTAGGAGAGTCCTTTTCAGACTTCATTCTTGTTGACGGCAGCCTTAACGATGTGTCTCTTTCGCATTTTGGAAAAAAGAAAAAAATTTTGAACATCTTCCCCAGCCTTGACACCGATGTCTGCGCCGCCTCTGTCCGCGCATTCCATGAAAAGCTAAAAGGACGTAACGATGTGGTCGTACTAAATATTTCCATGGACCTTCCCTTTGCACAACGCCGCTTCTGTACTACCGAAGGGTTGGATCATGTTGTCACGCTATCGGCATTCCGCAGTTCCTTTCCCACCGACCATGGCCTTATGATGGTCGATGGACCGTTGACCGGTCTTTGCTCTCGCGTCGCTTTTGTTTTGGATGAGAATAACAAGATCATCTACAAAGAGCTAGTTCCGGAGATTACGCAAGAGCCTGACTATGCATCGGTAGTCGCCGCACTTGAACCGTAATCGAAGAGAAATTCCTCCCCTTTATGGACAGGGCGAATCGTCCGGATACAAACGTGGAACAAGCCGCGGGCAACGCCAACAACAGCCTCGCAGTTGGCGTTTTCTTTTCCATGATTGATGAAGCTTACTTCATTACATTGGGAGCTGGCATCAATGGCATAAACGAAAAATCCTGTACGATATAAAGGATAACGATAGAAGTATTCGTTGACACCGCCAAATATACAAGGAACCTTACGGACACAGCCTACATATTCGCCAACAAACTCGCCAGGGGCACACTCTTTCGCTGCAAACAGACCATAACCAATGTTAGCGTCAATCCAGCGAATCTCAACAGCATTGACAAAACCTTTGTATATCTGATCAGCATAAGACACTCCCACCGATATTGCTTTTTGCGAAACGGTTTTGTTAACTATACATCTTTGGCATTGTTCAGCAACTTCATGATAGACGGCCTTGCTGGTAAATTCGAGATGCGAAAGATAGCGCATCCCTGTCAGGCGCTCAAATTCTGCAATTGTATATGTACGGCGGCATCCATGATGATCAACAACGACCAAACGGTGATAATGACGATACAGAGATGACGCATCCGGCTCAGGGTAGGTAACTAGCATCTTACTATTGATCATACCAGCTTTAATAAAGTCTTGCAATTTTCACCTCTTTCTAGTAATTTTCAGCTCCTAATTTCTAGATGCTTATGACAATTTATAGCTCTTACAGCCAAGGAACATCTTCTTCCACCTCAGGAACATCTTCTTCCTCCTCGTTTCCACCTAGTCCGCGAAAGCCCCTAATCAGGGCTATGTCATTTCGCGGCAAAGAGACACTCACAGACGAGCCGGGAAGCAAAAACGCACATCTTCCAACCCCTCGCAATTTTCATGAACCTTATGAATTGTCAATTTATCAACTTTCAGTAAAAGAGATCCGACAGTTACCCACAGAAATACTACTTTCTTACGGACCTGACGAACTGGAATGGTGCAGCGCCGAGGCAATAACAGAAATTGCCAGACGAACTTTTACGAACTCTCTTTTATTAGAATTATACTATCAACCTGACAAATCCCCCCAACTAACGGATACCATTATTGCCAGACGAGCTTTTATAGACTCTCTTTTATTAGGATTATACTATCAACCTGACAAATTCCCCCAACTAACGGATACCATTAAGGTTAGATGTATTAGATATCTATCTCGCCATTATAAGGACAACATCGGCAACAGTACGATATGTGGAAAAAAGATTTTAAGATCGCTTCTGCATGAAGAAACATGTTTAGATTCTTACAAACATAATATCCTAATGAAAAAGAGAATATATCCATTCCTTTCCACGCCACTAAAGAAAGAGTTACTTAAAACGATCTATGGAATTAATGTTGAAATGCTGATCAATCTAGTGCGAACTGCTCCGACCTGGCGAGAAGCTAAAAACATCTATCTTTCAATGAATGACCGTATGAAGGATGATTTAATTAACCCTGTCGTTGAAGACCCTACCTTTCTAAAAGAAAAAACGACAGAGTGGCATCTTTTGCTGACACTAAAATACCATTGGAAAAATAATTTAAACGATCTAAGTCGGGCGATACGCAATAGAAATTTTCTTCAATGCAAGCTTGTCGCCTCCATGCCGATCCGCTCATGCTTCATGAATATAGCAGCAAAACTCATGGAACCAACACAATGGAAGGCCGTCCTCTACCTTTTATCACCTATTAATATCCGTGAATTGCGAAAGCTTGGTTACTTATCGGACGAAACCCTTGAAAATGCATTGAACCTCATGAGCGCAGAGCAGCGTAAGGCTTTGATTGAAAGAAAACAACTGGATACCTTTCATTCACTTTCTTCTTGAACGTGCTCAGCAATGGCCTCCTTTTTCTTCTTCAACGATTCGAGATACTCGTCATAAAATTCATACTCCGGAGGAGGAAGGTTTTTGTTCTCTTCGCGGATCATTTCGCATTTATAACAGGTGGCTTCAGTACCGATGCCGCCAGCGATTACAAAAAATAGCAAACAAGGTAAAAGAAAGCTTTTCATTAGGACCTCCTTAAAAGACTCATCATAGAGCATTTTGAGGTAAGAGGAAACATATTGATAGAAAACGCTATTGATGAAGCACTTAGAGAGCGGTTAGGATGTAAGGTGATCGCCGGCGGCCCCCTCATCTCTGGAATGCTTAATGCGACAACAGTCAAACACACTGACAAAGGAGACTTCTTTGTCAAAGTCAACACCAACGCCCCCGAAGGTATGTTCGCTGCCGAATCATACGGCCTCCAAGCCATTACCGCTACTGAAACTGTGCGTGTTCCAATCCCATTCCACTACGAGAACAACTTCCTTATTTTAGAATATATTCCCCTAATGCCGCACACGGCATCTTCGCAGCAGAAGCTCGGAGAGCAGCTGGCAGCTCTTCACTTGCATCGGGGCTCCGACCGTTTTGGATTCAATATCGATAACACTATTGGAACGACCCCGCAGCCAAACAGATGGAACCAGGACTGGATTGCTTTCTTCCGGGACAATCGGCTACTGTTTCAGTTAGAGATGACCGAGAACGTCCATGGCGATACAGCATTGCGAAAAGCAGGAGAAGCTCTGCTCTACAGGATCGAAGCTTTCTTTTCCGGAATGACAGTCGCCCCCAGTCTAATCCATGGCGACCTCTGGGCAGGGAACACAGCTGCAGACTCAAAGGGCGAGCCGGTCATCTTTGATCCGGCCCCCTATTATGGTCATCATGAAGCAGACTTAAGCATCGCTGCAATGTTCGGCGGGTTTCATGAAACTTTTTATCATGCATACCATGAAAGCATCCCCAAAGCAGCTGGGTTTGATGAGCGACATCGGCTATATCAACTGTATCACTATCTTAACCACTACAATCTGTTCGGATCGGCATATCGATCGGCATGCATGTCGCTGATCAACTCTCTATCTTAGACAACTTCAATCAGCTCAATTTCGAAAGTCAGATCCTTGCCGACAAGAGGATGGTTGGCATCGATCGTAATTGTGCTGTCGGTCACGCTGACAACGCGGACAGGAATCACGACACCGTTTCCTTGATCCAACTGCAGATACTGCTCAGGCTCCGGAGACAATCCTTCCGGCAGACGATCCTTCGGCACCTCGACAATGAGGTCGGGACGGTGAGGGCCATAGGCATCGTCGGCTTTGATCTTAAATGTCTTCTTATCGCCGATAGTCATTCCAACGACCGCCTCTTCAAAATGCGGCAGAATCTGCCCACCACCGATCGTAAATTCCAACGGTTCTTTACCTGTCGACGTATCGAATACAGACCCATCGTCCAGCTTTCCCGTGAAATTCACTTTTACCTTATGTCCTTGCTTTGCTTCGGTCATCAAATTTCTCTCTGTTGTAATTCATAGAGTTTATTACTTCTGTGAGCAGCACTACACGGTGCTCAGATTCTTCTGTAGTCTAATGTTGCCATCAACACAACGTTAGCTTTCATCTTGATCGCTGCCGCGCTCATCTCGACAACAAGAATGATAAGGGAAATCGCCGCAGTAATGCAGAGGACCTCCTCGTTTTTCCACGTATTGTCCTATTTCCTTGAACCGTTCCCGGGAATGACTCAATTTCAGAACAAAGTTATGATATAAGGATAAGGGTGCTGAAAGTTAGAATCCAGAAGTTTTTCGGAATAGGTCGTGTTTTCAAAAGATAAAAATCCTTTTTCGTAAGAGCTGCTTGCAAAATTCGTTGGGTGTGGTTTTTCTAACAATTTTGTGGCTCACAAAGAGCGGAGTTCGACGCAAACTGATGACAGTTTGCGAGAACGAGCACGAAGTGAGACGGAAAATTGCAGGAAAAACGCCCCAAATCATTTTGCAAGCAGCTCGTAAGATATATTTGGTAAAGCAAACTAAAATCAAAGCATTTGAAAGAGGGGAAAATGCGAAAAAAGCCTCTTTTATCCTTTGATAACAATATCTAATATTAATTCAAGTCAATAGCGCAACTGAAGAATTAAAAATGACATACCCCTTCTTGAATTCCATAAAGAGTTACTGTAAGATTCATAACATATCATTTCTGAGAAATAACGCGCATGACCGTAACTCAATTCCCTATTCGATTCAACAACAGCGATGTGGTTCTCGCCCTTGATAATAAAGGAGGGAGCGGCCACACAGAAGCTCTCAAAGCGATTAAAAAAGACAATCCCGATTGCACATTTCACACATACGAAGTGATCGGTAAAGACTTGGCCAGTATCTTCAACAACGCCCGGAAGAGCGGCAATCCTGAAAGAATTAAAATGATCGTTTCGCTACAGAAAATTGGAGAAGTCATTCTGTTCTTTCCTCTTGTTTTTCTTCTCACTTTTTTTAAACTTATTTTTAACAAAAAAATCACACATGTACTTGATGCACAGCCTCTTGGAACAAAAGCCTCTGTCACCGCCGCACGTCTTGCCAACTGGATACAGGGAAGAAACATCAAAGTGTACAAAGTGCTGACTGACTTTCCAACACGCTCCGAACACTTTGCCGCGCCGATCCGGATGCTTAGCGAGGGTGATCGTAAAATTTTCAAACTTTACAGCATGGCCCCATATACAAAAAAAGATGATGAAATTCTAGAAGACTTTCAAAAGCGGAAGAATAGTTTCTGGAAGAGAAAATTCCATTTATCCCCTAATGAAGTCGAATACTTCGATACCGGCCCCGTACGCCCCGCCTATCACCGGCTGCCACTCAGCTACCAACCACCACGCCCCGAGAACTTCGCAATCAAAATCAACAATGATGAAGAGAAGAGTTCCATCGAGCAATTGCTAGGAAAATCCCTTGAAGTAAATGAAGACAAGTGTGCCAAAATCACCATTGATCCCGGTTGCAAAATTTGCATGATGTCGATCGGCAGCCAAGCGCCGATCGACGGAACCAAAGAGGCCGTTTTTTCTTTCATCGAGAAAGCTAAAAAATATACAACGCCTGTCGTCCTTTTCGTTTGCTGCGGACGACATACTCCACAGAGAAACACTTTGTTCAAACAGCTTGCCGAAGAGATCAAAGCAGAAAATCTCCCTTCACATATCAAAGTACTTCCCTTGGGGTATCAAGATGATGAAGAAAAAGCCCCCATGGATCATTACTCCGATGCAATCTTCACCGGTGCCGGCGGCATGCAGTCTTTTGAAACTATACGCGCGCGGCGCAAAGGCCATCCCGGTCAGATCTTCCTGTACGCTCACCTTCCCCGGAAAGTAAAACCGCTCCGCAAACTCCTGTTAACAGTTTTCCCCTGCTTAATAAAAGAGGTAGACGAGGAGCTTCCTTCGACCTACGATTTATTAAGTCCGGAAGCGCAGAAGCTGATGATCGAAAGAGGAACATACCTATGGGAGAAGGGTAATGCAGAATGGTTATTGGAAAATCGCGGATCGCAAAATCTTCATCCAATTCAGGCAAAAGATTTTGGCGAAGGGTTGGAACGTACCGGTTTTTTTCTCAGTCCTTAAGAGCATGCAATGCACGCCATCCAAAAAACAACATCACCACCCCTGCTGCAAAGTACACATACCAAAATGCCGTACTCCAACTGAGTGTAAAAGTACCATTATTGGAAAAAAGGAGGAGAACAAGACCAAAAAGAAAAAATACCGAGCCCGAAAGCAAAAGCGACAGAGGAATGACAACAGCGCGCAAATCTCCAGATCCATCAGCTTCTTCAATAGACTCAGCTTCACTAACCTCATCCTGTTTGTACGGCGGTGGAGGGAGTTCCTCTTCTTCCGCGTCATCGTCTATACGGTAAGGAGGCATAAGGCCGGAAGCATCATTGAAGTCCGATGGGGAGCTGGGACTGAGGTAGACGCCGCAATAAGGGCAGTTTTCCTCTTCAAAGGTCACACTACCCTCACAATTCCAACAAAGCTTTTTCTTGGGTTTGGTTGTCATTGCCTGCCTACCCACACATGATCACCTCGAAACATGCGCTGATGTTGAAGAAACTTGCGATTTAGTTTATAAATATCCTAAATATGATAACACCTAATACAAGGATTTCTTGCAAGAGAAAATTTCATTTCTATTGACAAAGAATTATACTTTTCTTTTACTCCTTATCTTTTTGCTCACGGGCTGCGCGCAGTACAAAGTACCTACTTCGCATTTTTGCGCTGCTCCTCATCCCCTGTATACCGTCATTCCACGGCACCGCTGCCAGATCCGATGCTACGACCTCCCACACTGGGCAATGTGGGCGCTTTTCGGTAATGACGACGATGGTCTTTTCGGCGAATGCTGCAAGCCGCCCTACCGCTGCTCCCAACACAACTGCATCAACAAGGCGCTGCGCTGGAACCTGCGCAATCCGCTCCATAATTTCTGCTTTTACGTCATCGGAAGCGCGCATTGCCAAAACAGCGAAGTAACGCTGTTAGAAATATCGCCGCAGAGATTCTGCATAGGACGCTACCGATCATGCAACGGCGTGAACTTCCCCAGCGATTGCAGCTCTTTGTTCATTGCCCTTCACGGATGGAAGCCATTTATCTCGCTGAGGATTAAGCACTGCCCTCATCGAAGCAGCGACTTTTATATTGGCTGGCGCGAGCGTGGCAACTTCGGCATCAAATGCAATCTCTTTAACAAGAAATGATGGTCTTGCGTCTGTAGGACAAGTATGGTAATCTGGACGTTGTTTATTTGAATCCAAGGTGTTTATATGACCGCAACCGCTCAAGAATTTGATATCATTGTCATCGGTGCAGGCCCTGGCGGCTACCCCGCAGCGATCAAAGCAGCGCAACATGGGAAGAGGGTCGCACTGGTTGAAGCTAAGGAGCTGGGCGGCACCTGTTTGAACCGAGGATGCATCCCATCGAAGGCGCTGATCGCCAACGCAGAGATTTGGAACAAAGTGATCCACGCTGCGGAATATGGGATCAACGTCGAAAATCCCTCTTTCGATTTTGGAAAAATGGCAGAAAGAAAAGATCAGGTTGTCGGCAAGGTACGTTCCGGACTGACGACACTGATCAAAAGCAACAATATTACCCTGTTCCGTGGATTCGGTAAATTTATCTCTGCGAATGAGATCAAAGTCACCGGAGAAGAAAACGCTCTTCTCCGCGCCGATAAGATCATCATTGCTACAGGGTCGGAGCCGCGCAACATCCCCGCATTTCCTTTCGACCATGAACGCATCCTCGATTCCACTTCGACATTGGAACTGACAAAGCTTCCGAAAAGCATCGTGATCGTTGGAGGCGGCGTCATCGGCTGTGAATTTGCATCCCTCTATCGCGAATTCAATGTAGAAGTCACCATCCTGGAGATGATGCCGACTCTGATTCCGATGGAGTGCAAAAGCGTTTCATCAGCTCTAACTAAAGCTTTTAAAAAGAAAGGGATAGGCATCCGCACAGAAGCGATGGTCGAAGGGATCGACAGAACGAAAGAGGGTGTTTGCGTAAGACTTGCCGGAGGCGAAACAATGAATGCCGACATCGCCATCGTCGCTGTCGGACGCTCACTCAATACCGAAGGAATCGGCTTGGAAAATAGTGGAGTCATTGTCAAAGAGAATGGCCTCATCAGCGTTGACGATAAAATGGAAACCAATGTCCCCGGCATCTACGCGATAGGCGACATCGCATCGCGCTGGTGGTTGGCACACGTCGCCTCCCATCAAGGTCTTGTCGCTGCGAGCAACGCTTGTGGTGTCGAAGCGCATATGCACTACAATGCGGTACCGTCCGTAATTTTTACCGATCCGGAAATCGGCACCGTCGGCCTCACCCTTGAACAAGCAATCGAAGAAGGTTACAATGCCACTGTCGGCGCCTTCCCTTTCCAAGCGCTCGGCAAATCGCAAGCGACACTCGAAACCGAAGGATTTGCTCAGATCGTCACCGACAAAGACACCGGTCAGCTGCTTGGTGCGCAAGTGGTCGGTTACCAAGCGGCAACATTGGTAGCGGAGATGGGTGTGGCAATCGCCAATGAAATGACCATCGAAAGCATTACCGATACTATCCACGCCCATCCCACCATCGCCGAGGTGTGGCTGGAAGCGGCGCTCGTTGCCAATGAAACACCATTGCATATCCCTCCAAAAGCGAAAAAGCGCAGCCCGGCGCACATGGAGGCATAGCCAATGTTGCAATCCGACCGCTTTGATACGCGTCCCAAGGTGAAAAAAAACAAGCTGAACATTCTACCGGATAATCCGGAGGTCGATGACAGCACAGGCGCTGTCGGCCGCGGACGCTTTCCTTCATGGCTGCATCGCAAACTGCCTAAAGGCGGCAATCTAAAGAAAACCGGCAACGTCATCAGTGACAACCGACTGCATACCGTCTGCGAAGAGGCGAAATGCCCTAACCTCCTTGAATGCTGGTCGAAGAAAACAGCGACTTTCCTCATTATGGGCAAGGAGTGTAC
The DNA here is from genome assembly GCA_024233575.1 of Chlamydiales bacterium. Classification (GTDB taxonomy): domain Bacteria; phylum Chlamydiota; class Chlamydiia; order Chlamydiales; family Criblamydiaceae; genus JACKPN01. The sequence continues at coordinate 64,335 of JACKPN010000006.1, forward strand.
CCGTGCTTGCGGCTTCTGCGATATTGACTTCAATAAAGCGCCTAAACCCTTGGAAGCCGACGAACCGGAACGCGTTGCCGACTCCGTGAAAAAGCTCGGTCTGAAACACGTAGTCATCACCATGGTAGCGCGCGATGATCTCCCCAACCAGGGAGCAGAACATATCGTCAATGTGATCGAAGCAGTCCGTGGTATTGACCCCAGTATCACAGTGGAAGTGCTTACCTCTGACTTTCAAGGGGACTACAGCGCTCTAGACATCGTTCTTAATGCGAGACCGGAAATCTTCAATCACAACCTCGAGACCGTACGCGCATTAACGCATCGCGTTCGCAACAAAGCTACTTATGATCGCTCATTGCAGATCTTGCGTCATGCTCACGCATTTGCCAAAGAGCATGGCATGTTCGTTAAAAGCGGGCTCATGCTTGGGCTTGGCGAAACACAAGAACAGGTGGAAGAGGCGATCCGCGACCTCCATAGCATAGGCTGCGACATCATCACCATGGGACAATATTTACAACCCAACCACAAGAAGCTGTTAGTGAAAGAGTTCATCACACCGGCACTCTTCAAACACTATGAAGAGTACGGCTACCGTACCGGAGTTAAGCAGATGTACTGCGGTCCATTTATCCGGTCCAGCTATAATGCCGATATGGTCATCGAAAAGATTCGTAACAAAGGTTAACACCTATGAGTAATCAACTTCCTGAAGATTTGCCTGTCGCTAACGCTGTAGACACCACCATCCTGATGCATCGCGAAGCACACTTTAGCGGCGATTTCGCCACAATGATCGCCTACTATGAACAAGGAGGTAAAGGGGTATCCAAAGATTTCGAGCTTAACAGGATCATCGAGCTTGCTGCTATCGAACGTGCAATGAACAAAAACATGGCCCCGCTGATGCTCACCGGAGCTGATGCCGAAAAAATCGCCCGCGCAAGAGCAGCATACCAAAAACTCCAAAACATTTACGAGTCCGACAAAGAAAGCAATGTTATTTCACGGCTGATCAGTGACCTGATCCTCAGCGAAGAAGAGGTCCCCAACGCCGAGATCGATGCTCTCGTTGAGCACCGCGATGCTGCCGTTCCCGCTCTGATCGAACTGATTCGCGCCGAAGACTTCTACGATCCTCTCTTTCCGGGATACGGTCTGGCGCCCCTTGCTGCGCTCCACTGCTTGGAAAAGATGGGCGACAAACGCGCGATCATGCCGCTGTTCGAAATGATCGGCTCCTCGGATCTGTTCAGCGAAGAGATAGCTCTATTCGCCCTAAAAAAAATCGGCAAGCCGGCAAAAGATTTTCTACTCAAGATCGTCAGCAGCCATCCGATCACCGAAGACAATGAAAAAGCGGCTATTGCACTGATCCACTTCAAAGAAGATAGCGACGTTGCCTCCTACTGTCTGAAAACGCTCCAAAACCTGGAGTTCCGCCAAGCGATACCATTAGCCAACTACCTTGCCCTAGCCTGTGAAGGGCTGACCGACCCTGATGAACAGGCTGACTTTCGCTTGATGCTTGACGACCGCAGCACTCCTGACATGGTCAAGGATGACATCAAATGCATCTGTAACTCATGGGCAAGATATTAAATTATAAATTACTCTTACTATTATCTCGTTACATTTACTTTTATCTTTATTGTTCTTTCTGTTACGATGAAAATACCGGAATTTTATGACGCTACCTAAGGACTCTGTCATGCTAAATGCCGCAATCCCTAGAATTTTCAAGAAAAATTTTCTTCCTCTTCTTTTGCTCTGTTTCTGCCTTCCCCTATTAACGAGCTGCGATTCGAGGAAAACCATCGTCCATGGTTTAGATGAAAAAGAGGCAAACGAGATCATCGTGTTCCTTGCAAGCAAAGGCATTGAAGCTGGCAAAGTACAAAACACTGAAGGTACCGGCTCAGGACCGCAAAAGCAAGTGTTATGGGACATTGCCGTCGATAACGACGTCTCAAAAGAAGCGATGTCTGAGCTAAATCAAAGCGGCCTTCCCCGACGTCGAGGTCAAAATCTTCTGAACATTTTCTCTAATGTCGGCCTCGTTCCAACAGATATGCAAGAGAAGATCCGTTACCAGGCAGGCCTTGCGGAACAGATAGCCAGCACCATCCGTAAAATCGATGGCGTCCTTGATGCCGAAGTGCAGATCTCTTTTCCTGAAGACGATCCGCTCAATCCGGGAAAGAAAAAAGAGGATATCACCGCATCTGTTTATGTCAAACATTCCGGCGTCCTGGACAATCCTAATGCACACTTGGCGACTAAGATCCGCCGCCTTGTGACCGGCAGTGTCACGGGTCTCAAGTATGACAATGTCACCCTCATCCTGGATCGTGCTCGCTATAGCGACTACCCCGTCGGCGGCTTCGCCAATACTGAAGAGGCCAAACAGTATGTAAACATCTGGGGCATGGTAATTGCTAAAGAATCCGTAACACGTTTCCGTATTGTTTTCTTCTCGATGGTTGTCGTCCTGCTCCTCGGCATCCTTGCCTTCATCTGGTTAGGATGGAAGCTATTCCCTCTACTTGAAAGCCATGGCGGTCTGAAGAAGCTCTTCACACTAAAACCGATCTCTGGTGAAGAGGGTGAAGCAGGGGAAGATAGCTCTGAAAAGAAAGAAAAAAACGCTGAAAAACAACCTGAAAAGAAAGAAAAAACAGCTGCATCAAGCGAACCTGATGAAAATATCTCCGACGCAGCGGTCGATGCCGAATTTGAAGGTGAACTTGACGAAGAGGAAGAAGAAGAGTAATACGGGACAAAAGCATAGATGTCGATGAGTCCGCGAAGCAAAATGGTATTGAAGCTATTCATGAACCGCTACCATGGCGGTTCGCTGGATTCGCTGGCCCAGCTTCTCCCTGAACAAGAATTGCAAGAGCTCCGAGCTTTAGAGGTAAGCAGCAGCAATACTGCTGCCCTTCTGCAGCAACCTTATCAATATGCCGTACGCGTTCACTACTCCTGGATAGCTCCCCTTCTTGAAAAATATACTCCTGAGCAGCAACAGCTTTTTCTTTCAGCCTTCCCAGATAACCAACGACAGCGGCTAGGCAAGCTGTTAAAAATCAAGGCATCGGAAACTTCGCTCCCTCCGATAACAAGAAAATTCCTGTTAAATCGCTTACTTCTGCCTTTAACGGCAGAAAAAGATTGCCTGCCCCGCGAACTTCTCGATAGCAACGAGTTAACCCCCTTGCTATCATGGAGCAAGAAAGAGCTGATGATGCTGATCGACTATCTCGGACTTTATGATCTTGCTGAGAAAGCACGTTATATTGTCGACAAAGTAAAATTAAAAAACATTTTCAATTGTCTGACCCCGAAAAAAATCGAATTCATGCGACGATGTCAGAAATATAGCGAACAGTTGTCGATGTCTGAACTCGACCTTGACCAATGGAACGGCGACTGCGGTAGATTGGGAGAATTGCTCCATTTGCGCGGGCTGTTCCGCTTAGGTAAAGCTCTTTGCGGGCAACAGAAGGAGCTTATATGGCACCTGACACATATTCTCGATACGGGAAGAGGAAAAATTCTCATGAGATGCTACAATAGCGAAGAGATTCCCAATGTCACGCCGATCCTCCAGCAACAGGTATTGCGGACAATGAACCATCTAAAACCTAAGGGCGAAAGTGAATAAGAGTAAAAAACTATTTACCCTGATCCACGACGACAGCGTTCACGGCGCACCTGATACGAAAGTGATCCCCGCCGATGAGTTTTCAAAGTTATGCGATTCTGCTGAAATTCTTCGTGCTGTCAAAGAGGATGCGGAAAAGTATAAGATTACTGTTGCCAAAGATTGTGAAGAGATCAAAGAGAAAGCGTATCTCGACGGTTATGCTGCAGGATTTGAAGAATGGGCCAAACAAATCGCTTTTCTTGAGCAGGAGCGCCACAAAGTCAGTGAAGAGTTTAACAGGGTACTCGCTCCTATCGCCCTTAAGGCAGCGCAAAAGATCGTCGGCGAGCACCTCGCAGCTTCTCAAGAAGCGATCTACCATATCGTCAAAAAGGCACTGCAGCCTGTCATCCAACATAAAAAGATCACCATTTATGTTAACCGCAGCGACCTCGACACTCTCGAACAGCATCGACAAGACCTCAAAAATCTTTTTGAAAGCATCGAGGTTCTGTCGTTGAGAGAACGCGACGATATCACTCCCGGCGGTTGCGTGATCGAGACCGAAGGCGGCATCATCAATGCCCAATTGGAAAACCAATGGCTAGTGTTAGAAAAAGCTTTTGAGCAGTTAGTCAAACAAAAAGAAACTGTCCACTAAGGTTGTATCATGACGATGCGCTGTCCTAACATTTTGAATTTAAGAACAATGCTGATGCTGCTCGCAGCGATTGCAGTATTATGGGTCAGTCCGGAGCAATTATTTTCTCAAGACGATATCCCCTCTGAAGTCGAAAAGAATCTCCCTCTTCCTCTCGAACAGCGGCAAATCATCAGACGCGCCGCTGAAGAGCGCACCAAGATGATCCAAGAAGAGATCAAAAAAGACATCTATGCACCGTTCGATAATTTCGAGCGCCCTTCGCTGATTACGCAGGCTGTCGCTCTTTCGATATTTGCTCTGCTCCCTTTCATCATCATGATCCTTACCTCCTTTATGAAGATGGTGATCGTGCTGTCGTTGCTGCGAAACGCCCTAGGCGTGCAGCAAGCACCCCCTAACCAAATCATCAACGGCATCGCCTTTCTTCTCAGCCTCTTCATCATGTACCCCACCGCTGTGGAAATGTATGATGTCGCACAAGGCGCCATTGCCCGCTATCAAGCCCCTGACTCGCTAGTGTCTCCAGGGTCGTCCACATACGTTATCCGCATCGCCGATGAGGCCAAAGAACCTCTGCGCCAATTCCTCAAACGCAACTCTTCCGTTAAGCACCATGCTCTTTTCTTCCGGATGGCATACCGCGTTCTTCCTGAGCAGCATCGCGAGAACCTCAAGCCCGATGATTTCATGATTCTCGTTCCTTCCTATATCACTAGCCAGCTGAAGGACGCCTTCGAGATCGGAGTACTCATCTACATTCCGTTTTTCGTCATCGACCTGGTCACTTCCAATATTTTGTTGGCCATGGGAATGATGATGCTTTCGCCCGTCACCATTTCGATGCCGCTGAAGCTGTTCCTGCTGGTGATGCTCGACGGATGGACGTTGTTGATCGAAGGACTTGTTAATACATTCCGCTAAGTGAGGTAGCGTGCCATGTTTCAAACTCAAGTTGTCCAGCTAGCCTACCAAGGCCTGCTGCTGATTTTGTTGCTATCGGCGCCGCCGATCTTGGTCAGCATGTTTTTTGGTATTCTGGTCGCCATCTTTCAAGCTGCGACACAGATCCAGGAGCAGACCCTTTCCTTCACCATTAAACTTGTTGCGGTCACCCTAACACTGATGTTTATGGGAGGATGGCTGGGAGCGCAGATCATGTCCTTTGCCATGAACATCTTTACCCACTTTCCGCAATGGAGCCTTGGATCGGGTTAATGTATGAGCATCTTTCTCGACATTTTTATTAGCAGCGTTTTCTACGACAACCCATTGTTGTTGCTTTCCATGCTGTTTATTTTCTTTGGTCGCATGCTGCCTATCATTGCGCTGTCGCCGTTCCTTGGATCGCGCGTGCTTCCGCACCCCGTTAAGATCGCTCTTGCGTTATCGCTGTTTACCATCTTCCTTCCCCGGCTACTGACTGTAACGACCATTCCACCGAACTTCAACTTCATCTTGCTGATGTATGTCATTAAAGAGATGTTCATTGGGATTATTCTCGGTACGCTGATGAGCTTACCTTTTATCATTGCGCAAAGCGCGGGGATGCTTATCGACCATCAGCGCGGGGGCGCCAGCTTACAGGTCAATGACCCGACGATTCAAAACCAATCGTCGCCGCTCGGTACCCTCTTCAATATGTCGCTGGTGTATATTTTTTTCCTGATCGACGGTCCCTTTCTTTTTCTTGATGCGATCATGACCTCGTATGAGCTGATCCCTCCTGATAAGTTTTTCAATCCCGCCTTTTTCGCACGCGATTCGCTATCTTGGCATGCGTCGATCAAGCTATTCAATCAGGTGATGATCATGTCAGTACAGCTGGCAACGCCTGCACTGATAGCGATCCTGATGACAGACTCGTTCCTTGGCCTTGCCAACCGTCTGGCCCCGCAAGTGCAGATCACCTTCCTCGGCATGCCTCTTAAGTCCCTGTTGGGTCTAACTGTCGTATGTCTAGGGTATAAATTAATGGTGAAGCAGATGATCAGCGACTCCCATTACTGGCTAAACGCCATTGCCGAATACATCAGTATGTTTGGTATTGGAACGACATCGATTTAGCGTAATATTTCTTTGACTGATTCTATACTGACATTCCTACCGCTGAGGATGACGACAATAGGTCCTTTAACATCACCGACTTTTCCGTTCAGAATGGCAGCAAGGGTTACCGCTGCCGAAGGTTCGATCAAATATTGGTGATGCTTTAGGCACCAGCGCACCGCATCAATGATGGAGTCCTCATCGACAAGACAGCATCCTGCGATGCGCGATTTTATCAGATCGAAACAGCGCGCTCCGATGCCGCCCTCAACGCCTGCTGCCAGCGTCTTAAAAGGCGGCAATTGCGTTACCGCTTCTCCACGCTGCAAAGATAGGTGTAATGCCGGCGATCCTTCATGCTGACACCCGATCACCTGAATAGTGGGATTATGATCATTTACGACACAGCAAAGGCCCGCACAAAGGCCGCCGCCACCAACAGGCGTCAGGATCATCTTCACATCGGGAACATCTTTAATGATCTCCATTGCCAAAGTACCACCGTTCCCTGCCATCACGCAGTCATCATCAAAGGGAGAAATAAAAGGAATCCCTCTCATTCGCGCCTCATCTTTTGCCAGATGTTCCGTTTCATCGTAGCCAATGCATGGCGCACGAATAACTTCCGCCCCGTAAGCAATGATACCTGCTAACTTGCTGGGATCGACCTGGCTGGGTACAAATATCGTTGCTTTGATTCCTAATTTTTGGGACATATAGGCAAGCGCTTTACCATGATTGCCTGCTGAACAGCTAAGGACGCCCTTTTTCTTCTCTTCAGCAGTCATCTGCAATAGACGGAAACAGGCGCCACGAATTTTAAACGATCCCGTTACTTGAAGATGTTCGCATTTAAGGTAGACTTCTGTTCCCAAGATCTCGGAAAGCGGAAGCGATTTCTCCATGGGGGTACGACGGATATACCCGCAAATTGCTGGTGCTGCTTGTTTAATCAATTCTATCATGAATCATTCCTTCGTAAATAGCGGTTGCGATCTGAATATCCTGAACGGCATTCCCTGTAAGGTCGGCGATGGTGATCTGATCATCCTGAGAGCGGCCAAGTGCAGGATTCCGAACCACCTCTCCCAATTCGACAATTTTATCCCTGTCAACGATCTCTTGCTTGATCGCATAGGATGTATCCCCATGCTCGAAACATTGCATGCGGCTATCATTGCAGACAATATCAGCCTTGCCGAACAAAGCAGCTTCCAGTTCCTGCTTGCCTCCGCCATCTGCACCGACAGCGGTGATATGCGTTCCCGCCCTTACCTGGCCAGCAATAAGTAAAGGTTTTTTTGAGGGCGTCGTTGTCACGATGACATTGCAGAGGTCAGTTACCATCTTGATCTCTTCCGTAGCGATGATGTCAAAATCCTGCAAATCAGGGTGGCTGCAGTAAGCAGCGAGATTTTTTTTATTTCTTCCCCAAACAATGACATCACGGCATGGTGTCACCTCTTTCAAATAGCATAGCTGCATCAACGCTTGTGTTCCTGTTCCGACGATCCCAATCCGATCTACCTGTTTTGGTGCGAAGTATTTTGCAGCAACAGCGCCGGCAGCAGCGGTCCTGCAATCTGTCAAGTAACCCTCGTCTAAAAGTATCGCCTTCAATGAACCGGTTTTTCGGCAAAACAACAGCATCAGCCCCTGGCTTGCAGGCAGTCCTAGCGTGGGGTTGTCATGAAAGCCCGATGCTATTTTAACGACATAATCATCGGCATGATGTATATAACCATACTTGATATGCACGTCACCGGGGGGCTCATCGAAGTGGAGACTGCCGAAAGGCGGAGTAACAACCTGTCCTGAGGAATAGAGAAGAAAGCCTTCTTCAATCAGAGCGATCACCCGTTTGCGGTCAAGAGAACAGATGATCTCTTCTTTCGTGAATATTTGCGTCATGGCAGCCTCTTCAGGTCATTATAAATCGTTGCACGCGATACCCCCAAAACCACAGCCGCATAATCGGCAGCTTTCGGCGCTTCAAAAGCTCCTTTATCACGCAGCTCGCCAACAACTTCCCTCCTTTGCTTATGTGTCAAAGCGTTTACCGCCAAGTTAACTTTTTTCAGGTAGTAATGAACATATTTGGAAATCTTCTCTTGCCAGTCATTGGCAAACAAAGCGTCCGGCTGTGATTCGCCATTGCTATCACTTAAAAAAGTCTCCGCTATTCGTTGGAACTGTTCAAAAAAGCTGACATCCATATTAAAGCAGAGCAAGCCAATCGGCCTCTTCGCGGCATCACGGATCGTTATTGATGTCGATTTAATTTTTCGACCATCACAGTTACGCTTATAGTAAGGGGGGAAGTAGTCCGGATACACAACAAGGTTGTCCAGTAATGCATCGTCACCTGGCGAACGCTTAGAGTAATTGTTATAAATGGCGACGATTTTGTCTGTTTCGCAGTCGTGGATGACCGCCTCAACATGCGGATAAAATAATGCCACGACCGCTTCAGCAACGGGAAGGAACGGTAAAAATTCTTTTCTCACTTTTTGATCCTGTACATTTTGGTACAAATTATACAGGACCGTCTAGCTCTATGCAAGAAAATAGAATAACATCCGTTCAAGACGGATACCTGAGACTATCACCATATTTAAACTGTGAAGCCAAGCACTTAAACACGCCGCATGTCTCTGGTCCTTCCGGAGCAATCATCATCGGTATACATAATAAACATGTTTGTACAGCTATCGCTTCCATACATGCACCGGAAGCGCAAACGCAGCAACCAAAAACGCAACAATATTTCGTAAGTTTTAGATTCTGTTTCGAGTCTTCACTACAACAAGACACAATTGAATAAGCTGTTGTAATAGGGGCGCATCCCATACCTAAAGCAATACATCCTGCACCATAACAACATGAGTACCCTCCCCAAGCTGCTGTTGTTGGACAGCAAAAAAAGCAATTTGCAAACCAGCAAATCCTAGATAAGAGCGCAGTTTTAAGACACTGCTTAGAATCTAGCTTGGAGCAACTTTCACGTTCTTGATCCCAATATGTTGTAAGTTCTCTTAGCGTCATGCCACCGCAATGCCCTTTAACGAAAGGCTCTTCAATGCCTTCAAAAAAGTGTTCATAGCTTTCAAATCGTTCTGTTTCAACTGTCATAATTCTCTCCGGTTAATGTTGCGCAAGACTTTAAAGTCTTCCTATGAAATTGTCAAAAAAATAGAGTAACCCCGATGCAGGTAGTCCTAAACAGATTCGTCAAGTTGTTTTCGATATATTCGAGAGCAGCCGCTGTATATTAACTAGCAGCCCTTGCAAGGCGGTCGTGAATCGTCTTCCATAATCCTTCATTGGGAATATCCACATCTATCCACACCTCTTTGACACCCTCTTGATCAAGACGGCGTAAGGTACGGTATAGACTTTCGGCTACGGAGCGAGGATCTTGCTTAGTGCCTAAAAGATAAATATGCGCATTGTCGGGATAGCGGACACCGGTGTACCCTAAAATAGTGTGCGCATTATCGGGAATTGTTCGGCAAAGATGCAAAATGGCCTGGGGGGCATAATGACGGTACATCTGCCCGGGGCAGATTGGCTTTTTCGGATCTTCCTGTTTTAGAAACTCCGGCTGGTATCCAAGAATAGGGATGAACATCTCCGCGGCGAGTGCTCCCCGGCGGACAATCGCCCAGCGATCGCCATAATAAAGGAGAATCGTCGACTCGACCCCTTCTTCACAAAAACCACCATCCATCACTGGGAAATCCTGTCCAAAATCCTGTTCAACATGCTCGGCAGCGGTTGCTGACGGCTTACCGGACAGGTTTGCTGAGGGCATCACTAGCGGTCCTGTCTTGGCAATGACTTCTCTTGTCTTCTGACGTTGAGGGACGCGGAAAGCCGCCGTTGGCAATCCGGCGCGGATCATTGAGGAAACAGCCTCTTGATCAACAGGGATGACAAGGGTCATCGCTCCTGGCCAGAACTTTTCTGCTAAAGCTTCCAAATCGGGAGGAAAACGGTCGGTAAATGCGGTAAGCTGGTCGAAAGAGGCTAGGTGGATGATGAGAGGGTTATCGGCAGGGCGTCCTTTCAGGGTAAAGATCGCCTGTACAGCTTCAGGGCAATGTACCGAAGCTGCCATGCCGTAAACCGTTTCGGTCGGCAGGCTGACAACTTCCCCGGCATTCAGACGTTGAACTGCTTCCTCTTCAGTGATACGCATATTATCTTAGCTGACCGACAGCAGCGAGGAGAGCATCATGGAAAATATCGATCTCCTCCTTAGTGTTGTACATACCCAGGGACACGCGCGCAGTAGCGTCGATATTGTAATGCTGCATGATCGGCTGGGTGCAATGATGTCCCGTGCGTATGGCGATGCCGCGCAGATCAAGAAGCGTACCAAGATCTAAAGGATGGACGCCATCGATAAGGAAACTCACAACGGCGCCTTTGCCTTTGGCGGTGCCGAAGATATTCATTCCGTCGATGCTCGTCAGTTTTTTTGTCAGATGCTTAAGAAGATCCTGTTCATAAGCATGGATAGCTTCCATACCAATCCCCTGCAGGTAACGGATGGCCGCACCTAAGCCGATCACCTCGACGATCATGGGCGTTCCTGCTTCAAATTTCAGAGGAAGATCGTTATAAGTGGTCTTCTCAAAAGTCACTTTTTTAATCATATCGCCGCCACCCTGGTAGGGAGGCATTTGATCCAGAAGCTCTTCTTTACCATAGAGGATGCCGATGCCTGTCGGTCCATAAGTCTTATGACCGGAGAAGATATAGAAATCGGCATCGAGGTCCTGAACATCGATTGCCATGTGCGGCGTTGCCTGTGCGCCGTCCACAAGGACCTTGGCGCCGGCATCATGGGCAATAGCGATGATCTCCTTCATCGGGTTGACGGTGCCAAGAGTATTGGAAACATGCGTTACCGCAACAAGTTTTGTCTTTTCGGTAACTAATTTTCTGAACTCTTCCATATCGAGGTTGCCTGCATCATCAAAGGGAACGACCTTGAGGCGCGCAGCACGGTCCTGACAAAGAATCTGCCACGGCACGATATTTGAATGATGCTCCATCTCGGTGATGACGATCTCGTCACCGGGTTTGATGAATGCTTTACCGAAGGAGTAGGCTGCCATATTAATCGACTCGGTCGCTCCGCGAGTGAAGATAATCTCATGCGGTTCTTTGGCATTAAGAAGCTTCTGCACCTCTCTGCGCACCTTTTGGTATGCTTCGGTCGCCTCCACGGCAAGAGAATAAACGGCGCGATGGACGGTACCGTAATGCTCCCGCATAAAACTGTCCATCGCTTCAATGACCGGCAGCGGCTTTTGCGCTGTCGCCGCCGTGTCGAAATAGATGAGCGGATGTCCGTTGAACTCCTGCTTCAGAATGGGAAAATCATGACGGACACGCATATCCATGCTCACCTACTTTAAAAATGATTTTGCGTAATCGGATAACTTTTTCGCAAGCGTTGGAATCGATATCAGATCGATCACCTCGCGACAGTAACCATGGATCAAGAGATTTTTTGCTGTATCATCGCTAACGCCGCGCGATTTCATGTAGAACAGCAACTCCTCGTCAAGCTGGCCGACGGTCGATCCGTGAGAGGCTTTGACATCATCGGCAAAGATCTCAAGGTTAGGTTTGCTATCGGCATGTGCGCCTTCGCTAAGAATCAAGTTATTGTTCAGCTGGAAAGCGTCTGTCTTTTGCGCTTCGGCATGGACGTATATCTTTCCTTCAAAGCTAGAACGGCTAGTATCGCGAAGAACGCCTTTGAATAGCTGGTTCGACCGGCAATGTGGCTGCTGATGGTCGACAAGAACGTGCGTATGCACTTCATGGCGACTACCAGTCATCCAGGCACCATTGAGGTCAGCTTCTGCATTCTCACCCATAAGAGCAACGCGATAGTCATCTCGCACCGTCACACTACCGTTGGTAACTGAGACTGCTTTCAGCGTACTGTCGCGTTTCAGCGTGGCGCGCAGAGCAGTGAACACCCACGCATCATCGGGGTATTCCATCGCTGTTTGGTAGCAGCGAACATGAGCGCCCTCTTCCACAGCCATGTCAATCACTTCGTTAACACAGTAGCCGCTTCCGCTGCGATGGCGGTGGTCGTTAAGAATTGCAAACTCCGCGCCAGCTCCAACAAAACAATGGATACGCGGGATCATCGCCATCGTTGTCTCTTCAGCATCTGCCAGCTGGATGATCTGCAAAGGAGCGCCTGCCACGGTACCCGGAGGAACATAGATAAAGGCGCCGTCACGGGTAAGAGCTCCGTTAAGGACTGCGAACGGATCGGTTTCCGCCTTCAGCTCCTTACTCCAACGGTTATTCAGAAAAGTCCCATACGTTCTCGACGCCGCACTCAGATGCGTGATGACAATCTTGCTATTTAGTCCTGATGTATCTGAGAGCTCAGGACGGTAATGACCATTGATGAAGACGAGAAAGGATGTTTTGCATTCAGGGTAGACATAACCCTCCACAGCTGAGGCATCGAGCCGGGTTGGATGTGAAGACGCGAACGCCCGAGAAAAGAGGCTTCGCAGCCTCACGTATTTATAAACCTCTGTCTTCCGCGTCGGTAGTCCGATCTCTTGAAAACGCTCCCAAGCCTTTGCTTTCAATCGCTTAAGCGATTCACCATCAGTGCTATCGCCATAGAGTTTCTCCAGCATGCTATAAAATGTTTCTTCCTGCGTGTTTTGCTGCGTCATCATTCGGCGACGCCCTCCTCAACTTCTTCACCTACCCAGTCGTAGCCTTTATCTTCCAGCTCTTCGGCAAGCTTGGGACCGCCGGACTGCACGATACGTCCATCGACCATGACATGGATAATCTGCGGCTGGATGTAGTTGAGGAGACGCTGATAGTGAGTGATCAAGACCAGACCGATCTCCGGCGACATCAGCTTTTTCACGCTGCAGGCAACGATGCGCATTGCATCGATGTCGAGGCCGGAGTCTGTTTCATCGAGGATCGCCAGCGTCGGCTTGAGGACAGCCATCTGAAGGATTTCGTTGCGCTTTTTCTCTCCGCCGGAGAACCCTTCGTTGAGGTTGCGACGTTTGAAATCCGGCTTGATCTCCATCAGCTTCATCTTTTCATCAAGGAGCGTCTCGAATGCCTCTATCGGCATCTCCTCCTCGCCGCGCGCCCTGCGCTGCGCGTTGTAGGCAGCATGAAGGAACTTGACGTTGTTGACGCCGGGAATTTCGACAGGATACTGGAAGCTCATGAAGACACCGGCATGTGCGCGCTCTTCCGGTTCCATATCGAGGATATTTTTTCCCTTGAAGAGCACTTCCCCTTCTGTGACCTCATAAGAAGGATGGCCGGCCAGGACTTTTGCCAGTGTCGATTTTCCGGCGCCGTTAGGCCCCATAATCGCATGGATCTCGCCGGCGTGGACGGTAAGATTAACGCCGCGAAGAATCGGTTCGCCATCTTCTGTGTTAGCGGAGAGATTTTTGATTTCTAGTAATTTTTCTTTCATATTGATTATCCGACAGAATGTTCTAGTTTTAATGTTAACAGCTGCTGCGCCTCGGTGGCGAACTCAAGAGGCAGTTCGCTGATCACCTCTTTGCAGAAGCCATTGACGATCATATTAATCGAGTCTTCAGTAGTGATGCCTCGCGACTGAAGGTAGAAGAGCTGCTCCTCATTCATCTTGGATGTGGAGGCTTCATGCTCCACTTCCGATGTGTTGTTACCCACTTCGATGTAAGGGAAAGTGTTCGCCGAGCATTTGTTGCCGACAAGCATAGAGTCGCACTGCGTGTAGTTGCGCGCTCCCGTCGCTTTCGGGGCAATCTTGACCAGTCCGCGGTAGCTGTTATGCCCTTCATCGGCAGAGATCCCTTTTGAGATGATCGTCGACGAGGTGTTTTTTCCCAGATGGATCATCTTAGTGCCGGTATCTGCCTGCATATGGCCGTTAGTGAGCGCTACTGAGTAGAATTCGCCGACGGAGTTGTCACCCTGCAAGATACAGCTTGGATATTTCCAAGTGATCGCAGCGCCGACTTCTACCTGCGACCAGGAAATCTTGGAATTTTTTCCTTTGCACAGTCCGCGCTTCGTGACGAAATTGTAGATGCCCCCTTTGCCCGTCTTGGCATCGCCGGAGAACCAGTTCTGCACCGTCGCATATTTGATCTCTGCGTTATCGAGAGCGATCAGTTCAACGACTGCGGCATGCAGCTGATTGTTGTCATAAGCCGGTGCTGTACATCCCTCGAGGTAGCTAACATAGGAACCCTCTTCGGCGATAATTAAGGTGCGCTCGAACTGCCCTGTTTCCTTATCGTTGATACGGAAATAAGTCGACAGCTCCATCGGACTGCGTACACCTTTCGGCACATAGACAAACGAACCGTCGGTGAAGACTGCCGAGTTCAACGTCGCAAAAAAGTTGTCGCCGATAGGAACGACGCTAGCGAGATACTTCTCGACAAGGTCGGGGTATTTCTGCACCGCTTCGGAAATCGAGCAGAGAACAACGCCCGCATCTTCCAGCTTCTTCTTAAATGTTGTGCCGATCGATACGGAGTCGAACACCATGTCCACAGCAACATTTGCCAGGCGCTTCTGCTCATCCAGAGGAATTCCCAATTTTTCGAAAGTGCGCAAGACTTCGGGATCGACATCGTCCAGGCTTTCAAGTTTTTTCTTTGCCTTTGGCGAGGAGTAATAAGAAATATTTTGATAATCGATCGGATCATAGTGAGCATTAGGCCAATGCGGTTCGGTCATCTCCTGCCATTTACGGAATGCCTTGAGGCGGAATTCCAGCATGAATGACGGCTCATTTTTCTTCTTGGAGATCTCGCGGACGACATCTTCGTTGAGCCCTTTAGCGATTCGCTCCGATTCTACATCGGTGACAAATCCATATTTATATTCCGTGCCTTCGCGGCTAAAATTCGTGTCTGCAGCCATCGTGCCTCTCAAATTTGGCATCTCTTGTCAGTAAAAAAACTTACGTAGGTGGTAAGGATACCATTTAAATTGGTTTGGTGTCAAAGGAAGCGTTTTTATATAAATTAAAATAATGTTTTTTATTGTCTTTTTAAATAAAAACAACTAATATCTACCTATGTTGTTTTTAATGTTCTAAAAACCAACAACACACTAACTATTTATAGGAAGAAAATGGGTTTATCAATTGGAGTCACAGTACCTTTAGCGGCAGCGGCAGGATTCAGCACAGGAGTCCTTGTAACCGATACACGTCAGCTGTTCCAAGAAAAAGTAACGGCGACCAAAATCGCTAACATCTTTGCTGACATTTTTATGTGTATAGGAACAGCATTGTCCTTTTCAGGAATTTTCACAGGAATTGCCCCTCTTTGGATCGCCGGCCTCTGCATACTAGGCGCAGGAGCTGTTTGCCGTTGCGCTTTGGAAATAATCTCCCGAAAGGTTTAGAAATAATCCACACCGCTACGTTTATGCTCCGGCAGCTAAATGGGTATTCCCCATGAACGGATTTCTGTGACAATAGAGCTGCTTGCAAAATTTCCCTTACCTCTCTGAATTGCGAAGCTAACCGGTAGCTTTCTGGTATTCCAAAGCCCCGTAACATCCGGCGACATCATAGGCAACATTATCACTGTTTAGGACTACCGTTGTTTCTGTGTCAAAAGAAGTCTTTAATATAAAAATAAAATAATGTCTTACTCTTATATAAAACAGACATCTCTGCTATAATAATGTGATTATTTATTTTTTTGGTTAGTTATGACAAACATAAAATTCTACGGTAATAACAATTACATATTCGACAAATATAAAATTTACAACCCGTCTGTAATAACCAGATTTGTTCCTTTGAACAATGAAGTAAAACAAGACAAAGCAACAAAAATTGCCAATTTCTGCTTTTCAACCTCTATTCAATATAAAAAACGGAGTATAGTATGCTACCACTAGATACTACCAACACATTAAGATCTCTAATAAGCTCTGAATCATATTCGCAATTCAAAAACAGGGTAAACATACTATCGACTATAGCCAGCGAGAGAGTATCTGTAGAATTGAAAATCGCGTTGTGGGTCTTAAATAATCGTGATCAGTTTTATACCACCGACTGTTTTCTGCTCTTGCGTTTAGAACGCACACTACAAAAACTGGACAAAACCTGCAAAGTTCCCCATCTAAAGGAAGCTATAGAGAAGGTTTTCACAAATCCAAACTGCCAATTTATTTTCGGATTTACTGAAGATACAAACAAAGATCTATGCCCTAAGATGTCCCTACAAGAAAGAGGGTATGTCCACTACTTCTGCGGGCTTTTTGAAAATGCTGAAACTTTCTTGAATCTCTTCCCTATAAAGGATCGTACATTCGATAATCTAGAACCGATATTTTTGTTTTTCGAAGATCTGAAAACAATTTCGAAATGCGAGCAAAGCTTTGGAAGCATCATGGTCAACCTGATCGAAACCATTGCCCCGAAGGAAGGTCGCGTTGCTGCAGCTGCAAAAGTCTTCCCGGCGCTTAGTAAGCTTGTTACCGATGATCATGAGCTACCTGGGCTGATAGAAACACTATCTTCCCTTTCTATGGAATCTCGTAGTAATCCTGACAACATCAGTAAATCTCTTCAACAAAATAGGCGAAATGCACAACCGTTTTTTGCAGCGCATCACTCCGAAGTCATTTGATACAATTGTCGCTTCTAACAACTTAAACAGCGATAACAACCATGTTATCCAATGATAAACCAAGTTGCCAGCCCTAGATATACGGCAGTAGCGATGGTATCGGCAAACATCAACGCAACGGGCCCGGCTGCAACGGTGGGGTCCAAACGTATTCCGTGAATCAAGACAGGGACAACGACACCGATAGTCGCTGAGATCACCATCGATACGCAGATGCTAATGGCAATGACAAGATAAGGCAGTTCGTCCCCGTGCAACAGGTAGGCGAGCCCTTCGACGGCAAGGCCGGCAGTGACGCCGAGAAGCAAGGCTGTTTTCATCTCCTGAAACATCCGCCTGCCAACATCGCCCCAGGGCACTTTCTTGCGATGCAGAAAAACAAGGCTCAATGTCATCGCCTGCATCGAGATCGATTCGCTAAGTGTAAGAACGAGAGGGATGAACATGGCCAATAAAATAACCAGCGAAAGAACCTCACGAAAATAGCCGGCAATAGCAGCGCAGGCAAAACCGGCGATCAAATTTCCGGCAAGCCAAGGCATCCGCGAGATATATCCTGCAGCCACGCCCTGACGCTGGCCTTGGTCTAGAGAGATCCCGATCAACTGAAAGATATCGTCATACATCATCTGCCGCTCTTTCAACGACTGAGCTGTCGTTGTATCGGTACGCATCTCAATGATACCAGAGAAATGCTTCTCTTTATCGACAACGGGGAGACCGGCAAGGCGATGTTCACGCATGATACGCACCGCCTCTTCTACCTTAGTATCAATATCGACACAGATCACTAGCGGGTCCATTACATCGCCGATCAACGTATCCGGCTTGCTGAAAAGCAGATGATGCGAAGAAACGACACCGGCGAGTTTATTCTCATCGTCAACAACATAAAAATACCTTAGCTGCACTTCTTCGTCGATGCTGCGCAAGTGATCGACCGCCTGCTGAACGTTCCAATTCACATACAGCGGCGGCATGGAATGGCCAAGATATTCGCTGACTTTTTTGCGTAGATCGAGAGTTGGCAGATCGGATTGTACATTAACGCGCATACTATGTGGCCTTATCGATAAACTGGCGTGCCGCCCCTTGCGCAAGATCACACTCGTTGACGGAAGGGCTATACCGGGCGAACTTTACCTTGTCGGCACGTTCCAGAAAGCGCTTCAAAGAATCGACAGTCTCTTTATTGAACTGTTTTGCTTTGATGCATTCACGAAGGAACTCTTGCGTTGTCATCGTCGGTGCGTGCATGCCGAAACCTTCTTCGATATACTGTCGAACGGTATCGGTAAGCCTGATGTAATACGCCTCGAAGCAGCCATTCTCCGGCAGTTGTTCGCTGCGCAGTGTTTGGAGACGCTCCATCGCTTTCGCCTTGGCTGTTTTCACTGTATGGTACGGCAGCTTCACCTGCTGCCGGCGTTTTTTCATCAGCCAATACAGCATGCCAATAAGTGTTGCCAATGCAAGCCAGCTCCAAGGAAAGGTATGCTCGCGCAGCAGGAAAACGTTAGCTTTTGCCTGCGATTCAAGTCGTTCAGGATCATCTTCCCACTTGAGCTTGTTTTTTGCATCCATCGTGATGGGAAGCTTGGTGTTGAGAGGCAGCAGCGCTGCGATCTTTCCGGGATAGCTGTCGGTCACCGTTGGCATCGTCACTTCAATGGGAAACACGCCCGTGTACAGCGTGACGGGATC
Source organism: Chlamydiales bacterium (assembly GCA_024233575.1). Lineage (GTDB taxonomy): Bacteria > Chlamydiota > Chlamydiia > Chlamydiales > Criblamydiaceae > JACKPN01. The sequence continues at coordinate 83,086 of JACKPN010000006.1, forward strand.
GCCTTTTCCATCTTCGGCTTCGTAGAGAATATCTTTAAAGCTTAAAAGAAAATCGCCGGGATATTCAGGATCGAGAGTATAGATCAGTCTTTGAATATTATGCTCCTGCTCAACAACCTCTTCTGACATCAATACAAAAGGGGCGGGCCCCAGGCCGTTATAGCTGAGAAGATTTCTGCGCATGAGATCACGATTGGCGCGATACCCTTGAGGGGCTGTTAGAACGATGGTTACCGCCAGTTTCTGTTCGACTCCAACGGCGGCTCCGCTGACATCAATGACAGCAGAAAAACCGCGGCCATTGCCGCCTTCCCAGGCAACAGAGCCTAGCAGGCATGCAGGAAATAGTGTCAGTGTCAGAAGTATCTTATGTCCCATAGCATTGCAGGTATTATGTCCCGCCTCAGATTTGCAATTTCAAAATTTTATTGGAAGGAAAAATCAATGTCTAATGCGACGCATCTTGAAAAATTTTCGAAGGGGCTCTGTATAGGAGGTGTGACTATCGATCTCAATATAGCCGGCGCCAACACTAAGAAAGCGCTCTTTGTTCTGCGCCAACCGTTCTATAGCATGGTCGGCATAGCGGCGGACAAAGTCGGAGTCGGAAGTATCTATCACGCGGAGCTCTCCCGTTTCAGCATCGCGCACCTCGAGCAATCCTAAGTCAGGCAATGTCCATTCTATTGGATCGTTCACACTGATAGCGATCAGGTCATCATGTTTCGCTGCTGTGGCGATGACGCTTTTGGGGACGTCGCAGAGGAAGTCTGAGATCAGGAACGCCACACAGCTGCGCTTCTGCACCGACCCCAAGAAGCGGACAGCCTTCTCTATTGAAGTGCCGCGACCATGAGGACGGAACAGCAACAGTTCACGGATCACCCGCAAAACATGGCGCGTTCCTTTCCTTGGCGGAATATACATTTCGATGCTATCGCTGAAGAGGATCAGCCCTACCTTGTCGCTGTTCTCAATAGCAGTGAATGCCAGAACAGCGCCGATCTCGGCGATCATCTCGCTTTTCAACCGCTCGCCCGTTCCGCATCGCGACGATGCCGAAACATCAACAACAAGCATTACTGTCAGCTCGCGTTCCTCATGGTAAGTCTTGATGAAGGGATGGTTCATGCGCGCTGTGACATTCCAGTCGATTGCGCGCACATCATCGCCTCTCTGGTATGCGCGCACTTCGTCGAACTCCATTCCCTGTCCTTTAAATGCCGAGCGGTAGAGGCCAACCATAATATCGCTGGCAAGGCGGTTGGTCTCTATCTGTATTCTGCGAATCTGCTTGAAGACCTCTTGCGGTATCGTCGACACTTATGGCACCAGAACTTTTTCGAAAATTCTGTCGATGATCATGTCGGGAGTGATATCTTCCGCTTCCGCTTCGTAGGAGCGGCGCAAGCGGTGGCGCAGGATGTTATGAGCTACTGCCTTGACATCATGTGGTGTGACATAGCCACGGCCGGAGAGAAAAGCATGCGCTTTCGAGGCTACTTGAAATGCTAGGCTGGCACGCGGTGACGCGCCATAAAGGAGCAAACCGGCAATATCGACTCCATATTCTTCAGGATAACGGGTAGCGAAGACAATGCCGAGGATGTAGTCGATAATTTTATCGTCGATATAGATAGCATTGACAAGGGCACGTGTTGCAATAATCTGTTCACCGGTAAGCTTGGGCGACACCATCGGTTTATTACCTGCTCCCATCCGCTTCATAATCTCTTTCTCTTCGTCGACGGTGGGATAGTCGATTTTCAACTTCATCATAAAACGGTCGGTCTGCGCTTCGGGAAGAGGATAAGTGCCTTCCTGCTCGATAGGGTTCTGTGTTGCCAGAACAAGGTAGGGCTCGCCAGCTTTAAATGTCTGGCCGGCAATGGTCACCTGCCGTTCCTGCATCACCTCCAACAGTGCCGCCTGCACCTTGGCAGGCGCGCGGTTGATCTCGTCAGCCATCAGGATGTTCGTGAAAATGGGACCTTTCTTGACCGTAAAAGTCCCGTCTTTAGGGTTATATACTTGCGTGCCGATCAAGTCGGCAGGGAGGAGGTCTGGAGTAAACTGGATTCGTTTGAATTCGCATTGAACCACTTGCGCCAAAGTGCTGACGGCAAGTGTCTTGGCGAGACCGGGAAGACCTTCGACGAGGATATGACCGTCGGCAAGCAGGGCGATGAGCAGTCCATTCACCACATCCTCTTGGCCAACAATAACTTTAGCTATTTCTTCTTTAGCATCAAGGAACTTTCCGTTTGCACTTTTGACCTTCTCGGTCAGCATATCGATATCCAATGCCATCATCAAACCGCCTCTGTTCTCTCGATGCCACTATAGCGGTTCCAAAAAAAATGTCCCTACTTTTTGTTACTCAAGCGTTCCATTTTTGCGATCGCCAACTGACTAAGCCTGCAATCGACTCTTTCCAAATTCTCCTGAACCAAGGAATAAACGGATTTTTTCCACTCCTTATAAAAAAACTCCGCTTTTTCGTAGCACGCTTTCGGCTTAAGTTCAGAGTGTTCTGTCAATAATTCAAAAAATAACGCTACAAGAACACTTCTTTTAACCTGCTTCATCCAGCAGTTGCCGATACGCTGAGGCTTTTTCTTCGCTTTTGTTAACAAATCGAGTCCTTCCAGAAGGCGTACCGAATGAATATCGAGATCTTTTAGAAAAATTTTCTGATATCTCTCATGATATTTTTCCGGAGAGTGAAGGCTTCTATCGTGGAATATGGCATTCGTAGCTTCATGGGACGTGCTCAATTTCGCTAGCTGTAGCGTCTCGACACGTTCCTCCAGATCCTTCCAATTGTCATAGACAGTGGCATAAAAGGGAAACGGCTTGCCCGAAGAGTCAATGATTACCTCAAAACGGGGAGTGTTAGGATTCCATTCTTTTGTTACTGTTCCATGCAGACGGACCGCAGAATGACGATGCCAGAATCCGGAAATACTCATATCAAGGTAGGATCGTGGGAGCGTATTTTCAACATCTGCAGGTAAAAAAGATCGTACAGCCTTCTTTATGCTCTGAGTAAAATCAGGAAAGCGAACCGCCTGCTCATCGGCAAATTTCAGAAAGGTGAAGCGCACCCAGCGGAACCCTAGCTCATGGGTGTTCCCTTCTTCACCAAGGTATCCGTCCTTGTTGCCGATGCTGAGAAAACCGGCCACGGCAGCGGAAAATCGCTCTTGCCTTTCAATTCTTGCCCAATCATGATACGGGTCATTGACTGGCGTATGATGATAACTACATTGATAATGCATCCTTGCTCCTTGTTGCTAAGAACATCATTTTAGCAATACAATGTAAACGGAAATGAAAGAGTTTGTTAAAATTTGATTAAGGACATACTTGCATGCGCGTATTAAAACATCTTTTCGATAATAACCGCCGCTGGGCGGAAGGCAAGCTTCAGCAAAATCCTGAAACCTTCCGCAGACTTTCGGAAAAGCAAACGCCGAAATATCTTTGGTTCGGCTGCTCCGACAGCCGCATTCCCGCCAATGAAATCCTCGGACTGGAGCCGGGAGAACTTTTTGTCCATCGCAACATTGCCAATCTCTTCCCACATACCGACTTCAACTGCCTATCGGTTTTACAGTATGCTGTCGACTATCTGAACGTGGAACATATCATCGTCTGCGGCCATTACGGCTGCGGCGGTGTCGCAGCGGCAATGGAAAATGCGCAGTTCGGCCTTGTCGACAACTGGCTGAGGATCATCCGCGATGTCTACTTTCGAGAAAAAGATGCATTGGAAGATATTATTGACGAAAATCTCAGATACCAACGGCTTGTTGAGCTGAATGTCCTCTATCAGGTGATGAACATATGCTATACCACAATCGTACAAAACGCTTGGGCAAATGGCAAAAGCTTGACGGTGCATGGATGGGTATATGACCTGGAAACCGGTCTACTTAAAGATCTCGACTGCTGCATCTCGTCGATAAACCAGATCGAAAACGCCTACAACACATTAAAGCTGCATTAAATGAAGCTGCTACTCCTTTTCATTCTTACCATCGCTTTCCAATCAGCTCATGCAAGGGGGTATATTACGCCGCATGCCGGCGTAAGCTATGTACAAAGTGTTGATGAAGTGCTCCAGATTCCCTTAGGAAACGCCGGCATTAGCTCTCTTGTGAGCTGCAAAGGCACGTTTGAACCGGGATGCGCAATCGGATGCGCTACCGGATATCAATGCAATCATTATCGGATTGAAATCGACTATACCCATTCACGTAACGAGCTCTACCGTATGGTAAGTGAATTGGATCCTGAAAGAGACCAAAGTTACCACTTCTACTCAGGGTTTATCGAAACGGATCAGCTGATGCTAAATGGCTGTTATCAATTGGGTATATGTTCGCCATTCACCCCATATTTAGGAGCTGGGATTGGTTATGTCAGACTTTCGACCGAACAAATCTTAGGGTTCACCTTTTTTGACGGTGAAACCGTCAATGAAAACGTTCACTGCTTTGGATATAACCTTAAAGCCGGCGTCGACTACTGCATCAACGAACGAGTCAGATTCAACATCTTCTACTCGTTTACCGACCTAAACCAAGTGAATCTGAAGGACCTACTGGGCAACTCATTTGCCATCTACTTCCGTATGCATTGCCTGAACGCTGGGCTTCAACTGAGCTATTGACTGATCGAAAGGTATTAATGATGTGTGCGTACCGGCAGGGTGATCGTAAAGGTCGTTCCCTTGCCGACTTCAGAATCGACCGTGATCTTGCCAAAATGTTTCTCAATAATCGTTTCTACAAGGGAAAGGCCTAGCCCTGAACCGCCCATCTTGCGCGAATGCGCCTTATCGACGGTATAAAAGCGATGAAAAATATATGGCAGATCTTCTTTGGGAATGCCGATTCCCTTGTCGCTCACCCTGATTTCATACGCTTTGTCAAGTTTCTTGACAGCAACGGTAACGTCCGCCGGAGGTTTGGAATACTTGGCAGCATTGGTCATCAGGTTTGTCATCGCCATCTCCAGCAGTTCACCATCACCAAGAAGAGAATACTCTTCATTCTCATCGTAAACGACGGTAACTTGCGCATCAGTATAGGCATCGCGAACAACCATGGCGCAATTATTAACGATATCGACTAGGTCGCAAGGAAGAATACGCGACTCCGGCAGCTGTTCAATGTCGGCAAGTGTGAGCAGGTCGCGGATCAGCTTGGTCATCCGATTACAATTATTCACAATTTTTCCTGTTACCAGCGCCATCGTGTCCTGCGGCATCGTCGGATTATCATGAAGGGTTTCTGCAAAACCACGAATGATGGTGATAGGAGTTTTCAATTCGTGAGAGGCGTTGGCGATGAAGTCTTTTCGCATCTCATGAATACGGTGATGAATAGTCTTATCTTCCATGACAAGAACAGCGCCGGTATTCGCCATTTTGGGGGCGGCGATAACGTCAAGAAACAGCTTTTCGCCGTTGATCTTGATCGTCAGCGTATCCGAGAGCGGCGCTCCTTCTTCCTGGCATTTCTCCAACAGATCATAGATCTTTGACTGCCGTGCAACGATCACTTCTTTACCAACCAGATCGTCCCATCCCATTTCCAAAAACTTCAGTGCAGTATGGTTGGCATAGGTGACGATATTATTAGTATCGACAGCGATGACGCCCTCGACAAGCGACTCCAGGACCGCGCGTTTTTCGTTGCGCTCGGAGGTGATCGCATCGATATGATCCTGAATGCGTGCGGATAGTGAGTTAAGGGTATCGGCAAGTTTGGTAAACTCATCACCTTTATTTCTCGACGCCAAGCGGATTTCCGGTATCGTCGTTCTCTCTCCTTCCTGATACGGCTTAACAGCGTTGATGATCTCCTGGATCGGGTTGGTCAAATGATAGATGATGAACCAGGTCATAGCGGTAAAGAGCAGCAAAATCGCAACGGAAAGTCCTAAGAAGCCAAAAATAAAGTCGGTTGTCAGCTCATTGACATAATTATCAGGAAAGGCTGTACGGATGACATAGGTCTTGCCGTGGAAATCGAAAGCTTTGGCAAAATAGACGAAACGTTGACCAAGAAGATCAGAGTAGTCCTCGCCGAAAGCCACGCCATTGCGGAAAGCGTTATTGATTTCAGGCAGCTCCACAACTTCCTCTTGCGAGAAGCGCGGCCCCACAAGGCGCTTCATGTGAGTGTCGTAGATGATCTTCCGTTCATTGGTAAAGATGCTGACCCTAAAGAAGAGAGAGCTTTTTTCCTCTTTCATCCGACGGATAATAGCGTCATTATTCGCCGCGGACTGAAGCTTGACGATGATCTCATCAGCACGATCGCTCATGTTCTTCCTGACGATTTCATTGACCGTGCGCGAAGCAAAAGGGAACATCAGCGCCAGAAAAAGAAGAAAGACGACGACGTACGAGATGAAAATCTTTTGTCTAAAACTATACATAATCAACAATTTATCTAACTAATCTCGTTATATCTTATCACAAATAATTAATAAATTGTTATGCAGAAAAATGATTCCGCCAATAACTCATCTGGCCAAAAAACATTGGAATATGCTGAAAATGAGCGTGTAATGCAAAAAATATCCGTGTCCGTAGATCTTTTGTGAACCGATCGGCAAGCAGGGCGGTACGAAATACCATGAATCCAATCAGGCAAAAGAAAAAGAAAAGAGGCGCAAGGGTCCCTAGCATCACGATGCCGGCAAGGGAAAAAAAGAAAATGAATAATAGTCCACTGCCTTTCAACAAGTTATAGTGGGCGCGCCTAAGCCAGAGAGGATCGTCGCTATTTTTATAACGTTGAGAGATTTCAGCATAAGCGTAGCCTGTACGGAAACAGCGGTTCCAATACTGACTGAAGTGGGTCATCGCCAGATCATGCAAAGTCATCGGCCTGTCGACATGCAAAACGATATATCCTTTATTACGGATCTTCCAGCACATATCGGGCTCTTCACCGGCTATAAGAGTCTCATCATAGCCGCCGACCTCTTCAAGGACGCTGCGACGGATCAAGGCATCGCCGCCGCAATATTCTACGGGACCGAATGACCATATCCAGTCGAGATCCAAAGCGCGATTATAAGGTGAAGCATCAGGATACTCCTCACGGCGGATGCCGCAAATAACAGCAACTCCTTCATCAACAAAATCCGGAAGAGTATCGACAACAAAATTGGGATCGACAACGGTATCGCCATCAAGAAAGAAAATGAATTCACCCTTTGCAGCTTTCCATCCTGCATTTCTACCAACGGATGCTGTAGAAATAGGAGGTTTAACAATAAGGGTCGTCACACCTAAGGCGCGAGCTATATCAGCGCTGCCATCCGTTGATGATGAGTCGACATAAAAAACCTCCATGCCTCCATTAGGTTGGCGCATGGCAAGCACAGACTCAATGCACCGCTTAAGGCGCGATCCTCCGTTGCGGCCGATGATGACGACAGAGACTTTCGGCTCAGACATGGAACAACGCGGGAAAATCAATCTCAAGGTCTTCTAGGTTGATGTTGCTGCCATTAATGGGCTGGACAAGAATCAACACTGGCTCAGGTCCGGATGCTCCCAATGTTAACCGCCGCACTGTCGACTGCCACCAATAACGCATCGGAGATGTATAGTTGCCGTTCTGATCCGAGAACCAGAAAAGCGCCTGTTTTTCCTCGTCATCACGCTTGATGTGGAGCAGCGTCGCATCGCCATGGGGAATTTTCACATCTTCAGAGCTGAGTATCTCCCAACCTGCACCGCGAAAGCAGTAATAAGGATCATGAACAACGTGGCGATTTTTCGTCCCGTCAAGGATCGTGATGAACATCATCTGTTTGCCCACTCGATAGATTCTCTTAACGACGTTGACCCCAGCAAAGAACTTTTCCTCAAAAGGAGTCAAGAACAACTCCTTGCCTTCAAAGCCTGAACCGTTGAGCGGCAATGCTTCGATGCGGTTTTTCGCATCCGGCAACGGATAAAATTGCCAAACGATGCCGAGAAGCACCGAAGCGATAAAGAATGTCCATAATAGGATGCGTGCTGATGCTTTCATCGTTTCCTCCACATGACGATGAGTGCCCATAGCGCTGCTGCGACTGCTAAGATAATCCGCACGGGCACGATAATTGAGGGAAAAACATAGCTCCCTACCCACCCTAGAGCAGGCATCCAGGAGAGCGAACCGGCAATCCAAGCGAGAAAGGGCCATTGCCAGGGAATGAGAGCAGAAAGAGCAAAGGCAAACCCAAAATAGTTCAACGTATTGAAAGAGCCCATCTGCCCAAAAAGAACAAGGATAAGCGCTATCCAAATCGGGAAGCTGTTCCATTTGACTTCAGGTTTGGTAATGAAGTAGTGAAGCCAAAAAAGTGGTATAGGAAGCATCCAAACCAAAAACGCAGCCCAACTGTACAGCACGAGTGGAGCCCCTACCCAGTGGCTGAAGAGTATCGACGACTGCCATGCAGAGTAGAGAATTACAGCAAAAGCGAGCAGCAGGGAAGATAATCGATTCAATTATCCCTCCTCGCTTTTTGGTGCTTGAAAAGAAAGAATAGTCCAACAAAGACCGAACATTACTAGAATGATCGACCAACCGCCCCACGTATGGAAAGCGCCTGTAGCAAAATCGGGGCTGACGGCAAGCGCGGCGATGATGATTGCAATGACTCTGATCGTGTTAGCCACCCATGCTATGCCTATCAAGACAGGGATATTCCACCAGTAGCGCGATGTATGTCCTAATAACAGGTAATTGGCGACAGAGCCTGCAATCAGCATCGACTGCAAAGTGTTCAGCCCTGCACACGCCACATCGACAGAGATTGGCAGTTGATTGATCAGCAGGTTGGTGCCCTCCTGCTCTACTGAAAAACCGAAAAAATGAAAAACATGTGCCGTCACATTGGCGCCTGACAGGCGGAACCACCAGCCAATACGGTCGGCGTCTAGAGCAACCCATGGAAATCCCATCAACGGCAAAATCAGAAGCTTGCAAATTCTGTCGTGCATTGATGGATCGGTCCTTTCTTGGATCCAACTCCACAGCAGCATCGTCCATCCAATCGTAAGAAGAACGGTAGAATTCAGGGGTATGCCGACAAGCATAACAACCACACCTATGATCAGCCAAGGGAGTGACACCGGAACATCACTAGTACGGAGCTGCCACGGTGCCGCTAGAAAGATGAAAAGCGGCATGGCAACAATGATAGGAATGGTATCGTCAGACGTGGAAAGCCAGCTGAGATCACGCAGCCAAATAAAAAGCGCAAGAAAGATCAGAGCAGCGAGAATAAGGTTATCTTTGAAAGTCACCCATCTTCTCCCGATTCTCTGGAACACCGCCTTTTTGCTCTTGGTCGATCCTAATCAAATTCTCCCGCAGCAGCGTATTATTGGGATATTCTTTGAGCAGTTCAATCGTCAACTGACGTGCGCGCGCCCAGTTTTTTTCCGCGTAGGCTTTGCGTGCTAAGTAGGATTTTGCTTCCGACGACTGGTCGACTATCGATTCATAAAGTTGGTTAGCCAAGGTGCTATTCCCTTCAAGAAGAGCGATACGCGCTAGCGTTTCTTTGCCCTGGACGCTGTCACGAAGCATCCAATTATTATTGATCTCTTCTTTGGCTTTATCATACTCCTTTCTTTCCAGGTAGATAAGGCTGACGAGCCACGCGGCGCGCTGACCGATCTCATTGTTCAGATGGTCCAGCTGTTGCAGCTGTTCGATGGCAGCATCCGGGCTGTTTTCTGCGATATACAGCTCCCCGATCAGCAACGACAGCTCCGGTGTAGATTTCTGTGATTTAGCAAAGTCCAATGCGTCAAGAGGGCTGCGATTGAAGCGGATCGCTTGCGTGAAACCATATGCCACCCAATTTGGGAAGTCGGCAGGAATAGCTTTTGTCTTCATTAACGAGATCGCTGTCTCAAGCCACCCTGTTGCAAGAAACGCCGACGGTATCGCCAGATCGCTCTTCAAAAATTTGTCCATCTCTTCAGGAACAGAAAAGGCTGTACCCTGGCTTTTTTCATCTTTCACAAGCTGGCGGATTTGTGCTAGAAACGGGTGTGCCGTATCGTTAAGCGGACGCTCGAAGGCTGTACGTTCTTTCGGTGTAATCGCCAGTCCGTGTCCGTCAACATTGAACGTACCAAACTCTTGGTAAGTCAGGAGCAGCTTGAGCAGCAGCTCCAATTCTGGATTCCATGTTTGTTCAGCAAAAGGGTTGTAAGCGAGGAGATTGCGGGCAGTTTGACGATCACCCTCTTTCAGTGCGGAAATCAAGCGCAGCCAATAGGTCGCCTGCTGGCGATTCAGGTACTGCTTTCCATTAGGCACTGCATCAAACTCTTTATCGCTCCAATACTGCCATGGCTTAAGGTTGATGAGGTACTCGATCAACGGATGGAGCTGACCGGGAGGGATATCTTGTTCTTTCCAATCAAGTTCAGCAGGGATGGCTACCTTATTCCAAAACCACGCCTTAAGCCAAATATCATCCAGGGTTGTCCCTTTTTTTATAGTTTCAACAAGAACCCCAAGAGCCTGTCGATACTTGCCATTTCTAATGAAAAAATCGGCAAGTTCGTTGCGCAGTTGTTCATTGTCAGGGTTATCTCTCACGGCAGAAAGATATTCCGAAAGAGCAAGGTCGTCTTTACCTATCCCCTCAAGAAGCCTAGCTCGATAGAGGCGTAGATTGATGTTATTAGGATCCTTGTTCATTGCCTCAGTGAAATAGTCCCATGATTTTTTCGGATCTTCTGAAAGATACATGAGCGCAAGGCGCACGAGGCGCCCTGTGTCCTTATGCCCCTGGAACTCTTTGGACTTTAGGAGGTTAATTGCCTCTAAACGATTGCCATCAAGGACGAGTTTATCAGCATCAAGAACAAGCCAACTATAGTCCATCGTCTCTTTGCCGCGCCATTGATTGCGCAGCTCTTCGAACTCTAACCCCTTGCCTGTCAGTATAAAAGCATCTCCAACCATCAAAACGGCCTTCTCATGGTTTTCGAAGGCTTCAGGACGGTATTCGTAAAGAATGACAAGCTGGGGAGTATCGAGGGTTTCAACGCTGGCTTCAATAAAGAGATCCATCCAACGCTTTCCGTCTTGACTGTTGCTCTCAATTTCTTGGCGATGTTTCCTGATGATATTTAGAGATTTAGCAGGGTTCCCCTCATCGAGAAGTTTTTTTGCTGTTGTGTAATCCTCGTCAGCGAGCTGCTCAAGTGTTCCTGCCGGGCGGAAAATCTGCTTCGCTCCCGGCATATAAACCAAACCGACAAGGATAGCGACGGCACAGGCAATGAGAAGAATGACTAAACCAAATTTGCGCATGGAACACCCCATTTCAAAACTACTGACATTAAATAACGCATTACAGAGGTTACCACCTCTACAGAAAGGTCATTCATAACCTATTTCTACGCCAATGTAAATTAATTATTTTTCACAATAGCTAATAGCTAGAATTTTTTTATACCGAAAATGATTCAAGAATCGGTTTACCCAGGAGTATTCTGCACTTCGTATCCGGGGGGTGGAGGTGGGTAGTAATCGAGGCCCGCAGGCAGCTTCCAGCAATTGCGGCAGCGGGCATTAGGATGCGTGCGGTAATAGTTCTCCCATCCTTTGCGCCTGTCGCGCAACACTTGCCAGCGATTACGGTCCCACAGAGAGGGTCCATCATCGCGCCGCTCGGCAATGTCTTCTTCGTCGCTGCTATCACCAATTACACTGACTAGAGCTTTCTCCTCAACAGTACCAGGAGGGGCAGCATTGATGTGAGTTGCTTTATTCTTCTCTTTCTCGATTTGAATCCGCATCTCCTGCAGCCGGATATTCAACGGGTTCTGTTTTATCAAGATATTTGCGATCCTTTCCGCTTCATCCCAGTTTTTTACAGTGATCGCTTTCTGCAGAAAATAGTACTGGGCCGCTTCCGACTGATCAACAATTTCTTCGTAGATCTTTTCTGCACTGCCTGTATCGCCTTCCAGAATTGCCAGATGCGCCATGGCCTCTTTTCCAAGAACATCGTCAATCAGCATGGGATTTTCTTTGACTACCCTCTTCGCTTCTTCGTAATTGCCTTGCTGTGCCTCGACACCGCTAACAAGCAAAGCTGCCCGCATTCCGACAGCATCAGATTGCGATACAAGTGGCATTAACTTTTCCAAAGCTGCAGAAGGATTGCCCGATTCTAGCAACAGCTCGCCGATCAAAAGCTGCATGGCAGGTGTTTGCTCCTGTTTCAGAGCAAAGTCCAAAGCTATCTGATTGCCACGCTCATAACGAAGGGCTTGTACCAACCCGAATGCCAGCCAATCCGGGTACTCTTTAGTGACAATCGCTAGTTTGTTGAACTGCAAGGCAGCCTCAAGCCATCCGGATGCCAGAAAGAGGGCGGTATAGATCTCATCGCTCTTCAACAGACTCAACACTTTAGGATCCACTTCCTCAGATTTTCCGGAAGCAATCTGCTTCAACTCTTTGAACAGCTGATGTTCCTGGCTTTTATCAAAAAAAGCGGTATTGACCTGACCCTGTTTTTCTGGGATATCGCCAACGGCTCCGCGATACTGCAACACGAATTTCAATGCTTCCAAAATACGAGGGTCCCAACTTTGTTCCTGAAAAGGATTATAAATCAAAAGCTTCCACGCTTCAGACTCATGATTATCTTTAAGATGCTGGAGGAGGCGCAGCCAAAACGTGGACTGCTGATATTGGAGATAATGCTTGTTGCCGAGGATGCTATCGAATGCCTTATCGTCCCAATACACTCCCGGCGGCAGCTGCTGAAAATAGAGGATCAAAGGAGTTAGCTCCCCAACCGTGGGATAAATCTCATCCCACTGTATTCCTGAAGGATGAGCTACGCGACTCCAGAACCATGCTTTTATCCAGTCTTGCTCGGAGCCTGTGAGCTCCAGTCCCTCTTTCCATGTTTGGATCGCCCAAGCCAACTGTCCATGGCGAAAATAAAAATCGGCAAGCTGATCCAGCAAAGCCTCATCGTTGGGGTTGCTCTGCCACGCGGCTATGTACTCGGCCCTTGCCATGGCGAGCTTGCCGATCCTCTCTAAAATCTGCGCACGGAAAGAGCGGATATCGCTATTGCCGGGATCCTTCTCCATAGCTTCGCGCAGGTAGTTCCAAGATTTCTCCAGATCCACATTTGCGCTGAGCAGCGCCAAACGCAGCAAGCGCGGGACATCTTGATTTCCTTCAAATGTTCGCGATAGCAGGTGGTTGACAGCCTCGTTTTGTTTGCCCTCTTTGACTAGAGCGTCGGCATCAAGAAGAAACCATATCTGTTGTTGGTCGGAGCTATCGGCCCATTTTTTTCGCAGCTGCCGATACCCGTCGACCTTTTCCTGAGCAAGCAGAGCCTGCCCAACTTGGGTCGCGGCTTCTTCGTCATTTTCAAATCCTTCGGGAAACTGCTGGTAGAGAAGCAATAGATAGGCGCCGTTATTCGGTATTGTCTTGAGAGCTTGAATCGTCAATACCAGCCAATTTTGCTCGGGCATCTCCTGGGCATTTGAACGAAATAAGTCCCGATATTTGTTGATGGTCCCCAAGGCAGCTTTGGGGTTGCCTTTTTCGATGAGAGCCTTTGCTTTGCGATAATCTTCGTCAGCAGTATTCTCTTTGGGAAAAACAAAAAGGAGTAACAAGAAAGCAATACACGCGACGATGAGACAAGCAGGTCCGATCCAGAATTTTTTCATTAGAAATATACCCGGTAATAGATACGCACAGTCTCTTTGTAATGAAAGACGACAATTTGTTGTAGAAAAAACCGATCAAGTAAATTTTCTCGCGGTGTTTTCCAAGAAAAAATGTACAATATAACGCAGCTCGGTTGATTATTGACTAGTAAACACCCTATGCTATGGGCGAGGAAAAAAGTAAGTGTGAAAAGAAAAATATGCATGATCTGACAGGATGGAATTAATATATAAATGGAGGAACTGATGTCTGTAGCCACTACGAATGCTTTAACCGATATTGAAAGATGGGTGGCTTATTGCAATAACCCATCAAATTCAACTTTTCTTGAGTTCATAACTCCCATTGCCATGGAGATTCTTACCGCTAACAAAACAAACCCCGGTCTGTCTTTGAAAGATGTATCGGCAAACCAGCAACAATCGGAAGATCTTTGTCTATTCAAAACTTTATGGGTCGATGAGATAAAAAAATGTGTTGATTCCATTCAAAATTCCGAACAAGAGCATCTCCTTCATCTATTGACAGCTCTTCAAACAACCGCTGAGGAAGCGGAAAAAGAAAAAACTATTAAGGGAATCATTCACTTCTGCAAAGAAAAAAAAATAGATCCTGAAAAAACGACTGAAAAAGTTATGTCCCAGATTAAGAAACTGGTTACGTTGCTGGAAGAAGAAACGGGCAATTTACTAAGAATTAAAGCTCGATTAGACGAAGAAATAGCCGACATGAAAGAAACTCATGAATTTTATCAAAAAACTTTCGATCAAAGAGTGCAATATCTTCGTGATAATGAGCGGAAACGAATTGAATTCATATATGAAAAAATCAAAGGACATAAACTTGGAGAAAAGAAAAAGTTGTCCAGAAAACCAAAAACAAAATTGGAAGACAAAAGAGACAGTATTGAAATAAAATATTTTAATCAAAAAATTATCCTAGACAATCAGCTTCATGACATCGAACTAGGCCTCAATTTTTTTCAAAAAAAAACCGCAAAGAATGAGGCAAAGATCAATGAACTCATTGCAAAACGGGAAGAATTAAATGAAAAGATGAAAGCCTGCGAAGAGAAAGAAAAAAATGAATTAGAAGCCATGGATAAGCAAATCTACAAAGAAAGGGGTCGTTAGCGTTGTTGCGACAATAGCTACGGAGAAGCACTTCACAGCTAGATCTAAGACTTATAAATATGTTTCTCATATTGACTTCGTCGAACTTTCATTGAAAAATCATCGTTAATCCGTATCAAGTCTTTTTATTTTTACAAAGGCTGACTTTCTCCGTTTAGCAAATATAACAAATACTAGTAGCGAAGCAAGAATGAGATACGTTGAAGGCTCCGGAACAGGAACAAGTTCGACAACGACAAAAACATCGCTGAAGTCTGCATCGCCGAGATTAGGAAGATCCTCCCATCCCATCAAATAGTAAGGAGTTCCATCGAAATGAACGGTTTTGACGTGGGCATTGCTGTCGCTATTATAGGCGCTGTCGTTCCACCATGTATCGTAGCTTGTTCCGTTAGCTCCATTCGCCAATAGGAAGAAATCAAGAAAACTACCGGCCTCCAGTTGAGGCAGTTCAACAAAATCCCCAGGGGTCAGCCCCGCATAAGGAGCATCGGCATCGCCAGGATTGCTAGACGAGGCCAGAGTGTGGGCATTAGGAAAAACAATCGCTTTCTCACCGGACGAAAGAGTGAAATCATGATTGGGATCCCAACCGAAAGAATTGCGATACCCTGCTGAAGAGTCAATAAAGTAGATGCGTGCATCCGATCGTGTCATGACCTCGAGATTCGACGGATCGACGATCAACGTCGAAGGTGGGCTAACCGTAGAAGCCGGCGGATTGAACTCTGTTCCGCTCGAGTTTGCATCAATATAAGGCTGAACGGTCGATGTGTAAAAAGCATTGTAGGCAGCAGCACGGGCATCGGAGCCGGAGTCTCGGATGGGATTGACAATGTCCAAACCATCGGGATAAGCGAACAGAGAAGATGCCAGCATCATCGTTCCCGATAATACGGCAGAAAAGCAAAGTCTCCTAAAAAATCCACACATAACTTCCTCCATCCATCCAATTATATTATAACTGTTTACGTGTAGATTTATCAAATTAATTTTACATAAATGCTCTAGCAATTTGCGTGCCAAAATCAACTTTTATCCTCTAATTGCCTCTTCCAAGGTGCGATAGATAGCAAAAAGAGAGCTGACTCCGGCCAAGGTGAACTGACGGTGCAGCTCCGGAGAGAGTGCTGCAAGGCGTAAGGTCTTGCCCTCATAGATCAGCTGTTTACGCAGCTTCATCAGGAAGGTGATGCCGAGGTTGTCGATATAGGTGCAATAGCCTAAATCGACTATACAATGCTTCAAATGAAGGAAAGTGGCATATTTTTCGTAATATTGTTCATAATCCTGATGATTGTCCAGGCGGCCGAGGAAACTGAGGACAACAAAACCTTTCTCCTGATAGACAGCTTCATAGAGCGGGGAATGGTTGTTATCGGTCAGAAATCGCGACACGATCTCGACAGGCTTCGCATATTGATTGTGGCGTAGCAGGTCCCAGATGCGGTGCAGTTTTATCAGCAGGCGCAGATCCCCGCGCATGCCAACACCGTATACTTCTTTTTTCTCTCTGCTCGCGCGCATCCATGTTTCTGCCAGCAGCGCCAGTCCGGTAAGGTCAACCCTCCGGCATCGAGAGAAGTCGAAAATAAGGTCGTCATGATCAAAAGCATCATCGATTCGGCGGAAAAGAGAAGGGACTACTGACTTATCGATGGAAAATGGCAACCCAATTGTGACGACAGTCTTGTGTGGAGAGATAAAGAGCTTGTCATATTGCAACGCATCTTCTCGCAAAGGAAACAAGCGGTATATCCAATCATTCAATCGATGGTAAATAACTAGAGGTATCGCCATGTAGAAAAATTTCGCGATGTCGACCACATAGCGGTACAATAGACGACGTGGTTCTTGCTGCAGGCGGTATAACCATTCCAACCCATACTTCTGCATCCACGCAGGCGCACGCTTAAGGGTCCCGGCAAGAAAAGAAAACGTCCCGCCAACGCCGATGCTTACCGGCACCTTCAGCTGGTGCTTGACCCTATCGAACCACAGCTCCTGTTTTGGATTCCCCAAATTGATCAGAAGCACATCAGGAGAAGCAGCATTGATCTGCTCAAGGAGCAAAGCATCACGCTCGAGACTATTCTCCAACTCAAGCCCATGGATGTCAAGATAGGGACTGGCCACCCCCGTAATGCGAAGATCCGAAAAGGAAGATTCCAATTTATGCGCTGCCCCCTGAGCGACAGCCTCAGTGCCGCCAAGAAGGTAAACTGACATTTTCTTCGCCGCCAGCGATGATGCCAAGCGCAAAACAAGATCAGCGCCGGTCACACGCTCCGCCAAAGAAGGGCTGAGCCAGCGGCTTAACCAGACCAGGGGCATGCCATCGGCCGTCGTAAGATCAGAGGTGCGTAGAGTCTGAAGCAGTTCAGGATCGCGAACATGCGTGGAACGCCAGCCAAGGGCGTTGGCAAGGAAATCACTGTTGACGGTGCTGACATATCTAGGGCGGCGGTCTTCATGGTAGCGTGCAATCATCTGCTGAATGGCGGCAACGGCGCCATATGTAGAGACATCATCAATGGGAATGCCCAATATCAGCAAACGCAGTGGTCCACTATCTTTTTCTTCCACCCTGGCTCCCCATCATTAAGGATTGCGGTTTTTTGAACAGCCAACGGAAGAACAACTTGACATCCTGCCACCAGGACATCGTGACTGAGTAGTAACCTTCAGATGCATACTTGTCATCTTCGGAAGCTGCCGGACCATTATCAAGGTTCGACAGTGTGATGATGCCGACTTTCGACTTCACATAAAGCAAACGCCATGACTCCGGCAACGCAGCAACCTCTTCGATAGTACGAGGCTCCACTCCAACAAAGTGAACATCGCCGTTGATGATGTTGATCAGCAACGGAAGACGCTGAAAAAATCGTTCAAAAAAATTCATCGCTGAACCGTTGCGTTTTGCAAAAGAGTAGAGCTTAAATGTTGTCCAATGGGCGGATATTTCCGATGCAGGAAGAGAAATTACCTCCTGATGCCGCAGCTTGCATGTGGCCAACATGATCAGATAAAAAGGCAACAGAAGCAAAAAACAGAAAGCAGCGCCGATACGCTCAAGAAAAAGGTACGAGCGATGTTTGAAATTGATATGTTTAAGTTCCGACAGGAGAAAATCGTCTTTAACGGCAATATGCGCCTCGAGGGACATGTTAATCAAAAGATTGCGATCGATAATGCAGTTACGAATTTCCAACCCTTCGCCAATATAGCTTCTTCGACATACCAGCGAGTCTTCGACGATCGACATCTTGTCGATGATGCAGTGGTTTTCAATCACCGTATAGGGACCGATCTGCGCACCTTCGCGGATATAACAATTATCGCCAATGAATACCGGAGGGATCACCTTAACGCTAGGATGGAGAGAAACGGCGCGCGACAGCCACACTCCATGCTCCACCTCACGCGCTGTCGTAGGAAAGAAGTGTCCCTGGTGTTCCATGGTGATCGACTTGCGGTTAGAGTACTTCAATTCCTGCAGGGTGCGTACGCAAAGAAAATGCTTCACCTGTTCGGTCTGATAGTTGGGGCGCACATGCTTAGGCAATGCTTCATCTTCAACGCCAACACCCATCTCCCTTAAAGCCTCAGCAGATAGCGCCGCCCATCCGCTCCATTCTTTCTCCGGATAGAAATAGAGCAAAGGGATATCCGCAGAATGAGAATGAGGCTGGTTGCCCAGCACGGGAAGGCAGTCGCCGCGGCCAAGGAGGACCACCTCCCTATCCCACATTTCGATAACAGGGAGCAGTGGGTCATACGGGTATCTTGCATCCCTTGCCAAATGATAGGTGATTTCAACGCCCCAGCGCGATCCACCGCCTAGACGCTTCTCGATCAGATGCGGGTAATGGTTCAATACGATGTCGCATTTACGGATGCCATTGACTGAAAGATATTCCAAAATATGATAAATGATCGGCTTATCGACGATCTTTAGTAAGGGCGTCGGTCGGTAGATGAGCAGTGAATTTAGGTCTGGCTGAAGCCCTGTTGCGTTGATGATTGCCCGCACGATTTTCATCAATACGCCCCTTTTCCGAAAATCACCGCAGGAATTGTCTTAAGGAGAAGCTTAATATCCAGCCAAAAACTCTGGCTTTCAATGTACTGAATGTCGAGCTTTACCTGTTTGTCAAAAGGCAGTTCCGAGCGGCCGCTGACCTGCCAAATACAGGTGAGACCGGGTGTGATATCCAAAC
This sequence comes from Chlamydiales bacterium, assembly GCA_024233575.1. Lineage (GTDB taxonomy): Bacteria > Chlamydiota > Chlamydiia > Chlamydiales > Criblamydiaceae > JACKPN01. The sequence continues at coordinate 102,202 of JACKPN010000006.1, forward strand.
GGCGACGCTGATCGATGGTATATTGCGCAACCTCTTCAGCAAGAGGTGGACGAGGCCCTACCAGCGACATCTCCCCCTTTAGCACGCACCAGAGCTGCGGCAGCTCATCGAGACTGGTCTTCCTTAGCAGCCTTCCAAACCTTGTGATGCGTGGATCTTCTTTCATCTTAAACTTGATGTCGCCTTCAATAAGATTTTGCTCTTTAAGAGTGTCGACCATCTGATCCGCACCAACTTTCATGGTACGAAATTTCGGAAAGTTGAATTCGTTCCCCCACTTACCGACCCGCCGAGTTACGTAAAGAACAGGTCCGCAGTCGGAGAGTTTGATGATCAACGCAATAATAATGATGAAGGGAAAAAAGATAATCCCGAAAAAGATCGCTCCAAGAATATCGATGATCCTCTTGAGGATCTTTGCACCTTGGACGATGATGAGCCAAAAATACTTCTTTCGAAGATAGGTAAACCGCTGCCCAAAGCCTGCGGACTGAGCATATTTAGCATGGAGAGCATCAAGAAGCCGCTGCCTCTCGACACCTTTCAGTACATCGGGCTTGCGCATCGTTAATTATCGTTAGTTAGTCGTTTTCATCGTCTTATACGAACGGACAGCATCATCGACGGTGTTGTAGATCTCGAAGATCTTATGCATCGATACCAGCTCAAACATTGTTCTGACAGTCTTATTCATTCCGGCGAGCTTGAGATCGCCGCCCTGAGAGTTAAGCACGCGCAGCACTGCGAGGAAGCTTCCTAGACCGGAGCTGTCAATAAATTTCAGCTGCGACAAGTCGATGACAACCCAATGGGTATCACTGGTCGCAATGGCATCGATCACTCGCTGCTTAAAGTCGGGAGCATCTTTAGCATCGAGATTTTCCGACTCCATGCGAATGACGAGCACATTGTCTCGTTCTTCATGAGTCAATTCCATAATATCCCCTTTAGAATAGTAATGTTTAAAAATACGCAGATGGTTCCAGCCGCCGTCATCGACCTTGGGAACGTATACTACCTGATCGGTAATGGTTCTGATGATATGCCAGCCGAAACCATCGTCCTGATCACCGGCAAGGCTGGGTTCAAGCACTTCGTCGGGACGAAATGCATTGCCCTGATCCGAAACCTCCAGGACGATTCCTCCATCGGAAAAATCCCCCTTGATAACGATCATGCCTTCTTTATTGGAGTTGTAACCATGTTTAACGATGTTGCAAAAGGTTTCGTTAATGACAAGCTGCAACTCGTTGCTTAAGCGTTCGCTATCTCCGGGAGCCTTAATACAAAGACGATCAACAAAGTCGCGTACCGCTTTTAGCTGTCCCAAATCGCTGCTGAATTTGGCGACAGTGGGGCTGCCCGCTGCCAAACAGTTGATATCGTCGATTTTGACGACAATGACGGTAAGGTCGTCGTCCAGCTCCTCTTTATCGGTAAAATCCAATGTTGCCTGCTTTATCATTGTCAGCAGTTCCGCAGCAGAACGATCACAGTGGCTTTCAATCAGTTTTTCCAAACGATCGGTGCCAAACAGCTCACCATCAGCATTGCGGCTTTCGGTAACACCATCGGAATAGAACACAAAGAAATCGTCTTGTCCAAAGAATGTCTCGGTAACGTTATAATGATCATGATCGACCATACCGAGAGGGAAGTTGGCGCCTTTAAGCTGGGTGGCTTTCTTTGTCTTCGCGCTGTAGTGCATCGGCTTTGCCGATCCGCAGTCAACGTAAGTGAACGTCCTTTTGATCAAATTGAAGCGTCCGTAGAAAAGACAAACAAAAAACTCCAGGTGCATGAGCTGCTTGGCGATCTCGCGATGGACATTCGACAGAATCTCCCAAGGCGACAACAAGTCCTCTTGCCAAAGACCAAGCTTATCAAAAACCTGTGCTCGCGAAACTGGCGTTGCGAAGCGCATCAGGTGTGTCTTGACCGCTGTTCCCACTACCGCTGCCGGGATCCCCTTGCCCATGACGTCGCCAATGACAACATCAAGGATGCCGCGCGTCGGTTGGTAGAAGTCGTAAAAATCACCGTCGATATCCTTTGAAGCGATTGTCGTTGCATCAACGGTCATGCCCGGAACATGCTTGGGAACAGCGCCAAGAAGCATCGTTTCATGGATCTTACCCCCCAGAAGCAGCTCGCGGCGCAAACCATGGTGCGTCTCAGCAAGAGCCTTATGTTGCTCCAAAAGAAGGTTATGAAGGCTCTGATTTTCTTTGGTGAGCTTATACTGGCGGATCGAGCTGTGTACCGTCTGCCGGATATGTGCATCATCCCACGGTTTTACAATAAACTGGCTCACCTTCCCGACATTGATCGCTTCGATCGCTGTTTTCTGCTCGTTGTTGCCTGTCAAGATGATCCGTATCGTGTCAGGCTGCATCTCCTGAACTTTTTGCATTACCTCAACGCCGGTCATACCTGGCATTCGCTGATCGCAGATGATCAGCGCAATGGTCTGGTTGCGTAAAACCTCGATCGCCTCTTCGCCATTCTGTGCCGTTATAACCTCATATCCTTCCTGCTTAATGGTTTGCTCCAAAGCCATTAACACTAGACGGTCATCATCGACAACAAGGACTCTTGCCGGCTCTTGCTCGATCTTTTGTAGAAGCTCCATCTGTGGAAGAGCAGTATCATAACTCGTCATCCGAAACCCTTAATAGAACATTGATTATCAACAGCTTACGAACATAATAATATGGATACAGTTATACATATCCGACTTCTCCTACCCCAAGAATCGCTAAAAAAATATTCTTGTCAAGGCAATCAGAATCAACTAAAAAGGGGGTTAGGGTAATAAACATACCGGTTTGCGGGGATCTTCTCCCAACTCTTTATCACGTTTGTCTGCCTTTATGTATCGGCAAACAATCGATCTGCAGTGCCATCGACGTTACACCCGTGAACAGGATGCCATGAACAAGGAGCGTTCAACATGGCTCAAACACCATCTCTACGTCAAGTTACCGGTCAAAGCCAAAACCTGAAGCAGTTGCAGCGGCTGATTATGTCGCCGGAAATGCAACAGGCGATCAACCTCCTTCAGGTACCAATCATGGAACTTGCCCCAATGATCGAACTGGAAGTGGAGCAAAATCCACTCCTTGAGCTTTCCCAAGATGATCAGGAAAAAGATCAAGATCTCGAGCGTCTTGAAGAATCTATAGAGGAAAAAGACCAAGACCAAGACGCCAATCCCGACCAAGAAGTCGAATTCAACGACGACGATTTCGAAGTCCTGAAGCAGCTAGACGATGAGTACCGCGATTACTTTGCCGAAACCCAAAGCTTCGTGCAGCAAAAAACCGAAGAAGATCATAAACTGCAGACATTTATGGAAAGCAGCGTTGTTGCCACAGAGTCGCTTTTCGAACATCTCATGCGCGAAGCGCATGAGATGTTCGATGATCCGAAAGACCTTAAAGCCGCTGAGTTACTGGTAGGGAACTTCGACGAAAATGGTTTCATCGAAACACCGCTAAAGGAGATTGCTTTCCTAAATACTATCGAAGAAGACCGCTTAGAAGATGTGCTCGACCAGATCAAAAAATTTGATCCTCCCGGAGTCGGCGCTGCCAACCTGCGCGAATCACTATTGATCCAATTGGCGCGTAAGGGACGCAAAAGCACGCTAGCGTACCAAATCGTTGAAAGTCACTTTGAGGACCTGATTCATAACAAAATCGGAGCGATACGGCAGAGCCTGAAATGCACAAGCGACCAGATCTCGCAAGCTGTTCAGAACGATATTGCCCAGCTTGATCTGCATCCAGGAAGATGGTTTTCCATCGATGCAGTGCAGCAGATCACTCCCGACCTTTCCATCCACGATGAAGATAACGAACTGCAGGTGCGCGTCAATAACGAATTTATTCCTTCGTTGCGCCTTAATTCTCGCTACCTCCGCATGCTTGACGACGAAAACCTGGGCGATGAGACAAAAGAATTCATCAAACAGAAAATTCTCTCGGCAAAATGGCTTCTGAGAAACCTCTTCCAGCGCAGCGATACCCTCACACGCATCGGAGAGACCATCGCCAAGATCCAACACGACTACCTTTCCAATCCTGCCGGCCAGCTGATCCCTCTAACCATGAAGGCTGTCGCCGAAGAATTGGAGCTGCATGAGTCCACCATTGCTCGTGCTGTTGCAAATAAATATGTCGATACCGACCGCGGTATCCTCCCTTTGCGATCCTTCTTCACCAACGGACTCGAAACCGACACAGGAAAAGATGTTTCCTCCGATAGCGTTAAGGAAATGATCAAACAGGTCATCGATGATGAGAACAATGCCAAGCCGCTGTCAGATCAAAAGATCTCCGACATGATGAAAGAGCGCGGCATCCACTGCGCACGCCGTACAGTAGCTAAGTACCGCATCGAAATGCAAATTGGAAACGCGCAGCAACGCCGCAAGTTCTGATTGCCCCATTTCCTTTTCGACGCTACTATGATGCAGCATGACTATAGCTCTCCTACGTGACAACCTCCATGAGATCGGCTCTGCCGAAGGCAAGAACAGCGACCTTGTCGCTAACTTCTGCGGAACACGAGTCTACTATAAAGGATCGGGTTGGGGCCGCCTGTGGAAATGGTTCTACCGCATCGCCTCCATCTTCATCGGCACACAATTAGAGCAAGACAAGCTCGACGCTGCCATTACAAAGACCTGCAAGATCTTTGAGAAAGAACAACAGCTAATTGCTGCAGAACAGAAAAAATTTAACGCTCTTCTTGCAGACATCCTCAAGAACATCGATGTACCTCGCAGCGAGCTTTACGACGCGTCTGTAAAGATCGTTCGCTGGCATGACGCCGTCGACCCCTTCATCAAAAAATGTCGTGACTATTCAGCTATCAAACTCAAAAAAGAAGTGGACTGGCGCCATCCCGATGGGTGCGAGGATGCGGTCTCGATCCTTAACCTGGAGCGCATCACAGGGGAACAGCTGCCGTACGGAGCCCTGACACGCCTTGCCATAGGTGCCAACCTCTATTCCGAAGAAAAAAAAGCGTTGGCGAAATGGACGAAAAAGCTCAACAAAGCTGATGTCGGATCATTCCATCAGGCGCTTCGTGGTCTGGTCAACATCCTGTCCGACCCTAAAGCCGACCTGAATAGACTGCTGTACACCCTCGCAAAAGATCACGCCAAATGTCGTAGCATACTCCTTCAAGAAGACCCCGCACACATGCAAAGCTTCCTGCCCGGCGACCGTGTTGATAAATATACCATTGAAAAAGCCTTAAGCAAGCATGTGTACACTCTCGTCAACGAACCGGACATCATCCTCCGCACCGGCATCAACGCCGCAATCCTCGGCATCCAAATGCATGCATGGAAAACAGATGCGGAATGTGACCGCACTGCAGACTGGTATGAGGTAGATCGCGACGGGCGGTATGCCATTCAAGAACGCTTACACAGGTGCATCGCGGACATCAACTGGAAAAGCGATGGGATCAGCAACATCCATAAAGACGATAGGAATAGCGCTTTTGCTATCGCCGGACGGATTGCCTGGCTACGGAAACAGGCGCTGTCCGCAAGTTGCCTAGACCCGAAAAAGTTGATGTTTTCCAAAAGGGGAATGCTGAAAAGCACAATTGTCATCGTCGGCAGCCCGGCAAGCATAGCAGAGCTTGAGCGATTTGCTTGGGAATGTGCAAATAAAAACCTTTCCGTCTTTCGCTATCTGATAACGGCATCGGGTATAAGGCAAGATCCGTCATGTCGATTTTTCGATGCTCTCTTTGAGCGAGCGCTGACTAGCGACGAAGAGATCGACGTCGACGAGTTCGGCAGCCGCACCATCTATGGTGTGAAACCTGCGAGCTTGATCGACGCCGGAAAAAAAATGGTGGAAAAAGTGCGCAGACGTAAAAAGAAACGTTCACACGAACTGATACGTCAAGCGCACAAAAAATCATTAGCAATGACGTTTATCGTGTGAGGTTATTCCTCATTCTCTTCGTCTTCTTCTTCGTCTTCGTCTTCGTCTTCGTCTTCTTCATCAAAAACGAATTCAACTTCGTCATTTGACATTTCTTGTAGAGTCGTCAGGACAGTAAGAAGATCCCAACCGAAAGGACCGACTTCGCTCTTGAGCTCTTCGATGCTTCCCATGTCATTCACTTTGTTTTTGACACGCTTGAGAACTTCGAGAAATTCATCCATTTCCTCGTATTCTTCAGCGATCTCTTCTTTATTCTCGCTAAGTTCGCGATAAACGTTAGTGAAGAGGGTTTGCATTTCATTAAAATCAAAAAGTTCCATTTTTTATATCTCCGAGATATTTGTCGGGGTTGATTTTACAGTATCGTTATTTATTAGTCATCTAAACTATTCTTAAATAGGTGATATAAGCAAGAAAAAGCCCCAACCGTCGCGGCGCGAACCCCGGCGCCTCGGTAAAGATGCCGCCAAGCATCAACGCTTGCCCCTTGCTGCCAAAGAGTAAATGCCGTATCGGCAGGATGGACAATCAGACTGCCCACCGCCCCCAAAGTGAAACGCGTGGAATAATCGACAGTAGCATTGTCTCCCCACCTCCGCTTCGCTGCCTCGGATAATGGAGCTGCCAACGCGAAAAAAAAGAGAAAACCGGTGTCGCGCACCGTCAAAGCAGCAAATTGTCTTTTTGTCAGCCTCTGCAATGATTCCCTATAAGAATAACCTGATGCTGCGCCATTGAATGCCGCCATAGGCACTACAGAACAAGCTCCTACGATAAAAGAACTACCGAAGGCACCCCAATTAAATTTTTTTTGCAAAGACGACTGTACCACGGTCTGTAGAGCAAGAAGAGGAGCAGCACGAGCAACACCGACAGAATAGGCTCTAGCGCTCAATCGTGGCAAAGATCGTCCTTCTTGGAGAGCGTTCTTTACTGCAAAACCATAGTATACCGGCACTGTCGCCAAAGCTGCAGCTGTGAATTGTGAAACATATTCATTACCCATGATTTATCTCTGTAGTAGTTAATATATCTATGGAGTACACTAATTACGTTTTATAACAACCAGGAGAAATAAGATGCAAAATAAAGGCATGCACCTAGCATGGATTTCCACTACAGATTTTGATGAAGCAGTAAAATTTTATTCTGAAACTCTTGGTATGACCCTCCTCGAGCGTACCGACGAGTACAAATGGGCGGAACTGCGCGGCAGCGATGGCGCCATGCTCGGCATTCACGGCCCTGATGGAGATTGTCCGTTGAAGCCTGGTCATAATGCCATCCTCACCTTCAGCGTAGACGACATCGAAAAAGAATTTGAAAAACTCAAAAGCGATGGCGTTGAAGTAATCGGCGACATCCAGGAAGTTCCCGGACATGTCAAGTTGCTCCTCTTTAAAGACCCCAGCGGCAACATGGCACAGCTCGTCCAAGTATTAAATGGAAAATAGAGCAAAACCAAGAACCTATCCGTAAATTGCTATTTGTACAGATTTTCCTCTCTTTTTGCGGTGATTTTTATTGATCGCTTCGAAGTGAATCTTAGAATAGATTTACAAGAAGCAATCGGAAAAAAGAGCCGGAAAGAAGAAAAAGATGGTAAATATGAATATACGGATAGGTTCAATGTTACTTGAGCCACTTTTCAAAATTATTTGAGGCCTTTTTTCCAGCTTCAACTCATTTTACAAGTGGCTCAATCGACTTACTTTCCTCGCTCTTCAGGGAAGAGGAGTGACATAGTTGATAAACTAGACCGACGAAAGATGGTTTTTTCCCAGGTAATATTTGTCGTAAGATGACCGTTCAGTAATTCAGAGAATGTCTCTTATATACCTAGGACTTTTTCTCTGATTTCCTTCATCCTATCATCGGGAATCGCCACAATATCATTCAATTTCTTTACGCAATTCATAAATATTATTGAAGTATCATCCCCTTCATGAAAGACAAAAGCGTAAAATTCTTCTGTTAAACCTGGACTAATTAGATAATTTTTTACTAGACGGCAAACTTCTCGAATGGGTTTATAAAGTTCGTCATAGATCAATTGGCAGTTTTCAGTATCCGAACCCCAACGATCAGGTAAACATATTTCGCAATATCTATTTTCAATAAATTGATTTTGCGTTTGAATCCTTATGTGGGAACCCTTTATAGGACCTTCCATGCACCAATAGCGTGTGTCATCATGGTTTATATCCACATTCCATGTCATTATTTCTTCCTCTCGTTTTAGCATCGTTTATTTTTCTGTACCGCCCTGCTGCCATGAACAGTTCTTGTTAGCTGCGGCTTATTGAAAATAGGTTATACCGAAAATGATTCAAGAATCGTTTTCGGTATAAAGCAAATCCTGACAATACAACAAAAATAAATCGGAAAGATCCTTATTGCGTTAATCATCTTTCATCTCTTTATTTTCCTTAATAATACGATGAAGGGATCTATGATAAAAACTTCTGATAATAATGGCAACAACGTATTACTTCGGAGCGCTTTTGCTTACGGTGAAGTCGAGCATTGTCGGTTCAACGCCTAAAGCGTACCGCTCGGCAAAAAGAGCTTTGAACTGTTCGGAAGCTTCCGCGCTTGTCATCCTGTCTGCGACGACGTCGCGATAAAGGCGGCCGCGCGTTTCAATGATTTCAGAAACGGTATCGGGATCACGGAAAAGAAGAAGGAGAATCGGCTCAGGAGCAAGGTAGACGCGGATTTTCGCCGATCGCTTCATGGTGATATAATCGAGAAGCGAGGGATAGCCGCCCTCTTTTGTCTCTGTACCTTTGAGCATTTTATAGAAGATCTCATTCAGGTGTGCATCGCCAAGATCGAGGTTTGCGAGATCTTGAACCTTGGTGACTTTTTGCTGGTCGGCAGCATGGATCACCTGCTGCCACATCTCATCCTGCAGCGAGGCGTCCGCTTTCATCTCTTCGAAGAATTCCTGATCGCCATACAGAAGATCGGGGAGTTTTTTCAGAAGCATATACACCTGCTGAAACTCTGTCGGCTTTGCTTCGCGGATCTTTTCATCGAAAAGGATCTTCACGCTGAGCTTGGCAAGGCCAGGTGCTTGCTCATGGCTGGCGCCATTCTTGCTGCTGACAGCGATCTCATCATACCAGCGTTTGGCGCGCCTGTTGATGAAGTCGCGTTCACTCTCTTCCATGTAATAGGAAAACTGCGCCTGCACACCTGTAGATGCGCGGAAGCTTTCGATACGCGCATAGGTCATGAGGGTAAGCAGCATCAGCATGGTCATGACAAACATCAGCACATTCATAGAAAGAGCCTCCTGCTATTATCTTTCATAGATGATGAACTCCTCAGCATTGGCAAGAGGAAAAGCGTACCGCAGAGGCTCTTCTTTCTCCACCAGCTTGACAGTAACGCGCATCATCGCAGGCAGCTGATAATATTCATACTTCCAGTCGGGCAGCCAAGCATCGCGACGTGGAAGCTCCTCAACGACCAATCCTTTAGATACGCTGGCCTGCGTGCCTAGCAGCTTGCTGCGATCGCGCTCGGGAGGCACGTAAAAGAGAAACTCAATACGTTCTACGCCGCGCATCAGCACCTCTTTCTTCATCGGCAGCACCTCATCTTTCTCCCACCGTTTCGGCGAAGGCCAATAAGCAAGGACGAGGTTGTCCTCGCCATCGACGAACAAACGGCCAAGAACGTGATTAGAGAACTGCTTATCAAGGTCGACGCCGTTATCGAAGGTGAACAGAAGCGTCTCGCTGCCGCGCTTGAACAGAAGGTCGCCATTATCCCGTCCCGACTGTAGGAAATAGTCTTTCTTTTCGTTGCGAGGGGAAACAATGGTTGGGATCACATGGGCAAGGCGGTTTTCAATGAAGCGCATTTCGAAGCTCTCGCGCTGTATTCTGTCGATATTGCGGTCGATCATATCGACCTGACGGTAGAAATAGGTCAGCGTAGTGAGGACCATGACTGTCAGTCCAAGGGCGATCAGCAGCTCAAGAAGAGTGAGATGGCGCTTACTTACTCTCATTGGGAGCCTCCTCCTGCGCAATACGACGGACAAGATAGATGAGGTAGTTGTATTCGACTGGCTTCTTCGCCTCATCCTTAGTGAAGCGGTAATGCAACTCTACAAGGTAAGCTGACGTCGGGGCGCTCTCCTTAGGTTTCTTCTCGGCGATGCTCAGCCGGTAGCTGCCACGATAAGGTTTGATCTCCGGCGCCTCCAGGGGCTGCTCAGCGCCTTCTTCGATGGAACTCCACGGAATGACGTTGCGATGCAGCTGCTCCAGCAGCGATACATAGTGATCATTGACATAGTGGTCAAGGCGTACCTGATCGATGAAACGGTATTCCGCACGCAGCATCAGCACATGGGGAGCGATCAAAGGAAAGACGCATAAAACAACGAGAGCGAAAGCGATGAGCACTTCCATGATGGTAAGAGGGCGCTTATTCAGCCTGCGCATCGCTGCCTCCTGTCTTCGTAAAATAAGGAATCACCTCTTCATAAGTGTAGCGTGTCAGACGTTGATCTTTCTCGGCGGCATCGTTAAGACAAGATTCGGAATTTTCTTTTTTGCTAATAACGATCGGCTGGGGGTACCCAGGCAGGCATACAAACGATTCGAGCGCACCGCGATCATCGGCAGTCTCCGATGTCGATAAGCGCAATGCTCCCTTCGACATCACCGATCCGCGCGACAGAAACTTGATGTCAATCACCCCTTGCGTGATCGGATAGTCAAGCTCGTCTTTGATAGATACAAAGTGGATCGCCTGCAGGTTAGCGTGTGCGCGTTCCACTTCTTGCTTCCACCCTTTCGGAAGAGGCGCTTCAGCCTCAAGCCAATACCTGATGCCGCCGGTATTGGGATCTTCAGCAAACTTCACATGAATGCCGACATCCATGATCAGCATAATATCCTGCGCCAGCCGCAACTGATCGGCGATAACGGCGACTTCAGTCTTAAAGCGCTGCTCGCGTACGGCTTTGGCGATATTGATCCCGATAAATCCTGCGGCCAGCGCCAAGATGACGAGAACAATCAGCATCTCAACAAGGGTAATGGCACTGCGCCGCAGGGTAGTAAACGTTGAGGTCATCAATCTTTGAACAATGTTTTGTTCGTCTTTTTGTAATCCTCAAATTTGTCGGAGCGGATATGGATGACGCCATCTTCGACGGTCACCTCATATTCGTTGCCCCATCCGTCTTTTTCCAAGGATTTTGGATCTTTGACAAGCGGCGAGCTGCGTACCATCTCTTTCCAGTTGCTTTCAACTTCGTCAAGAGCGTCAGGATCTTCGGCGACGGTGAGGTTGAGGATCGTTTCCAGCTTCTCCATGCCGGCCTTGGTCTTGAACGCTTTGCCTTCGTCGAGGCTGCCGCGGTAGTTATAGGCGACAACGCCGGTGATCAGCGCGATCAGGAACATAACGATCAAGATCTCGATCAGAGTGATCATTCTTTTTTTGACTTTCATTGTTTTCTCCTTATGAGGTATCTGCAAAATTATTTGAGAGTGGTTTTTCTAGCAATTTTTTGTCTCGCCAAGGGCGGAGTTCGAAGCAAACTGAGAACAGTTTGCGAGAACGAGCGCGAAGCGAGGCGGAAAATTGTAGGAAAAACGCCTCAAATAATTTTGCAAATGGCTCCTTATGTTATACCGCTAATGCACTCACATCGGTGAGCGGCAGCAGGATCGCAATCAGTATGACGCCGATGATCGATCCCATGACGATCAAGATCAACGGCTGCGCCAATGCCATGGCACGGTCGAGGGATTTCTCCATCTCCTCTTCATACATGTCGGCGATCTTATTAAAAATAGCAGATGTATTGCCAGTATCTTCTCCAACAGCGAGCATTCGTGAGACCATCGCCGGAATCCATTTAGATCCGGTAAGTTCGGCGCTCAAGCTGCTGCCTTCGACGATACGAGCCTCAGCCTCTGAAATCACCTCTTCTAAAACAACGTTTCCCATCGATTCACGGGCGATCCGCAGGGAATCGATCATCGTAAGGCCACCGACTTGCAGCGTGCCCATAGTGCGGCAGAAGCGGGCGATAGCCGCCTGCACCATCAGCGTTTTGATGACAGGGATATAAAGAAAGTTGCGTTCGATCCAAATCTTGCCCGATGGAGAGCGTATCTTCATCACCAAGAAAGTGACCAGACCGCCGATGAGAGGAATGTACGCCCACCAATATGCCTGAGCGAAATGGCTAAGGTCCAAAATAAAACGGGTGAAACCGTTAAGATCGCGCTCTGAGAAGATTCCTTCAATGGAGGGTACGACGAAGCCTAAGAGCAATCCGATAATCACCAAAGAGAAACTAGCGATAATCGAAGGATAGATCAGCGCCGTAGTGATCTGTTTTTTCAGCTTGTCGCGCTTCTGCAGGTAGATGCTGAGACGCTCAAGTACAATGTCTAATGCGCCTGCCGATTCACCGGCGGTGATCATCGCACGGTAAAGGCGGTCGAAACTATCGGGAAATGCCGCCATCGCCTCCGATAGGCGCGTACCGGACTTGATCTGTTCGCAGAGGCTTAACAGCACTCGATGGTATTTCTCACCGCGGTACTGCTCTTCGATAGCTATCAGGCTTTCATAGAGAGGAACGCCGGCACCGACAAGCTGCGACAGCTGAAGAGTAAAGGTCATTAAATTCTCGCCGCGTAGGTTTTCCTTTGACGATACCTTAGCCCTGCTGCTGAGGTTCGTGACCATGATCCCCTGATCGCGCAGCTTCTGCCGTGCCTCGCGATCATTCTGCCCTTCTACAACACCTGAAAGCTTCTTTCCACGCCTATCGATTGCTTCATAATAAAACAGAGGCATCGGCTACCCTCACTCTTCTACGCCGCGCGTAGCGCTCAGCACTTCAGAAACGGTTGTCACCCCATCGATGATCAGCTGAGCGCCGTGGTCGAGCAACGTGCTCATCCCTGCCTTAACGGCCAGCTCGCGGATCTCGACGGCATCGGGACTTTTAACAATTTGTTTTTTTATGGCGTTGTTGATGTTGAGAAGCTCATATAGGCCGTGGCGTCCTTTGTAGCCGGAACCGAAACAGGCATCGCATCCTTTACCGTGGTGCAGCTTGCCGTTTTTCAACTGTTTGTGTGTGATACCTATGCTTTTCAGTTCCTGGTCTGTCGGCGTATAGGTTTTCTTGCATTTGGTGCAGATGCGACGGACAAGGCGCTGAGCGAGGACACCGACGACTGACGATGAAAGCAGATAAGGCTCGACGCCCATATCAACAAGACGTGTAATCGCTGATGGGGCATCGTTAGTATGAAGCGTACTCATCACAAGGTGCCCTGTTAGCGATGCCTGAACGGCGATCTCCGCCGTCTCGGCATCACGGATTTCACCCACCATGATTACGTCTGGATCTTGACGTAGGATATGTCTCAAGCCTGCAGCAAAGGTGAGGTTGATTTTTGGACGTACACCGATCTGAGCGATTCCTTTTAGGTTGTATTCAACAGGATCTTCAATAGTCATCACATTGATTTCGTCGCTATTGATCTGACAGATGGCGCTGTATAGTGTGGTCGTCTTACCGCTCCCTGTAGGTCCTGTCACGAGGATGATTCCTTCCGGCATCGCAATCAGCTTGAGGAAATCTTCGTAAACGCCTTTCAGCATGCCGATCTTGTCCAAGCCTAGAATAACGTTGCCCTTGTCAAGGATACGCAGAACGATGCGCTCGCCTCCGGAAACAGGGACGGTGCTGACTCGAAAGTCGATTTCCCGCTGTCCCATTTTCAATTTGATACGCCCATCTTGCGGGAGGCGATGTTCAGCAATGTCAAGTTTGGCCATTACCTTGATGCGTGTCAGTAGCTGCGCTTGATATTCAGGAGCCGGAGCGTGGCGCGACTGCAAGACTCCATCAATACGGTAACGTACACGCAAGCCATCTTCCGACGGTTCGAAATGGATGTCCGACGCCCCCTGTTGAATCGCTTCGGTAAGGATCATATTGAGAAGCTTAACGATGGGCGCCTGCTCCTGCCGACGATCCAGCAGGTCATATACTTCGATATCGCCATCGCCTTTCCCGTCATCTTTCCGTTCCTGGAGGTCAGCGATCAGCGTCATGACGTCGCCTCCTTGCTCCTGATTATACCAATCGTTGATCGCGCTGAGTATCACATCTCGAGGGGTATAGACAGGTTTGACGTCGGTGTCAATGATGAGGCGCAGTTCCTCCAGCTACCCATCGCCAAGGGGTCGGCAACGGCAACGACCACTTCGTTTTCGCGCTTTTCAATAGGGAGCAACACGGCGTTTGGCAAAAGCGTAAGGGATTTTCTCCAGGATATCTCGCGGGATCTGTACGGCGTGGAGAGTTTCCACAGTCTCCATGCCGAAGCGTTCAGCCATCGACCTGTTGACGTCATCGCCGCCAACATGCCTTGACGCGCTAAACGTTCTTTTGAATCATCGGCCATAGTACTCACAGCCCCATGGTGGGCTTTTTTACACAACGGTCCTTCTCAGGGCCGAAGAGAATCGTCATCGTTCCTCTCCAGCAGCAGTTTTATTCTTCTCGCACTCGCGTGCTTGATACAAGTACATGAAGGAAGGGATATCACCGGGCGACGGCACATCTCCAGATGCTTAATCCGCTCAAACCATCTGCAGGGTCAGAAATGATTTTCGGCGTCAGCATGATATACATGTCGGTGCTGTGGTCCTCAAGCTCTGTCATGCTAAAAGCTTGCCGATTCCAGGAATCTCACCAAGGAACGGAATCTGTTCTTACGATCTTGCGAGATCTTTTCTACGGAGGCCGCTGAGGATCACCGTTTGTCCATCGGCAATCCGCACTTCGTTAGTGAGGTGGCGGATGGTCACATCAGGGCGATCGTTAGGTCGCGGTTGAAGCTTTCGAAAGTGATGTCCGTCTCAAGCGTGATGTAGTTGATCTCTTCATCGCTCAAAGGACACCAATTATCATTCTCCTCGCGCATATGGATCGTCGGTGTCACCTTGATCGTCGTACCATACTGCGCACGGGTGAAGGAATCTTTAAGCGTCACGCCGCCAACGGTATCGATCTGAAGATACCGGTGTTGACAGAGATCTCGTCAGTGACAATGATCGTCGCTGTGGTTTGGTTGACAGCAACAACGGAGGGGTTGGCATTGATCTGAATGTCATCCTGATTCAACAGAAAGTTGTATACAAGGTCGAAGGCAGGAGAACATGAACTCTTCTGCGCACTTCATCACAAACTGCAAGAGGCCAAAATGTTCAGGGCCTTGCGCGACGTCATTGAAGGTAATTGAACTCTGTCGCGTTTGGACGCCTGAGAACCCAGTCGAAGCAGGTTCATCCCGTAGTTGGTGTTTCTATCCATTTTTTTCTCGAAAAGAAGCACGTCGATGTAGACCATCTTCTTCGGTACGTCCAACTTCTTGATCAATTCTTTCAGCTTAGGTAGAGCATTAGCCTCGACAACCATGACAATAGCTGATGTCTTAGGATCGACGATAAAGTTCTTGCGTCCTTTGTTCGGGTCTTTATTCCCCTGCTCTGACGAACCGGGAATGACAGGCGCGGGATTAACGACATAGCGGCCATCTTCGTAGAAGCCGTCGGAGTAGATTTCACGTTGTGTTTTAGGCTCACGCTGCAGGTTCACTTCAGTAAGCGAAAGATTCTGCCCCGGGCAGGACTCGCTTCCACATTCCTCAACAGGTTCTTTGATGCCGGCACGGGTCTCGACCATCAGGTTATAGACACGTTCAAGAACATCGGCAAGCTCGACAGGGTCGGTGTGTTTGGCATTATAGGAGAAGATCACTCGCTCGCGCGCTTCGCCGACCTGTCCTTCGACTTTCATGATGATATCTTCAGCCTTGGAGATCTCCTCTTCGGTGCCGATCAAAATAGCGCCTGAGCAACGTGGGCCAGCGTGATCACTTTCAACCCATTGCCGCCAAGGGTACTTACTGCCGCAAGGCTTCGTATTGCGGTCGAGCAAGCGGTCGCGATTATCGCCTTCGGCAGTTCTTCTTCAAACCGATCGAAGATAGCGCAAGATCTGCCCCATCTCTTTAGCATCAACACGTTGTAGAGGAACGACGCGGTATTCACGGTCGCCGCTGTTAGTCGCGACGAAGTCGTACAGTTTTTCAGCAAATGCGCACTTCGTCGATTTCGGCGATCAGTAAAATATCGCGTCCGACCATCTCCAATTCAGAGCTTTTGCGGATTGATAAACTTGTCGAGGAAAAAAGAGATCCTTCTTGTTTCTGAAGGTTCGAGAAAGAAAAGAAAAGCGATCCTTGTATCGCCGGGAAAGGCTTCCCAAATCCCCGCGATTGTTAGTAATCATACGGATTGCGGAATTGTCGGTTTTAAGTAGATACAGTTGCCGCAAATAGGTTGTTGCTTTGATGCCAACGCCGTTCTGACGAGAATCATTTCCAGCATCTCATCCCATGAGGCACGCGGAATTGGAATATTGGAATTGACACTGACGGGAAGCGAAGCGATGTCGGCAGTCATTAGATAGACATAATCGTGGGAACCATAGTCGATGACAAGATCGCCGAGCGTTGTGTCGGGCTGATGAAACAAGGCATACTCTTCATCCTGTCCAGCCTCCGCTGCCATATCGCGCCAGCTGTTCTGCAGGATAACGATATTTTCACGCACTGCGTTAATCTCACTAAGCAGAGTGCGGTAGGCATCTTCGTCAGCGCTTTGGGCAAACAGTCGCCGGCCTCGGTATACAGCGCTTTCAATGCCGCTTGTCGCTTCTCTAAGTTCAGCGTTGATCTGCAACAGGAACTTCTGCATATCCATGCTAAGATCGCCGCCGCCCGTCCGACCGCCGCCAGCGAGGCTGGCTTTCTTCTCGGCAATTGTTTGTGCTCCTATCTTCCTACTATTAGGGAAGATAAGAAACAAAGAGGAAATTATTTTTTCACAATAATGTGCACTTTATTTAATTAACTGGTTTTTAATAGATTAATACAGATCGAGTTATTTTTCAACAAGAGTATCAGGTAGAGAGAAAATCGCGTCATTTCTAAATAGAAAAAAATTACTTTGAAAACCAACTGACAGGGTTCCACCAGGAATACGTTTCCGGTTCTTGGATGTTATTGACAAGATGTTCTTTTTCTTCAGGAGTCATCACTTCCATCTCATCCGTTTCTTTGCAAACAATTTTTGTGAATACCGCTTGAGTCTTCTCTTCATTCAGCTTGTAAGTTATATTTTCTGTTCCATGGCTATGCATCTTGAGCCAAACCAACTTGCCTTCGATCTTATTCTCAACAACAAGATGCTGATCGTACTTTACAGTCATTGTATTAGTCTTAGGGCTAAAAGAAGTCACTGATAAATTAAATGACTGAATCCAACGAAGGGCATCGCTTGTTTCTTTTGCCATAGCTAGATACTGCTCCGCATTGTCTGCTCCAGGAACAGCTTTATCATTAATGGTGAACTCAGCCTTTAAAGCCCCTTTTGCAAAGCAGTCAATTGATGATGCCGGATCGCCTTGATAAACAGAGAACCAGAAGTCAAAGAAAGCGCGTTGAACCATTTCAAGCACTCCATCGTCAACTTTTCCTTCTTTACCTCTTTTTTACTGCTCTGTTGCTAGTTTCTTCAATTTTAGCATCGAAACTGAAAACACGGGTACTGCTCTGCTCATCAACATGTGCCGTGCGTGGACCTTTCGATTTCACATCATGCCATCCATTTTCTCCTTTCAACCAAACCTGTTGCTCAATATCGGCAGTAATTCCATTGTTGTCCTGTTGATTGAATGTGATTACAAGCCTGGGGATATAGTGCCTAAGTCCTGCAACAGTCGTTAGGTCTTTCATGAATTCGTCACGATTACTGCAACTGAGTTCCTCTTGTTCTTTTTTCGCATTGCAGACATTGAATCTGGCCGTCATCTTTTCAGAAAATAGATCTTTCGATTTTGCCGGTTCTCCCATATATGACGATCTGAGAAATGTTACCATATTCGATTGTAGTGATGAAGCAAGACCCATGTTGCACTCCTTGTTGTTATGGTTGCTCATAAAAACCATAATCATTTTGAGGCTTTGATGTCTATGGGACTATTCGTCGACGTCGACAGGAGGGAGCTAGCTTTTTGCCATTGACAAAGAAGAGGCGTCGCGACTGGCAGCGCTTAGGATCTACATCATGGAAGGTCATCCTGTTCTGGCTGACAGGAAGCTCAACATCATGAGCGACCGTGCGTGTAGGATTGAAGATCGTGCCCGAAAGCACTTGCTGGTCATCGCGCTTGACAACCCTGTCGAAAACAAAAAGGGTGCCATTCTCACGGCGGTCGACATAGTCGTCGATCTCATCGATACTGGTCAGCTTGTGCCAGCCATTCTCAGTCAGCAAAGCAACCAGTCATGAGGGCGAAGGAGCGCTCATCGTCGACTTCAAAACAAATTGCGAGCGGGTACGGACGCCGACGAAACGGAAGTCCTGGCCGCACGCTGGCTGGCGACCATGACTCCATGGAACGTAGAAGGTTAAGAGCAACTTTTTTTCTTGCCTTCATTGTCCCAAAGCTCCAGGTTCATCAGGCGGTCATCGACTTTTTGACGATCAGCAGAGGATGGCCGCGACTGTTCGCTTGGTTCTACCGCCGTCCACTTGCTTCCGTCCCAGATTAAGGAGTCGCCCTGTCCGACATAGACAGAATAAGTGTCGCCTTCTCACCGAAGTCGATCCGTCGCTTACCGGAAACATCCTTAAATTCGTCACCACCGTGACGCTTGAGGAACATGTCCGGTCCATACCAGCGGGCACGCTGACGTGCGAGAAGCGTGCCGTCAACACGCCATTTGCCAAGTTCCATGTTCCGCCGCCGAAGCGCATCAACTCTTTCTTTTCAAGGAAACTGTGCCAACGTCTCCCGGCGTAGCGACCAGGTTGCCGTTCTCATCCTTCATCCGCACCTGAACAACAGCTTCACCCTCCTCCGGCTCCGCTTCAATCCATAGAGAAGTCTCGCGATTTTCGGGCTGAAAACATATTTGCCCTGGCCATTGTCTTTCTGATACTGAAGGTAGAGCTTTTCGCCGGCTCCCAGAGAGATCACGTCGCGGGAATTAGCCAGAGAGAAATGAAGCGATGGCTTGTCCAGTCAGCATCAGGCCGTCCATTCTGTCCGTAATAAACAATAAACTGACGTAAATCAGGGAGTTGCATCTTAGGAGCAACATAAGTAAGAGCCAGCACCGGTTCGCCGATAGCATCGTAGTTTTTTCTGCGGTTGCTGAAAGAACTTTTGGGAAGGCTCGTCTTGCGCGCCGTCACCTCTTTAACCTCAATATGTCGGCACGCGCCCATTCCATCCCCCAAGCTATTGCCAGCAAGACGGTTAGGACGATAAACAGCGTGATATTAATCCAACCAAGCCACTTTTTCAGCATCTACACCTAACAATTTAGTCTAGGCTCATTATAACAAATAATGGGAATTACGTCAGGAGATTATCCTGCTAGGGCAGTAAAAAACATGGTTCAACCCCTCAACTTAAAATTATCGACCCTTAACATCAAATGTTTTTTATAATTTCCTTGCTTTTTCTTAAAAATTTTCATATAAATGAATTAGATAAGGAATATCTGTCCCTAAGGCAGGACGACGAAAACGGGAGTGGTGTTATGACCCAAAAAAAGAGCCCTAAGAACGAGGGATCATTCAAAGACAAATTCCATGAGACTTTAGACACATTGAAGAAGAACGAGAAGATTGAAGATTTGTATAGTTACGCCAGCAGCAATACCGCTGATACGATTGCGTTTGTTGCTATGGTGTTGGGCATATTGATTGTGTGGTTCAATCCTTTTTACGGAGGATTAATCATCGGTGTTGTCACCGGTCTTTATTTCACTGAGGAGCTTGCAAAGCCTTTTTATTCTCTAGAAGGTTTTATTGAGGAGCAAGGCATGATCCGCAGTCTTGTTCTTGGCGGGCTGTTATTAAGTTTCTTCTTTTTCTTACCCGGAGTCTTCATCGGTGCGTTCATCGCGGTTGTGATTAAGCAGCTGTTGATGCCTGACAAGCGCAAGAAAGAAGAAGACGACGAAGAGTAGATAGACTTCAACATATGGAACCTCCAAAGGTTTTTTATTTTGTTGACTTTCTGACACAAGAAAAGTGTCAGAAAGTCCGCGATGTATTGTATTCTCTAAAGGATCAATGGATCTTGCGAGCGCCGAAGGGGGTACCCTTTTTACACTCTAGGCGCATGATGTATCTTGACGCTCCCAATGAAGATTTCACCGCTTACCATCAGATCGCCTCAGAGCAGAACCGGCTTCTTCTAGAACACTTTGGTTCGTTGTACGACACTCTCAAAAAAAATGATTACCGCCTATACCGGAAAGTTTGCGGAGCTATCGCTTGATCAAGCGACACCTGGATTTCACATATTTCAGTATCACCCTATTTTCAGAAGCCTATCGCCAAGATCCATTTTGATACGCAATATCAGAAGATACCTTGGAGGTATCGAGAGATCGACTATTCCCATCCCTTAAGTTTTACCGCTTCGATCGTTCTTCCTGCTGCCGGAGCCGGTCTTTTTTGGTGGGATCTTACTATGTCGCAATTGGAGGATCTTTCAGAAGAGGAACGACTTGCTTTACGTGAGAAAGCACCTGTTCATTATCTGCCTTATGAAGAGGGCAAGATCCTCATTCATGACGGGCTGACGCTGCATCAGATAGCGCCTGCGGAGAAGATGCAGCCTGATGACGAGCGTATCACGCTGCAAGGGCACGCCCTATTCTGCGATGGTGCCTGGCGCCTTCATTGGTAAATCAGCCAACACGATCTTGCTTAAAAAAGTGTACAAGGCTGGCAAATTTTGAAATATATGGGCGCTGCTGCATATCAACCGATGTTGTTACTATCTTCAAAGGTATTCTGATCTTTCCATCTTCAACAACTAACCCATACTCTTTCAGTTTCTGTTCGTTGACCGTTGTATCACTGCCGAGAGGATAGACGACAACTCGCTGATCAAGGTCGATATATAACGGTTCCCCATTAATTTTTTTAACTTTGCCATCGTTTTCTTCACCTCTGACCTTAAATTTTAATAGAAGTGTACCGCCGTCAGATTTAAATTCGCTTTCTTTAAGGTTGATCTTTTTTCTTCCGATATCATGCAATAAGTTATTGAAGTCGTGAACTTTGCCATTAATTAAACAAAGCGGCGTTCCGTTCTCTTTTTCGCAGTGACGTCGGGTGCTTACATCATCATCAATTACTTTTATAACCTGATCTGCTAATACAGAGGAACTTGCTACAAAATTCAATTCATAATCAGCTTGAGTGACCAAACTTTTATGGCCCAAATTACTGCTTCCCATAAATACATGGTTGTCTATAACGGTAACTTTCTTGTGCAAAGAGGTTTTTCTTGGAGTATTGTGATCTTGATTACCATATTCATAAAATTTAATATTGTCTCTCTTATCTTCATCTACCTTATCACGAATACCTTCCCACATATGCCAACGGTTTCTATGACCAAATAGCTTATGACCGCCAGGACTATATTTCTCAGAACCATTCGTTACAATACGCAATTTAACGCCTCGGTTGACAGCTTCGACAAAGGCTGCAGACAGTTCTTTGTCCGGATGAAAGTATAGTTGTGCGATATCGATACGATCTTTTGCACCACGAACCTTTTCTAAAATTTCTTGATAAAAAGGACGGGACGCATTCTCCGGTCCTGTTGCAAAAATTTGTATTTCTTCACAAGAGATCGGTTCATGAACTAGCTCTTCTTTTCCGTTAAGAACACGGAGATACTCATCGGAGTCCGAAGGTTTCATTTCTTCATCGATTTCGTTTAACCACTCTTTGTTATAGCGGTATTCTCCATCGGATACATGCTGTAGTCGGTTTAGTGTTTGCCAGTGTTTAGCAAGTTTGATCAGCTCCCGCCTTTCGATCTGTCCGCTTGTGAGAAACTCCTCCTCTTCGTTTTTAGGTCCAGAGTGCATCACTACGCTCATATCTCTAAATCCTCGAGGCAGGATGGCGTTCAAAAACATACTTCCATTATTGCTTTCATGTTTGGTACGATCGCCTATGCCACGATGGTAAGCATATTTGTCTTCAAGACCATCACCGCCTTGCATGGTCAGAACACCACCATCGATCGACAAACCTTTTGTGTGATTTGTGACCCATAACTTTCTTATTCCTTGCATCATACGCACATCGTCGGTAGGAATGATCAAAAAGCGATCAGGAAACTCTGCTTCCAGCTTTGCAATACTTTTTTTGTTTTCTTCAGTAACGAATCTCGTTGAAGTCAATAAAACAACTTTTATCTTTTCATTTTCTTTTAACTTATCATGTAACAATTCAAGTACTTCATCAAAAGCTTTTCCGCCGCAGTAGTTACCTGATAAAATAATTTCTTTTTTTGCGGCCTGGATCAGGCGTTTTTTCCATTCAAAGGATTCCATAGAGTCTTGGCATACGATAAAGTTCGTTTCTGCGTTTTTGGTGACAAACTTCTCTTTCTGATCAGGGCAGTCCTTTTTCGTTACTTCGAAAGTATTATTTGTTAAAAATTCTTTTGTCAAAATAACTGCAAGAGCAACGGAAGCTGTTAAAACGACCACCACACCTAAACTTAGAGCTACGGCACCTAGAGCAACAGGGGTCACTGAAGCAAGGAGCAAAGCGCCGGCAGTAATTAAGGCCGCTCCAGTCAGGAACCCCATAGCTGTAGCTGCTATTCTTGAGATCAGTTGCACTTTACCCTTTGGATCTTCGGTACCAGTAATACGAGCAAAACCGTTATCTTGCTTATTTACCACAATCCGCCCTGTCTTTACCGGAAATCCGCCAGGAATATATCCATTATTGATTGAATTAGACATAAAAATCCTTTTTATCAAATGACAATATAAATAATTCACAATTAAAAGTAAATGTTATTAATAAAATCTTAACATATTCAATTTGATTTTGCTTTAGCAACTTCAAGCGCATGCTAATCCTGCAAAAAAAATCAAAATGGGGATGCAAGGGGGCTTGCTCCCTTGCCTGGGGAGCGCGAGGGGCGGGTAGTCCCTCGCCTAAGAGTGGCGTTTCCAGAATGCCGGCACTAAAACCGCCAAAACGGCAAAAAATTCTAAGCGCCCTAGAACCATGAGAAAGCATGAAAGGCAAAGGCCGAAATTGCTCAGAAAGGCGCAGGATTCCGTAGGCCCTGCCATGCGGAAGCCAATGCCGATATTATTGATCATGAGGGACGATAGGGATATTGCGCTTTCCGGATCGATGCCATCGCAGGTATAGAGGAGTGTACCTATTGCTGCGCAGGCGACGACGATGAGAAAGTAGCTCAGAACCCTGATTGCTGCAGTGGCGTCGATTTCGCTCTGTCCTAAGCGGAAGGAACGTACTGTTTCCGGTCTGAAGATCGACTCCACCTGATATTGCGCGACACGGAAGAGCATGAAGTGACGCATGATTTTGATACCGCCCGCTGTTGATCCCGCCATGCCTCCCAGGTACATGACTATTAGCATAATCACCTGCGCTGCGTATGGCCAGATATCGTAATTAACCGTTGCAAACCCTGTCGTTGTTTGTGCCGACACAATCTGGAACGTTGCGAAACGTATTGCCTCGTGGGGAGTGAAGATTCCCGTTTGACCAGTGAGAAGCAGCTTCTCCGTTCCTGAAATATACCATGCCGTGAAGCCGCAACCGAGAAGCAAAAGGATGATGTAGATAATCAGTTCCGTATCATAGAGACGGTAGATTTTTCCCATAATCAGGAAGAAGTAGAGGGAGAAGTTTACGCTGCCTAGAAACATGAAAGCGATCACGATCCAGTCTGTTGTTGGATCGCTGAAGTTGCCGATGCTGTCATTGAAGATGCTGAAGCCGCCTGTCGACACCGTTGAGAAAGTGATCGTCATCGCTTCGTATAGATCAATCCTGCTATTGGTCAGCATGAGGCCTGCGATTTCCAGTATCGACATCCCGAGGTAGATCTTCCAGAGGTGCGTTGCCGTTTCTTTGATACGCGGAGTTAGGGAGTCTTTGATCGGCCCCGGCATTTCGGCGTGAAAGAGCACCTTGCCGCCGACCCCCAGAGCCGGCAAGACAGCGACGAAGAGGACGATGATGCCCATACCGCCAAGCCACTGTGTCATGCTGCGCCAAAACAAGAGTGCCTTGCTAACCGCTTCAATCCCTTCTTTTTCGATCGCTCCCGTTTGCGCGTTGCGCACCGGATCGATCGTTCCAAAAAAGACATATTCCTTCTCATGGATTCCCGGAATCGTCCTCACGATCGGAACTTCTTGTCCTGTTTCAGGGTTGAATTTTTTCGGATACATCGTCGTTGCCCCTGTCGTCGAGAATCCTGATACTGCTTCAAAATATGCTTGCAGAGGGTTTTGCAGAGTTCCACTAAGGTAGAAGGGAAGCGCCGCTACTGCAGGAGTAATCAACCAGATGATGACAACGAGAGCTATTCCTTCGCGGCGATAAAGCTCACCGCGTGTGTGGCGTCCCGCGATGTAAAGTCCGCTGCCGATAATTGCGCTGATCACCATGCTTTCGAGAAAGGCCAGTGTCGTATGCGGCTGCGGATGCGCTGCGGCATCAGAAAAAAACTGATAATACAGCGCTATCAGGAAAGGGATAAGCAGCGCTCCTGTCAATCCCAAGAAGAAAAAAGCAAGGATTTTTGCTATGATGCGCCACAACATCAGAAAATCGTCTCCAGTTCGGGAACATGTTTCGGGGCGGTAATTACGATTACCGTATCGCCTGAAGAGACAATTCGGTTGCCGTTGGCGATCATGATCCGCCCTCTGTTTTGGATCATCGCGATCAGGAAATCGCTTGGCAGGAGAGGTCCCAGTTCTGCAAGAGGAATACCCACGATACTGGAATCTACAGAAACGTTAACCTCCATGATCTCCGCCTGATTATCATAAAGAGAAACCAATGAGCGTACTGTTCCCGAAAGCACCTGCGATAAAATATGGTTTGCTGCGCTGATCCTCGGCGACACCGTGAAATTGATCCCTTGTTGTGTTGCGAGAGGGCCGTAGCTGGCGTTGGCAAGCATCACAACAGTTTTTTCGCAGCCGATCTCTTTGGCGAGCATCGCCGCCATCAGGTTAACCTCATCGTTATTGGTACAAGCCACAAAGACATCGCATTTCTCTATCCTTTCTGCGCGGAGGAAGTCGGCATCGGTACCGTCATGATGGACAATAGTCGTATTTGGCAGCTGATCGGCAAGCTCGCAGCAACGCTGGTATTTTTTCTCGATAATGAGCGTTGTAACATCACGTTCCTCGAGCAGCTTGGCAAGATTGAAGGCGGCGGTAGACCCGCCGATGATCGCCACAGAACGGACAGCCTTTGAAGAAATACCGAAAAAATGATGGATATTGGCGATAGCGTCCGCCTCACCGATGAACGTCACCTCATCACCGGGAAGAAGATGATCCTTACCGTGAGGGAAGATCACCTGCTTTTGGCCAAGAGGCAGCCCCTTTTCCTTCTGGTTAGTCTCTCGTTCCACAAGACCAATAATCACGCCTGAAGGGATCTCCAACTCACTAAGCGTCCGATGCTGCTTACGCCATTTTTCCGGTACTTCGAGGGTGCGCAACTGTACTGCTCCATGAGCGAAGTTCTCTACTATCAGCGACCCCGGACTCATCATATACTTCAAAATATCATGAGCAACAAGAAGCTCGGGACAGATAAAAAAGTCCACATCAAACATGCGCCCGAAATCCAGACGCGTCCGGTTGAGATAGCGATTATCGCGAACGCGCGCAATCGTCTTGGGGTATCCCAGGTTTTTAGCTATCGAGCAAGCGACGAGATTAGTCTCATCATTATCGGTTACAGCAACCAGTAAATCCGGTGATAACTCGAATAGATCGTCAAGAAGCTGCCAGTCCGTGCCGGAACCATGCCGCGTGGCGATGTCGGTACGCTGCGATGCTGCCTCGAGCTTACTCTGGTCACGGTCGATCAAAATAATATTATGTTCTTCTTTTGAAAGCATAGACGCCAGGTAACGCCCCACTTCTCCAGCGCCGATGACAACGATATTCATCATAAGATTTGACTCCTTGTTACCAATCTACCGCGACAGAATCAAATTTTCCAGTACTTTGGGATAAATCAATCGATGTTGACCTCAAAAACGAAATCGTATATTAAAAAATTTACTTTTTACTTAAGTTGATTTTAATTAACAAATTGATTATCCTAGTAATTCGTATTAATAACAAACAAGTGTAATATGAACAATAAAATCGCTATTCTTCTCTGTTTGCTCTCCGTTATTACCATCTCTCTTTTTGCCGATGATACTCCGTTATACAATAGCATTAATGTCATTACCGGTGAATATGTCGAGATCAGCACCGACCTCAAGCTAACAGGACCGAATGGCCTTGCCCTGCAGCGCAGCTTTCACGGTCAAGATGGCGGTTGGCGCTTCAACCACCCTCATGTTCTTCAGCATCAGGAATACGATGAAAAACCTAGCGACAAATACGAATACGAGTACGACGACAGCGCGCGGCTCGTCACCGCCACATCTCGTAACCTTCAAACCCGACAAGCAACGCACTACCTTGCATTTAACTACAGCGAAGGCAGCGAAGGTGCAGCCAAAGTCTGCCGCGTGCAAAGCGATGACAATAGAACCGTTACTTACTATTTCGACACTTCCGACCATCATCGCAATGGCGGCTCTCCCCTCCTTTACCGCGTTGAAGGCCCCGGCGGCAGCTACTGCCAATACACCTACATGGACCACCCGATCGAGCGCAATAAGCTCATCAAAAGAAAGGAGATGCCTGACGGCCGTTACCTGGAAACCCATTATTATAAAGGTAAAAACAATGACGTCGGCGGCGTCAACGTCCAAATCGAAAATCCCGCGCGCGATGGCAGGATCGGCAGAGTCAAATTGCAGAAAGCACCAGTCGGTACAGACAACAAACCCGTTACCACGGCAAAATTTTTCTATTACACAGACTACACCGATGTCATCAACTCCCAAGGACAAAAAACTAGGTATCACTACTCCGACGAAGGGCTAATCACTGCGGTAGAGACCTATATCAACGAACATGGCTCCGGCGAAACTCTCTACAAAAGAAAACGTTATTTTTGGGAAGACCGTCGTCTAGTGTCAAAAACCCTCGAAGACAGTAACGGCAATATCTTCAGCTGCGAGACCTACAGCTACGACGGCAATCATAACCTTGCTGCGAAAAAACTCTACGGCAACATCAGCGGCAGCAAACATGCTGCAATCAAGCTGGATCAAAAAGGGCAGCCGGTAAATCTCGGTGAAATCGACTGCGCGCAACGCACCTACAACTGGGGCGGCGGCAAAGACCATTCCCTTCTCTTAAGCCAAACCGATGAGAACGGTACAACGACACAGCTTCGCTATAACGATGCACAACAGCAAACAGCAATGCTCGTCTGCGACGCTGGCGGAAGCATCAAAATCCGACAGTTTTACCTCTATGACGAGCGAGGACTACTCATCGAAACAATCAACGACGACGGCAACAGCGACGATCCTGCAAACCTAAGCGGCGTCACTGAACGCCGGATGGCGCGTTTCACCTTACGTTCTTCGGCGCCTGCGATCGAAATGCCGGAAACGATTGCCGAATACTGCTTAGACCTTAAAACCGGCAACGAGCAGCTTCTCCGCAAGACCGTTAACCACTACTCGCATTATGGGCAGATCATCCAGCAAGATATCTACGATGCCGATGACAATTTCTCCTATAGCCTGCATAACGATTACGATGAAGCCGGCCGCTGCATCAGCAGCACCGATGCTGCCGGCAACAGAACAGAATGGCAATATGACGCCAATGGCAACAAAGTTGTTGAGTATGTCATCACCGCTAACGGTGAAGAGAAAATGTGTTGTCACACCTATGATTACGCCAACAGACTGATCCATACCGAAGAAACCGCCGGAGGCAAGACCTCCCATAGCAGGTTCCTCTACGACACCGAAAGCCGCCTGATCCGCGCCACCGACAACTATGGCAACGAAACTCATTACGAATATGATCCTTTGGGCAGAGTCGTGCAAACCAGGCATCCAGTGGTTGTCAACGGTGACGACATCCCTGTCCGCCCGACCATCAAGCAGAAGCACGATCTCTTCGGCAACGCAGTCGAGACCACAGATCCACTAGGATACAAAACAAAGTCGACATACAACATCAAAGGCAAGCCGGTACGCATCGAATACGCGGACGGCACCGAGGAGCGCTACGTCTACGGAATGGACGGCAGTATCACCGAAGAGGTATCACGAACGGGACTGAAAACGACCTATATCCGCGACTACCTAGGACGCCCCACCAAGAAAGAGGTATACAGCAACAAAGGACGCCTCGTAGAAAAAGTGAAAATGGAATACAGCGCATTCCATAAAACTAAAGAGAGCACTTTGTCTCCGGCAGTAAAAAAATACTGCTACGATGCTGCGGGACGCCTCAAATGTGTGAAAATTGAAGATAACGGCACCGAAGTGCGCCGCAAAGAATATGCCTACAACGCCCTCGGACAGGTGAGTGAAACAAAAGAATGGTATGGCAACAGCAGTAAAGACTATGTCGTTACCGTCACCGACCGCGATGTAAATGACAACGTTCTCGAATTGCGTGTTCTCGACGCCAACGGCACAATCATGCGCCAACGTCGATACAATACGACGGAAAAACAGCAAGACGAACGTACTGTCGTCAAAGCGTTCGCCTTCGACCGTTTTGCTGCCGATGAAACAGCACCTATCGAACGGTCTATCGACGACCATGGCAACGTCACCGTCACAATCTACGATGCCATGGGACGCACCGAATCAATCATCAGAAAGGACGCCTTCGGCGAGGTCTCAGCAGACATCCAATACCGCTACGACGCCGCAGGAAACAAAGTCCGTGAACTCCACACCAACTACCGACCTGGCGGCAGCCAGGCAACGTACAAAATCTCCTGGAAATATGGCCCCAACAACAGAGTGGAGTCAATTACAGAAAACGATGCCAGGACTACAGAATACCATTACAACGCGCAGGGCATGGTTGAGAAGATCGCCAAACCTGACGGCACCATAATCACGCATTGCTACCACTCCGATGGCAACCTCAAGTCAATGACTAGCAGCGATGGAACCGTTGACTATCACTACGTCTACGACGATGAAGGTCGCATCAAAGAGGTCTACGATGCAATCACAAACACAGCAACGAAACGCAAGTACGACGCTTGTGGACAACTGTTGCAAGAGCAGCTGGGCAACGGTCTGACCATCCGCAACAATTACGACAAAATGGGACGACGTACGGCTGTGCAGCTCCCGGACAAATCGGCAATTTCCTATCATTACGATGCTTCATTCCTTAAAGAAGTGCACCGCTACGACAGTAATAACCAATTGCAATATACGCATGCGTATAGCAACCATGACCTTGAGGGACGCCCCATTGAAACAACATTGATTTGCGGGCTGGGAAAAGCAACATACGCTTATTCGCCTCAGCAAACGCCAACATCAATAGACACTCCCTACTGGTCGGCGGCATTCGATGAAAACAGCTTCACTGACGATGGCCTTCTCCGCTCCATTACCATCAAAGACAGCATCGGCGAATGGCAGGACACTTATGAGCACGATAGTAAAAGGCAGCTCACCAAAGAAGATGGCCATGCGTACACTTACGACACCATGGGCAATCGCTATGAGGACAATAAAACAATAGCCTATAACAACCATCATGAGCTCACAGCGCATGGCGAACAAAGGCTGACCTACGACGGCAACGGCAACGTCACCGCCATCGAAGATCAAGCTCTCTACACCTACGATGCCCTGAACAGATTGATCCGCGTTAAAAAGGACCGCACTGTGGCCACTTACACCTACGATGCCTTCCACCGCAGGATCTCCAAAAAGGTCGTACACGGAGGAACGGTGACAACCGAGCATTATCTCTACGATGGCGATCGTGAGATCGGCGCTGCTAACGACAAAGGCGAACTTCGTGAACTGCGTGTCCTCGGCGCGGGCTACGGCGCAGAATACGGCGCTGCGGTGGCCATGGAGCTCGAAGGACGCACCTATGCACCGATCCATGACCATCTAGGCAGCGTGCGCTGCCTCGTCGACGCTGAAACAAGGCAAACCGTTGATACCTATCGTTACAGCGCTTTCGGCGAAGAGACCATCTACAACGAAAGCGGCACCCCACTGTCACCGTGGCGCTACGCAAGCAAACGTTGCGATGAGGAAAGCGGTCTCATATACTTCGGAAAACGCTACTACGCACCACATTGGGGGCGCTGGCTTACACAAGACCCTCTTGGCTTCGCCGACGGCCCCAACCGCTATGCTTACTTACACAACAATCCGCTGACAAACCGCGATCTCTACGGCCTTTTCTCATGCAAAGAATTCTTCACGAAAATGGCATCTACATTCGTTGACTGCGTTAGAACCGTCGGCATCTTCGTCCGCAACACGATCAATAGCCTCCGTACCGAGATCAACCTGATCGACTACTTTCACCCGGTTACAACAGCATTGCTTGAAGATCTCTTCGGCTCCGGCTTCCTGAGATTAAATGGCTACTACGTACACCCATTGGAAACAGGTATTTTCGGAGAAGGAGAGCTTAACGACAGCGTGAGAATCACGATGCTTAACGGCATCGATAACGTACGCTCCTACTTTAAAGACTCACTGGAACAGCTCATCTCATCGCATGGCGGCAACAACGTCCACTACATTTTCAGGCCAACTCAGGGCTGGACTTTTGATATCCTCAACGCTTTCTTCATCAAATGCGGATATGTGTCTCCGTACGCACGGCAGCTAGCCGCAACGTGGAAGCAGCTGATCCAAGAGATGGGAGGAACGGAAAGCGGCAGCACGATCATCCACTACTCGCATAGCCTCGGCGGCCCCGACACCATGGCTGCCGCCATGCTCCTGACAGAAGAAGAGCGTGCGATGATTCAGGTATACACCATAGGATCGCCAACGCTAATTCCGGACAATTTGGGATTCCAAAGCGTCACAAACTATGTCTCCGTACTCGATGGTGTTCCGCTTTTCGATCCCTACCGCTACTTCAAGTCGCTCTTTTTCCCTGAAGCATCCAACGTCCAGCGGATCGGATCATATCTGGGACTGCCCCTCTGCGACCACTCCATGTGCAACGATACCTACAGCAACTTGCTGTCCTCGCTCGGCACAAGGTTCGTGGAGATGTACGGATCATAAAAGCATAAATAACACCTTGCTATTTATTAGCAGATCGGCGATGATATCCATTCGTCATGCACCGGTAGCTCAATTGGATAGAGTACCCGGCTACGAACCGGGCGGTTAGAGGTTCGACTCCTCTCCGGTGCGATGCTTATCAAAACAATCCCCTCAGGCCCTTTTGATACCAATGCGTATGTCATTGGTTGTCCCTCAACAAAAATGGCCATTATCGTCGATCCTGCCCCTGACAGCTTTGAAAACATCAAAAAATATCTTGAAAGCGAAGGCCTGACACCGGTGGCGGTGATCCTTACCCATTCCCATTGGGATCATATTGGCGATGCGGAAAAGGTGAAAAATTACTTTAACATTCCGGTGATGATCCATGAAAGAGACAGCGGAAATTTGGAAAAGCCCGGCTCCGACGGACTTCCCTGCTGGATGGCAATACCAGGAGTTAAGGCCGACCGATTCCTTAAAGAGGGCGATGAGATCGTCGTTGGAGAGATCTCCTTTAAGGTTATCGAAACGCCAGGGCACACTCCCGGGGGCATCTGCCTTTACAGCGAAAAAGAGAAATGTCTCATCGCCGGTGATACCCTTTTCAAACAGAGCATCGGCAATCTGTCGTTCCCGACAGCACGACCAAACGAGATGTGGTTGTCGCTAGACAAGCTGGCGCAGCTACCGAAAGATACTGCCGTCTATCCCGGCCACGGTCCCTCCACAACAATCGGTGAAGAATCATGGCTTCCCAACGCACGACAGATTTTTGAATGAAATAATATTAGTTAACAATCCGCATATTCTAAAAAAGGCAATTACCCATGCCTGAACTTTTGATACTAATGTAGAGGAAATTTATTACTCCATATTGAGGATGTTGAAATACAGACGAAAATAGATCCGTGGTTGGAAGAATTAATAAATGAGGCTCAAAAGCATTCATCTTTATATCATGTTGCTATCGGGAATAGTAAAGATGGAAATGAGTTAGCTATTCCCGAAGGATCGGGCACCCTTGTCACGTTCAGCTCAGGTCCTGTTCCTATATACGGTGTATTAACAGCCGCACATGTTCTGAAAAAAATAAGATATCAGCAAACAAATCGAATTGGTTTGTCAAAAGCTATCAGTTATTTTGATCAATTAGGATGCTTCACTAATTTTAAATATGTACAACTCGATGAAAAAAATAATTCAGACTTTCCAGACTTAGGATTCATTTGCCTAGGATGTGGAGAATCTCCAAAGCATGAACTATTTGATAAATCTGCATTTTATGATCTTGGGTCTAACATGCAATTGCCTACTGAAGATGATCAGGTATTTTCAACATTCATAAAAGGAACATCCTCTAAATCAAGGCCCGATGGATTGTTGAACACTTTTACCGCAATAGGTGGTGGGGAGAAACAAAAAAGAGATCCTTCAACAGGTTGCGACTATTGGACCATTCCCAACCTTCTCAAAGAAAGTATTGAAGGCGCTTCCGGTGCTGGATTTTGGCGCTATAAATCCATCAATAACCGTTTGCATAAATCTTTAGAAGGAGTGGTGATAAGTCAAAGTAACGATTTTTCTGAATGTTATGCAACAGGTGAAGATTATCTGTGCTCGACTTTTTTCGAAAAATTACTTGTAGTAGCAGAGTATTCGATTAAAGAAAAATTTCATACTCATTACCTATCATAGATTCATCTAAATCTCCGGTTGCCCATTCGTAAACGATACTGTATAATCAACTGTTCATCATTCACACTGGAGGAATAATAAATGGGAGTATTAGTAGGAAAAAAGGCGCCTGATTTCAAAACCAAAGCTGTCATCAGCGGAAAGATCGTCGATGATTTCACCTTGGAACAATTTAAAGGGAAGTATGTCGTGCTATTCTTCTATCCACTGGATTTCACTTTCGTCTGCCCCACAGAACTGCACGCCTTCAATGAAATGCTCGAAGAGTTTGAAAAACGCAACGCGCAAGTAATCGGCTGCTCTGTCGACAGCGTTTACTCGCATTGCGCTTGGCTGAACACGCCAAAGAGCAAAGGCGGCATCGAAGGGGTCGACTATCCTCTGATTTCCGATATCAACAAAACAATCGCAACAGACTATGATGTCTTGGCCGACGGCGAAGGTGTTGCTTACCGCGGCCTGTTCCTTATCGATAAGGAAGGGTTCGTCAAACACCAGATCGTCAACGACCTACCACTCGGGAGATCGGTCTATGAAGCATTGCGCATGATCGACGCCCTCGCTCACTTCGAAGCGCATGGCGAGGTATGCCCGGCAAACTGGCAAGAAGGAAAAAAAACAATGATCCCCGATCAGCAAGGACTGGAACAGTTCTACGCAACAACCTAAGCTACTTTTCGAGCGGACAACCGTCCGCTCATCTTTTCTTCCAAAACGTGTCCTCATACCCTCCGGAATCGCGCAGCAGCTTAAGCGGGGCATACGCCGGCGACCTGTCAACAAGGTTGTATTGATCCCGAAGAGACTGCTGATAATGCTCAAAGCGTGTCTGTTGCTGAACGCCACGCGTCGTCGCCGTCGCCAGCTCCTTGCCTTTCATGCACTGCATGAGGTAAATATCATCACTCCAGCGCCTGGCAACAGCGAGATAGTTCTCGACGACAGGAGGCTCCATCTCACCAAAACTGGCAGCACTCCAAAATAATACATTTCCTTTGGGAGCGATCTGCTCGATCTGCCAGCTTCCGCGGATATGGATCTTTCCTTTCACATCAGCATGTTCTCGATAGTCGACAACGTCACCCGGGAAAATGGCTTTCAGATATTGACTGCATATATAAAGCTGTGGAGCGATATCAAGAAGATAAATGGTAAGATGGGGGTGCAACTTTTTGATCACCTCGACCTGCTTTCCTGCTCCAGACCCCAGCTCAACAATGGCATCGACCTGATCAAAATTGCAGTGGCGGCAGCAGTAACAATAACGCCAATAGTAGTAGAGGAAGGCAGGAGTATATTTTCTGCCGTCGATGGTGAAGTAAAACTCAGGATCTCCGGCTAACGAAGCCTCCACGTCCTTAAGAGATTTAGCGCCGGACACTTTACCCTCAAGCTCGCTAATGCGGTAGGCGGTCTCATTTAAATCATCCATCGACAATCCGTAAGGAAGCAAAGGAAGAGAGGAAAATTCTGCAACGATCTTGAAAAAATCAATTACAGCACCAAGAGCGGCATCATCCTCTTCGATTTTTGCATAAGGCGAGCAACCGCGGACTGGATGCAGATCTGTGGCGCCAAAGGTAGAAAGGATGCCTTGACTCTCACGACGAAAATGACGCAATCCATCGTGCCTGAGATAGTTGACAATATGATCAAGATAATAGCGCCAATATTGAGTCGGTTGGTACAGTGACGGCGCTTTATCCATATCGCGGAGCATCAGCTCCAACAACAGCGGATCATCGACAACTTCGTCTCCCTGAAGATCAATGACCATCAGTTATCCCCGGTCAAGATGTCGTACAGATCACGCTCACTGGTGATAATAAAACTATGGAACCTTTCGCAAAGATCATCAAAAGCATCAAGGAGCCGCTTATCGCCAACACCGGGTACGCCGATCGCCGCGAGATTGGTAATCAGGTTCTGATTGGTCAATAACTCGATGCCATGAAAATAGTCGTGAAGGCTAAAACCTTCCTCTCGTACACGGAAAAATATCAGATCTCTCTCATAAAGAAGCGCCTGGACAGCGAAATGCAATCCCACGCTATCCGGAGGAGGATGCCCGAAGCATTCCACAAGCTGAGGCAGAGTCCTACAGTGATATGCAGTTTGAAATTGCCCTTTTTCTGCTTCGCCGAAGAGAGCGACAGTGTAGGTATCCATAATTCCTCCACAGGTTCCCCTTTCTCTTTAAAATACTATTTTAACATATTTTTAAAGCTTTTTCAAATTCAGTGATTATGGTGCCGCTTGCAAAATTAGTTGGGTTTGGTTTTTCTGGCTATTTTGTGGCTTGCAACGTGTAGAGCTCGAAGCAAACAGATGACAGTTTGCGCGAACGAGCGCGAAATAAGGCGAAAAATTGCAGGGTAAACGCCCCAAATAATTTTGCAAGCGACACTGATGTTAAAGAATTATTAAAGAGGCTAATCAAGAGTTACTGAAGATTTCAGCGCATGGTGGTCGCTGAGGGAGTTCAAAATCTCCTCCTCGGAGGCACCGGGTGCCGTCACAAACGCTTCCCATAACTGTGTCGTCACAAGATGACGGTTGGTATCTTTGTAGAGCAGAAAATAATCAAGAATGATCGCATAAGGGTTCTTCCCGCTTCGTGTCAACTCATCACCGATTTCAGCCCCATGCTGCAATGCTTCATTAACATCTGCATTGCGAAAATCGGTAAAAAAATCGGTTGCCGTGCGGTTATTGATCGTGACAAAGTCGATATCTTTAGCGTAATCGTCTCGGAAATATTTGCGGATGGCCGAAGCATGGTACTCCGAAGTCCCCCAAGGGATATTGATATCACCCATGACAACGTAAGGAATGGAATCGGCGGCATGTACAAAATTATTCTCAATCCTGTCAACGATCTCCATTAGCTCTTTTTCACGGATAACCTCGTCTTTAGTTTGGTCATACGGCTGCAAATGAGTCACAACAGCATAAATAAGATCGCGCTCCTGCAAGCGGACATAAAAATCAAAATAACCTTTATTAATCTGCCACTGCATGCCGGGATAGGTAAACGCTTTAAAATGGACGTCAGCTAAAGGATACTTGCTGAGAACCATCAATCCGCTATTGAGAAAAGGGGATTCCTCATCAATAGTTTCGCTAATGCTAAAATCAACATGCCCAATGTTGTAGTAGATATGCGCATAGTGGTTTTGCAAACTTTGCGCCAGAGCTTCGATCGCTTCAAGGTCATGCGCTTCCTGCAACGCGACAATATCGGCATCGGCATCAATGATAAACTGCGCAACATTTCCTACCCTCTTTTTCGCGGGCTCGACACCACCATACTGGGTAGCTAAATCGTAAGGAAGGAAGCAGATGTTCCACTGGAGGAAAGTGATCGATTCCGGGACTTTATCTTTCTCAGGAGCCGTTCCCGCCATATAATAATAGGGCGTTGTAGGTCCATTCTCACAAAATGCACGCAAACCCATCGGGCAGAGGCCAAACAGACCGAAAACAGCGAAAAAAGCTGCAAAAGAGGCAAAAAGATAGCGGTGGCGCATCATCAATTCCCTTATCAATTCATCCTCCAATAGAAACAGGATTGCCGGACGTCCAGTGTCCGCTCACCTTGTTGCTATCGTAGAAACGGCCGATGCCGCCAAGCTCCGCTTCAATTGCAAGCAGTCGATTGTACTTAGCGATACGGTCGGAACGGGAAAGCGATCCTGTCTTTATCTGCCCGGCATTGGTAGCAACAGCGATATCGGCGATGGTGCTGTCTTCGGTTTCGCCGGAACGGTGCGAGATCACGGCAGCGTATCCGTAAGCATGCGCAAGCCTGACTGTTTCAAGGGTTTCCGTCAATGTGCCTATCTGATTGACTTTGATTAGTATGCTATTGGCAACGCCTTGTTCAATTCCATGACATAAAAACTTGGGGTTGGTGACGAAAATGTCATCGCCAATAAGCTGGACATCGCCTCCCAAGCGGTCAGTGAGAAAGCCCCACCCCTCCCAATCATTTTCATCAAGGCCATCTTCCAAAGAATCGATCGGGTACTTTTTGCAAAGCTCTTCAAGGTATGCCGTCTGCTCGGCGGCTGTGCGAGCAACAAAAGAGACGTTGCGCGCTTTTTTCTTTTTCTCGATATACATGCCAGTTGCTTTGTCGTAAAATTCGGAAGCAGCGCAGTCGAGAGCGATTGTGATCTGTTCTCCTGGCCGGTATCCTGCTTTTTCGATAGCCATAAGAATGGTATCCAGCGCCTCTTCATTAGAGTTGAAATTAGGTGCAAAGCCTCCTTCGTCGCCAACGGAGGTAATGTGCCCCGCCTCTTTCAAGATACTTTTCAACGTGTGGAAAACTTCGGCGCCCCAGCGTATCGCCTCGGAAAATGTAGGCGCGCCCACAGGACGGATCATAAACTCTTGAAAATCGAGAGAATTGTCAGCATGTGCGCCGCCATTGACGATATTCATCATCGGGCATGGCAGCATATACGCATGTGTTCCTCCGATATAACGGTAGAGAGGAAGGTTGACAGCACAGGCGCCGGCATGGGCAACAGCAAGAGATACGCCAAGAATGGCATTGGCGCCGAGCTTGCTTTTATTTTCGGTACCGTCAGCTTCAATCATCATCAGGTCAATGCGTGCTTGTCCGGTGACTGCCTCGCCGATAAGCAGATCGGCAAGGATGCCCTTCACATTCTCTACAGCTTTTTTTACCCCTTTGCCGCCATAACGGCCAGGATCGCCGTCTCGCAGTTCAACAGCTTCATGCTCTCCTGTCGATGCGCCGGAAGGTACGGCAGCTTCACCGACATCGCCTTCATCGGTTTCCACGCGCACCTTCAAAGTGGGGTTGCCGCGGGAGTCTAGAATTTCAATTGCTTCAATAGATTGGATGTAAGACATAAGCACCTCGTCAATTTTAAAATTGATTATAGTACAACTCAAGCTGGAGAGCAAAAGATTTATCGACGTTTGTGCTCTTCGGTGATGCTGTCGATGAGAAACTGGTAAGAATCGTAACGCAACGGATGAAGATTGCCCGCCTCAACAGCGGCTTTTACACCGCACTGTCCTTCATGAAAATGGGAGCAGTCAGGAAATTTACATGCTTCACTGAATCGCATAATATCAGGAAAATACTCCTGCGCTTCTGCGACATCGAGATCCCAAACACCAAAACTTTTGATGCCTGGCGTATCGATGCACCAACCTCCAAAGTCGAGAGGCACCAGCTCGGCTGCAGTTGTCGTATGCGACCCTTTGCGTGTCTTTTGCACGGTCTCTCCAACTTTCAAATCAAGGCCGGTGATCTCATTGATCAACGACGACTTTCCTACGCCTGACTGTCCGGAAAATACCGACGCTTTTCCTTTCATTTGATGACGCAGCTCATCCATCCCTTCACCGGTCTCAGCGCTTACAGAGATGAGCGTCAAACCAGCCTGTGAATAGGCAGTGATAAAAGCATCATAGAGGGCGCGCTCCTCTTCATGATCGCTAAGAAGGTCGACCTTGTTGACGACAATAACCGGCAGCATTCCACCCTTGCGCGCGGCGATCACATAGCGGTCGACAAGGAATGGTTTGAGGGGTGGATTCACCACCGAAACGGTGATTAGCACCTGATCAATGTTAGCGGCAATCAGCTGCTCTTTTTTGCGCGACAGATTATCTGCTCGCGACAATACCGACTTGCGCGGCTTAATAAAACCAATGACGCCTTCATCGTCGGAAATTTTCTCGTAAAGAACGAAATCACCGACGGTGACGAGGTTCTTCATATGGGTACGTTCTTTCTTAAGCACCCCGCGCAGTGTGCAATAGAGAAGATGACCGTCCTGCTCTTCTATGGCGATGCCGAGGCCGGAGATCGAGAGAACGCGTCCGGTAAGTAAATTCTCAGTATCGGCTTTATTTGCCAGCTCGACATTCAACTGCTGCTCGTACTTGTCGATGTCGCTCTTCTTATATTTTGAACGGTCTTTGGCTTGCAGGCGCTTGCGATCTTCTTTGCTGATCTTTTTGTCGTCGCCAAAATAGTGTTTCTCAAGATCGCAGCCGATCCAATCTTTGCGCTGGTATTTCTTTTTTTTTTCAGCCATTTATTACCTGTTGAGAAATGCGTACATCATGATTGCTCCGGCAGCAGAAACATTAAGCGACTCCATCTCACCTGGCATGGGGATAGTCACTTTTTCTGCCAGTGCCGCAGCTTCTGGCGAAGGGCCATGCCCCTCATTGGCTAAGATCAGAAGAATTCCTCCTTCGTGATGCACCTCTCCAAGGGGGACCCCGGCTGTGTCGGCAACGAAAGGCCGCAATTTGTTGTCAGCAACAAGCTGTTTCAGCTCCTGAATAGTGCCACGACGCCACGGCAGGCGAAAAGTGGCGCCGCGCGCCGCGCGTAGCGCTTTATCATTGTAGGGATCGCAAGTGCCGTCCAAAAGAAAAACGCCTTCCCAGCCCAATGCGAGAGCTGTCCTTAGCAATGTTCCTAAATTTCCCGGATCGCTGACTCCATCGAAAGCTACCACGTGTTGGAGGCGTGCAAGAGAACCATTTTTGGGAATGGCAATCTCAGCGATGATCCCCTCAGGAGTACGTGTACCGGAAATCTTATTGATGACCTGTTCGGGAACGAT
Organism: Chlamydiales bacterium; assembly: GCA_024233575.1. GTDB lineage: Bacteria > Chlamydiota > Chlamydiia > Chlamydiales > Criblamydiaceae > JACKPN01. Next base: position 141,855 of record JACKPN010000006.1, read on the forward strand.
GAAGGTCTCTTCAGCAGAAAGACCGTCAGGAATTAAGCTTTCGTCAAGGACAAGCAAACGTTTTATGTGGTGGTGCCGGCACAATTCACCGACCATCTTGACGCCTTCAATCATCAAAGTGCCATGATCTTCGCGGTAATCGTGGTTTTGCCGCAACTTGACGAGATGTTTGACAACGGAATGCTGAACACTGGAAAGCTCACGCTTCATCGCCTGTTCCCTCCCACATGGATGATGTTTTCAACAACTCCAACGCTTCTTGTTTGTCGTTGATATCATTTTCAATAACAAGCCGCTCCGCTTCTCGTATCAACTGTCCCATCTTAGGACCAGGCTTGACACCCTCAACCTGTAGAACAGCTCCGCTAATCAGCGGTTGCTTGTTGGCAACGCGCATGATATGGGATAGCAGATTCTCCCAACGGTTAATGTAACTATCGAGAAAAGCAATACGCTCCTCTTCAGGATATCCGGCAGTTAGCACCTGCAAGCAGATACGGGAAAAGGGATCAGCATAATAATGCACCCACTCAATATCGGCTACGTCATCACGGACAAGCAGCTCCTTTCCACGGAAATAACAGGCAACGGTACGTATTTCTCGTCCGCTTGTGCGTAGATAACGACAGAGTTCTGTCATCCGTTCAACAGATGCATCAGGAAACAGCTGCACAAGATAAAGGATTGCCGGAGTGCCTTGGGGAAACTGCTCAAAATGAAGGACAGCTTGTTTGATATCATTGAGATGAACGCCTTCAAGATCGGGAAATACCACGGGCAATAGCGCCAGCCGGTGCATCTCGATAATGGCGGTCTCAAAACGGGGATACTGCGCCATCTTGGTGAACTCCTGCCAGACACGCTCCATTGCCACCGCAGGAAACAACGTCGGCGCATTAGCATAAATAGCATCCTGTGTCTCTTGGTCGATCACAAAACCAAAACGCGAGGAGAAGCGGAACGCGCGGATCATCCGGAGGCGGTCTTCAAGAAAACGCGCATCAGGTTCGCCAATGGTGCGGACGACAGACTTATGGATATCCTCCACGCCGCCAACGTAATCATATATCTCGTGAGTCAGCGGGTCATAAAACATGCCATTGATGGTGAAGTCGCGACGGAGCGCATCTTCACGAGCATCGCAGAATTCAATCTTTTCCGGGCTGCGTCCATTGCTATATTCGACATCTTTTCGAAAGGTGGCGACCTCAAACTGATGGCCGTCGATCAAAACGATCACAACGCCGAACTGAAGGCCAACGAGCAGGGTCCGAGGGAAAAGGTCGAGAATTTCCTCCGGCTTTGCGCTAGTAGCGATGTCAATATCATCGCTATCATGACCCATAACATGGTCGCGCACCCAACCTCCGGCAAAGTAGGCTTGATGCCCTGCCTCCATAAGCTGCTTGACGATGCTGACCGCCTGCTGATAAACTTCCATAGTACTCCCGACTCCAGGGAAACCCATCATGGCAAAGGATGCAATAACATTCTAGAGAAAAAGGTGTTGCCTGCCTAATATCAATATCTTAGGAGAATTTGATGAACACCAAGATCCGCGTTCTGGACGAACATACCATCAACAAGATCGCCGCCGGCGAGGTAATTGAGAATCCCGCCTCTGTTGTCAAGGAACTTGTTGAAAACGCGATTGATGCCGGAGCGACGGAAATCACGGTAGAGATCAAGGGCGGGGGCAGACAAATGATACGCATCACCGACAATGGTTGCGGCATGGGGCAGGACGATGCCCTTCTTGCTCTGGAACGACACGCCACGTCTAAAATCCGTGAGGTTGAAGATATCCTTTCTGTCGGGACTATGGGATTCCGCGGCGAGGCGATACCATCCATCGCGTCAATTTCCAAGTTCATGATCCTCACCCGCACCGCAGAAAATGAAGACGGCACCATGGTAATCGTCGAGGGAGGCAAAGTTCTCAAACATTGCCCCGCAGCGCGTGATACCGGAACGACGATCGAGGTCAAGTCCCTCTTCTTCAATGTGCCTGTGCGGCGGAAATTTCAGCGGTCTCCGACCTATGACGCCAACGAAATCCTTAAAATGCTGTCAATGATCGCTTTAGGAAACCCCGACATTAGATTTGAGCTGATTAGCAACGAGACAACAACGCTGACGACGCAGCGCTGCGATGGCGAGACCTATCTGGAACGGCTTGGCCAACGGATCTACGACGTCCTCGGCAGCGAATATCGCTACAGCACGACTCCAGTTGAGGAGAGGTCCGGAGACTATGCAGTCACAGGATATGTCGGTCTTCCCGAATACACACGCCATAACAGGACAGGCCAGTACCTGTTTATCAACAAGCGCGCGATCCAATCGCCCCTTGCCTCTTTCGCCGTACGTGATGGCTACGGCACTGCCCTACAGACAAACCGCCATCCAATCTATGTCCTGCATCTGGAGATTCCCGGTGACATCGTCGACGTCAACGTCCACCCGCAAAAACGGGAAGTGCGCCTGCGGCAAGAGCAGGAGATCAAAACACTCATTGCCAAAGCAGTAGACAGCGCCTTGAACCAGATGAGTTTCACCCCTTCCGCAAATGAAGAGCCTGAATTTGCCATGCCGGAATCGCCGATGCCAAGCTTCACTGAACCCGTACATACCTTTGCCGGTTTCGCTCCTGTGCATGAAGAGGAGTTTACACCACTGCCGCCCCTTCCTCGCAAGGAGGTTCGCGACGACCCTCCGCTGTTCGAGACACCGCCGACATCGCGTCCTATTCCCAAAATCCTAGGCACAATTCCGCGCTTCGTGATCCTCGACCCAACAACCCTCGAAGGCACCGAATTGGCGCAAGGTAAACAGGGGCTCTGCCTCGTCGATCAGCGTGCTGCGCACGCCAGGATCATCTACGACAAGCTTCTCGCCTGCGCAAAGAAAAAAATTGCTCCCAGCGTGCAGACGCTTCTGATCCCCCTTACCCTGGAGCTGACGCCGATCGAAGCGGCGACGCTCCGCGATAAACTCGACATGCTCAACGACCTCGGCATTCAAGCAAAGGAATTCGATAACAACACCTTCGTCATCGACGCCCTGCCGCAAGAGTTCGGCAATGTTGACGTCAAAGCCTTGATGGTAGATCTTGTGAAGAGCATGCAGGAGGACCACGATGACCGGACCTTCGAACGGGAAAAGGAGAAACAGCTGGCGCTGAGCGCGAGCAGGATCGCCCTCTCCAGCAAGCAAAGAATCAGCAACAGCGAAGCGCAGGTCCTTGTCAACCAGCTGATGGCATGCGAAACGCCGTTCCGCTGCCCTAATGGCAAACCGACAGTGATCCGCATCGGCAGCGATGAGCTGGCAAAACACTTTCAATGAGGCGGCTATGCCCTACAAAACACGTATCAAAAATTTGCAAAAGACATTGGGAGAGAAAGGCTGTGACGCACTGCTGATCGAAAACCTCGTCGACATCCTCTATCTGACCGGCTGCGACCTATCATTAGGCAAAGTGCTGGTCACCCCCCGCACTGCCAGGTTGATCGTCGACAGCCGTTATTATGATTCCTGCAAAAAACATAGTCCAATTCCAACGCGTCTCCTTGATAAGGAAACGCTAGAAAAAGAGCTGGCCTCGTTAAAAGTGGACATTCTCGGCTTCGACGCCGACCACACCCCGTACCAACAATACAAGAACCTGCGCAAGCTTCCTGTCGCACTCAAAGCGCTTAACCACCCTCTGGCTGCTCTGCGGATGGTCAAAGACAGCAAAGAGATCCAAGCGTTGCGTGATGCTGCAGCATTAGGATCGGAAGGTTTCGACTATATCGCAAAGCTCTTGAAACCGGGCATCACCGAAATGGAGATCGCCGTCGAGCTTGAGATTTTTTGGAAGCGCAAGGGTAGCAAAGCGCTCGCTTTTGATCCGATCATCGCCTTCGGCGCGAACAGCGCCATCCCCCACTACCATCCAGGTCCCGTCAAACTCAAAAAAGGAATGCCGGTGCTGATCGATATCGGCGTCAACTACAAGCATTACCACTCCGATATGACGCGTGTTCTCTTCTGCGGCAAGCCCGATAAAAAAATGGTGGAGATCTATGGCATCGTGTTAAAAGCTCAAGAGCTTGCACTTGCGCAATGTTCTCCGGGAATGCGCATCGCCGACCTTGATAAGACTGCACGCGCCTATATCGAAAGCCAAGGGTATGGAAAGCAGTTTTCACACAGCCTCGGCCACGGGGTGGGTCTCGAAATTCACGAAGCGCCGGGAATCCGCAGCGCCTGCAAAAAAAGCGAAAAACTGGAAAAAGGAATGGTGATCACCATCGAACCGGGCATCTACATCCCTGGAACCGGCGGCGTCCGTATCGAAGATACGGTGGTGATCACAAAGAACGGATGTGAAAACCTCACCAACCGTTCTAAAGAGTTGACTGTCATCTGACATGGGAGGAAGTCATGCAAATCGTTTGGGATTGCCATGAACCGAATAAAAATACCTCATTTGAAGAGGGCGGATGGCATCCAAATGTCGTACGCATCTTTCTTGAGGTGAAAACAGCAAAATCCAATGATCTCGTAACATTTAATAAGATCTACTATTTCGCAAACACACTCCTTGTACTGCTCAACGCCCAGAGCGGTTCTGGAAAATCGCTGCGAAATAATGCTGTAAATTTAAATTTAAATTTTCTTTTCCCAAGAGAAATGTACCTTAAGAGGTCAAACCCGGAAATAAACAAGGTTTACTACCTTGCCGTCGGAACGATCGTGTGGTCTAAAAATGCGATTATTTACAATGTCGAACAAGAACAAGTTGACGAGCTTATTTCCTCAGAGAATCCAAATTTAATTTTGAATTCCTGGAATCGGGAGAGAAAATCGGTGCCTCCCATTCTTGAGGCGCCGCCATCACCGGAAAAACCCGACGAATTGTGGCCACTTCCATTTTCCTTTCCAATTTAATTGGATTTTTGTTATACTTTTATAATTAATAATAACCAACAAATAGGTTTAATTATGAAAGCTTCAGATTTATTTGGTAAAACAGTAAGTATATTTTATAAAAATATTTTTGCATTTCTTGGGCTGATTACTCTGCCTCTGATCTCGAGTATTTTGCTTTGTAGCCAAACAGTAATAAACGAATGGGTTTGTTATTTACTATTGATAAGTCTTGGATTCTTCGGAATTCTTGTCGAAGGGGCGTTTACATTTGTTACAAGCGATACGTATCATGAAAAAACCGTGTCCTGGAAAGATGCTTTTTTCCGCTCCTTCAAGAGATGCCACCGCCTTATCGGTGCGTCTATTCTCTACCCTCTCGCAATCTTCTTGGGCTTGCAATTCTTCGTGCTGCCGGCGCTCATTGTCTATATTAATCTCTACTGCTTCCTACCGATCATGCTATTGGAAGACAAGCCTGTCATCAAAAGCTGGATGCTCAGCAATGAACTAATGGCAAGCTCTGCTTCAAACGTGCTCGGTCCATTGAAGCTATGGGTCGTTTACATGATCATCTCAGGGTTAAGCTTAGCTACTACCTTCACATTGATGAAATTAGACATCAGCTCAATTCCTGTCGCGATTACTCTTATCATCTTTTCGTTCATTGTGGATGTGTCAGGAAAAATCTTCGGCATCATTGCACCTACCGTTTACTATGAGCATGTGAAAGCAAACTCTCAGTAAGCGTAATAGAGAAGGTTGGTATCAACCTTCTCTCCGCCTTTTGACCATAGCGATCATCTGTCTTCTCTCTTCTTGATCAATGATACAAGAATCGGTTTTTGGCACATTGCTGCCTTGCCATCTTTTTAGTCGAATACTGCGCAATTAGCCTTGTTTTCAACTCTGAAACACCTTATATTCTACATCCTTAAGCGCTCGCAAGTGTTTAGTAGACGCAAGGTTGTATTAATCGTAGATATGCCAAAAACCGATTCTTGAATCAACTTCGTTATAACCATAAAAGATACATTTGTAAATAAAGTTATTACCACAAAAAAATGGTATTATTAATAATGTCTTTTAAAATTGTAGTTTATCTCTTCACATTACTTAACTTCTTTTTCTCGCCTATCTTATATGGCATCAATGATCGTACTGGAATTTTAGTCATTGGCAACAATGCTGTAGATCGAGTTTTTTTTACAGATCAACCTTATGCTGCAAATGGAAAAAGAATTGCTTCGGCTATGCAAGTGTACTACGGCGGACAAGCAGCAAACGTTGCCTACACTTTAGCTTCTCTTTCTGAGGGAAAAGTAACGTATGTAGGGGTTTTCGGCACAGATGATGACTCTGCAACAGGACGGCAATTATTAAAAAACGTAGGAGTTGATGTTAATGAGCTGGTGATTAACAGCTGCAGCAACACCGCTAGTATCATTGTGAACACTCAAACTGGGGATAGATATGTGACTTTCTACCCCGCCATTAGTACAAATCTGAAGAATAATGTTGAGTACGAAAGCTTTGTTAGCATGCAAAGAGAAAAAAACTTTGATCATGTAAGCTATATTTACTCGGATTGTCGGCTTTACAGCTTGTCCAAGGCTATTTTCGAAGCCGCGATGAAAAAGCAAATTCCCGTCGTTCTTGATGTGGAAATAGTCAATAACCAGACAAAAGAGCTAATTAATTATTCTGATTATTTAATCACTAACGAATCGGTTATTAGAGAATTAAGTGGACAGACTGACTTAAAAAAAGCGTTAGAAATAGTGGCAAAAAACTTTCAGCTTAAAGGGGCGGTTGCAACTTTAGGAGCCGATGGATACATCGCCTTTCACACCTCTGAATCCAATGAAGATAATAGAATCATTGTCGGTAGCGGTATTAAAGTTTGGGCACAAGACGCAACAGGTGCTGGAGATGCTTTCCATGCAGCATTCATTGCTGCTTTGGCAAACAACATGAGTTTTGCCAGTGCTTTGCAGTTCGCCAATTTCGTAGCTTCAGAAAAAGTTAAGTGCCAAGGCCCACGGTTGGAAGTGCCTAGATTGAAGAATTTAAGAAAAGAATTTGAAAATAGTGTCACATAGCAAAAATATCAAAATGCGCTAGAAAAAAGGAATGGAAAAGGCGCGAAACTCTCATTGCATTTCCTATTCTTATTCCTTGAAATTTTAGTATGCACGGCGTTGTTGCAAAATTCAAGGAATAGCCAAAGTTCCCATTATCCTCCTAAGTTAGAAAGCTAAGCGTTTTTATTGCAATATCGCCCTTGGTATTTATTCTTGTATTCCTACGCGGAAAAATTTTCGGGCTTCCGATAGCCCCATAACACTCTACCATATCATAGGCACCATCTCCTCTAACTGTAGCTATTGGATCCATCAAGTCATATTGCATTCACCAACTTTTCCACCATTGCTTCCATATCAACAATATTCTTCGGCATCATTGCGCATACCGTTTACTATGAGCATGTGAAAGCAAACTCTCAGTAAGCGTAATAGAGAAGGTTGGTATCAACCTTCTCTCCGCCTTTTGACCATAGCGATCATCTGTCTTCTCTCTTCTTGATC
>JACKPN010000007.1 GCA_024233575.1 Chlamydiales bacterium
TGCTCGACACGTTTTTGCGCTGTCTCGATCGACTTGTTCAGGATACCCGCAGTAATTGGCTCGCCCTCGGGAGGACGGAACTTTTGCAGTACCGCGGTGATGCGCGGCGATGCGAACAGGCGCAATAAGGAATCTTCAAAGGAGATATAGAACTTCGATGAACCCGGGTCGCCCTGGCGCGCGCAACGGCCGCGCAGCTGACGGTCAGTGCGGCGCGATTGGTGACGCGTTGTGCCCATGACGTAGAGGCCTCCGAGGTCGGCAACGCCTTTTTCCAGCTTGATGTCGGTACCGCGTCCCGCCATATTGGTGGCGATGGTGATCGCTGCGTGCTTGCCGGCACCAGCAATAATCTCTGCCTCTTTCTCATGATGCTTCGCGTTGAGGACGGTATGCGGCAGCTTCGCACCGCGGAAAACGCGCGACAGCACTTCCGATGCGCTGACGGAGTCGGTACCGATCAGGATTGGTCGTCCTTTATGATGCTCTTCCGTCACCTCTTTGAGGATCGCATTGTACTTCTCGCGCTCTGTCATATAGATTTCATCATTGTGGTCAGTGCGCTGGCATGGTTTGTTCGTCGGGATCTCCAGAACGTCGAGGCTGTAGATCTGCTTCAGCTCGTTCGCTTCTGTGGACGCCGTTCCGGTCATACCGGCGAGCTTGTCATACATGCGGAAGTAGTTCTGCAGCGTGATCGTCGCGTATGTCTGCGTCTCTTTCTGGATCTCGACACCTTCTTTCGCTTCGATCGCCTGATGCAGGCCATCGCTGAAGCGGCGTCCCGGCTGTGGACGTCCGGTGTTTTCGTCGATGATAACGATCGTGCCGTCGTGTACGATGTAGTCGACATCTTTTTCCATCATCAGGTGGGCGCGCAGCAGCTGGCGCAAGTTGTGGACGCGCTCTTTGCGTTGGGCGTCTTCCTCTTGGACTTCTACTTTAGCATCTACTTTCTGTTCAGCAGTGAGGTTGGGATCAGCGTCGATCTTGAGGTATGCGTCGCTGATGTCCATCATCACGAAGTCGTCGGCGCCGTGGCCGTCTACACTGCGTGCGTTCCATGCAGCGATTCCTTTGTCCGTCAGTTCGTAGTCGTTGCCCTTTTCATCGACAGTCATGTAGAGCTGCGCAAGCATCTCCTTGCGCTCGTCTTTATTCTGGTCGGCATAGTAGTAGAGGTCCCAGCGATCCAGCACAGCGCGGAGGTCGGGATGTTCTTTGATTCTTTTGATTACGCGGTTGCGCGGTGTGCCTTTGCTGACAAGCCATAGTTTGCGCATCGCGTCTTCGTACTCTGCGCGTTCTTCTTTGTCTTTCGGCTCTTCGAATGGCGTATCGATATCTGCCTGCAGGAACGGCTCTACCACTTTGCGCGCTTCGTTGGCCATCTTGTTGCACAGATCGCGCTGCTGGCGTACCAGCTCGTTGACGCCGTCTTTCAGCTCGACGTACATCTGTCTGCTGACAGGAACAGGGCCGGAGATGATCAGCGGCGTCCGCGCTTCGTCGATCAGAATGCTGTCGACCTCGTCGATGATCGCGAAGTAATAGCCGCGCTGCACTTGCTGCTCTTTCGATGTCGCCATGGAGTTGTCGCGCAGATAGTCGAAGCCGAACTCCGATGCTGTGCCGTAGACGATATCGGAGCGGTACAGGTCATGACGTTCTTCGGGCTGCGTATCGTTGGTGAGGGCGCCGGTGGTCATTCCCAGCCAGCGCAGCACCGAGCCGACCCATTCGCAGTCGCGCTTTGCCAGATAGTCGTTGACTGTTACCAAGTGTACGGGTTTTCCGGTGAGGGCGTTGAGGTAAAGAGCCATTACCGCTGTCAGCGTCTTACCTTCGCCAGTCTGCATTTCGGCGATGCTGCCTTTGTGCATGGCGATAGCGCCAATGATCTGCACATCGTAGGGCACCATATCCCACTGCTGATTGTATCCCGAGACATGTACTTCTGTTCCACAGAGGCGGCGGCAGACGTTTTTGACGACAGCATACGCTTCAGGAAGCAGGTCGTCCAGCGTCTCGCCTTGCTCGATCCTTTTACGGAATTCGTCGGTCTTCGCGCGGACAGCATCGTCGCTAAGTCCTTGAAGCTTCTCTTCTTCACTATTGATTTGCTCGACGATTTTTCTGTATTTGCGGACGGTACGGTCTTGTGCCGTGCCAAAGATTTTTTTAATAAAGCCAAACATGCAGGTTCTTCGCTGTGATGTGTTAATAAGGTAATATTTTACGTCGATCGACTATTAATAGCAAGGGTTGGCCAGGAATTGTCCGATTAGGTATAATAGCGTTAATTTTACAAGGAGGCAATTATGCGCTCATCAAATCCCACATTGCAATCCAATGCGTTTGCCAACTTCGGCTATCTAACAGATCGTTCGGAGATGATGACTGTTCAGGGCGTCATCACCAAGACCCTGATCTGTCTGTTTTGCGTGCTGCTTACAGCAAGTTATACTTGGTATCAGTTTTACACCACCGGTGACGTCAATGCCGTTTCCGGATGGATGACCGTCGGTTTGATCGGCGGCTTGGTGCTCGCCCTCGTCACCATTTTCAAAAAAGAGTGGGCGATGTACAGCGCGCCGGCATATGCGCTGTTTGAAGGACTATTTCTCGGCGGCATTTCTGCTATGTTCGAGATGCAGTTCCATGGCATTGTGATCCAAGCTGTTGGGCTGACATTCGGAACGATGTTCTGCATGTTGTTCATCTATCAGTCCGGGCTGATCCAGGTTACCGATAAGTTCCGTATCGGCGTCTTCGCTGCAACGGGCGCTGTCGCTCTCGTGTACATCGTCTCCCTCGTGCTGAGCTTTTTCGGTATCCAGGTACCGTTCATCTACAGCAACGGCCTCATTGGCATCGGCTTCAGCCTGCTTGTTGTCGGCATCGCTGCGTTGAACCTTGTCTTGGATTTCGATTTCATTGAACGCGCCGCTGCGCAGGGAGCTCCGAAATACATGGAATGGTACGCCAGCTTCGGTCTGATGGTCACGCTGATCTGGTTATACCTTGAGTTCTTGCGTCTGTTGTCGAAGATTCGCAGCCGCTAGCGGTTGACCCATGAGGCAGCGCATTTCATAGCCTGCCTCAGTGGCTTCCAGTAGATCGCTGTCGATGGCGATCCTTCCCTTTTCAAAGAGGAGGATCAATGCCGAGGCGCCGAAGGAGAAATAACCCTTTTCGGCGCCTTTCTCGTATGTGGCATCCGGTAAATACGTCTGGATGACGCTGCCCACGTTTGTTGCGCCCACTTCAATGTAAAGGACCCTTCCTAAAGACTCGGTTTTCAGCTCTGTTACGAAACGTTTGTTCTCAGTGAAGATCTCGATATTCTGTTTCACCGCGAATGGATTGACCGAATAGAGGTAGCCATTAATCCTGAGCGGTTTTCCCGGAATGCAGTCGCAGGGAAAATGAAAGCGATGGTAATCGGTAGGGCAGAGCCGCGCCATCACCATGCTGCCTCCTGCATAACGTTCCGCTAGAGAACTATCTCCAATGAGATTGGCAAGAGAGAACTTTTTTCCTTTGATGATGAATCCGTTGGCTGCGGCGATATCCTGATAAAAGTAGTAGCGCGCATCGGCAGGCATCACCACAGGTGCATCGCTAATTGGGCGACATGACTGTTTTAGTTGTCGCGTAAAAAAGGCGTTGAACGAGCGGTAACTCTCCGCCCTATCGAGAAAATCATCAACATCGATATTGAATTTTTTGATGAACGGAAGAATTTTTTTTCTGCTCCACGGCATCTTTTGGCAGACGCCATACAGCCAGGAAAAGAAGGGCACCTTCGCTGAAAGCGTCCTCAACAGGCTTCCTATCATGCTCTTGCCATAGACAAAGCGCAGCATCTCACCGCCATAGACCTCTTCGGTCTCGCGCTTTCCCGTTTTCCTGTCGATGTAGATAATTGGTTCCATGCCTTTAGGATACCATGAACAGAAGAACGCAGCAAGTTAGAGAGATAGGTCGCTCTTCATTTCTTCAGGCGAAGCAAGCCGCGGCAATGAACCTTTCGGAAAATGATACGGTCCCGGATCATCATAAGATGTAAGATTCTCCCTTACCCTAAGCACATTCGCCATGCCTCCTAGGATTGTTTGACCGAATTGTCCGTCAAATCCGAGCATGGGAATGCTGTTTTCCGGAAGCGGCATGCCCATTTTTGTCATATCTCGCATGCCTGTTGTTCCCATAGTCATATACCCGGGAATCAATCGATCGATTTTTTCATCGAGATCCCCTGTTTCCATTCCAATCATATTTGGAAAATTGTGCCCCATCTGGTTCATCGTATGATGGGTCATATGACAATGGAACAGCCAATCTCCGGGGTTATTGGCGATAAATTCGATCACTTTTGCTGCACCGACAGGAACAAGGACTGTTGTTTCCGGCATAACCAAAGATTTATCTTTCACCCAGCCTCCATCAGAACCGATAATTTTAAAATTGTAGCCGTGTAGATGGATAGGGTGATGGTCCATGGCGCTCAAATTCCCATATCGAATCCACACTTTGTCACCCAATTTGGCTACTAATGGCTCGGTGTATGGCATGACCTTGCCGTTCATCGTTAGGATGTTAAAGTCGGTCATCGCATTAGGGTCAGGCCTTGCTGAGCCAACGTGTACGCTCCACTCATGAAGAAGAATAGCAAAATCCCGGTCGGGACGCTGATTGCGGTCTTTCTCTCTTGCTTGAACAATGATCATTCCGACAAGCCCCATCCCTTCTTGCGTCATCGGATCAAAGTGTGAATGGTACATAAATGTTCCGGCATCGGGAAAATAAAATTCATAAACGAATGTTTCGCCTGGTTTGATTGCCGGCTGCGTTAATCCATAGACGCCGTCCATCCCACATGGCAGAAGCACTCCATGCCAGTGTACAGATGTCGATACCGGAAGTCGGTTGGTAACATAGATACGGACAAGGTCTCCTGCTCCCGCTTCAATGACAGGTCCTGGGACTGATCCGTTAAATCCCCAAGCGTTTACTGTTATTCCCTTAGCGATTTCCCAGCGTATCGGTTCTGCGGTGAGATGGAATACCTTGATTCCATCAACAATACGATATGGAACTTTGGAGCCATTTGGTACAACGCAAGGTGTATAATCCTGCCCCTCAACAGCAGGAGAGAGCTGTTGACGTTCCGCCTTTTCCCAAGGCACAGGCGGAATCGAGTAAGCTTGCGCTAAAGAAAGCATGGTTAGGATAGTCAGACGCCAATACATGATGCTGCCTTTAGTTGTGGATCATTCTTCCGTTCAATAATGTTTCTATCTCCGTTCTTGCTGTCCAGTAGTCTTTGAAGGAAAGTATCGATCGAATTTTCGTATCGATCTCGTTCTGTTTTGTTTCCAACAATTGAAAAACTCCTATTTGCATGGCATTCAGCTGATGCAAGGTCTCTTGCGTGACTTCTTCTTCGAGGGGGATGACCACATCATGAAAATGGCGGTATCGAAATAACGCATTGGTCATCCGAAACATTGCGGAACGTGCTGCTGAGCGGATGTCGATGACAAGAGCGCAGTACTCTTTCCATTGCTTGGAGAGCCGAGCACACCCTTCAGCTTTTTTTGCCATTCCTGTATCGAAGATGGGAATGCTTAACGAAAATTGAGGACCGATGAACCAGCCGCCCTCAGGCTCTTTCTCAGAATCAGGACCAATATACATTTCAGGGAATACCTGCTCGCTTATTTCAATTCCCATACTGATAGCTGTAGCCTTGATCCTTTTCCGTGCCATTTTGAGGTCTATACTGTTTGTTATGGCCATTCTTTCGATATCTGCCACTTCATTCACTAATGGAGGAATATTCTCTGCATCTTTTCCTATTTCCCAATTGAGCCTGCAGCCCCATAAGCCCATGAGAACATTAAGCCGTTCCCTGGCATCTACGACAGCGACTTCGCTTTCAGCGAGGTCGATTTTTTTCTTTTCATAATTTGCTCTTTCGATAGTCAAGGATAAGCTGTTGATATTTCCTGCAGCATAGAGCCTTTTAGCGGCATCGTAAGACAATTCACCGGCCTCAAACTGCTGCATTTGCAAGTCTAGCAGCTGGTTGGCAGCTTGAAGTGTATAAAAAGCGATTGTTGTCTCTGCGATCACATCGAGAACACGCGCAGTCACTTCCTCTTTGACAATTTCCAACTCAGTGTAGGCTAACCGTTTTTTAAGAGGCTTCAGTAGTAAATCGAGGAGATTTTGCACCAAGCCCATTTCGATGATGCTTGCTGACTCGACAAGATTTTCATAACGGAGTGATAGGGAAAAAATGGGATTCTGAAGCAACCCCGCCTGTACCAGGTGTGCTTGTGCGATGCCCAAATCTTCATACGTTGCCTTTAGCAGTTGGTTGTTCAGCAGGGCGATTTTCACCACTTGGTCGATTGTTAATTCTTCTTGAAGCGTATCTTCCAGCCAATCGTTGAAAGAGTAGTCGTTATCCCATGAGATTTCTTGCCCGCTACGCTCAACGACATCTTGTTGGACATGATGAAAAGCATGTGTCGGACTGGTCGATATGCGCGAACAACTTGAAAAGGTGATTGCGGTTGCGATGCTCATGCCGATGATTGGGTACAGCTTCATTAAGAGTGCTTTTTCTGTCCTTATTCAATTCGATTTAAAACAAAAATCACTGCAATTCAAGCAGTAAGAAAATGTAGAGATACCCAGGGAAACTGTGGGCGTTGTCTCTAAGGTTATTATTATTAGAAGGATAAAATATTTTCCGTAATATGTAAAATATTATTTTAAGTCTGTATAAAGAGGTGGGACAGCACAGGGAGGCGCTTATATGGTTTCACCGATGCAATACACTAATAGTCAAGGCTCAGGATATTCTTCTATCAACCCAATACAACCACTGCGGTATCTAGGTCAGGGACATAGCGTCACAAGAATGAATTCTGCTACGTTTGCAGAACTTCCGCGTATCCATCAGGCGTTTTACTGCGCGATCAATCATGATATAGTCGACTTTTCCGAGGTATACAAATATTTGCAAGAAGGGGATGATGTCAACGCTAAGGGTTTGCGAGGCAAGACTTTGCTGCATGAAGCTGTCTGGCACATGAAATTTGCTTACCCTTTAGCGCAACGTCTTCTTGACCACCCTTTCATCAAAATAAGCGACTTTGACGACACCGGACATACGCCTCTTTTCCTTGCCGTATCCTCTTCATCACATCGGGGAAATCGTCAGATTGCTCTTAACCTTGAGAGGATGCTTATTCTTAGAGGCGCCAATCCTGATCTTGCTGAAAATCGTCAGATATCCGCCTTTAACTATGCGCAGCGTCTTGACATCCTGTTGACGTTGCCTCGACGATGGGAGATCGGGTTGCCTCGTCAAGCTGTAGTCATGAGCAGGGCGAAAAAAGAACGCGTAGAAAGGACGAAGGTTCTTCAGCGTCTCAACCAAAAGCGCAAAATTGATTTAGCAAGAAAATATTTTCATGGACGCATGACTCATAAACAAGCGCTCAGGCGAATTCAGCATCAAGAGGAAGGAACTTACTTCACGTATATTGATGCCAATGCAATTAGCGGATTTCTAAATCTCTATCTTATCTTTCAAGGTAATGACGGGTACACGAGAAAATGTTTGGTCGAATGGAATCCTTATCAGAATGGGTATGTCTACTGCAACAAGTCCTATCCTTCGATAGATGCGATCATCAAAGGAAATCAGGACATATACCGAAAACCTTTTCACTGGTATAATGGTTGATTAATTCAGGTATATTATGGAATTTGTTCATCAGCCGTATCGTCCCGGTGAAACCATCGCCGCGATCGCCACGCCCCTTGGCGAAGGGGGAGTAGCGATTATCCGTATCTCCGGAGATGATGCCATCGCTGTCGCCGACCGTATCTTTTCCGGATCGGTGCCGAAATATCGCACCCATACCGCCCATTATGGTCATATCATCGATGCCGATGGCAAACATGTCGATGATGTGCTGCTGCTGCCCATGCTCGGCAAACGTTCGTTCACCGGTGAAGACACCGTAGAGATCCATTGCCATGGCGGCAGCATCATCACCAGACGCGTCCTTGAAGTTGTCATCGCCGCCGGCGCACGTCAAGCGATGCCGGGAGAATTTTCCTTTAAAGCGTTCATCAACGGAAAGATTGACCTCGCTCAGGCAGAAGCGATCCAGGAGCTGATCTGCGCGAAAAACGACCGTGCCCTCGACGCTGCGGAAAGCCAGCTTCAGGGGAAGCTGTCAGCAGAGGTCATTCGTTTCCAGCAAGGACTGACGGAGATCGCTGCCATCCTCGAAGCGTGGGTAGACTTCCCTGATGAAGGGCTTGAGTTTGCAAGCATGGAGGAGGTCATCGCGCAGCTTGAAGCTACTTGTCATGAGATGCAACGCCTCCTCGACACCTTCCACGATGGAAAAATTCTCCATGATGGCATCGCCCTATGCCTTGTTGGCAGCCCCAACGTAGGTAAATCGTCGCTGATGAACGCCCTCCTCGACAAAGAACGCGCTATCGTGTCGCATATCCCTGGCACCACACGCGATATTGTGGAAGATCAACTGCGCCTGAATGGACTCAACTTCCGCCTTACCGATACCGCCGGCGTTCGTGAGGGTGCCGAGGTGATCGAGCAGGAAGGCATACGCCGCACACGCAAGGCAATGACAGAAGCGGACCTGATCCTTCTCGTCCTCGATGCCAACAAAGGGATCGACTCTCAAGATCATCAACTTCTCAATGAAGCTGCTCCTGAAAAAACAATTGTCGTCTGGAACAAGAGCGACCTCCCTCATGACATTACCGATCTATCCCTTCCTCACGTTGTGACTGTTTCTGCAAAAGAAAAACAAGGAATCGACCGCCTGCATAAGATCATCGACGAGGTGATCTGGAAGCATGGGCCGCCATCGCGTGAAGAGGTACTGATCACCAGCGTCCGCCATAAAGAGGCGCTCGGCAACAGCATCGCCGCCGGCCGAAGGGTCATCGAAGGACTCAGACAGGACGTCTCCCCTGAGTTCATCACCCTGGACATGCGCTGTTGCCTTGTCGAGCTCGGAAAGATCATCGGCGCCGATATCGGTGAAGATATCCTGTCGGCAATCTTTTCAAAATTCTGCATCGGAAAATAATGAACAAGAAAGAGCGCGCAAAAGAGATACATAATATCCTCGACCGGTTATACCCGGATCCGCCGATCCCTCTTGAGCATAAAGATCCCTATACGCTGTTGATCGCCGTGCTGCTCTCCGCACAGTGCACCGATGCCCGTGTCAACACCGTCACGCCGCTTCTCTTCAAGAAAGCGGATACTCCCAAGAAAATGGTGAAGCTTACTGTCGAGGAAATTGAAGCGATCATCAGGCCGTGCGGCCTTGCTCCGCGCAAAGCAATAGCGATCCATGCTTTGTCGCAGATCCTTCAGGAGAAACATGCAGGACAGGTTCCCGATACCTTTGCCGACCTCGAGTCGCTACCCGGTGTCGGCCACAAGACCGCTTCCGTCGTGATGGCGCAAGCATTTGGTCATCCTGCCTTCCCTGTTGACACCCATATCCATCGCTGTGCCAAGCGGTGGAAGCTCAGCAACGGAAAAAATGTCGTGAAAACAGAGGAGGACCTGAAAAAGCTCTTCCCCCGCGAGTCATGGATACGCCTGCACCTGCAGATCATCTACTTTGCACGGGAACATTGTCCCGCGCGTCAGCATGATCCCGGTACGTGCCCTATCTGCTCTATCGTATAGGAGAGTCTTTCCTATATGCATCATTAAGAAGAGGATTCATAGTGCTTGTGATATAGCCTGAGATCTTCGATCTTTCCTTGTAAAGAAAATTTTCATTGCTGTTATTTTTGACAACATCTCTACCCCTTAAAGAAAGAGAATGGCAAGCTGCGGCAATTTCAGGGAAACTCAACTTAACGTAGTGGACGCTGTAGTCTGTAAAAATAATTTCACAGATGTATTTTCTCCCAAATTTTTCTCCTTCGCATGGCTTAGAATCGATGGAAAATCTGCTAATAACATTTGCATCGAAAGTTTTGTGCGAGCAGGGGGATTCGGCGCATCGGTGCTCTGTCAATGCATTGACGTAGCCAAAAAAATGGCTTTTTATAGTACTAAAGGTCATTTTTATTATCTTGTTTTATTGTGATGATTAACGCCCGGGTTGATCCGGAATGGTTTCTGATTGTCTCCATGCTTCATAGAATAGAGCTTCTAAAATAGAAAACTCCTCGAGATCTCGATCCGGTTTGATGTTAGCAGCAATATTGTGAGGATCTTTAATCTTTTTTGTGTCAAAAACCCACCTATTGAGAGAGGCTAATGACTTAGCAGAAAGGCCAACATAGGCTGATTTTACTATACCTTTGCTGTTAAAATCAACCTTGCAAACAGTGATCGGGGATCGATCACGGGGATCGTAGTTTGTAGAGTTGATGACAATTTGACGAATTGATTTGTTATTCAAGTTGTGGTGGTCGCATTCGTCACCAGAACAAAGGTCATGGGTGATAATCACGTAAACGAGTTCAGATTGTTGAGTGTTTATCAATAGATTCATAGACGGAGTTCCTGAATTTTTATAAAAAGATAATAGATAAAATGCGTATTAATATTCAATCGTTGTTTTTTGATATTAAAATGCAATTTTACATCTTCAATAAGAAGAGTTCGCTATTTAAAATTTACTATATTACAAATTCTTTACCAACTAAATAATTCAGGCTGTGTTGCAAAAATTATAGAAAAGAGGAGCTGTGAACCTTTGATTGATAGGAGGGCTTTTATTCAGAAAGTATTTCATTTTTTCTGAAAAATGTGATGATTGTTTACTGATATATAAGATTTTACTACAATTCATCAATTAATTAACTTTTAAGATCGGAAATTAGTGGTAGTGTTGATGCGCAAGTAATGATCAATATAAACAAATTTTTTTGACGAAATTATTGCGGTAGAATCTAATCAAGTGCCATTCACGATTGTTAAATACTTACAAAAATATCGTCGATTGCTTTCAACTACTTTTTCAGTTGTTGATATTGACGTTAGGGCCAAGATAAAGCCCGTCATTTATAGGTGAGCAATTTTCGTATATGATTTTTCCTTTTATGCTACCTTCGCCCACGATGAAGATTCTTACTCCGGGAATATACTGACCGTTATAAAACTGGTAAGCGATTCCCTCAATACGTCCGGCTTCATTTAATACGACACCATTTATTTTAGTTTTTCCCATTGTTTGTAGAACCGTTTTATCCGGACAACTAAAAGTTCCTATATACTCATTGGTAGGTAGCTGTGTCATTCCACCTTTTGTAATTCTGCTACCCATTTTCTCAGAACGAATTGTTTCAGGCATTTCCTTGATAATGAGATCGCCATTGATAACAGCATTTTCTTTCAGATGAATGCAGATGATAGGAGCCTTTGGAACATTGACAGTCAGTGTACTGATTATAGAGTGGTTAAGTTCTACTTTCCCCATTGCTTGGACAGGTTTTTCAGTGATAACATTACGCAATAGCACATTGCCTTTACCCGCTTTTATCTCTCCAGTGGCACATTCATTTTGCTTGTCGTTTGTCCACGTGATACGCCCTTCTTTCGCTGTCACATCTCCTGCATTGCTATCGAATAAAGTAATATTCCCACTAGAAATGATGGTTATTGCTGATGACCTCGTGCAAGTCACATCTTTTTTAGCCCGGATAGATTGAGCAGAAGAACTATCGCATGTCACGTTTCCTTCACGAGCATCTATTAAACCTACTGTGCAATTTATAATTGAAATATCACCTAACTCGCCTCTGCCTTGGGCGTCGATTTCCTTTAGAGTTGAGTTCTCACAAACGATCGATCCATGTTGCGAGGATATAGAATCTTTTTTTGCTTCAGAATGATTCAAATAGATATCCTGTTTTGCAAGAATGCCTTTATTAAAGGTGCAATTGGTAGCTGATATCTTACTAGGTGACTCATGTCTATACCTTTTTGTAAATATTTCATTACTTAGTGCAACAGGTTCATCTATTTTTTTCTGTTGATTAGTAGAAGCATGACTATCCCCGCAAAAATGAGAGGAGGTTTGGGAGTGAGTATCACTACGGTGTGCGTTGTCATTGAAAGTAGCTGAAGGGGCGGCTGTTTGCACGCGTATTGTCCTTCTATAAGATGGAGGAATGTACTGCTGCGAAAAGGTGGCGTTTTGGCTGCCGAAAAGAATATCAAAGACAGGTATATTTTTCGCAACCAAGCCATCAGCAAAATGTTGCGTTGCTTCAACATTATTGTTAGAAGTAGTAAGACATAGTCCGTTGCAAAAACTCAAGCGATGATCGTCAGTGAAAAATGTACTAAACTGCTTTTTAATTTCTGCTGTTATCGGGTCTTCATTACCAACTTGGGCTGTAAATGTGCGACCAATATCGTTTTGATTGGTATGATAAAAATCAATAATAGCTTGTTGAGCTTTAACTGTTGAGTCGAACTGAACTATTGGCATAGGATTCACCTTTTTGGGTAGTTCCAACCATGTAATGGTGACATCTATACTGAAATTGAATCAAGAATCGATATGTTGACTTTGAGAAAACCGATTCTTGAATCAACTTCGGTATACTTACGAGAAAGCCAATAATTCTCGCCATGCTCTTCGTTCATAGCATATTGCAATGAACCCTTCATTTGGCTCGCTTATCGATATTCTCGCTAGCATTACATGTTTAAGACTAATTTTTGGCTTAAAGTATATGGCTTAACTCGATTTTTTCAAGGTGTTTTTGATTTTGTCACACAAATAGCTTACGACGATCAGCGCCTTGATTAGGTCGTGTTTATTTATAGATGCAACCCTCAATCACCGTACTTCTCGTGCATATCATTTTAACCATCTACCACCCTTCGCTCCCCCAGAAAATTGCTAGAACAACCAACCCAAATAATTTTGCAAGTGCCTTTTAAAACTAAAACTCTAATTATTAAACCATTTGTTCAAGTGTTCTTGGAATGGAGAGATACCGAAATTGATTCGATTTCGGTATAATTATATTGCAGTTTGATTTTGATTATATTTATAATGTTGTACGTTTATTTCGAAGTTGATTCAACTTCGGTATATGAAATTCGTAATATTCTATGCGTAAATTATTTTTTTTATTCTTGCTGATCGTTACCATTTTTTTCGTATGCAAAGCGCCACCGATTGAGGGTATGCCTGCTGTAGAGCCAGACCAGGCTGTTGATTCAGACTCGCTAAAGCTGTCCTCAGATGATACCGGCCTGTACTCACCCTATCAGTCGAACATGCGAGTAAGAAAACTATTTGAACGCTATCTAGAAGAGATTAATGTCCTCTCAACTCAGGAGAGTCCTCCGACCTGTTTTATTTGTTTCAACTTCGAAGAAGAAGACATTCGAAATTGGCTGGAGGATGTTTTTATTCCTGACCTGCAAAAAGCGGGGATTAAGCCGCTTTTTTCTCGTTTTACCATCAGGCCGGGCAAGGAACTCAATGCCTTTCAAGGTCTTGCAAGAGAGGCGGACCAGGTCATTGTTATTTGTACCCCGGAATTGAAACAGAAGTATCTGCAACGGCAAACATCGCCAATAGGACTCGCGCAAGAGATCCGGCTTTGCCAGGAGAGATATAATGATTCCGATAAGTACGAGACGATCTATCCCTTGTATTTAAAAGGTTCAAGACGTGAAAGTTGTCCCTCGCATTTTTTTGAGCCAATATTTGGAATAAAATTTAACGGAGATAACTACTATGAAAATGCCTACGAACTGTTTTCTGCTCAACGCAACATCCCGCTAGAGATAACAAGGAAAAAAAAGAAGGCTTTCATAAGCCAACTGAGAAATATACTTCATCCAAATCATGTAAACAAAATGCCCTGTTTAAAGCAGTTTGTCGGAAGAAAACAGGAACTGATGACGTTGACAAGGCTATGCAAATCTGAACGTTGTGTTGCTGTTTGTGGTCTTGGAGGCATAGGAAAGTCGACAATGGCAGCCAAATTCGCAGAGGCGTCGCAGGAAGATTTTGATACGATAGCCTTCATTAAAGCAGACTCGAGACAGTCGCTTGTCCAACAGCTATTGCAACTGGCTGACGAATTGTCTATTCCTGAAGGATCCGTTGATAAACGGTTGCAGCTGCTGAAGCTCCAATTCGAAAAGAAAAATTTTCTGCTGATTTTTGACGGCGTTGATTGTCAAGAATCTTTTAACGCGTTGAAGAAACATATCCCTGAAGAGGGCAACTCATTAGTGTTGATCACATCCAGGATGCCGGAACACTCACTTTTGTTGGGTGCAAAAGTCGTCGAACTAGGCCCTCTGGCTTCCGATGAGGCTGTACAGCTTCTGGATCCATTGGCCTATGAACGCAAATATGCTGAGCAGTTAGTTGAAAAGCTCGGAGGGCTTCCTTTAGCGTTACGTCATACTACTGCATATATGCGTGCGAGAAACATTTCCATCGAGAAATATCTAGATCGTTTTGGTGAATACCAACTAGAGCTATTTGAGGAACGTTACTTGAATTTGCAGCATGATGAAAAAACCGTTCTGACAACATGGCTGGCAAACACGGAACAAATTCGGAAGCAATGTCCATTGTCTGAAGAGGTCATGGGGCTGATGGCGCTTACAGGCCCGGTGTCTGTGCCGATAGAAGTGCTCGAGGAGTGGTGCCGCGCTTACCATGCTGATGTATCTACACTCGAACTGGAGAATGTACTACGTTATTTACGCGAATATTCGCTTATCGATGGTTCCCAAGAAAATTTTTATCATGTACATCCCCTTGTTCAGCAAATGACCCTGTACTATCTTGATAAAAAGAATCCTTCATGCAAACAAGAGTTGACCTCTCAGCTTCTAAATACGCTGTTCACTCTGACAAAAAAATACCGGGCCAAGACTCCAGAGACTTATCATTTTACCGGATCCTTGATCCCTCTATGCACTCATTATTTTAAGCAGGAAGGCCGTTGGAACCATCCTATGGAAGCCCTTGCTCTCCTACTGGTAAAAACTAACTACCATATCGATGTTGAGAAAAATTATTCCGAGGCGGAGAATTGTCTGGCGTTGGCTAATGAAATTGCCGGCGATCTCGACCTGCCTTTGAAGGGGAGGGTTGGGTTCCTTAATGGCTTTGTCGATTATGTAAAAGCCAAGGAGTGCTCGGACCCATCTGTTCGGACCGCGCTTTTCGGTAGCGCTCATCAACATTTTCAGCGCGCATTGGAAATCTATGACCAGTACATAGATGAAGAGCTGTATCTGCATATCGAAAGCAATTCTAAGAAGTGCAATCGAAACCACCAGAAGGCGATCTGTTTAGAATACCAAGCACAGCTGTTGATCGAGCTCGACAGACTTGACGAAGCAAAACAGGCTTTAGAAAATTCCTTACGAGAGCTTCTGGCGATCTGCCCAAGCGGCAAACATTATGATATCGCCCGCATATTACGAGAAGAGGGAATAATTCTAATGAAACGAGAGAATTATTCTGAGGCTCTTGAAAAAATAGTGCAGGCGTTGAAAATGCAACAAAGTGAAGAGGTTTATGGCAGTAGTTTCGACAGCCATCCCACTGTTGCTGCCACGTATATAGCCTTAGGCGATCTCTATGAAAAGATGCAGGCAAAAGACAAGGCGTATGCTGCATTTGAAAAGGCCCTCTCGATCAATAGTCGGATCTATGGAGAGACTCATCCTTTCGTTTTACGAGCCAAGCAGCGCCTTCTAAAATTGTCTTAATATGTTGAGCTACTTGCAAAATTATTTGGGGCGTTTTTCCTGCAATTTTTCGCTTCACTTCGTGCTCGTTCTCGCAAACTGTCATCAGTTTGCGTCGAACTCCGCTCTTTGTGAGCCACAAAATTGCTAGAAAAACCACACCCAACGAATTTTGCAAGCAGCTCATGTTACAAATGGCTTATTTGTTTTCTCAAAGCCAAAATCCCGATTCTTAAAGAGGTACGTACCTCAAACGTTTTTCAGCGATAGTGTGATCAGCTCAGCCAGGTCGATTGCATCGGGAATTGTCTCCAATGTCTTTTTGATCGCTTTCTGTGCTGTGTTTTGCGTGTAGCCAAGGTTGACGAGAGCGCTCATGGCGTCCTGGATCTGTTGTGCACGCGGGTCGTTCTTTGTCTGAACGAAGAAACCTGAAGGATCGGAAGCGCAAAGCGCCGGCAGCCTGTCGCGGATCTCGATGATCAGCCTTTCTGCGGACTTCTTGCCGATGCCGGGAACTTTGCAGATAGCAGGGATGTCGTTGTTTTGGATCGCCTGGCACAGCTGCCTTGCCGGCAGGTGGCCGATCAGACTCAGCGCTGTCTTGGGGCCGATGCCCGACACGCCGATCAGCACCTCGAACAAATCGCGTTCATCTTTGGAGATAAACCCAAATAGCTTTTGCGAGTCCTCGCGGACGACAAAGCTGGTGTAGAGCAGAAGCTCATTTCCTGTTGCCGGCAGTTCGCCGAAGAGACTGGCAGGGATCAGTACCTGATAGCCCAGTCCATGCGCTTCGATGGTCGCCACAGTCGGTGTCGATTCTGTCAATGTTCCTCGGATGTAGTTGATCATCGTGTTACCTGTTGATGAGGGTCAGTTGTTCTCGATGGCCGCGCTGTGCATGGCAGATCGCTAGGCAGAGGGCATCGGCGGCATCTGCAGGCGTGGGTGGCTTGGGCAGGTTGAGCAGTCTCTGTGTCATCCCTTGTACCTGCTCTTTGCTGGCAGTGCCTCTTCCTGTCACTGCGTTCTTTGCAGCTTTCGGTGTGTATTCATAGATGGCAACGCCTAGTTTACGCGCTGCTACGATCACCACGCCGCGTGCCATTCCCAATTTTAACGCACTTTGAACATTTTTATGAACGAATTGTGACTCGATAGCCAAAGCATCGGGACGGTAGCGAAGAATCAATTCTTCGGTGGCTTCGTAAATGATCAGATAACGGTCCGGAAGCTCTAAGGCTGGCGGAGGCTTAATGCAGCCATAGTCAACAGCTTCGTAGCGGTTGTCATGTACCTTGATGATGCCATAGCCAGTCACCCGCGTTCCCGGATCGATGCCCATGATTAGCGCTGTTCTTTTATTTTTCGTCGAACAAGTCACGCTTGCCTTTTGGGAGGGTGTTAGTGTCAAAGAGATTTTGATATGTTCCCGATGGCGGCGGCGGTTTGCGCTCTTCGCTGCGGAACGGTGAGGCGTGCAGGATTGTCGACTCTACCTCCGTCTTCTGTTCCGGTTCCTTGGCGATTGGCTCAGGCTCAGCTAACGGCACAGGCGATGGTGCTGGTGCAGGGGCAGGTGCTTCTTCTCTGACAATCTTCGGCTGTGTGATGCCGATTGGCTGTCCCATCACATTGCTGAGGTTGTTGAGGAGGCTCTCCAGCTGCGCATGCTTGCTTTTTAATGTTTGCAATGACTCGTTTTCATCTAGCAGCGTCTGCACTTGTGCTTCGGCATCGGCGAGGTCACGTGTCAGCTGTCCGATTTTCGCTTCGGTGTTGCGTGTCATCTCTTGAAGCCGCTCTTCCAGCTGTTTCTGCGTCTGCGTCTGTAATTCGACATGGCTTTGCATCTCGGCGATGCGCGCTTTGCTGTTGTTGTAGTTGTTCTGCGTTTCGAGGGTGAGGCGTTTTTGCTTCTCCGTTTCTTCCGTGAGCAGCGCCACTTCACGCACTTTCTTCGCCAAGTGCTGTTGGGCTATTTGCGCTTTGGAGTCTGCCTCTTCTGCTTTTCTTCGCGTGCGGTCATACTCCTCCTGCAGGCGATGCTTGTCTTCGCTGAGGGCGTTGATCCGCTGTTGCTGCTCTTGCGTGCGCGAATCCTTTTCGTTGAGGGTGCGCTGTAGCGACTCGACTTTTGCATTCAGCTCGCTTTGTTTTGTCAAAGCTTGCTCTAAACGTTCGACAGTCTCGTCGAGGGATGCTTGCGTTTTGATGAGCTCTTCTTCTTGTTCGCGCCGTTTTTCTTCGATCTTTTGTGCATTGCAAAGTTGTTCTTGCAGGTGCGACAGCTCCACATGCGCATCGGCGTAGAGATCCTTGAGCTCATCGCGCTCGCCGCGTATCTCTTCCATTACGCCCAGCTGTCCACGAGTTATTTCAAGCTCTTCCTCTTGTTTTTTTAAGGTCTGCTGCAGGGTATTGCGCTCTTCTTCGACAGCTTTTGCCTGATCTAGTTCCTTTTGCAGCTGCGTGATCTGCTGTTGCGCTTCTTGATGTGAGGTTTTGTGTGCTTGCTCTTTATTTGTGAGGCTCGTTTCCAATTCGACGATGCGTCGTTTGTGCTTCTCCTCTTTCATTTTGAGCGCTTCTATCTCGGCTGACGTTGCGAGGCGTTCGCTCTCTTGGGATTTCTGCCGTTCTTTGTATGCTTCGATCGTTTGCTTCAATGATTCTACCTCGATCGAGGCAGTCTCTTCACGTCGTTTTGTCTGCTCAAGCCGCTGTTCCAATGTCTTCGTCAAAGCTTTTTCATCTTCTAGTTCGCGCTCTAGCTTTTCGCTGCGCTGCAACGCGTCTGCTGCGCGCGCTTGCTCGTCGCGCAGCTGCTCTTCAATCGCTTTCCATTTCTCTTTTAATCCGACCAATTCCTCTTGAGCGGCGAGCTTTTCATTCGTCTGCTTGCTGCTTGCCTGCTTGAGTTCTGTGTTTTCGGTGCGCAGCGTTTCGAGTTCTTTCTTCGCTTTGCTTGTGAATTCCTGCTGCTTCTCCAGCTCTTCGTGGGCGTTGTATGCTTGGTGTTTCAATTCGGAGAACTGCTTGCGAATGCGTTCAAGCTCTTCGGTAGTGTCCTGTCGCAGATGCTGCTCTTCTTCATAGGCGCGGCTTAGATCGACCCACTCTTCTTTGGCGCTTTGCAGCTCCGACGATAGTGCCGAGATCTTTTCTTGCGATCGCTGGTACTCCTCTTCGATCTGGCGCGTCTCCAACTGCGCCTCTTCAGCGCGCTCACGAAGAAATTGAACGACGCGGTCGAGCTGCTGGCTATGCTGTTCGGTCTCTTCAAGACGGCGGTGCAGTTCTGCATTCTCCTCGCGGAGTTTGACGATGCCCTCATGTTCTTTGGAAAGGCTGTCGGCTTTGTCTTTGTAGACGCGCAATCTGGTCATCTCTTTTTCACGCTCATGCAGCAGATGGGCGAACTCTTCCGCTTCATGGCGGTAAGCTTTTGCTTGCTCGCGAACGGAAGTCAGCTGCGTCTCGGTGTCGTGATTGACCTCTTGCAGTTTTCTTTCTGCGTCTTCGGCGCGCTCCTGCGCTTCTGAGATCATTTTTTTGAGGATCGTTTGCTGGCCTCTAAGCGCATCGCACTCTTCGGCATATTCTTGAAGCTGCGGACGGTCTGCCTCCACCTCGGCAAGCCGCTGCTGCAACGCATCAACTTGATCTTTATACTTCGCTTGCATCTGGTGATGCCGGAGAAGTTGTTGCTCAAGCTGTCGAACGTTTTTTTTCTCTTCGTAGAGAGATTGTAGAATCTGTTTCGTTTCTTCTTCGGTGTATGTGCTTTTGCTCAAGAATAGGCTCCGGTTCCGGTACAATGTCGCACAAACTACAATAAAGTTTTAGATTTTGAAGATCAACCGGTATTCTCTTTCCTTTTTACGTCTTGTGAATTATACTGTGGCAAAGTCACGAAGAGCATTATTTTTTTATGACCGTTATCTGGCCGGCGAAAGAAGCGAAAAACATCATCGTCCGCATGCCCAACTGGTTGGGTGACTGTGTGATGGCGACCCCGCTGCTCTATGATCTGCATCGTCGTTATCCGACAGCGCGGATGACGGTGATGTGCCAAAAGAATGTCGCCCCTTTGCTTGAGAAAGATCCTACGGTCGATGAAATTTTTAGCTTTAAGAGGCCCAGCGGGTGGCTGCACAGTGAGCAGCATCAAGATATCATCGGCGCGCTCCGTCATGGTGAATTCGACTTGGGTATTTTAACCACTAACTCATTTTCGTCGGCATGGTGGTTTTGGCGCGGACATGTCAAAAACCGCCTCGGCTACCGTGGCAATCTCCGTAGCTTTATGTTGGATAAAGCGTTGCCTCTTCCTGAAAATGTTGAACAGCAGCATCTTGTCATCACTTATAAAATGCTCCTAGTCCCGCTAGGCATCCCTATTTCCGATACACCTCTTTCTTTGTATGTCACTGACAAAGAGAGGGAAGCGGCAATAGCGCTCCTCAAAAGCTACGGATGCAATGTCGGTGAACATACCGTCGTCGGCATCAATCCCGGTGCGGCATACGGCTCTGCAAAATGTTGGCTGCCGGAGCGCTTCGAGCAGGTGACACGGCGTCTTCTTGAAGATCCTGACACCTACATCGTTTATTTCGGCGATCCTGCCGGCGCGCCGCTCGTTAATGCTATCTGTAATGAGATGCCTAAGCGCGTCATCAACCTGGCAGGCAAGACCTCCATTCGCGAGCTGATGGCGTTAACATCATGCTGTTCAGCGTTTTTAAGCAATGACAGCGGTCCTATGCATATTGCCGCAGCGCTGAAGGTTCCTCTTGTAGCCCTTTTCGGATCGACAAGCGACGTCAAGACGCGCCCTTACCAGCACGGTACTGTCATCCATAAGCATGTTTCCTGTTCGCCATGCTATAAGCGCGTCTGTCCCATCGACTTCCGTTGTATGACCCGCATTGAAGTTGATGAAGTGTGCAACGAAATCCTTGCTCAGATCAACCAGACGAAATTGAAAGTCGTAAAATAGTGAGCCACTTGCAAAGTGAATTGAGGCGTTTTTCCGTTTCACTCCATGTTTGTTCTAGGAAATTGTCATCAGTTTCCCGCGCACTTGTCCAGCATTACACATTTAAGACTACCCAGTTTCCGCCATATCGAAGCAACTTTAATAATCGGCATCGGGATGAAGAGATCATAAGTGCTAATAATTCATTTAGTTATGAACTATTCATCAAGGAAGTTTCCCTGCTGTCGAAAGCAGATTTTGGAAATAGTTTCGGTATAACAGCTTTTTTTGCTATAGAAGAGTTTTAATACCTTACCTTTTTTAGCGCTATGAAGGCCCTTATTATCGGTTACAATATTCAGATTTTTGTCGTCGCAACAATTGTGTTAATTGTTTTTGTTGCGTGGTCGATCCTGTTCTACAGTCGACGTAATGCAGCGACAGCAAAACAGTCGCTTTCTCCGCGCGCCGAGCGTTCTGCGCGCAGGATACGCCTGCTTCTTGGCAGCAATCCTCAGCATGTTGCACGTACCTTCCGCCGCTGGCTTTATCAGAAGGGCGGTGTTTCATGAACAAATGGAAACATGAATACAAACACCTTCCCAAATCGCACAAGATCGCTTTGGCATGCATCGGCCTCGGTGACGAAGCGACAGAGCTGCTGCTCGCCGCTTGCGAGCAGGAAGAAGCGGAGCTTATCAGCTATTGGTACGACCGTTTGCAGGGCAGCCCAATGTCGCTTATCGAGATGGCCCTTGAAGAGTTTGCCGACCTCCTTGATACAGACGATGAAGAACTGCTTCAGATACAGAAACCTCAAGGCATCGGCGATACCGAAGTTGGCGTCCAGCACCTTTATCAAGCCAATGGCGACACTCTTAGAGACGAATTCAGCATGATGAGTGGAAGGGATATCGCCCTCCGCCTATTCTACATTCGTCTTGATCGTGCCGTCATGATCATGGAAGCGCTTTCCTTTGAAAAGCAAATAGAAGCGGTTCTCGGTTTTGAGGAGATCTACGATCTCGATGCGAAAATGCGCACAACCTTGTTGATGCAAGTGGCAGAGAAAATGGGCAACGTTGGCTATTATGATTATGTTAAAGATAGCAATGCTTTGGAGACTATCGCAAGCATTCTTGAGGGGATGCCGCATGCGATGCGCCGACGTTTGCTAGAGGAAGTTCATCGTCGTGATGCCAACCTCAGCACGCGCCTAAAAAATCAAACGTTCCTCTTTGAAAATATCTACCCTTTAACGCGGCGGCAGATCAAAGAACTCGCTGCGGAAGCCGATAGCATCGATCTATTCCTTACCGTCTATGAAGCCGATCCCAACGCAAAAGAAAAAGTACTGTCGACTATAGATCCTGAACAGCGTGAAAAGATCATCGAAAAGGTCGCCAAGGCCAACCACATCACACCCAGGCAGATCGAACAGGCGCAGCTGCGCGTCGGCCGTGTTGTCCATCAGATTCTGAGAAGTAAGACAGCCAAAACTCCTTGATACCTTTTTTTTGATGGCGTACCATGATTTGGAAAAAAAGGTTTCACTATGCAGTATGCTCTTTTTGCCTTTTTCTTAATTACAACCCCGATATTTGCTATGGACGTTCATTCTGTCGAAGAAAAACTTGCCGAGATCAATCAACAGCATCTGTTAAAGCATTGGGACACCTTGAACAGAGAGCAGAGGCAAGAACTTGCAACAGAGCTGGAAACCATCGATAACGCGACCTTTCGTGAACAGCAAACGGTATTCGCCGGACGTCATACCCTGCCCCGTCCTGCAGACGTCAAGCCTTTTACCGACTTCGACAGTTCCGGTAATATCGACGACATAGCGCGAGGACGCCAGATCGCCCGTGAAGGTGCTGTCGGCTGCCTCATCACCGCCGGCGGTTCCGGATCTCGTCTACGCTACGATGCCCCGAAAGGCAGCTATCCGCTGTCGCCGATCAAAAAGAAATCGCTCTTCCAGCTATTTGCCGAAAAGGTCGCCGCCGCCAGTAAGCAGGCGGGGACGCCGCTGCCGCTAGCGATCATGACCTCGCCGGAGAATGACGCCGAGACCCGCGCATTCTTTGCCGATCATGGCAACTTCGGCCTCGACGATGGACAGCTTTTCTTTTTCACCCAAGGACACCTTCCCTATCTCGATGAAGAGGGAAATCTCTTTCTTGAAACCCCTAACCACATCGCCATGGGTCCCGATGGCAACGGCACGACGCTGACACATTTCGTCCGCTCAGGGATCTGGCAGCAGTGGCAAGAGCGAGGCGTCCGCTGCATCAACTATGTATTGATCGACAACGTACTTGCCGAGCCGTTCGACCACGAGCTGATCGGCTACCACGATAGATGCGGCAGCCAGGTGACGCTTAAAGCTACTGAAAGGATCGATCCGAAGGAGAAGGTCGGTACTATCGTGATGAGCGGCGGCGATGTCGTTGTCCGCGAATATAGTGAAATTTCCGATGCCGTCCGTTACGCTGAAGATAATCAGGGGAGTCTTCTCCACCGCTGTGCAAACCTCAGCCTCTTCTGTTTCGACATGACATTTGTTGCTGACGTTGCTGAAAAGGCGCTGCCATGGCATCTTGCGCATAAAGCAGTCAAATACCTTGACGCTGGCGGAAATACCGTACGGCCGCAGAGCCCCAACGCCTGGAAGTTTGAGAAGTTTATTTTTGACTGTCTACCGGAAGCGCAACGAGTACGAGCGCTGCTATATCCTAGAAATCAATGCTTTGCGCCATTGAAAAATGCCGAAGGCAGCGACAGCCCGGAAACTGTGCGTCGCTCTTTACAAGAGCGTGATCGTCAGGTATTAAAAGAGATAACAGGCATGGAGCCGCCGGATGGGGAGATCGAGATCGACCCGCAGTTCTACTATCCTACCGACGATCTTCTGCAGCGCTGGAAAGGCAAAAAGCCCACCCACGCCGGCTACATTGCCGCTGATGAGGCAAGTTAATGAAAATAGGTTACTTAGGTATAGGTTCGTGGGGGTTTTGCTTAGCATCGCTCCTCGCATCCAAAGGATACCGCGTCCAGTGTTGGACGACCAAACCCGACCTCGCCAAACAGCTGGAACAAACCCGCGAGCATCCGCTCTTGCCGGGACATCGCTCTATTGGCGATATGACTTTCACCACCGACCTCGCTGAAGCGATCGACGGCGCCGACATCATCATCGAATCGGTCACCTCCGCAGGGTTCCGTCCCGTTCTTGAGAAAGTCAAAGCACTTACAACACCGGAATGCCCGTTGGTTATCACCTCCAAAGGAATCGAACAAAACAGCGGTCTGATTCTTTCGGATGTTGCAATAGAAATATTCGGCGATGCTTTTCGCGAACGAGTTGCCTCGCTCAGCGGTCCCAGTTTCGCTCACGACGTAATCCGCGATCTGCCCACTTCCGTTGTCGGTGCCGCATACAACCGCGATGTGATGCTGCAAGTGTGCGACATCTTCTCTACAGATACCTTTCGTGTCTATCCTAACTCCGACGTCCGCGGAGTTGCCTTTGGCGGAGCGCTCAAAAATGTCATTGCCATCGCTTGCGGTATCTCCGAAGGCCTTGCCCTCGGCTATAGCTGTGCCGCTGCTCTGATGACACGCGGTCTTCATGAAATTCGCAAGCTCGCTGTCGCTGAAGGATGCCGTGCAGAGACATTGTATGGGCTGTCCGGCATGGGCGACCTTTGTTTGACCTGCAACTCTTTCATGAGCCGCAACTACCGATTTGGGCATCTTCTCGCGCAGGGGATTGCCGCTGATGAAGCGCGTGAGAAGATCGGAATGGTCGTTGAAGGCGCCTACACCTGCGTATCGGCGTTGCAGCTAAGCAGACAGCATGGCGTCAATATGCCGATCGCCGAAGGCGTTAAAGCGATCATCGACGGCAAGCTCAAGCCCGATAATGCCGTCCAGACGTTGATGGAAAGGACAATCAAAGAAGAGCATCTCTAATGAATGTGGTTACAGCAAAAGCAATGGCGGAAACAGAAGCATTAGCGTATGCAGACGGCTGCCGTGAAGAAGACTTCATGGAAGCCGCAGGCCGCGGCGTTGCTGCCGCTGTGCATGAGTTCGTCGATCACCACAAGATGCCGCACCGCGTCTATCTTCTATGCGGCAAGGGTAATAACGCCGGCGATGCCTATGTTGCTGGTTGCTACCTTAAAGATCACAATTATCAAGTGATTGCCCTCCAGACTGCACCTATCGACACCTGCAGTGAGCTGTGCAAGAAAAATCACGACCGCTTCGTCGAGATCGGTGGTACCGTTATCAAGATCAAAGATAGCGGAGATATCGAATTCACGCGAGAGGGAGTCATCGTCGATGCCCTGTTCGGCACGGGATTGCAAAGCGCACCGCGCGAGCCGTTTGCGTCGATCATTAACCATGCCAACGACAGCGGTCTTCCTATCATTGCCGTCGACATCCCCTCAGGCCTCAACGGCAATAGCGGCATAGCTGAAGGAGCTGTGATCCGCGCTGCTGAGACCGTATTCTTGGGGCTGCCGAAGCTAGGTTTTTTTCTAAACCAAGGATGGGATCACGTTGGCATCCTTCACTATGTTGACTTTGGACTTCCAAACAAATTTAGCGACAACGCTGAAAGTGCCGTTCTCATGTTCACACAAGAGATGATGGAAGCGCGTATTCCCAAAATGCAGCGCAGCCGCCACAAATATCAGGCAGGATCGGTCGTTGGGCTAGCTGGATCACCGCAGATGCCCGGAGCGGCAAATATGGCATCGCTCTCTGCTCTGCGCGGCGGCGCCGGCATTGTCAAACTGCTGCATCCTCCCGGCATGGAAACGGTTCTTGCATCTAGCGCATTCGAGCTGATCAAGATACCTTACGACCGTAACGATCCCGATTCCCTTCTTACTATCATGAACAGCGCCTCGGCACTCTTCATTGGCCCAGGCATCGGCGTCTCTGACGATACCATTTCCTTGCTCAAGGCTTTGCTGCCAAAGATCGCCGTTCCCGTTGTCATCGACGCCGACGGTCTCAATATCATCGCAACGCACAAGATCACTTTGCCTGAGCAGACGATCCTCACACCTCACCACGGGGAGATGCGCCGCCTTCTTCAGACCGAAGAGCGTTATCCTCTTGATCTCAACTATCTTTCTGTCTGTCAGAAATACGCAGAGAAGAATAACGTCACCATCATCCTCAAGGGAGCACCGACATTTATTCTGCATCCCAAAAGCAAGCCATACGTCATCGCTCGCGGCGATCCCGGCATGGCAACAGCAGGCAGCGGCGATGTGCTGACAGGCCTCACAGCAGCATTATTGGCACAGGGGCTTGCCCCACATGATGCCGCGGCGACAGCGGCATACATCCACGCCGCCGCCGGCGAATATGCCGCAGCCGTCTACACCTCTTACTGCATGATCGCCACTGATATCATCCGTTTTTTCCCAGACCTGCTTCGCAAGAGATTTTAGCCTCTAAAAAGACATTATGATCCTCATCAATCTGTCGTCCATCATCCCAATATCTCTTAAGCGTTTCATGTGCAAGTTTTTCAGATCCGCTCATACCGAATCCCAAAGTCCCGCATGTTGTTACCGTATTCGTATCGGTGATACTGATCGACGTCGTCTTTGGCGTTTTTAATCCTAATACCGGTACTTCGCAGTGGGCATAATACCCCGAGCTGAATTCCATCTTCCCTTTAGACAGCCTTCCTGTCACCTTGGACAACCCATTGCTGCTAGGGTTGTAGCCGATCAGCAACACCGCGCCGCCGCGGTTTTTCTCGCTGTCTACCCACACCTTTGCCGGCCTTGACAAGCTGATCTCAAACTTGCCATTTGCATCACAGCGCCACTCTACATTGTCATTGATCTTGTTCATCAGCGTTATCCACAGATCGGACAGTTTAGCATGCGCCTTATTGCGGATGTCCCGGCGCATCTTCTCATGCGGATCCGATTGTTTTTCCATTTTTTTTGGCTGAATAAGTACCACTTCTTTGCCATGCAGTTCGATCTTGCCAACGTGCAGTTTTTCCAGATCGAAGATCTCATCAGGCTCCTGGTCTGTCAGGTCGGCAACACGTTTCAGTATCTTCAAAGAACGCTTTTGCACTTTTCGCTGATATTCATAGTAAGCGCTGATCAGGTTTCTTAACCTATTCGTTTTGCCGTTGATCATCTCTACCGCTTTTTCAACTATCTTCATCTCTGTCTCTAAACTTTGAAGTTCCTTCTCCAACACCTTTACCGCTGCGGAAGCATCCTTTTCCTTCTTAAGCAATAATGCAACCGGTGCCAGACCTTTCAGTTCCGCAATACGCTGACGATGCCACATCTTAACGATCACATTGCTTTTCTTCAGGTGGTCCAATTTCACGCGTCCCGCCTCAGCCTTTGCACGTTCCTCTGCAATGTTTTCTTGTGCTTCCTTAGCTTCTTCCAGCGCGTTTCTTTTCTCTTCAACCTCCGCCTGCTTCGTTGAATACTGCCCATTGAGGCGTTCCATTTCCGCATATTGTTCTTTGAGGGCATCGCTCCATTGCATTAGCTTATCGCGGTTCTCAGCGAACTTCTCCGACTGTTTGATAAACGCTTGGCTTGTGCGGTATACTTCGTTAATACGATTATGGTAGGCAATACTGTAGGCATTAGCGATCTTCACTACCGCAGCGTTGAAGCTCTCGCGGTAGCTTTCCGACACCATTTTAAGCATCATTTCCCAGATGACCATAGCGATCAACCGGATCTTTTTGATGATCGCTAGGAGGCTTGCTCCTGTATCGACTTCATTGTAGAGGAAATCTTCATCGATGATGATCTCTTCCGGCATTATCTCCGGATTGTTCATCACCGTTTTGATTGTGTCTGCCATCTTAGGGTAGAAAAGATGACTGTTTTTTTCGTAACGTTCTTCAATCAACAGGTCGTCACGCATAGCTTCACCATCCTGGTTGCATCTGCATTGTAACAAAAGAAAGTAAAAAATTTATACATGACGTTGTTTTATTTCCGGTTGCAAAAAAACGGGCAACAAATTTTAATCCCCCTGACTCATAAATGGTTAAGGTGATTTTATGTGGACGATACAGCAATATTTACCGGCGGCATGGGCAGCCTATCTTTCTCAAGAAGAAGAGGTAGAACCGATGATCGACGATCTTAATGATGATCAAGTACCTGAGTGTCCCCTTTGTGCTTATCCCTTTCAAGCTCCTGATGACCTTAAACTGCTCTGTGATAGAGGGATAACGCAGTATGACCGTTCAGGGCGCTATCCATGCAAGACCGACGCCTGCACTCATGTGTATTGCATGATATGTATGCAGAAGTGGAAAGAACATCATAAAGGATGCCCCATATGCCGCGCCGATATCCATGCGTATAAGCTGATTCCCGACCGTGAAACCATGATAAAAGTCTTGGAAATGAGGAAATTCATGTTTGGAGATGTTAAAGAGGAGTCCCATGTAGAAGAGGACCTTTTAGTCGAACTCTTCAACGAACCATCGTTTCCTGAAAGCTATTTCACCATCTATGATGCATGTGAATGTTTCGCAAACAATCTATCATCTCGCCTTGATATCCATGATCAGGAGATGATCGCCCTTGAAGAAGGGCGTTATCGTGATGCTGGGAATCTTGCCCTTGATTTACGCATCAACATGTGCATCTCTCATAGTGTGGGCATCGCTGCACAGTCCGGTGCTATCGCCGGGCAAACTACGCTTGCAGCCATATCCATGATGCTTCTGCCATCATCGGTATTAGCTTTTTCCTTTACAACAGTCTATGCTGGCATTGAGTCGATGTTTACTTGCGAATGTCCTTTCGACATGATAGGTACCGTCTTCAATTGGGGCATTTGCTATCCTGTCCAATATATCGCTGCAACAAGCATCAACATCCCTGTGCGTACTGCCAAGCTTGCTAAATACCTGTTATGCTGTCCCGTCAATACTCTTATACCGGAGATCGCCTATTGCTGCGGACAGACAATATGCGATAAATATCTTGAAGAGTCCCTCGACCTTTGCAATTGCCGTACGTTGGGTTGTACCTTTTGGAAGAACGGCAATGAAAATGTTTGTTACGCCAACAACGACCAGTATCCCGCGATTTTTAATCTGCGTTCAGGAAACTTCTGGTGTCGCGAGCTGCTGTAACTATGCTGCGCATCCTTATCGTCACCACATTTTTCCCTCCGCAGAACTCCATTGCTTCGCTTAGGCCCCTTTCCTGGGCGAAGTACTGGACCGCTGCCGGTCATGACGTCACGGTACTGACACCTCAACCTGCGCAAGGCTCCAGCTGCAACGTCCTGTCTGTTCCTGTTTCCTCTTTTGTCTCCGGCATGAAAGAAAACTACCAACGTACTCAGGCCGCACCATCAGCCGCTGCTTCACTGTTCAACCGCTTGCGGCAGCGCTATGGCATCTTCAATGCCTGCCGTTTTCCCGATCTTACGGAGTTGTGGGTTTCTGCCGCCCTCGATGCTGCACGCGCGCAGCCTTCTTGGGATCTTGTTGTCAGCACTTCCGGTCCCTACACAACGCACCGTATCGCCTCTAAGCTGAAGTACGAGCGCCGTGCTGCCCGATGGGTTGCCGACTACCGTGACCTTTGGAGTGACAACCATATTTTTCCCGGACTGTTTCCTTTCAACTACTATGAGCCCTTTTTAGAGCGACGTTTGCTGCGCAACGCCGATTGCCTGACTACCGTCAGCGATCCGCTTGCCGCTACCCTTCGCCGCCGCCATCCCGGTAAGAACATCGCCGTTATCGAGAACGGCTTCGACCCTGACGATCTTGCCAACCTGTCAGGGGAGCGTTCCTTGCCTGACGACGGCATCTTCCGCATCGTCTATACAGGCACTTTCTATCCCCGCAGCACCGACCCCGAGCCCCTTTTCCGTGCCATCCGCTCTCTTCCCGATATCCTTCGCAACCGCCTTGAAGTTCTTTTCTTCGGCCCTCCCAGCGCAGAGCTTGCATCCCTCATTGAAAAGCATCATGTCGGCAGATGGGTAAAACAGCACGGTTTCGTCTCGCGCGAGAATGCCCTCCGCCTCCAGCGCGACGCCCACGCCCTGCTGTTCCTTCCATGGAAAGATAGCGACGGCATCCTCACAGGAAAAATTTTCGAGTATCTCTATTCCCGCACGCCCATCATCGCCGTAGGCGCTTCTAGTGACGATACAGTCAAGCGCCTCATTAGCGACAACGGCGCTGGCAACGCTTTCCATAATCAAGAAATTCTGTTATGTTTTTTACAGCAGCAGCTGTTGAAGCCGACGAAAGCGTCGACGCAGGTTACACCCCGGCTTCTTGACCGTTACAATAGAAAACAGCTGGCAGAACAGTTTCTCACAATGGCATACCTCGAATGACTAAACCCACCGCGAATACAGCAATCATCATCGTCGCCTTTAACAGCGAGCGTTGTCTTCCCAAGGCCATGCACGCCATCGCCACCCAGACTGTCGCTCCCAGACAGGTTATCATCGTCGATGCCGGCTCCCATGACACGCGCTATCTCGATAAGTACTGTTCGCCTACGACCGCCATTGTTAAACCTGGCAGTGCCTTAGGCTTTTGCCAAGCCAACAACATCGGTTACCAGCATGTCGCCTCCGACTGCGATTACATTCTTTTGCTTAACCCTGACGCTTTCCTCAGTGAGACTTTTCTCGAACGTGCCGTGGCCCATTTTGAAGACCCCAGTTATTGGGAGTGCGGCGCCCTTACCGGTATGGCTTTAGGCTATGATCTCGATAATGACATTCCTACCGGAACTTATGACTCCACCGGTGTTTTCCATACCTGGTATGGCCGGTGGTATGACCGCGGACAAGGTGAGTCAATCGCCGAAGGCCGTTACAGCGCCCCTGAGGCCATACCCGCCATCACCGGCGCCCTTTTCTTCATTCGTAAGGAAGCTCTAGACTCCATTCTATATCCTGGTCGGAACCTCTTCGATCCCTCTTTTTTCATGTATAAAGAAGATATCGACCTATCGCTGCGTCTTAGGAATCACCGTTGGACCCTTTATTATTTTCCCGACCTCGTAGCCCATCACTGCCGCGGATGGGACACAGACCGCAGCGCCATGTCCCGCAGTGCGCGCGTTTCCTCTGCTCGCAATGAGCTCTGGATCCATCGTCGTGAACGGAAAGTTGTGCCTACCCTCTATTCCCTCGCGAAGTACGCCGCAGTCAAATGGTTTGATCAATGAGCGCCTTTGTAGGCATATCAACACAAAGAGGCGTGGGAGGAGTTCGTTATCTCGACCATTTTCTTTCCCTTGCCATCCTTATGGTTACCATTCCACTTCTTTTTCTTCCCAAGGTCAACCTCATCGCTCTTGGCAGTCAGGAGACCGCAGGCATCCGCATCGACGACATCATTCTCCTTGCCGTCAGCCTCATTATTGTTTGGGCACGTTTTGCCTACCGCCGCCAACCCTTTCCTGAAGAGAAGTGGTTTTTTAGTCTCGTTGTACTCTCTTTCTTCTCTTTCGCCATCAACTATCTCTTCAGCGTCCTTGGCATGCTCCACGCTTCTGCCAATATCCTTTACTGCTGCCGCCTCATCGAGTATTTTTCCTTTTTCTATATCGGTATCATTGCTGCCCCCTACCTCACGCTTCACCGCCTTCTCTCAGTTTTTCTTTTCTTTAACGCCCTTGTCATGGTTCTTCAGTGGCTAGGAATCATCGGGGAGTTTTCTGTTGAGGGGTATCATGCGTACAGCACCACCCGTCTTTCCGGTATTGCCTCCTTTCCATCGGAGATGGGCTGCCTCATCACCATGGTGTTTGGCTATCTTGTTTTCACTGACGCTCCCTCTTCACCCTACTTACGTTTACTCCCGCGCGCTCTCGCTCTTTTTTTTCGCAAGACAGCGATATACTGGTTCTTTTTTTTCTGCGCTCTCCTCGTCATCAAGACAGGAGCCCGTATCGCCATTGCCGCCCTTGTTGCCGTTATGGCTGTACGTGTGCGCCAAGAGTTCCGTTCCCGAGATCGTTTTTCCGTCATTTGCGCTTTTCTTTTCAGTATGATTGGTTGCCTTGTTGTCGCTATCACTATCGTCAATGTTGACGGCCTCGTCGAGCGCAGCAAAGAGCTTCTGTCAATGCGTAACCTCGACCTCATTACCACTGTTTGGGAACGCATCAGCCTTGATTACGACCCCAATGGACGTGAGAGTGTTGCCTTTTCCGGTAACCAGGATATGAGCTGGTGGATACGCATCCACAAGTGGGTATATTCTTTGAAGATGTACCTATTGCACCCTTTTACCTATTTGCAGGGCGTAGGTCCTGGCTTTGGCCTTGCTGCTGTTGACGGTGGATATATAAGGATTCTTACTGAGTATGGCCTTATTGGGAGCCTGTTGTTTTTCCGATTTTTTTCCTGTCTTTGGCGACGATCCCGTTCTTTGCGTTGGATGCTCATCCCTTTGCTTATTAACATGGTTTTTTTCGACGCATATCTTGCGTACAAGCCCATGAGTTTGCTGTTCATCGCCACAGGGATGGTCCTTTACGACCAGCGAGCGTTATCGGAAGCTGGAAAAGAAGTATTGTGAATAGTAAAAAGGCCGAAGTTGTTCACTTCGGCCATGATCAGAATTAATTTCTCGAAAGATCTTGTTTACTCGTCATTAATTAAAAACAATAAATCATCAATATCAAGACATGAATTATCCATTTCACTTATTTCTTCTAAGTTGGATCTGTACGAAGAAGGTACATCAATGAACGAAAGGTTAAATCGTTTTTCGTGGTGGAAAATTGGAGCCACAGATGCGCCATTATCTGATATCACTACGCTATCATCTGATGAATCACTCCACTCCAGAGTAAACGCTACATCGTCAGTTGTAAGGCGATTTTCGTTGACCCCTTTTTTTATTAGAAATTGATACGCTTCGTGATCTTCCTTTTTGTTTACAAAAGCAGCGCGGAAGGGGGCAGTGATGAGGCGGATAGGCAGAGTTAAAAGATCTAGAGCTAGTGCACCGAGAACCGCGAATATTCTAGCTGCGATATGATCGACGTTAATAGCATGGTTAACGACAGTGGGAAGGAAGAAATCTCTTGAGAAGTTTTTCCAATTATTTGTTCTAACCGGGATTAAGGTAGCGACAAACCAGTTGATTGTTTTTGTTTTAGCTTTTTTTACAAATTCTTCAAATTCATCATCATTGAAGTATAAATATGTAGTATTTCCAAATTGTTCTGTTACAGTTGAAGGGGTTGTCATTGCTTTTCTTTTATT
The DNA here is from genome assembly GCA_024233575.1 of Chlamydiales bacterium. Taxonomy (GTDB): domain Bacteria; phylum Chlamydiota; class Chlamydiia; order Chlamydiales; family Criblamydiaceae; genus JACKPN01. The sequence goes on from JACKPN010000007.1 coordinate 33,063, forward strand.
TAAAAAGTGATAATATTGATAGATTTTATAGTTTTCAGAAATTAATATCAATTAAAAGTAATGTCGATATAAATTTATTGTAAACTTAAAAATCTAATTAATAATCATGCAGGATTAGAAGTTCAACAGATTTGTTAAACCCACGCCCGCATACAAGCTTATGAATAACAAGGATAATCTCGATTGAAAAAATAATAAGAATGTTGCGATATGTGTTGCTTATAACAAAAAATGTTATGAATCAAAAAAAGGCCGAAGTTGTCTCTTCGGCCCGCATGTTCATTTAAGGATTTACCTTAGGGTGATGTTTGAGAAAAAGTAAATTAATATCCTAGGACAAATGTACTTTTATTGTTATCACGATCAGTTTTTTCAAAAATGTATTTGATGTCATCATCCGTCATGTTTTGTTCATTTTTAGCTTCATTATAGCATTTATTCAAGACTTGTTTGAATTGATCCTCTGTAATTACAGCGTTAGAAAAAAGTTGAATGGTCTTTTTATTAACAGTTGTGTTTTGATTGTTAGAGCTAACGGTGATTTTTATCTCATTTGCGTTTTTCAATAAATTAATCGGTACATTAATTATTGAAATTATTGAATCAATATACTCATTGTTTTCGACTTTTTCAACTATCAGACTTTCGCATGTTTCTTCAACTAGATTTGAATTATAAGTAGATGGTGCTGCGATAAATGAAAGGTCAAATTGTTTACAGTGTTGCATAGTCGGTGCGTACATTTCATTGTTGTTCATTATTATGAAAATTTCGTTAGATGGAGAATACTTAATTAACTCAATTTTTACATCATCCGTTATAATGATGTTGTCATCAATTCCATTAAATAGTAATTTATACAATTCGTGATCTTCTTTTTTGTCTGCAAAAGCTGCGCGGAATGGAGCAGTTAAAAAACGGATAGGGAGCGTTACTAGATCTAGGGCTAGAGCGCCCAGAACGGCGAATACTCTTGCGGCGGCATGATCGACTTTAACAGCATGGTTGACCACAGTAGGGAGAAAAAAATCTTTAGAGAAATTTTTCCAATTATTAGTTCGAACAGGAATTATAGTGGCAGTAAACCAGTTTATAGTCTTTGTTTTAGCTTTTTCTTCAATTTAATAATATTTACTATCATCCAATTCGAATGATCTTTGTTTTCCCGAACTTTCTGTAGTACGCAAATAATTAATCATTTATTCATCCTCTTTTTAATGGTTAATTTGATTACTGCTTTATTGTATAATGTAAGGGAATTGTTTGGTGTAAAATTTAATAAATCTTTACATACATAAAGAAAAAGGAAGAAATTTGAAGCTTAGACGTTATAAATGGTCGAAAATGCTCCTTTAAATCAGAATAGCTATCTTTTTTCTCATAAAAATCGGATTTTATTCCATAATGGGCAGTCCTAAGCATGTAAAACTGATATTTACTCGCAATGGAGCCAATAGTCGTCACCAACAGGGTCCATATTTAAACATTTTGGTTGTCATCTCGTTGTTTGGCATACCTATTGATTTTCTTGCTTCGCATTTATATAGCATGAAGTGTTTAGAACCACCCCTGTTTGGTGGTATTTCTAGACATTGAGTGTTTACCCCTTTTTGTCATTAATCGATTCCTTCGTCACCACTGGTGATCTGTTGGCATTGCTGCGATTAGCCTAATTCTTCGAATTGTGTCTAGGTCGAGGAAGATTCAGAGCATTTGTCGTTTTCTTTAGAGTTGATGAACCATCCTTTAGTGAGTTTTTTTGATCCATGACTTGCGCACAAGCTCATGAGTTTGTTACTCTCACCACGTATAATGATTTAAAACGCAAAGGCATGTGATGAATAGTTTAAGATTGTTGAGCCTCATTACTCCCCGTTCATCGATTTGTTCACTCGCTTTCCAAAGCAGTGCAAAGCAAGCTCCATTAACCAGGCTCTTTAGCCTACGTTGTTGCCGTAAGTTTTCCCAGCGCGAGCCTGAAGAGAAAATGAACTTTGGTACTCAGCAGAAGTTCACCAATACTCGTGGTATGCCAAACAACATGGGGAAGCTTTTTTCTAAGTTTGTCATTAAACAAGAACAACTTTCGCCACTTGAGTCTCAGGAGTTGGCCTTTCAAGCTATTGTTGAAGGCGAATTTGATACGCTCAAGTATCTTGTTAAGAACGGCTATGTTCGTGCCGATCTCATTATTGACCGAGGTAGGAATATCAATACCGGTTTTCTTCATGAACCTCTTTATGAAGTATCGCTCATCACATGGATTGCCGCTAATGATAAGCTTTGTTTTCGCAAGGCGATTAATATGATTGAGTATTTACGCAGTCATGGAGCGTCACTTACGGCCCTTGAGAGAATAGACTTGCCTTATCTCGGCTCTGACGGTCGCATTACCTATAAACGCGTGCAGAAGACCGTTATTGCTAACAGCATGTTATTAGCTGCTGCCAAGAATAATCTTCCTCTTCTCAAGTATTTTGGAAGAAGGGTTACTTTTTTCGACATGCCATCCTCCCAATTCAAACTGGAAACGTATTCTGAGGAAGTTTCCGATTACTTAAAGAAGCTTTTTGTTGAATTAATGGAGGAGCAACTTGGGTGAATGACAAGTTATTTCATTCACTTGCATTGAACGCTCTTTGTCTTTTCGATTTTGTTTTTTTTGCAAAAGAGTTTTATCTTTTACTACTTAGGAATTTTCCAGCTTGCTCATCCCAAAATATTTTTCATAAAGTAATAATTTTATTTGACGATGAAATAGCTTTAGAGGTACTTCTGAGGCAGAAATCAGCTAACAAAGGAGACTCCGATGGCTGACAAGAAGAACTCAATGAAGGCAGGACGTGGTACAACTGCTACGAAAACTACGCAAACAGCAAAGACGAGTAAAGCTGAAAAGCCAACATCGACTTTTGGAAGTAAGAAAAAGCCAACTAAGTAATACGTGAGTATTATTTAGAGCTTCGGTAGTCCTAAACAGGTATGGACTTTAAGATGTTGTCTTTTTCGGCGGCAGACCTTTGAGTCATTACGTGTTTAGGACTACCAAAAAAATCTAGTCAGTGTTGTATTATTCTTTCCTTTTTAAATGAATCTATTCATTGATTATTTAATTTTCTGATTTTAATTAATCCATTTCAGAATTTTCTGTAAATATTTCAGATTTGATTCGTTGTTAAGGATAATAGTTTACGTACGCCTCTAATTTTATGCGGACCGTTTTTTGGGGATCAGGTCACACACCCAAAATCGCGTATCTTGTTTTTATTGACTAATCGCATGAAATATCTAGTTTATGGGTATAATGCAAGAATCAAGTCTTTTGCTATAATACAAATTGGTTTTTTAAATTAAGGTTGAAAAATCAATTAGTTTTATTTTAGCAGTTTTTAATTAACTAAGTTTTCCTCTGAACTCATAAGTGACAATAGATTGCTTTTTCTTCGACTTTTAGGATATAATCCTTGCCTTATCAGAGATATCGAGATTTTATGTTTTCTACTTCCTTATAAGCGATTGTGCTTGCAACTGCACCTCTATCTGCAATCCATGCTCCTCATACTCTTCCTTCTCCAACTATCGATATTTCTTCAGAAACTTCCTTATTGGATCAAGAAATCAATATTGCAATCAGAACGTTAAGCCCCAAAGAAATAATTGCGATTCAAGCCAGTACAGTTGACGATAATAATACAAAATGGATTTCGAGAGCTTCCTTTGAAGCAGATGATCATGGCGTTGTTGATCTTGCTACCCAGTCTCCCGTTACTGGCTCCTATGAAGGAATTGATCCAATAGGTTTGCTCTGGTCCATGCAGCCTGAATCTGGCAATCCTTCTTCATTTAAGGTGAAAAAAGAATCATTTTCCGTAACCTTTAGAGTATTTCGTGACAAACAAGAAATTGTATCAAAAGAAATTATCCGTTTGAAAAAAAGTCCTGAAGTAAAACAGATTCCAGTCCAAGAAAATGGACTGGTAGGCATATTGTTTATGCCTCCTTCAGAGAAGCCATTACCTCTTATTATTACTCTCAGCGGATCAAATGGTGGAATGGGAGAAAATCGAGCACAGTTACTAGCTTCTCACGGCTTTGCAGTTCTTGCATTAGGTTATTTTGGAGTAGAGGGACTTCCTTCTAACTTACAAGATATCCCACTAGAGTACTTTGAAACCGCATTCAATTGGATCAAGGAACAACCAAACCTAGACAGTTCACATGTCGGAATTTATGGAGCTTCAAGAGGTGGAGAGTTAGCCTTAATTTTGGGAACATGGTTTCCAGAATCAGTGCAATCGATTGTTGCAGCCGTTCCTAGTAGCGCGATTTACGGTGGGCTGAGCGAAACTCCAGTACATGCTTGGCTGTATCATGGAAAGCCTTTAGCACCATTTGCACCAGTTCCACCAACCGACTTCAATAATTGGCGTGGTGATGATGCAACTAATCCTGCAAATACCCTAACTGGCTTTCTAGAAGGTATGAAAGATAAAAAAGCCTTCGAGGATGCTTCCATTCCAGTAGAGAGAATAGAAGCCTCTCTTCTAATCATTTCTGGCGGTGATGATCAGATGTGGCCATCTGCTGTTTATGCGGCACAAATTGAGGAACGGTTACAGCAACACCATTCTGACATTTATCGAAAGCATTTATACTATCCAAAAGCAGGCCATGGCATCAATATTCCGAATCTACCCCAACCTGGACCAGTCTACTACCACTCGATTGGGAAAAAGTGGTTCACAATGGGTGGCTCGATTGCAGAAGATCAATATGCAAGTCAAGATTCCTGGGACAAACTCATCGAATTCTTTAACAAAACTCTGAAGCCTCAACAATAAGTTGAATCACTATGGAACTCTATTTGAAATACGAGGGGATATTAAAATCCAACGCTGACCCAAAAGAAAAACATCAGCTAAGAAAACATTTCCATTCTCAGATCAAAAGATTTGTCGAGTCTGATGAGCATCTAAAGAACAAGAAATGCTGGCAACTAGAGGGTTTTCTAAAACAAGACCCTAATGAAATGAATGCGATCTCCAAAAAAGGGGACTTTTGTTTTGCTTCTCTCATCTCTTCAAAGCTATTCCTCTTAGCCGAAATCAATCTCACCATCTTATGGCACGATCTTCCAGGGCAGATCATCGGTCAGGGAGATATAGACAATAAGTTAAAAACTCTCTTTGATGCTCTAAGTTGTCCGCCTCATGAAAGCCAAATCACAGGTTTAAAACCCGAAAATGAAGAGAAACCTTTTTTCTTTCTTCTTGAAGATGACAAGCTAATCCAAAACGTCAATATTCGCACACACACTTTACTTGAAAATTCCGATAGAAGGGATATCTTTGTACTCGTCCATGTTCAATCCAAGGCGGCCCGCCCCGTTTGGGGAAACGTGGGATTGTAGCGGTGCAAAAACGGTGCAATGCCTTGCCAATATCAACCAATATCAACCGTTAGAAACCGATAGACAATTCTTACCTAAGTTATTATACTTATGCTTATTTAGGTTGGTTGGTATCAGGTGAATTGGTGTTCACCCTCCCTCATAACCCGTCGATCCCTGGTTCAATTTCAGGTTGCCCCACTTTTTCACTTATTTGAGGTGGTTATGTACTTAGAAGGAATGTCTGAACATTATGATAGAATGAGTCTTTATATTTCTCTAGCTGATGAAAATCAAGATGAAGAAAAATTTCGTTTGCTTATGGCTGCAGTATATTCAGCACAAGCAATCATAGAAAATGGAAAAAACGCATTAGAAAAAAATAACATTTCTGAAAATGATTATAATCTCATAAAGCTTTGCTTTAAACGCGTTCCATATGCAGACATAATATATTGCAATAGTTGTGAAATCGCTGAACTGAGACTTGCTTAACGGTCTCTGAACTCGATTAACTTATCACCGATAACCTTGCATGTTGAACATGTCCATGTCCACGAGGGGGTAAAGCAATCGTCGACAATCTCAATAATGGAAGTGGGGTAAATAAAAAAAGAAGAGCGTCCCCTATGCAAGGGTGTAGATTAAAAACAAAAAGTAGTGGTATAAGATGTAAGAATTTTGCTATACAAAGTTGGAGTTGTTGTCGAATGCATGGTGTCTGTGGTAGTCCAGAAACAGTCCAAGGCTTCAGTACGCCTAAATCAGGTTTATTAAAACATGAGTATTCTAGTCGGAAAAATTTTGGAGAATTCAAGAAAATTAAAAAGGTCATCTCCGAGTTTTACTGATCTTTTTTAACGAGAAGGAGATGTCTGCAAGACGTTATGAAAACGAATTTAATGAATAGAAAATTAAAAATATCAGAGCTTGTAGAAAATATCTCCCTCTATATAAGACAAAAATCTCCGGAAACAATTGATGATGAAAATTTTCAGGCAATCATTACACATTATCTTCATAATCCCAACGGTCTAATACCAGGGATTTCTAAAGAAATTTCTTCGAAAATCAATGAGTATTTTAGTTGTTTAGAGAATCGAGAGAGAGCAATTGTTGAAAATTGTGATACAGACCATTTAACAGTTCTAGAAAAGTTTGATGTTGAATACATAAGTATTCCCTTTAAGCCTCTTTCTAAGGCTGAATTTACTTTTATTGACCTTTTTGCAGGTGTCGGTGGATTTAGAATTGCAATGCAACGGTTGCAAGGAAGGTGTGTTTTTTCTAGCGAATGGGATCAAAATGCGAAAAAAACTTATAGTGCTAATTTTGGAGAGGTTCCGTATGGTGACATCACAAAAATAGATCCTGAAATGATTCCAAATCATGATATTTTATGTGGCGGATTTCCTTGTCAGGCTTTCTCTGTCGCAGGATATAGAAAAGGGTTTCAGGACGAGAAGGGCAGGGGTAACTTATTTTTCAATATATTGGATATTTTAAAAGCAAAACAGCCTAAAGCATTTTTTTTGGAGAATGTAAAAAACTTGGAAGGGCATGATAAAGGAAATACTTTCAAAAGGATTAAAAATGAATTATCCAATTTGGGTTACTCTGTTATCTATAAGGTTTTAAATTCTAAGGACTACTCGAATGTTCCCCAAACTAGAGAAAGAATATTTATAGTTGGATTTAATGGAGAAAGTAATGGAGGGTTATGCACAGAAAGGTTCTTCTGGCCTGAAAAGATGGATTTAAAACTGAAAGTAACCGATTTGATTGAACAAGAAGCAGAGGAATACTTCTATTACAACCGCTTTCCCATTTATGATCAATTGAAGGAAGAAGTTGTTAAGCGAGACACCATTTACCAGTGGAGGAGGATATATGTTCGTGAAAACAAGAACAAAGTCTGTCCAACCCTTACAGCTAATATGGGTACAGGGGGACATAATGTTCCACTGGTATTAGATAGCAAAGGAATAAGAAAATTAACACCTCGAGAATGTTTTCGATTTCAAGGGTATCCTGATGAATTTATACTGCCTGAAGATATTTCCAGGTCTCATTTATATAAGCAGGCAGGGAACTCTGTTACAGTTCCTTTGATTGAGAGAATCGCAACATCAATTAAAGATGCGATTTTTATAGAGGGAATATAGTTTTTTATGCTTTACAAGCTTTTACCTAATGAAGTGAAGCAATCCTATAAAAAGGATTTAAGTCTGATAGGTTCGCTATCCAGGCTTTTTTCTGATGCAATTAAACCCTATCTTCACTACAGAGTAGCAGAAAAAATATTTTGTGATAATACTGGAGCAGTCGACTGTTCACGTTCTGACGTTTCGTTCGACGCTGTTTATAATAATTTTGGCATAGGACTAAAGACCTTTCTCCACAATAACGGGAACACTTTTCAAAAGATAGCAGAGTTCAATGCTTTAAAAAATGAGTATGAGAGTTTATCCGATATTGAAATAGTTGAATTTATTTCAGAAGCAAGAAACCGTAGGCTTGAAACAACTCTGTCCCAATACGGGAAAGAAGATATGCTATATCACCTTGTTACAAGGTTGGAGAGTGAGTTCAGATTGTATGAAGAGAAAATGGTAAAAATAAACCTTGCAAAAATTTGCCAAGTAAAAAGAAAAAAAAGTATAATTCATTTTAGTGATGGCTTATGTGAATATTCTTTTAATAAATCAAAATCAACTCTTCTGAAGAGATTTAGATTATCGAGTTTAAACCCTTGCGACGTTGTCAAAGTAAATATTATTCAAGATCCCATATCCCTTTTGAGAAGTTTAGAGTATGCAAGTAGTAAAATATACAAAGGAGAAGACTCTTTCCCAGAAATTTATCTGCCTTTGTATATAACAAAAAAATCCAAGCCATATGAGTATGGAGATGTGCATGAACGAGCATGTCTGAACCAATGGAACGCAAAAGGGCGACCAAGGGATTTCGATGAGGTATATATACCAGTTCCTAGCATGATTCACAAAACATTTCCAGATTTTTTTCCTGATAATAATGACGACAGATTTCTTGTACTTCTCCCTGATGGCCAGGAACTTGATTGTTCAATGTGTCAATCAAATCAAAAAGGGCTAATGTCTAACCCAAATAAGAATTTGGGAAACTGGTTGCTAAGAAAAGTACTAAAATTACAAAAAGGCCAACTTGCCACCAGACGTATGCTTAATTCTGCAGGCATTGATTGTGTTAGGGTCCAGAAGATAAATAAAAAAAAATATAAGATTGATTTCGCAAATATCGGGGGGTACGAGGAATTTTTAGAAAAAAATGGTTTATCCTTTTAATGGCAAAATCTCTCTAAGAGCTTTTTCAAGACATTCTTTATTTTTTGTTTCACATTCCCACACAATACATACCTTCCATTCCATTTGATATTAGCATACTTGTATTAAGTTCGTCTCGTGCCTTATTTTTTTTTAATTTTTCTTCCCAGTATTCAATGTTACTCCGGGGAAGTCGCCCTGCACGACATGATTGACATTGATGCCAAAAGCACCCATGAATAAATACCACGGTCTTATACTTCCTTAATACAATATCTGGTTTGCCTGGTAGTTTATTAGACTGTAATGAGAAGCGAAATCCTCTGCGATGCAGGAACGAGCGTACGATCAGTTCAGGTTTAGTGTCTTTCCCTTTAATCTTCGACATAATTTCGCTTCGCTTTTTAGGGGAAAATGTATCTGCCATATTTTGTGTAAAAAGTTCGTGTTCTGAGTTTTAATCGAGAATTTTGTACATTATAATTACATTAGTTTTAAAATACATCCCTAATTGGTTAAATGCGTTACTTATGAATTTAATTTTGATAAATGATGTGAGTAGATGACACGTGTTGTCAAATAACGGAAATCTCCGGATCCTTCACCCGTCTGTCCCAAGTTCAAATTCAGGTTGCCCCATTCCTTTGACCTTGCCCCCTTGTTAGGTCTTTTTTAATTAGAGGTTCTGGTTAGTAGTAGCGCTTTTATCGATCAATGGAATTCCAAGAAGCGCTCTGGCAAGCGCGGAAGATCTACATTCTATTCAAACGAAGCTATTCTTTGTGCCTTGATCATTAAGCATGTATACCGCTTAATATATAGAGCCACGCAAGGCTACTTAGAATCCCTGATCCAACTTATGGGACTAACCATTCCCTGTTCTGCTTATTCCTTAATTTTTTGTAGAGCAAGCAAGGTGCAGATGCCCCTGCAGCATCTTCAAGGTAGAGAACCTTTACATGTTGTATTTGATTCAACTGGACTTAAGGTTTATGGAGAAGGTGAATGGAAAGTACGTAAACACGGGTATTCTAAAAGAAGAACGTAGCGTAAGGTCCATATTGATATGTGTGGGCAAACACAGCAAATACTCGTTGTAGCGATGACCAGTAATGATGTAAGCGATGAATCCGTAATACCAGATTTGCTGGATCAAATAACCGATCCTATAACAACAGCTGGTGGAGACGGCGCCTATGATGTAGCAGAATGTTATGGGGCTATCTACGATGCAGCCGAAAGTCCGAAAATCAGTCAACGAAGGTGTTTATCAAATGCGCAGCTCTAAATATAATGACAGCATTTGGGAATGCCAGAAAGCTACCAATTAGCTTCCTAATTCAGTAAGGTAAGGGTAATTTAGCCTATTTCTTGATTTTGCAACAAGGCCGTTTGGTACTATTTCGATTAAAATGAGAGAATCATCAAGTTATTTTCAAACTATCGTATGAATACTTAATTTGTCCTTAGCCAAATCGTATCTATCTCTTCAAGAAATTCGCTCCAACTCATCCATTAAGTGAGATTTAATTGCATTTGGGCTAAGACTGTCAAGTAATGTATACCCACCTAGACCATACAGATACTTTGCCAAGGATCTAACAACAATTCGATTATTCGTTCTTGCATCATTAACTCTAAGAAAATCAAGGAATGTATGAAGAATCGTCTTAGAGCTACCCATGCTGCGCTCAAGAATTGTCTGAGCTATATCTAGCTTGCTCAAAAGAACTTCAGTTAACTCATATGGATTCTCTCGTTCTTCATCAAATGTCATATAGGAATACCACCACAGCCTTGAAATCCCATTTCGTATTAACGCTCTCTTATCATTACCTGCAAATAAATACCGTTGGCGAATCCATGAAGCATCATTGTTCTCTGCCGGCCATCTCTTACGCATATATTGCCAAAATTCAACATGACCTAATTTAATCCACAACCTTTGATCCCGCGCCTGAACGGGCGTTAAATTCTTAAATGCTTCATATAGTCGCTTAGAATTTTCCAGATCAAACAGTTCTTCGTTCTCCGGGGGGACCAGAACTCTTTCTAAAGATGAAGATTGTTTAACAATAGGAACTAATCTTGTTTTTAGCTTCCATTGTTCTCCTTCAAAAAAATCATCTATCCAAGAAAAATCATGTTGATAAAATGGTAAATTTTCAGAAACAGATCGTTCAAGTAGACTAACTGCAGAGTCATTCAAAACTGATAAGGCGTTCATTTTATTCTTCCATCTCCTTTAATAATGATGTTGTATAGCTCAAGGTTCTGGCAACGGGAGTTTCAAGCAGCTTTTGAGCAGTATCTAAAGCATCGAAATCACCGGATATTTTGAACTCAGCTAAACGATGTATTACATTATCGCTCCAGCGCAAACCATTAAATTCACCACTACTGCTCTTTATTAAATTTAAAGCATTTACAAGTACTGGAAGCACTAAAATTGATGACAAGAGACCACATGCATATACATTTGATTTCAATCGTTTGTATTGAGAAAAATCTTGTTTGCTCAAAATTAGTTGTATTTTATTGCTATTGTATTCAACAGTTAATGGGCCTCTCTGAGCATGTTTGGACTCTACTACCTCCATAATTGAGCTCATTTTTGATAAATAGTCTTTATTTTCAATTAGAGCTTCATAACTTTCTGATATTGCAATAATATCACCTTCTTGAAGGTCGAATAAAACATTGTTATAATCAGAGTGTGAATCGGTAAAAGAATAGCTTTTTATCGGAATGTCTATAATAGAAAATATACTTATTTCAACTTTATTAGCTAATTCAATAGATGGTATTTCAATGCAATATTTATTCGCAGAAAAACGCCAACAATTCCTGTACAAGGTGCTTGTACATTCGATATGCAAAGCATATGAAGCTTTTCCTGCTCCAATAAGTGAACTGATTGAATCACTGCTACAAGCAATTTCAACATTAATATATACTTTATTCCTATCAGTTCTCACATCAGTTCTCACCTGAAATTCAGATTTAGGAAAATCATCTTTGTTTCCAAGGACAGGATGCGGGTAAGACCTACTAGTCAATCTCATATGCTCTAACCTCAATTGCTACTCTATTGCGCTGTTTTAATTTAAACTCAATTCTATTTTCTCCATTCCGAAGAGACAGCGGCCCAAGAATATTTTCTTTGAATGGGACCTTATCAAAAAGAGGACTATCAGCAGACTCAAGTAAAAGAGGACTACAATTTCCATCGTCCTGAGCTTGCATGATTTGAAGCAAAGTTCTCTTATTCTTGCTTGGATTTGCTCTTAAATTAAGAACATATACTCCTTTTGATACATTGAGGGGAAAAGTTCTATACTCGATTTGGACTACAGCCATATCATCTTTTTTCAAGGACCTCTCACTTTCAACTTGACCAGCATCCTTTACCGCAATTCTTTCACTATTCGAATCATTTCCCTGATGTTTAATTTCTTCCACATTTTTAAGATTTAAAAATAAGTCTCCTGATATCTCTTTCACACAAATTGGTTCAAATTCAATTTTCCTAATTGGAAGCGCAGTTGACTTAGGATGTCTTTCAAAAGATTCCTGATTTTTCTCAGGCTCCGACTCTCCAGAAAAAGGCTCGCCACCTGATTCCAATTCATCTGGTAGAAAACGATGGAGGTCAGGTACATCAAAACTTTTGGATTCATCAATGGGATTAAGTTCTTTAATTGACTCCCGAATAAAAGTTAAAAATTCTTCCTGTGTCTTTTTGTTAACTTTTTTTTCTGGATGATTTGGATCCCAATCATCATGTCTAGGTGGCTCCATTGATCTCAAAATCTGATTGCCTTTGCTGTTTCTGCAAATAAAAACACCACAAAAAGGAGACGCAGATCGAAATAATTTATAAAATATAATCATTCCTGTTTTTCGCATCATTGCAATTTTCTTGGTTGCGATATCTTGGTGAGTGCTCAAATATAGACAAACTTCTCCTAACAACGGAAGTTCTTTTTTAAAAGTTAAACTTGGATTTTTAAATGCTTGATAATATTTATACCCATCAAAGTCATTGTTTTTAGAATTGCTTTCCAAGAGTTCTTCAAGATTGTCTTTTGTGATGCGGACCGTGTCAATTTTAACTACAAGATCTCCTACCTGAATCGCATACCAGAAATTTTGTAAAATCGAAGCTGTCAACTCTTCTTTCCATGCTCCTTCGTTTTTGAATCCAAGGATTACAATATCAGTTCCAGGTTCGGAACGCTTAAAATAATCAGGAATATTTGCATTATCACGGATAGCATTAGACTTATTTATACTTAGATAGCCAGTAGGTTGAACTTTGACCTTATCGGATTTTTCATGCGTAACAAGCTTTGCAACTCCCTGAAAAGCCACTTGTCCATCTATTGTTTTTGTAGAATAAAAAACCGTTCTTAAAGAACTGGATGCAAAAGGTGCGTTTTTCCCAATTCCATATGATCCTCCTTCACCGGATGCCTTGGCAGAAGATCCACTGCATTTAATCAAATTGTACCAATCATTTTTTCTATCACAGTCGGCTCCTTGAACTCCTCTGGTGTTATAGTCGCCAATACGCAAAATAGGAATTTTTTTGTGATTAATTAACGCAACAGCCTGCTCAAAAAATGTCTTGGCTTTTATATTTTCAGGCCAATAATCTAGGCATTTTTTAAGGGAATTCGATAAAGCCTCAACATCGGGTATCAGTTCTCTTTGAATTTTATCAAAGTGGATATGAATTTCAACCGGTTTATTATTGTTGGCACGAGCATCAATGCTGTTTTGGACCAATTCTCTTGCTAAAGAGGCAAAAAAATCCCCTCCCTTAAAAGTTTCTATTCCTGCATCACTGATACCACTTTCCTGACCATCATTATTCTCAGCAAAAAACCATTTCATACGATTTCTTCTCCAAGCTTCTATTTATTAAAATATTAATTACTTCTTCAAAACAGTTCTCAGCTATTAACTGAACTAGTGGAACATTGACTGAGTGAATACACTTTAAATTGGAATTATCAAACCTAAAAGTTTTTAAAGAATATTTAACCTTTTTATACCGGTTGTATAAAAGACCCAGCTAAACCTTTATAACTACACTTCCACAATTAACTTTATTAGGTGTAATTTAACTATTAATATTAATAATTGTCAAGCAATTTGAACATTTAATTTTTTTTTAAAAAATCAATAGTAAAGAAAAATCTCGAGACCGCATCGAAAAGCGTGAAGTATGGGTAACAGACTGCTTGGGTTGGCTCCCACAAAAAGAGTTTTGGAAAGACCTGGCCAGTGTAGCTTGTCTGAAGAGCGCTCGGGAGACAAAAGAAAAGGAAACGTTCGAGCACAGATATTATATATCTAGCTTAGAGACAGATGCTTGGAAAATTAGTAATGCAGGTAGGAGTCATTGGTCTGTAGAGAACAAGCTGCATTGGCAACTTGATGTTTCTTATAGAGAAGACTGTTGCAAGATACGAAAGGATAATGGTGCAGAAAATCTTTCAGTAATCAGATGAGTGACACTAAACCTTCTTAAGGCAGACACAAAAACAATAGCAGAGATTCAGAACAAACAGTCACAAAGATGGGATGGAACAAAGAATACATGCTAGAGATTTTGGATATGAGTTGTTAAGAAAAATCTTCATGCAATTTCCCTGATTAAAGAGTTAGGGGGTGTTGAAGAAGGCAGAAAAGCATGGAAGAAAGAAGAGGTCTATCATAAAAGGTCATTAGTCGAGACGACTATGTACAGAATAAAAACGATTTTTGGACAGAAAGTGGCTAGCCGAAAGCTCAAAAAACAGTCAACTGAGGTGTTTAATAAATGTGCAGCTTCCGAAATCAAAGGAGTAATGGGAAACTTGGACTGTTTTTTGAATTTTGGAACAACACCGTTACAAAGTGTCATGAACCTCCTTCAACAATACGATTGGCCTCCTCGTAGGTTTCTTCATATACTGGAATATAATTATTAGAGTTTTTATTGTCTACATAGTATGCGATTGTCCCGTTGGTTAACAATATAAAGGATAAACTATCCGGATTCAATTCATCTTTATGTTGTTTAAGTCGTTTTTGGTTATTATCAAAAATAGAGAATTGATACTTGATGTTTTTAATTGGAAATGGATATTCAATTAAGTGTGGCCGGATTTTTTTGTGATCGTTTATCAATTCTTCTAGATTTTTTGTAGCCTCGATCAGGTACTTTCTTGCAGTATCGATATCGACAGGCCCAACAAATGCGAATCCTATTGAAAACCTCGTGACTTTTTCAGGTATACCCCACCTGCCATAGAAAGAACCCAAGGATGATGACTGTAAATGTAATTTTTATGCTGAGTTAGAATTTCATCCATCATATCGGATTTTTCATGATTTTCAACGTTACAAGAAAATAGAAACGTTACACATAAAATAAGTAGAATGGATTTAATGTATTTCATTTGGGAATCAGTCAACATTTTTGATTCATTGCCTCTGATTTGATAATCCATATTCTCTTTCATTTTCCGCTGATGTCATCGTGATCAAGGGTGGTATTATCCTTCTTCAGCAATAAGCTTGGCTTCTTCGTAAGTTTCTTCGTGTACAGGAGTGAAACGGATGGAATCTTCATTTTTTATTAGATATCGAATTTTGCCGTTTCTGAGTGTAATAAATGCCAGGTTGTTTGGATCGGCAGAATTTGCAGGTTGCTTAACACGATGTTTTTTTTCATCATATATTACAAGTTCGTATTCAATATTATTTATTGAGAAAGGGTAATTAATTAGATGGGGTCGTATTTTTTCATCTCTATTTATTATGCTCTCTAAGTTGCTTGCGGCGTCTATAAGGTATTTTCTTGCTGTGTTTACATCAACAGGTCCAATGAAAGCAAAACCAATAGAAAAAAGAGTTACCTTATCTGGAATCCCTCCACCTTCCATAGAAAGAACCCATGGGTAGTGGCTGAAGATGTATTTTTTATGATGAGCAAGAATTTCGTCCATCATATCCGATTTTTCATGCGGTTCATTATTAATACATCCAGAGAAAAACAACGATGATATTAAGATAAAAAACAAATTAAAATGGTTCATTTACAATTCCCTGTTTTTCTAAAATGACATCTGTAAAGGATTCTAATACTTCTTGATATCCTTCGCTCGATATATAGTGATCAGTGATGAAGCTAAACATTCCTCCACTAGAAAAGCCTGTCATGATGATTTCGGCGTCTTTTCTCGTCGAGCTGAAGTTGTTAATCTTTGCAACGATATCGCTGTTGTTCACGTAGTTTTTTGCACTTTGGAAATCTTCTCTTGGAATTGCTATCGGACTTCCTAAAGTGATGATATTTAAACATGCACGCACTTCTTTGGAAAGGAGTTTCGTCGCATTATAGAGATCGACGGAGCCACGACTGTGGACTGAGAGGTAAATAGTTGGATTGTCACTCCGCTGGCGGAGCTCGTCATAGTCGGATTGGATTTGTGTGGCAAGATGACGGATGTTATCAGTAACAGCACCGGCTAGTTTGGTGGCGGAGTCGCATAGGTCTGTAAAACCACCGGCAGCAGGTTGACAGGTCCAGCGGACTTCATGGTCGGCAAGCATGGCACTGAAGTTCTTGGCGTCTTCTTCGCATTCGGATGGTGTAGTCAAAATACCGCTGATGTAACGGACGGCACAACCAAAGAAGCTCCTGCTTCCAACAATGCCGGAATGGCTGTCGCGTATCCCTGTATAGTCGTGAGAGAAACTTTCGCCTTGGATGTACCGGCCTGCACCTTCAATGCAGTGACGGGAAGGTCCGCAAGGAAGAACATGATAGGCGGTATTCTCAATGAACCGGCCGACTTTTCTCTCAATATTATGGTTCCAGTTGAGAAAGTGCTCAAGCAGGGGACTGTCGCGACGCTCTAAACAGAGGCCGTAAAGATCGACGTGGATGAGGGGATTGTTATGAACATAAGCATAACGGTTGGGACCGTCAGGATTGCCTAAGGGATCCTTGCTGATCCATCGGCCAAGCTGAGGATCATAATAGCGGCGACCGAAATAGATGAAGCTGCTCTCGGGATCATGGCGCTTGCTGCTAAAACGCCAAGGGGTGAGAGCGGGACTTTCCTCGCGTTGACCAAAGGCGGAATAGTGATAGCTCTCAATAGTGTCTCCAGTGATCCAGTCGATAAGGGCAACGATGTTGCCGTTATGATCATGCTGGGGGATGTAGGGCTGTGAGTCGATCTCAATGGCTATGGAGGCGCCAATCTCTGCGCCCAAACCTTTGCCGAGGATGCGAAGCTGGACAATGGTGTCGTCAGCATCGCATAGGCCGATCTCGTTCAGACCTTCATAAAGGTAGCGTTCCTCAGAAATGATGTTGCCGGCAGCAGAATAGTGGGTCTTGGCTATCCGGCGGTTGAGGTCGTCATAGGTGTACCGATAGATGGCTGTAGGGGTAATAAGATGAGTGAGGCGGTCAAGGGCGTCGTAGTGAAGGGTGAGGTCGCCCTTGGTGGTGAGGTTGCCGTTAGGGTCGTAAGTGAGGCTTTGCTGGCCAAAACGTGTGACTTGATGGTGAGCGTTGAGGGTGGTGGCAACGCCGTCTTTCTCAAGAAGATTATGCATAGAGTCATAACGATATTCATGGGTGGCGTTGCCGCTCTCATTGGTGAGCTGCCCCAAGTCGTCATACTGGTAACGGTGGGGAATGGTGTCGATATCAGCGGCAACGATATGGCCAACGGCATCATACTCAAGGGTCTCGGACCAACCGGGAGTGGTGATGGCGGAGATGCGGCCGCAGGGGTCGTACCGGGTGGTTTTCTTGTTATTGTCAATGCGAAGCTGGCTGAGGACGCGGCCGCTGAGGTCGTAAGAGGTATAACGGTGGATGTAGCGTGTGTCTTCAAAGGGATCGCGTCGCTCGACGGCAGTGAGGTGCAGGCCGTCATAGGTGTAGTGGATGCTGGACTGGTCGGGAAGGGTGAAGGATGCTATGCGTCCATTGGCATCGTAGGTGTACGAGAGGGTAAGACCGGTGTTAAGGGTATCGTCAAGAAGGCGGTCATAAGCGTCGTAGCTGCGGTAACTTTGGGTGTTGTTGATGCAGTCAATGGCGCGGGTGATGTTTCCATTGGCGTCGCGCTCAAAATAGTAGTGAACGGTGCCGTCGGTACTTTGAATGACGTAGCAACGGCCGAGGTCGTCATAATGGTAATAGATCAAGACGCCGTCAGCTTTGGTGACGCAGGCTTTGAGGCCTAAGCTGTTGTAAGCGGTGGTGCGGGAACGCTGCTCGGAAGTGCCGGCAGCTTCGGTGACTTTAATGCAGCGTCCTTCACTGTCATACTCCCAAAGGGTGGTAATGGTTTTTTCTTCTTCACCGTTGCTGATGATGGTGTGCTTCTCGGCGGTTTTGTTGCCGCGGGAATTGTAGAAAATTTGCGACTTGTTAAGAAGAACGCCAAGATTGTTGTACACGAGGATGCTGCTGTCGCGGCTCCTGGCATCGCCAATGACAACGGTTTTCTTGCCTTGGGGGTCGGTGATCTCTTTGTAGGGAACGCACTGTCCGTTGTCGTTGCGGTAATTATACTTGTATTGGGTGCATGTGGCGTTGCCTAGTGGATCAACGGTCTCTATGGGGTTGCTAAAGGCATCGTACTTGAGGGTGGTGACGGAGGGGCCTTCCTCACCGAAAGTCGTCGTTTTGATGACGCGATTGAGGTCGTCATACTCCTTTTCAATGCGCTGTAAGAGGGCGCCATCGGTGGTCTCTTTGCACTCGACAAGGACGTTGCCGACGTTATCGTAGGTTTTTGCCGTAACGAGATTACCTTCGGTAATGCGGCTCTGACGGCCTAGAGTGTCATAACTGTAAGTGGTGGTGCTATTGTCTTTGCTTTTCTCGATGAGGCGACCGGCGCCGTCGTAACGGTAATGGGTGGCGTTGCCGTTGGCGTCATATTCTGCGCGAAGATGGAAGCGGTCATACTCTTTAATGGTTTTGCTGAGAAGGACGCCATCGGCATTGCTAGTGGTAACGCTGCACTGGCGGCCGAAAATGTCGTAGGTGTACTCGGTAACGGCGCCGTTCTTGGCGGTATGGTACGCAAGGGTGCCGTCAGTGTTGTACTGGAAGGTCTCGGTAGTGCCGTCAGCATGGATGATGTGGGCAGGGGCGCCGTGCAGCGTGCTGCGGGCGATGGTCTTGACGCCAAGGGCATCTTTCTGTGATGTAAGGTTGCCGAGGACGTCATAGGTGTAAAATGTCTCATCAGCAACAGGATTGCCATGTTGATCGTAAGTCGCAGGGGCGCGAGTGGCGTACTTGCGGCCTAGCGAGTCGTAGCAATGGTGTGTAGTGTTGCCATAAGGGTCGGTTTCCTCAGTAAGCAGACCCATATAGTCGTAGCCATAGCGTGTAGAGATTTTTTGCCCGTTTTGTTGGATGGTGCGCTTAATGAGGCGATTGGAATAGTCATAGATAAAGCTCTCGGAGAAGTTGACAGAGAGGGTTTTCGTGAGTACAAGGTTGCCGTTGGCATCATACTGGTACATGGTCATGCGGCCTTCCGGGTCGCTCTTGCTCTGTACTTGACCGCGGTCGTTATAGGTCCACTGTTCGCTATAAGCGAAGGAGCCATCGCTGCCGTAGGTGTCGCGGCTGATCAGAAAGCCGCGTTCGTTATACTCATGGAGGGTGCGCTTAACGAGTTGCTCCTCCCCGGTGGCAAGATCGAGGTAGGTTTCCTTGATCTCTTCGGGAAGGCCGATGACGGGAAAGAAAGAGGGGATAATGGTGGTGATGCGCCGCTCGGTAACGCCGGTGAGGTCGTCGCAATCCCAGCTGCTGCCGTCGTCGGTGATCTCTTTGATCTTGACGCCGCTTTCGTCATAGAAGAAGAAGTGGCGAACCCAGATGTTGCCTTCGTGGTCGAGGATCCATTTAGCTCGGAGGAGCTCGCTGTCCTTATAGTAGGCTAAGCGGGTGTCTTTCCTAGCGTCGACGGCGCGGGTGACGAGGTTGAGGGCGTCGTTGCTGTACTCGAAGAGCTTGCCTTCATATTCGTTACCGTTGTCGATGGGATACCCTTGGTCGTCAAGGGTGATGGGGGCATCGCTATTACCGGTGATATTGCCATAGAGGCACTCGCTAAGGACGTTGCCGCGGTCGTCATAGCGGTATGCTTTGCAGGCAAAGATACTGCCGGTGTTGTCTTCGACGGTAATGCTGTTTAGAAGGGTACTGCTCTTGGGATCGGGGCCGCCCCAATGATAGCGTTCCGTGTTGTAGTGTTGGTGGTCTTCAGTGCCGATGAAGCGGTGAACGCAGAGCAGACGGTGGTCACCATTGTAGATGTAGGTTTTTTTGTTGTTGAAACAGTCGTAGACATCGGTGGAACCGGACCATTCATTAAGTTTATTGGTGTCGATATGGTAGACGAAGCGGTGGGTGACAATAGGGGTAGCATCGCGGCCAACGGGTGCGGAGAGGGTTTTAACGCGGTCGACCATTTGACGGGCAACGTAGAAGCCTGTGTTCTTAGGATAGTCGCTTTCATCGATATAGCTGATGCGTAAGAATCTGTTATCAGGGCGTTCTATGCTGGCGATGACACTCTGCTCGAGATGGAAAGAATTTTTTCGTTTTTGATATCCATATTTTTCAGTGACAACGCTTTTTCCGTATACACAGGTGAGGAATTCGCCTTTGCCTGCGCCGTGGTCGCCGACGGCGAACCTGTAGACGATTTTTTGCCCGTCGCTGGAAAAGGCGTCGACAGTGTTTTTGCTGATGTATTTCATCTCAAGATGCGACAGAGGATCGTGTTTGCTGTTGTAGGTCTCGACCCTTTCGAGATATTTCCGGTGCTGGTAGGTGTAGCGGCGATGGGTGTGGTGCTTGGTTTTTACGAAATCAAGAGGATAGCCAAGAATAAAATGCGGGTGGCTGATGAACTTGTGCACTTCGCCGGCAGGAGTGATCATGATCAGGTTGGAATCGTTAGGTAGTTGCTGAACCATAGTGTTGGCCAAATTGGTTCTGCCGCTAATAACGCCGAAGGCGGTGTTGGTGATGCCGCGCTTCATCGCTTCTTCGGAAAGGGTATGGCGATGTATCGTCCCGTTTTTGAAGGGAGCTTCGTACGGGATTGCTGAACCATACGCGCCGACATGTTTGGCAACGCTTTTGGATCTGTAATCTTCAATTTGTTGGTTGTACCTTTCAATGTAGCTGAGAAGGTTCATGTTCCAGCTGCGGTACAGCGAACCGTGGTTCATGTCGGAACTGCAATAGGCTCGCGAGAGAGTAATGGGCTCGGGACCGGGGATAACCATATCTGTTCGAGTGAAGCAGAGGTCGCCGGTAATGACATTGACGTGACCGGCGACGATACTGCTAGGCAACCCTTGGAGATTGGTGATGGGATTGTATTGTTTGCACTCATTGTTATCGGGCGCTGCAGACAAATAGGCGCAAAAGATCATCAGGAAAATTAGCAGTCGTTTCATCAGTTACTCCGGTGTCGTTATCGCAAATAAATTTTAAGGTTTGGTTGTATACAAAAGACTTGCTTGTCAAACAAGATAAGATATTATTTTAATGCAAGGTGTTGATTGTCTTAACAATAGGGTTGATGACTATTTGTTGGGCTTGTATTGTTTTTTATAAAGAACAAAAAGGAGATGCTTTTTGATTGCCAATCTATCAACGAACACCGCAACAGGCGAGATTATCTGTTGATTTGGGAAGCAGTACGCATTAGAATGAGGAGAAATTCAGGAAATGGCGATGAAAAAATACTTGTTATTTCTTCTGCTAGCGGTTGCACCGTTGTCAGCAGCGATGGAGTCGATCATCGACTTTGATCTGGCTTGCGATGGTCGTTCATGGAAGGTTGGCTTCGAAGAAGATCGACAGGATGAGAAGCTGATCGAATGGGTCAACCCGGGGGAAACGCGCAATAACTTCACCCGGATGGTGACGGTACAATATCTGCCGCAGCATAATAGAAATCCTGAACAATTTTTCTGCGGCGTAATGGACTACCTGAAAGAGCAGAACCCGGGATGCAACTTCTACTATAAGGTGCACCATAGAGATGGTTGCAGCATTTTCGGCGAATGGGCAGTGCATGATGGAACGGTCCATGACCAATTTGAATGGGTGCGGGTCTTCTGCGACGGCGTGCATGGAACGGCAATCCTGCACTACTCGACAAAAGAGCTGTCGGAGGTCGACAAACTGCGCCCGCAATGGTGCCGCATCATGATGTCAGCACGCATGAAAAATATGACGCCGACTGTGGTACCTTGCGATCCGCCGCCTCTACAAGAAAAACAAATCACCGGCCGCTCTAAGCGGAAACGTTCCTTCCGCTGATGGCAAACATCTGCCTTGCTGCGTGAAAACGTAGGGCACGGTCGACAAACTCTTTGATATCTTCTTTGATCTGTTTGCGTATTTCGTTAGAGAAATGATGGTCGGCGGTAATCTTGTCTACCCATTGCGAAAAGGAATCTTCAACAACGCCTTCAATCGAAGTCCAAAACTTGGTGATCGACTCGGCAGATCGATGTTTGTCAATGCCGGATACTTTGTCCAACACGTCGAAAACATCAATCAAAAAATCGGAAACAACGCCGCGAGCGGCTTCAATGAAGGGCTCGGGCGAGGAGTTATCGCTATCTTGCTCGATGACTTGCGCATGATGGAAGGCATGTTCCCACTCGCGCTGATAGACGACACGCTTAAAATCAAAAAGCGCATGCCAAAATTTACTGACATCGTTGGCTGACATGAATAGGCCTCCTAGGATTATAGGGGTATGTCCTTATACTAACAGGAGTCGCTATTTACTCAAACATAACATAATTCTTTGTGTGTAAGTCTGTTATGTTTTAATTGGTATGCCTCGCCAGTCTTGGGACAGGTGACTTCGAGAGGTTCTTCGCTTTCCAGGGGGAGATCCAGCCGTTCACCATGCCGCGACATCCAGCCGACTTGCCTTGCGGGGTTGCCGACAACGAGAGCGTAGGCAGGAACATCTTTGGTGACAACGGCGCCGGCGCCAACGAAGGCGTGTGCTCCGAGCTCGATACCGCAAAGAATCGTTGCGTTGGCGCCGATGGTAGCACCGCGGCGGATCAACGTTGTCTCATACTGGTCGCGGCGCGTCACCGCGCTGCGAGGGTTGTTGATGTTGGTGAATACCATACTGGGACCAAGAAACACGTCATCTTCACAGATGACGCCACTGTAGATGCTGACGTTGTTTTGCACTTTGACATTGTGGCCAAGGGTGACGCCGGGACTGACAACGACGTTCTGTCCGAGGGAACAGTTTTCTCCGATGGCGCAGTCCTTCATCAAGTGACAGAAGTGCCAGATTTTCGTTCCGGTTCCTATGGTGCAGCCGGCATCAATGACGGCAGTAGGATGAGCTGTATAGCTGTCGGAAAGATGCTGCATTTCTCCGTCGCTATCCAAGCTGCGCTGTGCGGCTTGCAGCATCTTTAGGACGCGCAATCCTTCTCTACCGTCGGTAAGGGGCGCCTGCCGTGTTTTGCAACATTCAAGAAAATGGAGACATTCATTCTTCAGAGGTTCCTCTTGTGGAACGTGGACAAGCTCGGCGCTTCCTTGGTTAGCGACAGGACTGCCGCTTTCTTGCCAAATGACAGGTTCATGGAAGAGTTGAAGCTTTTTTTCCCATGGCTCGCGGTCGTCGAAAAGAAGCGTACCCTCGGTGCCGATAACCATGAGCTTTTGTTCTTTGTAAGGATGCAGCCAGTTGACGAAAACATGAGCTTTGACGCCGCTGTCGAAGGTCATGGTGGTGATGGCAAGATCGGCGATGTTTTGGGAGAGATATGCTTCTCCGGTGCAGCGCAGCGAGCGCGGCATGGCGCCGCCGCAAAGAGAGAGAATAATGGAGAAGTCATGCGGCGCAAGGCACCATAGGGCACTCTCCTCGGTACGAATCGTTCCGAGGTTGAGGCGGTTCGACATGATGTACTGCATCTTCCCGATTGCACCGCCATCGACAAGCTGTAGAAGCCGTCTGAAGCATGGATGGTATTGCAGAAGATGGCCGACCATTAAGATGCGGTCATGTTTCTTTGCCAGGGCGATTAGCTCTTCGCCTTCGCTGCTGTCGAGACAGAGAGGCTTTTCCACAAAGAGATCCTTGCCGGCAAGCAGGGCTTCTTTCGCTAGCTGGAAGTGCAACGCTGCAGGTGCTGCGATGGCAACCTGCGTGATGGCGCGATTCTGCAATACTTCCTGATAATCGCCGGTGTTATGCACGCCGTCATATGTTGTATGCGGATCACAGACGGTATGCAATACGCCGATTTGGTCAAAGTTGCGGGCAAGGTTTTTGCCCCAGCGTCCAACGCCAATGAGTGCTAGTGTTCTATTCATACTGATGCCAACGCATATTGTTTGACCGCATTGATAACTTGGTCTTGTTCTTCTTCAGTGATCCAGGGGTGCATCGGCAGGCTGAGCACCTCTTTCGCTGCCTTCTCGGCAATGGGGAAGTCGCCATACTGATACCCGAGGTTAGCAAAAACAGGCTGTTCATGCAGGCATCGCGGGTAGTAGACGGCTGAAGGAATCTTGTCCTCGGCGAGTTCCGCCTTGAGGGCATCGCGCTCGGCAACGCGGATGGTGTACTGGGCATAGACGTGGGTGTTGCCTTCTTCAACGACGGGCGTCACGCAGCAGTTGTGTAAATGCTGGGTGTAGCGCATACCCAGACGGTGCCGTGCTTCGATCTCTTCGATGAAATAGGGGAGCTTGGCGAGAATGATAGCGGCCTGGATGGTATCAAGGCGGCCATTGATGCCTAGCAGCGAATGGCAATGGCGGTCTTCACTGCCGTGAGTGCGGATGGCGCGGAGGCGCTCGGCAACACTATCGTCATCTGTGAAAATGGCTCCTCCGTCTCCGTAGCAGCCAAGAGGTTTGGCGGGAAAGAAGCTGGTACAGCCGATGGTGGTGACGCCGCAGCTTAGGCGTCCATCTTGTGTGGCGCCGAAGCTCTGCGCGGCGTCCTCAATGACGGGAAGGCCATGCTTCTCGGCGATGGCGTTGATGATGGTGTAGTCGGGCATCTGGCCAAACAGGTTCACAGGCATCAGCGCACGGGTGTTTTCAGTGATCGCCGCTTCCAGCAGCGTGACGTCGACGTTGTAGGTGTCGGGGTCGATGTCGATGAAAACGGGCTTGGCGCCGGTGAGAGCAATCGCTTCTGCTGTGGAGATCCACGTAAAAGGGGTGGTGATCACTTCGTCGCCGGGACCGACGCCAAGGGCCATCAACGCCATGACGAGGGCGTCGGTGCCGCTTGAGCAGGTGATGCAATGTCTGACGAAAACGAATTCCGATAGCTGGCGTTCCAGTTCAAACACCTCATCGCCCATGATAAAGGCGCCTTTTTTTAAGACTTTCTGTATTGCTCTGTCGATCTCTTTTTTATGCTGTTGGTATTGTCGTTTGATGTCGATGAATTCCATGGTTCCTCATGCGCGTGTTACTAGGTCGTGCTTTCCAATAAAGTTTCGTGTGTCGACGATCGGCACGCCATAAGAAAGAATCTCTTGTTTCGAGAAGCTGTCGTGCACGGTCGAGATAATAAAACAGTCGTACTGGTCTGTAGGCTCTTTGCTGATCCTTCCAGTCAGGCGGGGGTGGCTGCGAGTGATGCCGATTTCGCTGAAATAGGGGTCGTAATAGTCAACGATGGCGCCTTTGGCTTCCAGCATATCGATGAGAGTGAGACTGGGGCTCTCGCGCATATCGTCGATGTCGCTTTTGTATGCGAGACCAAACAGCAGGATGCGCGCACCGCGCAGGGGTTTGCTGACGTCATTGAGAGCATCTTGAACCTTGCCAACGACATAGTTGGGCATCGCCCTGTTGATCTCGCCGGCGAGCTCGATAAAGCGCGTAGGGATGCCAAACTCTTTGGCTTTCCAGGTGAGGTAGAAAGGGTCAATCGGAATGCAATGGCCGCCGAGACCGGGACCGGGAAGGAATTTCATGAATCCGAAAGGCTTGGTATCAGCGGCGTCAATGATCTCCCAAATGTCGAGATTCATCGCGTCGCAGATGACTTTCATCTCATTAACAAGGGCAATGTTGACGCAACGGAAGATATTTTCAAACAGCTTTGCTGTTTCGGCAACGCGAGGATTGCTGAGAGGGATAACGTTGTCGACGGCGAGCGAATAAAGAGCAACGCCGAGATCAAGACTTTCTTTATTGATACCGCCGATCAATTTAGGGATGCTTTTTGTTGTATAATTTTTGTTGCCGGGATCTTCGCGTTCGGGGCTGAAGCAGAGGAAGATCTCGTCGCCTAAAAGAGGTGCGACAATTTCTTCGGTGGTGCCGGGCCAGGTGGTGCTCTCGAGGCATACAAGAGTTTGTGGACGCAGATGCGGAGCAATGGCGCGGCATGTATCGGTGATGTACATGAGATCGGGCTCGAGATGCTTACCTAAAGGTGTCGGAACGCAGATGATCACGGCATCGCAGGACGCAGCGTAGGCGTAGTCGCAAGTGGCTTTGAGCCTCTCTTCCTGAACGAATGTTTTCATCTGCGGTTGCTTCAGATGTTTGATGTAGCAACAGCCGCTGTTGATGCTGTCGACTTTGCTCTTGTCAATATCGAAGCCGATGACGCGTATGCCTGCTTCAGCGAAAAGGAGCGCCAACGGCAGTCCTACATAGCCAAGACCTATGATGCCGACAGTCGCTTGTGCGCTGCGGAATTTATCGATTTGCGACTCTAAAGCAAGGGTGGTGGTAGGCATTGAATCTATTTTTACCATAGACTATTTCAAGCGTTGCACTTTATCATAAACACTACCGTCCTGCAAGAAGAACCGACATTGGAGATGAAACGATGGATGCTGCCGAGATGGAACGTTATCTGCATGAACAGATTCCAATATCACAAGCGATGGGTGTCGGCGTCAGGATGTTAACACTGAACGAAGCGGTGGTAACGGCATCTTTCCATCAAAATATCAACCACAAGAAAACGGTGTTCGGCGGCAGCCTCTCTGCTGTTGCAACGTTATCTTGCTGGAGCTTGTTGCGCTTCAATTTGCTAAGCTTGCCGGCAAGCTATGAGATCGTCATCACCCACAGCGATGTGGAGTATTTGGCGGCTGTAAAGGAAGATTTTGAGGCAAGAGCGGGGTTAAGGCACGAAGAAGATTGGGAGCGCTTTCTTAAAACGCTCGAGAAAAGGGGACGGGCTCGGCTGACATTGACAGCGTCGATCAATGTCAACGGCGTTGATGCTGTTCGTTTCACGGGTACGTTTGCCGCGATCGGTATCGGATAATAACTTTTTTACTGCAGTTACAAAAGTTGTTAATGTTTTTATTTAAATCTTTTGCTTTATTGATAGGTCTGTTACAGTTTTAACTCTTTTAAATAGAGGGGTTTGTCTGTGATTCGGTTTATTGTTCCTCCTGTAAATTATGTTGTTAATTACGATCACCGGAAAACGGAACTAGCTCGAAAGTTAATCGATGTCGGCTTATCTCCGCAGGTTGCCAATTATTGGGTCAACGATGTGAGCTATCCGCGGTTTCTTAATCATATCGATGACATCATCTACTTGCTTGCCCATGGAGTGGGCCATGAGCTGCTGTTTAATGTCATGAAAAGCGATAATTACATGCAAAGATTAGGCTATTTCTTTGCTAAGGAGCATTTTCTTTTGGGAAGACATGGAGTTCTCGCTGGAAACTCGTGTGTCAGCAAGACCTATAAGCGGTGGCTGGCGAGGAATACCACATATCCGGATGTGGTAGCTAGCTCACAGGCAATGGGTAATGGACTTTATCGGTTGAAACTTGTCG
This sequence comes from Chlamydiales bacterium, assembly GCA_024233575.1. GTDB lineage: Bacteria > Chlamydiota > Chlamydiia > Chlamydiales > Criblamydiaceae > JACKPN01. The sequence continues at coordinate 60,648 of JACKPN010000007.1, forward strand.
ATGGCGATTGGCATTTTGATCTCGGACAATTGATGTCTGTCTATACAAACGCAATTAAAATGCTTATCGAAAGCGGTACAAATTACGGACATATTTTTGCTCCTAAAATTCCGGTTATTTTCACAGTTATCAAAGAAAAGCAACGTTATCAGCTGTTCTCTTGGCGTGATATGAGACGCGATATACTGGGAGAAGGTGCATGTGGTGTGGTTCAAAAAATTGAAGATCTTGCTACGGGGAAATGCCTTGCAATGAAACGAGTGGTAGGAGATGCAAAAAAGCTTGCTTGCTGCAATCCGTCCATCTATGCAGAAAAGGCAATACTGGAACAGGTGCACTACCACTATCCTGACGTTGACGGAATCGTCCCTCCTCCCAAGCATCTTTTTCACTACCTTGGAGGTGCAGCGATCATCATGGATCGATATGATGGTGATATGATGACCGCCTTGTACAACAATGAAGAGTTTCTTTGCGATCCGAAAATTATGGTTACGGCATGCTTTAAATTAGTTCATGCTCTGAATTGTTTGCGCGAAATTGGCTTGACTCACCATGACATCAAACCGGCAAATTTATTGTACAAAATAAATGATGAAGGCGTTGATGTGGATCTCACAGACTGTAGCTTATCTTGCTCTTATGGTGAGCTTCTCGATGGGGAAGCTGGATTTTATTACACGGAAGGATATCATCATCCTGATGATATTAAAGCTTTAAGCGGCCTTATCAAAAATTATGACACCCACAAGGATGCGAAAGAACTTATCGGGAAGATGGAAGTTTATGCTTTGGGTGTAACCTTCGATGTGATCTGTTCCAAAATAAACGTTAAGCCTTTATCAGCGCTTATCACCAGAATGATAGATGCAAATTATGCACTCAGGCCGTTCCTTTCACGGATAGAAGAAAGAATGCAGAGTATCCTTGAAAAGATCTAAAGTTAAATCGTGACGTCAAACCTCTGCATCCACAGGCCGAAGCTGATAATCCGCCAGTAGAGATGACTGAACGGGAGGTCGCCATCGATGACGCGGTCAAAGCTGTCGGCGATGCTCTGCTTGATCAGACCGCCGCTTGCGCCGATCGCCTGGTGTAAAGCGTGGCGGAAGAGGTCGGTGCTGTCCTCTTTCATCCACACCTCTTCAGGGGTAACAAAAGCCATCTTATCTTTCCGTGTGCGTATTTCTTCAGGGATGACTCCTCTCATGCTGTACCTCAATAGCCTTTTCGTCCAGCCATCGGCAATTTTATAATCCGTAGGAAGCCCTAGGATAAACTCAACAAGACGATAATCAAGAAATGGAGTGCGCGCTTCAACTGAGTGCGCCATGGAGTTGCGATCTTCGTAATGAAGCAGCATTGGCAAGCTGCTATATAGCATCTGTTGTATGCTCTGATCGCGAACGTTGTTCTGCTTCCGGCCGATAAAAGGATCTTGTACGGCAGCATTAAGGCGGTTGGTGTCTAGCCAATCGACAGTTGCGGAGGTTTTGCCCATCTGCGCGCGCAACGGTTGGCGGATGCGGTGAGGCATCAGCTTATTGATTAGAAGAAAAAAGTCGTCCCGTTTGATCTCTTTACTTAAGGTCGCCCACCGCAGCGTCGTGAGCAGTTCATACAGGCGATTGCCGAAAAATCCGGGATAACCGCACAGCTGTTCGTCAGCCCCTTGACCGTCGAGAAGAACTTTGGTGGCATTTTCATGAGCAAGAGAAAAGAGGTTCCACTGGGCGAAGATGCTGGTAGAGCCGAAAGGCTCGTCCTGATACCAAACGAGCTTTTCACTGCTGCTGAAAAGCTCATCAAGGTTGGGATAGGTATAATGGGCGTCGACGCCTGTCTTTTTTACGACAGCTTCGGCATAGTCGCGTTCATCATAAGCATCAACTTCGGAACATGCTGTAAAGGTGCATTGCTGATGTTGCGCGTTTTTGCTTCGAAGAAGGCTGTTAGCAAGGCAGACAATCGTCGAAGAGTCAAGACCGCCGGAAAGGCAGGAACCGACAGGAACATCGGCGCGCAAACGCAAGCGGACGGAATCGGTAAGCAGTTCGCGAAACTTGTCGGCAGCATCGTCAAGGGTTCCGGAAAATGACTGTGGTTCAAGGGTGTACCAACTGACGGGTACAACGCTGCCATAATGCTGTTGTCCCACAGGGAACTGCAGCATCTCGCCGCCGCGCAGCTGGCGGACGCCGGCGAAGAGGGTGTTGCCGGTATGGTCGTGGACACCCCAATTGAGGAAATCATAGGCAAGCTGTCCGTTTAGAATCGGATGCCAGTGCGGCAAAACGGTGAACGCTTTGATCTCAGAAGCAAGATGAATAGTGCCATGCGGAGAGATCCAGTAGTACAAGGGCTTGATGCCAAAGCGGTCGCGAGCAGCAAACACTTCCTGCTTCCTGCTGTCATACAGAACGAAAGCGAACATGCCGTTGAAACGTTGCAGGCAGCTTGTTCCCCACTGGCGGTAGGCATGGATGAGCACTTCGGTATCGGACTGACTATGGAAGGTGTGTCCGAGAGAAATTAGTTCTTGTCTAAGCTCGATATAATTGTAAATTTCGCCATTATAGGAAACCCAAACCTGCCTGTCGTCGCTGCACATCGGCTGGTGAGCGGCAGCGGTAAGGTCGACGATGCTCAGACGACGGTGTCCCATGGTGCCGTGATAAGGCTCGTCAGGAGGGGTGCTGTACGCTTTGTCAGGGCAGTAGGGCCACGGTTGCTGATAGATATCCCTGGGAGTGTCGTGATGGCCGAAGGTCAACACAGGGCTGCCGCCGGCAGGGATGAGAATATACCCTTCATCATCGGGACCGCGATGCCTGATGGTGCCGCCCATGAGCGCAGCATACTGGAGTACGTCAGCTTTCAGGTTGTGTCCGAAGATCGCGGCGATACCACACATATAACTCTTTAGGTTTAATGATGCCCAATACGGTGCCGATGGCGACGGCCCCAAAAAATAGCATTGCTTTCATGGTGACGATAGCATAACTCCAGATAAATGTATCTAGACAGAGAGTAGAGAAAAACAGAAAAATGCATAGAAGCAAGCATGCTGAAAGTTTTGATTTCTCCAGAGGCAGCGGATGTAAACGCTGCGAAACAAAAAGATAGTATCCGCTAAGAAGGGCGTATGAGGTAAGCGTGGCGCCGGCAGCACCGAAAGCGCCGTAGAAGGGGATAAGAAAAGCGTTGAGCAGGACGTTGACAGCGGCACAGGTCCAGGCCGCACCAGTGACATGCAAGTTTCTCTTGCTGATCAAGATGCCTACGACTGTCGTCTGCGAGGTGGCATATAGAGTAAGACCCATGGCTATCGGCGGAATAAGATGCGATGCAGCCCAATACTCTTCGGGAGTGAGCAGCATGAGAAGTTCACGGCCAAACAGAGCAATACCGCTGCCAATGACGATAAAGAGAAAAAAACTGAGAGTGAGATATTGGGAGAAGACGTTTCGATAACCGGGGTCATCATGATACAGCTTCATGGCGTGGGGCTTCCATGCATCGGTGCAAGCAAGGTTGATGAAGATCAGCAAGGAGCAGAGACGGAAGGCGATGCTGTATAGGCTGACCTCTATGGTGTCGGTAAGGTCGGCAAGCATCCAACGGTCGAGCGATCCGAAGATCCAAAAAGCTAGAGCGGCAGTACAATAGGGATAGCCGAACCTCAGTAGACCGATACAGCGTTCAAAAGAGATGCTGCCGGTGAGCTCGTGACGGATGATATACAGGGTAAAGGGCATGGTCAGCGCATAACTAAGGATGACACCTGCGACATAACCGGAGACGCCCCAGTGAAAGACAGCGACGAAGAGGATGCATAGAAGGGTGTTGAGGATGACCTGCAGACCGGAAAACAGCGACGATAGCCCTAACTGCAGCCGCATGCGGATTACCGCCTGTGAGAAAAGATAGAGCTGAACGGGGATCACGCTCAATGCGGCAAAAAGCAAGGCGCGTGGCGTGATGCCGAAATGATCGTAGAACATTGCACTGTAACGCGAGGTAATCAGCAATGCAGCGAGGGTGATCAATGCTGAGAAAAAGATGAGCGTCGCCATTCCTGTGATGACGATACCATGTTTTTTTTCATGATGATAATCGCGCTGCACTGCCTCATTAAGCCCGCAGTTGGCAAAAAGAAAAAACAGCTCCATCAAGACATTAACAAGAGCAAGGATACCGAAATCTTCAACTGATAGGAGATGCGCAAAGATGGGAAAAGCAGCGAACTTGGCGAACTTGAAAGCAAGGTCTGCTCCGCTATACAGCGTGGTATGTTTTATGATATTTTTGAGCATGAATGATAGGGGAATCGTTTTTCAAGCTGCCGGCGCTGCTCGTCGGGGATAGCCGTTTCAGAGACGGTGATATGCTTAAGAGAAGGTAGCGACATCAGCGTTTTAAAAGGAATATTAACAAGGGCTTTGTTGGAGTAAAGGCATAGTTTTTGCAGTCGCGTGAGAGCGCTTAATGTATCGGGAAGATAGGTGAGTTGATTGAAGTCAGCTTCCAGGATCTTTAACCGCGACATCATGCTTATATTCTCAGGGAGCCTAGTGATGCTGTTGATGCTGACATTGAGTTCGGTAAGATTTTTTAGGCAGCATAGGGCTTCTGGTATTTCTTTCAGGAAGTTCGCTGACAAGTCGAGCTTTTTCAATGTTCTGAGAGCTCCCAGGTAGGAAGGAACAACATTGCAATCCTCGAAAGTGATGTGAATACTTTTCCTACCATTAAAATGGAAGCCGATTACTTTCTTCATCAGTTGTTTGGATGGGGGAATTTCATTCGATGGTAGTTGGCTTCTCCAGGCGTCATCGATAGCACTCCAATTCTCCATCGTGAGATCTGTGACGGTTAAAGACATCTTAACCCGTTAATTTTGAAGAGCAAATATTAACTTTTAGGTTGCTTTGTTGTAAACCAAATCCCCTAGCGCAGCTTCACTTGTTTTTTCGGAAGAGCGATCAGGCCGATAAGGACCGAGAACCAGAGCGTCGACAGTCTGACAACAATCGTTGCCGTCACGGCATCGCCGGCAGGCACGCCGTAAAACAACAGCAGCTGGAACATCGTCACCTCTGCGCCGCCAAGACCGCCGGGAAGCAACGTCAGAGCGCCGATGAGCAGGGCAAAGGCGTGAATGAAAATGGCAAGGTAGATGCTCAATTCGTTACCGAGGATCTTCAGGTAGTAATAGAGAATTACTCCCTCTAGACCCCAGGCGATGCAGCCAAGGAAGATGCCGACTAATAGCACTCGCGGCGTAAAACAGCTGCGGAAAGCGATAACAGTCTCGACCATGAACTCGACAACATGGGCAAAGCGTGAATGCAACTTGCTTTTTGTCCAGCGTTCAATGGCTTGCAGCCACGAATCTTTCTGCACGGCATAAAGGAGAAAAATGATGAAAAGACCGACAAACAGCAGAACAAGCCGGGCTCGTTCATAAATAAACAAACCGCCGGCTGCAAGGACGGCGACTGCAATCAGATCGGAAAAGCGTTCGGCAAGCAGCGCACCGAAACTGGTGCGGTATGGAATGTCATAGTCTTTTAAAAAAATGCTGCGCAGCGCTTCACCGGCTTTTCCCGGTGTTGTCGTTAGAGTGAATCCGGAGATGTAAATGCGCATGCTAGAGAAGTAGGGGACCCGCTGACCCAATACAGAGAGAAAATAGTTCCAGCGAGTGAAGCGGAAAAAGTAACTGATAAGAGCAATGCCTAAGCCAAGAGCGATGCCGGCATACCCGATCTCGCCGATCGCGTTGAAAACGTCGCGCCATCCTCCCCACAATGTGAATAGGAAATAGCCGATCACTGAAAGGACGATCGTTGTCACCAGCGCAGCGAACCGCCAGCCGGATAACAGATGCGGATGTTCAAGATCATGTTGCGGATGGTTGTTTGTTGTCATGTTACTTCGCCGTAAAAATAAATAATGTCATTCCCGCCCAAGCAATCACCGATACAAGGATATGCTTGTCGGTAAAAATATCTGTCGAGGGATCCTCTGCCTTCTCGCCATGGTGCAATATATAGATGTAGCGGAAAAGGGCATAAATCACAAACGGTACGGTATAGATCAGACTCTGTGTCTTGTGGACGAGAACGGTCTCGGGATCCATGGTATAGAGGCTGTAGCCGATGATCACTCCTGTTGCACAGATGGCGATCAGCTCGTCAAGAAGAAGGCCGCCATAATTTTGCAACACTTGACGGGGCTTGGTACCACTACTGGAAAAGGCGATCAGCTCGGCGCGGCGCTTGGCGAATCCAAGGAAAAGAGTGATCATCAGGCCGCACAGCAGCAGCCACTTGGATGGGGGAATCCCAACGCCAATGGTACCAGCAAAAATACGCAGCATGAATCCGGCACTGATGCAAAAAACGTCGAGAATAACGATGTTCTTAAGCTTGAACGAGTAAAGTGTGTTGATGACGACATACACTAAGATGATGCAGGCAACAGCGGGCGAGACATAATACCCAAGGCCGAGTCCGCCAATGAAGAGTGCCGCTGCCAATATTACCGCTGCAGTGATGCTCACAGTGCCGGCAGCAAGGGGACGGTAGCGCTTTTTCGGGTGCATCTTGTCGCTATCGCGATCGACGATATCATTGATGACGTAGACACTGCTAGAAACGAAGCTGAAAGCTATCGCTGCTAGTGTAACGGCAATTAAGAAATGGATGTCGTTATATTTTTCACTGAAGATCAGGCCGGTATAGACGAAAATATTCTTCGCCCACTGCTTGATCCGCATCAGTTTAAGTAGCTGCATCGGATGATTCAACCTATTCTCCCATCGTCTTGTAGAAGCTGTGGTCGGCAAGCGCTAACAACTCCTGATCGCCGCGACTGTCGCCGTAGGCGTACAAGGTGTAGTTTTTTTTCGGACCGGCGGTTTCCAGCAGACGCCGGACCTTCTCAGGTCCCCAGCAGTTCAGCCCACACAGTTTTCCTGTAATAATTCCTTGACTGTCAGTCTCCAGCGATGAGCAGATCAGCTCGCTGAAATCTTCGCTCTCCGCCCAAGGGCGGAGGTAGATGTCTAGCGAAGCGCTGATCAGCACAAGGCGGTCGCCGCGATCGCGATGCCAGCGTATGCGCTTCAGCGCTTCGGGCCGCACATGTTGCGGCAGGCCATCACGGGCGAACTGTTTACCCCATTCTTGCACCTGCGCTAACGTTTTTCCAGCAAAAAACTTTTTGATGATGCGTTCTTTGGCACGTTGCCTAGGAACGAAGCCGATAACAAACCCAACAAGCCAAGGAAGTTGAGATGTCAGCATGAAAAGAGTACGCAACGTGCCATGGGTAAAAAAGAGGAATGGCAGCAGGCTGTCGCGATAGGTGATAGTGCCGTCAAAGTCGAAAGCGGCAACGGTAGGGTTCATAGTTTCAACCGTTTAAAGAGAGGTTCGGGGATAGCCTTGAGAATCAGCATTACCCAACGCCAATACCAGGGCAGATACACGGTATTGCGCTTACGGTCAAGAGCTTTGACAATAGCGCGGCCGATGCGCTGCGGCGATGCTTCAAGAAACTTGCCTTCAAGCGAGAACGTCATCGCCGTATCGGTATATCCCGGTTTAACATTCATCACATGGACGCCATTGTGATAGAGTCGGTTGCGCAGCCCGTCAAGGAAAGTGGTCAGCGCCGCTTTCGATGCGCCGTAGATGTAATTGCCGCGACGGCCGCGGTCCCCGGCAACGGAGCTGATGCCGATGATAAAGCCGGACCCTTTCTTGGAGAAGTAGTTAGCGCAGTGGGTGAGGATGGAGCATGCTCCTGTGAAGTTAATGTCAAAGGTGCGCTTTGCCAAAGAGAAATCATTGATCGCTACTTTCTGGTCGCCGAGGTCGCCGAAGGCAACAAGAACGCCTTCGAGGTTGGGACAGGTGCGGACGACATCAATGAAAAAATCAGCGTGGGTGTCGTACTTCAACGCGTCGAAAGTACGGTGATGAACAGCAATATTAGGGTAGCGGACATGGATGTCGGCAGCAAGGCGTTTCAACTCTTCAGGATCCCGCGAAGTAAGAAACAGGTCGTCGCCCTTCTCGGCAAAGGCATAGCACGCTGCGCGGGCGATTGAGGAAGTGGCGCCAAGGACGAGAACAGCGCGGCTCATGAGCTACCTCCGATACGCAGGCGGCGCGATAGGTCGGACTGGAAGATTCCTTTCGGGTCGGCAGCTTCTTTTGTCTGTAGCCATTCGCCGTACCGTGGATACATGGCGCGGAACATCTCGGGCGACAGCCGCGCATCCTTAGCAAGATAGACACGCCCACCTGCTTGATGTACGCGGTGGTCAAGGGTGTCAAGGAAAGGGAACAGTCCTTCATCAGTAATCGGCATGTCCAGCGCTAGTGTATATCCGCGCATTGGAAAGGAGAGCGGTGCCGTGTTGCCATCGCCGAACCGTTTCAACACGGCAAGGAAGGTGCGTCGTCCGCTTTGTGTGAGTTCGGTAAGAATACCGCGCAGTGCCTCATAGCCTCCGGCTTCAGGCACTACGAACTGATACTGCAAGAAGCCACGCTTGCCATACATGCGGTTCCAGTTGTCGATGCAGTCGAGAGGATAGAAATAACTGTCGTAGTCGATGACAAAGGAGTCTTTCTTTTTACTTTGTGCAGCATAGTACATGGCATTGAACGCTTTGATGCTCCAATTGTTCAGTACCCATCCAGGACAGTAAAAAGGAACGGAATGGCGACGCTTGGGCTTGAGAACAAGAGGATCGCCTTTGGTCATCTCCAACTCATTCTTTTTGGCATGGCGGCCGCACATCAGAATGCTGCGGCCGAAATCTTTACCTGTTGAGAGACAATCGATCCATGCGACGGAATAGGGAGCGTCGAGAGACTGATGGTCGAGTAAGCGTATGGCAGCGTCGAAGTTTTCTGCGGCGTAGTGTTGGGCGATGATATATGCGGTCTCAATTGGCTGCATCTGCAAGGTCATTTCGCTAATGATCCCTGTCAGTCCCATTCCCCCTGCTGTTGCCTGGAAGAGAGGGTCGTTGGGAGAGCATCTTTTCGCGCTGCCAGGGGTGATCACTTCAATTTCTTTGACGTGGTCGGAGAACGAACCGGCGCCATGGTGGTTTTTTCCATGTACGTCGGCGGCGAAGGCACCGCCGAGGGTGACATACTTGGTTCCGGGAGTGACCGGCAGAAACCAACCGCGCGGAACAAAGAGGTTGACGATCTCTTCAAGAGAAACACCGCCCTCAGCGCGTAGAAGACCACTTTTAGCATCAAAGTCGAGGAAGCGGTCGATTCTCTCCATCAACATCACTTCGTGCCCGCCATTCAGAGCAGCATCGCCGTAGCTGCGACCGAGGCCGCGGGCGATCACGTTGCCGCTTAAGTCTTTAAGTTGACGGTAGCGCTCAGGACGAAGCAACAGGCATTCGCTGACAGGATAGTGCCCCCAACCGGAAATCTGGCGTGTTGTTCTTGGTAGCGTCATATTCTATAAAATAATGGATTCCGCCGTCAGAGTAAACCCCCTTTTCTCTAGACTTGCTCCACGATGGAATGATACCCTGATCTTTATGAAAAAAGTATTGGTAACCGGCGCTGCCGGCTTTATTGGCTTCCACCTGTGCAAGCATCTGAAAGAAAGAGGCGATTTTGTCGTCGGCCTCGATAATTTTAACGATTATTATGATCCGTCATTGAAGCGTGCACGTGCGCAACACCTTGAGGGTGTTGAGGTTGTAGAAGGCGACATCGTTGACATAAATTGTCTGGAGAGGTTAGTAGACAAGTACAGCATCACCCACATTGTCAATCTAGCGGCGCAGGCAGGCGTTCGTTACTCTTTGGAAAAACCGCAGGCATATGTCGACAGCAATATCACCGGATTTCTGAACGTTCTTGAAGTTTGCCGTAAGCATCCGAAGATCAAACTCGTATATGCCTCATCATCATCGGTCTATGGTTTGAATGAAAAAATTCCTTTCTCTGAAGAAGACCGTACCGACACGCAGGCAAGTTTGTATGGCGTGACCAAAAAAAGTAATGAGCTCATGGCGCATGCCTATCATCATCTTTTTGGTATTTCAGTGATCGGATTACGTTATTTCACTGTTTATGGTCCCTGGGGCCGGCCCGACATGGCGTATTATCTCTTCGCCGAGGCGATCGTACAAGAAAAGCCGATTAAAATTTTTAATAACGGCAACCTTATGCGCGACTTCACATATATTGATGATATCATCAAAGGGACAGTTGCAGCTATTGATCATGATAACGGTTGCGCCGTTTACAATTTGGGCAATCACCGCCCTGTCAAGCTCATGCATTTTATCGCTATTTTGGAAGAGGCTCTCGGTAAGAAAGCAGTTAAAGAGATGCTGCCAATGCAGCCGGGCGACGTGTACCAAACCTATGCAGATATTACGGAAAGTAAAAAAGATCTTGGATTTTCTCCAACCACTCCTCTGGAAGAAGGGATTCCTCTATTTACCAATTGGTTTGCAAATAACGACAAATCAAGATAAACTATTGTTACAATACTAATAACAATCCGTTGGTACTATTCTTATGCGTCGGATCATCTTGCTCTTCATCACGTTACTATCTCTTACAGGCTGTTGTTGTTTCAGTGGAAAATGGGGAGGCGGCGGCATTACTCTGACTAACCCATGCCCGATGTGCGATCCAGCGCAAGACGATCCCGAGATGAGCAATATCGTGATCACCTTTGGCGAGGCGATGTTCCATAAGCATCACCTGACGCTGGAGAAGTCGCTCTGCAAGCATGTTGATGGCAATGTCGCCAAGGTCAGCATCTACTTCTCATCGCAAGATATCGTTGAGTTGTGCGAGGCGCGCGACACCCTCGTTGACGCTACCGAAGAGTTTCTGCGGATGATCAACGATAACGGCTACATCACGCCGGCTCTCTACCATCGCCCGTTCTCTTTTGAAGAAGTCAATATCTACATTGTGTATGAAAGCTACTTCGTACAATACGTCGACCCGACGTACATTGCGTATGCGATCCTTGAAGACGGCAACGCCTTCTATTACTCCGGTGAAGTGAACAATATCAATGCTGTCGCTTGGGATCAGCGTGTTGAACCTTACATCAAGACACGCACCTTTGCGTATCAGCGACGTGCGGCACAGGAACCTTATATCGAAGCAGAGCGCCTGAAGAAAGAAGAAGAGAGAAAGAAGAAGTTCTACGAAGAGCGTCTGACCGACTATTATTAAAAGCTTTCGTCGTCGTTGTTCTTATCTGCCATATCGCCGCCAGAATAGTCGTTGTTGATGAGGTCATCAAAGGCAGATGTCGTATTATCAACAGGAACTTCGATCATTTGTCTTGGACTTGATGAATCGACTTCACGATTCATATCATAAGGTTCGTTGGAATGCTTACTGATCACTTTTTGGTAGGTCTTAACACGGCTTTTCAGCTTATGGTCGATGGCAGTGCTATAGTCCTCATCAGGTGTTTTACGTGCAACGGATTTTAGAAAAACAAAGATATCGGCGATCAGCGTGGCCGTTTCATCATCGAAGTCGAAGCTTTCCATGACGCGAACATCGAGTTCTTCGAGTTTAGAATCATCTTTTAGAATGCCGGGTACTGTGGCCTCTTTTAGTTTTTCCCTGAACTGTAAAACGATTGAAAGCGCCTGCGTTTTGATTTCGTCGTTGGTAATGTTCTTGTTGTCATATTTCTTGCAAGGATAAGAGATAGTCCATCCTCCTTTCGTTGACGAGAATTTGGTAACTGCATATTTATCGTAATCGTTGGACGCAGGGAAAAAATGCTTGTATACTTGTTGCCCATAATTTTCGCTGAGCTTGATCTTCGGAAAAAAATGATCTTTGGTAGGCCTATCTTCATAGGTGTTGATTAGCAGTAAAAAAACCAATACCTGTGCTTTGATTGCTGGTGCGAGGATCAACGACTCTTTGGTACCGGGCGGGTAGCAACGGATCAGTTCTTCAACAGAATAATTGAAAGAGTGTTGGTCCATTAGCTTATTAATTCCGGTTCCTCGGAGCGATCGCAATGGGCCTTGGACAATATCGCGGCCGCCAACAGACGCATAAGGCTCATCATAGATGACATCATTATCGCAAACGTCAGGCTTCACGGAGTCGCATTTGCCTAAGAACATGATAAACCGTGCGAGAGCGGCGACAGGTTCAAGAGAAAGCTTGCTTGGCGGTTGCGGATGTTGTTGGAACGCTTCAGCGGCTTTCCTAACGGTGAATGACGCTACTGACACAGCTGCTCCTCCAAACCATTTGGCTCCGGCACTTACGAGACTCATCCTATTTCTCCTTCTTATGGCATCTACCACTTGGCAGTCGGCGGCATCGAGCACAGAATGGCTTTCGGATTGCCTCCCGACTGAAAACCGAATTTTGTTCCTCGGTCATAAAGTAAATTAAATTCAACATAGTGGGCGCGCAACCGCTGTTGCATTTCTTTATCACTGTCGGTGTAAGGGGTGGACGCCCGACGTTCGTAGATCGGCATGACCGCCTCCAAGAACGTATCGCCTACCGCGTGCCACATTGTCAAATCTTTTTCCCAGTTACCGCTATTGTAGTGATCGAAGAAAATACCGCCAACTCCACGTTCTTTTTTCCAGTGGGGGATATAAAAATATTCTTTTGCCTGTTCGGAAAACAGAGGGTAAAGTGTTGGGTCTGAGGTGTCTAAGGTTTCTTTCGCCACATTATGAAAATGATGGGTATCCTCCTCATAAGGGAAGCCCATAGGGGTCAGGTCGTAGCCGCCGCCGAGCCATGAGCGTTTTTCTGTCTCGATATAGCGAATATTCATGTGCACCGTTGGCGCATGAGGATTCATCATATGAGTAATGAGGCTGATGCCGGTAGCAAAGAAGGGACCCTCGCCATCGGCCATTGGGAAGCTATCGCCCCAAACTGCTGACCAGTTGACCGCAGCCTTTTCAAAAACGTCGCCACGGATGCTGGTGATCTCCCCGCCTCCGCCACCACCTTGGTGATCCCAGGTCTCCCGTTCAAATTTTTTATTGCTTTCCAGGGTCTCGAAAGTGGTAACAATTCTATCGCGCAGACCCCTCAAGTAGGTGATCAACTCTTGTCTTCTATCGGTTTCAGTCATCGTAGTCATAGCGGTGCATACCTATCTGTGTATTCAAAGAGAAAAGACTTGATTGATCGTAGTGACAGGAAAATTTTTTGTCGAGAATATCTCCCAACAGGGAGTTCCTTGACTTTATAGCCGAGTTATAATAAATTTATACCCTATTGAAATAGAAGGGCTTATAAAGTTTACATTCATGATTCACATTGTTGATTCCGTTAAAATATCACCAATAAATACCCAGCAGAATATTCAAAGTTCTGACATTGAAGAGGGCTTTGAAAAGCAGGAGGTGCAGTGGGCGCCTGCCGATCAATTGCGGCAATATCTTCAAGAACACGGAATCATCGATGCTTCAGGAGACTTGTGCGGCGATGTCGGCGATCTGCCTTTTCCTATTTTCACCAACAAAGAGAGAGAACGAATCAAGGGCTCTATTGATTTTCCCCTATTTATAGAGAAGAAATTATGCGCTATTCATGCTCAAATTCTTAATATTATATGTGACCTTGTAGAAAAAAATGAAACGGGATACCGCCTTAAAGAAAAGATCAACCTGGCGGGATTTTTAAAGAAGTTTTCTGCCGTCTACATTCAAGGCGGTCGTGTTGTCGAACTGTTAGGGCCAGATTTCTATCGGCGCGCTATCGTTTCTCTCTGCAAACATAAGGGCGTCCCTGTTCCGGAGGCTCTGCTAAACGAGCCATTGCTGGGGTCGATTTCTCGCAAAGCACCTGATACCGACATCTATGTCGACATCAGCGAGTTAGAGGGTAATCTCACTCATGCCATCGAGAATATTTTGCGGGAGTGGCTTAACGAAGAACTCAAGGAAACGGACCTTGTTGACGCCATCATTTCTGGATTCTTTCCTGTCAAAGAATATGTCCGCCAGTCGTCGAATTGCGACGATCTGGTCTATTGCTCACTTCCGATACAGCCGGAAGGCGATAGGCCAATCGATATTTGCTTCTATAAAACATACCAATGGGAAAGTGGCCGCAATACCTGTCATGGGCTGCGTCTGCCAATACTCACTGAAAACGCTTTGGAGCTGCCTTCTTCACGAGAAAACTGGCAATATCTGTTGGATCGTCTGCTCTGTCGTGCACATGTGTTAGATCCCGATATCTCCGGAGAATATGGCTGGGCGATCCACCATGCTTTTGAAGTGAGGAACTTCAATGAGAACAGCTCCGAAAATAAGGAAGCACTGGCGAAGCAAGTGGAAAAGACAGAAGATAAACGAATCGAGAGCCTCCTTTGGGAGCAGATCGATAAGCGCTTTCCTAATAACCCTTCCGCGGCGTGCGCGGTATACTTCCAGGCTTGGCAATCCTTGGGCTCAAGAGGACTGACTTTCAAACTTTTTGACAAGCATATCGATAGGGAAAAGGTAGAAGCTCAAGACCCCGTGGTTCTATGTTTAATCGACTGCATTCGCGATCATGAAACAAGCTGGGACCAGATCAAGGCGGTAATGAATTTTGTTGCGAACCGCCAGCAGAAGAATAATGTTAAAATCCATCGTAGAATGAAAGATGGAATCGAGCAGCTTCAATTCACAACATCGGATGTGAATGGAGGCAACAATATCTTTATTCCGGTGATGGTGGAAGGTACCGTCGACACATCATCATTGCCCCCTTCGGTAAGGAAATTACTGTCTGTCGCTTCAAAAAAATATTTAGATATTCCCTTTGAGGAACAACATTCCTACAGTTTGGATGATCTGCGCTCTGTGGAGAGGTGGGCGCAGCACTGCGCTAAGGCTACCCAAGGCAAGGTGCGGCTCAGAACAAATACTTTCGAAAAAGTGCCAACAAGTGTAATTGCCAGCTACCTGCAAAAAGTTAAAGAGAAAGAGTTTTCAGGAAATCCTGAAGGTTCTGCCCTTCTCTTTTTCAATGCCTGGCTATCTTTCGAACATCGAGCTGATGGAAAGCAACTATTAAAAAAAATACAAAATAAGCTCGGCAATTTGCCCCTCTATTTTAAAAAGTTGGTGAAAACTATCCTTGCACAGCAGAGCAGAGAAAAAACCAAGACGGTATTGAGGGCTATTAAAGCGGCTGTCCATTTTGTGGAAAAGGCAACGGGAGAAAAGATATTCTTGCAAGGGGGGACTTTATGCTTGAAAGGAGAGGCAGATGAACAAACGCTAGCAAGAGCGGAATTGCCTAACGAATTAATGAGCGTATTCTTCCAGGAATTTCTTAAGGATAAAAAGATTGTAAATGATGTTCATGTCGAGATGGCCCTTCTGCTTCCATGGCTTGCAGATAGGAACGATAAGAACCTTCTCCTACTGTTCCACGATTTCCTTTATGGCGATGAAGATAGTATTCTGAAATATGCTGCTGACAATTTCGGTAAGCACCCTCTTGATGAACTACTGATTGAAGCTGCTCTATTCTCTAGAGATTCCAAAGAACTTTCACTCGTTGCCCTCTTATGGGAAAAACGTCGGATATCATTCTTTTCGTATATCAAAGCCTTGGTTGAAAGTGATTTTCCTGTAGCAGAGAAGCTGTTCTCGAAGTACATTCACGAGTTCAAATCACAAGAAAAAGCTATTGCAAATTTGCTTCAAGAGATGATCGACAGAAAACGACCTATCTCAATTTTTTTGGCGGTATTAGGTGAAGTGTATAAAGAGTTTTCCGACTGTCTATCAGAGAAGATGATGTATGGTGTACAACAGGTTTTCGACAGCATGCAAGCGAGTGATGTGCTAGTTATCATGAAAAAACTGCGCCAGCGACATGGAGAAATACTTGCCGATCATCTGTTAGAAAAACTTCTAGAGAATGTGTCCGATACATCCGTTAATCTTGCTCTATCTGTTGCAGAAAAGGGGACAAATAGAGAAAGTAAAAAAACTCTTTTAAAACAGATCGAGCAGCGGAATCTTAGCGCAGAGCAGATATTGCGTTGTCGCGAAATTGAAAACTCCGAAAGAAGGGCAGTCGAACGTATTCAAGAGCTGATCAAAAATAGTTTGTTCAACGAGGCTGTTGATCAATTAGTTCATACCGCTGTTGAAAATATCGATAAAACCGAATTGGTAGCCATCATCAATCAGTTGACTAAGAAAGTCGGTGCCGATGTTATTAAAATTCTCAAGATGCTGAACAGTTCTTGCGTTTCACAATATTTGGATATGGATAATAAAGCAGCGCTGTTGATCACTTGTTTAAAGTCAGATGAGATAAGCGTAGCTAGCATACTTGATAGCGTAGTTTCAACTTTTCTATACACATGCACAATACCGCAAGAATATCCTATTCTCTTGCAGCATCTAATCAAGGTAGTCCATGACAATGGTCTTTCATTATCCAAACCTACCCTGAACAATGTTAAGCAATGGTTGGAAAAGCATCTTTCAGTGATTTCGAAAACTCTCGACGACGACAGCAAGCGGCATGTTCTGCATCTTCAAGAAATACATGGTTGGAACCTTCACATTGATGGCGACTCGGTCCACGATTGGCATTTTGTATTTTTCGAAAGAGTCAAAGAATACCTAACTCAAAATAGGCTCAACAAAGCTCAAAAAGAAATGAGAGCAATGCAGAAGCAAGGATTTCTGCTGACAAACGAAAACTATGTTGAATTGGCCGTTGTCGCTAGTCAATATATTGGCACTGATGCTGCGGTTGGGATCTGCGAAGCCGCTGAGAATGATTGTTACAGCGAGTTGTTGAAAGCCCTTAAAAAGAAGCAAGATTATTTCAAGATTACTCATCTTTTACTTAAGCTTCCACACCGTCCTGTGTGGAAAGATCTATGTGACCAGATATTGCCTCATTTAACTCGGCAAGGGGAAATGGATCTAGAGGTCTGCGATTTGGTTATCAAATATCGCCTTGTAAAATATTTCCATACTTGTATGGAACATTTGGAACGTGTCCCGGATATTAACTATCTTAACAAGGCGATCGACCTATTTCTTTTTGCCCTTGCAGCAATTCCCGCTGAAGCTCCCAGGGGAAGTTCCGAAGAAGGCTCCTCGGAAACCAATCCATCAGAATCAGCTGAAAGTTCACGACTGCCCGAAGCAAATTCCTCAGGAGAAAAAACTCCAGCGGGAATTGCTGTTGCCCTTGGAGATGGAACGGCATTTAATGATCAAAAGTTCCTGCAGCAATATTGGTTTAAAATATTGATAACGGTAACCGCTGTTCTTGACTTCCGAGCAGTGCCTATTTCTAGTTGTAAAAAGATGATCGACTACTCTGAAAGCTATCTCAACAATGTTCTTCTTTGTTGCGAAGGAAATCGTCCATTGGAGATCCTACATGTCCGCCACTTCTTCAGCGCAATTCTTCGGTCGATTACGGATCCGAAAAATGAGATCGAATTGATTAGAAAAATATCCAGACATAAAAATAACACTTTTAAAGAGCTATTGTCATGTGAGGAAGATTTAGATCAAGCACGTTTTGATCAACTTTACTGCGTCACTCTATGTAGTTCCGGAGATCCCCATCTTTTTGTTGAGGGAATTCAGATCGCTCTT
The DNA here is from genome assembly GCA_024233575.1 of Chlamydiales bacterium. GTDB lineage: Bacteria > Chlamydiota > Chlamydiia > Chlamydiales > Criblamydiaceae > JACKPN01. Next base: position 78,310 of record JACKPN010000007.1, read on the forward strand.
TCACTTCTGAAAAACGTGTCCATTCCAGAAGACTGCGAAGTCATCCCATTCAAAGCATTTTTGGCTTGCTTATCGAATCTTCCCGATGTTGAGAGAAATGTACAAGATGAAAAAGAAATCAAGAAACTCAGTGAAACGATTAAAACAATTTATGTTGATGAAACTATCATACAGTATTCGTTTTCATCTGTTTGGGTAAAGAAAATTCTAGAGGTCTGTAAAGTTTGTCAGGCTCCTGATCTAGTCGCTTTTCCTGTTCCAATTGCACTGATGTACATTCATATGGAATACCAGCATGAGAATCGTCATCAGGTCGACCAAGAGTTTTTTGCATGGTTGGAGCAGTTCGTTGTTCACAGTCCTCTATCTGTTTGCAATAACTTTTTTCGCAGACAGGATGTTAATCAATACCTAGATGTCCATTGTAATCAGGGGGCGAGCAAATACCTTCTTTCATTAAACAAACGTATCGCTTTATTTGCTAGAAAGGAAAATGATATTGAGCATCTTCAGGGATGCGTAAACCTTTTCACGCAGCTTGTTCCTCATTTTACAGATGATCACGAACTTTTTTTCGATATGTGGGAGATCATACCCGATACGTATATTCAATTGTTAACCCATGAGAAGATGGACTCTCCATTGAATGTGCTACCTTTGGCGACTGAGGAGGTCATTGGCACATTTGCTGAAAAAGTTTTCAAAGATGTTGATCAGCATATCCCTGCGCGTATGCTTCTCTGGCGGCCAATGGCTCCGTTACAGTGGATTAAGCAAAATATTCCTATTGCAACGATGACGTTGTGGCTGCAACTATTCAACAATTTAGAAGGAGTGACACTAGGCATTAACGAAAGCTGCAACTTTTCCGATATCCTGCGTCTCTTATCTCGATCGGATGAACGGGATGCCTTTCTTGCCAAAGTGAAAACTGAAAAGAAAAATTGGGAAGCAGTTTTTAAAAATGGAATCCTCAAAGGTGTTGAAAAAATTAATGATTTTCTTGAATTTTCTTTCGACTATCAAGACGAAAATCAACGTGCTTTAATTCTTATTCGTTTACCGATCAAGGAACTAACGCAGCTGAAAGGACTAAAGTTCAAAACGATGGTTCCGCCGATACGTTCGGTGCGGCTAATCGACAATAATGTGGCGATTGATTTTCAGGTTGACTATGCCGAGCATGTTGTTGGCCCTCGTTATCGTTTGAGTTTCACCTTCTTCTTTCAGTTCATGGAACATTTCATTAATAAGGTACTCGATAACCACAAACTTTATGTCACTGTTGAACAGCGACATGCCGTTTTTCATACGGTTTTGCCTTATGTGAAAGATCTTGTGACCCAGTATCAAAAAGTCGATTATATCGAAAACATACGTCCGCGACTAATAACGCTGCTCAAAAAAACGGTATGCAGCCCCATCTGGATGCAGGATGAGGGACTATTCACAGTTGCCATCCATCAAATAGGAATGCTATTCGCCGGCTCTGATCAAGGAGGATTTTTTATTGACGATACTGAAACCTATTTTCATTTGTTAAACTACGTACTAATGACAGTTAACATCAGGGATCCTTGGACGTTGAAAAGCTCCCCGAAACAGAAACACGCTGCGGATGTCATCAGAGAGTTGATCCACCATAATCAACCCTTTGCTACGCGTTTAGGTTTTATGCTGCTTTTCAAGAATATAACCACGTACAGCAATCCTGAAGAGTTTCTGCAAAAGTTGATCGAGCGCGCAAAGCAATGGCCTGATTTTGCGATCATTAAAGGACCTAATAGTGGGATGTTGGAGTTTGCCAAGGAGCTATGCACCACTAAGGAATTAGCTCCTCCGATCCCTGCCAATCAAGATATCCGCTCTCTGAAATTTGAATATTGTGATCTCGCTATTCTCAATTTGGACTATTACCCTCAGGATATCATACCTAAAGAATCGTTCTTCGTTACGTTAGGAAATGATATCCTTAAAATAGTTGATGATAAGCATCAACTTGGTTTAACGTCGCGTCAGACGGCAATCATCGTATGCGATTACATCAGGTGCCTATGCGAGATATATCCAAAGAGTAGGAAGTTCAACTTTGCTAAGATGGCGTGCTCGGTGCTGGCGCAGGCAGTGATGAAGGGCGCTTTTACCGACTATGAAGAGCTTTATTATAAGCTGTTAATAACCGAGCTGCTGCCTGTCGTACTCGTTTGGGGGTCAATGAAAGGCAATCATCCTTATAGTATCAAACATCCTTTTGCTAGAATGAATAAGCTGCTGGTTGAAGTGAAGAAGGACGTTCCCAGCCGAGAGACAGCGAAAGAACAATGGATCGATATTCTCGGTAAGATGAAGGATGACGAATCTGCCGTTAAAGCGATCGAACATCTGGAAAAGATGTGGCCGCTATTCAAGCCGGCACCGGCCAAAGAAGAGAAAAAAACAACAGCGCCATCTGTCACCAAGCGCCGCCGGAAGAAGAAAAAGCGTTGATCTGATCGATCAGCAGCCGTACACGGCCGAAGTGGTTGCGGTTGTGATGGAACACAAGACGCGGAAGATTTAGGTGGTCGCTCTCTTGCGGCAAAGCATCTTTCAACTCCATTTTCCCCGATACGATCAAATCGGAGAACTCATCATTGAGCTGTTCTACCTGCTCTTCGGTCAGTGTTTCGTTGAGACGCAGGACAAGCAGGTCCTTGACATAGCGGCTTGAATGGTAGCAGCTGTAGAAACGTATGATATGGTTATAAGCGTCTTCAGGAGACTGCGCACGATAGAACAGATTCAGATCATCAGGGCTGATCCACCCGCAGGCCAGTTGATTGTTTTTTAGGTAATCTTCCCAATTCTTCCAGTAACTGCCGCCTTCTCCTTCGACAAAGACCAAAGGGACAATGACGCTCTTGCCTGTCTGCATCAGGGTCAGCGATTCAAATACCTCATCCATAGTGCCGACGCCCCCTGGAAATGCGGCGATGGCATCGGAATGGCTGAGGAACATCAGCTTTCTTGTGAAGAAATAACGGAAGCTGATCAGCTTGGGGTCGCCGGTGATTAGCGAATTTGCCGGTTCCTCAAAGGGGAGGCGTATCGCCAAGCCGAAGCTGTTGCCATGCTCGGCACCCTGGATGCCCGCCTTCATGATGCCGCTGGCAGCGCCGGTGATGCTCATCCACCCTGCCTTGGCCATCAGTTCCCCAAAAGTGGCTGCCGCCCTGTAGTCGGGATGATCTTCAGGCGTTCGCGCCGAACCGAATATGCTGATCCGCTTGCTCTTAGGATATTTATTGAAAATGCTGTAAGCATAGCGCATCTCGCGCAGCGAGCTGTTGATCAGCTTAAGCTGTCCGGTGTTATGTTCGTCGCGGATGAACTTAAGGCATGTCTGGATCATCTCCTTGACAAGCTCGCCATCGAATTCATGAGGGTCGCCGCCGATCGAAGCGATCAGATCGCGTATTTCGCTCACTACCTGTTCGTCATAGACATCCAGCTTCATCATCATTCTCCATTAAAAGGGCATACTACATCTTGCGAAAAAAAGGGTAAACAGCGATTTTAAAAACTTCTGATGGGAGTTATTAATGATCACGTGGGTAATATTTTTTAGTTTGATGGCGGTGATTTTTTGGATTTGGCTGTCCGTCGTCTGGTGGACATTCAAAAACGGGATCTCGCCGATGCCAACATCACAGGCAGTGAAGCGGAAGATTTTTGCGTCGATACCGATGAGCACACAAGGGACGATTTACGATCTGGGATCCGGCTGGGGGACTTTGGCGGTGCCGATTGCTCGAGCGATGCCGCACTGTCAGGTGATTGGGTATGAAAATTCGCCGATCCCTTACCTGTTTTCGAAGCTGCTTGCGGGATGGAATGCCGTTACCAACGTCAAATTCTTGCGGCGCGATCTGTTTAAGATGCCCCTTAATGATGCTTCTTTGGTCGTCTGCTACCTGTTTCCGAAGGCGATGGAGCGTCTTGTACAGAAATTCAATGAAGAGCTGAAGCCGGGAACGATCATCATCTCCAACACCTTTGCCATCCCTGGCTGGGAGCCTGCGCAGGTATATCAGATTGACGACGTTTATCGCACACGCGTTTACGTCTACATCAAGAGCAGCAGCTATTTGCAGGCTCAAGATGCTAAAGAGCCGGAAAAACAACAAACAGCGAAATGTTGAAAAGGAGAAAACCATGGCTGCCTCAAAGAGACTCATCACCTTTCTAGATGAGAACAACGTGAAGTATGAAGTCCTGCAGCATCCTGAAGCGTATACCGCACAGGAAATCGCCGGCGAACAGCATGTTCCCGGTAAGCAGGTTGTTAAATCGGTCATCGTCAATATCGATGGTGATCCTGTAATGTGCGTGCTGCCGTCGATTCATATGATCGACTTCGACAGCTTGAAAAATTTGACCGACGGTGAGGACATCCAGCTGGCTTCCGAAGATGAACTCGCCGAGATTTTCCCGGAATATGAAGTCGGTGCAGAACCGCCGTTCGGCCATCTGTATGGCTTAGAGGTTTATGTCGATAAGTTTTTGGAAAATGACAAGGAGATCGTTTTTAACGCAGGATCCCATACTGACATGATCAAAATGAGCTATAAAGATTACCTGCGCTTGACTAACCCGACAGTCGCCGAATTCGGCACGCATATCTGACGTGGCAGGACGAGGCAGCACCTTACTTACCAATATTGTCGACAACGTCCAGTTCCGCCTAGCCGTAAAAGGTGGCGTTGCTGCGACGTTAAGCCTTTTTCTTGGAATCGGTTTCGCACAAACTCTTGACCGCCCCGACAGCCTTGTCAGCGGATTGTGGACGGTATTGACAGCGATCGTCGTCATACAGGCGTATCTAGGGGGCACCTATCTAGCTGCATGGATACGTTTTCTTGGTACTCTCGTTGGTTGCTTGATGGGCGGTCTTTTCACCGTCTTGTTCGGCGCTAATGCCGTATCGCTAGGCTTCAGCATCTTTTGCACTGTTATTATCTGCTCGGCGATGCAGCTGAAAGACAGCGTGCGCATTGCCTCCCTCTCCGTTGCGGTAGTGATGGTTTTGTGGGGGCTTCGTCCTGAGGTCAGCCCATGGGCATTTGCCCTGTTCCGTTTTTTGGACTCCTGTTTAGGCATTCTCGTCGCTGTTGTCGTCATGCACACTCTGTGGCCAACACAGGCAACGCGGAAAGTGCGTCTCAATATTGTTTCTGCGCTGGACAAGCTGCGCGAATTCTTCCGTGTTGCCATCACGAGCGATGCCGGGCACGACACGCGTAAGAAGCTGTGCGAGCGCTATATGCGCGAGATCGTCGAGCTGATCCGCCAAAGCCATGACTTCTTGGAACAGTCGCGCATTGAAATACGCACGCGTTCGTCGATGGAAGACTGGACTTTCCTCATCGAGCATCTGGAAGATATCTTCGAGATCGTTGTCGAGATCAAGGACTTGAACAAAAAAGTGTTGGGACAGTTGTGTGATACAGAGCTCCTTGACTGCACCATGGAGACGTTGGCGACAATCGAAGAGCATTTTAAGAAAGTCTCTTCTAGCCTCGACGAGCGACGCAGTGAGGAGCTAAAGGTTGAGCTCGTCCGCAGCATGGAGGCTTTGGACAGCGAGCTCAAGCGGTATCGTGAGACACGTCTGACAAAAAAGTATCCTATCGATGAGCTTGAAAGCTTCTTCGTCTTCTACTATGGCCTTCGTCGTCTTGGCAACGAGCTATGTCAGCTTGAAGATCGCATCGAAGCGCTCTACCGCAGCTGATGTCGATCGTACATCGAACCCCGTTATCAAGATAGCGGCAGCTGTTTAATATGCTAATCCCAATACGCACTGATACAACGATACAAAGGAGACGGTCATGCCCTTAATTGCGTCAAATGATAATTATATTAAACCAGAACACTCAACATACAGATCAGCTGAAGGATACCGAATTTTGTATTTTTCGTTTCGGAGAGATAGATGATCGATTTTTACCCATTAAGCAGGCAGCTCTATCAAGCTTTGTATTATAGGGGATGACATCTTGTTCATAGATCGGTTTGACTTTATCTTTCAGGTATGTGAATAGCTCATTGACACCGCTTTCCTGATGCTTCGCCATGATTTTGTTAGCAAGATTAAGCGCAAGCATATTGAATATCCTGGGAACAGCGGCATCAGGGTTGCTTGGTATCCAGCCAATGACGTTTTCGATCGTCACCTTTCTAACCCAAAAGTAGCGAATACAATCGAGCGCTTCTTTTTCCTTTTTACCATGCCGGAGATGTGCGCAAGTCTTATCATGTAGATCCGGGAAATCCGATGGAAATAGCTTTTCACCGCAGCGTTTAAATATCCATTTAAAAGCATCAATACCTGACGGGATTATACGATTGTTATTGGTTAACGAGGCGTAGGCGCCCTCAGCGACTTCAATGGTCCGGTCAGGGGCAGCGTTAAGTATGGCAAGAACGGCTTTATGGTAATGATCGATTGCTCTCTCTTCCAACTTGATCGTTAACGTCTCTTTTAATGACTTTGTACATGCGAGAAGTTTAGAGAAAAGTTCTTTGTTCTTCGCGAAAACCCTTAGCAGGCCTTTGCTGTCGCCATCGACGATATGAGCTAAGGCAAAAGAAAGAAACTGTTGCTCTACCCCATCCATACGCTCCTTAAGGAGCGTAACGATGTCTTTTTCATCCCTGCATTTCGCCAACTCGTCTTTGCTGATCGGTGTTTGCAGAAGGGTTTCGTAATTTGAGACATGTTCTTCTCCAAAGAGTACAAGGCGGTAGGGGGTGTCTGGGATGGCAAGGATTTTAGCTTGAGGATTGGTCAAATGACCATGAGGCTTGAGAGCGTGCAATGCAGAAATGAGGTCCGTCATTTTGTGAGGCGCACACGGCAAGGAAACGCCAAGCATTTTTGTGAGGGTGTGTGCGGTATCCTCAAGTAGCGGCGTGTTGATGAAACGTTTTCCAAGCAGGTCGATGTCAAAATTAATATGCTCGGAAAAAAGACTGCAGATTTGGATAAGCAGAATTAACTGAAGATATTCGACATATACGATGGAGTGCTTTTCAGCATGCATTGCTGCGCAGCTATTGATATCGTCGATGATCACCTCGATTTGATGATCATATTTCGCGGGCATTTCTTTTACCGACTTTGGTGCATCATCACCATCCGGTATCAAGGTGCTATTTAAACAAAGAGTAAATAGCGGAGGTACGTTGCCGAAAGTGATTATTGGGGTCAGCCTGTCATGGATTTTTTTCATCGTCTCTTCCATTGGCCGCAGGATGCTGTCGATCTCTTCAGCTCGAATCTGTGTTCGCCCATGTATGATGTCCAAAGCGAAACCGGCAAGCGTATGGTAGGGGCGCTCGGAAAGGAAGAGCGAAGGCTGCGGAGACGGTGGTTCTACAATTCTGTCTGCTAAAGAGCAAGGATCTTCCTCTATCGAAAGGGACTCAGAAACCGTCGTTGGTTTTTCGGGGGCACGAATCGGTGAATAGAAATACTGGCCACGACCGATATAAGCGGGAGCTGAAGCTGATAAGCGCATGGACAAAAAAGTTGTTGATGGTTAATATTAGGGGCCGTTTGCAAAATTATTAAGATGATTTCCTAACTCGTTTGAAATTTGTTTTTGTGCGTAATCTTTAGTATGCTTTTCATTTTATGCATGACGAGTAAAAGTTTGTTTTTTAATTGTTTCGCAAATGATGACCGGGTAATTTTTTCGCCGGATTATAGGTAAATACGGATTTTTTGTACCATATCTGATTGACATAAGTGGCTATCATTGAATTATTTTCAATATAGCCTCAACGGCATAGCTTGAAATAAAGACCGGAAAAAGACTATCAAGCATTTTCCACTACTTGACGGAGACTAGTCATGAAATGCCCGTTCTGCCAACACAAAGAACTCAAAGTTACCGACTCCCGTGATGCTGCGGAACAAAATGCGATTCGCCGGCGCCGCGAGTGCCAAAATTGCCAGCGGCGCTTTACTACTTTTGAAACCGTAGAGCTGACGATGCAAGTGCTGAAGCGTGATGGCCGCTACGAAGATTTCAACCAACAGAAGCTGGTCGACGGCCTGATCGCCGCCTGCCGCCATACAACAGTCAGCAACGACCAGGTGAAAGCACTGGCTGCGAAAATCAGCCTTGAACTGCTGCAGCGACAGCAAAAAGAGGTGTCGACGACAGAGCTTGGCGATATGGTGATGAAATACCTGCAAACAATGGATCCTATCGCCTACATCCGTTTTGCTTGCGTTTACCGCCGTTTTACCGAGATCGGTGAACTGATGGAAGCGATAGAGTCCATGCGTAAAAAAGGAACGGCAGGGGCACAAAGATAATTTTTAATAAAAACAGCTCCTAGGGTAGAATAAACCCTGCAGGAGTTATGCAAAAATAATCAATATGGGGGCGAAAGCCCGAATATGCTAAGGAGAGCCCTATGGGACTAACAAAGAAAGAAATCGAAGTCTTTAAAGAACGTTTAACAGAAATGCGCACTCAGTTGACAAAAACATTGCGCGGTACGACTGAAGAAGTCAAAAGGCCTGACGATGCTACTGGATACTCGCAACACCAGGCAGACCAAGGTACTGACGATTTTGACAGAACAATCAACTTGGAAGTTACCAGCAAAGAGTACGACTTGCTCCGGCAGATCGACCGCGCTCTGGAAAAAATCGACGAGAGCAGCTACGGCGTCTGCGATATTTCCGGTGAGGAGATCCCTAAGGCGCGTTTGGAAGCTATCCCTTACGCAACGATGACAGTCAGAGCGCAAGAGCAAGTAGAGAAAGGACTCATTTGACAGATGAAAGGTTCTAAAGGACGAGGGAAAGCTATCTTGCTCGGCCTTGCCGTCTTTGTTTTGGATTTCGTCTCCAAATTATGGACGCATGCCTATATTCCGCCCATGAATTCAGAAACGCTTTGGTACCCCTATGGCGGTATCGGCGTTTTTGAAAATTTCTATGGCATTGAGTTCTCGATCTCCCATGCTGTCAATTATGGAGCGGCATGGAGTTTGTTCTCGGAACACCAGGACTACCTGATGGTTTTTCGCATCCTTTTTGTGGCTGCGATCACTGTTTACGCTCTATTCCTCAATAAGAACAGAAGGTGGGACATGCCGCTTGCGCTGGTTGTCTCGGGGGCGATCAGCAATATCGTTGACTACTTCATCTATGGACATGTCGTTGACATGTTCCATTTTGTCTTTTGGTCGTATGATTATCCTGTCTTTAATGTCGCTGACAGCGCCATCTGTATTGGCATTCTTTGGCTTTTTCTGTTATCCTTTTGCAATGATAAGAAGAAAAAGAAGCAACGTGCATGACAGCAATTCCTACAGTTAGCGAAGCAGACCAGCAACCTCTTCAAGCGTCGAAGTGGCTGAAGATCCAGATGCTTGTTGATAGTGAGGAGATGCATAGTCTCTTTGATGCTTTACGGCCGTTTCATATTGTCCGGACCGGGACGGTGTGCGCTCCGGGATCTTCCGAGGTCTCTTATGAACGGTTTCTTGCTTGTTACCACGATTATGTTGAAACGTTGAAGAGGGGAGAACTGCCTGCCCCAGCAACATTCCGTCCGCTGTTTTCTTCCGTGTTTTCCAGAAGCTTCGACGTCTTCTACGCCGTTCCTGTTGCTGAAGGACAACAGGTCGTTCGCCTTCGCCGTCCCGCAGTACAGCTGCAAGCGCACTTTATGGACTATTCCAGTATCGACGGAAAATTCCGTCCGATGGTCTTGGGACCTAATAGCATCACTTGGGGCGTGCAGTTTTCCTACCCGCAGATTTTCCAGGACTTGAATAAAATGGAAGTGCTGAAAGTTGACGATAGCGACGCTTTTCCCAATACTGCCCTCTTTCGTACGATCCAGTCATGGCAGCGTAAACATACCGTGCCGACCCCGTTTCTTGTCGAAGGTCAACAGATCAATATCCCCATGCGCTTGGGTAAAGAAGCGTTCAGCTGGGTCAACCATCACCCCCAGCTGCAGAAGAAAAACCTGCAAGTCATCACCTGAGGCTTCCTATGGAAATCATAACGATCGGCAATGAATTGCTCTCCGGTGCAACCATTAACAGCAATGCCGCTTTTCTTTGTCGCCAGTTGCATCAAGCAGGGTATGTTGTCGACAGGGTCACTGTCGTTGGCGACTCCACAGCGGCGATCCTCTCCAGTCTAATCGAGGCGTTTGCACGCACCGATACTGTCATTGCCACAGGAGGGTTAGGGCCTACCGTGGATGATGTTACCCGCGTAGCTGCGGCTGAGTACTTTCGTTCCGACTTCGCTTATAATGAGCAGATCGCACAACTGCTCATCGACCGCTATGGCAGCAAACTGAGCAGCATCAAAGATCAGGCCACCTTGCCCGTGAAAGCGCAGCTGTTCTCTAATGCAATCGGCACAGCTCAAGGACTTTTGTTCAAAGAAGATGAGCGTCTTCTTTTTCTTCTTCCAGGAGTGCCTTCAGAGATGCGTCATCTTGCAGAGGACTATGTTCTTCCCTATCTACGAGAGCAGCGGCCTACCGCTGCTCGCAGTGTACGTCAGGTTCATTTGCACAATACTTTCGAGTCGGCGGTAGATCCGGTCATCCGCGATTTGCAAAAGAAATATTCTTCAGTCGCTTTCGGCATCTATCCATACCCCGGGCGCGTTAGCGTAACTTTATCAGGCGAGGCAGCGGAAGAGGTCGAGGCATGCTGTGAAGCGTTGGCGTCTGCTTTTACCGGCAAAGTATTTGAAAGCAGCGACGGCACCATTGAAGCCGCTGTCCATCAGCGGATGATTGAAAAAAAACTTACCCTTGCTACCGCCGAATCCTGCACAGGCGGCGCCATCGCCTCCCGGCTTACAGCTATTGCCGGAGCATCCGAGTATTTTGTCGGCAGTTGCGTGACATATAGTAATGCTATGAAAGAGAGGCTGCTAGGAGTATCAGCAATGACGTTGCAAGAGAAAGGCGCTGTCAGCGAAGAAACGGTGCGGGAAATGCTGTGCGGGCTTCTCGACGTCACACAAGCAGATTGCGGCATTGCTGTTTCCGGCATCGCCGGCCCCACGGGAGGAAGTGGCGAAAAACCTATAGGAACCGTTTGGGCGGCAGTGGGTATGCTGGGCCGCGAACCGCTTGTTTGGCTGATGAAGGGACCGGGTACGCGCGAGATGGTCATCGACTACAGCGTGACGCGCACACTAGGCGAACTATATTATTATTTGGAGAAATAAGGATGAACATGATTTCTTGGGATGATTTCACAAAAGTAGAATTGCGCATAGGTACAATCGTTGAAGCAACGGAATTTCCCGAAGCGCGCCGTCCGGCGTATAAAATCAAGGTCGATCTTGGTAACGAACTGGGGATTAAACGGTCAAGCGCTCAAATTACACAGGCATACTCGCCAGATGAGATCGTTGGCAAACAGGTGCTTTGCGTTACTAATTTTCCTCCGAAGCAGATAGGTCCCTATATTTCCGAAGTTCTTGTCACAGGTTTTGTCTGTGATAAAGAAGTGGTCCTTTGCTCTCCGGACAAGGCGATCCCTAATGGGACTCGCTTGTTGTAAATGCCGCTTTTGTGTAATATGATCAATATGAGTAGAATATCATCATTGATCCCTTTTTCTTTTTTTAACAACACAGCATCAGCTGTCGTCTTTGTCGTGCCCTAAGGGCACATCTATTTCCTTTTTTTAAGAAATTACATCAATTATTTTTTTTAAATCATCCTCACAGGAAAGAACAATGCGACAGTTTTTTGATCGTACATTGATATCAATGGCTTTTGCTATCTTTTCAATGTTTTTTGGAGCGGGAAATGCGATATTCCCTTTGATTTTGGGCATTGAGGCGCAAGATCAGTTTAATTGGGCCTTTTTCGGTCTTCTACTGACGGCTATCGGCGGCCCTTTACTTGGGTTGCTGGGAGCTACGCTTTTTCATGGTAAGTGCATCGGATTTTTCCACCAGGCAGGAAAGATTCCCGGAACTGCACTTCTTGTCATCACAATGGCTTTGTTAGGGCCTTTTGCTGTTTTACCTCGTTGCGTCACTGTTTCGTATGCAGCATTTGCCTCTTTTGTTCCCTCGGTACCATTGTGGGTATTTGCAGTGGCCTTCTGTACGGCGGCGTTGTTGTGCTGCTGGAAGCAACGGTATATTCTGCCTGCGCTGGGGTATGTCCTGTCTCCTGCGCTGATCGGATGCTTACTCCTGATTATCTTCAAGGGGAACACATCAGTTGCAGACCCGGCGAGCAACGGTCTGCGTCCATGGGGTGCGTTTAGGATGGGCCTCTCAACAGGGTATGACACAATGGATCTCATCGCTGCGATCTATTTCTCTTCGGGGATATGGGCGATTGTTTCACACAAGATCAAAGACGCGCCGGCAATGATCTTTAAAATGACTTTGAAAGGAGGGATATTAGGGTGCTTGCTTCTTGCCATGGTTTATTTGGGATTGGCGCGGGCTGCCGCTAACCACAGCGCAGTTCTTGCAGACGTTGCGCCTGAAGCGTTGATCACGCAGCTGGCGCAACATGTTCTCGGCCCTGTTCTTGGCGCTGTTGCCAACTTGGCAGTAGCCCTTGCCTGTTTGACGACGGTGGTCAGCCTGACAATGACGTTGAGCCGCTTGCTTTCTGATGAGATCTGGAAAAAAGATGATGCTTATAGCTATAGCGTTATTGTGATGTTGATGATCACTGCCGTCATGGCCAACCTGGGATTTGAAACGATGATGCGGATCATCCACCCTGTCGTTTCCGTTTGCTATCCGTTCATTATCATGCTGACCTGC
>JACKPN010000008.1 GCA_024233575.1 Chlamydiales bacterium
TCGCGCTCTTCAAGCGTTTCTCCGAAACATACGATGGGTTTTAGTCCATCGGCAAGGGCGCGCTTCACCTTTTTATTGATAAAAGCGCTTGTTTCGCCAAAAATATGACGTCTCTCCGAATGCCCTAGAACTACGAACTTGGCGCCTGCCTCTAATAGCATCTTACCGGCGATTTCTCCGGTGAAAGCTCCTTCATCGGCGTCATTCATATTCTGCGCTCCGACTGTGATATGGCTGTTGCCGTTCAGCGCTTCGACAACAGGATGAATCGTCGTAAAAGGAACAGCAAGAAATACCGAAGCCTGCGACTGTGCTACTTTAGGTGCAAGCGCATTGACAAAATCGACAGCTTCCTTCGCTGTTTTGTGCATTTTCCAGTTCCCGGCAATGACTACGGGGCGCGAAGCGAATGTCATGATCATCTCCCAATTTCACATAAGGAATAGTCATTATAACTTGTTCTAATGGTGAATTCAATAGAATTTTAGAAAACGCTTAAATCAGTTAAGGTATTTATTTAATAACGCTTCCAGACTCTCAAAATCTAGAGGTTTGGCGAGATAGGCGTCCATTCCTGCTTCAAGGCAGCGTTCTCGATCTCCGGGCATAGCACAGGCGGTCAATGCGATGATCGGGATCCGCTTTCTTTGTGTTGCACGGATTTCACGTGTCGCCTCATAGCCATCTTTTACAGGCATCATGATGTCCATCAAGATGAGATGAAAGTCTCCTTCGAGAGCGAACCTGACCCCCTCATCGCCATTGGCAGCTATGGTAACTTCACACTCCATCAATTGAAGGATCCCGATGATCAATTCTTGATTAAGGTAGTGATCTTCAACTACTAAAACCTTTTTTCCCGGGAATTTTGAGACCGATCCGCTCATATGCGCCTCCCATTCGCATCATGCCTCCTCTTCTTTTTTCCTGCACTTGCAAAATTTCATGAAAATCATGATTCTATAGATACTGTCTGTTCTGTACTGGAAAAATAATGACCTCGCAAGCGAAAAAAGAAGCGCCGATCCTTTCTGTATCTCAGCTCACTCAAGCGATCAAGCTAAGCCTGGAATCGACCTTTCCTTTAATTTGGGTTCAGGGCGAGGTTAGTAATTTCAAGAAACAATCGTCTGGACATATGTACTTCTCTATCAAGGACGATCAAGCACAAATCAGTGCTATAATGTTTCGTGGCGATGCGATGAAGCTGAAGGCCCCTCCTAAAGATGGCGATCAAGTGATTGTCCGTGGCGAGCTGAACGTCTATCCCCCTTCAGGGAAATACCAGGTACTTGTCAGAGAACTGCGCCTTGCCGGCATTGGCGAGCTGCTTCTTCGACTTGAGGAGCTTAAAAAAGAGATTTATAAGCGCGGTTGGTTCAAGCCTGAGCATAAAAAAGCGATACCCCGTTTTCCCAAAAGGATCGGCGTTGTTACCAGCCCTACCGGTGCGGCGATACAAGATATCTTAAATGTGCTCACCCGCCGTTTCTCTGGCTTTCACTTGATCCTAAACCCTGTTCGTGTACAGGGTAGCGAAGCCGCCGGCGAGATCGCAAAAGCGATCAAGCAGTTCAACGACCACGATCTTGTCGATGTAATCATTGTCGGTAGAGGCGGCGGCAGTATTGAGGATCTCTGGGCTTTCAATGAGGAGATCGTTGCTGAAGCGGTATTTCAGAGCCGCATACCGATCATTTGCGCTGTAGGGCATGAGACTGACCACTGCATCGCCGAATATGTTGCAGACGTCCGCGCACCTACCCCTTCCGCTGCTGCGGAGATGGTGATTGCCGAAAAAGAATCGCAAATTGATAAGCTGAGACAGCTTGATCGTCGGCTGCAGCAGACGATCCGGCACCAGCTGCGCCATTGCCGCCAGCAGTTGACAAGCATCGCCAAGCAGCCGATGCTGGCTTCACCATACGCGGTTCTTGGTATTTGGATGCAGCGTCTCGATGATATCAAACATCGGACCGATGTCTCGATGCAGCAGTTTTTGCAACAGAAAAAACTCGTCTTAAAAGGGCATCAGCAGCATATTCAAGCCTTAAATCCCATTACGCTGATCAGACAGTACGGCATCAAGTTGGAGCAGTACCGCCGTCTTATCCTGCAGTCATGGAAGCAAAAACATGCCGAGCGTCAGCAGAAGTTGCTGTCCCTGACGAAAACACTGCAAGCGATCGACCCCAAAACGCTGCTTAGCAGAGGCTACAGTATTGCCTTTTCTGAAAAAGATGGTTCGGTTATAAGTTCGATACATCAACTGCGCCTTAATGATGAGATCCGCATCATGTTATCTGATGGGGAAGCAAAGTCAACCGTTAACGAGCTTCGGGGAAAGTGAAAAAAGAGCTAAGTTTTGAATCGGCATTCAGCCGTTTAGAAGAGATTTTGGAGAAAATGAACTCCGGTACCGTAACTTTGGATGAGTCATTGACGCTCTACGAGGAAGCCGACAAGCTAATCACTTCTTGCGGTAAGCGGCTTGCCGACGCAGAAAAAAAGATCGAAGTACTCATCAAAAAACGAGATGGCGAGTTGGAAATGGATCGCAACAAGAAGCCGATGACAGAAGAATTTGATCCTGAACAATAATATCACTGAGGGTCAAATTCATGAACTACCAGATACTCGATACAATTAGCGGTCCTGAAACATTAAAGCATCTTACTGTCGATGAGCTCAATCAGCTTGCCGACGAGATCCGCCATCGCATCATCAATGTACTTTCGATTACCGGTGGACACTTAGCCTCTAATTTGGGGAGCCTGGAGCTGACCATTGCTCTCCATCGTGTCTTCAACTCCCCTGAAGATAAATTTATTTGGGATGTCAGCCATCAGACTTACACCCATAAAATCCTTACCGGAAGAAATGACCGTTTAGAGACGATCCGCCAATACAAAGGATTGTGCGGGTTTAGCAATCCTAAAGAATCGCCGCACGATCATTTTCACGCCGGCCACGCGGGAACAGCCTTGTCGCTAGCGCTAGGAATGGCAAAAACTCGCGACTTGAACAACCGCAACGAATATATTATTCCCATCATCGGTGATGCTACGCTGACATGCGGCATGTCGCTAGAAGCTTTCAACAACGTGTCGCGCGATATGAAACGATTTGTTGTTATCCTCAACGACAACGAGATGTCGATCTCCAAAAATGTCGGTCAGATCACCAATATCCTTAGTCGAATGGTAAGCAACCCCACAACAAACAGAATCCACCAAGAGTTGGATTCGATCATCTCTCGCTTGCCGGGATGCGGAGGGATTCTATCGAAACAAGGACGCAAGGTAGCGGAATCGCTGAAGAACCTTTTCAGTTCCGCAGCCTACTTTGAACAGTTCGGATTATCATACTTGGGACCTTTTGATGGGCATAACATCGGTGAGCTTATCAGCGCTTTTGAGCGCATTAAAGACTCGAACTGGCCTGTTGTTCTTCATCTGTTGACCAATAAAGGGCAAGGGATGGAGAAGGCGATTGAAAACCCCGTCACCTATCATGGGGCCAAACCATTCTGCCCCAATACGGGAAAGTTTCTGCCAACGCCTGAAACAAAACCAACATTCCCTAAAGTCTTCGGAAAACATCTTCTCAGCATGGCTGAAGAAGATTCTGACCTTGTCGTCGTCACCCCTGCAATGTCGGCAGGATCGTGCCTTGATGGGCTGATGGAAAAATTCCCTGATCGCTGCATCGACGTTGGCATCGCCGAGGCTCATGCTGTTACCTATTGTGGCGGCATCGCGCATGGCGGCGATAAAAGAGTGGTCTGCTCCATCTACTCAACGTTCCTGCAGCGAGGCTTCGACAACCTTTTCCACGATGTTTGCCTGCAAGAGCTTCCCGTTGTTTTTGCGCTTGACCGCGGCGGGATTGCCGGGGGCGATGGAGTGACGCATAATGGCATTTATGATATCTCGTTCTTGAATGCGATGCCCAATATGGTGATCTGTCAGCCCAGGAACGGTACATTGCTCCGTGAACTGCTCAATTCCGCTTTCTCATGGGAGAGACCGACAGCAATCCGCTATCCCAACCTGCCGACCGAAGATAATCCGTCGAAAGATTCGAGAGAATTGGGAAAAGGCGAGGTTCTCGCTGAAGGCAGCGACATTCTCATCATTACGCTTGGCCATCTGGCAGAAACAGGCATGGAACTACGTTCGTTGATTCAGGAACAACATGGAATCACTGCGACACTGATGGATGCGATCTTCGTCAAACCACTCGATACCGAGCTCCTTTGCAATTTGTTGGCAACCCACCAGAAAGTGATTACCATCGAAGAACATTCTGTCACATCAGGACTCGGAGTCATTATTAACAGCTTTCTGATGGCTCAGGGCTATCACCATGTTGAAGTGGTCAACTGCGGTATTCCTGAAGCTTTTATCGAGCATGGCAAACATAGTCTATTGATGGATGAAATAGGGTTAACGCCTAAGAAAATATTGAAAACAGCAACCCGTCAATTTGATTTGTCGACACAGCCGGAACATGTTTCCTCATGAAGCGGTTATCTTTTTTTCTTTTATTTTTTCTAAGGCTTCAATTCCTTCTTGCCGAAGCTGATCCTGCAATTTTTCGCGAGTATGATATCCGAGGAATTGTTGATGAACAGATAGCTGTAGAGGACATCCCCGACATTGCTTTAGCGATCGTTACCTATCTACGTACGGTCGATAATACAGTAAAAACGCTTGCTATCGGTAGCGATGGGCGCGTACACTCCCCTCCTATCAAAGCTGCAATGGTAAATACGCTTCTTAAGCATGGCTTTGACATCATAGATATCGGCACCTGTACCACGCCTGTCATGTACTATGCCTCGCACAAGCTTTCAGTCGATGCTGCTCTTATGATCACTGCATCGCATAATCCAGGAAACTACAACGGCATAAAAATCAGGCTCGGTCAACGCGCAGTATCCGGTGACGAGATCCGCACTATCCGTGACTTCTATTTCAGTAAATCCTTCATCTCTATGTCTCCTCAGCTAGGAGTATGCAAAGACTATGACCTGATTACCGACTACATTGACTATCTTGCAACGCACTTCTCTCATCTTGTCGGAAAGAAAATAGATGCAGTCATCGACTGTGGCAACGGCGCTGCCGGAACCGTGCTGCCGGCGCTAATCAAAGCCATGCAGTGGGAAGATTCGGTGAGCCTTCTTTTTTCTGAAGTCGACGGAACATATCCCAACCATGTTGCCGACCCCACATCAGAAAAAAACATGGCCGATCTCAAGAAAGTCGTGTTGAACTCACCTGGTTGGATTGGGATTGGACTTGACGGAGACTGCGACCGGATGGCGCCGATGACATCAAAAGGACTACTTATCAAAGGCGATCAGCTGCTCGCTCTTTTTTCCAAACCGTTATTGGAAAACAATCCCGATTCACGTGTAGTCTTTGACATCTCCAGCTCGTTATTCTTGCATCAGTTGATAAAAAATTGGGGAGGGACTCCCCTTATTGCTAAAACAGGAATCAGCAACGTCAGTAAAATGATGTCTGATAATCATGCTGCCATTGGCGGAGAGATCAGCTGTCACACCATTTTCTCTGATCGCTATTTTGGCTTTGATGATGGTATTTACAGTATGATGCGACTTTTTGAAATGCTGCATGAGTCAAAGCTAACTCTTGAAGAAATGGTGGCTATTCTGCCGAATTGCGTGAGCAGTCCTACGTACCGTCTGCCTTGCGAGCGGTCTGCATGCCTGGAATTGATTGATGAACTCTATCAAGAATTGTCTTGCGAGGAAGGTACCGAAATCATCGCCATCGATGGTATTCGCATTCATTATCCTGACGCCTGGGCGATTGTTCGCCCCTCCAACACTGAGCCCTTAGCGAGCATCCGCTTTGAAGGGCGCACACAACAAGATCTTGAATGGATTGAGGAACGGTTTGCCCCGATAATCAATCGTTATGTTGAATTTATTGGCTCTCCTAAACCTGTAATGCTGGAGAGTGACTGTTCTCCAAAGCAAAAAAGATTTGTAGAAAGTCTTCGGAATATTCGGTCATGATGTCTTCGATTAATCCATAAGCGTCGGATGGTAATCCTCCGAATTCGATATCTAATTCATTAAACAACACCTTTTCTAGTGACATCAAAATGGTATTTTTAAAACAATTAACAAGCCTTTCCTCATGTCCACGATACGCTTCTAGTTCTAAGGTATTGTCGATATCAACCACGGCAGAATAATCAAATCCAAAATATCTAATTTTATAGCCGTTTTGATCTTCAACCACCGCCAGGTTAAATGAATCACCCCAAAACGGTAGTCCATAATAGATCAGCTTGGAAATATCTTCCATTAACGTATCGATAACCGGTCCCCAATTTTTTGCATCCCATATATCAGCTTGGTTTGTAAACAATTTCTCTTGCCATTTTGTGCTATAGGAATTCTTTCTATCGACTACATATATGCCTCTTTTGGCAAGTTCATCGAAGCTGTCTGTGACATAGGCAGGAAAATAGGACTCTGATTGCTCATTCGAAGAAACATAAACTTTTTCTGCAGCAACACCTAGCAAGCCGATCTTTTTAAGGTTGTCGGCCATTCGACATTGTGTTTGTACTGTTTCAGGCCAATGCCGGTAGTTTTCTTCCATGTTTTTTGTCATTAAGAGAGCCTTGCCATCTGATACCTCTATTGCCGTTTTACTGCCTCCTGAACCGAGCATTTGCAGAAGCGGCTCTTTGATTTTTTTACCGTCTTTTCCATATCGTAAATAGAGAAATATTTGCGAATCATCAGGTTGCTTATTTTCGTCTCCCATAAAGGAATAATGATCTGCATTCCAGAACCTGTCTTTTGTTGAAATAACCTCTCTTATTTCAACATAATCTTTCGAATCGACGGTTTCCGGTACGTCGGTTGACTCTAAAGAGAGATTTCTCGGTGGTTTTGCAGGCAGCGGAGGCAATCCCTTTCCTTCTTTGGCAAGCTTGTTCATTAGGGAAAACAACGTCACAACAGTCTTAGGTTGCGGAACCGAAGAGGCTACATTTTCAACAATTGGCAGTTTTGGGGTCTCTTGATCAAAATTCTCTACACGCTTTTGTTGATCTTGCTTTTTCCATTCTTTTGCAGCTAAAACAACAGGGATAATCCCGATGATCGTAGAGGACAAAATTACCGCCAGAAAAATTGCTAAAATTTTTCGATTTTTCCTGTCGTCGTCACTTCCCTCTGGGACTCTAAACCATTTAACGGCTCTTGTGTTCCAAGAACTCTCAGTTTTAACTTGATCTACTTCATTTTCTAAATATGAATGTTCACCGGTAAATCTGGTATTTTCTATCATAACAAACCTATTTGCTTTTTAAAGGTATAATTATATGTTTTTATTTTATTTTTTATATAAAGATTTTATTAAAACATTGAGATCATGATAAATGAGAGATCAAAGTTGCCTAAATACCGATTTTTCAATTAAATAGAGGGTAGAGTCTGCTAAATTTGCACCTCGACATTCAGTCGGGCAGCAAAGGCTCGATAAAACGGATAAAAGGACCCCGCATCATGACCAAACAAAAAGTAATGGCGCTATTCCCAAATATTGGTAAGAGGCAGTCGAAAAGCATTGCAATCGGCATCCGAGAATATCTGGAGAATCGAGGTGTTAAGGTGGTCGTAGAGGATGAAGAAGCTGGCGAAATCGATGCAGCTCCACTGTCTAGCGTGCCTGCTAAGGATATCACAATCGCCATCTCTCTTGGCGGTGACGGAACAATCTTGCGGCTGATCCATCGTCACATTGACTTGGAAGCTCCTATCGTTGGGGTCAATCTTGGCAGTTTAGGATTCATGGCTGACGTCCCCGTGACAGAAATTTATCCGACATTGGAGAAACTCATCAACGGTGAATATACTGTTCAGGAACGCATCATTCTTGAGGGGTCAACTGTTAACTGCGACAGATGCTTTGCAGTGAATGAGATCGCCGTTCACAGAGCGCGCAACCCTTGCCTTGTCGATCTGGCAATCCATGTCGATGGTGCTTATCTCAACACATTTTCTGCTGATGGCGTGATCGTATCGACACCGAGCGGCTCCACCGCGTACTCTCTTGCCGCCGGCGGACCGATCCTTAGCCCCGAGTTGGAGTGCGTGGTGATTACGCCGATCAGCCCGCACACGATCTCTAATCGCCCGATCGTGTTGATGCCGAAAAAAGAGATCCAGATCCAATATCTCAGCGAACATGATCCTGTAGAAATTTCATACGATGGCTTCGCGCACTTCGAGATGGCCACCGGTGAGGTTTTCCGCATTCAACCTTCTAAACGCAAGTGTCGTTTGGTCAGCCTTTCTTTCCATGATTACTACTCCACGCTGCGTAAAAAGCTTGGCTGGACAGGCAAGCTCAAAGCGTAGTTTTCTCTAGTTTCAAACAAATCACCTGTTAGTTTTCGTCGGCATTCGTTCGGAATGTTAGCGTTTGATTACCAAGGATTCAGCGCAACTTTCGTTATTCTACCCTAAAAATTTATGTATCTCTTCCTCAAGATTTTGCGACATGAGCTCAAAAAAAGTTTAAAGAAATTGTAAAATCTACTGGAAGAATTATTTCACAACGCGTATCTACAGAGGTAAAACCTTTTTATGAAATTTGTGTCGACTTCTACTCGGATGCTTGCAACCGAAAAGCGATAACAGAATCGAGAAAGGGATTTGAAAAAGAAGTTAACTTTTTCCTAAACCAACAACAAAAATTGGAGTATTCCTATGTTGAAGAAACTAACAAAAATTGCTGCACTAGCAGCTGTTGCCTTCGTTTTAACCGGTTGCTGCTGCGACACAAATCCATGCTGCGACCCATGTCCAAAACCATGTTGCCAACAGCCTTGCTGCCCAAAGCCATGCCCTCCTAAGCCAGAGTGCAATCCTTGCCCTTGCTACTAAGAGAGTAGTTGGCATTTGGGTGTAACGAGGGGGATTTCCCCCTCGTTACCAATTTTTTTTAACCAATCAAAGGAGACAGCAAAATGAGTAAAGTATGTTCATTGATCGCCTTAGGTGTGATGACCTTGCTCCTTAACGGCTGTTGCTGTGATTGGTTCAAGTGCTGCGAACCTTGCCGCACACCTTGTGAAACCGGCCCTTGCTATCTTGAGGAAAAACCGTGCTGCTGTCCCAAGCCGCATTTTTGGGACGACACATGCTGTTCACCGCAGAACTACCACTACGAGTAGTTCAGTTAAATGCCTCTGCCTGGGCTGCTAACATGCTGTTAGCAACCTAAGTAGGGACAGTTAAGGAAATAGAGTGTCCTGAGCATAGAGGTCGCAAGCCCAGCGCCTCTACGTGGGAATAGGGACTGATAGGCAGGCCGGGAGCGTAAGCCGGACGAAAGTCTGGCATTTTTCATTCCTAGCCCTTATCGGTTCTTATTCCAAGGGCAACATAAAATTGGCAACTATAAATCTCTCTAAACGAAGGAGAAATAAATGCGAAAACAACTAGGAATCCTAACCTCGTTGGTTTTTTTGTGTGCCACGGCACTCATGTGGGTAGGCTGTTCCAATAGCAATTGCTGCTACGAAAGAACAGTCTGCTGTGAGCAGCCATGCGCACCTTGCTGCGAAGACCCATGCTTAACATGCGATCCTTGCGATCCATGCTCCCGCGTGTGTCCCGCCCCATGCTGCGAACCTCTTTGCAGGCCTGCAGCAAAATGCCGTCATCCAAACCGCAATGAACTTTGCTGTATTGATGGCATTACCGTATACGCAAGCAACCCTAAGATGTGTATGCTTGGCGACCAGTACCCACTGGAATTCAACGTTAAAGCATGTAAAGATGTCTGCGACGTTATCGTCAACACCTCTCTTCCAGAAGGCGTGACCTACATCAGAAGTGAGCCTGAGGCGCAAGTCGACGGCAACAGACTGACATGGGATTTCGGCATGATGGAGAAAGACCAGTGCATCCACACGAAAGTTTGGGTTAAGTGCGAGTGCGAGGGCGAGCTTTGTGCATGTTTCTGCGCTACAGCGACACCTGTTCGTTTCTGCTCACTTCTTTGCGCCAAGCCTGTTCTCTCCTGCCGCAAGTGCGGTCCTGACGAGTGCAAGCCTTGCGAGCCTATCAACTACACTGTAACGGTCACTAACCGTGGCAGCTGCACAGCAACCGGCGTCGTCGTCACCGATAACGTACCGGAAGGTCTTGAGCACTGCAGCGGACAGAGAACGCTTACATGGAACCTCGGCTGCCTTGAGCCATGCGAGACTAAAAGAGTCGACATGTGCTTTAAAGCTGTCAAGCGCGGCGAGATCTGCAATACTGCAGTCGTTACCGCTTGCAACGCCGACTCAGTTTCTTGCACCTCTAAGTGTATCGTTTGCCTAGAGTGCGTTGAGATCGAGAAAGTTGGTCCTAAAGAAGTACAAATCGGCCAAAATGCCGACTACACTATCACTGTTACTAACGTTGGCGATAAGCCTCTGACACAAGTTGTTGTTACTGACTGTGCTCCAAGCGCGACATCTATTGTTTCCGCTAAGGGCGCACGCATCAACGGCAACCAGGCTGTTTGGAGACTGAAGCAGATGAATCCTGGCGAGAAGGTTACTTTCAACCTGACACTTTACAGCTGCACACCTGGTTGCTATACCAACCGTGTATCTGTTAACAACTGCCAGGGCTGCTGTGACTGCGCCGAGTTCACCACACGTTGGAAAGGGCGTCCTGCTCTGACAATGTGCATCAACGACACTGCGGATCCAGTCTGCGTTGGCGAGCCAACCAGCTACTGCATCGAAGTGACAAACCAAGGTTCTGAGTCTGACGACAACGTCGTAGTTGTTGTTCGCTTCCCACCAGAAGTCGTACCAGAGAGCATCTCTGGCGATGTCGAGGGAACGATCTCTGGCCAGACCGTCACTTTCGCACCATATGATCATTTTTCTCCAAGGCAGACACTGTGCTACCGTGTCAATGCTAGAGCAAAAGCATCTGGTGACGCTCGTATCGTTGCTGAGGTAAGCTCCGCAACAATCCAGAAGCCTATTATGGCTCAGGAGAGCACGATCGTTAACTAAGGTTGAGGCCTTCGGGCAGTAACCTTTCGGTCAATGACCGGCCCCGCTTCGGCGAGGCCGGTTTTTTTTTGTCTCCTGTAGCTCTTGTGCAATGTGTGCATCTCTGGTATCCTTGGTCTGGCAAATGATTAAGGATAACGATGACTTCAGAGACACAAAGCCGTATACTGGTAAAAATTTTCTTAGGATGTCCCCTCACCGCCGAACTGCGGTTGAAACTCAGTAAAAGCCAACGCTGGAAAGAATTTCAAATTATTGACGACAGTAAAGAGCTCTCTATCGTTGAGGTTCGCCATGATGACCGCGATTATTTAGGCTGCCTGATCGAAGGGGGAACTGCGTCTTTGCAAAGCATCGAGCATACCTTCATTAGCCTCAAGCGCATTTTATCCAAGGTTTGCGATGACTATCAATTCGACCGAGTTAAGTTTATCATTTTCCCACAAATATTCATCCGGTAACAAAGCAATGAAACGATTAATCTTAGGATCAGGCTCAGCACGCAGAAAAGAGATCATGGGATATTTTTCCTATCCTTTCGAGCAGCATGTTTCCCTTTTTGATGAATCGACAGTTCCCTTTAACAGCAATCCTCAAGCTCATGCTCAGGAACTTGCAGAGAAAAAGGCGGAGGCACTGCATCAACAGTTTCACGATGCTGTCGTTTTGACCGCAGACACCATTGTCTACCGCGGGGGCCGTCTTTATTGCAAGCCATCCTCGCTCGAAGAAGCGAAACAATTTCTATCAGAACTTGTTGGCAAGTGGCATAGCGTATACACAGCGGTATCCGTTCAGCACAACGGCAAGATCCTTAGCGGCCATGAAGAAACGCGCGTGCTCTTCAACAATTTAAACGACGACGAGATATCGCGATATTTACAAAAAATCGATTGGCGCGACAAGGCCGGCGGATATGCTATTCAAAATTCCGGCGGTGTTATCGTCAAACAGATAGAAGGCTGCTTTTACAATGTGATGGGATTGCCGCTTAATCTTGTCAGAAAACTACTGCACCAGACAGGAATCGACTTATGGGACTATCTATGAACAGAGCTGCCAAGCTCTTTATTATTCTTATTTTGCTCCCAACTGTTGCCTGGTGCGAACCTGATGATAGCGCTCCAGCGCAAATTTTGTTTCTGATGAAAAACGGCGAAGTCGAGCGAGCTCTTGATAAATATCGGGAGAATTACGGTGGCGCATTCGATCATGATCATGAACTTTTACAAGAAATCGGCTTGATGATCCTCAACGAAGGTTCCAGCAGCCGCGATCCTGAGGTGCAGCTGTTAACACTCTTCGGTGCCGGGATATCCATCAACGAACGCGCGTTCCCGATTTTACTTTCCGGCATCAAAAGCCCGATTCCTCAAGCGCAGCTTGTTGCTTTAAACATGTTATCGCGTTTTGAAAGCGATGATTCTGAAGAAGCAATGCAATTGGCCATGCGGTCGGACTTTCCGCTAATCCGTTTGGAAGCTGCGTTCCATTTGGCAGAGAAGAAACATCCGAACGCCATTTCTCAGACGGAAGCGTTAATGTATAAGCTTCCGCCTGAAGCGTTTGTCCTTTTTCCTCAGTTATATGCTCAGTTTTCCACTCCGACGGCAACACGCTTATTGCGCCAACTTTTGAATCATCCACTGACAGACGTCCGCATCTCTTCTATTTTGAGTGTTGGAAAATGCGGTAGAGATGATCTTCTTGGAAGCGTCAGGACGTTGATGACGCAGTTGGACATCGCTCAACAAGAAGCATGTGCGACTACTGCAGGCACGTTAAAAGATGGCCAGTCGCGCGGACAGCTTCGCATTCTCACCCGCTCGAAATCCGACAATGTCCGTTTAGCAGCGCTGTATGCTTTGCATCAAATCGGTGCGGATGATGTTGCTGAAGAGATCGTTGATATTGCACGCGACGGCAATCCGTTTGCCATCCGCGTACTTGGAAAGGTTCCCGGAACAGAAGGTACGCTCTACGAATTATGCCAGTCTAAGAATCTCACAGTTCGCATTAATGCAGGTCTTGCGCTCCTAGAGCATCATGATCCTCGTTGCTTGAATGCTATTGCCGAAGTTTTAATTCATGACAGCCGCGATCTTGCCTTCATCCCTGTGTCAACGGTTGGCAAAAGCATGACTTCCATCAAAGTTGTTCCCTCGGCATCTCAGAATCTTAAAGACGCTGCTGTCGCCTATGAGATGTCGCTGCGCTTGCGCGAGCAAACCCTTACCGACACCTTTCAACTGCCACTGGCCGCCTATCTGGAACTTGCACGACTGCTCTTCGAAGTTGGCCAGCCGGAACTGATTCCAACTCTTGTTCATAACCTTGAAACTGAGAGCAATAGCGCTTCAACAGCGCTTCTCAAGCAGTATAGCGTAAAGGCTGGAGCACCGCTCATCCGCAATTACTGCAACCTGGCGTTATACCGCATGAAGGAAGACGGTCCATACAAACAGCAGCTAAGCAAGTGGGTCGCAGCCCATCATCATCATGAACTGATACGTTTCCGCCCCATGCTTCCCAACCAAGGTATCGATGACCGCCACCCATATCACCTGACGCCGCAAGAGACATCCCGGCTTCTTGTTGAGAGTTTTGAAAGCATTGCTAAAGCACAAGATAGCCACGGCATAGACATTTTGATTGAGGCGATCCGTAATGGCAACCCTAAAAACCGTTATGCTCTCGCCGGACTACTGATGCACGCAACACTATGATAAAGACATTATGTCAACCAACAGTATGGATCGCGATCATTGCTTGCTTTGTTGCAGGCTTTTGTACGGCGGCAGCCAACCATGAAGAGCTTGAAGAGGTTCTTGCCCGCGGCATCGACTTAGACCTTCAGGATCCGGAGTATGCCGAAGGCGTCCTTTCCACTTATCGCGGCGGCATTGTTACCGGTTCAAATTTTCGCATGCAGGCGGATCACATCATCTACACAAAGAAAGAGGTCGACGGTCAGCCGATAGAAACGATCGAAGCTGAGGGCAACTTAATGCTCGAGTTCGGCAGATATGTTTTTGTCGGTCAGCGCATTGAATATGATGTGCTGACAGGTGCAGGCATTATCTTTTGCGGGCGCAGTTCAGCAGAACCCTGGTATTTCGGCGGCAAGTACATTATCTTAAACGCCGATGGCTCCATCAGCATCCATGATGGTTTCTTGACCACTGCGCAAGGGAGTGATCGTGACTGGGAAGTGGCTTCCCCCTATTCGACCATCCTCTGCAACCGTTATTTGACTGCCAACCATGTTCGATTCAACTATTTCAATGTTCCTTTGCTATGGCTTCCCCGTTTTAAGATCGATCTATCCACAATTTTCAATGCGCCGGTCCGCTATTCGATCCGTTGGGGCGGTCAGCAAGGCCCACGAGGAAGAATGATTTATGAGATCTTTTCTTGGGAGAGATTTCAAGCCTATGCGCGCCTGGAATATCGCATCAAGCGTGGCTTTGGAGGCGGTATCGAGACAAACTATGCCAAGCCCAATTGCAGCGAGTATTGCAATACCATATCATATATTGCTAGCGACAATTCTATTTCCGATCCCAACGAACGCACCCGCTACCGTTTTTATGGTGTGTATCACAACTTGCTCCAGAATGGTAAGACACGCATCGACGCGCGTTATGATAAGCTCAGCGATCGCGATATGGCCACTGATTACTGCGACGAATATTTGAAGATTGAGACCGCGGGACGTACCGAGTTCTACATCCGCCATCGCGAGACCGATTGGACAGCCAACATTTATACCCATGTCCGCTTCAACCAATTCCAGACGATCAACCAGGAATTGCCAACGCTTCGCGGCAGTTTGCGTCCTTATCAGATTGGAAGCACGGGCATCATCGGCGAGACCGTTGTTAAAGGATCATACCTCGACTTTTTGTATGCTAACAATCTTTGCAATGTTACCGACTACAACTCCCCTCGTTATGAGTTGCGGCAGCAATTCTTCCGTCCGGTGAACCTTCACTACATGACCGTTACTCCGGAAGCTGAACTAATAGCGATTCATTATGGTAACAGCCCTGCTTCTGATGCGGAAAATCTTGTGTCCGGGCTGTTTACGCTGCATGCCAACAGCAAGGTACACCGTTTTTTCCGTCGCAGCAAGCATGTTGTCAGCCCTTATGCTAAGTATCAGTACTTCACTTTTCCTACTTCATCGCCGTCTGATCATTACATATTTGCCATCGACGACGGCTGGTTTAGAATGAATACCCTTCAGTTTGGTATTGAAAACAGCTTCTACTCGCTTGACCCTTGTCAAGGGTATGTCCGACGCTATGTCGATCTTGAAGTTTACGCCCTTGCCTTCTTTGATACTCCGACAGTTTTATCTTCAATTCCCAAGCTATACACTACAGCCACATGGTATCTCCTTCCCACGTTCAAGAACTGTTTCGACTTTGCCTGGGATTTTGATCATGATCAGGTTGCGCATATCAACGTTCGCTCAGAGTGGACAGTATCGCAAAACCTTGCTGTCGCTTTGGAATTTCGTCATCGCAATGCTTTCGATTGGCGTAAGGCTGTCCATGCCAATTTCATTCTGGACTCATATCGCAGCGTTGCTGAGCTCCGAGCCTCGCAGCTTTCCGATATGCGCGATACACTGCTCCTGCATACCTTTTACAGGTTTCACCCCTTCTGGGCTTTTGAGTTTCAACTGCGATCAGGCTGGGAACGTGTGACCGAGCCTCCTTATC
Organism: Chlamydiales bacterium; assembly: GCA_024233575.1. Taxonomy (GTDB): domain Bacteria; phylum Chlamydiota; class Chlamydiia; order Chlamydiales; family Criblamydiaceae; genus JACKPN01. Next base: position 15,816 of record JACKPN010000008.1, read on the forward strand.
ATGAGTATCAGGCCGACTTGCATGTAAACTTGCAATCTTCGTGGCAGCTAAAACTTTCATACCAAAAAAAGGAAGACGACCACCGCGTTGCTTTTTACTTCTCAATGGGAGCCAAATGCCCCAACCAATGCCAGCCTAACTACTGTTGCTCTCCGTGGCCGGAATTTTGAAGGAAAGAGAAGGTTGAACAGCTATTCATCTAAGGAGACTATCCATGACTTTATCTGTTCGATAGCCCATTCCGGATCATCCAGAGTGAGGTCGTGACCAGCCCACGGGTGAATATGATGCGGAACGCGCCAAGCTTTTTCGATGTTGCGTGAACAGGAAGGATCGCAAAGCCGATCGGCAATGCTTGATAGAATCAACGTAGGAACTTTAGGAGGCGTGCTCCCGCCAGGGTAAAATTTTGCAGCAAACAGATGGCGCAGAATAGTAGAGACAGTAACAGGATGTTTCTTGCGTATCGCAACGCGGTGAATAACAATTTTTTTCCTTCCTTCTATTTTATTGCTGGAGATGTCAAGAAACATTGCCTCACGGCTCTCTGCACGACGCTGAAAGAGCGACCAAACAAATTTAGGAACAATTTGCCAACGAAATCGTTTCAACGCAGGACTAAAGGGGGAAAAGCTCGTATTGATTAACACCATTGCTTCTATCTCTTCGGGATGTTTATCAGCCCATTCATAAGCTAACATGCCTCCTAACGAAAGCGAAAGGATGGTGAATGGCGGCGGATCTTGCTGCAACGCCTCGGAGCGAACATGCTCCGCAAGTTCTTCAAGTTTAATTGAAACTTTCTTTTTAAAAAATTTTCCCGATCCGGGTATGTCAATGAAATGGAAACGATCTTCGGGAAAAGCACGTTGAAGCAAAGAGGGAAAATCCAGCCAATGTCCTGCTTCGTGTCCGACTCCCCTCACTAATACCCAACGCCGCATACCTTACCCTCCCGATTCATATAGTGTCTTTATACGCACTTTTCAACAATATGCATCGAGTGATCTGCTGGGCTCAAGCTCTTTTTTGGTCAGACCTTAGGTGACTTCATCTAATACTGCCGCCACCCCGGCCGACATCATACGAGATGGATCGACTTGACAGCATATTTTATTTGTCCAGTAAGCACGAGCAAGAGTGTCTTGAGGTTTTTGATTGCTTATTCTCGATAATATTTCTGCTGCCAGTACGCTTCTATCCATATTTTTCATCCGTACCTTTTCATCTTTGCTCAAAGCTTCAGAAAGAATAGATGTCTGAAGAACAGTTAAAGCATACTCCATACAGAAAAATGAACGTGCAGCTTTTGGATTATTTTCTTGGGAAAACTCTTTATCAAGCAAGCGGTCAGCAACCGCAAATGCGAGCTTCTTTCTTGCTTGATTTTCTTTTCGCTTCAGAATCTGTTTTTTGAAAATAAGATTTATCAGGCGAGCTTTTGAGAACTTCATTGTTCTTTTCTTTGCAGAATCTTCAGCGTTTTTAGCAAACGCTTCACGCAGCTTCTCGTCTTTAGGGATATAGAGCGTTAGAAACGTAACGTCTTTATCGGCATAATTGAAGTAATCCACTGTATTTGTTTTAACTTTATCGAAAACAGCATGCGTCCATACTGGTCGACCTAAGGGATATTCTTTTTTGAACATTTTTGGAGGAGCAACCTCGAATCCAAAAAATTGCCTTATGGCGCGTGTAATTCGTTGCGCTAATGAAAACTTTTCTGGGTATTCTTTTTCTGTCGTTGTATCCCATCCGGTGGCTACCATCGCATGGCAAAGGTGCATTTTATCCTTTTCACTGATCCCCGATTTTGCCTTTTGCATCAGATAAAAGATTTTGTGGAGGGTGGTCGACTGCTGCTCGTCACCGGTGATGACAAGAGCGCCTCTTAGTTTACCTTGATCCTGTAATGCTTTGAGTGCTTCAGCTGATCTAACCGTATACTTGTCAAAATATTTTGTATCAATTGCACTCATATTAACTCTCTTAATTTTTTTAAGAGGCTAATGATAAACGCGCTGCATTTATTCTATTTAAATGAAATGTTAAGATTTGATAAAAGTACCCTTCAACATGAGAAACACAATATCTTCTTTATTATTTTCTCGAGTTTTTTTTAAAAAAGGGTATTCTGTGTACTGCACCCTTTCGTTGGGCAAATATTATCGTTTTTGTCTCGTAAAGAGCCGCTTGTAAAATTGGTTGGGTGTGGTTTTTTAGCACTTTTATAGCGCATATAGAGAAGATTATTAGACCACTGTCGTCAGGAAATTAACATGCTCATCATTAAAGCTACCGGGGAAGTCGTTCCCTATGACCGCCAGAAAATTATTTATTCCCTTCAGCGGGCAGGTGCTGCCGAAGAGATTATCGGAGAGGTTGTTGAGGAAACCGAAAAGCATCTTCGTGACAGGATGCATACGAAAGAGCTGTATAAGATCGTTTTCAAAAAGCTAAAAAAACTCACTCGCAAAGCTGCGGAAAAATATCATTTGAAAAAAGCGATCATGGAGTTAGGTCCTACCGGTTTTCCTTTTGAAAAATTTATCGCTGCGCTTCTCGAATCTGAGGGATACAACACCTCTACCAACGAGATCGTCCAGGGGCGTTGCGTTGCTCATGAGGTAGATGTGATTGCAGAAAAGGGAGGCAAGCATACGTTTTTCGAGTGCAAATATCATAGTACTAATGGCAATGCGTCTGACATTAAAGTCGCCCTATACATCTATGCTCGCTATCTCGATATCAAAAAGAATGGTTCCAATGATTATGACTTCGAAGACGCGTGGCTGGCAACGAATACAAGGCTGACTAGCGATGCGGAAAAGTACAGCCGCTGTGTCGGTTTGAATGCATTAAGCTGGGACTATCCTAAAGGCAACAGTCTGCGAGAACGTATCGACAGGAATGGCCTCTATCCGATCACCTGCTTAACGGGACTGCCGAAGCGTCAAAAACAGCTGCTTCTAGATAATCATGTCGTCCTCTGCAAAAGCATCAACGAGAAGCCTTCTATTTTAAAAGGTATCGGCCTTTCCGAGTCAGAGAAACGTAAAATCCTTGAACAATCCGAAACCATCTGCAATACATCAATATCATGCAAATAACATTTCTAGGCGCTGCCGGCGTCGTCACAGGATCGAAATACCTTATAGAATTCGCCGGAAAAAAACTTTTGGTCGACAGTGGGCTTTTCCAAGGTCTTAAAGAGTTAAGAGTCCTCAACTGGGATCCTCCGCGATTTGATCCCGTTGCAATCGACGGTGTATTACTCACTCACGGACACTTGGATCATAGCGGTTACTTGCCGCGACTGGTGAAGCTTGGGTTTAAAGGTAAAATCTACTGTACTGAGCCCACAAAACGAATCGCCGAAATTATTCTCATGGACAGCGCACAGGTGCAAGAGGAAGAGGCTGAAAGAGCAAATAAAGGAAAATATTCCAAGCACCATCCTGCCGAGCCTCTTTATGACAAGAAAGATGTCCACCGTACGATGAAGTTATTTCACACTGTTGAAGAGGGGCAATGGAATGAAATTCTTGGTCTTGATGTCCGTTTTCAGTATAACGGCCACATCCTCGGAGCGACATTCATCGAGATTGAACGGAACGGAACAACCATTGTCTTTTCCGGGGACATCGGCAGAGAGAGCGACTTATTGCTATATCCCCCAAAAAAACCGGAAAAAGCGGATATACTTTTAATCGAGTCCACATATGGCGGCAAGTTCCACCCTGAAGAAGAGAATGCTATTGATCAATTAGAAAAAATCATTAAAGAAACCATCCATCGCGGTGGATCCGTCTTTATTCCCAGTTTTGCTGTAGAACGTACACAGCTATTAATGTTTATCCTGTGGCGTCTTGTAAAAGAGCGAAGAATCCCCAAAGTGCCGATGGTGATGGATAGCCCGATGGGTGCAGATGTTTTGGAACTGCTGCGTCATACGGCATCCTGGCATAAACTTAGCAATGATGACTGTCAGCAGATGTGTGGGCAGTTTTGGATTACCAAAAGCTTCAAAGAGACGATGAAGCTTAGAAGCGATCCCGATTCAAAGATCATCATTGCCGGCAGCGGCATGGTCACGGGTGGAAGAATCTTAAGCTATTTGGAAACGAGGTCTTCGCATGAAAAAGATACCCTTCTTCTTGCAGGCTACCAGGCTGAAGGTACCCGAGGGAGAAAACTGCTGGAAGGAGAGAAAGAGCTAAAGATTTACGGAAAAGTGTACCCCTTCCGCATGCACCTGCATCTTTTGGAAGGTCTTTCAGCACATGCAGACCAACCTGGATTATTGCATTGGATGAGCAATCTGAAAGTACAGCCAAAAAAACTGTTTATTACGCATGGAGAAAAAGAGCAGTCCGAAGCTCTCAAGAAAAAAATCAAGGAGCTCAAAGACTGGGATGCGGTGCTTCCTTCGCTCTATCAGAAATTCAAAATTTAGTCTTAGCGCCCCAGATAGATTTCTCTTTGCGCATATTGCAGGCCGTACGCTATGGTTACAGCTTAATCTGCAATGCGAGGCATTTGATGGATATTTTAGTTATCGGCACAGGATATGTAGGCTTAGTGACAGGGACATGTCTTTCAGAGATGGGTCATCATGTGATCTGCTTGGATATCAATGAAGAGAAAATAGCTATGCTTAATAGCGGCAAGATCCCGATCTATGAACCGGGACTTGAAGAAATGGTCAAAAGAAACCATCATGCAGGTCGTTTGAAGTTCAGTACCGATTATGCTGATGCTGTTGCATCCTCAAAAGTCTGCTTTATTTCTGTAGACACCCCCATCGGAGAGGATGGGAACGCCAACTTATCCTACATCTTAAGCGCAGCGCGTTCGATCGCCGAACAGATGACTGATTACAAGATTATCGTGAACAAGTCGACTGTGCCTGTCGGCACGGCAGCTATGGTGAAGGCAACTATCCAAGAGGTTTTGGACAGCAACAATAGCAATGTCCTTTTCGATGTTGTATCCAATCCTGAGTTTCTTAAAGAAGGCAATGCTGTCAACGATTGCATGAAACCAGACCGCGTCATCATAGGCGTAGATCATCCCGATGTTGTCGAAGTAATGAGGGAAATTTATGCTCCTTTCATGCTTAGTCACGAACGTATGATCGTCATGGATGTCGCATCAGCGGAGATGACGAAATACGCAGCAAACATTATGTTGGCAACACGGATCTCTCTTATGAATGAGCTGGCCAATCTCTGTGAAGTCATGGGCGCAAATATTGACATGGTTAGGAATGGCATCGGCAGCGACCATCGGATCGGCTGCAAGTTCCTCTATGCAGGCCTGGGGTATGGCGGTTCTTGCTTGCCTAAAGATGTTGCCGCAATGATGGCGCATGCAAAAAACCATGGCTGTCCCACGCCAATGATTTCTGCTGTGCACAGCGTTAACCAAAACCAAAAGCAGCTTCTAGGAAACAAAATCATCGACTATTTCTCGCAGTTCGGCGGTATATCAAATAAAACAATCGGCATTCTTGGGCTTTCCTTCAAACCGGATACCGATGATATGCGTGAAGCGTCATCGAGGGTGTTAATTGGACAGTTGATTGAGGAAGGAGCGACGGTGCGGGTGTTTGATCCTGTCGCGATGGATAATGCGCGGCGAATTTTCGGCACTCCGAAAGAGATCGTATGGTGCAGCGATGAAGAAGAAACTGCGAAAGGCGCTGATGCGCTTGCTCTCGTTACCGAATGGAAACAGTTTCGCTTTCTTGACTTTGCCAAGATTAAAACATTGATGAAAGGACATGCTTTATTCGACGGTCGCAACCAATATTCTCCGGAAAAGATGCTGCGCTGTGGCTTTGACTATGTCAGCATTGGAAAGCGCCCCTTTTATCAAGAAGAATACAGCGAGGCAGTCCATTGAACGTTCTCACAATTGAACAGTTTATGGAAACGCGTGCTCATGTGGTCGAGTCACGCTTGAATGAATTGGTAACTGATACTTCAAGTTCATACAGATCACTTCTACAGGCTGCGCGCTATTCTCTACTTGGCGGAGGGAAACGCATACGTCCACTTCTGCTTTTGGCGACTGTTGAAACGCTGGGTGGCGACTATCGCGGCTCCATCGATGTTGCTTGCGCGTTAGAGATCATCCATACCTATTCATTAATTCACGACGACCTCCCCTGTATGGATAATGACGACCTCCGTCGTGGACGACCTACCCTGCATAAGGCTTTCTCGGATGCACATGCTGTGCTTGCAGGCGACTACCTACTCACACGCGCCTTTGGTGTGATCGCTGAAGATTCCCGCCTCACGGATATGCAAAAAGTTAAATTAACAGCATTATTTTCCAAACTTGCAGGCAGCGAAGGGATGATTGGAGGGCAGGTCATAGACCTTGAAGCAGTAGATAAAATACCTACGGCATCGCTGCTGGAGGAGATGTGCAATCTTAAGACCGGAGCTTTGATCAGAGCTGCTGTGAGCGCTGGCGCATTGTTGTGTAACGCCAACCCTGCAACTGAACATCTACTCGAGGATTATAGCCGTTGTCTAGGTTTCGCTTTTCAAATTGTTGATGACATCCTTGATATCACTTCGACAACAGAAGAGATCGGCAAACCTGCTCATTCCGATGAACATAACGGCAAGACAACATACGCTCTTGTTGTTGGTGTGGACAAAGCGAAGGAGAAGGCTGTCTCTCTGATAGAAGAAGCGTTGAAAGCCTTAGACGAGATCAAAACTCATACCTCTCTCTTACACGAACTTGCATACTATTGCATTGCTCGGACGAAGTAATTTGCGCTTGTGTGAATTTTCCCTCTCGGCTATACCTGTTTCGAATTAACGGAGAAATGGCGACGATGACCTCTTTTCAGCAGGCCGATCAGATCCCCTTCCTTGATTACTCGTTATGCTCCATCAAGCACAATCCAATGAAAAGGATTTTTGATCTAGTATTCAGCATGGTTGTGATGACACTCGGCCTTCCATTGTTTTTTTTGATTGCTTTAACGATAAAATGCACCTCTCGAGGCGGAGTTATCTACGCTCAGGAGAGGGTCGGAAGAGGCGGCAAAGCTTTTCGCTGCTACAAGTTCCGGACAATGTACGTAGATGCAGAAAAGCGGCTTGAGGAGATCCTTAGTAGAAATAGTCAACTAAAAAAAGAGTGGTCGTTAACCCGAAAACTAAAACGCGATCCACGCATCACTTGGATCGGTTCATTCCTGCGTAAAACAAGCCTCGACGAGCTGCCTCAGTTTTGGAATGTCTTCAAAGGCGACCTCAGCGTTGTCGGTCCTCGTCCTGTTCTACAAACGGAGCTAGAAGAGTTTTTTGGGGCATCAGCAAACAAAATTCTTTCGATTCGTCCGGGATTAACAGGGTTATGGCAAGTTTCAGGAAGAAATAACCTCACCTATCAGAAACGTGTTGCCCTTGACCTTGCTTACGTCAAGAGCCAGTCTATTTTATTAGACATCAAATTGATTATTAAAACAGTTCCACAAATGATCGTGCCAAAAGGGGCTTATTAACAAAAAACCATGAGCCTAGACAAAAGGAATCTGAATACATTATTTGCACTCACTTTACTGCTGACTTTATTGACGCCGGCAATGTTTCCTACGCTTCGGCTGCTGTATTTTGCACCTTTTCTTATTGTCAGTTTCTATCAATGCCCAATATCAAAATGCTTATGGTATGCATTTTTTTGCGGTATATGCCTGGATCTCGTCACATCTGAAGCCCGTTTCGGCATTTACGCCTTAGACTTTATTATCGTGACGATAATTCTTTATCCGCAAAAACATCACTTTTTCGCTGATAACATATCCACTCTTCCAATAATGACCTATTTTTTTAGCTGCCTGGCAGCGTTAATACACTTACTGGTCAGCAGCATTTTTAATCAGTCAATTCCGATCGGATGGCGCTGGATATTGAGCGATTTGTTGATCATGCCAATGGCTGACATGTTTTATGCAACGGCAATTTTTGTGGTTCCCTACCTGATTTTCGGAAAAAGGACAAGAAAGGGTAAAGAGTATTTCATGAGTTAACGCTGCTCCCCTATTAATGGTCACCAGGGTAGTAGGGTTCGATATGTACTGTGACATCACGCACTTGCGGCCACATCTCCTGAATGTTGGCGCGCACTTTTTGGCTGATCCTATGCGCTTGGTCAACCGGAAGATTAGGGTCTACTTCGATGTCTATATCGACATGAGCATCAGGACCATATTGTTGGATTCTTATTTTTTCCGTATCCAAAACCCCTGAAACAGCTGCAGCGGCGCGTTGTACTCTTTCGAAAAATTTCCTTTCAGGAACACGGTCAAGCAGCTGATGGAGGTTGTTGCGGGAGGCGTGCAGACCGAGGCCTATCATTAAGCAGGAGATGGCCATCGCGCCAAGCTGGTCTATGATAACGCTGAAATGCGGCTGCCACTGAGCCAATATCAGTGCAATAGCAGCGAGTAAACTAGTTAATGCATCGATACGATAATGTATGGCATCTGCCGCTAGCGCCGGACTATGCTGCCTTTGAGCAGTCTTTTTGACAACCTGATAAGAAATTTCCAGAAGTATCACAGCAACGGTTGGAATTATCCAAACCCCAGACTCCAATGGCTGGCGTTCGGCGTTCGTTCCCAGCTCATAGACCTGTTGAAAAATCATGCTAGCGCCAATAAAGGCCAGAAATAGCCCCAACTGCAGACCTGCAAGAGGCTCATAACGGCCGTGTCCAAAGGGATGATCATCATCGGGCGGCCTTTCCGCAAGTTTGATGAAAAGAACGAGGAGCAAACTGGATCCAATATCGATAGCGCTCGCCAATGCGTCCATAAACAGTGCTGCACTGCCGAAGAAAGCTACACCAAAAAGCTCTGCTATGACGATACCTAATCTAATAGCTATTCCTAGTTTGATCGATTTACGAATATCATGAGCACGCAGGCGACGTTCACGATCGACATCTTCTTTGGGCTTTACCGGATCAGGAAACTTGCTCATGATTTCTGTGCTCTGAATATTCCAATAACTTTAGCTAGATTTTTTGTTTTACCAAGAAGGACAACAACATCGTTCTCATGCAGCACTTCATTAGCTTCGGGATTGCAAATGGTGTCGTTGCCGCGTTTAATCAGAATGGCAGTGACCTTATAATTATTTCGCAGATCGCTTTCTTTGAGCGATTTACCTACTAAAGGAGAGTTATTGCCGATACGTACCGCCTCGGTAGAGACATCGCGGAGATCCTTATGAATTTCCGAGAAAACGGTTGGCTCGCGATATAGGAGACGAAGCATCTCATAACCTTCTGTACGCATCTGCTGCACGTAGTCTGATATTTTTTCATGAGGGATGTTAAACTTACGCAAAACTCTAGTGAAGATCTCGACAGACGATCCGAATTCGTCAGGGATCACATCATCAGCACCGAGTTGATACATCAAACGCACCTCTTCCATATACCGGGTACGGACGATCAGATATGCGGATGGATTGAGTTTTCTTACCTGTTTGACGATACGCATAGCTGTTACGGGGTCATGGAGGGAAACGGCGACCACTCGCGCCTCCAGGATATTGGCATGTTTGAGGACTGACTCATGAGTGGCATCACCGAAGTGTATTGGCTCTCCCCTCTCTCTTTCCAACCTAACGATTTCCGGATCCATTTCTAAAATGAGATATGGGATATTTGCTTCGCGCGAAGAATGTGCAAGGTTTTTTCCACCCATATCAAATCCAATAATGATAATATGGTCGCGTTCTCTATCTTCACTTTTTTGGATGATCGGTTTAAGACCGAATTTCATTGTCGGCGGTATTGGCAGATGGATCAATGCATTCGCAATCGATGGAGACCAATGGATCAAGGTAGGCGTCACAGCCATCGTCAACAAGGAAACAGCAAGAAAAAGTTGATAATGGTATTCGGTGCCGATTCCGAAATCCATGCCTGTTCTTATTAAGACAAAGGAAAACTCTCCTACTTGACAAAGAGCTATCCCGGAAAGAACGGCTGTGCGCAACGGCATACCTAACACCAATGTCACTAAAGCCATGGCCGATGATTTCAAAAAAATAATAGAGATTGCAAGCGTGGCGATCAAGAATGGGTGCGCCATCAGATATCCGGTATCGAGCAACATGCCCATCGAAACAAAAAAGAAACTGGTAAAAATATCCTGGAATGGAATGATATCGCCGATCGCTTCATGACTATATTCCGATTCAGAAACAATTAATCCAGCCAGGAAAGCCCCCAGAGAAAGGGAAACTCCGGCATTTGATGCCAGCCACGCCACGGTAGAGCAGATCGTCAGTACGCCAAGAATGAATAGCTCGCGGCTGCGGGTACGGGCTATATAGTAGAGCAGCCGCGGGACAATCAGTTCAGCAAGGATAAAGGTAACAACGAGGATGACAACACCTTTGGTGACAGCGTATATGAGAGTGATGTCAAAGTTGGTATTTACCCCTGCCATTACAGGAGTAAGCAGCACCATGGGTACAACTAAGACGTCCTGTAAAATCAAAATACTCAGAGTGACTTTTCCATGCGGACTTGCAGACTCTCCTCGCTCTTCTAAAACTCTCATAACGATGGCGGTGCTGCTTAAGGAGATCAAGCATCCCAGGAACAATGACTCGCCTATTGGCCTGCCTATCAATTGGGCAATACCAAAGCTGACACCCCCAGTTAGAATGACCTGCATGAGGCCTCCTAAAAGAAAGAATCGTTTGTATTGCAGCAAACGTTTGATAGAAAATTCCATTCCCACGATGAACAGCAGCAGAATGATGCCAATGCTGGCGAGAACCTGTACATCATCGACATCGCCAATGACGCCCAATCCATGAGGACCGCAGATGACGCCGGTAACAAGAAAGCCGACAATGGTAGGGATGCGCAAACGATGGCAAAAAAGGAGAACGGTTATCGATAACCCGAAAATGATAACGATATCCTTTAACAGAGGAATCTCTTCCAACGCACTCTCCTTCTAATAATTATTATAATGATAGACGAGATCGCTCCATCTTACAATAAATTATTGACAGCCTTTCGTATCGCAGCTCTATACTCGCTGTATCCGGTCATCAAATCGACATCAGTAAGCTCGTAAAGAATATCCGGCTCAATTCCAAGATCCTCAATGGGCGCATCATTGGGGCGCACTGCTATGGAGCATGTGTAGGAATAACCCGCTATCCCTAAATGATTGGGGAAAGTGGCAGTTTCAACATACCCGCCGGCCCCCGCAGTCCGCGTTCCTAAGATGACGACACGTTTATTGTCCTGCATAATGGCAGGGAAGAAGTCGCCACCGGAAAGATCAAGACCATTCGTTAGCAGAAGAATCGGCTTTGTGTATCGGGTGAAGGGATGAGGGTTTATCTGGTCGACTCCCCAAAGATAGTAAGGGGTCGTTAACGTACGTCCAGCGCTCCATTCATCAATAAGGAAACGGAAGTAGTTAAGGAAAAACTGCGTCATCTGATGGGTAACAACCGTACCAAAGAGAGTATCGCCAAAAGTGCTTTGCGCCTGTTCATCGGACTGAATTGACTCTAGCAAAGGCAGCATCTGTACCGCTTCTCCAATATCAGCCTGGGTGATGCTCATCCGATGCCGCGGCGTGATTAGAGGCTCATCGGCAAGCATGGAAGCTAAAGAGTAGAGGTAGAAGACAATCCCCCCGGGGTTGTCAACCTGGTCAATGACCAGCGCCTCGCTATGCTCTTGTAGAAAGTCGATAATTTTTGCGAACTCCATCACTTCCTCATCAAAACCGATATAGTCTTTGATGCGGATGTAGCCGATCAACCGATGATCATCTCCTTCAAAAAGATAAGCATGAAAAGGGTTGCTGTTATCGGTCTGCCACCATATTTTCCCTAAAGCAGGAATAAAGCTTTTGCGTGATCCGAGCATTCCATCTTCAGTATTACCGATCACGTCAGCAAGTGGTGATAGCAATGTTTTCTGTTCTAAGAAATGGGTAGCCATTGCTTTTGCTTCAACTGGAATACTCGCCACTTTTTCCGGTGAGTATCTCCAGATCAGCTGATACGAAGAGGCATTGCCCGTGAGTAATGAGCGCACCTTTACGGTGACAGGTCCTTTCGGCACCTCCATACCTAAAGCTCCAAAACGCTTGGTAAAGAGCATTTCCGCAAATAAGCCATCAGTATGTGGGTTTCCCCTATCCAGCTCCTGCAGTCTTAGTTGATCTACAGCCTCTGCGATCGGGTGTCCATCGAAAGCGATAAGTTCATCTCCGACATTGAAAGGAAAGACTAGCGGCGAGAGCAACGTACGGTCGATGGAGGAAAGGAAGTAACGGCCGTTGGCACCTTTGATTGTAAAAGGCAGCGTAGCCATCTCTGTAGAATGAAACCGTACATTCACGTGATAGTCGGACATGCTATAGATAAAATCGCGGATGACGCGTTGAAACTTTTTTACGGAAACGTTCTGTGGATCGCGTATGCGTTCCAGCGTTTGGATGATCTCGGTTTTTAGATCCCATCCACTATGCTGTCGCTTCCAATCTGCAGGAGCATATTGAACGGAAAAAGTGTTGCCCATAATTGCCAGCGCCTGCTCTTTCCCGTCCTGGTTATCATGGGCGGCAATTAAAGGTGATGTAAGCGCCGCAGAAAGAAAAAGAGTGCGCAAATAACTTTTCATGGGTTCCTCAGCAATTTCTTAAGTGATTGAATATAACTGTTCAAATGCCAATAGAATAGGTTTGTTTCCACGCTTTGTCAAGAACAACTTTAACCAAACTATTTACAAAAATTTTACTTACATCAATGATAGGCACAACCATTTAGAATATTCAGCATGATCTATTTACGCTTTGTTATCACAGCTTTGTTCTTTGCCTTTTCCCCTCTTGCCCATGCTGCAGAAACAGCTGAAGAGCAAAAGAATGCAGAGCAGCCTAATGTCGAAAACCTCCAGCCTGGATGGTGGAGCTACTTTTCAAATGCAGGCGATCAGCTGCGCGCCCGCACCCTTTCTTTTGAAAGCAGCCTGAACCCTCTGGAAGATTCCGCCTCCGATGAGAATAAAAAGGTCGCGCGTTCCTTGATTGAAAAAATCAAGATCAACCTGAACTCCTACTTGCAAGCGGCAACTCTTGAGCTGCCCAAAATCCCTCAGCCAACGACATTTGCTCCGTCATACACAATTCAAGAAATTCTCGACCTTTATCGAAACCTCAGGAGACAGCAGACGGAACTGAATGCTAATACCGGCGAACTCAATGAGAAGCAAGACCAGTTGCAAACGATCCAAGAAAAATACAAGAAGAGCAAAGAAAAATATGATGCAGCAGAAGGGCGGTCGCAGGAAAAATTACTGTTAGGGTTGGAAACTGTTGCCTATCGTACAAATCTTGAGGTGATCAAGAAAAACTTAACGTTCATCCAAAAAACTATCGAAGCAAAGAATGCTGCTATCAACCACCTTGAAGAAGAGATTCAGGCAGCGCTCAGAACGATGACTAGCAGCGACCTGGAACTTTACACACTTGCGCAGCAAGTGAAGGTACGCGAAGACGAATGGGAAGCTGCCGATACCGAGCTTAAGCGTAAAGAAGCTGAAGAGCAGGCATTGACCTCCGAGGCTCTTGTCGATGAAGAGGACACACGCTTTCAATTACTCTCATTGGAAACCGATCAAGCTGAGATCAAAGATGCTATTGCTGAAAACCAGTTCATTCTCTCCAGCGTTGAACTAGCCTTGGCGCGGGTGATTACCGACCAGGAGTCTGTAAATCTTGAAGAGCTGCGAAAACGCGCACGCAGCGCGACGACGATTATTCAGCAAATCCGCTCGAAGCTCAGCGACTGGACAGCATCGGCAGAAAGACAGGTTGGCAGAATTGGTCAGATGCTTGCCCGCGAAGGGAAAGGGGAACTTGCTGATGTCACCGCTGCAACAGCCGAACAGAAAAAGATCCTTTCAATAGCGCAAGATAACTTGCTGTTGATTCAAAAACTAAGAAACGAACTTCAAGAGACCGATTTTCTACTTGATGAATTAAAGAAACAGATCGCCTTAACCGTTGGCGGTGGCGAACGTTGGCTTCAACAGATCTGGGATTGGATGCTTAGCCTTGTACAAGGCGCTTCGAAGCTTCTTAACAAAGAGTTGGTATCGGTAGGCGAAACATCGATCACCACGCTGGCAGTATTACGGTTTATCCTGATCATTCTTGTCACATTCTGGATCGCACAGCTGACTACCCGCACGCTAAAGGTAATTGTCCAAAAGCGAAAAGGCGTCAAAAAATCGTTAATCTATACGATATCGCGCCTGATCAATTACCTCCTTCTTGCTGTAGGATTCCTTATCGCTCTCTCCTCTTTTGGGTTTGACTTCTCCAACCTCGTCCTCATTATGAGCGCCCTTGGCGTCGGCATCGGCTTCGGCCTGCAGTCGATCTTTAATAACTTTATCTCCGGTATTATCATCCTCTTTGAAAGCCACCTGAAAGTCGGAGACTATGTGGAGTTAGAATCAGGCCTTCGCGGGGAGATCCGCGAGATCAATGTCCGCAGTACGCTGATCACTGACAATGATGGAGTCGATGTACTTGTTCCTAATTCTGAGATCATCAGCAACAAAGTCTTGAATTGGACGCTTAAGATGCCTTACCGGCGGATCCATATCCCCTTCTCCGTTGCCTATGGCACAGATAAAGAACTCGTGCAAAAAATTGTTCTCGAAGCAGCAAAGAAAGTTCCACACACCTTGGAAAAAATCGGCATCCCGGAGCCCCGTCTAAGAATGACCAACCTCGGTGATAATGGCATCGAATTCGAACTAGTAATCTGGATCAAAGGCGACGTAACGCGAAGATACAACGCAACACGTTCCGACTACCTATGGGCCATCGAAACAGCGCTCCGTGAGAACAAGGTTGAAATCCCCTTCCCCCAAAGGGATATCCATATTATTGAAAATGTCAAACCACCGGGCGCCCTGTAATGAATTGCACCGTGCGATATATTTCTATTGATGACCTAATTCATGAAGTTAATGAAGAGACAACGTTACCGCATCTTCTTTCTGGACGCCGATCGATTTTCACCTGCATGAGAAAGTCTGTCAGTGATGATGAGCTGAGCTATCTTGTCGAGTGCGCAAAGCAATGGGCGATGGAACTGGAAACAGTCAAAAACATGCCTGAGACAGAACGAGAAAACTTTCTAAAAAAGGTCAAAGTGCTGCTTGAACCGAATCGCGGCATAAAAAAAATTCAAGACCTTGCAGAAAAAGAGCTGGGTACGCGAGCCGATCCACTTCTCCAGGAGTTAAAGACATGTGAAAGGCTACTCTTCCCCCCTTCACCACAACCACTCGAAGAAGTGATCGACCGAACAAAGAAATTATGGAACGATCCAAAGCTACCGGAATATCTCTTTTCTCTGAATATTTCGACATTTCTTGAGCTGATGTGTTGGCTCAATGATCAACCTAATGATTTACATAGCGTATTCGCAAGATATGCTAAAGAGCGCAAAAATGAGATCTCTAAAATCATCAAAAGTGAATCCAATATCTTGGGTATCGACTCTTTTAGAAACCGCCTTCAATACTTTGCCGACGATGAGGAAGCATCAATCAACGTGATACTTAGAAAGAATTACAGACAGGGTCTCAGCCAAAGTGACTTCGACAAGATCAACACTCTAGTTAAAAGAATACAAAGATTTTCGACTGGACAATCTACTTTCAACAAATTTCTAATAACACTTCTGCCTATCGAGAAGGCTCCAGGTACTCACTTGCTCATGAGCGAACTCGTCTTACGTTATCAGATACTCCTGCGCCGTCTCAGTTACGAACCCAGAGACTGGTTTATTTACACAAGGTGCATTTACAAATCCATCTTCTCCCATGTGTATAAATGCAATCCAAGGGAGGCTGAAATCGTCAATCAAGGGATAGAGACCTTAATTAAACCCTGGAAACTGAATGACGAACTCCAAAAAAAAATGCAAGATAACGGTCTCAAAACTCTTGGTGATCTTTGGAAAAGAAGAATCTGGTCGGTGACAGAATTAGAAAACCACCTGTCAAAGAGTTCTTGCGAAGAATAAATTTTCCCTGATACAGTGCACCTTCTTATTGGAGAACGTCATGGATAGAAAAACAGTTACCTATGAAGTCGAAGAGAAAAAATTCAAAGGCTATCTGGTAAAGAATGAGATCGTCAACGCTCCGCGTCCGGGCATCATCGTCGCTCATGCCTGGAAAGGGCAAGACGAATTCGCTAGAGAGAAAGCCGACGACTTGGCAAGGCTGGGTTATGTCGCTTTTGCAGCCGATGTCTATGGCGATGGTAAAGAAGTAGAGACCAACGATGAGGCAATGGCACTGATGTCTCCCCTATTTTTAGACCGTTCCCTACTGCGCAAACGCATTTGCGCTGCCTATGAAGCGTTCAAAGCGGAGAGTTTCGTCGACGGCAATCAGATAGGCGCCATCGGTTTTTGCTTCGGAGGCATGACAGTGATAGAGCTTCTGCGCAGCGGCGTAGCCCTTAAAGGAGTAGTCAGCTTCCACGGTGTTCTAGGAACGGCTCTTGGCGACTTAAAGGCGGCGCCTGTTGCCAACGCAGAGAAAATCCAAGGCTCGCTTCTCATTCTCCACGGCCACGACGACCCGATGGTATCCAATGAAGACCTCCTAAACATACAGAAAGAGTTTACGGAAGCCGGAGTTGACTGGGAAATCGATATTTATGGACATACAAAGCACGCTTTCACAAATCCTGATGCTGATGACGACACATTAGGGCTGAAGTATAACGAACGTGCGGATAGTCGATCCTGGAGCGCGATGAAGCGATTCTTCGGAGAAAAATTAACATAGGACAGATTATGACAATCAACTATATCATTGTAGCTATTTACGCCGCAGTCATCTTCATCGGAGGGCTGATCGGTTATTTTAAGGCGTCTAGCTCGGCATCGCTGACTGCCGGAGTCATCCTTTCTGCTGCTTTGGCTTATTGTGCATTTGTAATGCACCGCGACCATAGCCGCACTGCTTTGGCCGGAGCTGTCGCTATTGCGGGGCTGCTAGCAGCGTTTTTTGTGTATCGTTATCTGATTACTGGCTCTTTTATGCCTGCAGCAGTCATGGCGATCATTAGTGCAGTCGTTGCAGTTACTCTTATCGTGGTTCAAACTAAAAGCAACTAAACCACTTGCACCTGACACCGTATATGAGCCGCTTGCAAAATTATTTAGGGCGTTTTTCCTGCAATTTTCCGTCTCACTTCGTGCTCGTTCTCGCAAACTGTTAACAGTTTGCGTCGAACTCCGCCCTTTGCGAGTCACAAAATTACTAGAAAAACCGAACCCAGCTAATTTTGCAAGCGGACCTATATAACAAATTTTTTATTGCTCTTTCTCTTCATCGACGCTAAGATGTAAAATCATTTGCTGATGAAGATAAGGAGCAACCAGCATGACCAATTTCACAATCATCCTTGGCGCCGGCGCCGCGACACCTCCTGTCAATGAGGCAACACTAGACCTTGCGCAGGTTTTTCGATCCTGCCCGATCATCTATACGCTGCTCATCACCCTATCCATAGTTGCTACGGTGATTTGGGTATATTCACTTTTCACGATCCGCACTAACGATATGATGCCTGATCAGTTCATGCAGCAAATACGGGAGCTGTTCGGAGAAAAACGCTATGAAGAGGCAATGGCGGAATGCCGTAAAGAAGGCGGTTTTTCCGCAACTGTCATCGCAAGCGCAATCGCTGTACGCAGTCATGGACCGCAAGTGATGATGGACGCTCTGCACGCTGAAGGACGACGCTGCGCGAGCAATATCTGGCAACGCCTATCGTTTTTGAATGAGATAGCAGTGATTGCGCCGATGTTGGGGTTATTAGGCACAGTACTAGGGTTATTCTTTGCCTTTTACAACACATCGCAAACAGCGGACAATATCACTTCAATTTTTGACGGTCTCGGCATTGCCGTAGGTACTACTGTAGCTGGTCTGATCGTAGCGATCCTTGCGATGATTTACTACACAACCTTAAAGTTTCGTGTTGTTGCTGTCTTGAATACAATAGAGAATGAGTCTGCAACGCTTGTCAGCACGATAGACATGGAGAGACGATCATGAGCTTTATCTCAGAAGAAGAGCTAAAGGGACGCGCCTCTTTTAATCTTGCGCCGATGATCGATTTTCTTTTCCTAATGCTGATGTTTTTCGCCTGCTTGGCGATCACGCGCGCAACGACAAAAGACACAGAGATCGACCTTGTCGAGATTCGGCCAGACAGCCACTCTACAATCACTGATGCCGATACCGACATCAAAGTTGTTAATGTCTCCATTACGCGGGAGGGATCTTATAAATGGGTTACAGACTTGCAAGACTACCCGATGGCCAGCGCAGAAGCGATCGGTAATGAGCTTCTTCTCCAGTATAACCAAGGGCTGTTGCCGGAAGATCGTTTGCAAACACAAGTATTGCTAAAAATCGACCGTGAAGCGCATTGGGAGTCTATCATGAAAGCGTTATTCGCTATTCGCGATGCCGGCTTCGAAGCGCGGCCTGTCTATGAACCGGAGACCCTCACGGATAATTTAGCATCGCAAATGTGGTGAACATAAATCTAACACATTGTTTTTTATAGAGTTTATGAAAACTGTTTGTCTTTGCTGTCCACCATACGGTCCGGCAAGACAAAACATTTTGTTTTGTAGAAAAGTCTCTATCAGGTAATAAGTTCTGTATCTAAAGCACAACCGAACATGAAAAAACAACGAACATTAACAGTAGTGAGCGAGCCAAGATAAGGAGGCTACTTATGACAACAGCACCAATATGCGCAACCACTCCCAATAGCGCAGCAGCGAAAAGTGATGAAGACATTGTCAGAGAGAATATCGAGAAAGAACTGCAAAAAGGCAATTTAAAGGGCCGTGCTGCAACCAATGAAACACAATTGAAAACATTGGATACAACTCGTCAAATGCTCGAGAAATTCCCAGCCGTCGTCAACGACAGCGCATTTTTAGATAACACCCGTAATCCAACTGCGATGAAGCAATGTCTCACGACTAAAAAACTGGTCTCTTTATCCCCTGCAGAACAGAAAAAACAGCTTCAAGAGTCAGAAAAAAAGGTATCAGACCTACAAGAAGAGGTTAATAAGTTGAGCCAAAGCAAGGCGGAACTTTCAGGTAAGTTGCAAAGCATCGAAGTCGAACATACAGCAATGATGGAGACTATCAAAAAAACCAAAAAGCATTTCGAGAAATATAAGAGCGGCTTTACTGCTCTTGATAATCTAGTCCGCCCGTTAGTTGAAAATCATGGCGCTGCATTAAAGCAGCTTAATTCTGTTCGAGAGTCTCTAGGCTTTCCAGTTCCAGAAAGCAAGCCGGTTGTCAGCGACAGCGATATTTCAACGATTCGTAAAAACTGTAAAGAGCTGCTGAATAAAGCAAGTGGCTTACTAGGCACTCTTAAAATTGACCTGTTTTCGCCTGGTAATATAGCCCTTGATCAACATACTGAAAGTTTAGATACGCTCAACGAGCTTAATACCCTTAAAAACGAGTTCAAGTCAAAGGTAAGCGATTGTTTTGAAAATCTCCTTGAGAGCTATCTCACACATTCCAGACCTCTTTTATCCGAAGAAGAACTGAAAACTGCTGCTCTACATCATGGCGAGTCATTTGAACAAGCCAAGTTCAACCAAGAAAAAACTGTCAAAGAGAATAAACAGCGTCTTGTTGACTTGGAATACATCTACGAGAATTGGAATGATGCCATTTCATCACTGTCTAAATGTTACACTATACTCAGAGCAGTCTACGCTGCAATTCCAGGCCAAGACAGCTCAATAATCAGTAATGATCTAAAGCACGATTATGATCGTATTCAAGGAAATGATAGCCTAGAGCTATCTCTTGAGAATTCTCATATTAAAAACACATGGGAGACCGTTGTAAAATACCACAAAAGTAAATTGTCGACACTCAGTGAAGAAGCACTAACCTTCTATAACTCGGAGAGAACCACTCGCAGAGGTTGGACAAAACAGTTTTGGGAAGGACTCAAAAAATCCGATCCGCAATGGGAAAAGTACGTAGAAGAATTCAATCTCATCGATACTAGAGAGGGGTTTGTTTACAACAACCACTCCGTACAGGCAAGACGCTCTGTATTAACCTTGAGGAAGGTAATCGAATTCCTAGAAAAGCAAATCACGGCAAAAACCATCAAGCTTGATCTTCAGGTCAATGAAGAGGTTTACCAAGCGAGTGTTAATTTTTCAACCAGCGACACAGAGCTGTATAAGAAAGAAATTAACGCATTAAAAAACACTCTTTGCGCAGAGCATAAACAAGAAATCAAGATGCTGACAGAAAAAGTGAATGAGCTTAAAGAGTTCCTTAACACACAAGAGAAAAACTATAAACGCCTAGATGACAAAGAGGGTTGGGAAGGTGTTGTCCCTGAGCGATGCTTTGGTATTCTTGTCAAAAAAGGGTTCGCAGGAAAATGGGAGCCTTATCATATTCCAGTAAATTACGTCTCAACCACCATTTCCTACATACCTTCACCTGTGAAGACATCAGGAAAGAGCTTGCTGACGGAACAGATGATGTCCGATATCAAGGACGAGGTGATCAACCCGTTCTCTAATGAAACTCAAGTCTGCGATCCGGACTACCAAAAACCTGACGAAACCTAGTCTCTTTATACAAACGCAGCGCTCTCAGGGGTGCTGCGTTTTTTTCGTTTGATTTTCTAAATGCTTTCGATGTCCATTCGTGACAGCATGATAAATATACCTGCAAAAACGCGCAGATACGTTATAGAAGGCAAAGCCTGCAATGACGCCGATCAGTGCATAAATTAATCCTTCGAAGGTAAAAGGAATAGTCCAAGTATAGTCCGATGCGGTATCTGCAGCGATTTGCCTGTCCAGATGATAGAGGAAGACAAAAGGTTTTGTCCAGACTGTAGAATCATGCAAAGCAACGAGAGAGCGGGTCATCTCATTCAACCTTTCCACCATCGACTGGATAAACTCCCCTTGCGAGACAACGTCGGCATCTTGGACTTTCAGAAATTTTTGGATCAATTGATCCAAGGATTTCCCTGAGTGCGAAGCGTTTTCTTTAAGTAGGCCGACCTGATGGCGTAATTCATTAACGTGGCCGGCGAGCTGATGCTGATACTGCATGACATAGGAAGGAAATTGCGCAAAAATTAGGGCTCCGACAACAGCACAGACCCTATCAACAATATTAGCTAGCCAATTCAGCATGACAACCTCTTAAAAAAAAGCCCTTCTACATATCATTATGCAGAAGGGCGTAGCTGGGATCTAGCGTTTTCTCTAACTTATTGACTGAAAGGATGTGTAGTTTCCTCTTCATCGTCGGTATCGGAGAAATCTTCGGTATCGCTATTGTCTGGTTCGGTTTCGGATTCATCAACATCAACGTCCTCTTCACCGCCACCTTCGTTGCTTTCTTCAACCATCATTGCTGTATAGCTGCCATCGTTACGAGTATCTCCGCGTGACTGAATCTTAAAGGCGCTGTCAACAGCGTTTTGGTTCATCTCCATGCATTTTTGGAAACGCTCAGCCTTAAGGTATTGGATCTGATCGAGCATCGATTGTATCTCAGCATCTTCAGTAACGCCATGATTGCGCATGACTTCAGCAAAAATTTCGAAGAGCGTCTCTCTAAAA
This sequence comes from Chlamydiales bacterium, assembly GCA_024233575.1. Classification (GTDB taxonomy): domain Bacteria; phylum Chlamydiota; class Chlamydiia; order Chlamydiales; family Criblamydiaceae; genus JACKPN01. The sequence goes on from JACKPN010000008.1 coordinate 37,597, forward strand.
AGCTGGACAGCTTGAGGACGATATTTAGCATCAGTTAAAGGATTGGGATCCATCGCTGCAGCTTTTTCTTCGACCATGGACACAACCTGACGGTCTTTCGACATTAAAGCTTGGTTGATCGCAGCCCATTCGCTTTCAGGAACATCATTATCCTTAAGAACTTGCACGAGAAAAGGCTCGGGGAAGTAAGCTAATAGCAATTCTTTTGAGCACTCGTCGACCATAGCGGCGGAAAGCGAAGTTGATACGATGAGGCTCAAGGCAACCCCCGTGAGAAGTTTCTTTATCGACAGCATTGTTGTTCTCCTAAAAGGTTCATGTCTTTTAAGCATCCTAAGCGATTCAATTATTTTTTTGGTATGCATTTTTTGGCACGACGATGTCCTGCTCTTTGATGAGCTTGCCGTCAACCTCATCGATAACGGTATTGGCTTTCTGTTCTTCCTCTTGCTGTACCTTTTGTTCCTCTTTCTCACGCAGATACGGCGTAATGAAGCAGGCCTCTAGCTCATTAACCTGATTGCTCCAGATATAATTGAACATATCATTGATATCGTCCTGATTTAGAATCCCTTGATTAACTAAATCGTTATTGCGCATCGTATCGGCAAACACTTCGTATAAGACGTCCATCAATAACTTTTGCGCAGCTGTAGGGTCGAAAGGATTTTGGATCGGATTGGGATTCATTTTTCTTGCTCTGCTGCGGACAATGCGGGGAACTTGCCGTGCATTTTGCCGTAGGTCGAGAAGGATCGGCGCCCATTGGCTTTGGTATACCCCGTGCATGTTGAGTGCTTGTGTGACCAGGCGCGTATTGAAGAAGCCTGTTTCCAGCCTACGGAAGCAGGAGGGGCTGTCATCATAAGCAAACAAGGAAACGTTTATGGCAATGAAAGCCGCTATCAGTACTTTCCTCATGGAGGACCTCCAAAAAAAGTATATATACCCTACCTGTTTTTTTCTTTCCTCATTTCTTAATGTCCGATAAACTTTTTCTAAAATGAGGAGGAGATATGCTGATAGACGGTAAAAAAATTGCCGAGGAGTTACAAGAAGAGTATCGCCAAGCGGTCAACGCAGTTACAGGACGGCGGCCCTGCCTTACAGTCATCCTCGTTGGCGACGACCCCGCGTCGCATGTGTATGTAGGGAGCAAGGCGCGAGCATGCGAAAAGGTCGGAATTATCTCAAAACGGATCGATCTGCACGAAAGCGTTTCCGAAGAGGCGCTGCTTCGGGAAATCGACCGTCTCAATGACGATGCCGATGTCGACGGCATCCTGGTGCAACTTCCTCTTCCCAAGCATATCAATGAGAATAGCGTCATCCACCGCATTGACCCCAGCAAAGATGTCGACGGCTTCCACCCGGTAAACATGGGCAAGCTATTCGCCGGCGAAAATGACGGTTTTGTTTCTTGCACTCCTTTGGGCGTCATGGTTTTGTTGGAGCGAAGCGGCATCACTATCGAAGGGAAACATGCCGTGATCGTGGGACGTAGCAACATTGTTGGCAAACCGATGGCTGCTTTGCTGTTGCGCCGTGGCAAGCTTGGTAATGCTACGGTAACGATTGCTCATAGCCATACTGCTAATCTCGGTGAAGTGTGTCGTCAAGGCGACCTCGTCATTGCCGCTATCGGCAAACCGCAGATGATCACAGCTGATATGGTCAAAGCAGGGGCTGTGGTAATTGACGTCGGTATTAACCGCATCGATGATCCTACGCGCGAGCGAGGCTACCGCCTTGTCGGCGACGTTGATTTCGATGGTGTAAAAGATAAGTGCAGCTTCATCACCCCTGTGCCGAAAGGCGTTGGACCGATGACGATTACCATGCTGCTTCATAATACTTTAAAAAGCTATCGCCGCAGGTTTCCTTCATGCATAGGTTCATTCCGCTCCTATTAATTCTTCTGTCCTCTTGCGCTAGAGAAAAGCCAGCCCCGGAGAGTTTTACTGGGTTGGCGATGACCATGCCTTATCATGTAATGACTGCCGCTGCACCAACCGAACGCGATAAGATCAAGGAGATCATCGCTTTCACGTTTGCCACGATCAACGCAACCTACAATAAGTGGAATCCTGATTCCGAGCTATCTATGATCAACAAGGCGCCAGCAAAACAAACGCTGGTTCTTTCCCCTGCTTTAGAGTCTTTCCTTCATGCAACAGACAGCATGGTCACGATCAGTAATGGGCGTTTTGATCCGACGATAGAAACCATCCAGGGAATTTGGAAGGAATCGTTACAAAAGGGCGAGCTCCCTAGAATTCCTGCCCGGCTAATTGCCGCAGTTGGTTGGAATACGTTAACAATTAATCAAGGCAGTATAACGAAAGAACATCACGAAACGCAGATTGACCTGGGGGGGATAGCAAAAGGGCTGTGCGTCGACTTTATGATCGAAAGTTTAAATGCTGCGGGCTTCCCCAATTGTTACGTGGAATGGGGCGGAGAGATTCGCACATCAGGCATGCATCCCGCCGGACGTCCTTGGAAAGTTGCGATCAGCAAACCCGGTAGCAATAGCGGCGAGACCATTGCTGAGCTAGAGCTTAAAGATCAGGCCATCGCAACAAGCGGAGATTATTTTCAGCAATGGCGCGTGGGCGATGAGATTTACTTCCATATCATCAACCCGGTGACTTGCATGCCTCTTAAGGCTGAGGAAGGGTCAATCTGCAGCGCGACCGTCGTTGCTCCCACATGCGCTATCGCTGATGCCCTTGCTACAACGGCGATGCTCTTTCCCTGTTTCGACGAAGCAAAACAATGGGCTGTTGAGGTGCAAGAGAAACATCCTGAGGTAAGCTTCTGGCTCGTCAGGAGGGAGCATCCCCGCGATCCAGAGCCTTCTGCGCCTGTTCTTTGATTATCTGGAATTCCTGCTGCTCGTCGGCATATTTAACTGCCATCTCGAAAGAAAGGCGTGCATTATCCTCATCGAGGATCGCTTGGTAACAGTTGCCGATATGATAGTGGACAAGAGGATTTTGCGGTTGATTGATGAGAACCATGGTATATGCCAACAACGCTCCATGATATTCCCCTAGCAGTTGCTCAGTCATGCCCAACCCTAGCCAATACTGACTTGTGTTCGGGTCTAATGCTGTCAGGAAAGTGAAGGCCTCGCTAGCTTTTTCATAGTTTTGCTCGTAGAAATAGGTCTCTGCAGCTTGGGAGAATACTTCCATCCTTCGATCGTTATAGCCCAGGATCTCCATCAGCGATTTACCCTCTCTTATTTGCTCTTTGAGCAGATCTGGATCCTTAATTTTCTCTAGGGCATCCTCCGGAATGTGAAACTCTTCCAAATTCTCCATCATATCATCCTTTTTAGGTTATTAAAGGTGATATTATATCAAATTTATTATTTAGTTTTTATAAAGATGTATTAAATATTTTATTTAAAACAGAATCGTTGATAAGATATTGCTTCTAATAGATGAGTCAATTACAATTTAATCTAGTGATTCAATGAATTGTGCTAATCGGTACTAACGACGTCTCCTAACGCTTGAAAATCACCGGTATCAAGACCCGCCATCATGAGGTCTAATAAGTAGGAGGTCTTTCCCATGCAAACGGCGCAAAGTCGTAAGAACAAAATTCTGTTGTCGGACTATGATTATGAAAGCGATATCAAATATCGTCTGGTGATGGAAAAACTATCCCCGTTCCAGATCGAGGTTTTGCATGAGGTATTAGACAACTCGTTAAAGTTCAAGGTTTCTGATATTTCCGACTTCCTCGAAGTCGATAAAGAAGATGTGCTCCCAGTTCTTGATCTTCTTGCCGAAACGAAACTGCTTGTTCGCGACGGAGAACAGATCATTGTTAATAAGGACAAGCGACGCTATTTCTTTTCACAAATCAACCGATTTGGCGGAACGACGGACTTGGAATTTTTTCAGGGCCTTCTGAATCAGGTACCGATCCATGTACTTCCGGTTTGGTACTCTGTTCCACGCACTTCAGACGACATCTTCGGCTCGATAGTTGAACGTCATCTTGAAACTCCTCGTATCTACGAAAGATATTTAAATGAACTTTCCTTCGAAGATGAAACTTTAACAAGCATTGCGCAGGACGTCTTTGACGCTTCAGACTTAGAAATAAGTATTGAAGAGTTGATGGAGAAATATCAGTTATCCCGCGAAGCGCTGGAAGAATATCTGATTGAGTTAGAGTATAACCTTGTTTGCTGCGTGCGTTATGAGCGCGATGGAGATGGTTGGCGCGGTGTTACTACCCCATTTCAAGAGTGGCGTGATTTTCTTAAGTTCCAAAATGATCATGCCCCGGTCGCGTTGACAGAAGAAGAGGCGGATTCATTACTGCGCAAGCATGTCGACGACTTCGGTTTCATTAGAGATGTCAACGAAATCATCACTCTTTTGGAGCAGGGTCCGGTAAATATGGTTGAGCGTGAAGGCAAGCTATGCATTGGCGATCCTGCTGTAAAAACGTTAATCCAGAAGCATGTTCCCGAGCAGTTCCTTTGCGACCATTTGTGCAACATCACCTTTATTTTAAAACTTCTCAACATTGTGGAGTTTATTGATGGCAAATGCCATATCCGCCCAGAATCTGCCGAACAGTGGAAGGAAAAGCCTATTCAAGAGCAGGCGATGACCGTATATTTATACTCTCTGAATCATTACCGCGACCTTCATGGCGACGACGGCTTTACTGACCGTGACATCCGCGAGATCGAGAAGTCGTTAAAACGCGTATTGTACTCTGGATGGGTGTATATCGATGACTTCATTAAAGGGATGACTGCACCGATCAAAACATCGGAAGCCGTTGCATTGAATAAGAAAGGGAAACATTGGCATTATACGATTCCGCAGTATACTCAGGAAGAAAAAGCATTTATCATTAAGACCCTTGTTAATAGACTCTTTAACGCAGGCATGGTAGCCGTTGGTCTTTACCAAAACCGTTATTGCTTTATCGTGACGCCGTTTGGCAGGATGTCCTTAGGAGATTAACGTTCGGCAAGTTCAACTGCTCATCTGTTGCTGTCAGAATTACTTGTTGGAAGTTGGACAAATGATTGAGGAAATGCTCCTTTCTTCGCTTGTCCAGCCCCATGCCAATATCGTCGACAAGCATAATCGGGTTAATGCCGATCTGCTGTTTCATCCGTTCCCACTCCGATAATTTTAATGCCGCAACGACGCTTCTTTGCTGTCCTTCACTGGCATAGTGGCGTGCCTCTTTTCCGTTGATGGTGATCATGAGGTCATCTTTATGCGGACCGGTAAGCGTTGTTCCGATCTCGCTCTCCCTGCCACGCAAACGTAAAAACCGCTCTTGATGATATTCCATGATCGCCTGTTCAGAATTCAGCTGCGCCGCCGAAGACTTATACTCGAGGGACAATTCTTCATCGGCGCCAGTAAGCGCGCGGTAGCGGTTGCGAGCCATCTTCGCAAGCTCTTCAATCGCCTCTATCCTGCGATAGATCAGATAACCGGCCGCGCGCGCCATCTCCGTTTCCCATAGGGCAATTGTAGCAAAGTCTTTTGATTTTAGCTGGACGTTGCGGTGACGCATCGCTCTGTAATAGCGGGATAGATAATGTACATAAAGCGGGTCGACCTGGACAAGCTGCAAGTCAAGGTATTGCCGCCGTACTTGTGGCGCGCCTTTGACGAGCGCCGCATGGTCAGGGCTGAATACTGTAGCATGGATGATTCCCAAAAGATGCGATGTCGATTGAAATTCTGTGCTATTATGCGTGAAGCGGCGCCGTTTTGCATCAAATGCTATTTTCAATATTTGGTCGATGCCATGCTTGACGAAAGTAAGCTCTAAATAGGCATATTCTGCGCCGTGCCTGATTAATTCCGTGGTATGCGACGTGCGAAAACTGCGCGCCGTCGTCAGATAGTGAACAGCTTCAAGGATAGAAGTCTTACCGCAAGCATTAGGACCGGCAATCAGGTTGACGCCATCGTTAAATTCCAGACAATGATCATCATAGCCGCGAAAGTTCTTAAGACGTAGACGGCGTAGCAGCATACCACGTCTTAATCTTCGTTAAGGCGCATCGGCATCAGAACGAAAAGAGGACTCTCCGCATCGTCGCACTCGTCAGTGATAAGTCCGGGGTTGAAAGGATCGATCATTCCTAGGTTCACTGTCTCGCCCTTGCTGTGACGGAGGATGTCGAGGAAGAAGCCGGGATTGAAGGCAATCTCCAGTTTGTCTCCCGAGTAGTTTGCCGGCATTTGGACGAGACCTTCGCCAATTTCCATCGTATTGGCAGTCAGCTTAAGCTCACCGTTAGAGAAGGTAAAGCGTACCGAGTGGCTTGTGTCGGCAGTAAAGAGGGAAACCTGTCTCAAAAGGGAGATCAGCTCTTCGCGGTGCAGCGATACGACGGTGTCCGGCTTCTGCGGTATGACGCGGTCGACATCGGGGTAGTCGCCGCTTAGAAGCTTGGTGATCACCAGGCAGTCTGACGCTTCGAATCCGATCTTATCGCTCATCAGGTAGACTGTCGCCTCCCCTTCATCCCCCAAGCTTTTCATCACCTCATCAACAGCTTTTAGCGGGATGATATAGCTGCCGTTGAAGGAGGAATCGATATTCACCGTCATCCGTGTTTTGGCCAGACGCTTGCCGTCGGTACCTACAAAAGTCGCTTCACCGTTCTGAACATGTAGAAAAACACCAGTGAGTACGTAACGATTATCTTCGCGAGACACAGCAAAACCTGTACGGAAAAACATATCCTTCAGTTTAGCCTGATCCATTTTGATTTGCGCAGCATCATTCAAAGGGGGAAGCGCAGGAAATTCGCTGCGGTTCATGCCATGAAGCTTAAAATAGGAGGAATCTGCATCGATACGCATCACATCGTCGACAGTAGAAATCTGGATATTGACAGCGGTAAGCTCGCGCACCAACTGTGCCAAGCGCTTCGCGGGAACGGTGATAGCTCCCTCTTCAAGGACTTTCGCTTCGGTTGTGCAACGGACGCCAACCGTCAAGTCTGTTGCAGTCAATGTGATCTGATCGCGGCCGGCTTCTACAAGGATATTCGAAAGAATCGGAATTGTCGCTTTCTGCGCGACAACATTGAGAAGTTTCCCGAGAAGGTAGTTAAATTCTTGAGTGGAAATCACAAATTTCATCTACATATCCTTGTACGTTACGAAGGTCCCTTACAAGATAGCCCGTCAGAACGTTCTTTGTCAATATACAAAAACCGTCGCCGCTTGCTAACATTTTACAAAAAATCACGGCACCCCTATGGACTCAAGAATATACGGTTCCTCTCCTTGCGACGACTTTGTCATTCTTGAAAATTCTGATGATGACGATCAGCAAACACACTCGCTGATTGACGATATTTCCGACATATGGGGAACGATGCAGCTATATTGGAACGGTTGCCCTCAGCATGATGCAGACTATACCACCTATCCCCTTGTCAGCAGCTCAGCGAACAAACTCGGCGAAGCTACGATAGCGAACTACTGTTCATACTTAGAAACTCTATCTTCTGAACAAAACGTAGAACCAGAAGCCGCAATCATTTGCGACGGCCTTATTGGGCAGCATAAGCCGTCCGAGATCTTCGAGACTTGGCTGAAGCGCAACGAGAATGTCGGATCGCGTCCTTCCAAAGTATTCATCCCTTATGTTTACAGAGACGAAGACACCATAGATGGCATAACCACTTTAGCGTTAAGCTATTTCTATAAGCTTGATCATATCGTCGTCTTCGAATTCGACTTCAACTTGCGGCGCGTGTGCTACTTCGACCCGAAGGGATTTCCGATGGACAAACGCTACTGCCCCAAAGAGTTCAAAATGGTCGACGACATCAAAATAATCATGGACAAGTACATGCCAGGAGGAAAAGTCGAACAAAACCTCAAAAAGCATCAATATGACATCAACAACTGTGGGATATACGTGCTAAACTACATCGAACGCCGACTTTTAGGCGAAACATTTAAAAAAGTCGTATCCTCTCCAATCCCACTAAACGAGATAGAAAAATGTAGAAAAACGATGGCTGAAGAGTTAAAAATTTTCATGTCCAAATTACTTGACTCTTAACTAGATAGAATTTACTATTTAGAAAAAATACTAACGCTTCCCGTGGCCAGTTTTAAAATTAAATATTACCTTATATTGCTACTGCTGCCCTTCTGCTGTTTTGCCACAGAAGAGTATCAAGTCATTTTTAACGGGATAGACTCGCCTGCGCTGATGCAGCTGATCCAGCAACACTCATCGCTGCATGAACAGCAGAGTTCGCCGCCGACCACCAATGCAGGCCTCCGCCGCCGTGCAGAAGCTGACATCCCCAACATCGTCAAAGCGCTGCATAGCAAGGCATATTACAACGCGTATGTTGATTTTGACATTGATTTCGATATTTACCCTGTCAAAATCACAGTCACCATTGATCCTGGTCCCATCTACCCCTTATCAGAGTTTTCCGTTGTTCCCGATGATGAAGCCGCATGCGGAGAATATAGGACCATTGCTCCGGAACAGTTATGTGTGACTATTGGCGATGCGGCGGAACCGAAAACAATCAACACTGCGAAAGAACGGTTGATTTATCTCTTCAAAACATGGGGCTATCCGATGGCCGAGATCACCAATACCGAGGTGGTTGCCGATCAGGAAAAGCAGAACGTTGCGGTAACGATACAAGTGTCTTGCGGGCCTAAAGCTTATTTCGGTCAAGTCGAAGTAAGCGGAAATTGCCGAGTTAATTCCCGATATATTAAACAGAAGATCGCTTGGCGCGAGGGAGCGCTCTACTGTCCGACCTGGATCGAGAAGACAGAGTCCGCTCTTGAAGCAACCAATCTATTCAGCTCGGTCACTGTCAGTTATCCCAACTTCGTCGATGAAAACAACCGCTTGCCGATGACTATCGAGGTACTTGAAGGGAAACATCGCAGCATTGGGGCCGGTCTTTTTTATTCAACGTTAAGGAACTTCGGCGGTACGGCAGAATGGGAGCACCGCAACTTCAATGGCATGGGCGAAATGGTAAGGCTCCGAGGGGAACTATGGCAGGACAAAGCAGAAGGCAGCATCGCCTACATCAAGCCCGACTACTGCTATCGCGGCCAGGATCTGATTTGGCTTGCCGAATACTACCATGAAGACACCGAAGGGTACGACGAGACCTCGTTCAGTTTTTCGCGGAGCATCAGCAGGAAACTGAGCAAATGTTTAACTATCGGATATGGCATCAAGTACACGCACCTGCGCAACAGCCAGATTCATGAACTGGAAGATCATCAGCGGCAGAGGTTCAATGCTGAGGAGTTCGAGTTGATCAAGCTGCCTTTCCGCGCTTTCTGGAACGGCACCGACAGCTTAATGGATCCTACTTACGGCTACACCGTCCGCGGCAAGTTCGTGCCGAGCTGGCAGGTGAAGGGCAGCCAGTTCCTTTACGGGATCGCTACCATGACAGCTACGAAGTATTACAGGCTCGACCGCAATTGCCGGTTTATCCTCGCCACGAAGGCAATGTTCGGCTCGGTCTTTGGTGAAGCGCGCGATGTCATTCCGCGATCGGAACTTTTTGACGCCGGCTCGCAAAACACCTTACGCGGTTACAAATACAAAACAGTCAGCCCCTTGGATGATGAAAATAAACCAACCGGCGGCCGCTCGCTCATGGTTTACTCAGCCGAACTGCGATGGAGAATGACAAAAACAATGGGCTGGGTTGTTTTCTATGATGTCGGTAACGTGTACAAAGAAGTGATCCCTAAGTTCGACTACAAGCAACTGCAAACACTAGGTCTGGGATATCGCTATTTTACCCCTGTCGGCCCCCTGCGCCTTGATCTGGCATTTCCATTGAACAAGCGCCCTGGGGTCGACAACAGTTTTGAGTTTTATATGAGCATCGGTCAGGCGTTTTGACAGCCGACGATAGGTTTTGATATATTAGAGGAAGGCCACAAAGGTCGTTTTAAATTTATGTTTTTAAGGACATTACGGTATACAGCTTTAGCGATCATCATTTTGATCTTGTCATCGCTTGCCATTACCCAAATTCCTGCCGTCAAAGATGCTATTGCTGAATATACCCTCGCGACGATCGAAAAACAGACAGGCCTTCATGCCGAGGTAGGTAGTATTGAGTTCATGCTGCCCTTTGAGGTAAAAGCGCAAAAAGTCAACGTCACTGAGGGTGAGCGGCCAATTTTTGATGCCGAACGACTGATCGTTCGCTTCAACCCTCTTTCACTCTTCGAGAAACGACTTAGCTTCCACACCATTCAAATTGTTAAAGGACAGCTTCACAACCTCCCTAAAGAAGGCGACGGAGAATCCGCTCCGCTTATCGACATCAAACATCTACTACTAAAGGAGATGCACGTTGATAAACGCGTCTTTGAGCAAGCTCCCGACGCTCCCTTTGACCTTGAAGGAAAGCTACTCTTCGATGATGTTGAAAACAGCTTTGCCATGGAGATGACGGCGGCCGCCACCGAAAGTCCGGATCTGAAAACCGCTTTTTCCTTCAACGGCAGCTATGACGACCAAGAACTATCCGGCACAGCCGTTTTCACACAATGCTGTGGCGGTCTCATGAAAATTCCAGATCTGATTACCGAAGGTAAAGTCAGCATACATGCAAAAGGGCCGTGGAGAAGCTGGCAGAATTTTGATGCCGGTCTCGAAGGCTCTTTTACCGGCGATCTCACCTTTGCCCTCCCCTGTCCGCAAGGACATGTCGAAGGCGCTTTCTCTTTCACCGCACCCAAGCTTCCTAAAATTACTAATGTCCGAGCTAACATGGGCTCTCTGACCGTCTCTGGCCATGGAGAGATCGCGGAAATGGGAAAATTGGAAGATATGCGCTTAAACTTCGAGATCGAGAACCTTAGCGACTTCGACAACTGCGTTGATGCGACACTGCGAGGCGCTATCAAAGGAACTGCTGTCATTTCCGGCAACATCAACGCTCCCGAGGTGATCCTCAACAGCGAAAGTGCCGGCGTCACCATTAATGCCTTCACCTTAGGCAAATTCGTTCTCCAAATTGATGCGCTCCTCCAGGAAGAAGGCATGACCGGATCGGCCAAGCTCGCCGTCGCCAACGGTGAAGAGCCATTTAACTCACGCACCCTGTTCACTTGGGATGGCGCAGATACCATCCAGCTAAAAAACTTGCATGTCTCCCTAGCATACCTGTCAATGAATGGAGACCTCTCTTTTGGCCTCCCCGAGGGGCCAATCACCGGAGAGGTCAGCGGACGCTGCAAAGACGTTTCTTCAATCGGCGCTCTTTTTCGTAAAGAGATCGACGGCGACATTGAGTTCAAAGCGCGCTTCAACGAAACACCTGTCGTCGGGCAGAGCGTCGATATCTCGGCAAAAGGCGAGCGCCTCGCCTATGACCACATCGTCGTCAACGACTATGATTTTGCGATCTCCGTCACCGACATTTTCAACCATCCCCAAGGACATGTCATTATTTCCACCGGCGATGCAAATTACGACAACTTAAGGTTGTCGCAGCTTTTCCTCCACACCGAACTAGACCCTGAAGCCTCGCAGTGGCCTTTTACTATCGAAGCAAAAGGCCATCGCTATAAAAAGTTCTCCGTGGAAACCAACGGTGCCTGGTTCATGAATAAAGAGCTGATATCGTTCACCCTAAACTCAATCGACGGCGTTATCGACGACGCCGATGTCCTTCTTGTCGATCCCGTCACTATCGTATATGGTCCTGAACAAATTGAGATCACCCCTCTTCTGTTGCGCATTGGCGACGGTTCCATTTATACCACGATGGATTATAGTAACGATGACATCCACTCCACGCTGCGCGTAGATTCCATCCCCTTAAACTTTATCAACATGGCCAACTTCATGCAGCCGCTTGAAGGGTTGGTTTCCGCAGAAGCATACCTATACGGCCCACCCACGCACCTGATCGGACAGATGCAAATGAACATCACCGGCATGCGTATTGTCGACCAAGCGTTTTCCCATACCCCTACAATGCATGGAGGATTCCAGGTTCATCTCAACGACAGCGGTATTGATTTCAACGGAGGCCTGACCGGATCCGGCGAGGAGCCTATCGCTCTTGAGGGCAAGATCCCTGTGCGCTTCATGCTAACCGCTCCGCTGATGCTCCCCGACTACGAGGCTCCCCTGTCCGTCAAAGCGCATGCGCGCGGTCCTGTGGCCCCTTTGCTTGAGTTATTCCTATCTAACGGCACTCTGATCAGCGGCTACAGCCAATTAGAGTTAATGCTAGGCGGCACAATGGAAAAGCCCACCATGCAAGGCAGTCTCATGCTGACTGAAGGCCGCATTGAAAGCCTCGATTCCGGTGCTGTCTTCAACGATGTCTATGCCTTTGTTGAAGCTCATGACGACCGCATTACCCTGAAGGACTTCACTGGCCACGACCCACAAGGCGGCTCCGTCAGCGGCAGTGGCACACTTCTGCTCCATCCTAAGGAGTTATTTCCGTTCGATCTCAAATTCCAGCTTCAAGACGCCGAGCTCATCAATATCGACACCATCAGCGCCCCCATGAGCGGCACCCTAACGTTTAAGGGCAACTATCACGAAGCTGAGATCTCTGGATCGGTGAATTCGCGTGCAACGATGATACGCCTTCCAAAGCAATCCGTAGAACAGATCGAGACCATCACGATCACTTACATCAACCAACCTGAGAATGTTCGACCTCCCACGCCAAGCACCCTACCGGCGCTATTTGAATGGCCAGTAAAGCTAAACGTCGAGCTGGAAATCCCTGACAAATTGGAGATTGTCGGCGGCGACCTCACTAGCGAGTGGCGCGGAAAAGGCATGCTGGAAGGGTCGCTTGAGGAGCCTCAGCTCAATGGTCAGCTAGAGCTCAGAAAGGGCACCTACCTGCTTAACGGCAAAGAGTTCAGCCTCAAGAAGGGGACGATACAGCTTGGCGGGCAAGTGCCGAAGCAAACCTCGCTCTATGTCGTTGCCTCCCGTAATATCAACAACTACCGGGTCGAAGTCATCGTCAAAGGGCCTGTCAAAAAACCCGGCATCAACTTCCGTTCCAACCCAGCTCTTAGCGAGCGCGCCATCCTGTCGCTAATCTTGTTTGGTTCTGTCCCCTCAGATCTCACCTACTTCGAAGGTGAGCAATTAAGCGAATCGTTCACGGAACTCAATACCGACGAAGGCGAAGGTCCTGACACGCTTAGCCGCATTCGACAGGCATTAAATGTTGACCAGATAGACATTAGTAGGGAGACCATGACCACTGAAGATGACGATGAGACAACGGACGTTTCCATACAGGTAGGAAAATATCTCACTGAGGATGTTTTTATCTCTGTCAACCGCAGGCTTGGCGAAGACGTTAACAGCGTTGCAATCGAAGTCAAGCTTCATGAGGACGTCAGAGCATCCGTAGAAGCCGGAGACAACGCAGAGGTGCAGGCCGGTCTCATGTGGCGTCGCGACTACTAAGATCTGCCTCTGTGTTAATAATTCGAGCAAATATGTGAAGAACGAAATCTCCTTTTTACAAGCAGCTAATCAGCCTCATTTTCCGGTAGGCTGAAACATGTGACGCTAGGCAAATGCAAAGCGTGAAAGTCGATAAGCGAGCCAAACGACAAGTTCATAGTTAAATGCTATGAATGAGGAGTGTAGAGACCTTAGGACTGCCCATTTTTCTCTCTATCAAGATTTAAGCAAAATACAGGCTAGATAGTTTGTATCCGTTCAGTAAGGGTCAAATAGCTGGTGTAGAAACACCTGATTGAAATGTGGCTCGATATGCTTGTTCAAAGAAAGGTAGAACCTCTCCGCCCTGTTTCTTAAGTGTCATCCATAATGATACAGCTCTTTCCAAAAATCTACTTCCCTCATCACTCTGCGTTCCATAGGATGTTTTCCTCCAAAGAACGATATGACGCAGTGTTCGTTCTGCCGCATTATTTGTGCAGTCTACCTCAGGATATCTAGTAAAGAGAAAAAGATTGTTATATTCATTCAGTAATCGGTCGGCAAATCGCGAGAACTTTTCTGAACCATTGGCAAGTGTATCATATAAAACCTCTTTCAGCCTTTTCCTTCGATAACACACTCGTTGTTGCATCGTTTTTCGACAAGAAAGGTGGCATGCTTGAAAAATTTCTTTAAGCTCAAATAGAGCTTTCTCTCCTATTTGTTTATCCGGTCCATCCCTTTGAGCAAACTTTTGAAAGTCCCTCTTGAGATGAGCTAAACAATATTGGTGTCTGTCATAAGCATAAACCTGATAACGATCCGTTATTGTAATTCCAGGATGTCCTCTAGGGCGTACTTTGGCTAGGCTAGCAATGCCTCGTGTAGGAAGTATGCGAATCAATACCTCCTGTTTAGTGGTCACTGTCCAAACATATTGTGTTTTTGCGCATTGCCGAAAACTCGTCTCGTCCACGTACGCTACCTTCTTGTTACAGGCTCTATGGGAAAGCGTATCATAGACTGGCTTCAAACCTCTGGAGAGCTTGCGTTCCATAGCAGGGAGACTGCCAAGTGAGATCTCTATGTTACATAGAGTCTTAAGAAGAGTTTGAATGGTACGCTTACTCATCCTATAGACAGAGCTACATGCGCCAATGAAACTGATGAGCTTAGAGCCAAAACAGCTTCTGTCATAGTCTTTGGGAAAGGGTGCTATTAGATTTTTTCGACATCCACAGCATGTTGCTTTTTGAAGCTCAATCTGTGTAACGATAGGTTTAATATCTGGCAGCTCTGCTTGCTGAAAAATCTGAGGATTTTTGTACTCCAGATCTTTTGAACCGCAATATTCACACTTTTTTAAAGAAGAGTAGACTCTCTGAGATATCTCATCCTCAGAGTAGAGTTTACGATAATGACCACGGTGCCCTTTCTTGGCACCTCCTTTTGGGGACTGCTTGTTCTTCTTTTGGTCTGAACTCGGCGGTTTAGAGCTGTTTTTAGAATTTAAGTTAAGACGTTCTTCAAGTTCGTCAACTCGCTTTTGCAAGCGTTTGTTGGTCTGTTGAAGTTCAAAATTGGCTCGACTAAGGAGCTGGACCATTTCAAAAAGGTCATCGTAAGTAGGTTTCATGGTTAAGAACTATAAACATAAACGTTTATGTTGTCACCCCCCCTGAACGGATACGGTGTTTCTACACCAGCTATTTGACCCTTACTGAACGGATACAAAAAAGTTCAAGAATCGGAATTTTGTAATTGGGAAAGCGGATTCTTGAATTATTTTCGGTATAAAAGCTTTACATTTCAAATCTTTCAATATACATAAAGCTTCATCTTTGTCCTTTCACCTTTTACCCTATTTAGCTATATGGTATGTTGAGGAAAATTCCTAACGCGAACAACGGAAATGACAACGCTGCTTTCCCAACTGGTCGAAGTTCTTGGTGACTACATACTTCTGATCTGGCATGTGATCACGGTCTCACTCCGCCGCCCTCCGCACTGGGCTCTGGTAAGGGATCAGCTCCACGAGATCGGCGTTATGTCCTTGCCTGTTGTTGCCATCACGGGATTCTCCACAGGAATGGTTCTCGCTGCACAGTCGTTCTTCCAACTTTCAGACAAAGGCCTTGCCAGCGCGACGGGATTGATGGTCACCAAAGCGATGATGGTGGAACTGGGCCCTGTACTGACGGCGTTCATGGTAACGGGACGTGTCGGCGCGGCGATGTGCGCCGAGTTAGGCACTATGCGTGTTACCGAACAGATCGACGCGATGCGCTCGATGTCGGTCGACCCGCTGCGCTACCTTGTCGCCCCGCGATTTGTTGCGGGCATCTCGATGCTGCCGCTATTAACGGTGTTCAGCTGCGTCATGGGGATCTTCGGCGGATATATCATCGCGGTCTACTACTATAACATGCCTCCTACCTCATACTTAGACCCACTGCCAATCCATGTGACTAACTTCGACCTGTTTAGCGGCCTTGTCAAGGCGTTTGTCTTCGGCGTGATCATTGTAACGATCTCCTGCTACCGCGGCATGACAACGCATGGCGGTGCTGCCGGCGTGGGCCGCGCAACGACGAATAGCGTGGTAATCTGCTACTCAGTCATCCTGATCGGCAACTTCTTCCTGACTTTGGGCCTGAACAGCTCATCGTCATTTATCTCTGGATTCCTAGATCGGTGGTTCGGCTAATGACAACGATGATCAAAGTACGCAATCTCTATAAAAGCTACGGCAATCTCAAAGTATTGAGCGGGTTGAACCTTGACGTTCTCGAGGGTGAGACCGTTGTTATTTTGGGGCGTTCGGGAGTCGGTAAAAGCGTTCTGTTACGCCAGATCATCGGCATTGAAAGACCCGATAAGGGCGAGGTGTTTATCGAAGGGCAAGATATCCTTAGAGGCAGTGAAAAAGAAAGACGGCGGGTGATCAAAAAGATGGGGATGCTCTTCCAAGGGGCCGCGCTTTTCGACTCGCTAACACTCGGTGAAAATGTCGCTTTTTACCTGAGGCAGCATGAAAGCCATCTTTCTGAAGAGGAAATCAACCACCGCGTTGCCGAGGCATTATCAATGGTCGACATGGCTGGCACCGAAAGTAAAATGCCGTCAGACCTATCGGGAGGGATGCGGAAAAGAGGTGCTTTGGCACGGGTCATCGTCTACAGTCCCCGTATCGTCCTCTATGATGAACCGACCACCGGGCTGGATCCGATCACGGCGATGCAGATCAACCACCTAATTATCGAAGCGCGTCGGAAACTTAACGCAACGTCAATCGTTGTGACGCATGACATCAAATCAGCAATGGAAGTGGGCGATAGGATCGCTTTTCACTACGATGGGCGGATTATTCATATTGCCCCCAAAGAAGAGTTTATGAATATTGACGATCCGCATATTCAAGCATTCTTCGAAAATGCCGCATTGACAGATGAGTATCTCCAAGATAAAAAGATGAAGAGGAGTGAATAACGTATGATAGACCGAGGCAAAAACCTAATGATCGGCATCTTTGTGATCGCCGCGGTTACAATCGTGATCTTTATCTTATTATTTCTCCACCCCACTGTCGGCGATGACGGCAAAATTCTTCGCGTACGTTTTGCCAATATCGATAAGGTAAATATCGGCACCCGTGTTACTTTCGGAGGAAAACCTGTAGGTGAGGTTGTCAATATCGAAGAGGTCATCGAAGAGCCTAACCCGCGCTTACCCCACAAGGGACAAGTCTATGTGTACCAACTGGATCTGCAAGTTGATTCAAGCGTCGATGTCTACAATTCAGATGATGTCTCGCTGCGCACCTCAGGCCTTCTCGGTGAAAAATCTGTGAACATCACTCCCCTACCTCCTAAGGCAGGGGTCAAGCTGCGTCTTGTCAACGACGAGATCATCTACGCTGACGAATCGGGATCGGTTGAAGAAACGTTCAAAGAGTTTAAAGAACTGTCTGATAAATTTGAAGAAGCTCTCGACATCCTGATTGATGCGCTCCATCAAGCTAAAGAAGAGAATCTTGTAGGCAAAATCGCCAGCACTTTTGCCAACTTAAGTGAAATTACAGAAGCGATCAACAAGCCTGAAGAGCTAGGACAAATCGTGGATAATGCTCGCGACATCACCAAAAGCGGTAAAACAGTATTGGCGCAAGTTGAAGAAGGTAAAGGGACTATAGGCAAGCTCGTGATGAGCGATGATCTCTATCTTCGGCTGACTTCGATCTTCAACAAGGGCGAAACCGTCATGAACGATATCAACCATTACGGTGTCCTATTTCATTTAGACAAAAACTGGCAACGATTGAGGGCCAGAAGGTTAAACCTCTTAGCAAAACTGCGTACTCCTCAGGAATTCCGTAATTACTTTAACGACGAAATGGATCAAATCGCCACTTCCCTTTCTCGTGTAGGTATGATATTAGGTAAAGATGAGTGCCAAAGTGGCTGCAGCATCATTTACAACTGCGAGTTCAGCAAAGCTTTTGCTGAACTGCTGCGACGCGTGGAAGGCGTAGAAGAGTCCCTGAAAATGTATAATACGCAGTTGAACGATTGCAAAGTCAGAGAAACTGAGTTTTGCGACCCTCTCTGCGAATAGAAGGAAGCCGATGGAAAACATCCCCTATGCACAACTTCAAAAGGGAACTTTCTTAATCGCAACCCCGGATATTGACAGTGGGATTTTCCATCGTGGGGTTGTCCTTCTCTGCGAACATAATCCTAATGGATCTTTCGGCATCGTCGTCAATAAGACTCTGTCGCTCGACCTTCCTGAAGAGATCATCAATGTCGAAAATCTAGCAAATCCCAATGTAAGCATCCGTGCCGGCGGTCCTGTTCAAACCAATCAGATGATGCTTCTTCACACGTCGAATAATATCCCTACGCAAACGTTGGAAGTGTGCGATGGAGTTTATCTAGGCGGAGATCTGCAATTTCTGCAAGAGTCGATCACTGACGCAAACGGTCCTGATATGCAGCTTTGTTTTGGCTATTCGGGTTGGGGAGCGGGTCAATTGGAGCGAGAGTTCCTCGACGGACATTGGTTTCTATATCCGGCCTCGGCAAAAATGCTATTCCAAATACCTCCGGAAAAATTATGGCAACATCTACTTCTCCAGATGGGTGGTAAATACGCTTCCATTTCTATGATTCCTGAGGATCTTAGCTTAAATTGAAAAGGCTGGCGGCGGATGCCGCCAAACCATTAACGTTTAGAGAACTGGTAGCTTCTGCGAGCTCCGCGAAGACCGTATTTCTTACGCTCTTTCTTACGAGAGTCGCGCGTCAGCATGCCTTCGTCTTTGAAATCATGACGTAGATCTTCGTTTAACTTAACGAGTGCGCGGGCGATGCCCAGGCGTACTGCGCCGGCTTGCCCCTCAGGACCGCCGCCTTTAACGCGAATCACGATGTCATGAGAACGGATGCCGTCAATTTTAGCAAACGGCTCCATAATAAAATGTCTTTGAATTTCTTGAGGAAAATACTCTTCAAAGGTTCGGTCATTGATGGTGACCTTTCCCTCGCCTGCTCTGATGCGAACTGAGGCGACTGCGGTTTTACGTCTTCCGGTTCCGATATGTTCTTCCAAGGGACTCTCCAAAAAATTAAATATTTACTTTAACGGGTTGCTGAGCTGCCATATTATGCTCTTCGCCAGCAAAAATGCGCAGACGCTTTAGCTGTGCTTTGCCAAGGCGTGTCTTAGGCATCATTCCTTTTACGGCGTGCTCAAGGATGTACTCCGGTTTCTTTTTCATCATGGTGCGGTATGGGATCTCACGCATGCTGCCGACAAATCCGCTATGCTTGCGATAGATCTTTTGTGCTTCTTTATTGCCGCTTACTTCCACCTTGTCGGCGTTGATGATGATCACGCCATCTCCGCTATCGGTGTCTGGAGTGAAAGTAGGCTTATGTTTGCCTCGCAGGATTTTAGCGATCTCAGAAGCCAGGCGGCCAACGGTCTTGCCGCTTGCGTCCAAAAGGATCCAGCTATCTTTGCTCTTCGCTTTGTTAAACCTGAAGGATTGTTGAAATTTCGCTTTCTCTTGCATCATTGTGAGACCTTAATTTTGCTCTTAATATCCATAATAAGCCACTATCATACCTTTTTTAGACCATTTTTGCCAATACTTTTATAGCTTAATCCGATACCTGCCAACCGAAATGAACAAAAACAACAGCTTCACGGATGTATAATAAATTATTTAATCGTCACATTTTCTAGAGAACCTAAACCTTAGAAAGGGTAATTATTCACCATACCCCTTGAAAATTGCTGTTCATATCGTCTACAATCGTTCTTTTTTTAGCGGAGAATCACCATGAAAAAACCAAAAACGTTTTACGTAAAGACATACGGCTGCCAAATGAACGAGCTCGATTCAGAAGTGATGGTAGGCATGCTGGAGCAAAGAGGCATGAACCGGGTTGCCGAAGAGACCGATGCCGATCTTCTTATTTTCAATACTTGCTCCGTGCGCGACTTGGCAGAGCGTAAAGCTATGGGTAAAATCGGAAGGCTGGGTCGTTCTCCTAAGAAAAAGCACATCATCGGCGTTACCGGGTGCATGGCCAATGCAAAAAAGGAAAGTTTATTCAAAAAGCTGCCGAATGTTGACTTTGTTCTAGGCACCAACAATATTCAGGATCTTAACCATGTCCTTGATGACGTTCTCGCAACAGGAAAAACAGCGCTCCGCGTCGACCAGAAGTTCGAGCACGAAATCGATTATCTTAGTGCGACGCGCGAAGACAAAGTCAAAGCGCACATTTCGATCATTCGAGGCTGCGACAAGTTCTGTACATACTGCGTTGTTCCTTATACCCGCGGTCCAGAAGTATCCCGTTCTCCGGAGGATATCGTCGAAGAGGTTCAGCGTCTTGCCGATAATGGATATCGTGAAATCACCGTCCTTGGTCAGAATGTCAATAGCTATGGCAAAGACAAGCCCGAATGGAACTGCCTATTCCACGATCTACTTTATCGTTTGGACAAGATTTCCGGCATCGACCGCATCCGCTTCATGACAAGCCATCCGATCGATATCTCTCGCGAGCTCATGGAAGCTGTCCGCGATTTGCCATCGCTTTGCGAATTTGTCCACTTTCCAGTGCAGGCAGGCTCTAGCCGTATACTGCGCAAGATGCACAGAATCTACACTCTTGAGCAGTATATGGAAAAAGTGCATATGTTCCGAGAGATTGTTCCCAATGTCGCTTTGGGAACGGATATTATCGTCGGCTTTCCTACTGAGACTGAGGAAGAGTTTCAGATGACCTACGATGTCCTAAAAGAAATTGAATACTCTGTCGCTTTCCTTTTTGCATATAGTCCAAGAAAAGGCACGCCAGCAATGCGCTGGAAAGATGATATCGCCCACGAGGTTAAGCAGGAACGTTTACATCGTCTTATGGAACTTCAGGAAGGAATTTATCAAAAGCAGCGCCAGGCAATGATTGGCAGCGAAGTCGAGGTGTTAGTCGAGAAAGTCAGCATCAAAAATGACAAGATGTTAAAAGGACGCTCTCCCTGCTGGAAGAACGTCCTATTTGAAGGCGACCCTTCGCTGATTGGAACCCTTCAAAGGATCAAAGTTCACAGCTTCACCAATCAGTCGCTGATTGGCACAATCTGTCCTAGTTAGCGACGATCACACCGCAGGCGAGGCGCTTGCCTGCATTCCCTGTAGGCTGAGTAACATAATCGTCGGCATCAGCATGGACAATCACTGATTTGCCGATGATCGAGTCTGGACCTGTTAAACTGATGACGGTGTCTACGCGTTCGTACTTTGCATTACCGGTAGAGTCCGCAATGACATTGCCTAAGTCGCCAACATGCCGTACTGATGAGTCGGGGCCGCCATGCATTTCATCCGTAGGATTATAGTGACCTCCTGCCGACGACCCATCAGGCGCGGAACAGTCGCCGAATTCGTGAATATGAAATCCATGTTCTCCTGGCGTAAGACCTGAAATTTCTGCAATAATTTGAACGCCGTCTTCAAGCTGGGTAAAAGTCACCATTCCTTTGACTTCGTTTCCTTCAGTAGGGTTCAAGATCGCAACAGCAGTACGCGCGTCGGCTTTTGGGCTTTCTTCAGGTCCTGACCGACAGGATGAACAAGCCAAAGCAGCAGCAATTACCGGTAAAATAAAAAAATAGCGTAACATATGATTACCTCCTTAAAAGAGATTAACCGAATGAAATAAATATTTACAACATTTGCTCAAAATCCGGTTCGCTAAGAACTGTGACGCCGAGTTCTTCTGCTTTGGTCAGTTTGGAGCCTGCGGCATCACCGGCAAGAAGGTAGTCGGTCTTTTTACTGACAGAACCGGATACTTTACCTCCTCTTTCCTTGATGAGAGACGCAGCAGCAGATCGCGTATATTGTTCAAGGGTGCCTGTAAGCACAAATGTTTTTCCATTGAAAGGGTGATCGGTAAATGTCGAGACCTGTACTGTCTGAGGCTCAACGCCGGCATTCAGCAATCGGCTGATCTGCTTAAGGTTATGTTCATCATGAAAAAACTCAACGACCGCTGTTGCGACCTTTTCGCCGATGCCTTCGATTGCGAGCAATTCATCATAATTTAGATTTTTTAGCGCCTCAAGGGTACCGGCACGGTTAGCAAGAAGCTCTGCCGTGCCTGCACCGACATACTTGATTCCCAAAGCCATGATGAAGCGGTTTAAGGGAACGTCCTTGGATTTCTCGATACTGGTAAGAAGGTTTTTGACTGCTTTTTCTTTAAAACCTTCTAGTTGGAAAAGCTGATTGGGAGTGAGATGATAGATATCTGCCGGTTCATCGATATAGCCGCTGTTCACCAACTGTTCGACAATCTTCTCTCCCAGACAGTCAATATCCATAGCCGCTTTGGCAACGAAATATGTCAAGCGGCGCAATTTCTGTGCAGGACACCCTCCGATGTTGGGGCATCGAACGGCAACCTCCCCGGGTATCCGTTCGACTTCGCTATTGCAAGCAGGGCAACGGTCCGGCATCGTCCAGGGTTTTGTATGCGAGGGTCTCTTCTCGTTAACGACAGAAACGACTTTAGGGATGACATCACCACCCTTTTCGATAATGACGGTATCATGGATGCGGATATCCTTACGTGCGATCTCATCTTCGTTATGAAGGGTTGCGCGGGAGATGGTGCTTCCGGCAAGGAATACAGGGGCTAGTTCTGCAACAGGCGTGAGAATACCGGTCCTGCCGACTTGGACGGTAATCGCATTAATCACCGTTTCCGCTTGCTCAGCGGCGAATTTATAAGCAACAGCCCAACGCGGATTTTTTCCTGTCGTTCCTAGTTTGTGATGTTCTTTTAGGTCGTCTAGTTTAATAACGATCCCGTCAATATCGTAAGGAAGGCGTGGGCGTTCCTTATATACCCGCTCTGCGAACTCCCAAATCTCATCGGCACTGCGGCATTTTGCATGCAGTTCAAGTGTTGGCAATCCTAACTCACGCAAGTAATCGTGCACAGCATACTGTGAGCCCACTTGGGAGATTCGATCTTCGTCCGCGATACCATAAAAGACAACATTCAATTCCCGTTCACTGACCTCTTTGGGGTTTAACAGCTTAAGTGATCCTGCTGCAGCGTTGCGCGGGTTTGCCCACAGAGGCAGACCGCGTTTTTCTCTTTCGCGATTCTGCGTGTTGAATGTCTCATGAGTCATATATACCTCTCCCCTCACTTCAAAGCGCTTGGGAAGATTTGTGCCATAGAGCTGCAGCGGCAGGGACTGGATCGTTCTGACGTTATTGGTGATATCGTCACCCTGCTTACCGTCGCCCCGCGTGACTGCGCAGGCATAGATTCCGTTTTCGTATATGACTGTAACAGCGATGCCATCCATTTTTAGTTCGCAGGAAAATGCAGAGCGTTGATGTCCTGTCAATTTATGGATGCGGGCAATGAAACTATCGACTTCTTCTTTGCTATAGGTGTTGGCAAGGGAGAGCATCGGAATGCGGTGCTTCACCGTTTTAAATCCCTCTGTCAGCGATTCGTTCACCCGCTGGGTTGGCGAAGCAGGGGTGATCCATTCCGGATGTTCAGTTTCAATAGCTTCGACCTGTTTCAAGAGACGGTCAAACTGTTCGTCGGAGATGATCGGATTATGTTCGGCGTAGTACAGGCGGTTATGATGCCAGACTTCTTTGCAGAGTTGATCGTATTCTTCGCGGGTAACTGTTTTGGGCATGTAGAGATCCTACTTCTGAAATCGGTCGAAGTATAGCGTGCCGCCGGCTGTCAACTCAAGAGGATCGTCAATTTTTTTCCAAATTCTTTTCTGAAGACGGTATGATTTTACTTCCTTGGGCAGGCATAGGGTGATTTTCTTTGTTGCATCAGGAGTGATCATCATGCGGCGGAGCGCTTTTTTCGACCATTCGAGAGACACTTTTCCAAGCCCCTGTATGTGGAGGTCTACAAGCCTTCCGCAATGGAACTCCGGAGGCAGGACGGGCAAGATTTCCAATCTTTCATGATCGAAGCGGATAAAAAGCCTTTCGATTATCTGTGCTCCTTGCGCAACAATGGCAAGAGGTTCTTTTGCCGGAGGTAGGTGAAAGCCATGGTAATCATCATCGAATGCTCTTGGGGAAAATGCCGGTGCAATCCCTGATAGATAAAGCTGATTGAATGCGCTAACAACCTCTAACGGTCCAGCTTGGGCGCATTGTTGTAGAAGAGTACCTTCTGCAGATGTTTCGATACCACTGTAGTAGCTGCCGTACAAATACCAATATGGCAGGATTTCACTCATATCTTTTCGGCATCGGATCTGATCCCATTCCTGCGCTTTGTTACAGCCTAGAGAAAGAAGAGGCAGCGGCTTTGTAGGAGGCATCTGATCGCCATAGGCATATCCTCCGTCCACCACGGTCAGAGCATCGCCAAGATATTTCCAGTTACCTTTATCTATACGGATAAGAAACCCCTTACCCAGCAATATCTGAAGGTAATAGCAGCTGCTGAATATGGTAATCTTTCCGCTATGCAGGTCTGTTTGCACTGTAAAGCGCTCGATTTGACTAACAGGTTCATGACTTAGGTGTCCCAAGTCCGTTCCGTCAATATGACGAATCTCTATACGTGTAGGGAAAACTTTAAAAACATAGGGTGTTCCGGGAAGAAGATGAGAATATCCAGGGGTGTGGGTAAATGGGCGATAGCGCTGTCTTACTGTTATCATGCGATCACTTCTCCAATAAAACCGTCCGGCGCGTTTTCTTTTAATTTAACATTGATGAGTTCATTAGGACGTCGCCCCTCTCGCGGGATCCATACAGGAAGGAAATTGTCGGTATGTCCGCTTATCTCTTCTGGGCGGGAACGATCGCCAGATTCAGTTAGGATTGTCATTTCGCGGCCGATGAACTGTTCTCGCAGCGAGAATGCTTCTTTTTCTGAATGGCGCATCACCTCTTGCTTGCGGCGGCGAATGACATCTGGATGCACCTTATTAGGCATGAGCGCCGACTTGGTTCTCGGGCGGTCGCTGTAGGGAAACATGTGGACCTTGGCAAACTGAGCTCTTTTTATCGCATCGAGCGTGTCGCGATGATCCGCTTCCGTTTCTCCCGGGAAGCCGACGATAAGATCGGTAGTAAACGTAAAATCCGGACAGGCTGAGCGCATGCGCTCGACGGTATCGAAGAAGATCTGCCTCGTATATTTTCTGTTCATCCGCTTAAGGACAACATTAGATCCTGACTGAAGAACGATGTGCATCGACTTACAAGTGTGTTTACCGTTTAAGATGGCATCAGCGAGGTCATCATCGACCTCATCCGGATCTATCGACGACAGGCGCAGTCTTCTGAGACCTGGTACGGCATCAACAGAACGCATCAAGTCAGCCAAGGTTTTAGGAGCGTCAGGGCAGTTTCCATCGAAGTCGCCAACATTGATGCCGGTGATGACCACTTCTTTGTATCCATTCTCAACGAGAGTTTGAACTTCCTGCACTATTTCTTCGATAGTCCGCGAACGTGAGCGTCCGCGCACATAAGGGATGATGCAGTAGCTGCAGAAGGAATTGCAGCCATCTTGCACTTTAACAAAAGCGCGAGTGTGTGCTTCGAATCGCTTAATGGAGAATTCCGGGTATTTTTCTTCGGGGAAGGCTTGCTCAAGAAGCTTTTCTTTCTCCTTATTGGGGACGACAAGATCCACTCCTTCGAGCTGTGCGATCGCATCCGGCTGCCGGTCTGCCGAACATCCCGTCACGACCAGTTTAGCTTTTGGGTAACGCTTGGCCAGCTGACGAATCTGGTGGCGGCTGCTGGCGTCAGCAGATTCAGTGACAGTGCAAGTATTGACAATGCAAATTTCAGGCACATCATCTTCTTGGGCTTGGGAATAACCCATGGCGGCAAGCTGATCCTGATATGCTTGCGATTCGTACTGATTGGTGCGACAGCCCAATGTGACAATTTTAAAAGATTTTCTTTGTTTTTGCGGCATACTTAATCGGGAATCTCTCAATAATTCTGCAAAATTTTAGCATATTGTATTGAAAGAAACAACGCTTATGCAACTATGGTAACGTTCCGAAGTCCTTCAATCGCCGCCTGCATACGCTGCTTATTAATGATCTCTTGATTGCTGACAACAACCTGTAGCTGTGGCCGCAGCTTATGCACGGGGACGGTTGGACTAACCGGATCAGACTCATCGACAGGCTCGTCATCACGAGGCTGCTCCTGTTGAGGCGCAGTCTGCTGAACGTCTTGATCTTTGAATTTATCAAAAAGCCAATCACCTCCCCTGTAGAAGAGTGAACCTCGGGCAAAATGCTTTGCCAAGTCAACGAACCATTCAGCATCTTTCTTGAGCTTATGGCGAGCGTATAGTTTGATGGCTGCACGTATCGGCCATGTGAGGATGTCTAAATATGGCCAAATAAATAGTTGATAAATCCCAATGGACATCGTACGGAAAAATCTTAATGCATCAATCAGCCATTTGCTCAAGTCTACATGAAACTTTCCAATATTGAATTTGATCTTGCCGAATATGGCATCGATGGCCCTCTCCAGCATGTTATGAAACGCGATCGCTTTATTGAGGAACCAGTTAGCGATTCCCATTAAGATTCCGTCAGCGCCCAGCTCGCGAATGCCTTCATGCAACTCTTCTTTTGTCCTGGCATTATTCTTTTCCATTTTCAGCTGACGCTGATGCTCTTCTTCTTTTGTTCGCGTCAATCCGGAAGCCATATCATGCAATGGGTCGATACTTTTTTCAAGCAGCTGATTCAAAAGATCGTTCATATTATTTTGTTCGATATATTCTTTCATAAGACGTCCGACCTGCGCCGAGGTCATTGATCTGATACGGTCAAGACGCAAGAAACGCATAAAGAACGTTGTTTGCGGGGCCATATCAGCCAACTTAACAAGCATATTACCCAGCTTTTCGTTATACATTTCTTCATCTGAGTTAACGGTCTCGAAAGTAACGCATCCGTATTTTTCCAACGCCTTCTCCAATCTTCTTAAATTAGAGGGTCGCTCGAGGGTAACGCGGAAACCCGGGTTAAGGTCTTTGAATTTAATCGTGAAGTGGTTGTTTTTACGCGTTTCTGTCTTTTCGATGGTAAACGTTGTATCTTCGACAAATAACGGAGGAGGGCACATCTTACCTTCTTTAGGTCCTGTACAATTTTTCATATATTCACCAAAAGTCGAAGCTATCTGGCTGATTTCTTCTTCGGTGAAGTCGCGGTTGTTACGATCAAACTCCCTATTGTTAGTTACATGCTTGATCATATTAACAAGCAAAAGAAGCATTTTATTAAGAGATGCTCCCGATGTCATTTCTTTGATCACAACCGCCATGATCTCTGGGGCTGCAGTTTCTTCTAATATTTTCCAAAGTTCTCCCTGGATAGCCTCGTGTACCGGTAAATCTTCCGGTCCGTTGAAACCCAGGACAGCCAACATTTGTTTAGCTCTTGGTTTACAGAAATGTTTAACCAAACGTTCATGGTTCTTCTTCTCGATTGCCTGTATCAGCTTCTTGCCATAGACATCCATTTCCTCAGCAGTGCGTTCTGTCATTTGTGCAATAGTTGCAGCCAAGATTTCGCCCAACTTTAACTTTTCAGTATAAGTCAATGTGTCCAAATCAAGAGGGATAAGGCTATGAATGCTGAGCTTCTGCTCATCGGTGAGGTTCAGGCTGTCAGAAAGAACATGAGATACAAGTGTAATCTTATCATCGTCAGTCAATGATACCTGAATTGCTGGATGAGGATTCTTCAATCCCTTTTCAGCATTTTCAAGCTGACCGGCACCTGAACCCGTTGGATTAATCTCTTCCACATATTCGGTCAGAAGACTGATCATTCCGAGAAGAACTTCATGTTTCACTTCATTATTTTCGACATCATCTAGTTTTTTTGTCAGGTTTGCAAAAGCTTTAACAGCAATAGCGCTAGCTATTTCGGCGACACCGTCGAAGACCTTAGAGTCGTAGGCGCCATCTCTTTTAGCAAGCACTTCAATGTTACGAGCTGCAAGCTCTTTGCACTTTTCCTGCATCTCGCCATCTAGTTGTTCGAGACATTTTTTTGGAATATCTACACCGGCAAGTATACCAACAATTGCCTCGCTATTGATTGCCATCTGGTTTGGAATCAGCTTTGCAATGAAGTGCCCCAAAGCGCCTGCACCGTCCATGATATTTTGCAGTTTTTGCTTCAAAACATCGCTGTCGTCGTAGATTTTTTTGTAAATTTCTTCGATAACTTCCTTGCCAGCTTCTTTTTCTTGCAACGGCTTCGTAAATCCCTCGAATACGCCACTGAAAAGTTCGGGAAGGGTATTATTGACAAGTTGGTCGAGAGCAATATCTTTCAACGCAGAAGGCATATTGTACCCATCAAAAGGATGAGTATAAGCGATCTGCAAATGATCCAATGTAAAGGAAGCGCCACTCGACATATGAAACAATTCAAGATACTCCTCCGGGAGGGCAGGATTCATCATCTTGAGATCAACGCACAGCTTTACAAGTTCATCGGTAACACGACCTTCCATATAACATTTGATCAGCTCTTGATGGAACCCTTCCGGCGCTTCGATCGTCGGACTCTTGAGCTTGACAGTCATTAAAATGAACTCTCTTGCTGCAGGCAGGAAATAGTCGGCAAGTTTTCGCTCTAAACGCTTTTTCTCTTCCGGAGAACCTTCTTGATCTCTTATTTTTTTGATAGAGATGTAAAGTGGGTAAATCTTCGGAATGTGACGATTGAGTATATCGAAGACTTTCGAAGCCAGTTCCGCTGGAAGATAAGTTAGAGAATGATCGTGCGAATCCTCTCTAAAACGCGAATCTGTAGCTTCCGCCGCCTTTGTCAGATACCAAATGACAGCATTTCTTACGATCTGATTAACAAAGGGATCTACTCCTTGCAAGCCATTATTAACATGAAGATCGATGAGTTCTTTAACCGCATTCACATCGGTTTCAGAAGCGTTCTTATTCGTGCATTTTCCCGCGATGAGCGCAGCTATCTGATGCTGAGCCTCCGGATCGGCCTTTATCGCCTCTTTTCCCTTTTTAACGATGGTGGCAACGCCGGCATCAACGGCACCTGCAATAGCATTGACGATAGCGTCAGCTCCAGTGCTAGCTGCAAGCGCATCTTCGCTGAGGCCGCTGCCTACTAAAGAGTCAACCAAAGCTTCTTTATCGACTATGTTTTTAATATCTTCAGGTTTGATAAAGAGTTTCCTCAAGTTATTAAGAAGCGCATGATCATCAATAGGATTCTCATCAGAGAGATAAAAGTTATAAACCACATCCGGAAGATGCGGCTTAACTTTCATTGCTAGTTCATCATCAGCAAGTCCGCATTTTGCAAAGAGCTCATCAACGACAGGCTCAAGCAGTTTCAACGCTTCAGCCTTCTTGTCCTCGGCGGAATTCAACAGTTCTCTTAGCTGGGACAGCTTATCACCATAGATTGCTTCTCCGGCTTCGGAAATATTCTTGGCAATACCGACAAGCATATTTTCTTCATCACCGGCAAGAGTTGTGAGAACATGAGCGATATAACTTTCCGCGGCATCTTTCACCATGTCAGAAAGTTGCGGATCAATCTCATTGCCAGGTATGCCTAATTGCTGACGTCGATCTAGAGAGACGACATCGGCAATACGGTCTTGAACAAATCCAACTAATCTAGGTAGCTTTGCAACATCGATACCGAAAACGTCAAGTACACCTTCTGCAATTTTGCTGCTCTTATTTTTAACAACATCGGCAAAGAATCCTGGAACAGCTTCTGCAATGGAGCTGGACAAGCTCTTGATCAGTTGAGCTCCAGGCCTGTCATTACCTTGGGGATGCTGAGGCTTGTAAATCATGCAGAAAATATCGGCAAGCAAATCGGAAACGGCTTCTGTCTTAATCAGCTCATAAATATCATGACCAACATAACTTCCAATCGTAGTAATCCAACCATTGATCATGATATCGCTGTTACCATTCGGCATGGCAATTTCGAGCAATTTTGCCGAAGTACCAACAAGCATCTCTTCGACTTTCATTCTGCGTTGTTCAGGATCCTTGATCGTCACTGTTGTTTCGTGTATTTTAGCAAAATCGGGGCCGACAATCTCTAGAATATCAGCTGCAAAATATGAGAAAAATTTCAGATCGCCATCGTGAAGCGAGTGTTTATCTTTGGTATGCTGAATAAGGTTGTTCAGGGCATTTAACAGTGTTGACTCTACGACATTCTCAAGAAATGCTCCATTTTCCTGGATAAAGTTCTTGATCACAAAAGACCAATTACTGCTTTCCTCGGTATTATCACTCTTTTTATTTATGGCGGCGACAATCTTAGGCACTAATCCGGAGGTGAACAAGCCATAATGATACATGCCCGTTTCTTTAAACTTGTCTTTAAGTTCTTTAATGACGCAATCTTCTTTGCCATTGGAAACGGCAGCCATCATAACCGAATTAGCAACGTAAGACTGTAGGATTCCACCAATATAATTCATTCTCATTCCTAGTTAGGGCGATTAATCTGATAAGATTATATCACCGCGACATGCATATTAAATTAACGTTTCTTAAAGATTGCGTTAATTTACGTGACAATTTTTCAAGTATTTTACCACATAGTAAAAATTATAGCAATTATAGAGAGATAGAAAAAAACCCTGAAACGCCATTATTTTTGTTTATTTCAGGGGTTTTCGTAAAGAATTTATTTTACATGTTAAGACTTTATTTTACTTTGAGAATAGATACTAACCTTGCGAGCTAAAGTTCTGGTCATTTCGCAATCTTCGTAGGGAAGAAAGCGTTCTAAGTAATCATCGAGGTCATGGGGATCTGTGGGGCTATCGGTCACGATATAATTCAGATGATTCCACACCCCCCCCCATGTCGCTGGTTCGAGGCGTTGTTTTTTTTGGTTAGTTAAATAGTTGTTCACCTCTTCTTCCGATACTGTGCATGTAACCGGTTCTTGTTTGAAATACGCATTCACTGCTGAGCCTACAGTCATTCTTATCTCCTTAATTGGATTGGTTTTAGAAATGGGAAAACTATAGCTAAACAGTTCGATATTTCTCAAGTTTCATCTCAAGCAATAAATCCAGGACATCGTCAACGATATGGTAGATGAGCGTTTCATGAATACGCATATGCAGCTGATCAATATTTTTTGGTGACTGGGTAGCGAATGAAACTTCTAAAATCGATCTAGAAAGCTTGTAAATGGGAATGAAAAGAATGCGCAGGAACGCACCGATCATATCGAAAAATATCACGCGGAAAATTGAATCTATCTTTTGTTTGAACGCAGCCCCTTTCTCTCCGAACCAGTCATTTATTTTACGATCAAGGAAACCCTGAAGCCTTTTCCATGCCCGCTCAAGAACTGCACGTATTTCCTCTTCACTTTTATCGACTGCTTTTTCCGCCATTAGTTGCTCAAGATATTTCTTATTCTTCTTTGTCTCCTCTTTTTCCTTGCGCAGCGCATTATCTCGTCCTTCTTGTGTGTTGGGAAAGTAAAAAGAAGCGACAGGCATCGGTTCGCGTATTGGAACGCCGGAAGTCCCCTGAATCACTTTCATCGGAACGAATAACTCTTCGCTTCGCAACCCTTTCCATTGTCCTTCATGAAATAACGGAAGCCACGCGACGATAATCTTGTCGACAATTTGGGTGATATTAACATATGACAGATGAGATCTCAGCGTTCGTCCAATTTTATCAGCAGCCAGATCCCGCAATTTCTTCGCTTTGAAAGGAAGAGTGTAGAGAGAGGAAGGCAAGAAATCGATAATTTCTTTAAAACAGTTTCCAATAATCTCATCAAAAGCGTAGCTGTTACTCTCGTCATCTGCGGAAAATGCTGCATTATCGATATTTTCAAGAAGGCATGCTACGGTGATGTCGACGATCCGCGGTGAACCAAGAACCGTGGAGCCGCCCATCATTATAGTGGGAATCATTTGTTCCGTTACCACTTCCCATATCACCTCCTTCAAAGCTGCAGGAAAAGGAAATTTTTCCGGGGAGTTCACGTCGCCCAATTCCATAATTTTTTTGGTCGTTGGAGCAAAGAAACGATCGATCCGATGATCTTCCTGTTGTTCTTGAGTCATCTTTGAGTCAGTCGACACGGCAGGATGGAGAATTGTCCGATCGTACTCCTGAAGCAATTTGTCATAAGAAACTTTCGATAAATCTCCTGTTCTTAGCTTATTTTTGATCCGGTTCAATTCGCCGATATGCTCGATAATGCGCACTGCCACTTTATCAGCAATCTTATTTCGCAGATCGACAGTATCGATAGATGAGATGTTTTCGAACGCTTGGGTAAAGATCACAAGGATCATGGACTCGACGTATTCTGCAGCAACAGACCACGTTTGCAAAAATTCCGGCCTTGTCTCGGGCCCCGCCAATCTTTCAATATTATCTCGCAGTACCCGAGCAATCTTTTCCTGCTGAGATTCCAGATATCCTATCGTTTGCTGCCTCTCCGGAGACTGAGAAACATTTTTAAAGTATGTGACACTTATTCTTGCTAGCAGGCCTCCTAAGTAGTCACAGGATTTCGTAAAATAATAGGGAAGAAACCCTTCTACGAATTTGGCAACGACCTTATTTGCCTCCACTGGATGAGTGGTTTTAAAACAGTGGTTCAGTCGCCGTGAATACTCATCAGACAAGCGATGCCACTGTGTAAGGTCTTTGTATTGATCATAGAGAATACGGGGAATGATGTAAGAACGCAGAGAACGCGCCACAACTGTCTGAAAAAATGCAGGAAGCGGCAGAACTTGCTCTAACGAAGGAAAAGCTGATTGAAGTAGTTCATCCGCCAGCGGTTGAAAAACCGCACAAACAGCAGTATTAGGGTTGTTGTCCCTTTCCGCTAGCTGAACACGTCTTTGCAAGTCGCGCGTATTTTTGAAGAGTACTGAGAGAACACGCGAACAAGCGTTGGCCGGCAGCCAATACAAAGGATGCCCCTGATTTGTCTTTTGAAATACAGCGGGTGTTGACATGCTGAAATCGATCAATCCTTTAATGATGACGACAGCGATCTGTTTCTTTGCGTGCATGTAAAGTGCGGATAGATCATCGGACGGACGGGTGCCGATGGCATAAAACAGTTGATTTAGTGCCTCTTTCTCTCCTGGGGTAGAAGGTATTTCCAGCCAACGATACACGCGGTCGGCAATGCTATGCTCCCCTTCTCCTGACGCCCAAAATCGCTGTAGTGCCCGGACGATATCCTCAGCAACAATGTCGCCCCCCCGACCTACCTCGGTTGCCACTTCTGTTGAGTAGGTCAGATCGCGAAGAACTTCCGCAGCTGTAGGATCAACTGTGTGTATGTCAGTCATACGACGAAGCAGCATCAAGTAATTTTTCGGTATGCTTGCGGTGTCGACATATTGAAGGATGTCATCTTGATCATAAAAGTTATCAGCTATCTCTTTAGTGAGACACTCTCTATTCCCAAGAGGTTTAGTCAGAGCACGGTGAAACTGCAGCAAGAGTCCCGGCAAAAGCTGTATACCTAAATGATGAATCGTCGGTGCCCAGCGGTCGAGCGAGAGCTTATTAAGAATACGGCAAGATAAATCCTCTAAAAGATTCTCGCAATCGCTATTCTCTTCAATCATGATGAATTCGCGGAATAGTGGCGCAAAATAATTTAACAGCGTGATCAGCGGATTTTGTTTTGCTTCAGGGTCTTCTGATAAAATAATTTCATAACACCCTCTTTTTAGCGCATCACAAAGTTTATCACCTAACGCATCGCACAAAAATTTCAATCCCTCATCATCACTCTCAAGGACATTTTGCACGCGGCTCTGTACCCACAAAAAAAGAACATCTTCCTCCTGAATCTTCAGGTTTCTCCGAACGAAATCGGCGATAATCGGAACAGCGGTCAGGCTTTCTTCTTTTTTTGCGAGGAATTCTACTACAACAGGTTGAAGAGATTGCAGTAACGCCTCCAAGGCTCGGGCTCCTGGTAGGTCAAGATGGACTGAATAATCTTGCAGGCGGTAGCTGGGGCGCATTAAAAATCGATAGAGGCTGATCATCATGTCGGGAAGAAATGAATCTCGTAATTTCCGAAGCAACGATTTATATACGTAGGAAGCACCGTAGGCGGTACGATCTGCCCACTCTTGAACGAATTGGTCTTCGCTGCACGCCTCAGGAATCAGCTGATCGAGCAACTTAAAAACAATAGGACTGAATAACTGAACAAGATCCTCACGTTTTCCTCTCTTCAACATTTGCTCATATTCAAGCCGCAAAGCATCGCTGGAAAATTCTTCACGAAAGAAATTAAGAAAAAAAAGGAGGATATGTTCTTGTATCTCCGCTTTGCTTCCGCGCCTTTCAAGGTGTTTTACGACCTCTGTCGTTCCACGAAGGAAGATAGCCTGCAGGAAACAGGATACATATTTGTACTTTACCTCAAGAATTGTCTGTAAGGTGGCAAGGCCGAAAAGGATGCTTGTACGCTCGCTCCCATTAAACTGCCCAAGAAGATACGTCACTAAGCGATCAACAAAGCGAGCAGGCTCATCGCTGCCGGTGATCTCAATAAGTTCACGTTGGAATTGAGCTATCTTTTTTTCCAGAATATCAGTATTGCCAATGACCGCATCGAATGTTGTACCTAATGTGGCATGATGCAGTGAGAGCATCGCCGATGAGGCGGCATTATATACACGTCGGAAGCTTCCCTCATTGGTATCATCTTGCATGGTGTCAACAGCCGTGCAGGACGAAATCGGTAATACTCTGCTTGTTTGCATCTCAATTAAATGCGAGTTTGCGCTGACGGAACGATAAGTAGCTGTCGCCGGCGATGATGATATGGTCGTTAACGGGTATACCCATCACCTGTCCTACTTCTATCAGTTTCTTAGTAATAAGGATATCTTGTTCTGAAGGTTCGGGATCGCCGCTGGGATGGTTGTGGGCAACGATGATACTCGCTGCTTTATGGCGGATAGCAGGATAAAAAACTTCCCGAGGGTGGACAAGGGTCCTTGACAACGTTCCTACTGATACAGTATGGCAGGCAATTACCCTTCCTTTAGTATCCTGAAGAATGACAATGAAAAGCTCCCGTTTTTCTCTGCTTAGATCATCTTTAAGAAGATTGTAAACATGAAGCGGAGATTCGATTTTAAATTTGACATCGTCACAACTACGTACGGCTCGCATTCCTAAAGACAGACAAGCTTTGATTTGAATTGCCTTGGCAATACCAAGTCCTTTGATTTGGCAAAGTTCTTCGACTGTAGCCTCAGAAAGCTCTTTGATTCCTCCAAAGTAGCTGATAATTTCCTGGGATAGCTGTAGTACTGACTTGCCTTTCATCCCGCTTCCCAGGAGGATCGCCAGAAGTTCAGTGGTCGATATTGATTCAGTACCGTATTTCAGCAGTCTTTCGCGTGGACGTTCCGATTCCGGTAAGCGCTGTATGGAGTAGTGCATGCGTCATTGGTCGGTATATTTCTCTAATTTTCCCGCCAAAGCTACGGGAAGGTCCACTTTAATCAAAACATCATTTTCTTCATAGTCTTGATGTAAAATATTTCCTTCCCTAGTGACCTCGCTGACAACAGCGTAGTCGCTTTGTGGAATGCGCAGTCTAACGACCCTGCGGCGCTTTTGAAGTTCCTCGACCATCATGTCTAGAAGACGGTCGAGTCCCTCTCCGTTCTTTGCAGAAATTTGAACTGTTTTCGGGTATATCAACCTCAGCTTATGGATCTGTCCAGAGTTGGAATTGAGGTCTATTTTGTTCAAAACCGTGATGATAGGCTTTTCTTCGGAAGAGAGTTTCTTAAGCACCTCAAAGGTTGTTTGCGCTTGCTCTTCAGCCATCGGGTGGGTCATATCAACAAGATGAATCAGAATATCTGCCTGAACCGCCTCTTCAAGCGTGCTGCGGAACGCTGCAACAAGATTATGAGGCAGCTTTCGGATAAACCCGACCGTGTCAATGAGAAGAATATCTTGATTGTTAGGCAGGGTGAACTTTCTTGTTGTCGTATCTAAAGTGGCGAAAAGCTTATCTTCGATGAAGACTTCGGCTTCGGTAAGTTTTTTCAGCAGGGTCGATTTTCCCGCATTCGTGTATCCGATGATTGCGAATGTAGGGATTTCAGAGCGTTGCCGTGAGGAACGTTGGATGATGCGATTGGCTCTAACCTCTTTCAATTCATCTTGAAGCCGGGCCATTTTTTTCTTGATGATCCTGCGGTCGATTTCGATCTGCTTCTCACCTTCACCTTTCAGGTACCCGCCGCCGCCGCTGCCTCCCCCTCCTGCCGTCCCCGCCTGTCTTCCCAGGTGCGTCCACATCCTCTTCAGGCGAGGCGCTTCATATTTAAGCTTCGCCATCTCCACCTGCAAGCGCGCCTCGCGCGTCTGAGCGCGCTGCTCAAAAACTCCAAGGATCACTTCTGTACGATCCATGACAGTCTTCTTGAATACTGCTTCTAAATTCCTCTGCTGCGCAGGAGAGATCTCGTCATCGAAGACGATCATATCAACATTCATCTCATGGGCTTTTGCGCACAGCTCCTCGAGCTTCCCCTTTCCTATGCATGTTGATGCATCGAACTTCTTAATAGGACAAGGAACCTTTATTGCCGTATCGATCCCGTAAGTATCGCATAGCAGTTCCAGCTCTTGGAGGTGTTCTTCACATACTTCTTTCGGTGTTCCGGGCAGGTATACCGACACAAGAAGCGCTTTTTCTCGTTTTGACGTTTCTTCTAATTTCATTTGTGTGCTTAGTAGTTAAAAGTGAGTTCCAGTCCGTCATATGCTACGCGCACATGCTCGGGAAGGTAAGCGTTGGTTTTTTCATGTTCTAGTTCATGGGCGATGTGGGTAAGATATCCCTTTTTTGCTCCAACTTTGTCTATGAATTCCACTGCTTCATCGACTGTCAGGTGAAAGTCGGACTGCGTGAAGCGCAATGCGCTGATTACTAATGTCTCGACACCTTGCAGATCTTCAAAGATCGATTCAGGATAATGACGGATATCGGAGATGTAAGCAAGATCTCCGATTATAAAACCGTTGACCTCCATGCCTTTTTGCTCGTATGTCACATAGCCCATAATGACGCCTTGGAAGTCGATCTCTCCCCGTTCCCCCTCAAGCAGCTGCAATTGAATTTTCGTAACAACGCTCTTGCGTTCGTCGTCAGGATGAAAAATATAGCGGTAACGCGGGATCAGGTCTTCAGCGGTAGCCTTCGACATCAAACAGGGCATTGCTCGTTTCGTGCGCAAGTAGAAAATCCTTAACTCATCAATGCTCGCCGTATGATCATGATGTGCGTGGGTGATGATGGTTCCATCAAGGTCAGTAATTCCGTATCTCAAAGCTTGCTGGCGGAAATCAGGACCGCAGTCGATAAGAATATTTCTATCGTTCACATTAACGAGAGCAGCAGCACGCAGACGGTTATTATGAGGGTTCGTGGACCGGCAGACCGCGCAGTCGCAGCCGATCACAGGGACACCCATTGATCCTCCCGAACCTAGAAATAGAAAACGCCCTTTTATAGTCATCGTTGCGGAGCAAAAAGCTCCTTTGCCTCATTACTGATATTTTTGTGATAGAAATATGCCCATCTTTCGCCCAGCCCCTCATCATGGATGGTGATCCTGTAATAATCGCCCCCATCGACGAACTGCACCTCCTGGAAGGTTTTTCCTGTGTCATTAGACTCTGGGCGAACTTTCAATATCAGCATCGCCGGCGTCCCTGTATTGAACGCATTGAACACCGTATTATTCAGCTCAGCGTAGCTAACATCGCCCTTGATCAGATCATAAAACTGTTCATAACGTCCACTGCTGACCGGTACTTTCTTCCAAATTTTTTCTTGTCCATCGAAGTAATTGTACTCGATTCCTTCGAAAACATAGCGTTTTAACATACCTGACGTCTGCTCTTTGTCGCTATATGATAATACCTGTGTCATCTCCGGAGACAAAAGAACGTTCTCAGCGCGATACCTTCCCGAGGGATTGTAGAAGTATACCAAGCCGGCAGCAATAAGTACAGCGAAGGTGATCGCCGACAGGATGACCAGTAGGAAATTTCGTATTTGCGATGAAACAGATTTTTCTTCCACGACAGACTCCTTGATACCCTTATCAAATACCTGTATACTATCTAAAAACAAAAAATATTTAACAATGGTTAACAAGAAAATCGCAATTATAGGCGCTGGCTTCGCTGGCCTTGCTTCAGCCTACTATGCCAGCAGCAACGCCGATGTTACCGTCATCGAAAGCGAGGCTGTCGGCGCGGGCGCCTCAGGAGTCTCTGCCGGACTTCTGCACTGTTATGTCGGGAAGCACGCTAAACTCAACTGGCGTGGCCGCGAGGCAGTAGCTGCTTCTAAAGAGTTGATCACCGTTGTCGAAGAAGCAACGGGACGCACCGTCTCGCAAAAGAACGGCTTTTTACGGATAGCCATTGACGAAGTCTACGAAGCGGATTTTCAGAAAAGCGCTGAGATTCACAAAGATGTGGAATGGTTAACAGCTGCCGATTGCCGTGATCGGGTTCCCGGATTAGTCGACGCACCCGGTATTTTCGTCACTAGTGGATGGACAGTCGACGCCGCAGCGTATATGAGTGCTCTCTGGGAGCTTTGCGAGAGCCGCGGGGTTAGGTTCAGGAAAGAAGAGATCGACACGCTAGCGCAACTGAGCAGCTACGATCATGTCGTCGTTGCTGCGGGGGCGCGCACGCGTTCCATCCGAGAGCTTTCCGCCCTCCCTCTACGGCAGATGAAAGGACAGCTCTTGCGCTATCCTTGGCCTGAAGAGCTTCCTCCTCTGACTTACCCGGTGAGCGGCCAAGTATACGTCGTGATGACCGATGATGGAAAAGCCTGTTGGGTGGGTTCTACGTTCGAAAAAAATTTCGCTGATGTGCTTCCGGATCAGGATATCGCCTATGCGCGGATTCATCTGAGATTGACCGATCTATTCCCCTGTATGGAAAAATATCGTCCGACAGACTGTCAGGCAGGCGTACGCTGCACAAGCCCTAACCATCTTCCTCTTGTGGATCAGTTTAACGAAAGAACAACGATCTTTACAGGTCTTGGCTCCAAAGGACTCTTGTACCATGCTCTATTTGCGAAACAGATCGTTCAAAAAATCAATCATAAGAGCCACTTGCAAAATTAGTTGAGTGTGGTTTTTCTAGCAATTTTGTGGCTCTCGAAGGACGGAGTTCTCGCAAACTGATGACAATTTGCGAGAACGATCACGTAGTGAGACGGGAAATTGCAGGAAAAGTACCCCAAATCATTTTGCTAGTAGCTCATAAGAACTACATTCAAAAACTGTAAAAGGAAGTCAGCAAATCGACTTTTCTATAACGTTTTTTAATCACAAAATTTCCGAAAAGATATTTTCGGAAGAGAGAGGATTCTTATTCATTGAGCTGAATAGACGAAGAATTTTTTTTTGAGCTTTTGATAGGAGTAAGTATTAGATTTCCTTCAATGAAGGAGTAAGTCCCTTTTTCTATGCACTGGCCAGCTTGAGAAACTTCGTATGAGAAAGCATCCTTATTTTCCTTAAATTCCCACACTTCCTTCTTTCGGGGGCATTCCCACTTTCCCAGGATTAAAGCATTTATCTGCGTTGAATTATGGGCGAGCTCTTCATTGAGGTCAACAATTCGCCTCACAATAGCTTGGTTATGTTGCGGTGAATGGCAAATTGCAAAGACGGCTCCACTAGGGAGCAACTGCTTTTTATCGCGGAAAGCAATCTCTCTCCATTCTTTCCAAGCAGTATGAGATTTTTTTAAAAGCTCGCGCGCTTCCGTAGCCTGGTTAGCCCACCGTTCCATCCAATAGGTTTCGGGATCTGGATTCGACAAGCATTTTTGAATCCATTGATCAAATGAATGTATTTTTTTTTGATATTGAGCTTCTAGCTGATGTAAAAGAATAGTTTCTATCATTTGACAAAAAGGTTGATCGGGAAGCTCTACTGAACGATCATTGCATTCCAAAAAATGTGCATCCTCTGTTCCCAAAATGTTTATCAAATATGAATGTGTAATGTTGTCCTTTTTACATCGTACAGATAAAGTCCCGTCATGCATTGCATAGATTACTTCAGCATTGCCTACATAAGCTACATTTGATCTATCTCGTTCAAAAGAGATTGTTGTGTGTTTCTCGGAATCCCATTTACCCCAAAGACACCTCTTGGTCACTTCATTGGAAAAGACCTCTTGATACTGACTAATGAGGTTTTGAATCCGACAATAAGTCATATGATTTGATACAATCTGTGGCATTTTAAGACGAGCTGACCCGTCCGCATATACTGCATAGGTATAATCACACTCCAGGTTTCTCCATCTGCGCCAAGCCATTTCTTCTTCCCGAAAGCACTGGGCTTCAAATTTTCTATGGTAAATAATTTTTTCGATTTGTTCACTGGACAACTGGAATGATTTGAGTTCCATCCTGGTTTTTTTTTGACACTGTTCCAGATGGTCTATCACTAGTTGATAAGTACGTTGATACTCTTTATCGAGTGCTTCCATCATCTCAAATGCAACATTTCCTGCATATCCAGAGCTTTGAATCATCGCCCGCTCTCCTAGAGATTGATAAGTATCAATATACGGATCATATTGCAAAGGGACGACACTCGTTGATAAGGCAATCATGAGTAAATACATGGACATAACTAACCTGCTGAATTAAAAATATTATTGATTACTCCACTGAAATAGCAATCAAAACAGCTTACGAATTCAGCTATTTTTTCTAGCAGCTAAATCATAAAAACATTCTATTTACGTCAAATATAGATTATGACTGCATATCAATTTCATAGTCCTCCATTTCCCAAAGTTGTAAATGAAAAATTAGACTAGAAAGAACGGTAATATGAGCAATAGAAAAGGAACTAAAGGAAGAAAAATCCAAAACCAAGCACGCTTGAAAGATCTATCCATCAGATACCGCCACCCATTACCGATGCCGACGAAATATATGGCAAGAATCCCAAACGCAATAATGAAGGCTAGCGCTTGTGCTCCGTCCCTAACAAGATGATTTTCACTGGGGTGCATCGGAAAAAAAAGCAACAATTGAATCAGCGCACAAACAAATGGAAAAAGCGTCAGATAGACACACGTCAGAGCAAAAACTCCAATCCAACAAAACGCATATGAATGAGCAAGTTTATTCAACATGGATTAATCATCAATCATGTTAGTAAATATTTTCAACAGTTAATTTTTACATTATGAAAAAAATAGTTTTCTCGTGATTTCATCATAAAAACTTTCAAAAATTATTTATATAACGATATAGTCTTCATGATTTACGCTTCAAGAGCTTGCGCATGAGGACATGCGACTCTGCTGAGAAGTTAAAAAAGAAAGTAACTGCCGGGGCTAGCAACGCAACGAACGGCACCATAATGAAAAACCACCGTAAAGTAATGAAAATCGGATTGTCGCAAGTATAGCAGATCGACCCGGTCATCGTCGCTGAAAGGCTGAGGATGCCTATCACAACCGCTAGAGGGATCAGAGAGATAAACGCCAGCAGCAGATTCGAGAAGATATCCGCATTTAGCCGTTGAACTAAGTCTTGGGAAACCTGCATGCCGTTCAACCCACGCAGAGCAATAGCCGGCGTTGCAAAGAAAAGAATACCCAAAGCAAGAACGCAGAGAACAATGGACCCGAAATTAATGAGAAACGGCGCAAACGAGAGAATCACAGAAAAAGCCTCGCCAACGACAGGAATCTCCCTAAACAGGAAAAAAACGCCCATCAACATCCACAGCAGAAGATAGCAGAGAATGATCGGAATGCAAAAATAGGATGCGCCAATCACAATTTCCCAAGACTTGGCAAGAATGTCGCGGTAGACGACTTCTCGCTGCTTGATCTCGTCATGATAGATGCGTACTAAGATAATCCCTGTAGAGAAAA
This sequence comes from Chlamydiales bacterium, assembly GCA_024233575.1. GTDB lineage: Bacteria > Chlamydiota > Chlamydiia > Chlamydiales > Criblamydiaceae > JACKPN01. The sequence goes on from JACKPN010000008.1 coordinate 79,665, forward strand.
GCACACCGGCACAGAGAAAGATCGGCAAGAACGTCAAGCTCAACTGTATCCACTCCCCTGCATTGATCGCTAGGCTGCGGAAGAAAACAACAAGCAGCCCGCACATCACTAGAACCGTAAAAACAAGAAGCAATTTTCTATAAGAAAAGGAGGCCTTTAAGGCTCTGTTGAAGATGAAGCGAATATCATCAAGGGTCATGACTCTCTCTCTTTAAAGTAATATTTAGGACGGATGATCGGGGTTCCCTTCCCATCGCGCGCTTCGCAGCGTTCGTAAACGATCTGCCTGGCGATCCCAACGCAACGCGAGACACCGAAGAGCACAGTGAAGTACTCGGGGTAAGGAAAGCCTGCTGCCGACAGCACAGTTCCTGAAATTGCGTCAACATTGGGATGAGGGTCGGAGATTTTAGGATTCTCTGCAAGAACTTTCGATCCTTCACTACGAAGAAGCAGCGCTATTTTAACAAGAGGGTTGTCGGCATATTGCTTTTGAGCAAGCTCATAGAAGATCGTCGCACGCGGATCTTCGACGCGGAGAACTGCATGGCCGAAACCAAAAACCAGTTGGTCGTTAGCAAGACGCTTGCGTATCAGCTCTTCCACCTGTTTTGCTGAAGCCCCATTACCCAGCTCATGATGAACCTCTTTGACAAACTCCAAGCAATCCTGGTTAGCTTTTCCATGGCGCGGTCCAGAAAGAGCACACATCGCACCGGCAAGCGAGCCGTACATATCTTCCAGCCCGGAAGCAATCCCCTTACCGATAAATGCAGAGAGGTTTCCTCCGCCATGATCATAATGCAGAACGTTGAAGATGCGGAAAACCCGTGCAAGCTCTTCGAGGTTGGCATTAGGGACATTAAGCAGCTGCGCAAAATTTTCCATGTATCCGATCCCGGGATTGGAAGTATTAATTCCTCCCCACCCCGCATGGTGGTTGATCACGGCCGCCGCAATCACAGGCATCTTGGCAATGACGTTGATGCAGTCCTCTTTATAGTCTCCTGTGCCTTCAATCATTCCGCAAATCAATAGCGCTGCGCAGAACAGCTCCATAGGATGCCCTTCTCTAGGAAGAGCATAGATATGTTCGATCACTTTTGGGGAGACAACGGCGCGTCTTCTGAGAACATCGGAAAAGCGGGCAACCTCTTCATCATTACCCTGCCTTCCGTAATACAGAAGATAGATCACCGCTTCCGGATCCCATGTAGCCATCTCGGACACTGCACGCCCGCCGTAGAAAAGTCCTTTTTCAGGGTCGACACTGGAAGTGATGCAATAACCTACAGGATACCCGCGCATTCCCGTTTCCAACTTATCTCTGGTGATTTCGAAGAGCACCTCGGATGCTACTTGATCGGCCATTTGTCTACTCCTTACGATTTCGCTGTTGTCATTTCCGTCACGGCATCACGCTCTTCTATCAGCTCGTTTTCCGTTTCTTTAATCTTTTCCTTGAGGAAGTCATTAATTGTGAAATCAGCAATGATCTCAAAGTCGCCATTCCCTTGAGAGCGGCATGGAAATGAGAAAATAAGATTGCTGCTGATGCCATAAGGGTTGTTATCGCTACATACGCCAAGAGAAAAGCACTCTCCTTTCGGCGTTGGGTTGATCAAAGACCTAACAGTGTCAACAATCGCGTTTGCTGCCGATGCTGCCGATGACTTGCCGCGTGCTTTGATGATCTCTGCGCCGCGTTTCTGTACTTTAGGAATGAACGTATCAGTAAACCATGAAGCATCGCTGATTTTTGCTGTCGCAGCTGTACCTGCTATCTGTGCATTGACGTAATCGGGTACTTGAGTAGTGGAATGGTTGCCCCAGATGATGATCCGCTTGATCGCCGTTACAGGAACAGAAGCTTTTTGCGACAACTGCGCTGCTGCGCGGTTTTGATCCAGGCGGGTCATTGCAAAAAAGTTGCTGCGCGGGATGCGCGGTGCGTTATTCATGGCGATCAGCGCATTGGTATTGCAAGGGTTACCAACGACGAGGACTTTGACATCAGGGTCTGCGACAGCATTGAGCGCCTGTCCCTGTTCCACAAAGATCTTACCATTTTCGAAAAGAAGATCACTTCGTTCCATGCCGGGTCCCCGGGGTTTTGCACCTACAAGTATTGCCCATTTGACGCCTTTGAAGACCTCGCGAGGCTCGCTGCCGATCATGACCTCTTTAAGAAGAGGGAAAGCGCAATCTTCCAGCTCCATCTTAACACCGCCGAGCGCTTCAATCCCTTGAGGTATCTCAAGAATATGCAGGGCGACCGGCTGGTCCAGACCGAACATCTCGCCTGAGGCGATGCGGAATAACAGGCTGTAAGCAATCTGGCCGGCGCCGCCGGTAACAGCTACTCGAATAAGTGGCTTCGTCATAGGGTTCTCCATCGGTAGTAAGTGCTTTCGGCATTGTACTTCCAATAGAGAAATTCCGCAAGAAAAGCAAAAAAATATTTATATAACAGGTTTAAGGGTCAGGAAAAGCATCCATCCGAAAGATCTTGTCTGCACATCGCAAAGGCGCCGACCTTTGGTTGCGATCTTTTTAGCTGTAGACCGATCTCCTCACGACCTAAATTTAAAGATATAATTTACTTTTAAAGTGATAACCAAATGACACATAACGCCCACGCCGGAGGGAAGCGGATCATCTATATCGGGCATTATTTTCTCCAATTCTATTATTATTTCTGCAATAATATAAGCCTTATGGAACTAAATATCACAGAAACGTTCGCAAGCGTTCAAGGGGAGACCAGCTTTACAGGAATTCCTACGCTATTTATCCGCCTAGCAGCGTGCAATCTGCGTTGCACATGGTGCGATACCCCCTACTCCTTCGGCAGAGGAGAAAAGCGCGCGATTGCTTCGCTGGTCGAAGAGGCTGAACAGCTTAGCCTTCCTTGTATTTGTGTCACGGGAGGTGAGCCATTGCTCCAAAAGGAAGTACATTCCCTGATGGAGCAACTATGCGACCGCGAGTTTACCGTCAGCATCGAGACCGGAGGCTCCCTTCCGATCGCTGAGATCGATGCACGCGTCCATATTATTTTGGATATCAAATGCCCGGGAAGCGGCATGGCTCATAAAAACCGCTGGGACAATCTGGCTCTTGTGCAGCCGAAAGATGAAGTGAAGTTTGTGATCTTAAATCGCGAAGACTATGAGTATGCCAAAGGCGTCTGCCACCACCACCGCCTGTTTGAACGAGGGGTACCGGTGTTATTATCTCCTGTTCATGGTGTGATGAACGCACAGGAACTGGTCAAGTGGATCCTCGAAGACAAACTCAATGTTCGGCTGAATATGCAAATCCATAAATTTATTTGGTCCCCTGAAACCAAAGGCGTCTGATGAAAACAGTCATTTTGCTTAGCGGCGGTATCGATTCAACAGTATGTTTAGCAATTGCCAAGTCATTAGAACGCGAGTGCTTCGCATTAAGTTTTGATTACAAGCAGCAGCATCGCATCGAATTGGAATATGCAAAAAAAATTGCTGCACACTTTGCCGTCGACCATCATATTATTACTATCAATCCACACACATTTGCCTCTTCAGCGCTTTTAGGGACAGCGCAAGCTGACACCGGTAGAACCCCTGAAGAGATCGCCAATGGAGGAATTCCCAAAACGTATGTTCCCGCGCGCAATATCCTCTTTTTATCTTATGCCCTAGGTTATGCCGAGCTTCTGGGAGCAGAGGAAATCTATTTCGGAGCTAACGCTCTAGACCGTTATGGATACCCTGACTGCAGGCCCGCCTTCATTGAAGCGTATCAAAATGTGATCAATGCAGGCACGCAAATGGGTATTGATGGACATCCACCTCAGATCATCACTCCTTTACTGAATCTAGACAAACGGCAGATCATCACCAAAGCGGTTGAACTAGGCGTTACTATTGAAATGACGTGGAGCTGCTATGCTCCGACAGAAAATGGAACGCCATGCAATCAGTGCGATGCTTGTGTTCTACGAACTACCAGTACTCCGGACTGATCTTTTTGCACATGGTAACGTTTGCTTGCGCGCAAGACATGACGGACAAATGATTCGGTTAGCGCGATCCACCGCGATGCGCACTCTTTAAGGATAAGTGTCGTTAGCTCATCGAAAAAATAGGTTACATAAGGTTTGTAGAAGTAGGTATCCGTCATGGCAATAATCTGCTGATAATGCTTGGCAACCGTTGGGTCAACAGCATACGTTGCCTCTTCCACCTCAATGAGATGGTGTTTCAGAAAAAAATGCGTCTCGCCTATTAACGATTGCATACATGCAATAAAATGACGCACATCATGGTTTTGCAATGCTGTCCTCTCCAGTCTATTAATCAGTTCATACTCCTTGGCAAGACCTTCTCTTTGCCTCATCCACGGTTTGATGAATACATCGGCGACTTGCGTGCGGCGGCGACGAAAAAGGTTCATCTGCTGTGGCGAACGGCAGAACTCTTTCACCTCTTGTTCCCAGCGTTTTTGCATCTCTTTGGTCGCTCGGCGCGTTTCGGCTTTTTCGTGAAGCGTTAAGGATACCACATACTCCAGATGATACTCTTGTAAGATGGATAACGTTTTTTTCTTTTCTTGCATCGGCAACATGCAGCGCATCCATGCTTCAAAGTCAACATGATCTGTATGATAAAGGGTGCGATCCTGCAAGTAGGTTTCGAGAGCTTTTTTCAATTCGTCGATATGCCCTTGCCCAAGTCCACGCCGCACCAGTTGCATGGGTTCGATATCGATCAGATCCGCAATGCGGAGAAAATCTTCGTTTTTGAGTGTTTTGACAACATTGATTCCGATAGGCAGCGCTTCGATCGGCTCTTCAAGAACGAAAGAGTTTAATCCGGATGCGAACTCTGCTCCAAGAGGTAGTTCATGTTGCTGCAGGGAGGCCGCCACTTTTTTGGTAGCGGGAGCATGTTCAGAAGAGATTTCGGCAACTTCAATACGTCGTACAGAACTGATATCGACAGTTTCGAGAGCATAAATTTCCTCGAGACCGTGACTATAAGCTTTCTTATATGTGTTTTGAAACTGGGAAGGATCTTCTTGCGCAAGGGTCATATGCGGCGATTTATCCATTACTCCCTCCTTGAAGGATATTCAGTTTGACGAGCAGCTTCATCCCCGCTTTTGTTAAAGTTGTAGGTTTTCCTGTTTGAGAATCGTAAAAACAAAGCCTCTCTCCTTCAAATTCGAATGGAAGGCAATTAAGGAAATCACTGTTTGTAAGATGGCCTTCATGCGGCGTTGAAAGAAGAGAGTGAGGATTGCACGCAGCTATGGGCTTACAAAAAACATGTAAATAATGAAGCATTTTCTTCCTTATTTCTAGAAGGAGCTGTCCTTCTGATGTCAGGTCCGCATGTAAGCCTTCTTTATGCAACTTGATGTTAGCTTCTTTTGTAATACGATCCCAGTTGACTGCGAGGTTGAGCAAAGTATCTAACGGAACATTTTGCTTGATATCGACAACAGCTAAGCGAAGGGCATATGCCATATGTGTCCGTTCGAGACCTGTATCGCAGTTGATCACGGAAATGGCGCCCAGGTGATCGTTAAGTAGTTGGATAACGATCATGCGTCCTGCCCAAGAGAGTTCAACGATCTGTTTATCGGCGATCGCTGACTGCAACAGAGTTTTTAACATGCTGACCGCCTGAGCCAAAGGACGCAGTTCGGGATAATTAATAACAATGCGGTTGATTGATCGCTCAACTTCAATAAGCAGTTCTATCTGCGCTTCCAGAGCCTGACGCAGTTCTTCTTTGAGGATGATCAGCTCTTTTTCGATTGTGATCATTTCTCGATGGATCTCTTCTCGCTCTTTTTGATTAGTTCCTATCCTCTTCTCTGCTTCACCAAGTTTCTGCAAAAGATCGAAAATTTTAGTGCGGACAGCTTTTAAGATGGCCGAACGCGCTTCATGGTCGAAGTCCTTCATGCGCCATTCGAGCTCATACTTGAAGGTATCTGTCTGAACAAATTGACGGATGGTCTTCTCCATCTCTTCGCTCATCCAATAACAATAAGTAGCTAATGCTTCAACGTTCTCTTGTCTAGCGATAAGGTTTAAATCGCGTAATGACGTTTCAGGGAGGCGCACTTCAAGACTTTGGAAAAAAAAATGCTCTGTCGCTATATTGATATGCACACAGCGCACGGGGATGTCGCTTTCCAGGTTAAAACTCAAAAGTTGACGTTGTTGTGCCGTGATGAGCCCCCATTCCTGATCAGGCATGGCAAGCTGTGAAGAGACAATGCGCCACTCGCCGCTTCGCTTTTCTGGTGCAATCATTTTAATTACTTCAACCAATTGGAGCGCTTTGTCTCTTGTGTCGATGGCAGCAGTACGGATGATGATCGAGCCGCAGCTAGCGACAAAGCAGTTCTGCAACACGTCAGGCGCTAGTTCTCTGCTATCCAGAGTGTAAACGCGATCACTACTGACGACGTAGCTATCATTGGAGTGCGTGACAGCAAACGCATGCTCCTCGAGAACACAATTATCAAGTTGTTGTTTTTCAGCAGGAAATGATTTCAGCATCGAATGCAAAAGTTGATATAATTATTTACGATGTTACTCGATCAAAGCTCTCTTTCCAAGGAATTTTAGAAAATTCATTGAATTTCAGACAAAAAAAATATATATACCAAACATGATTCAAATTTTGGTTTTTGGCTTTGAGTAAGTTCTTGCGTTTAAACGCTCACAAACGATTCGATATTCAGCAATTTCCGACCATCCAAGCCTTAAAGGTTTGCAGTACAAACGGTATCATTAATGAGTGATGAAGAGATTGCATTACTGGTACACAGTCCTCTTGCAGAATTCAAACATCGGTTGCGTAATCTTAAAAGCCTTCAGATACAGGCGCTTCTGCAGCAACTCGACCAGCTACAGAACAGCAAAGCGAGGCAGAATAAGGCTGTCACAGTTTTGAAGCACCTTCAGGATCGACAACACCTTGAATCTTATGGTCAAGGGCTTAGTGTTTCGTTAGCGATAGATTGTTTTAACAACGATTTCGATCAAGAGAATATACAAAAGTTAAACTCTGTCCTTGTAGGTCTTTCTCATCCGATTTTTTCGCACCTTTTGTCATCGAATAACAACAAAGTTGAAGAGAACCTAAAAAAGCTCTCTGATTGCGAATCCTTGCAGCACCATCTCACTCTTTTTTCTCACGAGATGGAGCAGGAGACCAACCGTTTTGTAGGAGAACTAGAGCAGATCGAGGATCATATTGACCGTCTCAAACCGGAAAAAGTACTGCCTCAGCAGATTGCGCAAATTTTTCAGGATATTGCACGCACTCTCTTTCGATATCAGGATGTTACATCGAAGCTTCAACGTGCCTTGTCGATAGCTTGGAACAGCGGCCGAACTGACTTGATAGATTCTTTAAGCACACAAAAAGAGAATTGGGAAAAACTGCGAACTCTCGCTATTGGGGAGACGTTCTCTGGAAATTGTCAACCCACAGGGCTCTATGCTCGGCTTGATCGCCATCTAGGCGTTGTTTATGCAGATTTGGACAATCCTGATGATACCGAAGGCGTACGTGATGACGATCCTGCCATTGAGGCGCTTGCAAAACTGGGAGCGTGGTATTTACGCGACTATTGGAACTTAGGCCTACTTCCGGAAATACAATCGTTAGAAAACATCAACGAAAAGGACCGCCACCATCTTCTGTCAACTGTGCGTCATGAGTTAGGTAAACGCGGTCTTCTAACGGTACGCGATCTACGCCGGCAAAAAATCTACTCGCTATCTACACTTAAACAGTTTTTAAACCCTTGATTTGATATCGTGATAAACTGTTTTAGGATCTCGTGTTCCTTCGATATTTTGTAGCAGTCCCAGATCGTGATAGTACTTTTCTAACGGTGCTGTTTCCTTGTGATAGACATTAAGTCTTTCTTTGATAACATCGGCCCGGTCATCTGAACGTTGCTGCAATGCGCCTCCGCAGTGATCACAGATTCCCTCTTCTTTTGGAGGAGAGTAGTCGATGTGATAGATTGCTCCGCACTTGCTGCAGCTGCGTCGTCCTTCTAATCTTTTTACGATCTCCGCATCGGGAACTTGAAGGTTGAGAACGATAACCTCATTATTTCTTGTCATTTTTTTGCTGAATGCTTCTGCCTGTACGATAGAGCGAGGAAATCCATCAAGTAGATACCCATTATTACAATCTTCACGAGAAACGCGATCAAAAAGCATATCATTGACGATTTCGTCCGGGACAAGATTTCCCGACTCCATGTACGAACGTACACGCTCGCCAAGTTCCGTTTTGCGCGATAAGTTATCGCGGAATAGGTCACCTGTTGAAATATGAGGGACGTTTAGTTCTGCAGCTAGGCGTTTTGCCTGGGTGCCTTTTCCCGATCCAGGAGGACCGAGAAAAATGACGATTTTTTGCATCGTTGTTGTACTCATTAACTAGCTCTTTGAAGTTAAAAGAAACAGGATATAACAGAACTACAATATTGTACAGTAAGAGCCTTCGTTCTGTTCTTCACTATCGGCCGTTGCTGCTTGCTTTTCCCTGTCGGCCGTTGCTGCTTGCTTTTCCCTGTCGGCCGTTGCTGCTTGCTTTTCCCTGTCGGCCGTTGCTGCTTGCTTTTCCCTGTCGGCCGTTGCTTCTGTCATCGAAACTTTTCGCGAAACCCTAGTGGGGCATCGGCGACTTGAGGGACCTTGTATGCGGTCGGCTGTTAACGATCTAAGTAGTGGAGGACGTTCTCCTTTACCAATTTCTGAAATTGCGACCGCCTCTACTTTTTCTGTAACTGGCAATGGCACTTTAGATTGATGAGGACTTTGCATAGGTATAGATAAACTCGCTGCCAGTTCTTTTACTTTGACCATAATAACTCCTGTTTATTTTTTGAGGCGGGCCGCTCCCGCCTCGATATGTTAACGACTAAATCTGTTGAAAAATCCCTGAGGTTCTTTTGGGATTTTCCCAACAACTGTAAAATATTCCTTCATGACATCGAAGAAAACAGGCAAGTTGTTACGTAATATGCAATAATGTTCGGTTATTTGGGCATTAAATTTTTCCGATATAGGTTCTTTAACTCCCTTTAGATCCTGTTCAGCCTGTTTGAGCTCCGCTTCACAGGAAGCAACATTTGCTCGAAGAACGGTCCTGTTATCACCTTCTTCCGGTTTCATCTCTAGTGAACTGCAATAATCTTCGTAGCCGGTTTTGATCGACATGATCATTTTTGCCACAGAATCCTCCATATTTTCAATATGAGGATACAGATCACTAGTCCTCAAAAGAAGCGGCATAATTTCTTTAAAGTGGTCATGATAGGTGCTGTCAATTTGATTCTTTTGTGTTTCAGACTCGTTAAGAGCTTGGATCGCTGTAGTTAAAGCTTCATTCGCCGTCGTAACAGCATCTCTCTTTTGCTGCGCATCGGCCGTTGATTGGCATTTTGCAATAAAACTGTCGATTGCCGATTGCAATTTGGTTTGATCTTGTTCGGACAGTTCCTTTTTATCATGCATAAAGGCAGCTATATGCATATTGATTTTAGTATGTGCTTCATCGAAGCCATAGGTGAACGTCGGAGGTCGATTCTTGTAGCGATTATCAACCAGCGAGTGAAACCCTGACACAGGCGGCAAAGAATCGAAGAAACAGTGCATAGCCTCAGCCACATCATCTGAACTGATTTCGTTAATTTTTTGAAAAAGAGTGTCACGCACTTTTATCTCTAGTGAGCAAGCCTGAAGAAGGGGGGCGTGCAACGACAATTGATGCCAGTTTTTTTTGTTTTCTTCAACATCTGTAAACGTCATGTAATGAGCGATTGCCTGTTGGATGCGTTGTTTCTGTTCGGTATGCAAAGGTTCGCTGTTATTGTAGGCTTTAAAACCAAGAGCACCTATAGCTATTGCTGTGAGCTCGAATTGCCCATGATAGGTATTGCAATCACAATGTGGATTGTTGAGAAATAAAGCCGCAAAATCGCACATTTCACTGACAGGAAGTTCTCGGTAACATGGTTCGGTAAAAAGAACATCTGCGGTATCCAAAATCCGTTTGGAAATAGCGTCAAGCGGTTCCGATTTTCCACCGTGGACACGGCTATCCCATAGTTTTTTTGCACCTTCTGAACTAGTAACTGCTAGGATTGATGAGTCCCGGACTCGATCAAATGTTGTCATTGACATATTTTGCTCCTTGTTATGGGCATTTCCAGATTAACATTGGAAATAGAGATAACGGAGCAAAGTAATTAAAACCAATAGTTATTTTTATTAAAAGAATTGTTGGCATAAAAAAAGCCCTGTCAGACGAATCTAACAGGGCGAAAAAAAAC
>JACKPN010000009.1 GCA_024233575.1 Chlamydiales bacterium
TCGTGTCCTCCTTTCCTGTGGTTTGATCGTTACGGGAAAGGAGTTTTTTTAGAGGCTTATAATCAATATTTAATTCTAGCTCAGTTAAAAATCGAATTTTGGAATACAGTTCCTGCCGTAAAAGATGTTCGGAGTGTTTGTAAAATAAATATTTCACAAATGTTAAGATTGATATTAATATCTTTTTAAAGTATAATGTTTATTATCATTACAACTCAAATTAGTTTATTTATGTCCTCTATTTCTTATAGCCGATATATGCCTAAGCTCTACCGTCCGGAAAGTGCTTGTACGGAACCTGTAAGTGAAACCGGTGTTTCTAAAAACATGCGCCAGCATTTGAAATCTATTTTACAGGTACATGAACAACATTTTTTGGCTTATAACAATAAAATTAGAACCTCAGAAATTTCTAGGCTTCCTTCAAGCTTTCAATTTTCGCGGGTTAGTCTAGAAAAAAGACTCGATGCCCCAAAGTTATCAAAGAACCCGGACCATTCCCCTTATTTTTTACATCAAAACTGCATAACTATTGCTTTGGGAAGCAAGATCTATCAATCTCCGTTCATTGGAGAACAGCAACCTCTTCAGGAATTTCTACCACCCAAAAATTCAAATATAGTACGAAGATTGCTTAAGTTAGAAGTTATCAGCTCTTTCCCTTATCAGCCTCAGCACATCAAAAGGTTGACCAATGTGCAATATCTTGTCGGTGTCCTTCCCAAAGAGAGGACAAGCACACCAAGGTCATGTTTGGCGCTTTTGGATTCAATAAAAAATCAGTACTGCGGAGGGTGTATCTTTGAAGGTGCAGACAGTTTATCTGTTCAGCCATATATGGAATATGGTGCTTTCGCGGGTACAGAGAGACTCCATCATTATGATTTTCGGGAACGTAATCGTAATCCAGTGATGAATTATGGTGAAAAAGGTGACACGATTACCAGAATTTTTTCCCGCGAACACAGAACATATACCGGAGATGCAAGCGGAAACATTCGTATTTGGGATATCAGAACAAACAAGGAAGAGCTTTTTACTAAAAAGTTAGACGGTAAAATTCATGCTTTGGCAGTAAATCCAAAGAATCCCTTTATTATCGTATCTAGTTCAGGATCTAAAGCAGATATATTAACGGTCACTAATACTGCTAACAGAAATTTTCAATTTTCTAAAAGCCTTAATTCTTCTGCGTATCAACTTCTTTTCGATGCAGAAGGCAAAACACTTTTTAGCGCCCACGGCGAACCTGACAATTGCTTGCAGGCATGGAATTGTCATGATTGGAGTCAAGGAAACAAGCTCCAAGCAGATTCGAGCCCTGTTCTTTTTATGGAAGCAGAAACGAATCCTTCACCAATTCAGCCTTTTGTTGCTACGGCATCAGCAGATCGAGAATTTTTGAATTTATGGCGTTTTTACAACGAGCCGCAATCAGATAAATGTAGTGAAAGTAAGTCAAGAAAGCGGAAGCGCGATGACGATCACCACAGATATGAAATATCTCCCAAAGACAAATTAAGAAAACGATCACGTAATAAGAAGGAAAATAGCAGCTTTACACTAACCATACGTTAAGGGTATCAAGCTGAAACGTTGCCTTTTTTCAATTGGTAGGGTAAAATTCCTCTTTTATTACGAATATTGGTGAACGCATGACTACACAACTTAAGCTGTTCAATACGGCATCCCGCACTAAAGAGCCATTTCAACCGATGAAAGGTCAAGAGGTCAGCCTCTACACCTGCGGACCCACAGTATACAACCATGCGCATATTGGCAACTTCCGTACTTACGTTTTCGAAGACCTCCTCCGTCGTACACTCCAATATTTCGGCTATCATGTGACGCAAGTCATGAACCTCACTGACGTTGACGACAAAACGATCAAAGGGGCAATCGAAAAAAATGTGACCCTTGACGAGTACACCAAACCCTATATTCAAGCATTTTTCGAAGACCTTGACGCTTTGCATATCCAGCGTGCAGAAAAGTATCCCGCAGCTACCGAATATATTAGCGAGATGATACGCATGATCGAAACCTTGCTGGAAAAGGGGGTCGCCTACCAAGGACAAGATAAAAGCATCTACTATGCAATTAACAAGTTTCCTCATTACGGCTGCTTGTCACACCTGAAGCTGGATGAACTGAAAGCAGGGGCCTCTACAAGGGTCTCTAGTGACGAGTATGAAAAAGATCATATCGCTGATTTCGTCTTATGGAAAGCCTATGACCCCGGACGGGACGGTAAAATCTACTGGGATAGCCCATTCGGAAAAGGACGCCCGGGATGGCATCTTGAATGCTCCGCAATGGCGACGGCTCTCCTCGGAGAGACGATCGACATCCATGTTGGCGGCATCGATAATATGTTTCCGCATCATGAGAATGAGATCGCCCAATCCGAGGCATGCACAGGAAAAAAATTCGTCAACTTGTGGATGCACTCCGAGCACTTGATCGTCGATGGAAAAAAGATGTCTAAAAGCCTCGGCAACTTCTACACTTTGCGCGATTTGTTGAACAAAGGTTTTAGTGGAATCCAGGTCCGTTACCTGCTTTTACAGACGCATTATAAAACCCAGTTGAATTTTACCCTTGGCGGTCTTGATGCAGCCAAGAGCAGCCTGCACCGTCTGAACGACCTGATCCAACGCCTCCTTAGCCCGCGATCCTCCGCCGACCATGGAAAAGTTCAAAAATACTTGACTCAAGCGGAACAACTTTTCGCAGACTCTCTTGCCGATGACTTGAATATCTCAGCTGCCTTAGCAGCGATTTTCGACCTGGTTCGTGAAATCAACACCCTATGCGATCAACAGACGATCAGCGAAAACGAAGCTCAGGAAGTGATCAAATTGCTTAAGAAATTCGACACTGTCCTAGGTGTGATGAGCTTTGACAAGGAGGTGGATGGAGTTCCACTGGAGCTTCAAGAGGCGCTCCAACAGCGTATTGAAGCGCGCAATAATAAAGACTGGGCGACTGCCGATGCGTTGCGCGATTTTATTCATGAAAGAGGATATGTCATCGAAGATACACGCAATGGTATGCGTTTAAAAAAAGCGGAAGTGCATGACTGAGAAAGGAAAAACAAAAGATGAGCGGTTTCTTCTTGCCTTATATGAGTTGGCAATAGAGAGAGGTGGCAAATTTACAGCTGTCGACCGTGATCATGTCGGTGAGAAAGTCGGTCTCCACGCTCGCGGAATCAATACTATCTGCAACCTCTTGTTGCAAGCAAATTTCATCAAGAAGAATGGGCCGTCAGCAGTCGCCTTGACTCCTCACGGCTACCAACTAGTGGAGAGACTGCTCGCCGAGTAAGTTCCTACTCGGCGTTGACAGCAGCGGCTCCAACTGGTTTCATCCAAGGAAAATAAAGCACGTCGCGAATCGAGTGCGCGTTGGTAAACAGCATCACTAAGCGGTCGAGGCCGATGCCGACACCTGCGGTAGGCGGCATACCTTGGCAGATCGCTTCGATGAACTCTTCGTCGATAGGAGCTGCTTCTTCATCGCCGGCTTCGCGGCGTTCAGCTTGCTGCATCAAGAATTTTCTCTGGAGTTCAGGGTCATTGAGCTCTGAGTAGGCATTGCAGATCTCTTGTCCTTGAATAAAGCTTTCAAATCGTTCGATTAACCCATCTTTACGATGAACAGGGTGGCGGTGGGGCTTGCACAGCACTGTCGTTTCAACAGGGTGGTCGGTGATGTGATGTGGCTGGATCAGCTTAGGTTCAACAAAAACTTCAAAGAGGGCAGCGATCAACAGCCCACGAGACAACGAGTTCAACTTCAATGTGTCAATATGCTCGCTCTCCTTCAACAGCTGGCGCATCTCTTCGTCGCTCATGTTGTCGGCGTCGAGGTTCGCATACTCTTTTAAGCTCTCTTTCATCGACAGACGTCGCCATGGCGCTTTCACGTCAATCTCAATCATTTCACCGCTCTCGTGGTCAGCAACTTTTAGTTTTGTCGTTTGATACAGCTCAAGCGCAATCTTCTCATACAGCTTTTCTACAAACTCCATCATATGATGATAGTCCCAGTATGATGCATATGCCTCAAGGAGGGTAAATTCAGGGTTATGGTTCCTGTCGATGCCTTCATTGCGGAAAACCTTGCCAATTTCATACACGCGGCCCATGCCGCCGATGATCAGTTTCTTAAGAGGGATTTCCAAAGAGATGCGCATAAACATCTCCTGATCGAGGGCATTTAGCCGAGTTAAGAATGGACGTGCTTCGGCGCCGCCGTAGATGCTCTGAAGAACCGGGGTTTCTACCTCAAGAAAATCATACTCTTCGCAGTATTTGCGGATGATGCGGAAGATTTCGCTTCGTCTGCGGAAGGTGTCTTTTACTTCAGGATTAGAGATCAGATCCAAGCAGCGTTTGCGGTAGCGGAGTTCTTTATCATGAAGGCCGGAGTGCTTGTCAGCCAAAGGCAACAGAGTCTTACAAAGAAGCGTCACTCTCTTTGCATAGATGGTCAGCTCTCCCTTATTAGTGTGGAAGATGTAGCCCTCAACGCCAATGATGTCGCCAAGGTCGAATTTTTTTTCGATGATCTTAATGGGCTTCGCGGCTTGCGGGTCGCCATTCGGCGGGGTATAGCCGACAACTTCGGTATCCTCACGATTGAACATCACCTGGATGCGGCCGGTTTCGTCCATCAGATGGGCAAAAGCATTTTTTCCCATCGCACGGAACAATACAATACGTCCTGCCAGACAAACAAACGGAGTGGTGCCTGCCGCGGCATCGTCGCTATGGCCAATCTCTTCATTTTCATATTGCTGATGGAGCTGTTGAGCGTTGCTTGTCACTTCGAAATGGTGGGGATAGGGATCAATGCCTAACTCTTTAAGTTCATGAAGCTTTTTGGTGCGGTTTTGGAATTCTTCATGATAGTGATAGTCGGGAGTTTCAGTCATTTGTTACCTTTGTTGTTGCTGTTTTGTCATAGCTACGCACGAAATCAAGTCTGGCATAGCAATAGACTGTGGTCGCGAGGAGAAATACCCCGAATGTAACGCATAACAAGATGAAGTACTGTGTACGGCGGTTTGCGCTTCTAAATTTTTCGATCCAATTCATCATTCCCCCCACAAATTGCCTCAATAATAGCTTAACGTTGTTTTTTTTTCTACCTTCGTGAATCGATCGCTTTAATCCTCATATATTGAAGTTGTAATGCTAAAAAAAACATTTTATGTTATAATGATAGTGGAGGAATATGTGATGAAAAACATTATTTTATCGGTTTTCATTACAGCTATGGCGGTACTGTTGTTGCCCTTCGCTGCTACATACGCTGCGGATGATGTCGAATCCGGCCAACGTGATGCCAGTTTTGATGCAGTACAGTCAAATGGACAGTGGGAAGGAGATTTTCGCATCTCCTGGGAAATCAAACAAGAAGGTTCGCTTTACCACTATGTTTATAAGATTACCGACAACGCCGGCAATCCCGTAAAGCCAAATATAAAACACCTGCTTCTGGAGGTGAGTCCAGATATTAATACCCGCAACCTTGCCAATGAAATAGATGTCCGCTCCGATGGTGGGGTGACGTCGATTGGACGTTACTCAACGAACCGTGATAATCCTGGTCTTCCTGATGATATTTACGCCTTGCAGTTCGATGTGCTGAAAAATGACAGCGGCGAATATGTTGTTGAGTTCTATAGCAACCGACCACCGGTGTGGGGTGATTTCTACGCCCAGGGAGCGGCCCGAGACTATGCTTATAATGTTGGATTTGGCGCTGATTCTCCCGGTGATGGTGCGGATGTTGCCCTCGCTGGAGAAAAACCTATGACGCTCTGGATACCTACTCCGTCGACAGGAGCGGCAAGCATCGCCACTCCTGAACCAGGCACATGGCTGATCTTAGGATCTACCCTCGCAGCTGTTGCCTATTCTAGAAGAAAAAAGCTGATCACACCTCAGAAATAAGTTGATAAAGGATTAACGTCTATAGCTGTTTTAACCTTTGAATCGGTATGCAGCTCTTTTTTGCACCCTTCAATAGCCGTGTTTATCGGCATCACCTTAGGTCCCCGAATAAGAAAATGGAAACGGAAATGATTTTTTACTCGAGCGTACCCTGCGGGAACTACTGGGTGCAGTGTATACTCTTGTGTTAGCCGCGTGGCAATATAGCGGTGCCACTTTTGTGCCTGGGATCTAACTCTCTCTTCTTGTTCTCCGGAAAAGCTGACCTTTACAATTGTTGCATGAGGAGGAAAACCAAACATCTCTCGAGTAGTGATTTCCTCACTGTAAAAAGCCTCATAATCCTGTTTTGACGCATGAATGATCGTTTGATTGTCGGGCATGCAGGTCTGGATTACCACATCACCGGCAAGGACACCCCGCCCCGCGCGGCCAGCAACCTGCGTGATCAATTGAAAGACTGTTTCTGCTGATCGAAAATCAGGAATGTTGAGTGCGGCATCACTATTGAGCACGCCTACAAGTGTGACAAGAGGGAAATGCAGCCCTTTCGCTACCATTTGCGTGCCGATCAAAACATCGGCCTTGCCCGTGCCAAACTCCCTGAAAAGCTTCTGGTGACTCCCCTTGTGGCGGGTCGTGTCGGCATCAACCCTCAGGGTCCTTATCTCAGGAAATATCGCATGCAGCGACTTCTCCACCTGTTCCGTACCGACCCCTTTGAACCTCATCGGCTCAGAATGCTGGCAGGAAGGACAGTTTTTCGGCACTGGAGTCAACGTATAGCCGCATAGGTGACAGGAGAGGTTGTTGCTGCTCTTATGGAAGGTCATTGCCACATCACAGTGGTCGCACTGTATTGTCTTGCCGCACCCCTGACAGATTAAGCTGGTATGATAGCCGCGCCTATTCAAGAAAAGGATCGTTTGTTCCCCGTCGGTTAGCCGGCGTTTGATACCGTCAAGCAGCTGCTCGGAGAAATTAGTATATCCTTGCGCCTTTTTATATTCGTTTTTCATGTCCACGATGGCAACTGAGGGAATTTGGGCGGCATCGGGGCGTGCCGTAAGCCGATTTAGTTTGTATTTACCTATAGAGGCATTGTAGTAGCTCTCGAGGCTTGGCGTCGCGCTCCCCATGATCACCGCTGCCTCTTCCATCTTACCGCGCATGACGGCCACATCACGCGCATTATAGCAAGGCATCTCATCGCTCTGCTTGTAAGACTGTTCATGCTCTTCATCGACGATAATCAGTCCTAGGTCCTTGACAGGACTGAATATGGCTGATCGCGCACCGATCACGATTTTTGCTTCGCCATGCTTGATCTTATACCATTCATCATAACGTTCCCCGGCGCTTAAGCGGTGATGAAGCACGGCGATGTAGCAATCAAAACGGCTGCGGAATCTTTCAATTGTTTGCGGTGTCAGCGAGATCTCAGGGACTAGCATGATCGTTCCGCGACCCTGTTCAAGCGCCTTCTCAATTGCTTGCATGTATACTTCAGTCTTTCCGCTTCCGGTTACGCCAAACAGCAGATGTGCGCCGAAAGCATGCTTTTCAAGAGTATCGACAATCTGTCCATAAGCATCTTGCTGCTCGTTGTTCAATACCTTTCGCTTTGTCAGAAAATATTCCTCATCGATCAGAGGTGATCTGTCGACCCTGACAATATCGATATTCAGAAACCCCTGCTTTACCAAGGTCTCAACTGGACTACGAGTGGCTTCTGCCATCTCAAGAAGTTCCGATAAAAAAATCCCTTTACGAACCTTTAGCATCACCTCCAGGAGCGCCGCACGCGAAGGATATTTCTCCCTGACTGCAATGCAATGTTCTCTAAGCTCTTCGCGGCTTTTGGCGCGTATCACGTAAAGCTGCTGTTTATGTCCGACATCTTTACGGATGCTGGCAGGGAGAACAGTCTTCAATACCAGATTCAAGGGAGTGCAGTAATAGCGTGCCATCCATAATGAAAGATCGAAGAGCGCATCGGTGATGAGCTCTTCATTGGAAATAGCCTTCGCAATCGGTAGAACAGGAGAAAAGGCTGGGTGGTCCTTTATTTCCAGAACATATCCATAGCGCAGGTGTCCACGCACGGGAACCGCGACGCGTGTGCCGCGACGGATCTGTGCCTCCAGGTTTTCTGGAATGCCATAATCGAGGGTTTTATCGAGGGCAAGATCCAAAACAATCGAGGCGTAGCGACGAAATTGCCTGCCTTTTACCTGTTTTTCAGCAGTTGCTGGAGAGCTTTCCAT
Organism: Chlamydiales bacterium; assembly: GCA_024233575.1. Classification (GTDB taxonomy): domain Bacteria; phylum Chlamydiota; class Chlamydiia; order Chlamydiales; family Criblamydiaceae; genus JACKPN01. The sequence goes on from JACKPN010000009.1 coordinate 8,234, forward strand.
AGAGACCGCTTTAATTCCGGTTGTTTCAAGTAGATGGTCAGATCAGGAAGCAGAAGCAGAGGAACGCCGCCAAGGTAGCGGTGCATTTTATTCGACGACTCGCGGTAGAGCTCCTTCAGCTTGGGCATGCTGTGTATGCCTACATCGGTTGCAACGATCAGACTTAATTGTTTCATCGCGAGCATGGCTTCCCATTTGTTCTGTTTGTTGATCTTGTCTGCAGGGTAGATCACTGCAGGTGCCAACTGCTGATCGACAGCTCGGCAAACCTTGCCAAGGAAGAGCGCTTGTTCTTGCGGCTCATGGAACGATAAGAAAACAACCTCAGGGGCGCGCAGCCGCTGGCTGCGCTGCTTCGCTTCACTATCATCGGGCGGGTTGTCGTGAAGCTTGATGTGCGGGAACTTCTCGCTGATGATTTTACGTATCTCTTTCAGGTCGGCGCCAGCTGCGGCGGGCATCGGCTCCAGGGACACGCCCTTTTTTGCTTCTGATGGAGGCGGAAGTGTAGGTTCAGCTTTTTCTTCTTTGACAGCAAGAGAAGGTGAAGGTAAAGGGGAAGGTTTGACAGCAACCTTAGGTTTGGGTGTTGTTGCCGGTATTGGCGTTGACATTGAAGGAAGGGGTGCGGCAGGTTTCGGCTGCTGTCTGGTTTTTAGAAAATACTCCTTGAAATAAGCATAATCCGAATCCGTTGTCATGACAGAATCGCGACACGCATATTCCTGCAGTAGAAAACTCTGCGTCTGCTCTAACAACTGTTTATATTGCTGCTTCAAAGAAGTCATGCTGTTTCAAGTTCTGTAATCTTTTGCGCGATGATTGGTTCCAGGTCATCAAAGCCGCGTTTCTTATACCGGCGAATAAGAAAACGCTTGCCATTTGATAGTCCTTTCGGGAAAAGCTTAGAAAAGAGTTTGGAAACAAAGCGTTTGCCGAAGAGTTTATCGAATTGTTCTTTGTGGCGCAAGATGAAGAATAGGACATTTTCGTCATCTTGGTACTCTGTGATCATAGCAACGGCTACCCTTGCTAACATCTTCAAAGATTTTTGAATTTCCTCTAGCGCAGAAAGTAATTCTTTCTTGTCTTTTTCCGTCTGTTTATTCCGTAATAGGAGGAGGTCATGGCAATGCAGGCAGTGTACCCATGCTTTATTTGCGTATCGCTGTACTTTTAAAGCATCGGCGTTTTTAGAGGCTGTAATATCAGATAGCTGCGTTGAATAGGTCATGATTTTTTTTAGAAAACCGCCGTTTTGATTCCAGCTGAAGATACGCATATACTCTTGCGTCGTTCCTGACAACGCTTCCAAAGAAATCGCAAGTTTTTTATAGAGTCTACGCTGCTTTTTCTGCTCGCAACCTTCCGCAAGTTCGCGGTACAGAGACTTAAGTTGGGGTAGTTCTTTATATGCACATAGGAATTCTGCCAGAAGAAACTGGAACAATAGGCAGTCATTGTGATGGTAGGAGCTAATGTATCGCTGTTCTTTTTGCATCGGTCACTATTTGTAGCTGATCCTCTTAAAAGCTATCAAATCGGGAAGAAAAGGGGAATAAAAAAGAAAAAAGCGCAATCGGCAAGGTGCCGATTGCGTATCGTTCTGATAATTAACGCGAAGTGCTTCGCGTATTGCGAGTCTTTGCTGTAGTTGCTGCACGACGTTGCGTTGTTTTGCGAGCTGTTGCTGTCGTGCGCTTCGTAGTTGTTGTCTTTCTACTCGTAGATGTTGAACGCTGAGCCATATTTGCCTCCTTGCTGCAATGGTTCCGCTTACCCTTACTTTCGAACACCCGGGAAATACCGTCAATGTTGAACGTAAGTATCTGTTAACCAAAGAATGTCATCTGCATATGGTCGTTTTCGGGCTTAGGCTTTCTCCTCTTGGGCGTCCGTTTTGGCTGAGACGGTTCAAACACCCCTTTCCTATTGGCATTCTCTTCAAGATGTTCCAATATTTCCTTCGCTCTACCAAGGACTGCAGTCGGCAGCCCCGCCAGCCGTGCAACATGGATTCCATAGCTTTTGTCTGTTCCGCCTTTCACGATCTTTCGCAAAAAGACGATATGGTCCTCGCTCTCATGCACGGCGACATTATAGTTAATGGCGCCGGGAACTTTCTCTTCCAGCTTGGTTAATTCCCAATAATGCGTGGCAAACAGCGTTTTGGCGCGTTGTCCTTCAGCAGTCAATAAGAACTCTGCTACCGACCAAGCTATAGAGATCCCGTCATAAGTGCTAGTGCCGCGACCGATTTCGTCAAGGATCACCAGTGAACGCGATGTCGCGTTGTTCAGGATGTTCGCCGTCTCTGTCATCTCTACCATAAATGTCGACTGCCCACGGGCGAGATCATCGCTGGCACCGATTCTTGTAAACACTTTATCGATCACACCAATGTGCGCCTCTTTTGCCGGCACGAACGATCCCATTTGCGCCATGATGGTAATGAGGGCAACCTGCCGAATATAGGTGGATTTGCCGGCCATATTGGGGCCGGTGATTAGCAAGAGACGGTTTTTCTCGTCGTCGAGCAACGTATCATTAGGAACAAATTTCTCGCTGCCGTTCGCCGCTTCAATAACCGGATGGCGTCCATCCTTGATTGTTATTAAGTCGCTACTGTCAACGATAGGGCGGACATAGCCATGCTGGCGTGCCAGTGCAGCCAGCGACTGGATGCAGTCGAGCCGTGCCAGGGATTGCGCTACATGCAGGACGGTGTTCGCATATTTCGATACCTCATGACGCAAGTTGGCAAACAGTTCGCTTTCGATAGAGGCGATGCGCTCTTCGGCAGTCAGCACCTTGCTTTCGTAATCTTTGAGTTCCGGACTGATGAACCTTTCTGCATTGACGAGCGTCTGCCGGCGTTGGAACGTATCCGGCATTTTGTCTGCCTGTCCTTTACTCACTTCAATGTAATAGCCGAACATTCGGTTGTAGCCGACTTTCAGCGTCTTAATTCCTGTCGTTTCGCGCAGGTTTGCCTGATATCTAGCTATCCAGTTTTTTCCATTCCTGCTAATCTCCCGCAGGTCATCAAGTTCTTTGTTGAAACCATCGTTGAAGATGTTCCCGTCATTAACGCGTGCCGGCGGTTCTTCGACGATAGCGCGGGCGATCAGCTGCGTCATTTCCGGCAGCGGATTCAGAAGGTTCAGCTCCTCGTCGACCATTGCACTTGAGCCCGTTAGGCTTTGCAATAACGACCGCATCTGAGGAATCGGCTCGAATGAGGCGCGTAGGCTGACAAGATCGCGTGGCGATGCATATCCCGAACTGACCTTCATGATCAGCCTTTCCATGTCTCGAACCTGCTCAAGCAAGCGGCTAATATGTTCCAAAGCAGGCGTATTTTTAACGAACATTTCGACAGCATCCTGCCGAGCATGGATCAAGTCAGTAGAAAGCAACGGCTGCTTTACCCAGTGGCGCAGAAGGCGTCCACCCATCGGCGTGCAGGTTTTATCCATCACTTGAAACAGTGTATTCTGCTTGTTGCCTTCATGAAGCGATTCGGTAAGCTCAAGGTTGCGCTGCGATGTACGATCCAATGACATGTATTGCGATACCGAATAGGTGTGGACATCTTTGATATGGTCAAGGCTCAGGCATAGTGTTTCCTGCAGGTACTGCAACAAAGCGCCACCGGCGTTGATGCCGGCGACCACACCCTTCAAACCATAGCCGTCGAGGTTATGCACTCCTAGATGCGCGACAAGAAAATCGTAGGTTACTTGATGTTCAAAATGCCAGTCTTCATGTTCGTTCAGAAGAAAGTTGAACGATTGTTGAAGTTCGGCGAAACTGTGTGAATATTTACTTTTGAAGCGCTTAGATGTCAACACCTCAGCAGGGCGTAAACGGTAAAGCTCGTTCATCAGATCAGTTTCATTATCGAACTCAATGATAAAAAATTCTGCCGTCGTCAAATCCAGGACAGCAAGGCCATATAACGAGCCGACTTGCGTAATCGAGACGAAAAAATTATTTGACTTGTCGGAGAGCAGTGATGAGTTGACTACAGTTCCCGGTGTCACAACCCTGACTACTTCACGTTTGACCAAGCCCTTGCACTTCTTGGGGTCTTCTGTTTGCTCGGCAACAGCAACACGGAATCCCTTGGCCACCAATTTATCGATATATCCTTCGCATGTATGGCAGGGTACCCCTGCCATCGGAATGTCTTGCCGTTTGGTCAGCGTTAACTCCAACTCTCGAGCTAGTAAGACAGCATCATCGTAGAAAGCCTCGTAAAAATCTCCCATACGAAAAAGAAGCACGGCATTCTCAGCGATACCTTTGCATGCGTGCCATTGCGCCATCATTGGAGATACCTTTTGTTCAGATTCGCTTTCTACAGTCATGATAATCCGCCTTTTTTTGCGATAGTTTTACCAAGAAATTCCCTTGGAAGGCAAGGGAATCTTGGAGATTGACGGGCATGCTGCCTAAGGAGCTGCTTGCAAAATTCGTTGGGTGTGGTTTTTCCTGCAATTTTGTGGCTCACAAAGAGCAGAATTCGACGCAAACTGTCATCAGTTTGCGAGAACGAGCACGAAGTGAGGAGGAAAATTGCAGGAAAAACGCCCCAAATAATTTTGCAAGTAGCTCTAAGGGCATAAATTTATTTTGGGAACCTTGATCATGAAATTTTTTACTGAATAAGTCACTCTCCAATGATTAGTGAATGCAATTGTTGCCGCATATCAATTGCTCGGCGTACATAGGATGCATTGCGTATCGAAGTGATCGGTAATTTCATTGTCATATCCATAAAAAGTCGTTCCGCTAGCATTAACGCGATAGAGAAGCGCTGCGAAAATCGATTTTCTGAACATGTGCAGTTCCTGGCTTGTTTTTGGCTACCCATTCGGAGACCCTGTTGATCAGATCATCTCGGATCGGAAGATAATCTTTTTTATTTTCTTGCGGTGTGTCGAAATTAAAATCATAGTTTCCGTTAAGGAAGTCTTCGATGGTACAGTGACGCACTAAATTTTTTAATCCCGTAAATCTCTCGTTAGGTTCTCCCAACAATAGCACCGGCGTTCCAAGTGCCAGACAGGGCAGCGCGGCATGTAAGCGCACCGTAACCACGCATTTTGCCTTTTGGTACCGTTTAAGAATATTTTTCGCATGGCTCAGTCGATCACGATGGTCTCTTTTAAGATAGATTTCCAAAGGCACGCCGTGTGTGATGACTTCGACAGGCGTGTTTGTACATGATCGTATTTGCTGTACGCATGACTCTGGGATGTCGACGGCATAAATGATATCGTCTCTTTCTGTTTCAGGGTTGTCCAAAGTCAGCGTCAAGCAACCGGAAAAGTAGCTGGGAATGTCTCGCTTTTGCAGCTCTTCCAATGTCGTCAGATCTCTAGCACCAATTGGGGCATGATTTCTTAGATAGTCTATCCCTTCCTCGCTAAAGGCCTCTTCGTAAAATCTTGGCGTTAAATGAAAGGAGATGAATAGGGGAATGATATCGGCTGAGGGCGGCCAACTTATTTCCGGAGCAGAAAAATGGTCGCCCCACCAAAAGTTCTTTGTATGCATGAACCAGCCGTTGACGATCACATGCAGAGGATACTTGCTGCTGAATTCTGCTATCGATTCCCTGTCGATTGGCGTACTTTTCTTAGGGAGAAAGCGCATGGCTGCAATGGTTTGAATATCATCGCCAATGTTTGTTGTTGAATATGAGATATAACCGAACTTGCTTATTTGTCCGTAGGTGTTGCAGCTGACAGAGACCAGAAAAACGAGTAGATGCAAAAGTTTGTTCATGATTGTCTCCCCTTGTTACGAACGAGTCTGCTAGAAGCTAATCAGTCGAAAGTTTTTTATCAATAGTCACGCTACACAGTAATCGGGCAGAGATAACATTCTCAATCGTTGATCCAAGAAAATCATTTTAATCGTATAGATGAGCCACTTGCAAAATTATTTGGGGCGTTTTTCCTGCAATTTTCCGTCTCACTTTGAGCTCGTTCTTGCAAACTGTCATCAGTTTGCTTCAAACTCCGTCCTTCGTGAGCCACTAAATTGCTAGAAAAACGCCCCAAATAATTTTGCAAGTGGCTTAGATGATAAAAGAATTTAAAGCAGTCAGAGGCATTCTGACGGCATGAAAGCGTACCAAGTACTTGAGATGGGAAGTTGTCAATATGGCTAAATTTCGATAATTCGTCTCATCTGCGTTTTTTTGATAAAACTTTCCGTCAATCTCCACGTTCATTGCTGCTCTGGACTTGCTCTTTAGCTGTCACAGGAAATGGTCTTTACAAATACGGTGAGAGTTTTCTCATTTGAAGGATCTAGTTCTTTTAACACATAAAAATGATAACAATCAGTAACGCACAAAAATTTGTATTCACTTACTGGTTCTGACCACATAGCAAAAATGCCTTTCTCACGTGAGTCGTAGAATTTGACTGAATCACCAGTCAATGCAGTTATTACAGGATACGTGGATAATGGGAACAAATTGCGCTGACGGTCTGTTTTAGCGATATGTTGATAGGAACTCAAGTTCGCATTTGGGTCTAGTTCTTTAAATTCAATTTTGGCCATAACACTTCCTCACGTTATCGTTAGGACATAAAATATAAGGCAGACACATGTAAATTTGCAAAAAAAAAATAGACGCAGCGATTCGTTTTCGTCTATATAACTCAAGCGTTTTACTGATTAAAACGTGTTTTTAATGAATTGAAAATGAATACTCATTACATCCTTCCTTTCATTTTGTTTTCTATTTTGATCACCTTCTCACTGGATGGCAACACCACTAGGTTGTTGGTCGCGTTAGGAGAAAAATGTGATTTGTCTCCTCAGGGGTTGGCTTCCGACGCACATGCGCTCGTAGTTTCAGGCACAGAAAAGTCAATGAGAGAACAGATCGTTCATCATGACATGCGCGATAATACCCACCTGTTTATACTTTATTCACCTGATTCCTGTTTGCCAGCCTTTGCGTCTGATCTATGTTATGACTATCTCATTCTCAATGATGACCGTGAACATGCTTACAATAAGCTGAATGCTAAAATAGCCTCTCTTCCTGCAACCAGTGACGAACTACCACAATTGAGTCCAGAAGAGAGAGGGGAGTTCTATTCGCTTTTGATGAAGGTTTCTGACGTACTTAATGATGATCGTATTGCATTTTGGGGTATTTCAGGAACATTACTCGGAGCTGTCAGGCATGCCATGGTCTCGTGGGATGATGATATTGATATCGTTATCTGTCATAAAGATCAGCAAATGCTAAAAAAAATTGCCAAGTCTCTGAAAAAAATCGGTCTCGAATTGTATGCTTACCAAGATTATTACTATAAAATCTTTTCCGAAAATGGCAGTCCTGTCATAGAAGAAAATAAAAAATATTTGGCCTTGGAAATATCCGTTTATTGATCTATTTATCGCAAATAATTTTGAGGTCGGATTCATCCAAGCAGTCTTTGTCACATGGTCATATTCATCTTTTTTTGCAAAATAGATGTCTGTATTCCACTTCTCTTCTCTAGCATAAATAATGATGCCTGCAGTGTCGTGATGAAAAACCTTTTTTTTTACTGATTTGTTATCTGAGGTCTTGAAGACTTTGGCCTGTTCCATCTAGTTCCGGATTTTCTCATCAAGTTCAATAGGGGTTCTACTTACCTTGTAAGGACTTTGTGACATGTCAACCCACAATTTCCCTGTTGCATTGTCGTCAGTCTCTTCGATTTGAACAGAAACGGGTCCAGATGATTGGATATAGAATTTTGTACTGCCACAATAGACTAGTTCTCCCTTATTTGGGTATAGTAGCGTCTGGTCATTGATCTGGATTTTCCACTCTGTTCTGCCTGTTCTGCCAAGCCCAATATATGCTAATGCTAACTTGTATGGTCTTTCTGCAGTTTCTTCTTTACAGATTTCTACTTTTCTGGCTGCTCTATCCCGTTGATGATTGAAGGTGAAGGTGCCACTGGCTTGTATGCCTGCTAAAAATGTTATCGTGCTCATCATATCCTTTAGAGTTGTTTTGGTTGATATTTTGGTTCTTATCAGGGAAGTTGTACTATCGCTAAGTTTTTCATATCATAGCTTTTTTTATCAGCATTCTCGAGTGTTTTGTTTTTTTTACTCTCTCAAAAATATATAAAAATCATGGCGGCACCTGCCATCAAGCCCTAGAAACACCTATTTTAGCCATAGCAAACCTTCCCATGATTACGCAGATTATTAAAGATCAAATCGTAAGGAAGATGCTCGTAAAAAAAAAGAAATAGACGAGGCGATTCGTTTTCTTCTATAAAACGCAAACATTGGACTGATGAATGAAGTAATCATGAATACACGCTACATATTTCATTTGATTTTATCACTTATTTTGATCAGCTTCCCCTTGGAAGGAAACACTCCTAGATTATTGATCGTGTTGGGCGAAAAATGTGACTTTTCTCCACAGCAATTAGCTTCTGATGTGCATGCGCTCATAGTTTCAGGCACAGAAAAATCAATGAGAGAACAGATCATTCTTCATGACACGCGCGATAATACCCACCTGTTTGTGCTCAATTCACCTGTTTCCTGTTTAATTGCCTTTGCGTCCGATCTATATTATGACTATCTATTTCTCAATGATGACCGTGAACATGCTTACAATGAGCTGAATGCTAAAATAGCCTCTCTTCCTGCAACCAGTGATGAACTACCTCGATTGAGTCCAGAAGAGAGAGGGGAGTTCTATTCGCTTTTGATGAAGGTTTCCGAAGTGCTCAATCATCATCATATTACATTTTGGGGTATTTCAGGGACATTACTCGGAGCTGTCAGGCATGCAGGAATGGTCCCATGGGATGACGATATTGATATTGTTATCCTTCACAAGGATCAGCGAAAGCTCAGAAAAATTACTAACTCTTTGAAGAGAGCTGGGCTTGAGTTGTATGTCTATCAAGATTATTTTTACAAAATATTTTCGGAAAATGGCAATTCTGTCATAGATGAAGATGGAAATGTCTGGCCTTGGAAATATCCATTTATTGACCTTTTTGTTGTAAATAATTTAGATGGCCATCTATGCATCGTATCGCATGCCTATCCGCAAATCGATTTATATCGTGAACAAGAAGGGTATCGAGGCTGGTTCTTGTATCCTGAAGAGCTACAGCTGCCTCAGGTGTTTTTACCTTTTGGCCCACTCAATTTACCTGTACCCCACTATGCTGAAGCGATCTTAGACCGTGAGTATGGTGTCGATTGGAGGACTACAGCTTACCTATGGCATGACCATTCATGTGAAAAAGAACTAAAGAGGATTAAGGTCGACTTGATTAATTGTATTCCTCCTACATTCGTTTTGCCATGAGGAACCTACTCGACTTACAAGATTTACATGGATTAACGATGTTTTTCCCGAGGAGTGTTTCTTTCATGTGGGAACAAGGGCGATAATATTGTAGGAAGGCAATAATTTAAATGATTCTTAATTAGATCTTTAAATATTCAATATATAATATTTTTATTAAAACAGCCATTTCCAAAAATAGTTGGCTGTGGTGTTTCTAGCAATTTATGGCTCGCAAAGGGCGTAATTCGGCGCAAACTGTTGACAGTATGCGAGAACGATCGCGAAGTGAGACGAAAAATTGCAGAAAAAACGCCCCAGATAATTTTGCAAGTGGCTCAAAAGTGTGGAGATTTTAAATGAGCGTTCCGTCTAATTACAATAGCAGCGATTATATCCTCGACATCAGAGATGATGTTATTACAGAAAGAAAAATAGGAAGGGCAAGTCAAACAACCGTTTTGCGTTGTAAAGATGGCCGTGAGTGGGTTTTGTTAAATCAACCTGACGTTGTCGATCGATTTAAAGGTTTTCTATATCTCGAAAAGAAAATCAGAGAAAAAGAAATCATTAACTGCCTTGCAGCTCCAAACAAAATATCCAAATACAGAGGCCGTATTTGTTACTTATCCGAGTATGTCGGAGAGGCTAAATTAGAGTTTGATCCTTTTAACATGAAACATATTCAAAAGTTGCAAATCGTTGCCTTTCTGCAAGGCGATGCCCGTTTTATTGATATAGGTAATTACGGTATTTGGACGAATGTGCGTGTACATAATGAGAAAATTTATGTTTTTGATACCGAAAAATCCAGTTTTGATAAATCGGTACATCCGAATATAGATTCATTCCAAGACATACATGACACAATATTGAAAGAAGCAGAACGTCAGCTAGGGTAATTTAGAGGAGACCATTTGCTCTACTTTCATACTGCGTTTTCAGTGTGATGATCAAGAGAGATGCAATTGTTACGATACGCTATTAGCCCAGCTCAAACGTTGTCACTCCAAAAACTTTAGCTAATTCTTGCTTGGGTGGAGATTTATTGTACATTCTAGCCGTTTCGAATACTTTCACTAAATTGTGATCTTGTGCCAGTTTCATCGCGTCACTATTAATTTGGGGAACATCAAGATATATATCAGCGTTCCCGACAGATGCTATCAAAGCGCGAAAGATCTCTTTTGCTGTTGAAAGATCGTTAGAGAACAGTGGCCCAATTTTATAGCCGGTATCGCACTGGCGGATCACACCATAACCGATGACTTCTCTGCCGCTTGTTTTCGCCAATCCACGGGCGTTGGGCATTCGAATCCAACTTTGAAGAAATCTAACTCTGTTGAGCCCAAAGATTGACGTATCGTAGTCAACAAGGTACTGAAAGGGGATTTCGCTAAGTGACTGCAGCGTCTTACTATGCTCACCCTCTGCTTTTCCGCAAAAACGAATATTATTGTAAAAGAGCGTGAATCCTGACTTTTTATAGTTGTCCTGTTGATCCACTACCCCATCTAGTCCAATGATGCGATTTCCAAGATACGCGATCGCTTGATTCCAAAGTTCGAGTCCGTACCCCTTTCCTCGGTAATCGGGAGCCACGATATAGAACCCCATGAACCCATAGGTATCGTCATAAGCTACAGCAGAGATGCTGCCGACGGCTTTGCCATTGATTTTTCCGATGAAGAATCCATTGGGATCAGTGTGGAAAAAGGGAACAGCATCAAACAACCCTGGATTCCATCCTTCTGCTTTTGCAGAGGACACCAAGAACTCCATCTCATCTGCTGATGCCTGGTCAATCACGAGTCTTTCCATACTCATGATCTATAATGAAACAGCTAATTTATTTGGTAGCCCTAAGCATGTAATGCTGGCATCTACTCCTTAGAAGGCTAATAATCATCGCCATACTCCTCGCCAAAAGCACAAGGTTATTGGCTCGTTAAAAAATCAACCGATCTGCATCAAACTGCGCATTTTCTCTAGGAAAACACCCTGTGAACACTCGCGCTTAGGTGTCTTATTTTTCGCAGAATTGCTTCCAACCTATAGCGGCAATTTGGCGCATTATCCCCATGGCAAAACGATAAGCGGCATCGGAAGCAATCATTGGCATAACAGAGCTATGTTCAAATACTTTGCTTGAGCTGGATTCATCATGAATATGATCCCATAAATTAAGCTCGGTAATCGCAATGTATATGACATGCAACGTTTCTTTGATATCTTTGCCATTAAATTTTATCATAGGCCAATCATTCACCAATTGTGGTCCATTTTTCCACATTTTGTGATTCTTGAACCCTCTTCCTCCCCAAATCCAGTCCGTCAAAAGTTTTTGCCTGGCCTGTTGCTCTGGTGTTAATTGATTCTGATGCGATAGTTGAGTATGAAAAAAAGATCCATTTTTGATAGTGACAATCTTTTGGTAACTATTATCCGCAGGAATTGTTGTCGCATTTTTCTCTATCTGTTCTTTGAACTGCGTTAGAGTTCTAATCTGATCATCTGTGTAAGTGAATGTACCTTGTTTGAAGTAGGAGACAATTTTCTTACTGAATTCGCTAGCGCTCTCTTCATCCATTTCTAGGTAAATCTGATGGGTAAGAAATCGGCATAAATCGTTTTCATTTACGCGTTCTAAAGAGGCGTTTTTAATGATAACACGAGATAACTTAGGGAATAGCTCTTTGCGATTGATGATAGTGATGTTGCTGCTTGACAATTCTCTATTATTGGATAGATTGACGACTTCGACTTCCCGGTTATCAATTGGCGGGTGTATTATCTCATACCAGACCCTAGCAATCTTCTGCAGGAGAGTTCCAAACCACGAATCTTGGTTAAATGGCTCGGAAACATCACATGAATGGGACTGTGCTGAAGGTCCCTCACCTCTAGCCATAGAACTTGTGTAGCTTTCATACAAATCTTGGATCTCTTTATTAGTTCTTAGGTTGATCTGAACACTTGACATCGCTCTCTCCAAATCACTTGCATTATAGAATGTCGTCGAAAAAAACTTAGCGAAGGGGCGAGTATCATTCAAGAGCCATCTTTAATTTTAAATAACCCATTAAAAAAAATGTTTAATTTTTACCATAACTTATGGTAGTCATAGTTCCTTTCAAGAGGTAAATATGAGGAGAGATCGCAATGAAAAATGACAAGCCTAAACCGACAACAAATGACGCTGGGATTCCTGTACCTAGTGATGAATATTCGCTAACTGTCGGACCCGATGGGCCTATCTTGCTGCAAGACCATTACCTCATCGAACAGATGGCGAACTTTAATAGAGAAAAAATACCTGAACGTCAACCTCACGCGAAAGGCGCGGGTGCTTTTGGATACTTTGAGGTCACTAAGGACGTCAGCAAGTACACCAAAGCCGCAGTTTTCCAACCTAGCCAGAAAACAGACATACTAATCCGCTTCTCTACAGTTGCCGGTGAACAGGGGAGTCCGGATACTTGGCGCGACCCACGCGGTTTTGCATTGAAGTTTTACACAAGCGAAGGCAACTACGATATGGTCGGTAACAATACTCCTGTATTTTTTCTGCGCGATCCGATGAAATTCCAGCACTTTATCCGCTCACAGAAACGTCGTGCCGACAGCGGCTTGCGCGACCACGACATGCAATGGGACTTTTGGACTCTCTCGCCAGAGTCCGCACATCAGGTAACGTGGCTGATGGGAGATCGGGGAATTCCTAAGACATGGCGTAATATGAACGGTTACTCCAGCCATACGTATATGTGGGTGAATGCTCAAGGTGAGCGATTTTTTGTAAAATACCATTTTAAAACTGACCAAGGGGTCGAGTGCTTGACACAAGAACAAGCCGATCGCTTAGCCGGAACTGACGGCGATTATCATCGTCGTGATCTTTTTGAGGCTATAAAGAAAGGAGAGTATCCTACTTGGACATTAAAGGTGCAGATCATGCCTTTCGACGAGGCGGCAACATACCGCCTTAATCCCTTTGATCTGACTAAGGTTTGGCCTCATAGCGACTATCCTTTACATGAGGTGGGCCGCTTGACGCTGAATCGCAACCCAACCGATTTTCATACAGAAATTGAACAAGCTGCGTTCGAACCCAATAATATGCCATCGGGGATAGGCCCAAGTCCTGATAAAATGCTACTCGGCCGTTTATTTTCATATGCAGATGCTCACCGCGCCCGTTTGGGAGTTAATTATAAGCAGATACCAGTTAATCAACCAAAGTGCCCCGTTCATAGCTATAGCAAGGATGGTGCAATGCGCGTCCAGAATGTTTCCGATCCTGTATATGCGCCAAACTCAAAGGGAGGGCCTAAAGCTGATGGCGAACGGTATCCTCAGCTAGAGGTATGGAATGCTGACGGGGAGTTTGTACATGCTGCATATACAAAGCGAAAAGATGATGACGATTGGAGTCAAGCCGGCGATCTGGTCCGTAAGGTGATGGACGACGCTCAGCGTGACCGCCTTGTTTCTAATGTTGTTGGGCACCTTAAGGATGGTGTGTCAGAGCCCGTTCTGCAGCGCGCTTTTGAATACTGGCACAATATCGATAAAGATATTGGAGAACGCATCAAAAAGGGCGTGCAAGGTCATTAATGTAGCGGGAGCAAGGTAACCTTGCTCCCACTTTAAATGATTATCTAACCACTTTCTAATTGAATTATTTTTTTATTGACATATTTAAGCTTTTCAAGAGACTCTTCGACGAGAAAAACAACCAGATAAAGGTCGAAATATGATGCTTACAACGAAACCTACAGCAGCAAATAATCAAGGTGTCAATTGGAACCCTGTTGACTATTCCCAAGTTTCAATGGAGATTCAACGAGTCGTTGCGAATAATTTTCTTCAAAATATTCCTTTTGCGTCAGATTCTACTGTTATCGATTTTGGCTGTGGAGACGGTTCCTTCACACAGGAGGTACTCGCAAACCGCGCTAATCAAGTAGTCGGCGTAGATGCTTCGGAGGAGATGGTTCAACATGCTGAAGTTCATCACCCTTCGCCAAATGTTCGGTATTGCGCAGCGGACATTTCTTCTCAGGATGCATTTGAAAGGATAGCATCGGCATTCTCAAATGCTGATGTGATCTTTTCCGCAAACACTTTACATCATGTTGAAGGAGAAGAGAGACAACTTCAGATGCTAAGGCTTGCGAATCGTCTTTTGAAACCAGAAGGGATTTTTGCTGTCACTTTCGCTGGAGATGGTAATTTAAAGCGATTGATCCAATGCGCTGAGGAGGTGATGAAACGTGGTAGGTGGTGCAAGTTTTTCGAGAGTTATCGATACGATACCTTCTTAGGAAAGCCGGAAAGTTATTCTGAATTGTTGACACGATGCGGATATGATGTTGAATCGATCTCTCTCAAATCTTGTGAGTTTAAAAAGACGAAGGCATTTTGGAGGCAGTGGTTTCCATGTATCAAGGGTGTAATGCGTTACTTGGAGGGAGCTGCGGATCAGGATAAGCAGGATTTTATTGACGCGGTTCTCGATGTCTATGCAAGCGATACGGTTGAATTCGTACAAATCGAAGTGATCGCAAGAAAAAAAGAAGAAGTCTATTACTATCAAAACCCAGAAGACTATTCCCAAAATGCATCAGTGCAGAAAAAAAGAGCTGAAAAAAATCTAGCTGATTTTGTCTTTGAGAAAGATGACGTTATTTTAGATCTCGGCTGCGGTACTGCTGATGTAAGCAAAATCATGGCAAGTAAAGTTCCTGAGGGAAAAGTTATCGCGCTAGATGTTAATCCTCGTATGATTGAAAAAGCCGGAGAGGGTGAGCAGCCGAAAAATATCGTATATTCCTTACAGGATGTCAGGCACTTTTCTCTTCCGGAAAAAGTGGATGTCGTGACCTCATTTGCTTGTTTGAGTTGGATTCCTGTTATTGATCATGAACAAATATTTAAGCAGGTCACCGAAGCGCTCAAACCCGGAGGAAGGGTTTTGATGCGGATGATGGCTGCTGGGGAAAGACCTCTTCAGGAAGTGGTCGATCAAGTTGTTGAAGAGTGGAAAGATTCCTTCGTGGGCTATACTTCGCCTGCAGCCTATGAAACTGTTGATCATGTTCGCGATATCCTATCTGGATTAAATTTCGATATCACTTCGTGCGAAGTAAAAATCAGCCAGGTTCCTGTTCAGTCTAAAGAGTGGCTTGTTACCTGGTTAATGACATGGCTTCCCGAGGCTAATTATCTTGAGGGAATTGACAAAAAGAGAGCTTTTCTTCAGGAGGTAGCGGAGAGATACCATCAAGATACAATCCCTCTTCCCGGGCTTGTTTTAGAAGCTACGTTGCGTACGAATCATTGAAAAGGGTAGAAAGATGATCAAATTTTTTTTCTCTACATTAGTTGCTGTAGTAGCAATTATCGCTGTAACCTATGTCTATTCAAATCTAGGCGATAAGCAAGGAAAGATCTGCGACCAGAGATACGCTCTCTGTAGC
Organism: Chlamydiales bacterium; assembly: GCA_024233575.1. Lineage (GTDB taxonomy): Bacteria > Chlamydiota > Chlamydiia > Chlamydiales > Criblamydiaceae > JACKPN01. The sequence continues at coordinate 24,065 of JACKPN010000009.1, forward strand.
GCTGCCCAATGTATCCCTGATCCAACAAACCCTAACGAATCGATCTGCTTTTGTGATGTTTTTGAAGGGAAAAACTATGGATATTCATTATGTGATAAGCGCTTGCCTACAACAGATCAAGAAGGCGTGCAGCATCTGATCTCAACTTTTTCTTTGGAGAACTTAGATACACGCAAAAGCATGAACTGTGCTGCAGGTAGTCTTTGGTCTGATTGCTTAGATCAGCCTTGTGTTGTCGATCCTCTTGACCCCAAAAAAGCTATTTGCATGTGCAAGGTTATCAGAACAGGGGAGTTCATGACATATGGAGGCGATTGTGATACTTCGACTTGTTCTACCGGATTTTGGTCAGGAGCCCCTCCCGATATGAATGCGCAGGGTGTTCAATTGATGATGCAGGCGCTGGGCATGAAAACATCTCCTCAAAAATTTTGCCCGAAGTAGTAAATGCCGACATTTCTCTGTTTTTTAGCCCTTTGCGCGCTATTTTTTAAACTCCCCGGGGTGCCGGATCTTTTCGGCATTCATGATTGCACAAGTTGCAGCACAGCAACGCCGTACCTTCCGATGCTTGCTGCCGGCTATTTTGCATTTTTGCTGACGGCCACCATTTGTTTTAAAAATCTGCCTACAAAAACTTGGAGATGGGGTGGTTTTGTTTGGGCTACCGGTCTTGCCATCTCGTTCACATACCTAAGTTCTCAAATCTGCTGGGTTTGCCTAGTTGCTCATGCCTGTCACATATTGCTTTGGATTGTTTGGAAGCCGCAACATCTGCAAGAAGAAATCCTGGGGATCAAATTAGCACTTGCTTTCACTTCATCTTTTGCGATGATGGCTCTTTTTAGTACCCTGAACTTCACCTTTATGGTGTATGGATTACAAATGAAAAGCCCAGTGAGTTCTCTGGTTCAGGAAGGCAGTGTGATTAAGTCTTTTACAATAGATGCGATAGACTCAAAAGAATTAGCTGAGCATCAAGGAGTGATTTTCCATTTCGTATCGCCAAGCTGTCCCTACTGTAAAGAACAGATTCCGCAACTTGATCGCATTGCAAAAGAGTATGCCGATAATGGATATCGATTCATTAATATCAGCCCAAGGCTTACGCCAGAGTTACAAGAATTGAGCCATCATCTCGAATGGGTTGAAGACAATTCCCTTTCATCAATATTCGGTATCGAAGGTTTTCCGACACTTGTCGTCGTCGATCGGTTGGGTGTTGTATTGCAGACGATGGCAGGTGCATCATCAGATTTTGAGTCTAAGCTTCGTTCGAAGCTAGGAGGCTCTGTTAATTGAAGCTTTAGTGGTACTAATCGTCTTATTCATAGCTGTCAGTATATGAACAAGACGACTAATTGGATAATAAGTTTTTTTTAAGATTCTGACTCCAAGCTATCATACAAGTGAAGGATCCTGTATTTCTTGCGTAGTGCTGCTATGTTATATCTTTTACCTCTTATAGTAATAAGGCTATCCTTCAAGTAGTCCGCAAGGGTTCTTTCTCGTTTCCATGAGACGATTTCGTTTCTACGACTTGTTGGAAGAACTGCTACTGGTTTTCTTTTTTCAGTAAGCTGTTCATCAGAGAAAGCGATATCTATCTGTGCATACTTCAGTAGGCAGCCAGGTAGATCATTCAAGTCGATAGAGTAGGTATTTTCATTAATCTGTTTTAATTGAGGAACAATCTGTCCTATAAGCATTTTACCGCGTTTAATAAAGTGGGTAATCGCTATAAAAGCTAATGTGCCGCAGCTGTAATAATCTTTTGACAACCTCTCATTGAAAATAATAAATTTCATATTTGGAAATTGTTTCGATAGAGCATCGTGGTAGACGGTTCCGTTACTTGAACCTTCGGAATCAAAGATAAAGCAGTAATAAGAGTCATCTTCATTGCGTGTGACATATGCAGATGTAATATGCACATCATCAACATAGCTTGCGATAAACGTTTGGACATCTTGGGTAAGTTGGGTCGCTTGTGAATATAAAGATTTAACGTCATTGCTTGCATGAATATAGGGTAGATCAATTTCAGATTTTTCAAGCCATTTTTCAACTGCTGACTGGAATACATTGTCTGTAATAAAATGCTCACCCCAAGAGGGGGTGTTGTTTGCTTCTTTTATTGCGCCCTCTTTGATAAGGGGATTTTTTTTATGGCTTGTAAGGGCAAGATAAGCTTTTCTATGTGTTGCATAGAAGCTTATTCGTCTAAACGGATGCAGCACAAGCTCATTTATCTGTTGTCCTCTCTTTATGTAGGAATCAATCCCTCGCGTAACGATGAACTCGTCACATGAAGATTCATCAAACCTCACAATTTCTTTCGGCTCTGCCATAACTTTACGAAAGAAAATCGCATCATAACCACCAGAGGGGTGTCCAATAATTGGTGGGTATCCTTGATTTTTTTCAATCGAAGGGTAATTATTTTTTGGAGTCTTACCACCCATTCCTAGTACGACACGTGTGAAGATACGATTTGCTTCAAGCACTTTCCCAAAAGCTCTTTCGTATACTTTAAGAATATCGGGACCCATGTTTGAATATATGGTTTCAATGGAATCAACTACGATTTCAAACCCATGTCCATCTTCTGCTCTACAAATTCCAACATAGGACTGAGCTATATATTCAACTTTTTTGGTGGTAGTTTTTACGATGGCATAAAAACCACCATAATTTGACTCTGCGCCGTGAATTACTGTTGAGTTAGCGTGACCTCCAATACTTTGACAGCAGCCTGTTTTCTTTCCTAGGATGAATATATCAGGATCTCTTGAAGATAACTTTTTGAAACGCCATTTTCGTTCAGGAATACCCAGCTCTTTAGCGGTAACATCAATGTCAGGTAGTAACTCAAGAGCGGCAATTTCATCGAGAATTGCAATTGCTTTTTTAATCGATTCTGTATCGATTCCATAACGGATGGCTTGCTCAACAAAGGTATTGTAATGGGGGGTATCGGAAAAATTCGAATTCACTCTAACAAATGAGCACATTCCGCTGTAAGTGTAGTTGAAGGGATTTCTCATCCTGACAAAGAAGTTCAAGAATGGTCGAAAAGGTTTTTGCTTTTCAACTTCTTCCCAAAGTTTTTTTTGGACTATTTTAAATTGTTGAGCTTGCGTTAATTCCTGTATAGAAATTTCAGCTTCAATCGTTTTTCTGAGATGTTTTTGTTCATGTAAGAAGCATTTGATTTCTGTAGCGAAATGTTTCTTAGAACATTCCCAAAGAAGACTTTCAAGTTTCCTTGTATTCGCTTTCGTTCTTCTTTTTTGTATTTCTTTACGGACTGTTTGTATGGATTCACCAAATTCTGGATCATTCTCCATTCTGTTTGTGATTAATTTCCTATACTCAGCTAGGATTTCTCTACTAGTTTTACCTTCGGTGTCGACAAGGTGGCTAAGTCCTCTCCATGCAAATCGCTCGATTTTTGCAACATATGGGAGCATATTAAACTGTAATGGATTGGAGTCGTTTCTCTTCATATATCGACGCCATCCCTCTATATCCCATGGTCCCTCTGTTTCATCTGGTATATTGAAAAGACAGGCATCGTGGATTGGTTTTTCTGTATAGCGCTTTCCTTGCGCTTTTCGAATATCATTTTTTCTCATAAATTCAAGCAGATAGTTTATTGCTTTCACATATGAACCAAAGAGCACTGTAAGTTTATAGGCCTGTTTTTTGACTTCACGATTTAATTGTTTTATTTCATTACATTCTATGTACTGTTTTATTCTAGAATAAACATTGTAGTTAAATCCGTATGGTGAGCTATAAGGACTACGGTCGTTGCTGGATGAATAATTCCAATATCTGTACTTCAAGTTAGCATAAGCTATTGCGCCTTCCCATTCAATATTATGTATATAAAACGTTTCTAGTGATCTTTCAAGCCAATTAATATAATCGTTTATATCTAATTTTTCCGAATTGCCGAAGAGCTTATTTAAGAAAATTCTAAATTTCTCTTCATCTAATAAAGGGCGATATAAGATATTTATGCTTTTTGTGTGCCGGTAAACGCTGCTTGGGTGCTTTTTTCGATTGCATCGGGATTATCTTTAAAAGACGGTTGATTTCTTTAAGGAGGCAAGGTGAAAATAGACCTGCAAAGAATAAATTCAGCTATTTCTACACCGATAAAATTGATTGTATTTTTGTATGTCACGTGAATCGTCCAAAATTATTCTAGCACCTAGCATTCCACATTTAAAAGATGCTTTATATTTCTTATCTATCAAAGCTAAGCAGTCTGTCCAATGTATAGTTGCTCCTTTTTTAAGCATTCATCAAGAAATTTAGCACACTCTTCATCACTCATTTTCAGTCGATAGATAGATTCAGTTAGATTCATACCTTTGAGTGATTCACGCTCACTTATATAGCTCATACTTTCAGCAAAGGACATACCAGGAATATATTGACCTAGGGTTGTAATTTCCCATTAGACCAGCGCCTCGAATAGCAAGCATATCTATAACTTGACGAGGTGTATATTGAACATCTCGCAACCATATATATTTGTATGCAGATGATGTTGGGTGAACATTAGAAACTTTGATAACATAGTCAAGAAGCGCTTCTCCGAACCTTGCAGCAATAAAAGCAAAAGCTTTACCATCAGGTTTCGCTCCATAGTCAACTAACCGACAGATGAAATCGGAACTGAATGAATATGCTGCAATTCCAAGAGTGCTCTTGTTGCACTCGCATTTACTCTTTAAAAAGAAAATCGACAACTTTTATTAAATTTTTATTTGCAGCATTATTATTTAAAGTTTCTTCGGATACAAGATTCGGATGTTTTTCTAAGATATAAATGATAGCGTCTTCAGGGACTTTATACCTATTATTAATAGATTTTCTTAAATTTTCTTGAGTGATCTGTATCCCATAGTCGACAAGAAAGATGTAAACGCTAGAAGGAGTTTCCAAGCGCGGAAGTTCTTCCCAGATGTCATAGCGTAACGGAGCTCCTAGGTCGAGAAACCATTTCATTAGAGAAATTGAGCGTGGTACTCAAATAACAAGTGGGTGTAATTTGATGAATTATCTGCTTTTTAAATCTACCTGCTCAAGTTCGTTTCTGGCAAGATCATAAAATCCAATTTGTATTAAATGACCGATAAATTTATTAAGAAATCTAGTACGTATGCTTTTTAGTGAACTTGCTTTTTCAGCAATTTCACGCTGTTTTGGGTGGTTTGGAAATTTTTGAACAAATTGGTTATTTCATCAATTACCACCCATTCATGATTTTCGATTTTTTGTAATATTTGGTTTACTTCTAATTCCCAGAATGGGTAGTGATAGTAACTTTTTCTATACAATTTGAAGATGAAATATTTGAAATCATAATAAGGACTATTAAAAACGAAATTAAAAGATTACATGTCTTACATCAAGCTTTGAAAACTTTTCCGTAGCTATTTTGCAGTATACCGAAGTTGATTTAAGAATCGGTTTTTGGCAAAGAGAAATCCATCACTATTGGGAGATCGATTCTTGAATATTAGGTCACCTATGATCTCCTAATAGAGACGTTTTCTCAAAGTCAAAATCTCGGTTCTTGATTCAATGCCGGTATAATGCCAATTAAATAAATGATAAGCAAGCTCTCGCGTTCAGCAAGCTTCAAGAAAGCAATTTAACTACAAATACACATTTTTGTAAGTCAAAAATTACAAATTATGAAGATGTATGAACGTAACGGAATGGTATTTTATTAAATTATAATTCACATTTTATTAGAGATGTGTGAAAAACATCTATTTTTCTCTCTGTAAGAGACATTCTCTGATTTAAAGAATTGTCAGATTGGGAACAAATTTTACCTGGAAAAGAATCTTTAGGAGTGACATAGTTGATAAACTAGACCGAAGAACGATGGTTTTTCTCAGTAAAATTTGTCGTAAGATGATAGTTCGGTAATTCAGAGACTATCTCTAAAACTGGGAGTAATTTTACGGCTCAGAACGAAAAAACTCGAAGCAAACTGGTGGAATTTGCGAGAATGGGTCTCTTTAGATGTATGAGAAACAGATGCGCGCCGCAAAAAAAGAGATACGCTTAGGAGGCACCCTGCGTTCTGCGATCTTGTGCAAAAATGCCAGAATATCAGAGTCACTTGTTACATTATTTGGATGTCGTTTTTTCCGGAAATTTTGTGACTCGCAAAATGCTGAGTTCGAAGCAAAGTGATGACAGTTAGCGAAAAGAACACCAAGTGACTCATTAGCTTAACGTTTTGCTAGCTTTATCTAGGGGTTGATCTGACACTGTCCGTAATATAAAATCCCGTGAATAACAGAGTAAGTACTGGCCAAGATATGCCAACCCAGAATCCTCCGATAGCACCTACTATCCCTCCGCCAATTACCTGTACAGTATTCTTAAAGGCACGTTCAGATTTTGTACCACGCAAAGAGCTATCGTATTCTTGAATACCTGTATATGCTCCCATACAACTTCCAGCAATTGTGCAGCCTCTCACCCTATGTAGTATAAACGTTCAAAATCACGGCCTTTAGGAAGTTGAGATGAGTACATCCTAGCTTGATAACGGACGATAGGTGTGAGTGTCCTTCTCAGCGATCGCATTACTATTGATGACGCTTGACTGATGATCATGAATTCTCTCCTTTTGGTTAAGGTGTTGTAAAAATTAAACCACCTGCATAAAAAAAAAAACAGGCAAATTTTGGCTTTTCATGTAGGGGAACGAAACAAAGCTTTGGGAGAAACAGTAATGAAAAAAAATTACCTGACGATTTTAAAAATGACTCTCATTTATGCAAAGACTCTCCTGTTGGGAATGAGTCAGGTAAGACGAGTTACATTGAAAGGTATAATTACACTCTCAGACAGTATTGCGCTAGGTTAGGCAGGAAATGCTTTCATTTTCAAAGAAAAATGAAAATCTCATAGGCGTCATCAAGATCTTTATGCCGAAATTGAATTAAGAATCGAGATTTTCTCTTTGAGAAAACACCTCAATTGAGTGATCGAAATAAATAAAAGCGATATTAAATTCAATAAAGTATTGAATTAACAAGAAGCGATTACAAGGTATTTGTAATTAAAATTATTTTTAATTCCCCAAAAAAAAAACGACAAAAAATACTTTTATATTATTCTTCGATCAGTATTCCAAGCGCGATCAATACCTTCTTAATACCATCGCGCTTGACGATTGATAGGGGATCTTCTAGGGGAGCCGAAAAAAGCCCTTCCCATTTGGGATCGTTTGGATCGATGATCTTTTCATCAACCATCAGTTGGATCATATCACCAGTCGTAATTGGACGCTGGATAGCGTCCTCCTTAACTTTTTTTCTGAGTGCGTTTAGCAACTGTTGCCTACCCTCATCAGTCAAAGAAGTACGATCTTCTGACAACACGTCTTCAATTCCCATACCTTTCGCAATCTCTTCAAGATGACCAGCCTCTTCGTCTGTTAAGGTCGAAGGTTTTTGCAATTGATCAATACGCTTTTGAATTTGCGCTTTCTGGTTGTCCGGAACTCTTTCAAGCATTTTGCGAAGCCCTTGAAGCTGTCCTCATTCACATCTTTTTGTTTAACCAAGGCTTTTTCAACCTCGTGAAGATCGATCATGGACTGACGATCCGAAGTACTCTGGGTCTTCTTATCGATCCAATCGATAATACGCTGAGGTGTTACCAGGTCATAAAAACACTTTAAGAACGTTAGCAGGATTACCTATAAAAGGGTCTTTGCCAAACGTACCAATACGTTCACTAAACCCTTTCACAGCCGCCGTTATCCTGAGTTCCTCGCCTAGTTCATCACGGTAACGACTGATTAGATGCACGTTCTGTCTATTTTCAGCCGCTTTGGAAAGAATAGGCGCTAGAAAACCACTGGTTTTTTTCTCGTGCAACGACATCCAATATATGCGTCTTTGACCCTGAAACTCTCTGGAGGGGATCAAGCATGGAGTAGGCGAGAATATTGATCGCCTCGGATTGTCCCGTCATACAGTGCAATAACCCTTTGTAAGCTGACTGAACCGTATGCTAAGAATGTCGGGGTCTTCTTCCTCAAGAAGTTTGTTAAAGATAAAAAGTCAGTGCCTTTTGAGTTTCAGGTCTCAGTTCTTTATACATCATCATCGACGGCTTCATATCTTCCTCTTCTAAGGGACTCCATAAAGCGTCTTGATATAGCCTCTTAACTGAGGGTTGATTATCCTGTCAATTTTTTTCTTTGTTCGATCCTTCAGTTCTTTGTTGCCCTAAGATATCATAACTAAAATAGCCAGGTTGGTTAGGATCGGTCATATTGACAACAGAGAATATTTTATCAAGTGATGCCAGCATTTCACCACTACCCATGACCTTATCAACAACAATATCCTGCATTTTTATTTTGGAAAACTGGTCTCTATTAATTCGGAAGGGTTTCTTGTCAAGATTACTATAGACGGCGTTCTTCTTCGTTCTAGCATGCATCTTTTCGATAAATACATCAGGTATGCGAACTCGGCGACCAAAATTAGCAATTAGTTCTTCACGACCAACTTCGTCAGGGGTTTGTCCTCTTAATAAAATTGGATTCGAGGATAATTCTATATCAACAATTGACGAAAGCTGAAAAATAGAAGATGGTAATGTCGTGATGTTGTTATCCGTTAACCAAAGTTCTCTAAGATTTGTAAGCTTACCAATACTCTCTGGTAATTTTTCTAGTCTGTTAGAACGCGCAGAAAGCCTTGTTAATCTAGTAAAATTATCAATACTGCTGGGGATTTCTTCAAATTCATTACTACTCAGAGAAAGATCTATTAATTTTTTAAGATTCCCGAAACTCTCTGGAAGACTTTTAAGATTATTTCCTGAAAGAAGAAGACCTACTAGACTTTTAAGGTTACCGAAACTCTCTGGAAGAATTTCTATTTCATTCTGTTTCAGATTAAGAATTTCAAGTTCATCTAGATTACCGAAACTCTCTGGAAGACTTTTAAGTTTGTTATCTGAAAGAAAAAAGTTTTAGTAGACTTTTAAGATTACCGAAACTCTTTGGAAGATTGTTAAGGTTATTTCCTGCAAGAGTAAGGTTTTTTTAGACTTTTAAGATTACCGAAACTCTCTGGAAGAATTTCTATATTATTTTGTTGCAGAGAAAGTGTTTCAAGTTTTTCTAGATAACTAATACTCTGCGAATATTTACTATTTCATTATTAGTTAGGAGAAGTGTATTTAATGATTTAAGATTACCAATACTATCTGGGATCGATTTTAATTTTACAACCATCTAGATCTAGATTTTTTAGGAAAGTTAATCTAGAAACTGATTCCAAAATTTCATTTTATCTTCATCAGATAAACTAGAAAATTTGACATAAGAGGAACGCATCATAATGAAAAAGTCAGGTACTGGCTCGGATCTTTGAACTTTAATATACCGAAAATGATCTCTTTTTTTGTATCTGCACTAATTTCAATGTTTTTTAACTTACACATTTGATAAACTCTTCAGTTAGTGCAATTTTATCTTCATGTAATTTGACTGAAATACGACTTCTAAGAGACTTAATATCTATGGTGGAGGGAGTTCCCCACCATTTTCCAATGCTTTATTGAGCGTAGATAACGCAGCGTCATGAATTTTGTATTTTAGTTGAGCATCATTACTCTGATCTGCCTCGTCCAGAGCAACGGTCAATAACTGAAAGTCTTGTTGATTATTGATAACACTTGGAATAGACATTCTATTAGACCTCATAAATTATTAAACCATAAACCTATTATAGGATAATTAAAGAAAACGAAGCAAGAACCTAACTAAAAAAATAAAATCACATTAATTTAATTATTAACAATGTAATTAGTGATGGTGAAATAAAAATAATGAACTGTGAGCGAAACTCACAGCCTTCTTTAAGTTTATTACTATGAACCTATCTGACTAAAATCTGTTGCCAAAAATGAATTAGAGATAGGTTTACAAAGGCATCCCAAGCGCTAGGAAGGCGTTCCCATCTAAGCATCAATCGACGAAATTTACGTTTTAGCCAGGCAAATGTCCGTTCAACTACCCACCGCACTGTTTTGATATTAAAAAAGTTGGCTACATCTTTTTGTTTTGGACGATCGATATCTGATTTTCCCATGCGTCTTCTGGGAATAAATGGAAACAACCCCCTTTTTAACAGTAATTGTCTAAGCCATGAGGCATCGTAACCTTTGTCGCCCTCCAAAATAATCATCGAGCGTTCACATAATTGGTCTGAATATTTTTCGATCTTCGAACGATCGAGTAGCTTCGCTACTTCTTTTCGTTCATCACCATTGGCAGATGTAGTTGAAATCGCTAAAGGTTTACCGTTACGGTCTACGAGAAGGTGAAGTAGAATCCCTTTACCTTTATAGGGTATAGAGTGTCTCATAATCTACAGGAGGTAAGTCACAGATAATACACACTGATTGGCTGAACGTCCAGACAGGTGCTAGGCCATAGATTGACGGCATGGCGGTTAAATCGCTTTCGGTTTGTAGGCGGTTAATAAAGGAAAGTCTTCAATGATATCTAAGAACCTATCCGTAAATTAAAAGTTTAGATATATTCCTCTCTTTTTGGAGGAAATATGAGAGGTAAATTTGAAGGGCTTTCTGACATGCAATGGGACATTATCAAACCTCTATTACCATTGCCTAAGAAGAGAGTAGGAAGGCCAAATCCTGACTTAAGAAAAGTCCTTAACACCATACTTTACGTTGAAATCACAGGATGTAGGTGGTGCGACGTTCCTGTAGGACAGCAGTGGGCTAAACGCTCAACTGCCCATGAATGGCTTGGTCATTTACAGCAAACCGGAACGTTGGAGCGAGTTAAAAATGGGATATTGTGTGTGGCTGATTTAGCCGAATTGATTGATTGGTCAAAAAAGGAGCCGTAGACGGCTCTTTTTCCCCAGGTAAGGGAGGTGGTCAGAGCGTCGATTACGGTTATAAGGGCAAAGGGTAACAAATCACTTGCTTGTTGATGGAAATGGAATGCCCTTATCGGCCATTACAACCCCGGCATCTTGCAGTGAGAGGGAACAAGTAAAGTGTTTACTGGAACGTGTTAGAGTTTATCACGGCTATGGAAGACCAAAACGTTGTCCTAACGAGATTCATGCAGACAAGGGTATGATTCAAAAGCTTTACGAGTTTTTCTAAGAAGTAAAGGAATCAGACCTCTTATACCCAAAAGGACTTGGAGAACGCGAAAGCAAATTCGAGGAAGAAAGACGCCTACTTCGAATAGTCGTTGGCAAGTTGAACGCTGTTTTGCTTGGATGCAAAGAAAATATCGCAGATTAGTTGCTCGCTGGGAGAGACGAGATCAGTATTGGAATGGATTTTTACAGGTTTCTATCATAATGATCTGGGTGGAGAATTAATTTGCGGATAGGTTCAATAATTCATCGGTGTTGTATTGTTTTTTTTTGCCGTCACTACACATTCCTTGACCTCTACTAATAGCGATTCAATTGATATGAAATATTACAGCAAAGAGGCGCAAAGAAGGCAAAGCAATTTATTAATTTAGAATAAGATAAAGACGTTTTACAGCGAGTTTACCTCACTCTAGCTACACGTCTTAAAGATTGATTCATTCATTTCTTCCACCACTTTTGTAGCATGTGCTTCAGATAGATGAGCATAACGCTTGACCATCTGCAGCGTCTTGTGACCTAGGATTTCCGCGATTTCTGCAAGCGTTGCTTTTTGTGCTAACAAGTAACTTGCACACGAATGGCGATTGTCATGAAAGCGATAATCTTTAATTTTCGCTTTTTAAGAGCTTGTTTCCATGGGAAGCGTAAGTCCATTGGTTGGGTAGGATCTTTTCCTGGAAACAATAATCCGACGTCAAGAGAGTTACCGTTTTTCAGCTTTCTAAGAAGGTCTTGAGCATGACCGCGAAGCGGTACTGCGCAACGTTCTCCATTTTTAGTTTGGTTAAGGATGATCCTTCCGGAGATAAAGTCAACATCTTCCCACCTTAGGTTCATTATCTCTCCTTGTTGCATTCCTGTTGAAAGTGCTAAGACAACAACGGGGTAGAGGAAGGGATTACTGCTATCTTTACATGCAATGAGGAGGGCTTCTCTTTCTTCTTCACTTAAGAATCTAACGCGCCCGCGCGCGCATACTTTTTGTTTACTGACTCTCCGTGAGGGAGAGTCTTCAAGCCATCCCCACTCTTTCGTCGCAACTGTAAACGCGTGTGATAGCGCCGCTAAGTATCGAACAACCGTGGATGGAGACCGTTGCTTACCTCGAACGGTAATACCTCTTAGAAGTAGATCTCGTTTTTCTGCAATGAGAGCAGGTGTGACGTCGGCCAAAATGTGACAACCTATTTGTTCTTTCCACCACAGCAGCTGAGCTGTTGTTGCGCTTGCGTTTCTAGGTTTTGTTGGCACTATCTCTTCAATGTAGCGGTCAATCATCTTAGCAACTGTATGCTTTTTGACTCAGCTGTCTTGAAGTAACGTCCTTTTCGCATTGCAGCTTCAGTTTGTTGTGCCTAACGTTTCGCGTCAGTCTTGCGTTCGAAAGTTGCTGTTTCTGTTGGAAAGCCTTTCAGCCTAATCTGTACGCGGTATGAAGTTTTGCCGTTTTGTGGTTTGCGTTCTTGAATATATGCCATAATTAACACCCTTAAATTGAAATTATTCTTATTGTTTTTGTCACATAAAATAACAACGTCGGAATGTCAATCAATTGTTGATTGTGGCTTTTGTCCCATTTGTCCTGGTAGGTGGTAGATAACCTCTTAATGATTATTTGAATGGTGTACTGGTGGTGCATTAAATTAATCATTTGTCGGTTTTACCGCGTCAACTTGGAACGCTATTGTTCATTGCAAAGATCAAGAGGGGGGAGTTATCATAACTTGTTGAGAGCTAGTGCACCAACAGTGCACCAAAAACAAAAAAGCAGCTACAACATAGTCGTAACTGCCTGATAATCAACTCCGGATGCTGGATTCGAACCAGCGACCAATGGATTAACAGTCCACTGCTCTACCGCTGAGCTAATCCGGATTAAGAAAGCACTATCTTATTTCAGAAGGCGTTTTTGCAAGATGAAAGACAAAAAAACGGCGCCCAAAGGGCGCCGCTAAACGTATACGATAGGGAAGGCTTAGTAGTCCATCCCCATGCCGGCGCCGGCTGGCATTTCAGCTTTCTCGTCAGGAATGTCAACGACAAGCGCCTCGGTTGTGAGAAGCATGCTCGCGACCGATGCCGCGATTCTCGACAGCGCAACGGACAACCTTTTTAGGGTCAAAATACCCGCTTTCAACATGTCGGTGAACTCGTCGGCAAGGGCATTATAGCCTTCACTATATCCGGTGCGTTTCTCCACTTCCTGAAGGATAATGGAGCCTTCTTTCCCGGCATTTTCAGCAATCTGACGCAAGGGAGCGCTCAGAGCACGGGCGATGATCATCGCTCCGGTCTTCTGGTCGCCTTCGAGGGTCTCAGAAAGCTTGTTGACGACAGGGATGCAGCGAACAAGGGCAACGCCGCCGCCGGAAGGATTCCTTCCTCAACAGCCGCAGCTGTCGCATGCTGAGCATCGTCAACACGGTCTTTCTTCTCTTTCATCTCGATCTCGGTAGCGGCACCGACCATGATGACGGCAACGCCGCCGGCAAGCTTTGCCAGCCGCTCTTGCAGCTTCTCGCGATCGTACTTGGAATCGGTCTCCTCAAGCTGACGTTCAATCTGGGCGACGCGTTCTTTGATCTTCTCAGAAGCGCCTGCACCTTCGACGATAGTGGTCTCATCTTTGGTGATGATCACTTTCTTCGCACGGCCGAGCTGCTCGATAGTCGTTGTCTCTAACTGATGACCGACTTCTTCGCTGATCATCTCGCCACCGGTTAGAGTTGCGACATCTTCCAGCATGGCTTTGCGGCGATCGCCGAAGCCGGGGGCTTTGACGGCACACACTTTGAGTCCGGCACGCAGACGGTTGACGACGAGCGTTGCCAACGCTTCGCCTTCGACATCTTCAGAGATGATCAACAGGGACGCTCCTGACTCTGCAACTTTTTGGAGAATAGGAATGATATCCTTGATGGCGTTGATCTTTTTGTCGAAGATGAGAATGTATGGGTTCTCCAAAACACACTCTTGCGTTTTAGGGTCAGTCATGAAGTAGGCAGAAAGATAGCCGCGATCGAAGTTCATTCCTTCAACAACATTGAGTGTGGTCTCAAATCCTTTAGCTTCTTCAACGGTGATGGTTCCTTTGGAACCGACGCGCTGCATCGCCTCGGCGATGATGTCGCCAATTTCTTTGTCGTTGTTTGCAGAGATGGTAGCGACCTGCGCGATCTCATTCTGCGACTCGACTTTCTTTGCACGCTTTTCAAGCTCTTCAACGATCGCTTTTACCGCTGCGTCCATGCCGCGCTTGATATCCATCGGATTAGCACCGGCAGTGACGTTACGAAGGCCTTCGGTATAAATTGCCTCGGCAAGGACGGTCGCTGTTGTGGTGCCGTCACCGGCCTTATCGGCAGTCTTGCTGGCTACCTCTTTGACCATCTGTGCGCCCATGTTCTCGTCTTTGTCTTCGAGCTCAATCTCTTTAGCGACGGTAACGCCGTCTTTGGTGATGTGCGGGGCACCCCATGATTTGTCAATAATGACGTTACGTCCTTTAGGGCCGAGGGTGACTTTCACCGCATCGGCGAGTGTGCGCACGCCTTTCAAAATCTTTTGACGCGCTGCTTCTCTAAAAATAATGTTTTTTGCAGACATGATCATTTACTCCTTTTTCTTATTTCTCAATGATAGCAATTAGATCGTCGGCACGGGCGATGACAAACTCTTCATCATCGACCTTGACTTCTTGGCCGGCATATTTGTCCATCAGCACAATATCGCCAACTTTGACGCTAATCTCGATTGTTTTGCCGTTCTTATCTTTTTTGCCTGTACCTATCGCTACGACAATAGCTTGCTCCTGCTTCTTTTTTGCACTGTCGGGAAGGATAATGCCGCCTTCGGTTTTTTCCTCAGCTTCAAGCCGACGGACCAAAACGCGATTTCCAAGAGGGCGTAGTTTGCTTGCATTAGTTGTCTCTTTCATCGTTTGGGACATAGTTGTTCTCCTTGTTATTTTGGTCTTTTTTGTCACTAGTATAACGAGCTGTCGATTTTTGGGGCAACAAAAATTGGCAGTCGGTATTTTAGAGTGCTAAATTACATCAGGCTATCTAACTCATCAACAAGTGCGCTGAATTTGCCGATCGCCGCTTCGACAGGGGCGGAAGTCGTCATATCAACACCCGCAAGCTTCAAAGTTTCGATGGGGTAACGGCTGCAGCCGCTCTTAAGGAATCCGAGGTAGGCGTCGCGCTCTTCGTTTCCTCCCTTGAGAACATTATCAGCCAATGCCAAGGCGGCGCTGATGCCGGTGGCGTATTGGTATACATAGAAATTATAGTAGAAATGGGGGACGCGCGCCCATTCGATAGCGATCGGTTCGTCGATGGCAACGGTGTCGCCAAAATATTTTTTGTTCAGCGCAACATAGTGATCAGAAAGGAGTTTTGGCGTCAGGGGAACATCTTGTTCTGCCATTTCATGGATGAACAGCTCAAATTCAGCAAACATCGTCTGTCTGAACAGGGTGCCGCGGATATCCTCGATCTTTTGGTTGATCAGGTAAATTTTTTCTTCGGCGCTGTTTGCCCGTTCAAGAAGCAACTTGATGAGCAGTTCTTCATTGAAGGTTGAGGCGACTTCAGCAAGGAAAATAGGGTAGTTGGCATATTGGTACGGCTGATTCATGTGGCTGAGTTGGCTGTGCATGCTGTGTCCAGCTTCATGTGCGAGGGTCATCAAGTCGCGTATCATCTCTTTATAGTTCATGAGAATATACGGCATGCTGTCGTAGCATCCACTGGAATAAGCACCTGAACGCTTGTTGCTATTTTCATAGCGGTCGACCCAGCGTTGCTCTGTCAGACCTTTTTTCAGAATCTTTTGGTAGTCCTCGCCTAGCGGAGCAACAGACTCCACAATGAGGCGGGCAGCTTCGTCATAAGAGATGCGCATGTCGAACTCTTTGGTCAGAGGAACGCCCATGTCATAGAGGTGTAGCGGCTTGATCCCAAGAATACGTTCGCGAACGGAAAAATACTTGTGCAGGGGAGTCAGGTTGTCGGAGACGGCGGTTATCAAAGACCGGTAGACTGACAGGTCGATATTTTTAGGGAATAGAGCAGCCTCAAGGCAGCTGGAGTAATGCCGCGACCGCGCTTGGAAAAGATGACCTTGTACTGTGCCGTTAAGCAATTCACATAAGGTGTTGGCATATTCCTTATATTTGCCGTGGTATTGGGTAAAGGAGTTTTCCCTTAGGGTGCGGTCATAATCACGCATATACGATCCGTAGGCGGCATGTGTCAGTTCGCGCTCTTTGCCTTCACCGTCTTTGACTTTGCCAAATTTGAAGTCAGCATCATTGATTGCCGAAAATGCACGCTGGGTCCCTTGTAATGCCTTTGCTGACATCGCGAGCAGCTGCTCCTGTAGGGGTGGGAGCGTATGTTTTTTTATTCTAACGATCTTTTCCAGATGGAAGCGGTAGTCATTAAGAATATCGTTCTGTAGATAGCTGTTGATTGTCTCTTCAGGGAGTGCTAGAAGCTCCGGTTCAACCCAGGAGACAGCTTGAGCAAAGTCGTGAAGGATAGAGGTGACGCGAATATATCCTGATTTATGCGCATCGTTTGCTAAGTCTTCATCATGGCGAAGATGTGCATAGGTATATAGATTTGTCAGCTTGCGGTCGACACCAAACAGTTCGTCGAAAAATGCTTTAACGGTCTCGGGGCCATCGCCAAGCTTTCCTTGGTATTGCATCAACGAATTCCAGCGCGCGTCCGTTCCGTTTAACGTTGTTTGTTTTAATTCTTTTTCCCAATCGGTGAACGTAGGATACATCTTGTCTACTGCCCAGCAATGGGTATCTTCAACTTCTTCACGGCATAGAATCATCTGAAAAATACTCCTTTTGATTACTGAACCACCCTCAAAAAAATTTGTAAGCAGCTCATCTGAAAAAAGAATATTGTACTTGTTGGAATGGGTTGAAGGCAACCGATAAGAACGAAACTTGATCCGTAATTAGGAGATAAATTAAATTGTCATCGCAAATCGTCTCTTTTGTTGCTAATAATAGTCATAGAGCGTATGTCGGATAATAGACATGACACATCACTTATTAAGGTTTGATGAGATGGTCCCAAAACCTGTCGTCAACAAAAAAACAGAATCGCTTACAGTTAAGGGAGCTTTCGTTGTGATAAACGATCGCGGCCTGCATACGAGACCCTCGACGGAGATCGTTAAATGCGCAACATCGTACAAGGCAGATATCCGTTTAATCCATAAAAGAACCGAGGTGAACGCACGTTCATTGCTTGGTATCCTCATGCTTGCAGCCGAGAAAGGATCAAAAATTCGCATCGTAGCTACCGGAAACGATGCACAAGAAGCAGTGATTGCGCTCCAACAGCTAGCAGCAGAATCTTTCAATATCCAATACTGATTACTCTTCCAGGGGAATGGTTTTTTCGAGAACCTCTTCGGTGCAATAGACGGGGGCATTGAACATCAGTGCCAACGTGATGCAATCGCTTGGGCGAGCGTCAATTTCCATAATATGTTGATAATCAGCCCTTTGTTGCTCAAGGAAAAGGCGTGCAAAATAGATGGTGTCCTGGATGTCGTTGATGACGACCTGTTTGACCCGAACACCTAAGCCGTTGAAAATCGACATCATCAAGTCGTGAGTTAAAGGTCTAAGTTTCTGGGCTCCAGTGAGGTGTAACTGCAGGGTGCGGCCGATACTAGGGTCGGTATAGATCGCAAATCTCTTACCGCGAGCGCCTAAGATCACAACGGTATATGACCGCGTCTGCATAATCTTGTCAAATGATAGCTGGATGAGTTCAGAAAGCATAAATTTCCTGTCTAGCGACCCTAACCCTATAGTACGTGCCAAAGAATTATTTAGGAACGGATTTCCACGTTTCCGTGGCTGTAACCAACAATCACGCGGCCTGCCAGGTTGAAAAATAACCCTGTTTCAACAACCCCGGGGATATCGATTAGCGTGTGATGCATCTCCCGTGGATTGACGATCGGGCCGTTGTTATGAATATCGAAGATGTAGTTGCCATTGTCAGTAATGTATGTGTCGCCGTCTTGATCTTTCCGAAGAGCTCCATCGTACCCTAGAATTTGGATCTTATTGATCGTCGATCGATGGGCGAAAGACACAATTTCTACAGGCAAGGGAAAGGCGCCTAAAGCCTCGACAAGCTTGGATTCATCCACCATAACGACCATTTCATGGCTCATTGATGCAACGATTTTTTCTCTAAGCAAGGCACCGCCGCCGCCCTTGATCATGTTTTTATTCGGGTCGATCTCGTCAGCGCCGTCAAAGGTGATGTCGATTGATGTAATTTCTTCAATGTTGCGCATTTGAATGCCGCCAGCTTTGGCTTGATGGAAAGAGCGGTCAGATGTGGCGACAGCAGTGATCTCCAGTCCTTCTCGGCACCTCTTAATCAAGTGATTAATAAAATGCGCTGCTGTCGACCCTGTTCCCAATCCTACCAACATGCCGTCGCCGACAAGTTGCGCTGCCGCTTTGCCCACAGAGGCTTTCACCGCGTCCATTTTTTCCATGCAAGAACCCGTTGTAAAAATATGAATGGGGAAGTACTATTCCCTAGATAGATAATTTTGGTGTCACAATGATTACATTACAAGAACTTTGTTCCTACCTTGATGATCTTCTACAGGTAGAGAATTTTAAAGATTACTGCCCGAACGGACTGCAGGTAGAGGGAAAGAAAGAGGTGCGCAAAGTTGCGACCGCAGTGTCTGCTAGCGTCGAGACAATCAAGGCTGCTGTTGAGGCCGGGGTGGATCTTCTTCTCGTTCATCATGGCATGTTCTGGAGTCGCGATCCCTATCCTGTTGTTGGAGCAAAACGGGAAAAACTCGCGATGTTGATTGAAAATGATATCTCTCTGTTGGCATATCATCTACCTCTTGATGCACATGCTCATTTTGGCAACAATTGGAAGGCTGCTCGTGATATGGGATGGGAAAATCTAGAACCGTTTGATCTTGATGGTATGCCTGTCGGTGTTAAGGGGGCATTGCCTGTAAAAACGCGCGAGGAGTTGGAAAAGTTGCTCGAGGACTATTACGCTCATCGCGCTCATGGCGCTCCCGGAGGACCGCAAGAAATAGCAACTGCAGTGTTGATATCAGGCGGAGCCTACCGCTATATGTCAGAAGCCGCTAAAGAAGGAGCCGACTGTTTTATCACCGGTAACTTCGACGAGCCTGCTTGGCATATGGCTTTTGAAGAGAGGATTAACTTCTTTGCTATGGGGCACTCTGCGACAGAAGTCGTGGGGCCAAAAGCTCTAGGAAACCATCTAAAGAAAGAGTTCGATCTCGATGTTCAGTTCCTGGATATCTACAATCCGTTTTGATTGAAATGAGATTAATTGTCTGAAGGGTGGATCTTAATGCGGCCGCGAAGCACTTTTTGAATGACCTCCTCCTCGTACTCGGACTCATTTTTGATACGATCCAACAACTGCTGCACGTAACGGCTCTTAGTCTGGGCCGGTTCTAAGTCGCCGCTGAAATGTGTAAACGACTTAGTTTTAATGTCTACACGCTCTTCTTCATGACGGTTTAACCAGCTTTGGATGGATTTACTCATTTCCTTAAGTGACTCAGGATTAATCTTTTTCTGTTCTTCCTTGAGTACTTTTTCGAGCTTTTTCCGCACTTTAGCGATTTTGTGACTTTCTTTGGCGCTACCACCCATTTTGGCCTCCTTGGGCTTCACTCATCATTATAGCATAGTAAAAGTTTATTTTTCATCCCTGTTCCTTGAAGCTTTCAAGAGGCGATTTAGGCATAGTTGATTGACAGAAAATTACTTACCGCGCAGAATAGGACAAAAAATTAGAGTTCTATATGTCGAAAAACGTCATTGAAGTGCTGAAAGAGCGCGGTTTTATTGAAGCGCTTACCAGCGAAGAGATTGCAACCCTGGCAAAGCAACCAATCAGAGTATACTGCGGCTTCGATCCTACTGGTGATAGCTTGCATCTGGGGAATCTTGTTGCAGTCATGGGGCTTGCGTGGTTTCAACGCTTTGGTCACACTCCAGTAGCGATCGTAGGTGGAGCGACAGGAATGATCGGCGATCCGTCAGGAAAAAGTCACGAACGCAACTTGCTCGATGAGGCAACAATCAAAAAAAATCTCGAAGGAATATCGCTAAATCTTAAACAGGTTTTAGATTTCCATGCAGACAACGGAACAATCGTTCTCAATAATTTCGATTGGATGAAAGGGTTTTCCTATATCCAGTTTCTTCGCGATGTAGGGAAACATTTCCGCATAGGGCCAATGCTTGCTAAGGATTCTGTGAAGACGCGTCTAGCATCAGAAGAAGGGATGAGCTATACGGAATTCAGCTACCAGTTGCTGCAAGCATACGACTTCCACTATCTATTACAAAATCATGACGTGCAAATTCAGCTTGGCGGTAGTGATCAGTGGGGTAATATCACTGCCGGCATCGACTTGATCCGACGCTTACAAGGCAAAAGCGCCTATGGAGTGACCTTTCCCTTGCTTACACGCAGCGATGGTCAGAAGTTCGGCAAGTCGGAGAAAGGGGCAATCTGGCTTAGCGCAGAGAAATTGTCGCCTTATGAATTTTACCAGTATTTGATCCGTACCGCCGATGCCGATGTCATCAAACTGCTAAAAATGCTGACGTTCATGGAAATCGATGAGATCCATGCGATAGAAGCTCAGATGCAGCAGTCCGATTATGAGGCGAACAGCGCGCAAAAGCGTTTGGCTGAGGAGGTCACTAAGATCGTCCATGGAGAAGAAGGGTTGCGTGATGCGCAACGTGTGACAGCTGCCGCTGCGCCGGGTGGAAGCACCCAGCTTAATGCCGAAACACTCGAGTCTTTGGCAAAAGAGATTCCTAACATTTCTCTTTCTAGAGAAGAGGTCGTCGAAGCGAAACTCATCGACCTTATCGTTCAGATGAAGATGCTAGACAGCAAAGGCGCTGTCCGCCGCTTGATTAGAAATGGGGGCGTTTACCTCAACAACGAGAAAGTCAACGACGAAAATCACACTGTTAGTGATGATGACTTGGTTGATGGAAAATTGCTCTTAATTGCTGTTGGAAAAAAGAACAAAGCGGTTGTTCAGCTCAAAGATTGAGCGTGCTTCAAGCAGTCGAATATGAGAATTTTTTTCCTAAAAACCACATTTTCAACAGAAAATTTAACAATATTCTTGAAACGAAATGCCATTTGACTATGATAAGAAATTACCCGCTCGAAACATAACCTTTTCGCGTTGATATACATTGCGCGATCGGCGAATGAACGAGGGGTGAGTTAAGTGTTTTTTCGAAATTGTTCAACGATTGAAAAAGCACTTGATTGAAAATCAATAGGATAGAACAATACCTCTTGTAGGTGGTAGAACATTTCGTGTGGTTTGAAGAGAAGAGACGCTCTTTTCCTCTGACCACACGAAGGTCTAAGTGACAATTGCACAAATAACGAAGGAGTTCGACGAGATATGGCAACCTTGACCAAGAAAAATACGATGACAAAGAAAAAACTGATCAACTCGATCGCGCAAGAGAAAGGGATACATCCAAGCGATGTGCGTCACGTTATCCAAGCTTTTCTAGATAAAATGACACATAGCTTAGCTGAAGGCGATCGTTTAGAGTTTCGTGATTTCGGCGTGTTTGAAGTTGTGAAACGCAAACAAAAAATCGGCCGCAATCCTAAAAATGCCGCAGTACCAATTATCATCCCCGAGCGTAACGCTGTTAAATTTACTCCCGGTAAAAAAATGCGCCATCTAATTGAAGGCGGTTCGGAAGAAGACTACACCGAATAAGCGTTATTTCGGCAATCATCATTTAGTCCTAAGCAGCACAGAGATCATCTCTGTGCTGTTTTTGTTTGACTGATTCCTCGTTGTCATCAATGGAGAGAATGTATATAATTTTATACAAATAAGACGGAGCGCTCACGAGTTAACGTGGGGCATAACCAGGGGGAAATGACGATGAATATACCTAAAATTCTACTGCTGGTAGGGTGCGCGCTATTCGGCTTGATCTTCCTAGCTGCACTTGTTAAGGATAAAGACGGCAGCAATGAGGTAGCCTCTGTTTATGAAGCTAATGAAGTAGTTGAAATCGCTCTTGAAGAGGAAGTGCGCCCTGTTGAACTCGTTGAAGAAGAAACGACCGCGCAGATTATCACTCCCCAAGAAACTGTCATGGTTGAAAAAAAGAGCGATGCCGATCTGCCCCACGCTGATCGTATTGAAGAGTTCTTCCGCAAGGTTGAGCCGCGTTTCCCAATTGTAGAAACAATCTCTTATAAGAGCCGAGTACCTTGGCAGGATGGCCGTCCTGCGTGGCTTTCCGATTACGCTCGTCATTATCAGACGTCGCGTCATTTTATTGCTCGCAGTCTCAATGGTAAACGCAATTACTTCAAGCAAGACGTCTCCATCGGCGACCGTTTCAATGTGTTCAAAAAAGACAAAGATATTCAGTTTCATCTACTGATTGATCTTTCTCGTTCAAAGATGTGGTTCTATTATATTGACAAAGGCACAAATGAACGCGTACTGGTGAAAACCTACGATGTCGGTCTTGGGCGGCCTGACAGCTCCCGTGCATCAGGATTCCTCACACCTTTAGGGGAGTACTCTCTTGGTGAAAAGGTAGCGATCTACCGTCCTGATAACAAAGGATGGTACAACAATGAACAAGTTCAAATGGTTCGTGTATTCGGTACGCGCTGGATACCATTTGAGTGCGAGGTTGATGGATGCACAGAGGAAGCCAAAGGCTACGGGATTCACGGAGCGCCTTGGATCGAAAATGAAAACCAGGAACTTGTTGAGGATCGTACCTGCATCGGCAAGTATGAGAGCGATGGCTGTATTCGGCTTGGAAGCGAAGATATGGAAGAACTTTTCGCCATCGTGATCACTAAGCCAACGACAGTCCAACTGGTGAAAGACTATTATGATGCTAAACTGCCGGGCGTGGAAAAGTGAGGAGCTCACATGGATATATTACCGCATGAGAAGCCGATTGAAGAGTACCTGCAGACGATCGAGCATCTAAAGAAACAAAGCGAAGATAAACCCCTATTCGCTGCAGAGATCAAGAAGCTGGAAGAGAAGCTCGAAAATCTGAAGCAGAAAGTCTACTCTGAACTGACACCTTGGGAGCGCATCCAGATAGCTCGTCATCCCGCTCGTCCACATACTATCGACTACATCGAAAATATTTGCGATACCTTCCGCGAACTGCACGGCGACCGCTGTTTTCGTGATGATGCATCGGTCATCGGCGGCTTAGCAACGATTGATGGAATGCATTTCGTCATCATCGGCCAGGAGAAGGGCAACGATACCGAAAGTAGGATGAAGCATAACTTCGGCATGGTCAGTCCGGAAGGATTCCGCAAAGCTATGCGCTTGATGGAGCTGGCAGAGAAGTTCCACCTGCCGATTATCTCGCTTTTAGATACCCCCGGAGCTTTTCCGGGCCTTGAAGCCGAAGAGAGGGGACAAGGGTGGGCGATCGCATACAACCTGCGGGAAATGGCACGGATTAAAACTCCGATCATCGTCGTCCTGATTGGAGAAGGGTCGTCAGGAGGCGCTTTGGGTATGGGCATCGGTGACGTTGTAGGCATGCTTGAGCATGGTTACTATTCCGTCATCTCGCCGGAAGGGTGCGCATCGATTCTTTGGAAGGATGCAAGCAAGAATGTCGATGCAGCAAAAATGCTCAAGTTGAATGCGGAAGATTTACTTCAGTTTGAAGTTATTGACGAAATCATCGATGAGCCGTTAGGCGGCGCACACCATGACCCCGTTGTCGTATACCAAAATGTTAAAAACTTCATTTTAAAACGCTCAGAGATCTTAAACAAAATCCCCACCGAACTTCTCCTTGAACAGCGTTACTTAAAGTTTCGAAAGATTGGAGAGTTCATGGCTAACAAAGAAATGGAAACATGAACGATCTGCTTAAGGTTGTCTTCGGCGCCAAAAAACACCTTTTCTTGATGTCCTTGACGATCTTTGCGATGTGCTTGCTGACATTCGCTTCGCAGATGGAGATCGTAGCTCTCGGCGTCATTACAAAAAAAGGTCCTAGCTTCTTCGAGCTTTTTGCTTCTGAGAATAACGACAAACCTACAAACGCTGTTTCCCGACAGCAGGTCGAAAAAGAATGGGATGCGATTGCAGTCACCCCCGGGGGCGACATCACTAAAGAGAGTGCTGCCGATTATCTAGCATCATCACGAAAAGGCGACTTTCTTCAGAGAGTAATGAATTTTCTTGATCAACAGTTTGGCATAACAGGCAACTTAATGACCTTGGCGATGATGCTTGTAGCAATCGCCCTCTTTAAAGCGGTTTCTTTGTTTACTCATCGTTATGCAACAAAGTTGGTGGCGATACGCGTTAGCAGGGATTTGCGCTTGGGATATTTCGAGCATATTCAGTCGCTGCCCATGAGCTTCTACCAGCAATACAAAATCGGCAGTCTCTCATCGCGCGTCGTCAATGATGCCTATTTGATTGCAGAGGCGGTCAATTCGTGTCTGGTCAACTACTTACAGACTCCCTTTACCATCGTCACAACGTTGATCCTGTGTTTTTTAACCTCATGGAAGCTCTCTTTGTTAATCTTCATCGGACTGCCGCTCATTGTAACGCCGATCATCTACATCGCCCGAAGGGTAAAACGAGTCTCGCGCCAGATTCTTAGCAACCAGGACCACTTTCTTTCCATATTGATCGATTTCATTTCAGGAATACAGACTGTCAAAGTGTTCAACATGGAGCAGTTTTCGCTCAATAAGTACAAAGAGCATAACGAGCAGCTTGCGCGCTTGGAGGAGAAAGCTGCGCGATACGATACTGCTTCCCGCCCCGTTGTCCACACCATTGGAATGCTATTCCTTGCAGCGATCATGCTGACCGGCCTATATGTGATGAACATGTCGGTTCCGGAGATTTTGATCTTCTGTGGCTTCCTTTATATTTTTTATGAGCCAATCAAAAAGTTTGCTGAGGAGAATAGCAGGATTCAGAGGGGGGTTGCCGCTTCTGAGCGTCTTCTTGAGGTTACCCAGCTGAAGCCGCAGATCACCGATAGAGATGGTGCGCTTACCTTAGAAGGATTCAACGATAGCTTGGTTTTTGACGATGTCTGGTTCAGCTACGGTGCGGAGTGGATTCTCAAAGGTGTTAGCTTTAAGATCAATAAAGGAGAAACGGTAGCGATCGTCGGGCCGACAGGCGCCGGCAAGTCGACTATCGTTAATTTAATCCCTCGTCTTTACGATATCCAGCGGGGACAGATCCTCATCGATGGTATTTCCTTAACGGAATATACACAGCGTTCCTTGCGCGACCATATAGCCTATGTCCCGCAAAAGCCGTTTCTTTTTGTCGATACTGTTGCCAATAACATTGCTTTCGGAAGCGATTTTTCTCAAAAAGAGATTACAAGCGCTGCCAAGCGAGCGCATGCCGACGACTTTATTGAGAATCTTTCTGAAAAGTACCAGACGGTGCTTAGCGAAGCGGGAAAAAACCTCTCAGGAGGACAACAGCAGCGCCTGACGATTGCACGTGCGTTAATTAAAGATGCTCCAATATTGATTATGGACGAAGCGACATCGTCGCTAGATATGGTCAGCGAGAACAAAATCAAAGGAGCAATCCATGACTTACGTGGTGAAATGACACAGATCATCATCGCGCATCGCCTGACTACTATTGAAGATGCCGATAAAATTATCTACCTTGAAGATGGTCGGAAAATTGCCGAAGGGACTAAAGATGAGCTTCTGGAAAGCTGCGAGGGATTCCGTCTCATGTGGGCAATGATGAACCGTACCACTCCGAAGGAAGATCCTCAGCTGGCGAGTGTCACTTGAAGAAAGCAGTCGTTGTTCATTCTGGGGGAATGGATTCCTCCATTTGTCTTGCTTTGGCAATCAAAGAGTTTTCTGCCAAGGGTGTTCTCAGTCTTTCTTTTCGATACAATCAACGTCATAGTAATGAGCTGCAGCAAGCAGAAAAAATTTGTCGAGACTGGGGTGTTGACCATATCGAATTGGCGATCGACTGCCTTCAAGAAATCACTGACAATGCTCTAATTAATAAGGGGACTGCAATTAGGCATGTAGAAGGAGAGGAACCCAACACTTTAGTTGTCGGCCGCAACGGGCTGATGGCAAGGATCGCTGCGATCCATGCCAACCATCTTGGCGCTCATGAGATCTATATGGGTGTGATCGAGGTAGAGTCGGCTAACTCCGGATATCGCGACTGCACCCGCAGCTACATGGATCTGATGGAGCAGATTCTATGTATCGACCTTGCTGATCCTCAATTTTCTATCCGTACACCGTTGGTGTATATGACAAAAAAACAAACGATGGAAGTTGCGGATGAACTGGGTATTTTGGATTATCTATTGGAAAATACGATTTCTTGTTACGAAGGAATGTCCGGCAGCGGATGTGGAAAATGTCCGGCATGCAAGCTGCGTAATGAAGGTATTGCCCAGTTCTATAATGACTGACAGATCTCTAGGGGTTTCTTGAATACCGAATGTATCAGCGGGAGGTAGGATTTCATAATCGAGTTGATTCCCTGCATTTTTTCTCCAGCAACGATCAGATAAATTTATGTCATCAATAAAAATTGGGGTAGAATAGTTTACCGACTGGAAAATACCACGACTACGGAGCGAGGCGATCTCAAGACGTCTTCGATTCAGCAGTTGGCAAAAAACTGCATTAAACAAGGCGGCGGGCAGTTCTTTTTCACAGGTGTGATACAGCGCATGTATTCTGATGCACTCTCATTGTTCAACTTCCGACAACTGTAGTTTCTAGAAGGCCTACTTTTTCAAACGCTTGTTTCAACTGCTCGTTTTCTGGTTTGTCGAAAGCGCCGTTGCCGGCGAGCCAACGCACATAGTCCTCAGGAACATCCTTCAGCGGCTTGCCTTGGTGTTTTCCGAACGGCATGTGCAATATCTCTTTCGGTTTCATCAGCAACTCATAAGCCTCATCAATCGACAGGTCGTCAAGCATTCGTGAGAACACCTCATGCAGAACGATAACGTCATCAAGGGCCCGGTGGGCATTGTTGGCTTCGATGCCATAGATCTCACGAAGAAACTGCAAAGAATGACGGGGCAGGTCACGACGGTAGCGACGCGCCCATTTCAAGGAGTCCAAAAACTTCCATTCAGGCATCGGGATATCGTGACGGCCGAATTCGGCGCGGAGAAAATGGACGTCGAAGCCATCGTTATTGTGGGCGATCAAGATCGTATCGCCCTCACAAAAGTTGATAAACTCTTGCCCGACAAGAGAAAAGTCCGGTGCTTCCGCAACCATTTCATCGGTGATGTGATGGATGGCAGTGGCATCAGGAGGGATAGGCCTTCCAGGGTTGACAAACATCTCGAAAGTGCGGTTTTCGATTGGATCATAGGCGGCAATCTCAATGATCTGATCGTTTTCCGCTTTGACGCCGGTCGTCTCAGTATCGTAGTAGATGGGACGTGCCATTTATGCTTTCCCCTTCAGCTCTTGAGCTTTTTGGATGACAGCATCGAGTGTCATTGTGCCTTGGCAAATATTGATAACTACCGGTGAGAATGATCGGCAGATAATCTCCATCGAGTTCATATAGATATCAAAGACCTGCTTGTCCCATTGGTCGTTCAAGGTCGGCATCACGACGCGATAGAAGACAACGCCGCTATCCTCATCATAACCAAAACCGGGAAGGTCCATCTCTTTGTTCAATAGGTGAAGCAATCGGGCGAGGTCGGCCACAGACTCTTTTTTCACGTTGCAAGGGATGAAAGCGATCATTTGCATTAATTTGCCTTCATCGAGAAAGCGGATGAAAAGAGGGAAGTCGATCCCTTCAATTTTTTTGACGACGACAATCTGATCCGTCTCTTTCTGATAGTCAGCAGTGACATTCTGCTCTTTAAGGTGAGCAAGAACATTTTGCAATGTATTGTTATTTGCCATTATTGAATCCTTTCAATTACGTGGTGCAGTGCGCTAGCTCGGCTTCGGCAAACTGCTCCTTCTGTTCTTGTTCCTGCAAAAGTTCTTCCCGGAAGATTCCCCATTCTTCAGAGGCGTCGATGCCGATGGAGGCTTTTCCGCTCTGGACTCGAAGAATCGTGATTACTATCTTATTTTTTCCGTTCTTGATCACAATCTTTTCATCGGACTTCCGTGTCAGTACTAGCATAGTTCACTCTCCGTTGTCGTTATCGTTAAAAATTCGCTTGTGGTAGCATCTGTGTTCCGCAATCTCGGGTGACATCCGGATTATTTGTCGTCGGAATAACGGAATAATCATCTTCGGTTGGCATCTTATAGCAAGCTGTTAATATGCATAGCAAGGCAAAAAATGTGATTGTGCGTAACATAACATTCATGGTTTCATCGTTTGTTCAAATTTTGATTCAACAGCTCGGGGAGCTTCTCCTTCCTCCAAATCGACTTCGGCGACAGTGGCGATATGCGTGCCATTATCGGCGATCATCACCCCCTTTCCACCAACATCAACTAAATACAGAACGGTTTTCGGGGAAAGATTTCGTTGCTCCAGGATCTTGATCATACTTGTGACATTCAGCTGCTGAAGCCTGCTATTGGTCATCCGCTTCAGCACCCAAGTCCCCCCAAGCAAGACGGCAATCAACAAGCCTAGAGTGGCAAACATATTCACTAGTTCTGCAAAAAAATGGCTGTCACCGCTGCCGCCTTCTTCCAAGACTTCTTGAGGAAAGTAGCGGCGCATCGATTGCTCAACGTTATCTCCATCCTTCTCATCCGCGGCAAACAGCTGGACTCCCGTTGTTTGAGTTAGCAGCATACCAAGAAGTAGTAGCATCGCGATCAGGCGTTTCATCGAAGATCCTAGATTAACTTACGCAAATCCTATCATTAATCTGCTTTTTACTCAAATATTTATTTTCCTGAATCCAATTCAAAAACATCATCGCTATTTACTGACGTCTTTGGTAAAATTAGTTCCGAAATTGTTTGAGAGGTGGTCATGAAAGGAATTATCGCGCTTGATATCGATGGTACAGTGACAGCAAAAATCCATCAGATCGATCCAAAAGTCGTCGCGACTTTGGAAGAGTTCGCCGCAAAAGGATGGCAGCTGGCCTTTATTACAGGAAGAACCTTCCGTTGGGGATATGCTTCGCTTAAGCCGCTGAAATTTCCTTATTATTTAGCAGTGCAGAATGGGGCTCTTTGCCTTAAGATGCCCGAACGTACAACAGTGATCAAACATTACCTTACCGATGGGCTTATCCCTTCTTTAGACGACTATTTCGCTGATAAAGATGTTGATTATGTCATCTATTCAGGTTACGAAGACGATGATCGTTGCTATTATCGTCCAGCACGCTTTTCCGGTCAATGGCTCGACTATCTAAAAGGTAGAACGGAAGCGTTGCAAGAAAACTGGGTTGCTGTCGATGATTTTGACTTTCTTAAAGGAAAAACCTTTGCGTCGATGAAAACCTTCATGACACAGGAAGAGGCAGATCCTGCTTCTCTGGTACTTGAAAGCCGTTATCATTTGCACGCTCCCGTCATCCGCGATCCTTACGATTCTAATGTCATGGTTGTGCAAGGGATCGATAAAAAAGTTTCTAAAGGATACGTTGTCAGAGAACTACGACAAATAATGGGTAAAGATCTGCCCGTGATAGC
The DNA here is from genome assembly GCA_024233575.1 of Chlamydiales bacterium. Lineage (GTDB taxonomy): Bacteria > Chlamydiota > Chlamydiia > Chlamydiales > Criblamydiaceae > JACKPN01. The sequence goes on from JACKPN010000009.1 coordinate 54,045, forward strand.
TGCCGGCGACGACCTTAACGACCTGCCGTTGCTGCAGGCTGCCGATATTAAAATTGCCATGGGGAGCGCACCAACACAGCTGCAAGACATAGCTGATATTATTGCTCCTCCTGCAACGGAGTTAGGACTTATTTCCGCGCTGTATCAAGCGCGTGAACGTATCAGCAAGGAGGAATCATGCAACAAACACGCCCAATAGTCACTGCTGGAGGATTGATCGTTGCCTCAGACGGGACAATACTTTTGGTAAAGAGTGAAAAATGGCACGGACGCTGGACTGTTCCCGGAGGCAAGGTAGAATTGGGAGAAAGCTGTGAGGAAGCATTTGTGCGCGAGGTAAAAGAAGAGACGGGACTGGATGTTGAGAACGTGCGGTTTGCTCATTATAAGGACTGCATCTTCACTAAAGAATTTCATGAGAAAAAACACTTTGTGATGATTGATTTCATAGCTGATCTTACTAAGGATCAACAGAAAGATGATGTAAAGCTGAATGAAGAAGGGGAAGAATATCAATGGACGACCGTTGACGAGGCGCGGAAGCTGCCGTTGAATCGAGAACTCTTTTCACTTTTGGATCACTATGAAAATCGCTAAAATCGGGATCGATAATCTTCGTGTGGTCGGCACAATCGGTGTCTATGATATTGAAAAAATCCAGCCTCAAGAGCTGCTGATCGATTTGGCCATCGAAGTAGATGTAGAAAAGGCGCTTGAGACTGATAATATTGTAGATGCATTCGATTATACGACTCTCGTAACTTTGTGTGAGGCTACCTTGCAGCATCAACATTACGAGCTGATCGAATCCTATGCAATGGCTTTGGTGGACAGGATATTATCAGACGATAATGTCCGGGCGACCACTGTAAATGTAAAAAAACCACAAGCGATACCCAACGCAGATTTCACCTGGTGCGAGCTGACGGCAAAACGGGAGGATTAATATGGGATGGACATTGGTTACGGGAGGAGCGACAGGGCTTGGAGCAGAAATTTGCCGCCATTTGGCATCGAAAGGCTACCCCGTTGTCGTACACTATCGGCAAAGCAAAAACGAAGCGGAAGCTGTAGCAGAGCAATGCCGAAGCCTAGGTAGCGATGCTGCTACTATTCAAGGTGACTTTAGCGATCCCGGCTCATTACAGACTTTCGCAAAGCGTTATCTCGACACATTTCCAGAAACGACCGCATTAATCAATAACGCGTCAGCTTATCTGGTGGCACCGCTCTCTAAAACATCCTCTCCACAGTGGGAAGAAATTTATCAGACCAATGTTCACGCTCCCTTCTTTCTCTCAACTGCTCTGCTGCCACAGCTTCGACAGCATCAAGGCACTATTATTAATATTGGGGTGAGCGGTATCGATACGCGCCGCGCCGACACTTATAGCTCTGCCTACACCATCAGTAAGCAGGCGCTTTGCTCAATGACACGGTCTCTTGCAAAAGAACTGGCGCCGGAGCATGTGCGGGTTAACATGGTATCACCCGGGATGTTGGAACGATCGCAAGATAGCTTGCCCAGCCTTCCGATGGGGCGGCCCGCAGCCTTTGCCGAGGTGGCCGGAGTAGTACTTTTTTTACTTGATAAAACCAACAGTTATATCACCGGACAAAATATCGAAGTGGCCGGTGGGTTAGCACTATAAAGGAAACCTATGCATCAACTAACAGCGTTGGCGATAGAAGCTGGGCGCCATCTTCAAAGTCAACAAACAGGTTTTATACATTTCAACTATGGAGCGCAGCCAGGGGAACCGCATGATACGATTCCATTTTATGAAAACTTGCTTTTCGCGTTGGCGCTTTTCAAGAGCAGAACGCTGGAGCAAGGGACAGAGGCCGCATTGCTGCTAGACCGTCTTGTCTCTTTTCAGTCTGCTTCCGGAAATTTCCCATTATATTTGCATGACTTTCCCAACTGTCAAGACCGTTTTCTCGCTGCGCGCAGCCTGTTGCCTCTGGCTATTCTCATTAAGGAGTATTCTAAACCTATCGAAACCTTATCAAGCGACGGCAGCCTCTTAGAACAAGTCAAGCAAGCAGCATTGAATGCTGCGCGCTACTCTTTGGATGCATTCCATCGTACAGAGCCGCAATATCACAATGCGATTACTCTAGCAGTCGGAGCCGTGATGCTGGGTAGCCTCTTGCAGAAATCTGACATCGAAGAGAGTGGAAAAAACATCCTGGAAAAACTTCGCCAATATGGGCCTGTTACGGCGTGGTACATCCCGAAGCAGATGGGAGAGATCCTGACAGCGTTGACGTGGCACTACCCGGATATAAGCACGTCGCCTTGGCGTCAGCTATTTGAACATGCTGCACGCTTTTGCCATCCGCGGCTGCGTTGCTATTGCGGTCCCGCGTTTTGCGATTTTCTAGATGGGGCCGAACCGGAAGCTTCCTTGCTTGACCTGTTTCTGGTAGGGGACACTATCCCTACCCGTATCAGCAATGCAGAAATGACCTGTCTCAGAGGTATTATTGTCCCTTCCGCGATGAAACTCTTGCCCGATATAGAAAAATCTTTAGAATCGGAAGACATAGTCGAAGGACTACGTGCGATGACGGTGATTACACCCAATGGCGCAGTTCAATGCATCGAACGCCCAAAGGCTGAGACGATCCCTAACTACAGAGGCCATCATCCGTTTCGCATAGTTTGGGGGGCGGAAGATGGTATACATTCCATTGCCGCACAATGCAGCTATGATGTGACTGCGACCTATCGCAAGGAAGACGATGATACCTACAGCATCTTGTTCGACCTGCAACATCTTCCGCAAGATGACGAACGGGAAAATCAGACAGAGGTGGTCTTCTATGCCGACAGGCATGAGAAGCTTCAGATCCTTGTCGATGATGTTAAAGCAACTTGCTTTAACCTGGATGATAAGGTGCTGGTAGAAAACGAAACAAAAGCGATCGAAATCAGCTTCAATGTCGTCGACGGTGATGGGGAGTTTTCCGGTCACATCATGCCGGGAAACCGCCTGTCGCAGAAAGCGGCGAAGGGGACAAATAGATTTGCAGCTTATGATTGGATGATTACTCTGAGAACATTACGGCGTAGCAGCAATTGCCGTATAGAAGCTAAGGTAACGATAAAGGATAAATGATGAAACAGCTGATTGACCGTTTTCACTACGCCTCGCAGTCCCCATTTGGCACTTTGCTTCTGATTCTCTTCGCCATCTTAGTTGTCCTTGGTGTTAGCTATACAGTCCTCTTTCTTTTGCGGCGTAAACAAGATCAGCTGACAGCAAAGAACCTCTTTTATTTCAACCATGCCGAAGAGCTTATTAAGGAGTGGATATTTGAAGGAGAGCACCGAGCTGACTTTTTTGGCAGGGAAACGCGTGCGTGTACAAAAGATGGCGTTTACGGTCGTTGCTTGATTCTCCCTCAAGAGTTGTCGACTTCTGAAACAGTCGGTCGTTTTCGGCAATTTGCCAGTGCCAAAGAAGGTACTCGGCTTGCGGTCTTTGCTCCATATCTCTATAAACATGATGAGAATCCGCTGTTCGTTATCCAGGGAAAAGTCGCCAAACCCTCAGGGCAGCAGCTAGCATTGCTGCAAAGCTTTATGAAAGATGCCGCAGTCAGCGATGCAGAGAAAGAGACGTTGCTGATGGAGCTCGCTAAAGCTTTGGAACAGCTGCATCGTCTTAAGGACAAGGATGGCATTTCTCTCTATCATGGCTTCATATTGCCACGGTCCTGCTATATTGAAAAAACAGATAATGGACATAGCCTCGTTGTCGCCGACCTTGGACTTGCTTATACTCTTGGTCCAGATGGGATGTATCAGCGCTTGCAACTTCTAAAAAATGCTAAACTTCCCATAGAGAAGTATACTGGCAATGCCCTAATCCAACAGATCGCCTTGCTGGCTCCGGAACAGAAAGATCCTGAACGTTTTGCTTGCGTTGGTTCCCCTGCGGACTATTACTCCTTTGCTGCCCTTTCTGTCCTATTTTTCACTGGGAATTTCGATAAGGAAATCGATTGGAAGAAGGTGCCTGAAAGGTGGCATCAGTTTCTTCAGCAATGCCTACAAGATGATACTAGTCAGCGTCCTGTCTCTTTCCATGACCTCGAAGAGTGGCTGGAGAATCCTGAACTGCATCTGACTCATCATGATGGGGAGGAGATGCTGCTGAGTATTCCGGAGCCGGCCGAGGAAAAACCTGCAGCAGAAATACCTGCAACTATTGAGCCTCCTAAAACAGCGCCAATTATCGAAGACCCCGAATTTATCAAGTGCTTTACTGCCGGATCGAAGGCATTAAAAACATCAAAATGGGAAACGGCGGCAGATCGGTTCAGCGCTGCTTTAAAACTGAATCCCGACCACCTCGAGGCCCATGTGAAGCTGGCAATCGCATATTATGAACTGGGTAGTATCGATGATGCGGAAAAGCATTATCATTTTGTGAAAGAACGCGATGCCGTTACTGCTAAGTTGTTCCGTAAACATATCGCCTTTCGAATCTGATGCGCAATATCATTTTCCTTATGCTGCTATTGACCGGTTGTTCATGGAAACCGCGTTCTGTGGAATATGATCGTCTTTATGCTTATCAAAGAGAGAAAAGGTCTCGCCTCTGTTCTCCATCAATGGAAAAGCCTTACCTAGTTGTACTTGTCGATGCACGGCGTCTTGACTATACCTGCGCTTCTTCTTTTTTCCGCACTTTGACGAAACATCCTTCGGATGGAAGTAAAAATAGCGATGTTGGCCACGCTTGGATCTATCTTGCAGGAGAAAAAGAAGAGATCGAACTCGGCCATAGCGGTGAGCTAGGTGAAGTTTTGCCACGATACTTTGAAGGGGTGGAGTATTTATTGCAGTCTGGTGATCCCGATCCTGTTCGCTATCTGTGGAGCGATCTCCAGGATGGCTTTTGCCAGAAAGGAAACGGCGGACATCGTCCTACGTATGCGGCGAAGTTTTCTCTTTCACAAGAAGAGTATCTGCATCTGAAGCAAATAATCCATGATTATGACTTTAGTGGATATTCTCTGACAGCGCACCAATGTACTCATTTTGTTGAGTTTATTCTTAAAGAGATAGGGATTGATGTAGACACCGCGGTAATCGTTACCATTCCTGAGAAGCTTCCGATCGGCAACAGCAAGGTGCGGTTGCGAACGAGCAACCGTTATCGCGAGATGAGGTTCTCAACGCCAGATATGCTTGAACGAGAGCTTGTGCGGTTAGTTTCAGAGGGAAGGGCAGAAGATGTGCGCGGATGGTACAAAAAGCACCATCCGCAGCGAAAGAGCCTAGCGTTGCAGCTGGAAGATTGTTTAATGTTACCATCCCGCCTGCAGCGCCATTATGCGTTTTAGATACGTTTTAAAAATTGATTGGAACTATCGTTTGCCAGTGTGCGGTATTTCATAAACTTTTCTTCTTGAGTGTCGCTAGTGTAAAATGCTCTAAAGTCGCCTTTTACCCTTCTGATCCGAACGGCTAACAACAATGCGCCTATAATCGGAACTGCTTCAAAAAGGCTCACAGCAATGTTGCCTAAACCGTGTTTGAAGTTCGAACCCGCATGTTCAACGACTTCATGTGTTTTTCTATCTGCGATACGTCCAATTAAAGGGGACAGGATTAATTCACCACCAGCGATGATTGTAGCTTGAAGGATGCCCATTGCGAATTTGACAATTGCTGGGATGACACCAAGTACAGGAACAGCAGCGGCGATGCTCAAGCTGTTTTCAATTCTTCTAACGGCACGATCGAAAGATGTACCGTACATCGGTTTGGCGTCATCAAAATCAGTATCGTTGATGGGAAAGTCTTGAAAAAAATTTTTTGCATTCGTAGGGTTTGTTGTGTGTCCCATGTTTGTCTCCTTGTTATGTAACAATTTTCAGGTCATTATACAAAATGTTTATTAAGAAAGCATAAAGAAAGATTTCTCTAATCGTAAACGACAGGGAAAGTTAATTTCTATTTATGATGTGAGAATGTATAAATAAAAAAAAATATTTTAACTCAGCTCGGTTCATTTGATGGTGGGGCATGATTTAAAGTCTTTATTTTAAAACCGAAGAGAGAGTGTGTCTGTAGTGCAAAAAAACCGAAATCTCAAAAGACCCTATTATCGAACCTTATTCGCTTTCATGTGTTCCAGTTTAAAGTCCCTGTGATCTGTTTTAGAGACATTCTCTGATTTAAATAATTATCAGATTGGGAACAAATTTTACCTGGGAAAGAGAATCTTGAGGAGTGACATAGTTGATAAACTAGACCGACGAAAGATGGTTTTTCCCAAGTAAAATTTGTCGTAAGATGACTGTTCAGTAATTCAGAGACTGTCTCTTAGATATTAGAGATATTCCGGTTTTCAAATTCCTTGCTCAATGTATCGTAACGCATAAACTTCTCCCCTTGAGCATCGCTGAAGTAAAATTTTCTAATTTTTCCTTGTACTCTCATTATTCTATCGTATAGCAACCATGCACCTAAAATCGGAATGGCTTCAAAAAAACTTGCAGTAACGTTGCCAATACCATGCATTAAGTTGGAGCGTGCGTGTTTTACTACTACAAGAGTAGTTCTTTTTGTGATACGTCCAATGATTGGGGATAAGATTAATTCACCGCCAGCGACGATAGTAGCTTGAAGAACGCCCATTGCAGTTTTAATAACCGCAGGGATTACTCCAAGCATAGGAACAGCAGCGGCGATGCTCAAACTGTTTTCGATTCTTCTAACAGCACGATCGAAAGATAGGCCATACATCGGACGTCGGATTTCAATGTTCATTTCATTAATACAAGAAACTTTACGGTTACCATTGTAAACGTCAGCGAAGTGTGTTTTGAAATTCGGATTTTGTTGGGCTGTAACATGTGCTAAGTTTTCTTTATCAAGAATACGCGCGGCTACGCTAATTGTATTACCGTTATTATGTTTTTTGGAGTTTGTAATTAAATCGCTCAACAGTGACTTAGTAGTGTGATGAAGGCTCCCTGTATCATTTGTGCTCTGGTAGGTATAAACCATATATATTCCTTTGTGTATCCGTGCGTATGAAAAATATTATCCTGTAATGAATTTTTAAAACAGATATTTTACCGTTATCAACTCTGTTAAAATAATACAGAGCCTTTTAAAGTAATTCCTTGCAGAGAGAGGTCTCCAGATATAGGTAGATAGATTCCTGGTGCGGATGCGTTCGTAAATCTTTTTAGTTGATTTTGACCAAAGAAATAGAGTTGCTCCCACCCGAGTTGAAACGAAACAGGCCGGCATCGTAGAACCTCGGTTTCCCAATAAATTCCTAATCCTAATTCAGCCAGAATGGTTGTGCGATACATCCGATCGTCAATATCCAAAATTTCTACAGGGGTGTCCGAGATGTCAAATAGGACAGATTCACTCTGCTTGACATGAAAGCTTCCACCAACGATGGAAAAGGCTCCATTAGCATATATTCCTAAACAATCATTCCATTGCCATCTACCGCTAATACCGGGACGGATGCCGAGCCCCCAGTAATCGTTGCTCATTCTAATTTCATCATCGAGAACTTCCGTTACAGATCCGCTGCTGACTCCGCCGCTGAAATTGAGGTTTAGGTCTTGAGAAATGAAAGCGATAATCACGCCTAGATGAGGAGCGATCTCTACACAACCGCAGGAAAAACAGGGATTATAGAGGTCCATTAGTATGGTATCGAGACATAAATCCCAATCGCCTCTTCCACTTGTCGGCGATGTGATGCTTGCACTCGGTGATGTCCAAATAGAATAAAGTGCTCCATTGGCCGGTGCGGCGGCTCCCTTGTGGGTATGGGAAGAGAAGTGCGTCCATGCTAAATCAGTTTCTACGTTATAGCACGCGACATCGCCTGCAACGCCGATACGGTATCCGCAGTTCCACTTGGGAGAAAGCTGCTTCAAATGCCCTTCTGTTATCGAACCGGTGCCTTGGTCGTTGGAAAACACGAAGTCGACGCCTTCTTCATCAGCTTCCCAGAAAAGTGCGCTGGCATAAATTTCATAATGATGGCAGGGATGTCCGTTAAGGGGAGTATGCGCATAACTGGCCATGGTAAGCAGTGCAAAGACGAAATAGATATTTTTCATTGTATTTCCTTTATTGTGTTAGTGAGGCCCAACGCTTTGGTTTTACGGTAAAAGATGACGTCACTGCTGTGTTCGTTCCGATTTGAAAAAATTGAACATCGACATTGCTCAGTGTGGGATTGAAGGCAAAATAGGTTGTCGTCGATCCTTTTTTAAATGCTGCCGTAAATACAAGAGTGTCCCCGTTGGGAACAGCATGGCCATAGACTGTCCAGTCAGGCTCTCCATAATAATCCATGACATGCAGAAAATGGAGCACTTCATTGATCGACTGCGAGGGATCATTGTAATTGCCGCCAACAGATCCCCAGGGAGGAGCATTGTCATTACCGGCATATTCATTGGTGAAATTATTAATCATGAACTGATAAGGAGTTACGCTGGTCGTTGTGCCGTAGGCCTGGGTATTGCCCCCTAAAGCAGCCAGCATATTCATATTTGCATTATCTTCCAGCTTCCAGCAACTTGAATCGGCTGAAGTAATCAAAGAGGTGAATGCCGTCGTATTCATCGAATCGTTCCACTCATTCATGTAGTCTTTATTGCGTCCAACGGCCAGTGTCCACGGTGCGCAAGGGAAAGCGCTAATAAACTTGACGTTTTGCGGTGTTTGTCCAAAGTCAGTGCTATATGGAATTCCAGATTGCGTGATTTTAGGGGTTCCGCTGCTTCCGCTGGTCTTGATGGTGAAGTCCCAAAAGGCACTGCCGACAGGATAGTTAGAGTCGCCGGTCTTGGTAGTGGTGGGAACGAAGAATCCGGCAGTGTTACCGACTTTCAGATTCAGGTTTTTGTCATAGAAATAGGCGTCTGCGGCGTAGGTGGCTGTCGTGTATAGGTAGATGCCTAAATCGACAATCTTCTTCCTACCGGTAGCCATTCCCCAAAGGATGATCGAGGCATAGGCCTGGTTGCCTTCTAAGATTGAGTTCTCATTGTGGCCTCCGCCTCCGGCGATCGATGCCTGTATGCCATCGGCCCAGCCATGACCGCTCCACTGATCAAAAAAGTTCATTTTAGCAAAGGTCATTTGGGAGTTGTTGTAAAAGGCATCGCTATTGGAGGGGTCGTAAACGATATCTTTGACCAATTGATCAATAGCTTCGCCAAACTGACTTTGCGTTGCCCATTGTCCCTGGGAGGGGGGATCTGTCCAGGCGCCATCGTATAACGCTGCTAACGCTGCGGCGGCTATCCAGTATGCGTTTTGGTAGTGGTGATCGTTGTAAGCATCGGCAACACCGAAAGCTTCCCATAGTGCTGTAGGAACGCCCGTTATATGAGTGGTGGGGTTGCTGACACGGCTAGGCCAGGGAATAATCCCATTGCTAGGATCGCCGGAGGTGGGAAATAGCTCTACAGCCTCTCCTTCGATGTCATAAAAGGCAAAGTGCGATAAATACCAAGGAGAAGCAGTGCTGACGTGCGGCTTTTTAATAAAATACTGGCTGATCGCTCCTTGCACACCCGCCAATGGTGCTGGAGGAAGTGTGCCTTTTGATGAGCTTTGAAGGCCATTGATGAATGCCTGCAGCTTGCTCACTGGCAGGTGTCCTGAAGGAGTATTGAAGCTGCCGGGACGATAGATTAGATCATAACGGACGTTATACTGTCTTTCGAAGAGGCTGCTAACAAAAGATGATTCGTTATCTTCGACAGCTTGCAGCATCTGAAGCAAAAGTGACAGTTGTTTGGCGTCTTTAGATAATGTTTTACCTACATCATAAACGCCTTTAGAAAAGTTGTAGTACGCAGTATTCCATGGTGCATAAGTTGGGTTGGCCAGGTTGTTAATGTACTCGTTATCAATACTGTCGAAAAGCAGCTGGCCAATTGTTGTACTAAACCCTTTAGCAGGATTGCTGACAGCTTGACCCCAGCTCGGAGGAGGCATCCCGGGAAGGAAATTGTTAAGGATGTATTGTGTTTTGAAGGAAGGACCTAGTATTGGTTTTAGGTTTCCTCGTACCGACCAGTAAAAAAGATTGCTGGAATCTGCCGGAATGGGAAAATCAACGCTGCCGGTTCCTGTCAGATCCAACACGTCTTGCGCAGCGAGCGAAGTGTCAAAAACAACGGGTTGATATTGATGAGGCATGAGACACATGACAGTGCTTACAAGGTCTGCTGTCATTCCTGACACCTGATAAGGATTGCTCACAGAAGCTGTATATGTCGTTGTAAGAAAAGTTAAATCCTGTACTTCATAAGCGATCGAGGTATTGGTAATAAAGTTAAAGGCATATTTTCCAAGTTCCTGAGCATAGGCATCGGCATCGGTCAGGTTAGCGGCGCTGACAGCACCGTTATAGGAGTCTCCTGCTGTCGGGTAAGCATAAACCGTCGGTATCTGGGCGATGACAAAATAATTAGGAGTGCTACCGCTGTTACTGAATTCGATGACGCTATTTTGAGGAGATGTCGTTGACGTACCTGCCGTGAATGAGGTGACAGAGTCGGTTTTATAGAAGAGAGCCCATGTCGTAAAGTTGTCTTGGAGCGCCGGAGGGTTGAGGGTTGTCGCATGATCGAAAATTGCAGGATCGTTTTGGTTGCCTTTAAACAGCACATAACTGACCCCGCTAACGCCGGGTACCGCAGCAGGGGATGTAGCTGCCACAATAACTTGCATGCGGTTGGAAATAGTTACGTACTGCGAACCCCGGCTTTCGATAAAGACGAAAGGGGATCCTTGCGCCACAGTGAATTTCAGGTAGTTGGTCTCAACGGCCGGATCCTGATAGATCAGATCGGCATCCCAATCGCCCATACGGTCGACCATGAATGATGTTGGCGACCATGCGGGAGGCGTAGGCCCTGGATCACTCGGTGGTGTTTGACTAGGAACGATCAGTAATGTGTATTGCGAATCCGTTACCAATTGCAAGGGCGTCACTGTCCAATAACCACCGCCTTGGCATGACGAGTCATAAGGGGTGTCAGGTGCGAGATAAGGATAAGGAGCGCACAAATTTATCCCGCGGCTGGTAATGTCTGAACCTTGCCTATTAGGTGGTTGCATGTATTCGATGATCATCGGGTCGCACCAAAGAGCATGTTGGCGGAAGATCGCCTGAACCCATGCTGTTCCTGTGCTATTAGGCAGCCAATAATCAGATTCGTTTTGTTCCGTTCCCCAAAGAATACCGCCTAGCCAGGAATGTTTTCGGTAAGGAGTAGATAAATTTGTCGTGGCGCTTACTTTTGCAGGGGCCGCCATGAGCGGATAAAAAGCATCATCGACAGCACCCGTATGGCCGTCAATGTTCTGAGTTTGGAAATATGCAGCACCGGAAGTGATGTAATCGGCACATTCAACATGAGCTGCTACTGCCATGCACAGTATGGCTACCCATTTTTTTGTTCGCGTTCGCCTGTTCATTGAGATGTACATTTTGGTGCCTGATTTAAATATATCACTATTCGGAAAGGAGGAATATTTCACCAAGTAAATATCTATATTTCGAAGAAAAATCAAAAGTTTTCATACCGTTTTTATTTTGGGTTTGATAAACCATGCTACATGGAAGCATACATCAAAGAAGCAGCCTATTTTGTCGCTCTCATCGCAGAATCTGTCGCAATTGCGATCATTTTCTTAGGAGTGGTTAAAACTGTTATTTTTTATCTAAAGAACTCATTGCCATTTACATTCAAACCGGAACTGATCTCTTCGATGCGCGTTCGTCTAGGAAGCTCGTTGAGTTTAAGCCTGGAATTTCTTATAGGTGCAGACATTCTAAAAACAGCCATTTCCCCGAACTGGAACGAAATCGGTATGCTGGGGGCTATTGTCGTGATTAGAACCGTTCTGAACTATTTTCTAACGGAAGAACTGCGCCCTGATTTTGAAAGTACCACAAATAGTTGAAATAGATTTACTCCAAAGCAACTTGAGGAATGATTTCGGTAGGTGTTGTTGCAAAAATACCTGTGAAATGTCTTTCCGCCCAGCTATTTTTGCAACAACGCCAATGTCATCTATTTCTCTCTCTTCGGTTGTCTATTGCATGCAAGGAGAGTCGACAGCGAAGCCCATCGCATGAAGGCCGTTATCGACATAAAGGGTCACTCCCGTCACTGCTGATGCCATAGGGGACAATAGAAATAATGAGGCGTTACCAATCTCTTGACTGGTAAGGTCTTTAGCAAGCGGCGCATTGGCCTTGGAATAGTTGATCATCTTATCGATGAAGCCGATGGCGCGAGCTGCGCGGCTACGGAGAGGACCCGCAGAGATCGCATTAACGCGAATATCCCAGCGCCGTCCCGCTTCCCATGCCAAAGTGCGGACATCGCCCTCAAGTGCCGATTTTGCGGAGCTCATCCCCCCGCCATAGCCAGGGATCGCACGTTCTGATGCTATGAAGGATAGCGTGAGGGCGCTTCCTCCTTGATTCATCAGTGGGCCGAAATGCTGGACAAGGCTGACAAAAGAATATGAGGAAGCGCTCAGCGCCGAAAGGTAGCCGTGGCGCGATGTGTCAAGTAGGGCTTTCTGCACTTCGGGGCCATTGGCAATCGAATGGACAAGGAAGTCGATCGTTCCAAAATCTTTTTTTACAGCAGCGGCGACATCGGCGATGGTATAGGCTTCGACATCTTTATAACGTTTGTTTTCCTTGATCTCTTCAGGGACGTCATCGAGAGTGTCAAAAGCTGCATCGAGTGGATAGATTTTGGCAATGTCCATCATCTTCCCATCAGAAAGTTTCCGAGAAGCATCGAATTTGCCGGCTTTCAGCCCCTGAGTGAAGATTTTCATCATCGGTGTCCACGTGCCGATCAGGACTTCACAACCTGCTTCGGCAAGCGCTTTCGCAATAAACCAGCCATATCCTTGGTCGTCACCGACACCTGCAATAAAGGCGCGTTTTCCTTTGAGATCAAAAAGAGCCATAACCTTCTCCTATAACGTCGTAGTCAAGCTATTATAGAAAAATCTAAGGTTTAGAGTCTATGATATTAGAAGCGATACCTGCCATTTGGGACGTTTTCAAGTTTCTGATAGTATTCTTCTACACGCTATCAAATGTCGTCCTTTTTGACGCCGGTCATATAGCCTGCTGCTCATGGAGATTCGCCTATCCGGTACAAATATTATGAGAGAGTTAAAGTGGTATGTTCAGGCTGAATTGTAGCCCAAAACGCCAGGAGTGGTCAAATGGATCTTCAGGATATTCGACAGGCTGAGTGCCTAAAGCAAGGTCGGGAGTGATAAAATAATACATGCCTGACCCTTCAAACTGAAAGATAGGCTCTGTGGGTTTGGCGAGAAAGAAGGTGTCTTCTAGCTCATCGGCAGCTGCAGAGCCGGCAAGGAAAAGCGCTGTAATGAATATGGATAAACACGTTTTTTTCATCGTTAATGCTTCAATTTTGATACTGAAGATTGCATGTCCTTCGTTGCCATCGTTAATTGTTCAATCGCAGTGTGGAACTGTCGGATTGATGTAGTCGTCTGTTGGGCGGCATCGCTCAGCTGCATGATAGATTCGTTAATTTGCTCTGCTCCGAGCGACTGCGTCTGCATCCCTTTGTTGACATTCTCAAAGCTCTCTGTCTGCTGTTGCACTTGCTCAATGATGCTATTGAGCTGTTCACTGACGGTAGATACCTGCGCAACACCGGTGCGGATCTCCTCGGAGAACTTATCGACGCTCATCACTCCCTCGGATACCGCCGACATCATTTCGGTGATCATCTTTTCGATATCCAAGGTGGCATTGGCTACTTGGTCGGCAAGACGGCGGATCTCACGAGCGATTACAGCAAAGCTCTTGCCATGTTCTCCAGCTTTTTCTGCTTCGATTGCCGCGTTGAGAGACAACAGGTTGGTCTGATCTGCAACTTTTGTGATCGTAGTGATCACGCTGGTGATGGCTGTGGCTTTCTCGTTGAGAACAGCGAGCTTCGAAGCAATGTTTTTCGATGCAGCAACTAACGTGTGCATTGTCTCTTCCATCTGCATCAACCCTTCCTGTCCCGATGTCGCAAGTGAAGAGGTCTCCTCAGCGCTTTTACTAACACGGTTCATAGTGTCGGCAAAATTTTTCGCCGTTTTGGAGATTTCTCCGGCAGTGACCAAGATTTGCTTGACCGTTGCCTCTTGCTGGAAGACGGTGCCTTCCTGATGTTTCGCTGCTGCGGCAATTTGCGTTGTTGAAGTGGCTAACTGCACGCCGGACTTTTGCAGCTGATAGATCAGGTCTTCGATGGTGTCCCCAAGATAGTTGAGAAGACCTCTCATTTCTTCAAAAGCTTTATCATAAGTAGGTTCGGTTCGGCTGCTGAGATCGCCTTCGGCAAATCGGATTACTGCAGCACGCGTATTGGTAAAGAAACGGTTGGTTTCTTTAATGATCAGCCATGTGATCAGCCCCGAAACAAGGAAGCTGGCAAGAAAAATACCAATAATAGTGAAGCGCTGCCACCTCAAAGCGCTGATCCGCTCATTAAGCAGGCGGTCGGTCTGATTCAGAAGAACATCCCATAAGTTAAAACCTTGGGAGAATGCTTGGACACTTAAAGAATTAAAAGCTTCATCAAGTTGGTTTATCGTGAAATCTTCACCATTACCAGGATGATATTGAATCAGTTTCGTTACAGTAAAAGTAATGAGGTCATCAACACTTTCTGTGAAATTATCGAGGGGAGTATTGATACTTTGTTGCTCAACGTAACTTTTATTGATGTTGCGGCTTTCGACGACTGCGCGTTTGATGGATTGCTTTGTTTCGTCGATACTTGTTTGTAGCAATGAGACAAGAAATGTGAGTCGGTAGCGGTCTTCATCAGTAAGAGTGTTGTCGGCAATGACCTTGCGGCCAATAGCAGTAAGTTGCGCAATCAGATCCTGTACTTCAGGCAAACGGACGAGAGATGTTTCCATCAGATATCGCGTTTCGACCATTGGATCATGTGACATATTGGAAGTGTCGCCAATGTACATCAAAAGAAGCTGCAGGTTGTCAACTAGATCTACATGCATCTGGTTGCTGTTAGTCATGTTATTCTTAAGCGCGCTCTTCTGGATCATGTCCCATTTATTTTCCAATTCCACATCAGACAGATTATTAAGCTCGCGAATTTGAAAGTCGGTAGGGTGCGTAAGCAAGTCGTTAGCATAGCTGCGATTGTACTCACTAATCGTTTGGAAATTTGAAGAGATTGCCTTTTCTAGAGCTTCGATTTTTTTGGTTTGCAATCTGTCACCGGCAATGATGCGGCTGCTTGCAAGGTTATGCTCCGACACCTGTTCAATTAGATTGCGTACAGGCCTCAAGTAGGCATTACCCTTCAGCTCGAGTTCAGCAAATTGTATATCTTGGTTGAGGTTGCTAAAGATAATCCATAGCAGAATGATTATGCTGACAGATATAATCGTAAAGACAACAGCGAGTTTTTGCCTATATGTGTAGCGTGCCATAATGGCATTGATCCAAGTTGGCGTTTCTTGTTCAGTGCTGATGTTTTTTTGATCAAATCCGTGCATGTTTTTTTCCTAAGTTGCGAAACCATCACAACTTAAATTTCTTCTATCCTACTATTTTTTTCAACATTCTACGTCACCGGTTGTTAAAGGTCTAATGTAGAACGTTTTATTCCGAAAAGTGACTTCGGATCATCCATGCCATCTTCTGGTGGGCGCGAATTCTTTGGATAAATAGGTCGGCAGTGCCCTCATCTCCGAGTTCTACTGCTTCTTTGATCCATTCATTTAAATGTTCGATCAGCGACTCATGATCTTGAAAAAGCTCCTGAAGCATTTGATCTTCGCTGAGGGTGCCCTCAGCTTCTTTGATTGCCGATATGTTGAGAAATTCTTTCATCGTTCCGGGAGACTTCGATCCGATCATCCGGATTCTTTCAGCGATCTCGTCAAGGGCTTCAGAGAGCTCTTCATATTGCTCTTGAAACATTTCATGAAGAGAGTGAAAACGTGCGCCAACAACATTCCAATGGAAGTTCTGTGTTTTTGTGTAGAGCACATACGAAGTGGCGAGGCATTTTGCTAAAAGGGCGCTGACCTGTTTGCTTGCTTCTTGATTTTGAACGATACTGCTGCTCATGGTAATTTCCTCCTTGAATGACCTTTCTCTTGCAGATTAATCGAACGAAGCGGCATTTTTCAATGAAAAACGTGGAGGTACGAGGATGGTATCGCAGATCGAAACCAATGGGGCTCCAAAACCGATAGGGCCTTACTCTCAGGCGATTAAGGTGGAATCCGGAAGCGCTTTACTCTTTGTTTCTGGACAGATCCCTCTAGATCCTGCAACGGGATCGATTGTTGAAGGTGGAATTGTCAAACAGACACATCAGGCTCTAAATAATATCGAGGCAATTCTTGCCACTGCAGGATGTGATAAGTCGCAAGTCGTTAAGGTAGAGATTTTTTTGACTGACCTCTCTCTTTTCTCTCTGGTCAATGAAGTGTATGGGCAATGGCTGGAAGGGGCGGCACCGGCACGTCAGACCATTGAAGTCTCAGCGCTACCAGCTGGCGCTCTCATTGAAATTTCCTGTACCGCTGTCCTCTGATTCATAGTAGGTGATCGTTAACGGAGTTTGCCTTCCATGGAGGGCTAACGACTCCTCAAGGTTTTTTAGATCTTGCAGCTTTTGTACGATGAGTTGATTGAGCGATCGTGCTTGTTTTCCAGCATTATATCCATTTCTGATGTGTGCAAAATAGTTAAATCCACTGACATCAGCTTGCGTGTTGACTTCAAAGCAACTTAGGATCAATTGATGAATAGCCTTTGGCCCTTTTCCTTTTTCGTATCCGGTTTTGGGCTCTGAAGAAAACCAATTGATCATGCTGCTGTAGATCGTCTCTTGAGTATTTTTCTCTTCCTGCTTATCAGGGGGAAAAAGATTTGTAAATATATCCTTCAACTGTGCTAATGAAGCGACTGTTTTTGCAATGACTAACTGTCGGTAACGTGAAATTCTCAAAAACCAGTCCGCTTGTTTATCTAGTTTAGCCTCTTTAGGAAATGGAAGCTGATATTCCTTGATTTCTTTAATTACTAATCTAGAGCATAGATTTTGTAATGTGTATAAGGTGTTTTCGATGTTGTCAGCGGGGACAGTGACATTAACATTGGCCAGGAGCTTCGAGATCAGTATATGTCCTTCTTTAAATAGCGAAATAAAGCTGTCGGGGCAGTCTTCAGGAAATTGTAGAGATTCCGGATCCATACCACTTTGACTATATTCCTTTTCGTTAGGGAAGTTGCATGCACGGCAATGGGACCGCTGAAGATAATTGTAGATCTCATCAAGATTTTGATTTGCTCGATAGTGCTCTTTTTGCATCTCTTGTCGAGCAAGTTCCATCTCCCGTTGAACTGCTATTTCTTCTTCAAATGAATTGACTAATCCTTCAAGTGGTGAAGATATTTTGCAAATCAGCTCCTTGGCCTGATCTGAAGTGCTCTTTGCTTTCTGATATTTCTTGAGCGCTTCATAGTAAGTTTCCCGCATCTTATCGCAGGCGGCATCATGAGCATGATATGCGTCAATCATTCGATTAATTTCATTTGTGGATCCATTAAAAGGCCACCAAGAACTTGCTTGTTTGCTTTCAGGTGGAGAGATTGTCTCAGGAAAGAGATGCTGAATCGTTTTGCGGAAATTATGGATTGACCTGAACAGGAATTGGGCGTTCTCTTTTCTCACATCTACCATATCATTAATTTTTTCTCGCTTTGTCCAGTCTGTACGCTCTGTTTGCTGGATAGCGTCGGTGCCATGGTCTAACGAAGTAAAAAGACCAAACGATAACCTTAGATAAAGCTGCTCATATTGCTTTCTGACGGCTTTTCTAGAAGAAAAAGAAAGGGAGTCGATGGGGTCACCGGCATATTCATTTAGTTCGTCGAGATAGCGATTGATGTCATTGATTAACTGATGGTTGATTTCATCAATAGGATATCGTCTACGTGTTGGTAGGCCAAACATTGCGGCTACTGTTGCATTTACCTTTTCAACAAGGTGGGCGATGGCTTCCAGCCCTTGTTGCTGACATGCAATCATGTTGTGAGATTTTTCCTCTATAGTAGCGGTCAATGTGGAAAGAGTATTTTGGAGAACCGCATGCTCTTTATTGTCTTTCTCTAGCTGAGCAATCAGGTTATTGCGTTTGTTCTCCATTCTTTTGACAGGATCGGTCAACGAAAAAAACCATTCATGAGCCTTTTCCAATATTCCCGCGCTGGGCTGAGTCACAGTTTCCTCCGCGCTTATGTTGTACAAGTCGTTAGTTATTGTGAGTTTAGAACTTCAAACTTTTATTTGGAAATTGAAAAAGAGATAAAAAAAATCCCACGAAGCATCCGTGCTTTGTGAGATCGCTCTGATATACTCTATCTCACGATGGCAAATTTATTGCAAATTTAGCAGTAAGATAATGATATCAGGCGAGTTAGATTCATATTTCGTTCTAAGGTGTTGAACTTGTTGGTCCAACATGGAAAAAATGGTGTCCATGTCGTCATCGCCAAAGTTGTAGAACACACGGCTGAACCACTTCTTAAGGTGTTCACCATCAGGGAATAAATCGGCAAATTCCCTGTTAAAGATGACTACGTAATCACCAACAGCTACAACGTTTTGACTCCACTGCTCGCGCGCTGTCGCCCAGATCAACGGAGCCGGAAGCGAGGAACTTTGGTAGGTGGCCTGCGATTTGGCGAGGTCAATAGCTACCGATAGCTTTTCCTCTGTTCTCGAACTGTGGATCAGATCGACGAGCCCCGTTACACCTGGACGTTCCGCTCTGCTTAAGTGAAGAGCTACTCGCTTGTCGCCCTTTTCTATCTCCAGATGATATCCGGTAATCTCTTTCTCATTCGGGGAGTGAATAACGCGGATTTCAAGATGATTGGATTGATAGCGGTCGACGACACGTTCAAGGATATAATCCTGCAGGAGCAACGAACATTGCCATTCGCCAAACTGCTTTTCAAAGAGTTCGACATGTTCTTTCAGGCGAAGCACTTGCTCTTCAAGGCAGACGCTCATTGTGTTGAAAGTGTTGACCAGTTCCTTGACTTCTTTGGGACCTGCAATCGTGATCGTCTCCCCATAGTTGCCGGCGGCGATATTAAGGGCGGCGTTATTGAGGGTTTGGAGCGGTTTAACGATGCGCGATGCTGTGAAAGAGATCGTTAACGCGATCAGTATGATGGTTGCCAGAATGCAGATGATGACAATCCAGGTGTCGCTGTACCAATGGAGGTGCCATAATAGTGAAATGAGAACGGTATAAATGGAAAGAACAGGAAGGAAAAAAGCGATCAGACGCGTGCGTAGGTTCATGGTTGACCTCTTCTTCGAAAGGTGTTGACGGCGGTATACTCTTCCAGAAGCTCGATCCCAACGTTAGGAAATTCGGAGATAATGGTCATGATGTTTGTTCGAGACAATATTAATAAGGTACATGGCGTCTGTGCTCGTGCCTCGTAACTGCGTGGCTGCCCGTTAAAGAGGGATTCGTCGCCAAAAAAATCGATAGGCGACAGCCTGTCGATGACGGTATCGTCTTCGTCGCGGATTTCTATTCGTCCTTCTACAAGGAAATACATGCTGTAAGCATGCTCCTGAGTAGCAAAGACGATGTCGCCTGTGTTGATCTCCATCGTATTAAGCTTGTCGGCAATCGGTAATAGCGAGTCAAGGTCAAGAGCAGAAAACAAAGGGGTTTGTTTGATGATAAAAGCCTTTTCCATCAGAGTAAAAGGTTTCATGGCGTCTCCAAAAGTTCTGCAACGAAGTGGTGGATCAACACCTCATCGCTGGCCATCTGTTTTTTTAGGGTTTGCTTCCAACCGGGAATCGTCAGGTTATACAATACTGTCGCAGCGGCAATCTGATCAACAGAGCTGGGTGATTGACTTAACCATAAGAGAAGCTCCTGCAATGTCATTACGGGGTAACCATAATCGTGGTAGCTGCGGTTTTTTTCTTGCACCGGCGATTCTTCAATTAGCGGCAGCATCTGCAGAAAGATCTTATGTTCGCAGGTGCGTTCCAAAGTTTCAACAACTTGACTGCGGATCTTTACCGACGGACTTCGAATCATTCTGGTAAGGAGGTCTGTATCTTCAACTTCTCCGGCAGCTCCAAGAAGTTGTATGATATAATGAAGCATAGAGTGGTAACCTGATAGCAGCGCTTCACGTAACAGCTCAGCCTCTCGCCGTGGAATATCAAAATCAAAATTGTTATAGTAATAAAGGTAGGTATAAGCGCGTTCGATCTCTTGTGGCAGGGTCTTTTGCAGTAAAGCATGCAGCTGCGGGGGAGCAAGTCTCCCCAACACACGGCCTGCGAGAATACGCTGTTGCAACGGAAGCCTTCCGTTGCAGGTAACGGCAACCATGATGGGAACGCTCTTCAAACCCATCGAAACAAGGATTTCCTCAGCCAATCTTCTCTCCGATGGACGAAAGTGGAGACTGCTCATGACAATTTCTTTTGCAAATGAGGAATCTTGTATCCGTCCAAGAGCTTGTAGACAGGACTTGCGGATGGCGCTGTCGCTTGTTTGCTTCAAGTGATGTAGGATCGTTCGTCCATGACAACGGCATCGTCTGTCGCAGAGGGCAGCGATTGCTGCCATTGCAGCTCTTTGTATGACGAGGGAATCGCAATCAAGAAAAGGGAGTAACCGGTCGACATAGTAGTGGGATCCCAATGCTTCAAGGATAGCAATACCGACCATGACATCTTCTTGTCGATATGATTGCAGCATCTGTTCCAAACGCTGGGAGTAGTCGCTTTGGCCATCTTGCATCATTGCCAGAAGAGCTGCCCCTGATAGCGTGATCTGCTCATTGTCAAGGAGCAATATCGCTTCTTCTGTGGGAAAGGCGCCGCGCGCTGCCAGATAAAACGCAAGCTCGCCTTGCACCGGTGATGCTATTGTACTTTGGTACCACTCATACACAAGTTGCAGGATGTTGTTAGATGCAGCATGGCCGGAAGCGGCAAATACATGAAGCATGGCGCTTTTGTCACTGTCTTCAACATATCGGATCGCTTTCGTGCATGTCTCGATGGTCAAGGGGTCGTCGAAGGCTAAAAGGGCCTCGGCAGCCATGATTTTTGCTTGGCTTTCTCCTTGTTGCAGCTGGTCCAATAAAAACTGACGTTCAGCGGTCAGCTGCCGTTTGTTGAAACGAGAGAACCAGCGCTTTAACGGCCAGTCGAAATGAATGGCATTCGCAAGTAGGTTATGATAGATGGACTGATAATAGTTGGCGCGTAGCGCAAGGGCGATAGTCAGACACATTAGAGCTAGCACAAAGCCAAGATAGAGCGTATTGATATTCGGTATAGAGAGAAGCAGTGCACTTCCCAACATGCCAAAAGGTTCAAAAAAGGATTCGATAAAGATTCTAACCTTGTATTTCAGTCTATGTGGTACAGCATTGAGAAGGATGTTATAGTTACTGTCATCAAGGACATAGTTAGTACCTTCTACAACAAAAAAACCGAGTATCGGAAAGATAAGCGATTCGAAACTGATCCATCCAACATACGCCATGACGATCAGGATTGGAGTAAAAAGCACCATAGCGCCGATTCCAAAGCGACGCAGAAAGCGGCTGTAGAAGAAAAGACCGAAAAGGAGGTTGCTGGCGCTGACAATCGCGGTGATCTGTCCGAGGAAGAGTGTCAGATCAGCGTTGGCGATTCCTTCCTCTGGGGAAATTTCAGCAGGGACAAAAGCTTTGTCAAAGGCAGTGAAGTAGTTGTACTCTGTCGTTACCCACATTAAGTAGATAACGAAATTACAAGACATCAGCAAAAGGGTAAATTTGGAGGATGCTAGCTGACGGAGGGTAGATACCAAACTATTGCTGGCGTGCTGGCTGCTGCTGTCCTGCTCAGGGTCTTCATGAACAATATGCGATGTGCGCGATAAGTAATGGACTAGTGTCGCAGAAGCAAAGAACAAGGAAACAATGATAGCGATCACTTCGACGTATTCAAATTGCCCCGAGCGCATTGTTGCACCTGTGCTGGCGACACCTAGAAAAATCATCGAGCTGAAGAGGACATACATCCGCTTCGCATCCTGTATATGATGATACTGGTCAATGAAAGTCCAGTATGCCGTGCACAACACTGTGTAGTATTGAAAACTGACTATACGGATCAGATACCAGATCCATCCAGACTCCACGCCTATGTTGTGGATCAAGCAATAATAGATGCCTAGATAGAAAATTACCGCGGACAACAGGATCGTGGTGAAGATCTTTTTTATGTCGATACTGTGGTAGATATAAAGCAGGGCGATCGCTAGCCCAATCATTCCAGTCGAGGAAATAAGATAGACGGTAGGGAGGTGCTCTGAGCCGACATGGATTAGGAATAAAGCATCAGAGAACTTAAGAGCGCTGGTAATCCCAAATGACCATAAGAAAGCAAGTAAAGAGAACAAAAACGCTTGTTTTCCTTCGCCCGGATAGAGATTGAATATTTTTTGAACAAAAGTACCCACGATAGCTATTACCCCAACAACAATAGATTCATTATCTCTAAAATTAGATTTTATTACCAAGTAATGATCGCAGGATAAGTGTATTTATAGCGTGTACAGATATATTTTTAAAACCCCCTGGTGAATTCAATTTCGTTAAAATAATTCATTTGATAAGTTGCTGATCACCCAATTTAGGAGGTCTTTATGATTGGAACTCATCGAGCGTCAGCAGTTGACCCTACGATTTCCAGAGCGAATTTTGATCAAGAAATCAATCTTAATTCTGAAAAGGAAGAAGCAGGGCGTATTTATTTTGGGGATTACGTTTTTAGGAAAGGTACGGTTGCTAACGGGCTCTTCTTCGATGGAACAGCAACTTTCAATGATCGGCTAGATGCAACATGTTGTAGTTTTGATAGTGTGGTTTGCAGGAGCGGATTAAAAGCAAGAGAGATAACAGTGGAGAAAGTTCTACGTATTGATACCGACCTTCATCGCCCTGTAATAATTGACCTCGATGAGAGCAGCGCAGAAAAGATCAATTCGATATGCATTCATTTCATTCATCAAGGTCTTGTCGATAAAATAATTAAAAGAGTCAGTGAGAATGAGATTGTTGTCAATCCTGGAAAACCGGTGTTTATGAGTTGCGGGGGAAACGGAACGATTAATTGTTTTCAAAGTAACAGTAGTGGAGTCACTCTCACAGAAAAAGGACGTATCAGCCAATGCAAGAATATGATAATTAACGGAATTGTTCTTCCTACGTTTTCAGTGACCGCAGATAAGGGGGCAATATTCCATGCGGATGTTAAATTCATCGGAGCGCCGTACAAGGGTAAAATCACTTACTCAGGGTGCTCACCAATTCGACAATGAACTCATCAGCTGTTGTGTTTTTATTTTATTTCAAGGATAAGAATGCATTGGAACGAGAGACGCAGATATGAATTTGGCAAAATTTCTACAATCTGGCGCTATCATAGCGCTATCTAACGGATCATTATTAATAGGAGAGGGGAAGCGTACGTGGATTGATGTTAACGCACGTCAAGAGGGGCCTGTTTTCTATTTTCCTGATTTTTTCCTTGAAGACGAGTACCAAGCATTTACTCACGAATCCGTCGAAGAGCTGACGCGCGAACAGCTGATGAAAGAGCTGACACGCATTCCTCATCCTCCGGTTCAACCTATTTCATGGAAAGAAAGCGTTAAGGATACATTCGAAGAGCAATTCACGGAACTGCAGGCGCTTCTTGCAGATGAAAAGCTAAAAAAAGGCGTTCCGATCGCTTTCGACGAAGGTGAAGGAGTAATGTCACAAGCACGTATCCTCTCGACGTTGATTGCTGCGTTGGAAAATTCAAAAAAACATCCCCTTTACTTATATGGCTATTGGGATCGCGAAAGCGGGATGATCGGCCTAACCCCTGAGCTTTTGTTTGACGTAGACCATGCAAACAAGACAGCAAAAACAGTCGCATGCGCAGGCACAGTATCCGATGAAGAACAAATAGATCAGAAACTACTAAATGAACATCAGTTTGTCGTGAAAGGAATTGCTGAAACGCTTTACCATATTGGGACCGTAGTTACAGGTAAGAGGCAGCTTGTAACATTTCCGCACCTCTGCCATTTGGTTACGCCCATCAAGCTGCAAGCGCGTTCAATGCCTTCAATCATGAAATTGGTCGAAGCGCTGCATCCAACCCCAGCCCTTGGGGCATATCCCAAAAATGAGGGCGAAGAGTGGCTGAGGCGTTATCAGACGACGTGCAATAGACAGCGTTTTGGTGCGCCAGCAGGTGTGCTCCACTATCGTAATAAAAGCTCTTGCTACGTGGCTATACGGAATGTGCAATGGAACAATGGTACGGTGCGCGTGGGCGCCGGCTGCGGAGTCGTCCCGCAAAGCAATCTGGAGGATGAATGGCAGGAGCTGCAATTGAAACTGAACGCGACCAAATCGCAGCTAGGTCTAGTTGCGAAAACCTAGCGCGGGAGGTGATCTCATCTGCGCTTGCTACAGGAATTCGAGAATTCTGTATTTGCACTGGAAAGCGCGATGCTCCTCTTATCTTGCTTCTTAAAAAAATAGAAGGCGTCCGTTGCTATTACTGGTCTGAAGAACGGTCATCAGCCTTCTTTGCTTTGGGGAGGATACGTGTCACCAAATGCCCAGTAGCAGTCATTACCACTTCAGGATCAGCGGCAGCCGAATTACTCCCAGCGGCGATGGAAGCACACTATACCGGGCTGCCTCTGTTGATGATGACGGCTGACCGTCCACGTAAGATGCGCGGAACGGGTGCGCCGCAGGCTGTAGAGCAGGTGGGACTTTTTAGCCACTATACACATTTTGAACAAGATATTGAGTCGGGAGAAACGTGTGCATTGGAACGGTGGGGGTTGCGTGGTCCGGCGCATCTTAATGTGTGTTTTGAAGAACCCAAAGCTGAAGTTTACGACGGTGTCGGCCTGAGTCCGGCTATGTATAAGGAAGCGGCGCCGTTAACGAATCATTCCCTGGAACTTTCTGATTTCCTTCATGACAAAAAACATCCTCTAGCGATTGTTTCTACTTTATCGGTTGATACGCGAGACGCTGTACATCAATTTCTCAAAAGAAGTGGCATGACTGCCTATCTTGAAGCGGTATCAGGACTGAGGGAGAAAAGCGACCTTCAAGGGCAACGAACTTTCAAGCTGACAGGAGAGTATGATGCGATATTACGAATCGGTGGAGTGCCGACTGCGAGAATCTGGCGTGATCTTGAAGAACATCCAATGCCGACCTTCTGTTTGTCGGAACAGCCTTTTTCAGGGTTAAGCTGGATGAAAACAGAGGCAGCGGATATTACAAAGACGCTTAATGAGTGCGATGTTTGCCAATTTTCAGAAACAGTCGTACCGGATTTGCTCATCGAAGAAAAAATTCGCAGCTTGCCCCTTGCTGAGCCATCGCTGGTTCGTGCTCTCTCCGAGGTGATTCCGAAACAGTCTCTTGTCTATCTTGGAAATAGCATGCCGATCCGTGAATGGGATCGCTATGCGACTTCAGAAGATAGGGGATTTGAGGTGGCGGCAAGTCGTGGCGTCAACGGTATCGACGGGCAGCTGTCGACGTTTCTCGGCTTTTGCAGTCCCAAGAGTGAAAACTGGGCAATCGTTGGCGACTTGACCGCCTTGTACGATCTTGTAGCCCCTTGGATCTTCGAACAGATGGACACGTGCCCGATCACCATCGTTATCATCAACAATGGCGGGGGCAAGATCTTCAGCCACCATTTTCCTGATTCCGAGATGCAATGTCGCCATAGTCATCGTTTTGAATATTGGGCAAAAATGTGGAACTTCGATTATCTATGTTGGCATAGCGTTCCAGAAACTCTCCCGCTTGCAAAGATGCCTAGAGTTATTGAGCTGATACCTGATGAAGAACAAACAGTATCATTTTGGAAGTCATCATGATCGCCGCTCTTCACGGATTTTTAGGCAGAGCGGATGATTGGCATCTTCCCGGTGTCAATGGGTATGATATCTATAAGATTGCGAAACCGGGAAAAAAGTGCGGAATGAACGAGTGGGCAGCAACTTTTAACCGAGTGGCGGAAGAAAAGATCTTGATGGGGTATTCCCTCGGCGGGCGCCTGGCACTGCATGCCCTCATCCAACATCCGGAAAGGTGGAATGCGGCGGTGATTGTATCTGCGCATCCGGGGATGCCATATGCAGAGCGTGATGAGCGTATCAAACAAGATGCTGTTTGGGCGGAACGTTTTCTTAATGATGATTGGGATACAGTAATTAAAGACTGGAACAATCAATCGGTATTTTCAGGACAACAGCTTTTCAGAGACAAGAAAAATTATTGCCGTAAAAAACTTGCCGACAGCTTGTGTTATTGGTCATTAGGTAAGCAGGACTATTTATTCGATAAGATCGCTGATCTGCCGATGCCTATCTTATGGGTTATCGGGGAGCGCGATACCAAATTCTGTTCATTGGCAGCGCAGGTTCGGCTTAAAAATAAAAGGTCTGAAATTTGGGTTGCTCAAGATGCTGGGCATCGCGTACCATGGGAAAATGGTCAATTATTTAAAAAAAAGATAGAAGAATTTGGAGCACATTATGCAAACGCTAACTGAGCAAGAAACGACATGGAAAACTATTAAAGAGTACAGCGATATCAAGTTTGAAAAGACTGCCGATGGTGTTGCAAAAATCACAATCAATCGGCCGGAAGTGCGTAATGCGTTCCGCCCTCAGACCGTTACAGAAATGCAGGATGCTTTTCATATATGCCGCGATGATTCCGATATTGGCGTCGTCATCTTAACCGGCGAAGGTCCCGATGCTTTCTGCTCAGGTGGGGATCAAAGGATTCGTGGCGACGAAGGCTACGTTGGCGATGACGGTGTTCCGCGTCTCAATGTTCTCGACCTGCAGAAGCAGATCCGCGGGCTCCCAAAGCCGGTCATCGCCATGGTTGCCGGCTATGCAATTGGTGGAGGACATGTCCTTCATATCGTTTGCGACCTGACCATTGCAGCAACAAACGCGAAATTTGGACAGGTAGGACCTAAAGTAGGTTCGTTCGATGGGGGACTGGGAAGCAGTTACCTTGCACGGATCGTCGGTCAAAAACGCGCGCGAGAGATCTGGTACCTTTGCCGTCAGTATGATGCGCAACAGGCTTTGCAGATGGGGTTGGTTAATCATGTGGTTCCTCTTGAAGATCTCGAAACGGAAACGTTGCAATGGTGCCGTGAGATCCTGAACCACTCGCCACTAGCGCTTCGCTGCCTCAAAACTGCGATGAACGCCGATTGCGATGGACAGATGGGACTTCTTGACCTCGCCGGCAATGCGACCCTTCTTTATTATATGTCTGAAGAGGCGCAAGAGGGTAAAAATGCCTTTTTAGAGAAACGTCAGCCTGACTTCAGCAAATTTAAAAGGTTGCCATAATGGAGAAGATTGAAAGAGCGTCATTCGTTCCATGGCTGCTGGCTGCACGTCCAAAGACTTTAACAGCATCAATCGTACCTGTTCTATTGGCTACGACATTAGCTTGGAAGGCGGCAGGGACAGTGAATCTCTTTCTTGCTTTTTGCGGTCTCTGCAGCGCGTTGTGCATTCAGATCGGCACTAACCTTGTCAATGATGCATTGGACTTCAAAAAGGGGACAGACACGGATGATAGGCTTGGTCCTGCGCGCGTGACGCAGCAAGGGATTCTTTCCATCACTCAAGTGCTCGCTGCCGGGGCAGTCTTCTTAGCTCTTGCGCTGTTTATTGGCATGCCGTTGATGCTTGAGGGGGGATGGCCTTTGGCTGCTGCCCTTGGGATTTCGGTGTTGTGCGCCTATTGCTACACTGGCGGTCCCTTCCCTATTGCTTATGTCGGTTTGAGCGATTTGTTCGTCATCGGATTTTTTGGTCTAGTCTGCACAACGGCTATGTATTACGTGCAAGTCGGTACAGTCACTCCGCAAGCAGTGCTCGTCGGATTACAGGTCGGGATGCTTGCTACTGCCATGAGCATCATCAACAACCTCCGTGATGTGGTTGAAGATGCCCGCAACAATAAACGCACACTGGCAGTGCGGTTCGGTTCTACATTTTCTCGCATTGAACTTGCGGTGATGATCTTTACTCCATACGCTTTAAATGTGTTCGCCTTTTATAACGATAGCATTTTGATCGCTGCAGCTCCATTCCTTGCGCTTGCTTTAGGCGCGAAAGTCGTTCACGCGGTCGCTGTCACAGAGCCATCAAAAGACTATAATCGTTTCCTAGCGATGGCGGCCCTTCATCAACTAGCATTTGGTTTCCTCCTTGCCGGAGGGTTGCTGATCGGATGAAGATTGCCTATTCTTGCTATGAACTCAAACGGCGTGATGGAGCAGGGAAGAGAACTGGTGCGCTGTTAAGGGTCGATTTTGAGGATGGAACGCGGGGATATGCCGACCTCCACCCCTGGACTGAGCTAGGAGATAAGCCACTAAAGGAGCATCTACAACTTCTTGTAACGCATACGAATAACCTGACACCCTTGTTGATCAAGTCGATCGCATTCGCTAGAGTGGATGCACAGGCGCGCGCGGTGAAAGTCAATCTGTTCGATGACATCACCATCCCCCCCAGTCATCGTTTAGTTCCCAACATCATGCAATGGAGTGCGTCATCTTTAGAACAAGACTTTTTGCAAGGCTTCCGCTATTTCAAAATTAAAATGGGTGATGCTGTTGATCGCGAATGTGCCAAGTTAAAGCAAATTCTGGAAGAGACATCGGGTGTTGAAGTACGGTTGCGTCTTGATTTCAATATGAAGCTGCTACGTGGACAGTTCGAAACCTTCCTCGAGGAGATCGCTCCATGGTCGTCGAAAATTGATTTTATTGAAGACCCCTTTGCTTATGATCCGATCTTTTGGCAGGCCATGCAAGAAAAATACTGTGTCAATCTTGCAGCTGACAAGCCTGCCATCCATGCGCTTCGCGATGGTTTCAATGCAGCAAAAGTTCTTGTCGTGAAACCTGCCGTTGATCAAGAACGCGAATTTATTACTTCGCAAACGAGTCAGGCGTTTGTTTTTACCTCATACCTCGATCATCCCTTTGGACAGATGTGCGCCGCTTGTGTAGCGGCAGAAATGATGCGGCATCAACCGCAACGCATGAAAACCTGTGGTTTGCTGTCGCACTACGTTTATGAGACAACGCCGTTCTCTGAACTGCTTCATGGTAAAGGCCCTTTTTTGCAAGCGCCAACAGGAACGGGTTTCGGTTTTGATGACCTGCTCGAAAAACAGAATTGGCTAGCACTGGCATGATCGATTGGCAATCTAAAGATAACGTTGTTCTGCTGAATCCTAGAATCCCTGCCGATGAGCAGAAAAGAATCCGCTCACTGTTGCTTTCTACTGTCCCTGTTGACAGTTCTGTCATCCTTGCGACATCGGGAACGACAGGGGCACCACGATGGGCAGTCCTCCCTAAAGAAGCATTTTTGTTCTCTGCTGAGGCAGTTAATCGTCATTTGAATGCCACGAAAGAAGACCGTTGGCTTCATGCGCTGCCGACTTTTCATGTAGGCGGACTCGGAATTGAAGCGCGGACCATTGCTTCGAGGTGTAAAGTCTCGCGGTTGTCAGGACGCTGGAATCCCGGTCGTTTTTGCGATATGCTTGAACGGGACCATTGCACGATCTCTGCTCTTGTCCCAGCACAAGTTTACGATCTTGTTCAAGGAGGTTTTGTCGCGCCGCCATTCCTGCGTGCTGTGATCATTGGGGGTGGAAGGCTTAATGCCCGGCTCCAGATAAAAGCCACCCGGTTGGGCTGGCCGCTTATTGCTAGCTACGGGATGACGGAGTACGCCTCGCAAATTGCAACAGCAACCTTAACAGAGCCCCTGA
Source organism: Chlamydiales bacterium (assembly GCA_024233575.1). Classification (GTDB taxonomy): domain Bacteria; phylum Chlamydiota; class Chlamydiia; order Chlamydiales; family Criblamydiaceae; genus JACKPN01. The sequence goes on from JACKPN010000009.1 coordinate 84,089, forward strand.
CATTACAGCCTCTTGACCATGTTCGCTTGAAAATCGATGAAGATGGTGTCCTATGGATTGCCGGGCAGAGCTTGTTACAAGGGTATCTGACGATTGATGAGGATAGGGTGTCATGGAGCGATCCACTACAGTCTGGCTGGTTTTGTACGAATGACCGCTGTGAAATTCTTGATGATCGTCTTATCGTCCATGGAAGGCGAGGGGATTTCATCAAGATCGGCGGCGAGAGCGTTAACTTGGCATCCCTGCAAGAGACGTTGCAGATGTTGATCGATGATGGAAAGATCGCAGGTGATCATGCTCTTATCGCCGTTCCCTGCGATAGGCTAGGGCATGTTGTTCATCTTGTGTCCAATTCCGAAAGCGGATCCGAGCTGGCAGAGATATTTAATGCAAAGGTGATGCCTTTCGAGCGGATTCGTCGTGTACAACATGTGAAGGCCATTCCCCGAAGTTCTTTAGGAAAGGTTCAGCACCGCCGAATTTGTCGCGATGTCGATACTGCCTAGTGATTTCATCTCTTCCGGAGAAAGGAAGTGTTCATTCATAACATTGATCAACAAGGCTAATGTAGGAAATATGGCGCTCGGGTTTATCGCGTTTACAAATTGGCCTTCATTGTTAATCTTGATGCGTATCGATTTTCCTTTAACTTTGCCATTTTCTTCAGAGAATCCAGAAATAGTAAAAACATATTCCGCTTCAATGCTTGAAGGTCTGAAAAGGAATTTCTGCTTCTTTTCTTTCAGGTATGAAATGTGGTTTTCTCTTGAGCGATATATGGTTTTATCTTCGCACCAGTATCGCGTTCTTTTGATCATTTGTAGATGAATGGTAGGAATTTGTTTTCGATAGTCCCTCTCAAGTTGAGAAATAAATACCTCGACAGAAGTAAATGTTGTCATATTTTCTAAGATGATATGTCCGAGGCTTGAAATAGTAAAATTGACCGCATGGTTGCTTGTACATGCTGAATAAGAGCCAATATCGACTCGTACGATGTTCATGAACAGCTTCCCTGACGGAGATGTGTAATATTTTGAAGCTTCGATTTCAAGCGCGGTTTGTTGAAATTTGAATGATTTGCACCTGATGTTAAGGCTCTCCTCTAAGATGGAAAATGTAAGATAATTCTTTGTCGGATCTATGGCATCAATCACTTTTCCTTCATCTGTCACCTCAATCCTCTGATGACAGAGCTTTGCGGGCTTTGACAGAGAGGAAAGGTTTATCCAAGTGACAGCGAATACATTTACTTTTTCTGAAGTGCGGGAAGGACGAAGTATGAAAGGAAGGTTGCTAACAACTAATTCATTACGAATCTGGTCGTCATGCTTCAAGTCTCTCCAATTCGCGTGCGTTAATACTTGTCCAGTATACATCAATAAACTCCGTTTTTATCGAATGTATTCTAAATAAAAACATCGTTTATTAAAAGAGGCGCTTTCAAAATTATTTGGGGCGTATTTCCTACAATTTTCCGTCTCACTTTGTGCTCGTTCTCGCAAACTGTCATCAGTTTGCTTCGAACTCCGCCCTTTGTGAGCCGCTAGATCGCTAGAAAAACCGTTCTCAAATAATTTTGCAAGTGGCTCAAAAGAGAGTTGTTATATTTTCTCTCCGGTAATGATTGTAGCAGTACCAAAAAGGAGGGGATAGCGTTTCGTTTCAACGAATCCTGCGTCAATCAACGACATCTCTAGTTGTTCCGGAGGAGTAAAGTTGCTGATACTTTGGCTGAGATATTCGTACGCTTCCTTGTTTTTTGTTAGAAGCATTCCTAGAGATGGCAACAATAGTTTCAAATGAACGAGATGCCCGAATCGTACGAAAGGATTAGATGGCCTGGTAAGCTCAAGTATAGCAAAACGACCTCCTGGCCGCAAAACGCGGAATACTTCCCTGATGCAAGCTGATGGATCGCTTACGTTACGGATCCCATACGAGATGGTCGCACAATCTACACTTCGATCTTCCAATGGGAGATGCTGAGCATCTGCTGTGCAGTAATCAATTTGATGGAAGACATCATAACGCTTTTCTACCGCCTTTTCACGGGCGCAATCAAGCATCTCCTGGCAAAAGTCGAGCATGATAGCATGCTTTTTTTTCTGGGCACGCCGTAAATACTCCAGGCATATATCTCCGGTACCGCTGCACAAATCTAAAAAGATTTGCGAATCTTTGCCTTCAGTTGCAAGGTCGACAAGGCGGGAGTTCCACCGCTTATGCAGGCGGAACGACATGATCGCATTGGCTAGATCATATTTGTCGGCGATACTGCCGAACATTCTCTGGATTGTTTCTGGCGCTTCTTTTCTGTAAGTTGTCATTCTTTATCTTTGTCGCATAGTTCACATCGAGATTGGCAGCTTGGGTCGTCTTGTTTTTTTGTCGGGTCGCGTCCGCACGTGCCGCCTCGTAGCTTTTTCTTCCCCGTTACCAACCAACCGAGTCCCAGCAAAGCTAACGCTCCGCCAAAAATGACGAAGGCGATGACGATGGTTTGTAGCAAATTTTCCATGATTTTACCCTCGAAATATGGAGAAAATAATACCATTCCCCAAATATGATTTTATCGCAATCAAGAAAAAATATACAATAGGTGCTATGGAAACTTTTCTGTGGGAAAATCTCTCTAATACCCTTGTAGCGGGACTACTATTTGCCGCCTCGTCAGGCATCGCATGGTATGCAGGCTTTTACCGGTGGCGTTTCCCTATACAGAAAGAAGGCGAAGTATCCCTAATTGACCTCATTTTCGGGATCGGAATCTTTCTTTTAGCTGCCATTGTCATCGCTCCCGGCATTGCAGGGATTTTCATTTATCTGCTTACGGGATCAATCGAGGTTGGCAAGCCTGATGTATCTTCATGGATCAATATTTTTGCGATTTACTTTTCGTCAGGGTGTGTTCTGCTGTATGCTGCATCGCTACGCAGAGAAAAGACTTTAGCCATCTGGGGGCAGGAAACGCGTGAACGCCATATTAAAAGCTTTGTGTTTGGCGCCGGAGCGTGGCTTGTTGGGTATTTCGCCATGCTGTTTGTGGGACAGGGGGTTGCAACGATTGTGACCTTCGTTACCGGTGAAGAGCTTGTCGACCAAGTTGCGGTCAAACAGGTAAAAGACCTGTTAGGACGCCCACTTTTGTTTACCGCTACGGTCGCTGCCGTGATTACGGTCGTCCCAATTGTGGAGGAGATTCTTTTTCGCGGTTTGCTGCAGAGCTGGCTGCGTCAAAAATTAGGGCGCGTTTCAAGTATCGTTTTGGCTTCTTTAATTTTTAGCCTTTTTCATTTCTCTTCGAGCCAGGAGTATTCAAATATTCCTTTGTTAGCATCCCTGTTTACGCTCTCTTTGTACCTTGGATTCGTTTATGAAAAACGCAATTCTCTTTGGGCGCCGATTGGGCTGCACATGACATTTAATACCATCAGCATCATGATGATTACACAGACAACTACTGTTTGAGCATTAGAGACAGTCTCTCAATTACTGAACG
>JACKPN010000010.1 GCA_024233575.1 Chlamydiales bacterium
GGGTTGAAGGTCCTCCCAAGGTGTCAGTCGCCAGCAGTATTCAGGAAGCACTACCAAATATGTTCTTTCAGGAAGATGAACAAGTTCCTTGACGACGATTTTTGCAAAGTCGAGGAACGGTTTTTCCATATCGCGGACTAAAGACAGGCAAGCAACGTTGAAAGATTGAGAACTCGAGAAGTTAACAGGATTCATCTGCTACCTTTTTTATTTCGATAAATATATTTGATGTCCTGTCTAAAATCAAGAGATATGTCTGTTGAGGATGCTTGAAAAGTAAATAATTTAATCTGTGCTATCGCGTGTGTTTTACGGAAAACTCTCTTCTTTATAATAACTTAACATTTTTCACTTATGATGTTCTTTTTGAAAATTATTTAGGAGAAGTTATGAGCAGTCAGATAATGAATTTAGCGAAAGAATGGAAAAGTTGGCATCAAAGTGCTGAAGCCGATGATTCCTATTTGCAGGTGAAAAACAACAATAGCAGATTGTTTTCATCTATCCCTGAAACTTCAGATCTTAGTGGTAACTACCTCGATAAATCGAATCAAATTCATCGAACGATTTTAATCGTCACTTTTGTTGCGTTGGGAGCAATAGCAGCGCTGTCACTGGCACTGGTTTTTGTGCCTCCACTTTTTACAGCGTCTGCAATAGCTTTAACAGCAGGCTCGGTAATCTTGGGAGGAGCAGGTCTTACCTTGTTGATCCTCACGGCAACAGGTGTTCCGGGAAAAATTGCAGATCATTACTTTCATAAGACAAAAGAGTATCGTAATTTCCAATCTGATACTGAAGAGTATGTGAAGTTCGTGAAAGAGATCATCGATAGAGACGATTTTAAATTGCGCTGGAACGATCGAACAGATGAAACGCTTTTCAAAGTATATCGCCTATGGAAGAAGGAACAAACTAAACGTTAAATCATCTTTAGCCGTTCGGCAGCATCAGCGATCTGTTCGCGGCTGCCGAATGCGCTTAACCGCAAGAAGCCTTCGCCATCGGGTCCGAACCCTGCTCCCGGTGTCGTGATGATATGAGCTTCCTGGAGGATATGGTCGAACATGTCCCACGAACTTTTCCCTTCAAGATCAACCCAAATGTAGGGGGCATGGTCTCCGCCATAGCAACGATAGCCTTTGCCTTGCATCGTATCTTTCAACAGAGCAGCATTCTCCCTATAATAATTGATCAACTGCTGCGCCGCAGCAAGCCCTTCATCAGTGAGCGCGGCAAGACCTCCAGCCTGGACGATGTTCGATGCACCGTTGAAACAATTAGAGATCACTTTCATCCAGTCATCCCGTATTGGGGTGCCGTCCTGGTAGCGGACAGCTTCAGGAACCACGGTCCATCCGAGTCGGACGCCGGTGAAACCGACGGATTTGGAAAAAGATCCGGTTTCAATAGCAACCTGATCTGCTTTGGGGATCTCATAGATCGATTTCGGTATCGCCGGATCGTCGATATATGACGCATAGGCGGTGTCATAGAGAATTAATACACCCTCGTCCAGAGCAAAATCGACGAGCTGCTGCAGTTGTTTTCGTGTATATACAGTTCCGGTGGGGTTGTTAGGAGCGCAGAAAAAGAGGACATCAGCGTTTTTGGCTTTATTAAGGTCAGGAAAAAAATGGTTTTCAGGAGTAGAAGCAAGGTAGATGATACGGTCGTACCGCTGCTTGATGGGGTCGAACTCTCCACTGTGGCCGTTGATGACGCTGCAACCAATATAGGCAGGATATGCAGGGTCTTGAAGTGCGAGTACGGCATTCGGAGGAAACAAGTGCTGCAGACGGCCGATATCACATTTGGCACCGTCTGAAATAAAAATATCATTTGATGAAATGCGGTTTTGGTAAATCTTTTTTGCAATGGCAGCGCAGAGATCGTCACGACCTTTACTGGTTCCATATCCTGTATATCCTTCAGGAGTTGCCAACCTAAGGGCTGCATCAGCCATCGCCTCGGCGATGCGCTTGGGTATCGGAAGGGTGGTGTCGCCGATTCCAAGGCTAATTAAGTGAGCATGGGGGTGTCTTTCGAGAAGGGCTCGTTTGCGGTTGGCTATTTCAACAAAAAGGTAGTTGCTGCTCAGTTTGGCGACATTATCGTTTCTTTGAATCATCTTTCTCTCGCGTTTCTTGTTATGAAGATAATGTAGCAGAAAACGAATCGCAAAAAAACCTTGTTTTTTATCGCTAGACGCGATATTCTTTACTCTTTGAATGTAAAAATATAGCACTCTCGGAGTTAATACCCATGAAAAGAGATACCCATCCTAAGTACCAAGAGGTTCTATTCGTAGACTCCTCAACTGGACACAAGTTCGTTTGCGGTTCGACCCTGCAGACTGAAGAGCGTGAAACGTTCGAAGGCAAAGAGTACCCTGTTTGCCGCGTATCCGTATCTTCCGCTTCACATCCTTTCTTCACTGGAAGCAAGCAGCTAGTCGATGCCGAAGGGCGTGTCGACAAGTTCCGTAAGCGTTACGCCAGCTTGAAGGCTTCCAAGCCTGCCGCTGATGAAGAAGGTGATGAGACTAAAGATGAAGAGAAAAAGGCTCCTGCGAAGAAGTCCAAAAAAAAATAAACCTGACTTCTTTAGCTGACCATGAATAAAAAAGTTGAAAAACTCCTCAACCGACTACCTGATATCGAAGAACAACTTGGTCAGCCTGACGTTGTCAACGATCAATCTAAGTACCGTGCTCTAACTCAAGAGCACGCGTACATTTCCGATGTCAAATCAGTCTGGGATGAATTAACGCGCTCTGAAAAAGATCTCGGCGGCAATCGAGAGCTTTTGCAAAGTGAAAGCGATCCTGAATTTGCAGAAGTTCTTGAGGAAGATATTCAGAAATTGGAAGGCCATGTTGAAGAATTGCAGAAGCGTCTTCACAATCTTTTAATCCCTCCCGATCCTAGAGATAACAAAAATTCCATCATTGAAATACGTGCCGGAACCGGTGGCGATGAGGCGGCTTTGTTCGTTGGCGATTGCGTGCGTATGTATAAAATGTTCGCTGATGCTCAAGGGTGGAAGTATGAACAGCTGTCATGTACGCCTTCTGAAGTAGGCGGATTCAAGGAATACGTGATGGTTCTTTCCGGGCCGAATGTTTATCGTTTTATGAAACACGAAGGGGGAACTCATCGTGTGCAGAGAATTCCGGAAACCGAAACACAAGGACGCGTTCATACATCGGCTATCACCGTTGCCGTTTTGGTTGAGCCTGATGATGATACTGACGTTCAAATCGACGAAAAAGATCTGCGCATCGATACTTACCGCGCTTCAGGTGCCGGCGGGCAACATGTCAATACAACAGACAGTGCCGTACGTATCACTCATATTCCAACAGGGGTTGTCACTTACTCGCAGCAGGAACGTAGTCAGCATAAAAACAAAGCGCAGGCAATGCGTCTACTAAAAGCGAAGATCGCTGAAGTAGAAAGGCAGAAAAAAGAAGCAGAAGTGGCGAGTAGCCGCTCTTCGCAAGTCGGCAGCGGCGATCGCTCTGAACGTATCCGTACTTATAATTTTCCACAGAACCGTGTGACTGACCACCGTATCAACCTCACGCGCTACAGCCTCGACCGTGTGATGCAAGGAGATTTGCTAGAGTTTTCCGAAGCTCTTGTCGCTCATGCGCATCAAGAGAAACTCCAATGAAAACCGTTCTTGAGATCATCAATCTCTGTGCCGAATATTTGCATGAGAATGGCGTCGATCGTTCCCGTAGAGAAGCAGAGGACTTGATCGCTGATGCGTTAGATAAAAAACGCATAGATCTTTATCTTGAGTATGATCGTCCGTTAACTGAAGAAGAGATGGCGGATTGTCGTTCAGCGCTTAAAAGGCGCGCTGCTGGGGAGCCTCTTGCTTATATCCATGGCCAGGTAGATTTTTTTGGTTGCCGCATCAAGGTGTCTCCGGATGTGCTCATTCCAAGACAGGAAACAGAAATTCTCGTTGATCAGATTGTAAAAGATCTTGAAAGTGTCGATTGTAAAGAAAAAACTTTAGCTGATGTATGTTGTGGTTCAGGGTGTATCGGTATCGCTATAAAGAAACGGCTGCCAGAGCTGAAAGTCTTTTTAACAGACCTGTCTGATCGGGCGCTGGCTATTGCTAAAGAAAATGCATTACAAAATAATGTAGATGTTGAGTTCATTCAAGGTGATCTGTTAGAGCCCTTAGAAGGGTTGAAACTTGATTACGTGGTCTCTAATCCTCCCTATATAGCGGAGAAAGAATATGCGATGCTTGAGCGTGAAGTGCGCGAGCATGAGCCTCGTATGGCGCTTGTTGCCGGCGAGGAGGGGATAGAGTGCTATCGCCGCCTTGAACAAGGACTGCCGCGCTTGCTGAATCCCGGTGGACATGCCTGGTTTGAGATCGGCACAGGACAGGGCGAAGCTCTTATAAGCCTCTTCGAACATCCTAGATGGAAGAAAAAAAAGGTAGAAAAGGATTGGTCCGGTCATGAGCGGTTCTTTTTCCTTGAAATTGAATGATTTTTTGAGTATCCTATCTACTTTGACTGTGAAAATTAGCGACTTTAGAGAAGACTATGCTCGGGGCTCTCACTGAAAAGATGCAAGGTCTTCTGTCTAAGCTAGGCGGAAAACGCAAGCTGACAGAGGAAAACATCAGCGATGCTGTACGTGAAGTGCGGCTGGCGCTCCTCGAAGCTGACGTTAATTATAGCGTAACAAAAGTCCTTATTAAGCGGGTGAAAGAGAAAGTTTTAGGCGACGAAGTCTTAAAATCGGTATCCGCGGGTCAGCAGTTTGTGAAAATTATTCATGACGAATTGCAGACATTAATGGGCGGTGAAGAAGTCGGACTTTCACTCGAAAAAGCTCCTGCAGTCATTATGGTTTGCGGACTGCAAGGCTCGGGTAAGACAACCCACTGCGCAAAATTAGCGCGGATGCTGAAAAAGCAGGGCAAAATAAAAAAGCCGCTGTTAGCCGCTTGCGATCTACAGAGACCAGCAGCGATCGACCAGCTGAAAACGCTTGGAGCACAGATTGATGTTCCAGTTTTTGCTGAAGAAGGACAAAACGATCCTGTCTCTGTGGCAAAAAAAGCGCTTAAACAAGCAAAAGACGAACAGCACGATCTGCTGATTGTCGATACCGCAGGCCGGCTGCATATCGATGAAGCGTTGATGGAGCAGCTGCAACAGATTAAAGAGGCGATAAGTCCCGATAATGTCCTCTTTGTCGCTAATGCGACAACCGGTCAAGATGCAGTCAATATCGCCGCACAGTTCAATGAACGTGTGGAGATTACCGGAACGATCTTGACAATGCTCGACGGCAACACCCGCGGCGGTGCCGCGATCTCGATCCGCGAAGTGACGGGAAAACCGCTCATGTTCGAAGGGATTGGCGAAAAGATCGACGACATCCAGGTGTTCAACCCTGCATCGATGGCGGATCGCATCCTCGGCATGGGCGATACGATCAACTTGGTGCGCAAAGCCCAAGAGCATATAGATGAAGATGAAGCGAAGTCGCTTGAACAGAAAATGCGCACAGCAAGCTTCACCTACGACGACTACCTGAAGCAGATCCAAATGGTGAAAAAAATGGGATCGCTGAAAGGATTGTTGAGCATGCTGCCGGGAGCGGCTAAACTTAATGAAATGGATATCGACGAAAAAGAGTTTTTTAAGATCGAAGCGATTATCCAGTCGATGACAATGAATGAACGCGCCGGTGCCGATGAGCTGACCGTCCCCCGGCGCAAGAGAATCGCTAGAGGAAGCGGCACTGCTGTTGACGACGTCAATAAGCTTGCCAAGTCCTTTAAGCAAGCAAAACAGTTTTTTAAAAACATGCCAAACATGAAACAAATGCAAAAGATGATTGGAGGATCCCTATGGGGTTAAAAATTCGACTAAGAAAACAAGGCCGCACCAACAGCCCAAGCTACCGCCTTGTTGTTACCGATGCACGCTGCAAGCGTGATGGCAAGTATGTCGAGTGCTTAGGATGGTACAACCCAATGCAGAACGAAGACGACAAAGCTCTTTCTCTGCAAGTTGAACGCATCCAGCATTGGCTTGACGTCGGCGCCGAAATCTCTGAATGCGCACAAGCGCTAGTCTCGCGTGTTGCTCCTGAAGTAATGCGTAAAGAAACAGAGAGAGAAGTCGCTCGACGTGCAAAAGCCGCTGCAAAGCGTAAAGCACGTAAGAAAGCAAAGGCAGCGTAAGCTGCTGACAGGTAAGTCATGGATGTCGACGTTCTCTCACTCTTTCCGCAATGCTTCATCGGACCTTTCGATGAAAGCATAATCAAAAGAGCAAGAGAAAATAAATTGCTCAACATTACTCTCGTAGATATCCGTGACTTTGCCGATAACAAACACCGCCGTGTGGACGATCGTCCTTATGGCGGTGGACCCGGAATGGTTATGATGGCAGAGCCTGTCACTAAAGCAATCCGGAGCGTTAAACGGTCAAATTCCCATGTGGTGTATATGTCGCCGCAAGGTAAGCCGTTGACAGCAGAAAAATGCCGCGAACTGGCAGAAAAGGAACACCTGATAGTCCTTTGCGGACATTATGAAGGAGTCGATGAACGGGCTCTAGAGAGCGATGTCGACGAAGAGATCAGCATTGGTCCCTATGTCCTCACCAGCGGTTGCCTGCCAGCGATGGTCCTTATCGATGCGGCAGCGCGGTTTATTCCGGGAGTTCTCGGAAATGAAGAGTCTGCAGAAGCAGATTCGTTTGAAAATGGAACGCTTGACTGTCCGCACTATACGCGACCTGAAGTGTTCGAGGGTAAAAGTGTTCCGGACGTTCTACTTAGTGGGAACCACAAAAAGATTGCCCAGTGGCGCTCGATGAAATCTAGGGAAAAGACTGCAAAACTTTACCCTAAAACTTAAAAATGAAGTCCCGGCGCAAGCCGGATAAAGGAGTAGTAACAATGAAAAAAGCTGTCGTAAGAAACCTTGAGCAGCAGCAACTAAAAAAAGAGATCCCTAACTTTAAAGTTGGTGATACCGTCAGCGTGCACACGCGCATTATTGAAGGCGGAAAAGAGCGTATCCAGATATTTACCGGAACAGTCATTGCCCGTAAAGGTGGCGGACTTTCAGAAACCTTCTCTATCCACCGTGTTGCTTACGGCGAAGGCATGGAGCGTGTTTTTCCGTTGCATAGCCCACGCGTAGCTAAAATTGAAGTCGTCAGACAAGGTGATGTCCGTCGCAGCAAACTTTACAACCTCCGCGGCACTACAGGTAAGAAAGCGAAAGTGAAAACGCTTATCGGCGGAGCACGCCCAACAAAAGCAGTTAACGGCGAAAAACCAGCTGAAGAAGTTGCAGAATTAGAAACAGAAACAGTCATTGAAGCACAATCTACCGACATCGCGAGCGATACCGACAATGCCAACACAGGAACAGAAGCAGCAGAGAAAGAAAAGGCAGACGCCTAATATTCAGGCGGCAGAACTCTGCCGCCTAAAAAAACTCTCTATCTACGAAGAGCAGGCAAGGCGAAATGGATACACACTGATCGCCGGCATTGACGAAGCAGGCCGCGGTCCTCTTGCCGGGCCTGTCGTCGCTGCAGCTTGTGTTGTCCCCGAAAACTACTATCTCATCGGCATGAACGACAGCAAGCAGTTAACGCCTGCAAAGCGTTGTGCTCTCTATGAAGAGATTATCCACGATAAAAATATTTTTTACGGAATAGGCATCGTATCGCCTGAGGTCATTGACCAGGTCAATATTTACCAGGCAACGATCCAGGCGATGACACTTGCCGTGCAGAATTTGCCTCTAAAACCCGACTATCTTCTGGTAGATGGGGTCGCTCTAAAAGATAGCACTATCCCGGCTGAGAAGATTGTCAAAGGAGACGCCAAATCGCATACGATTGCTTGTGCCTCTGTCGTGGCCAAAGAGACGCGTGATCGGCTCATGTGTGAGTATGACCGTCAATGGCCAGAATATGGCTTTGCCAGGCATAAAGGGTACGGTACCGAAGCGCATAGGGAGGCGATTGCTCACCTAGGCCCTTGTCCTATCCATAGAAAAACCTTCGAGCCGATTAAAAGTAGGCTCTTTATCGGTTCTTAACACAATTCTGCTATGATAAATTTATGTTTATAAGAGGAAATTTGTATGCAGCCTGTAAACAAAGATATGCTTAAAGTTCGAATCCAAGAAGCCTTAGGCGCGGATTCAGCAAGCGAAATTGTCGTTATAAAAAAACATGGCGCCTTGCAAGGTCGTTGCCTGATCGTTAAGTCTGTGGATGAGGATAAGCTCCTCAAACATATCGCTGCCGGTCGCCTTGCTTGTTTGCATGAAGGGGAGTTGCGTGTTTTTCATCCCAATGCTTCGATGTCTCAAGTTGATCATATCGTTTTCAAGGACAATCCGCTCGAAGAGAAACAAGTTGTCGTTAAGTCGATAGAGAATGATGAGCTTTATGAAGAGCTGCAGGAGATTGCCCTCAAAGAGCTGCATCTACCCCAAAAATCGATAAGAATCTCTCCTACAGTCAATTTTAAAACACATAATGATGTTCAAGAAAATATCATTCAGCAGTTGCTCTTCGTAATGACCATTCGCATTGTACAGCAAAAGGGGAGCGAGATTGTTCTTAAGATCGCCAGAATGTTCGAAGAGGCACGATCGAGAGACCGTCAGCTACAAAAGAGTGATGACATACGCCGCCGAGTTCTTTCGGAAAGAATCAAAAAAGGCCTAGTTCAAGATGAGATCGAAAAAAGGACTCTCATGTATGAGCTGGCAGGCCGCTTCATTCCTGTCGCAGCCTAACGCTCTTTTTACTCCTCGTCATCGAGATCTTCTTCAATATCTTCAACGACGGGGGAATTGTCTTCTTGTTCTAGTTCGTACTCTTCCAAAATCTTCGTGACAGCAGATTTCTTATAAGTACGCGCTGCACGTTTGGCTTTTTTCTCAGAAGCGCTGATTTCTACCAGATCGATCCAAATCGGTGAGCTCCATGCCATATTACCATCATTTTGGGTGATACGCAGATAATAGAAAACAAACGAGGATTTTTTGTCGCTAGGTTTGATAGCCACTTTTTCCAAGCTGACCATATCGTCATATTCAAAGTCTATGTGATAGGTATTTTGCGGTTTGATCGTCTCAATGACTTCGCCATTCCTGATGATTTCTATAGTCTTAATTTCATCGGTTCCGGCGACATAACCTTCGATATGGCGGTTTACGTTAAGACCCGGCTTTTCAGCGGTGGTCACCTCAGCGCCGATCGGCGTGCCGGCAATGTTCATGCCGACAATGATGCGTTCCCCCGTGGTGGCATAACAGGAGCGACGTTGAAGGGCATCGGCAATAGAAGAGCGTGTATACTCCGGACAGATCACCGCAGTAAGCCCAGGGTTGTACTGCATCTGTTCACTGTCGTAAAAATCACTATAGATGCCGCGATCGTCAAGACCTCCTGCAACAAAACCGAAGCGTAAGTTACGCTTTAGTGCTGAAAGTACCGCTCCTTCTACCGTTTCGTTAACGCCGATTTTATCTGAAGTTTTAATCGGCATGGTATTGCCTTCTTTTGCTGTGCATTCCGACGAACCCCAGGCGTTATAGATTTCGACGACGCGTTCAAATTCAGGATTGAAGTCGTTAAAATTATATTGATATCCTTTTGCCATGGTGAAGCTAGGGATCGATACCAGCTCTTTTGGCGAAAAACTTTTATATATCTTTTTCAACGAGCTGTTTTTTGGCTCTTTCTTTCTAAGAATCTGCTTATGATCTTTTGTGTAGACCATATTACGAATACCCTCGCTGCCCTCGCTGCCAACCCACTGGAAGCCGATGAGCGTGATATAGCGGTCTGCCTCATCGAACTCAAGAATATTTTGAACGATCGTTTTCCAAATTTCTTGAGGGGTCTCTTCGGCGCTTTCAAACGGAGAACATGCAAAGAAGTTCAACCCTTTTTCATCACGGAAGTGGCGGAGGCATCCTTCGATGTTTTCCATCGAGTCCAAACGTTCAGACTCACCATGAAACACCCCCCAAAGAAGGTTTTCCGCATCTTCACTGAAACAACGGATTGGGGATGCTTTGTAGATGTCGCCTGTCGCTGCATTCCGGAGGTTGATGGTGTAAACACCAGGTTCATTGAAATAAAGGTTGGGAAGCGTGATGAAGCCTGTCTCGGGAACAAACAGCTTCCAATTAAGGTTTTCGCGGATATTTTCGTAAAAAAGTTCGATCAACGTATCTTCAGGGGCATTACTTGTAAGGTTGCCATACTCATCCTCAAAGCGAATGACAACATCGAAGCGCTTGTTTTTCGTGACGAAAGAGGGGACCATCACTTTGATGTCATGGAGGGAGCTGCCGCGGATGTCCATGTGGAAAACCTCCGGCTCGTCGAAGTGTCCTTTTCCCACTGTGTCGACTGATAGGAGAAACGGCTTGCGACGCTGTGAACAACATTGTGCGGTAGTGCCGGTTTTCTCGCTTGTTTTTTTACCTTTAGGCGCGCCGACGACGATTGTAAATGTTGAACCTGCTTCGACCTCTTCCGGGAGCTCAAATTCATAGATAGGAGTATAGCTGGTGTCGACTTCGACTTCTTCTGCCTTAACAGTCTTCCCGTTCTCTAGAAGACCATAGATGACATTACCACTGGACTTAAGGTTAGTATCAGGAATCTGCCAGTCGATCGGTCTGCCTTCGCTTACCAGGTCAAATCTTAGCATTGTGCCTTCGGGAAGGTCTATTGATGGTGTATAAACAAATTTCCATGTATTGACCTCACCGGCAAGAGCGGCTGAAGGTTCGCAGTAGCAGATCGAACGACGCATATGTATTGTGACTCCCTAGAGATTGAAGATTGTGCATTATTTTACTCTATTAGTGCTTTTCAAGCAATTGTAGTAGAGCCGATAGGGTAATTAGATGAATACGTTGGAGAGCTTGTTTTAAACGATTTAATACAAGCAGGTTCCGATGGAAAGATCGGTGTCTTAAGCTTCACATGTAATACTGCAGGATATTCATTTTTATTTTTAAAGGGTCTATTTTGAAATATCGAGCCATTTACAAAATGATTTGAGGCTTTTTTTCTGCAATATTCCTTCTCACTTCGCGCTCGTTCTCGCAAACTGTTCGAACATCGCCCTTTTGTGAGCCACAAAATTACTAGAAAAACCACAATCAACTAGAGCGTATCGTCAAATTAAGGAATAAAGGCCTTGCCATCTTTTTTTCCTTTGTTTGTATCCACTTTTTTTGCCCTACTTTCCAAGTAGGGGCTGCAAATTTGTCTACGAACAAACAAAAAAATCCAGAAAAGTTCCAATTATTCCTAATTGACGACACACTCTAATTTTACAAGTGGATCTAACAATTATTTTTGTTTTTATGTATTTCGGTTAGCGTTGGGATGGGTTAGAGAGCGTACTCGACTACCCGTTTTTCTCGTGTAACGGTGACTTTGACTTTTCCCGGATAGGTGAGGTCATTTTCAATACGCTTGGTCAGGTCCCGTGCTAAGTGGACCATCCCGGCGTCATCGATCATATCAGGAAGAACGAAGATTCGCACCTCACGGCCGGCTTGCAGGGCGTACGCTTTTTCGATGCCGGGAAATTCGTAGGCGATCTCTTCCAATTTTTTGATGCGTTTGATGTACTCCTCGACAGCTTCGATGCGGGCACCGGGTCGTGAGGCTGATAGGGCGTCAGCAGCAGCGCACAGACTGCCTTCAATTGTCAAAGGATCAATCTCATGGTGGTGGCAACCGATGCCGTTGGCAACTTCACGCGACTCGCCATGGCGCAGAGCAAAGTCATGCCCGACCATGGCGTGAGTGCCTTCAATTTCATGGCTGAGGGCTTTTCCTATATCATGCAGAAGGCCGATGCGCTTCGCAAGCTTGCAGTTTAGGCCAAGTTCGGCAGCCATCGCTCCCATGATATGGGCAACCTCTAGCGAATGTTCAAGAATATTTTGCCCATAGCTGTAACGGAACCCTAACTTGCCGAGGAGATCGATGATCTCGGGGTGAAGGTTCATGATCCCTGCGCGGTAGGCGGCATCCTCACCACGTTTGCGGACCTCTTTTCCTGCCTGCTGCTTAGCTTTTTCGACAGCTTCTTCGATACGGGTGGGGTGAATGCGTCCGTCGCTGACAAGTTCGGTCAAAGCGTTACGGGCGATATGTAGGCGTACGGGATCAAAAGCGGAGAGGACGACAGCATTTGGCGTTTCGTCGATAATAAAGTTAACCCCGGTAGCTTGTTCAAGTGCGCGGATATTACGTCCCTCCCTGCCGATGATCCTTCCTTTCATTTCATCGTTGGGGATGGAGACGGTATTAATTGTCGACAAAGAGGCAGAGGAAACAGCCATCCTGTTGATCGCTGTTGCGATGATGCGTGCGGCCTGCTCGTCGGCGGTCTCTTCAGCCTCTTTCTGCGAGCGGCGGATCATGTTGGCAGTCTCCGACTTGATATCGCCAAAGACTTTTTCAAGAATCAGTTCTTTCGCTTCATTCTCAGTAAGGCCGGATACTTTCTCTAGTTCGCTAAGCAGCTGCAGCCGCATCTCCCTGGTTTCTACTCTGTCAGTTTCAAGTTTTTCGCGTCGCGCGATGAGGACAGCTTCACGTTTTTCGATATCAGATAGCTTTTTCTCAACAAGGTTCATCCGCATTTCCAGCTTATCTTCACGTTGCTTGAGCCTCTGTTCTTCGATCTGCAGCTTGCCCCGCTCGCGTTGCCATGTGGCTTCCAGCTCCCGCTGTTGTTCAACTTGATGCTTCTTGATTTCAAGCTCGCCGGCATGGCGCTTCGCGTCCGCTGCGGTCTCTGCCTTTTGAATCAAGTCGTTGCAAATTTGCTGAAAGCTTCCTAATCTGAACTGCTGGTATAAGCGGAAGAGGACAGCTCCAATGGCAAGACCGCTTAACCCTGAAAGGATGCTTGATGCGTTGAGTTCAATTTCCATGAAACGCCCGGGAAAAAATGATATTCGGGTTTACTATAAAAAAATATTTAGATTTTGTCATTCTTCGGAAGGCGCGGCTTCTTCTTCCATTTCATCTCGCTGAGCCTCATGAACAACGGTAGGTTTGATTCGCACTTTTCCAACAGCGCGTTCGCTGGAACTGATGATCTCGATCTCAAAATCGTCATGCTCGATTTTAAACCCTTTCCCGGGAATCTCCCCGGCACAATGGAAGATATAGCCCCCGATGGTGTCATAATCGCTGTCTTGCGGAATCTTGATTCCTAACTGCTCTTCAGTGTCGAGAAGGCTAGTTCTGGCATCGACGATCCATGCGCCGTCACGCTGTGCTACAAAGAAGGGCTCATCCTCTTCGTCATCATATTCGTCGGCAATTTCCCCAACGATCTGTTCTAGAATGTCCTCAATAGTAACGATCCCTTCAGTTCCTCCATACTCATCGACGACGACAGCAAAATGTACTTGCTTCTTACGGAATTCCTGAAGAAGAGTCGAAATTTTTTTTGTTTCCGGTGTGTATAGCGGCGGTTTTTGGATCGAAGAGATCGGAGCATCTAAAATGCTTGCGTCGCCGTTCCCGGTATACTCCATGTATTTGCTAAGAACATCTTTATACATCAAGATCCCGACGATGTTATCGACGTTGTCTTTGAAGACAGGAACGCGGCTGTAACCTTCCTGCTCAAGCTGCTGCGCAGCTTCACGGATGGATGTGTCTGCCGACAGACTGAAGACGTCAACGCGGGGAACCATGATTTCACGTGCGATATGCTGACTGAACTTCAACACCGATTGGATGATTTTTTTGTCGGTGAAGTCCATTTTGTCGTTAAATTCAATATCTTCGATCAACTCGATCAGTTCTTTTTTAACTTGAGTGTCCGGCTCAGTGATATTGTCAAAGTAGACGCTAGGCGCCACCGCACGTGTTAATTTGAGAAACAGAAACGTGAGTGGGAATGCGAGAAAAAGAAAGATCGAAGCAAGAGGTACGGAGAAGCGGAGCGCGGTCACGGGATATTGCGTGCCGAAGAGGCGCGGTGCGTAATCGCCGACAACAAAATAGAGGATCATAAAACCGATCAGCTGCAGAAAAAGCCAAACATGATGGAAGTTTGTTTCTGTCGCCGCACTGTCAGCTTTCAGAAGAAGGGCAAAAGCGCAAACGCCGAAAAAGAAACGGACAACTGCTTGCGCGCAGGTGGTGGCAAAGAAAAGCCCCTCATATTCGTCTTCAGGAAAAAAGCGCAAGTGAAATGAGCGATAAAAAAAGAGGCTTCCCATGTTTTTGAATTCTTTCTGCGAACCGCGCTTATGGATGCGTCGTAAGGAACCGCTCAGCGCTGTTAAGAAGAACATCCCAGTCAACAGGATTAGCGCTAGAAAGAGAAGTGCTGGCAAAGACAAAGAACCTCCGTAAAAGTAATATAGAACTTTTTCATATCATGGACGTAGTGTGATGTCTAGAGATTTTAGGTTTTCCAAGTGGCGCGCTTCACCGGCGCGCATAGCTATACGGTCCTCTTCCTCGATGTCATCATACCCCATCAGATGGAGAAGGGTATGGACAAGATAAAGAAGCGTTTCTTCATAAGGGTCGCCACCGACATCATTGGCGTAGATGATCGCTGACTCAGGACAGATGAATGCCTCTCCAAGTACTTGATATCCAATAGACTCTTCACCGTCCATCGGAAACGAAATGCAATCGGTCGGGGTGGGGTCGTCAAAAAACTTATCATGTAGCTCGGTGATCAATTCCGTTGTGACGAAATTGATGGTTACTTCGTCCGGCTGCCATCCCTCAAAGTGAACGATTTCGACTGCTGCTTTTTTGACTGCTGAAATATTGAGTGATAGATCGTCTTGAAGATTAATTACGTTGACTTCCATTAGCACTCCTAAACAAAAAAAAACGCCCAAGACCTCGTGGTCGTGAGCGTCGAAAATAATAAGTTTCGGCAACCATTAAACGTTGGGCGTTTTAGGAAGGCCAGTGACCCTCTTGTCTTTGCCCTCTTCCCAACGGCCGAGTTTCTTGAGGATATCAAGACGCTCGAAACGCTTAAGGACATTGCGCTTTTTCGCGCCTTTCGTTGCTTTGCCGAAGCTAGGATGTCTAGACATGACGTACTACCTTGAATTTATTTGATTTTAGGGATAAATGCCGTTTGAGCCAGCTCGCCTTCAAACGCGTTTTCATGAGGTTTGAAACCTTGAGGAAGGTTGTCCTGCTTAGGGCCAGTCTTTACTGATGGCGCCTTGCGTCTGCGTGGGCTCTGGGCGCGGCGTTCTGCCTTTTTGCTGATTCGTGTCATTTTCTCTGTTCTCCCGAAATTGAAAAGCCCTAGTATAACGCCCTTAGCTTTAAGCTGCAAGCCTTTTATTTAGAGTACAGGCGCGATCTTTTATCAAATAAAATATTTACTTTATTGAATCTTAATTGTTTAAGTGATATAATATAGCTCTAAAGGTTAATTCTCGAGTGTTTAACATGTTTTCTTCATCCGATAGCATAGCGCGTTTTGATACGAGCAACGAGCTTTTCAATGCCCAGAGATCTGCAGCGCAGATCCGCAGGGACGAGGGACGTTCGCTGCTAGTTGTTGGAAGCGATACGATCCAGTCGGCAAAGAAAAGCCCTATCGAGCAAGAGGTGATCAAGAAGTTCGAGGCAAGCGGGAATAACCTTCCTGCAGACCATTTTGTTCCTTTTGCCCGCGCCGGCAAATACCTGTTTCTCGCTGTCTCCCTACCCAGCTATTTGTTCCTGTACAGCATCCCGAAATGGGTGGCATTGAATGTGGTACCGTTCATTGCGAACAAAGTTGAGATGGGACTTAAGCATGGGGCGGAGCTTTTTAATCGCCTTTTTGCGGCCTTCTCTAATGCTTTCATTAACCCTTTCCGTCTCGCCAGCGGTAACATGAACTGGACGATACAAGGGTCGATGGAGAAAAACCTCTCTTTCCTCGGATATCTCGGAAAAGGATTAGCGACACTTGGAATTACTCTGTTCCATGCGGCGCGCAACACTTATCAATGGACACAAGGGCATGTCCGCACGTTGTTCAAGCATGCGCAAGAGGCTTTTGGTAAGCTGAGGCAGACGTTCGCGCAACTGTCGGAAAAGGTAGGGCAGCGTTGGAGCAGTGCTTCCCAAACTGTCAGCAGCATCGTCAGAAGTATACGCGAGAGCGTCGACAATAGTTTCCTTCATCCGCTCCTGGGTAAGTTTACCAAGCGTATACGATTCTTCGAGGATCAAACAAAAAAAGGCCGAGAATGGGTCGACGGTAAAGTGGGCAAGTATATTAAGCGGCTGCACGCAAAACTAGAGCCCTATATAGCTATGGCCAACTGCCACGCTAACCGATGGTTATCATGGCTAAACAGAATGTACAATTTTTTGATCGCTCCTATTATCGGCTGGATACGTTCCAAATTTGCTTTTGTCATGACGCATATCGCCAACGCATACCGCTGGATCGACAGGCTGGCGCGTCATTATCTTTGGGAACTGCATCTTCTTGTGCAGAGGACAGCAAGACATGCTGTGCCTTTCCTCCGCGGAAAGTTGAGTTCTCTTTCTAATAGCATCAGCAGAATCTCGAATATCATATGGAAGGCCATCGTGCTTCCACTGTTTTCTGTTTTTGAAGATCGCTACCCGAATGTAGCGCATGTTGTCAAAAAAGTATTTTTAGCGATTGCTGAAGTATTTCGTTTTGTTGGCAGAGCGGTCTTATATATCGCTAATCAGATCAAAACCTTCATCTTGTGGCTCATTAAACACTATCGAGCTCTTTTCAATAGCTTGATCGCGCTTATTAAAATGACTCTGATTTCTCCCTTTTTGCTTGTGCTAGGTATCGTTAAAAAGACAATCGCCCAAATCGCTAGGTACGTCGGCAACATCCTCAAAAAGATAGGGATTGCTACATTATATCTCCTGGCATGGAGCCGCGTTCTTTTGCGTTATGGTTTCCGGCTTACAGTGGAGCTGGCAGAAGAAATCATCTCTTGGTTTCCAACAAGATAAAAAACTCTTGTCTTGAAATCCTCATATTTGCTATAAATTGCCCATCAACATGACCATAAGCTGGCATAGCTCAACTGGTAGAGCACCCGACTTGTAATCGGACGGTTGTGGGTTCAAGTCCTACTGCCAGCATCCCTTCATTGGGGGGTGTCGCATAGTGGCCAATTGCATCGGACTGTAAATCCGACGACGTACGTCTACGTTGGTTCGAATCCAACCACCCCCACATTTACCAAACATTGCAAAAGCCTATCAATTTAATAAGCTTTTGCAGAAACATGAAATAAATGCGTAAACTTTTCTTAGGGAAAAGGTAGATTTCGATACATGTTGTAGTATTTAGCGTAGCCAGTGCCGGGAGGAGCTAATTTTTTAGCCCCATTCGAGGATCGCATCATCATGGAGAAGCTCCTGATTTCCTTTTTGACATAATAAATCAGCAAGAGTTGGCTGCAAATCATGTCGCCGTTTCAAACATAAGTTAATATCAGCACAGATCTCTGTAATATTTTCAGGTGTTGTCTCATAACTGCCCTTTCGTCGATAGCGCTCCCAGAATATTTGGGACTCTTTTGAGTTACCATAAAGGTCTATCGCGAGAAAAACTTGCTCCCAAACTAAAATCATTCCTCTCTGCGCAAAGGTTCGGTTTACTGCTTGTTCAAGGATCTCGTCATTAAAGTGTTCCCTCCGTAGCAATAACCACACATCATGAAAGTCTTTCACCCGACTGTTAAGTACGCCTTTTTCAACTATAGTATGAAGCTTTTCTGCAATGACCGTCTCAACAGGATATCCAGTTAATATTGGCGGGGGTAAATTCAGTAAGGTTGGATAAATAATTGATTCTGGGTGTGGTGTCACTAAATCACCAAATCCAAAATCAATCTGCATAGGTATTGTATTCTTTTCCCCTTCTAACTTGGCCTTAAACGTGACCCGAATGCCTTCATACTCTCTTTGAGTCTGCGTCACCTCCGCTGCAACAGTATTAGGGTCAAAAACCACTCCATCTTGAGAGTCAATATCCAGCTCACAAATTTCACAAACTAGCTTTTTCAAGTGACTAACTGAATTTTCAGCCATCGCCAATAAATCAATATCGCGAGTGGCGCGAGATTCTGAAATATCCCACACATGAAAAAGCAAGGCTCCCTTCAACACAAACCGACTGTTATGTTGAGATTGACTTAGACGATACAAAAAACATTCCATAGTATTGAAGCAACTCATTGAATGGTCGTTGCTTTTCTCGAGCGTACTTTAGGAGTTGGCTTCTTATTGAAATTGAGGTATCAGCTACATTAAGACTGCTCATGCACCACCGCCTCAATATAAGGAGTCATAATCCGAAGTACCCTTGAAGACTTAGCAAGTTGTTGAAGAAGATCCATTTTTGTATTCCCCCTTTTCCAATAAGTCTTCAAGGCCTCCAATGCTACATCAACGCCCACCTTTTTACGAAGCCGAAAACAGTCCACAATTGACTTCTCTTCAGAGTAAATATTAATCATCACTCCTCCGATATCATGCTGTTCAATACCTGTATCAAAATAGGCATCCGAAAACCAATGGAACTGGATAGGCGGATATGAAATTGAGGGTGGATGGTAACTTTGCCTAATGGCCACATCTATCCATCGTGGAATTTGAACAGTCAGTTCATGAAAATACAATGCTGACACAAGACAAATAATTCCACTAGGAACCTTTTTAGCTATTGCTACAAAATCAGGCTGATTAATTCCCGGTAATCCTGGGAGCGTATAGAGGCCTTTAGCAATGAGTTCTATACTCCCTTCGTCTCTCAGTTGATAGAGAATTCGTGGGTGGATTCCCTTTTTGATAGCCTCAGTGGCTTTTAGGACACCTCCACTATCCCGAAACACCCTAAGCGCCTCATCTCGAATATGTTGATTTTTCTTTCTGGCCATAATGGATAATTTTTGCAGTAACTATATTCATTTACAGTAATTCTTATCCATAATTTATTCAACTCCTCCGTTTAAGAGGTAGTTATCAATAACTTTAATTTACTGGCTATTAGAAATTTAACAAAATAATTTCTTTCATACTCACCCAATCAAAAGTTCTGAACTTGTCTCTCCACCTCCACATTTACCACAGGAAATTTTGACAGATCATTGCTCGCCCATATTATTCATATGGGCCTCTCCATGATCAGCCAAAATTCCAGTGTGGAAATGCAGGGGATCTCCGTGGGAGTCTCGTTCTAACTTCGATTTTCTGTAAAATTGTCAAATCCTTTGCCTATGCTGATGATGTTCCGTGAACAGCTACTGTAGTTCAGAGCTGGCGAAAATTTTTTACATTAATTCGGAATTGATTGCTGTAAAATAAAATCTTTCAGTAGATTGGAACAATCGTTTATCTAAGGATTTCCAATGAAAAAAGCATTTCTTCTCACTGCGATTCTATACACTGGTGCGCTCTTTGCAAACAGCAATTGCGTAGGCTATGAGGCACACTTCGACGTCCTATTTTTACAGCCCAACAGCAGCAACCTTTACTATGGAGCCGAAGCCGACCCGCTTCCGGTGCCTACTCCCAATTGGAAAAGCCTGGAGATCTATCCTAATTTTCACTTTGGTTTTGAACTTGGCGGAACGGTGCATTGCCAATCAACAAACACAGCAATATGTTTAAATTGGGAGCGTTTGCATTCGCATGACACGTCATCGCGCAGTGTTCCTGATACGGATATGCTCGGACCTTATTTTAATATCGGTCCGGATGCAGAACCTTACAAAAATGCGACCGGCCGTGTCGACCATGAGTTCGATGAGGTGAACGTGAATTTTAAAAGAGCGATCCTTTGTGAATGTAACTTTGAAATGAATTACTTCGGTGGGGTTGTATTTACGCGTATCAAACAATCGATGACTTCCTATTTCTCCAATAACGCAGGGACGATCACGAAAGAAATACAAAGCCCTTCTTTATTCACTGGCGGAGGGATCGATTTTGGTGTGGATTTTGACTACTGCCTAGGTTGTAATTTCTCACTAACCGGTGAAACTTCGCTGTCTCTACTATACGGACAGCTGACAAATAGTACGCTCTATCTTTCAACGACCCCTTTGCTTGCAGGCCTTGGAATTACACCGCCCAATACGCAGGGAACGACTGTTCCAAACCGTACGCAAGTTGTACCGGCTATCTCCGGAAAGCTGGGAGTATCTTATGAGACATGCTGTTCGAGCTATCTCGTTAATGTGGGCTTTGGCTACCAAGTACAAGCTTATATCGACGCTATCCAATCTGTGGATATGTCGTGCGAGGTGACCACACCTCCGGAAGATACTCAGGTTGGCGTTTATGCTTTGGGATTCAGAAGAACGCTTAGCAACTTTCTTCTGTCAGGTCCTTACATCACGCTTGATGTGGGTTTCTGATGATGAACCTTAATTTTTTTCAGCGGTTGAGAGAACAGTTGTTTCTCAAGGAGAGTGAAAGTTATGGGGGAGGTATTGCCGCTCCTTTTGTTGTTATCTCTGTTTGTCCATAAAGATGCTGCAGGAACTTGAAGTGATAGCGGGTCAGGATGCTCATCAACGGCTTCGAGCACAACGTTTGGTTGACTCGATACTTTTCTAGACCGTTTTGATTGAATATGCGGATTCTACACGATCGAAAGAAGAACAGACTGAATCGCCTCCGCGCGGCTTGTACCTTGGAGTTTCTTCATGGCATTGCCTTTGTCAATTCTACCTTCGGCTAACTTAACCCACTTGTCACGGATTTGCTCGATCTGTTGTTGATCTAGCTGTATAGTCCCATCAAAAAGGGTGGAAGCGGCACTGTATATTTCTTTGACTTCGGATTTTCCAAAGGAACCTTTCTCTTTTTTTTGTAGAGCTTTATCAAACGCTTTGACGAGATTGTCGAACTCTTCGGACATGGTTATCTCCTTGGCTTTTAACGAAGATTTAAGACAACACGCTCTAATAGTTGCCTACTAATCATATATATAGAATGCGTGGTTTACGATCAGCCGATCGCAAGCTATTATCGGTCAGTGGGATAAAAACGGGCTAGTTCGCTCTTAACAATTTTAAAAATCTGTTGTTAATGAAAACCTTCTCTCTGCCTACACGTAGTTCGTCAATGACTCCAAGACTGCATAGTGAATGCAGATACTTCGATGCGGTCTGGCGCTCTGCTATGCGGTGCTGTGTAATATTTGAGATTCGTACATAGGGTTGTGTGAATAGCAATTCAACAAGTTCCTTGCGATAAATGCGGGGTGCTTCTTTTTGGATCAACAGCGCTGTGTCGTCAATAAGCTCCTGGATCGCCAGAATCTTTCGCTTTGTCCATTGAGAGGTTTCACGGATGCCTTCAAGAAAATAGAGAATCCAGCTTTCCCAATTTTGATTTTTGGTGACATCGAGCAGCTTCTCATAATAAACCGATTTGCGCTTAATGATAAAGCGGCTTAAATACAGAACGGGAGAGTCTAGCAAACCACAATCGACGAGGTATAGAAGATTGATAATGCGGCCAGTGCGTCCATTGCCGTCTGCAAAGGGGTGTATCGCTTCGAACTGATAGTGCTGAATGGCGAGCTTGATCAGAGGGTCATGGCCATCTTCTTCATAAAGGAATTGCTGCCAGTTGGTGAGTAGATTGCGTAGCGTGTCTTCGCCGGAAGGCGGCGTATAGATTTGCTCGCTTGTGAGATCGTTTACAAGTGTTGTACCGGGTATTTTTCTGATATCGGTCTCTATTTCCCTGATGGTACTGCATACTTTACATACTGTAGAAACTGTAATCGGACGCTCTGCAATCCGGCTGATTCCTTCACGTAATGCAGTACGGTAACGGAAGGTTTCTTTGAGCGCCGGAGAGAGGTTTATCGACTTGCTATCGGCATACTTGAAAAGGTCGTCTGTTGTTGTGACGATATTTTCGATCGCTGAGCTCGCTTGCGATTCGAGCAGGGGTATGCTGTTGATCAAAACGGTTTGGTTGGGAATTAGCCGTTCTGCCATTTTAAGCTGAGCCAATTCCTTGTTTGCTTCGATGCATGCTTTAAGGATAACAGGAGATTCCAGGTTAGCTTTCGGAGGAAGAAGAGGAAGATCGTTAAATGGTTTATCGGAGACGAAAACAGGCATATGGTTACTAATCCTCAAAAAGTTCGATATTTACGGTTGATATGTCGAAGAAATGCATTTTTATCGACATGTTTATGAGATCATGTCGATAAAATAAAATGATATCAACACCAAGATCATCCAAGTTCTGTGCTGGTTATGCCGAACATTTTCTCAAATGCTTGTGAGGGAGGCGCCTCTGTGTACATGCGGAACGTCTCGGAATTTTTTTTCATTCCGTAATTCTCGACGATTTCCAAAGCGTTTGTGTTGATTTCCGGAACATCAATATACACTGATGAGTGGGGCACTTGACTCATAAGGCCGTGGAAGATGAGAGAGGCTGTATCGCGGTCATCAGCAAAAAGGGGGCCTATTCGCCAACCATGCACGCTAGTCCTGATCATTCCGTAGCCTTTGAGATTTTGCCCTTCCATCACCGTAAAACCGTGAGCATTCGGCATGGTGATCCATTTTTCCAGAAACGCTTCTCTTTCGGCACCGAAAATAGGAGCGTCATAATGAACGATCGCTTCCAAGGGAACGCGACAGATCTCAGTAAGACCTTCGGGTTTTTTTACACCACCCATACCCTGATAACGTCTGTTTTTGAAGTATAATTTGAAGCCGAGTTTTTCAAAGCTCGCCACCTGCTCGATACGTGCGTCCAAACCCAGGCATTGGTTTAAAAATTGCTCTCTTGCGCGCATCCCCAATTGATAACCCAGTCGTTGTTCGCGATACTCGGGGTGAATGACGTAAAAGCCTAAAAACCCGTAACTGCTGCTGTAGCGAACCGCAGATACGCAGCCGATTTTTTTCCCTTCAAGCTCTCCATAAAAGAACCCTGCAGGGTCTGCAGCATAAAAGGCCACGGCATCATGTAATCCCGGATTCCATCCTTCTTGCTCTGCCATAGAGAGCAGAAAACTCATATCATCAAGAGAAGCTTGCTTGATCTTGAATATTTGCTCTGCTTTTGTGTTGTCCGTCATCAGGTCCTTCTTTAGGAGTATTGCACGTTCCGCATCATGAGCAAATATATGATTTCACACAATAATGATTTTACAACAAAAAAAAGGACAAAACGAGATATACTTTTACTTGTACTAGGGGGGAACATGCGTTATTGGCTGATGAAATCGGAACCTGAAACATACAGTATCGATGACTTGAAAAGAGAAGGAGTTAGCAGTTGGGATGGCGTCAGAAACTATCAGGCACGCAACTTCATGCGTGACGAGATGCGTGTAGGTGATCGCGTTCTTTTTTACCATTCAAATGCAAGACCTCCTGGCGTTGTCGGCGTTGCCGAAGTGTGCAGCACTCCTTATCCTGACCATACCGCAAGGGATAAGAAAAGCCCTTATTTTGATGTAAAGGCAACAGAAGAAAATCCAATATGGATGATGGTCGACATCAAATTTGTGAAAAAGTTTTCAGAAATGGTCAGCTTAGATGAAATGAGACAGATGCCGGAAGTGCAAGATATGATCTTATTAAAGAAGGGGCAGCGGTTGTCCGTTCAGCCGATAGAAAAAAAACATTATACTGCCATTGTGAAGAGAGGAGGGTAAACAATTGGAAAAGATTAACACATTGCATCTCGTTTATGAGGAAAGTGCTTTATTAATCCCCTTATTGGCATGAATTCGTGATAAGAAAGTCCTGGAAAAACGCAATCTTAAAGCTGTCTTTGATGCGATGCCGCTTTGGGAGAAAGAAAAAACAAAAAACGGTCATGTTAAGTACAAACATTGTATTTCAGGTTATACCGTTTCCTGGCAAGGGCATAACGGAGGGCGTAGGGGAGACAGTCGTATTCCGCACGACCACCTTCAGGGTATCTTGGATAGTGCTCAGAATCACCTAAACATATTCAATAACGAAATTTTTCAGTATAGAACACGCAATTGGAAAACGGAGCCTGACTATTCCACAGCCATGAAAAGACTTCACGAGTGGTTAGCTCGGCGAGGTGGCTAAGGTAAAGCGGCCGTAAGTTTCGGTATCGAAAGCTATCCCTTTTCCCTCAGGTCCCATCGTGAAAGTCACTTGCTGGTTTCCGCCATTTACGGCAGGCCATGTGAGGGTAAAAGTGTTGTTGCTATAGTGGGTCAGCGTACCAGCATAACGACCGGGTCCTGCGTAAAGCACAAGTTGGCCATTTTTTTCTTCAACTTCCATGATGCCATAAAGATCGTTGCTGTACTTACCGGTGTATAACGCTAGCTTTTGAGGAGGTTCGACAGCTTTCGGCGGCTCAGGTTTTACCAGTAGCTGGTCAAGCTGCTTTTGGCGCTCCTTGATCTCCTGCTGGATATCGGTATCGGCCTTACCAAGGTATAGCTCTAAGAATTCTGCACGAACAGCTTCGGGGAATAATGTAAGGTTAAGATTGCACATGACGGTGATGCCAACCCCCAATTGCGGGATGAGGGTTGTGACGGTACGGATGCCGTCGAGACCTCCACCTTTCTCTACAATCATTTTTCCATGGAAATGAAAATTGTCCCAACCAAGGCCGAAGTTGAATCCGGAGTAGTCGTTGATGGGCGGCGCTTCAGAGAAAGAGGCTTCACCAGCCATAGATGACGCAAACATCTCATCGATAGTTTCAGGCTTGATCACTCCTTGTCCACCGGCAAGGTACATGCTCATCCATTTGGCCATGTCATCGGCGGTTGAGGTAGCAGCGCCGGCAGCGGGAAAGCCTCCGGTGATGTCCCAGTCAAGGATGGTAAGCTTCCCATCGATGAAGGCATGGGGATACGCGACGTTGTCGTTATCGAGCTTTTCAGCGAAGCCCGACTGCGACATCTTCAGGGGGGTAAATATGCTGTCGCGCACCGTTTGCTCGTAAGATTTTCCAGTGATGGCGGCGAGAAGCTCTCCCGCAATGAAATACCCGGCATTGGAGTAGTGGGCCTTATCGCGAAAACTTGAGGCAGGGTCGATGAATCGGATTCGGTGGAGGATTTCACTGTCGTTATATCCCATTTTACCAAGGAGGTCGCCGCCGAAAGCAGGAAGCCCTGTACGATGGGCCAACAGGTCGCGTGCAGTCGTGTAGCGTGTCGGATACGGATCTTTCAAGGCAAATTGCGGTAAATTCAGAATTACCTCTTCATCCCAGGTCAATCGACCTTTGTCGACTTCGACCGCCAATGCTGCCGATGTGAGGGCTTTAGTGATCGATGCTAATTGAAAAACGGTCTTAGAATCGACTTTTTCTTCTGTTCCAATCTTTGCAATGCCGTAACCTTTTGACAGCAGTACTTTGTCTTCTTTAACGACAGATACCGCCACGCCGGGGACATTCCACTCTGTCAGCGCTTTTTCAATGAAGGTATCTAATTCTTCGATAGGCTCAGCAAATATGACTGCGGTCATCGTGACAAAGAGTAGAGAACATTTCCTCATGCTTTCACCTCTTTTAGTCGTAGATAAAGTAATGTGAATATGACGATGATAGGCAAGGTTAAATCGTTAAACCAAACGAAAGTGCCGATATTGTCAGGGGCAGTATTTCCGGTGGCATAGTAGTTGATGATATGGCCGACGAAACAGCCGAAAAGAAGAACGCACCATCCTATGATCGAGGCGGTCCAGAATCCGCCCCTATTCCAGTAGGACAAAATGCCAAGCACACCAAAAGCGAGGTTTGCCATGCCAACCTCGAACTGAAAAGGACTACCGGCCTCCCAGCCGATTTGCTTAGCAATCTCAGGCCCTAAAAAGATATGTCCATAACCCCCAAGAAGGCCCATCATTCCCATATTGAAAAAAAGCACGTAGCTAAGAAAGACCTCAGCCGATTGCGGGCACCTCCACTCATTTCTAACAAAAAGGTGAGCAAGGGTAAAACAGACTGCTAGTCCGAAAAGTGTTAAGCTAATCATGTGGAAACTCCTCTTTTTCAAAATAAAATAGTGATCTTTGATTTGTGTAAAGTAAATATTTTTATTCTTTTAAGGTAATAAAATGTGTGTTATTATAATTGAAATAAAAATCGTTTAGGTTGTTATGGGTCGTTTAATAAAATTAA
The DNA here is from genome assembly GCA_024233575.1 of Chlamydiales bacterium. Taxonomy (GTDB): domain Bacteria; phylum Chlamydiota; class Chlamydiia; order Chlamydiales; family Criblamydiaceae; genus JACKPN01. Next base: position 26,237 of record JACKPN010000010.1, read on the forward strand.
TCCTTTCTTTTGTTTTATTTTTCTCTGTTGTTTTAGCGGAAACTACAATAGTTAATTCTCCAACAGAACATTATACGATTACAAAAAAAATAGGTGAAGGAGCCTTTGGCAAAGTCTATGCCGTGGAAAACCCCGAAGGAGAAAAATTCGCTCTTAAGACTTATAAAGGCATCACGGGTGAACCAAGTATGCAGTTTCTTTACTGTCTCGATGACTTGGAACGGGAATATTCAAGAGGCCAAGAGTTGGATCACCCTCATATCATTAAAACCATCGAATATTTTCACGTTCTAGATGGCCAAGATACGGAAACACGCTATTTGGTACTTCAGTACGTAGATGGCATTGCGCTGCGGAGAGTAGAAAAGAAAAGTATCTCTCAAAAACAAGCGCTGTTGGCAACGCTAGAGCTGATCGATGCTTTGCAGCATGGGTTGGATCGCAACCTTGTTTATCTCGATCTACATCTAGATAATATCATGATGAGCAGAGGGGATGGCGTGATGGTGATTGATCTAGCAAGCTTTTTCAACCCCGATGAGCTTGCTGAATTTGTTTTAAACTTTTTTTATTTCGACGATGAAGATGAGACGGTTAGCCTTGTACCGGCTGCGTATAATGCACGCATGTTTAAAAAGGCGTTTATGGCTAAAAAATCAGCCGTTACAGTCCAAGAAGGTAAGAATCCTTTCATCGAGATGAGCAATGAAGAGATCTTTGCCGCCTATCTGCCGCAATATGTCGATCAGATTACAGAAATATGCGGGTATATTATTTCCATTTCAGATTTTTCTCATGAAGAAAAGGCAAGGATCCGCGCTGAGATCAAGCAGGTCTCCTGGAGGTATATCTTAGAAGCTGACGATGGCGATAACCATCCTGTCGAATTTTATTTTGAAGAAATTGTCGAAACTCTTCAATCCCATCTTGAGAATCTATCTCACTAAAAAAAGTTTACATGTTTTGGACTGCCAGAAATCTACATCCAGCTAATTTTGCAAGTGGCTCTAAAGAGCAATTATGCTAATACATTGATAGTTCGGTGCAGAGGATAGATTGATGGAAGAGTTGAAAATCTGGCTTGCCCAGCCCGTGGATGCTGCCCCTTTAGCATTATTTCGTTTCCTTTTTGGAACGACGATTTTTCTGTTCGTTATCAGCAGATTCCGATCGTGGCATGAATACTACACATCCAGCCCTTTCTATTTTCATTATGAGATAACACCATTTATCCGCCCCTGCGGAAAAATAGGTATGTTCCTTATTCTGGCAACAAATGCAATAGCCCTTCTTTTCTTTGCCCTAGGCTTGCTGTATCCTATTAGCGCTGCGATCGCTTTCCTCACATATACATACATTTTTTTATGTGATAAATCCTGCTATGTGAACCACTTCTATTTGACAGCACTGCTACTTTTCTTGTTTTGTTTTACCGGCGGCGACCGCGCACTTTCTTTAGATCACGTACTCTTTCAAACAGAGGAAGGGACAATTCCTTACTGGAACATTCTGATATTTCAATTGCAGATTGCTATTGTCTATACTTATGCGGGACTGAATAAGATCAATCGTGATTGGCTTGTTTGCGGACAGTCGTTGAGAAGCGTGATGACCACTTTTGAGGGAACCACAAGCTTGAAAGATTGGAGTATTCATCACTATTGCTTTAATGAAACGATTGCAGCCTCCCTGAAAAAGTGGTTCAGATCAGATAGGGTGATCACTGCCGCATGCTGGTACTCGATGTTCCTTGACCTTACCATCATTTGGATGCTCCTGATCCCTGCTACCCATTGGTTTTCTGTTCCGCTTTATCTCACCTTCACGTTCTTCAACCAGTGGTTTTTCAATATCAGCACTTTTCCCTACATCAACTATGCGGCGTTACTTCTGTTTCTTAGTCCACAGTTTTCTCGTACCATCATAAACTGGATAGGGGGGTGATGAGCGACTACCAGCTTTATTTTTTTGTTATCTATCTCGCAATTCAGGTGCTTTTGCCCCTTCGTCGCTTTATTAAAGTGTTCATTATACAGAAAGGCAAAGGAGATCTGATGAGCGACAGTCATTTTTTCTTTTCTTGGACGATGATGCTACGCACTTCAACAGGATATGTGGACTTCACGGTTTTCGACCGTAATACAGGAGAGGTGATCCTGCGATTTGTACCCGATGAAGTGCTGCACTACCGGCAGCACCTCTTTCTTTCCAAGTACCCATCTTGCGTGATCATGTATGCAAAATACCTACAGAAGTTGCATCGCCTAGATGAAAAAAACTATGGAATACATGTCTATTTTGAGCTCAATGTCAATGAGCGCGGTTTCAAAAAAGTTGTTGATGAAAGAACCGATTTTTGCCAAGAGAAGGTGAAAGTTGTAGGTTTGTATGACTGGATGACTTATCCTTAGAGAGTTATGTTGAGGTTTTATATGCGAAAAAAACTGTTGATCGTATCATTAATATCCTGCTTTCTTGCTCACTCCGCCTGGGCGGAACTGACCATTAGCAGGCGTCCGGCTTGTGTTATTCAAGGACCGGACTCTGGGTTAGAGCGTCCCGAGGGGATTACTTTTTCGCCAACAGGCGATTTGTTGGCTGTGGCAAACTCTGCAGGACCATCAGTGACGGTGTACCGTCGTACAGATGAAGATCATGGAGTATATGAGCGAACCCCAGCATGCATTTTGAAGATGCCGGCAGTTGTCCGCTACCCCCATGATGTGGAGTTCTCACCATGTGGAGAATACCTCGCTGTTGCCAGCAGGGACAATAATAGCATCGTTATTTTTCAAAGAAAGGGTGACATGTTTCATGAACAGCCATATTGGGTGTTCGACGGTGCCGGCACGAAGTTGAATATGCCGGCAGGACTAAGTTTCTCTCCCGATGGAAAAACGATGGGCGTGGCTAACCGTGCCGGTAATGATTCTGTTTTATTTTTTTCTACGTCTTCAAAAAAGAAAATGCGCTGTACGTCAAAGCCGTTCCAAGTGATTACCAATAGCGAACTGCTTGAGCATGAAATTGCCGCTACGCATGCGATCGCCTTCGCTCCCGACGGAAATCATGTGGCCTTGGTAAATAAACGGACGAACTGTAACGGCGGCGGTAAATCAGCATTGGTGATTTTGGAGAAGTCGCAGGATAAGAAGAATAATATACGCTATTATCCTGTCTATTTTGAGTTGTATGGGGTCGAGTGCTTACATTCGATCAATTACCATCCATCCGGAAAGTATCTGGGAGTTACACATGAACGCGAAGATGTCTGGATTTATGAACAGGTTGAAGGAACTTCGGAATTTCGCCACGTTTTTTCTATCGGCGTGGACAAAAAAGGAAATTTTGAAGGATCCAAAGGAGTAGCTTTCTCTCCGGACGGCAAGAGCATTGCTATTTCAACAATGGTTCCGGAGATTATCGTTTACGACATTACCGAATAAGCGCTTTTGTTAAGACTGTACATGCTTCATCCGGAGTCATTTCTTCGGTGATTACGTTTTGTATGAGAGTATCTTCCAACTTGCCGAATTCATCCCGGAGCAAGAGACGGCTGACATGCGCTGTCAATGCATCTTCAAAGGTGGAGTAGCGGTTAATGAATTGTAAGAACGTCGCCCACTGCGAGAAAAAATCATCGGTCATCAATATAGCACTGAGCTTCTCGGCAATCTGCAAAGCGCTATCATCGTTGCGCGCTGTCGTGAAGTAGTTTACGACATGATGCAAACTAAGAAAGCGAGCAATCACGACAAGACTGTCGTAAAGCTCTTTTTTATGTGGGCTTCTTTCGTAAAAAGGCACCTTTCCAAGCATCAGCGTGTCAAAGAGCGACAGATCTCCGGTGCACCCGATGACCTTACCGCTACGCTCCATCGTCCTGATGAAGTCAAACATCGGCAACGGAAAGGCATGAACGAGGATGAGAGTCTTGCCACCTGTTAAGCGCGTTTCAATGGTGTGTTCAACAACGTTATTCTCGACAACCTGTACCTGCGATATGCCCAGAGATCTCAGTGTTTGCTCATCTAATTGCTCTAAAGTTTGTTGTGCTATTCTGGGGGCGACAACGAGGCAGTCGTTACTGTTTACCTTTTCTAGATAAAGAACAAGATACAGGAAGATCAACTGATCCTCAGGAGTTTTTGTGATATAGGCCACATATAGGGCGTTGTCGGCATGATCCTTCAGATAATTGTAAAATCCCTCCGCTTCCCAATGTGTTTTCGAGGGGAGCGGATTGCGTAAGAAAATACCCTCTTCGTAAGGCATAAGCCCCATGCTATACCAACCATACTGATTTAGGTTGGCAAACCCTTGAAAATTTCCTGTCTCACTGAAATAGATAGATTTTGAAGATAATTCAGGATTTTCAAAGGTGTTCAAAGCCAGTGCGATATGTACAATGCCTTGACTGTTTACCATCAACTTATACACTTCTGCTTGTCGAGTATTTTGTGGTTTGGCGCCTTCCAGAACAGATTCAAGCGCAGGACTATCGCGCTGTTCGCGAAAGGAATAGATAGCGTCTTCTGAAAGCCCATAGTCTTCAAAATGGATTCCGGGTAGTTGCTGCTCGTGCGTATAGACGATCTTAACATGGTAATCCTTAAGAGTCTGTGCGGAACGTAACAATGCATAATAGTCGCCGATGCCGTCCCAATGAACAGAACTAACGAGAAAGAGTAAATGTTTTTGAGGAATGGCTGCTTCTCTATAGATATGCAAAAAAAGTTTATTTAATAGAAATTGTGCAATATTTTTTTTAACCCCCTCATTTTTGGTATGGCCGGAACGCTCCAACGTTTCAATGTAATGGAGAAGCAATGGGCTGATTATTTTCTGAATTAAAGAATTGTTTACGATTCGATTCAGTGTCATAGCCTTACCTTTATTGTCCGTATCATCCATGAATTTCTTATTTCAATAAAGGACGAACTGGGGTAGAATGCAGCCGTCAAGAATGGATGAAAAGGAGAAATCCCCTTGATGAAACGTCTTTATGCTTTTGCATGCTGTGCACTCTTTTGTTGGTCAAGTCATGTTAGTGCTTTACCAATCCAGACATCTGTTACAGGTTCTGTTGGATACCGCTACGAATTACTAAGCAACCGCATTGCAACATACCGTACCGACGATAGCCTTTCCATGATTGATGATTTGACATTGAAAGATATCGGCATTTATCAAACAAACATCCAGGGGAATCTTTTTGTAGGAAAGTGTCTGCAATTTTCAGTGCTTGGCGGGTATTCCGATATTTTGGGCGGCAGATATAGCGAAAAGGTGGTGCAGTTCGATGCTGTGGAAACAGTAGCGACAATTAAAGGGGGATATGGACGTGATTTTTCAATTATCGGCACTTACAACTACCCGATTTGTGATAACTTCACCTTAGGACCTTCCATAGGGTTCTTCTATAGCGATCTGAAAACATGGATCACACAAGTTAAAGAAGATGGCAATTCAACGCCCGAACTCGAAGGAGTTAATTATAAGAACCTGTGGCGAGGCGCCAAAGCAGGATTATTCGCCCAAGGTTTTCTCCATGCGTATTATTTCTCTGTCGACTACTATTTTTACGTTCCTGTTTGGAGAGCAAGCTGGCGTCTTCATGGTCATGATATTCCCGGTGACGTTTTCTCTGATCGACGCGAAGCAAACCATGGCTATGGCCATTCGTTTACCATCAATGCAAACCGCCGATGTGCCAAGTCTTTTGTTCTGGGCACCGGATTCACTTACCGCTATCTCCATGCTTATAATGGGCAATCACAACCGCAAGCGGGATCTTTTTCTGACGTGGGATTGAGTTCAATAGTAGAAGATCGCGTCATTGGCGTTAATTGGCATACCCTAGAAGCAGTTCTTTATCTCGATTATTGTTTCTGAACTTTCTCGGTTTGAACAATATCTTTCAGAAAAAAAAATTAGTAAAGGATCTCTTGAAGTTGTTTTGATGTCATGCTACTTTTTTTACCACTTGTTAAAAAGAGTGTGAAGTATGCCATTCAGACGATCCATTTTTTTCTTGCTGCTACTATCAACCTCTCTTGCAGGGGATGTTTTGCAGCATCTCCACCCTTGTACCGGTAAGATCGACAAGCAAGAGCTGAAGCATGTCGACTTTATCTATTTGATTAATCTTGACGAACGACCCGAAAAATTAGCGAATACCTTAAAGGAGCTAGAACCTTACGGAATTCATCCGTACCGTTTTTCTGCCGTTAATGGCTGGAGACTGTCGTTGGAGGTCATCAATGATGTGGGAGTCCGCTATCAGCCATGGATGCAGCAAGGGTACTATGGAACATGCTACCTTCCGGAAAATAAAGGACAGCAAACGCTGGAAAAAATTAACATCATTGGAAGAAATTACTTCTGTCAAACATTGTCTTTAGGTGCAATAGGATGCTGCATGAGCCACCTATCTGTCCTTAAAGATGCTTATGATAGCGGATATGAGACTATCTGGGTAATGGAAGATGATATTCAAGTATTGAGATCGCCGCATCTTATTTCCAAAATTATCGAAGATCTTGATGCAGCCGTTGGCAGCGATGGATGGGACATTCTCTATACTGACCGCGATACTAAAGGAAGCGATGGTAAGTATGTCATTTGTGAGAGCTATTATCCTAGGCCAAATTTTGTCCCAGGCGATCCTTCGCGTTTTGCAATGAAGCGCAGGATAGCAAAGCAGATCAGACAAGTCGGTGCGCGCTATGGAACATACTCTATGATTATTCGGAGGTCTGGCATACGCAAACTCTTGGATTTCTTTCGTCAATATCAAGTATTTCTTCCTTACGACATGGATATTTACCTCCCTGAAGAAATACGCATGTTTACGGTTATGAAAGATATTGTTTCCACATATCCTACAGCGGCAAGCGATAACAGAATCCCTGGATACTTTTTTTGAACGTTGTATTTTTGACAATGCCGTCCCAAAATCGCCGAAGGAAAAAGCTTTTTGTGTTGGACATGCATTCGTATTAGAAACCACCCTAGGAAATGTTTTTTAGTCTTATGCGGTGAAAACAGATCCCGAATAATTTTAGACTGAATCCAGTATGTCTGGTAATTTTTTTTTCATTGATGTAAACAAGTTTCTTGTCAATCGCCAAGGTGGCAGAGACTGTTATCGGAATTAATGTAAGGAAGAAATTATGAAAATGAGATTATTTTTGCTCTTAATGATATCGCTGTGTGCAGTATTGCATGCTGACTTGCGTGATCATCTGCGCCCGTGCGAAAACAAGGGCAGCAATCATCAAATGAAAAATATCGACTTTATTTATGTGATCAATCTTGATGAACGTCCAGAAAAACTGGAAAAAACGATGCAGGAATTGGAGCCTTATAACATCCATCCCTATCGTTTTTCCGCAGTTAATGGATGGAAGCTCACTCTTGAGGAAATCAATGAGTTGGGGGTGAAATATGAACCTGGTATGAGGAGCAATCTTTGGGGGACATGCTACCTTCCTGAAGATGGAGGCGAGCCTCATCATGAGATAATGCAGGTGCCCGGTAGAAACTATTTCTGTCATTGCATGGCTCGCGGAGCGATCGGCATCTGTTTGAGCCATTTGTCAATCCTTCAAGATGCCTACGATAGCGGATATGAAACAATTTGGGTAATGGAAGATGATATTCAGGTGATTCGTTCTCCTTTGGTAATCCCTGAGCTGATCGCAGAGCTTGACCGTTTAGTTGGCAAAAAAGGTTGGGATATCCTTTTTACCGATCCCGATACGAAAAACCAAAAAGGCGCCTATGTAGAGTGCCATGGACATGCCCATCGGCCAAATTTCACTCCTAAACATCCTGGTCGCTTTGCTAAGCGATCTCAGTGCGGTCCCTATTTTAGAAAAGTTGGTGCACGGTATGGCGCATACTCGATGATTGTTAGAAGATCGGCAATGAAGAAGATTCTCGATTTTATCAATCAATATCAGATTTTTCTTCCTCTTGATATGGATTTCTACCTTCCTGATGACATTAGATTGTACACGACTTCCTGTGATATCGTGTCAACGCGTCCCGTTGCTGAGTCTGACAATGGCAAGCCAGGATATATCCTGGATAAAAAAGATGCATTGCTTGTCGATGATAAGGGCTAGCATTCTTGCGAAAATAGATCTAGTTGTGTATTACTGTAGGGCAATCTGAAAGCCCTCGTCCAAAAAAGAGGTCATATGACCTCTTTTTTGGTTTCAGAATCAGTACTGATAAAATGGAGCACTTCAAACAGGGGAAGTGTGAAAAGTGAGAAAATGACTATGTTAGATTACCCTGCCGATTGCGGCCAGCCGCAACATGAGTATGTTTGCGAGGCTGCGAAACATAAACAAGATCAAGTAAAAATGCTCGCCTATGCGCTGATGGGGCAACTAGAAGGATGGTGCTCACATGAGAAAGCGTCTATCATGATGGATATCGTCTTTCTCCTCAAAGCTGAGACCGTCGTTGAGATAGGCGTCTTTGGCGGCAAGTCTCTTGTTCCCATGGCGTGTGCCTGCAAAGCCAATGGCAAAGGAGTTGTTTACGGAATTGATCCTTGGGATGCAGGAGAGTCTGCGAAAGGAATGGAAGGTGTTAACCTTGAATGGTGGGGCAATCTCGACCATGACAAGATCTACACCGATCTGAAAAGGAAAGTGAAAAAATTCGACTTGGATTCATACATCAATCTCTTAAGATGTACGTCTGAAGAAGCGCCAATTTTTGAAGAGATCGATATTTTGCATATTGACGGCAACCACTCTGAAGACGCTTCTCTTTATGATGTCATGAAGTGGGTGCCACTCGTTAGGAAGGGTGGTGTGATTATTCTTGACGACATTGGCTGGGTCGACGAAGAAACAGGCTCAGGTACTGCTAAAGCTGTTCAGTATCTTAATGAGCACTGTATACCATTTGTAGAAGTTGAAGGTGATAATCAATGGGGAATTTGGATTAAGCCGTAACAGACTTTTGGATGAGGGCGCGTATCACGCGCCCCATTTTTTATTTCTTATTCTCTTCAAGTGGTTTTAATGAATCATAGAGTTTCTTTTTATCAATTCTAGCTATCCAGATCTCTCTATCATCTTTGCCGTAGGCAACAAGCAGATGATCCTCTTCATCAATGATGCCGCCCGGGAAAACAACGCGTTTGTTGAAATCAGATAGAGTGTAGAAGTCTTTTCCAACAACCGGATATGGAGTGATTTTTGTCATTTCAAATGGCGGTTCGGCAGAAAAAGTATAGGCGCCCATATAGTAATGATTCATATATGCACCATTCGACGCCAAAGAATGCGTCTTGATTGAAGAGTGAAAAAATGCCAAATATTCATCATTGATTTTTATTGCCGGTGTCCCGCCTCGGAGCGAACCCCATTTCCACTGCAGTGTCTCCGGTTTTGTTGAAAAAATAGGAGTGCATTCCCCTGTGTCAAAAGAGGGAACGATCACTTCATGAGGAGATACCATATAGGAGAAAAGAATCATATCCTGCCAACCGAAAGCAACCCAGTTTTTTTCCGTTAGCTGCGTTTCATGATGTTTGTTATGAAATAACTTGATCGGGGGCTCTATAACATATGTTTTATTGCGATATGCAAGCTTACCGATCCACATGTCCCGGCGGCTGCCTGCATGATGCGTTTTGTCAGTGCAGCAGTTGTAGATTAAGTAAATCTCGCCGCGATAGGTGAAAAGGCGAGCATCTTCCATATGAGGAGGCAGGGGGGTGCCATAGCGATCTTCCGTGACCAGATAAGCTTCGCTTATTTGCTCGAGGTCGTCGTTAAGCAACACCAATCCGGTGTATGACATCCAGTGGTTTTTCATATTTGGCGTGTAGCGGAAGCTTAAAAGATATCCTTGGTCGGTCTTAACGATAGAAGGATTCCATCCTTGAGGATACTCCTTTAGAATGATCTGTTCCGACTTCTCAACAATGTCGAAATGGTTATATTCGTCTCGGCATTTTCGTGCTTCGACTTCCAATGATGGAATAATTAAACAGGCCGCAATTAATAGCGTAGTAATGGGTTTTTTTAGCAAAATGCTACCTCAACATCAAAATTTATAAAATTGATGCAAAAATCATTGCAAAATGGAAGAATTTCGACAACAAAATGTTGCATTTGTATCAAAAAATGAAGTGTGAAAAAAATACATTATCTTTGATATCGTCGCGCATCATCGCGTTGCCGCTGAAGGCGTTTGTCCAACTCTCGCTGATCGATACGTTTTTGCTCTAGCCGGCGATCAAGATCGCGCTGCTCTTGCAGCTTTTGCTGGATGCGCTTCTCTTCTTGCCTATTCTCTTCTTCGCGCCAATCCTCACGATGCTCGGCTTCGCGATTCTCTTCTTGACGCCAGTCTTCCCTTTTTTGTGCTTGGATGCGATCGGTCTGCCTTTTATACTCTTCGCGCCACTCTTCTCTGGTCATGGCGATCTCAGTCGACTGGGTGCTTCCAAGCAATGGCTGCGCAATAGCTATTGCAGCAATGATGATATGTTTCATTGTTATCTCCTTGTTAAAGCAGGAATGCGGTCGTTAGTGACCAGCTCCTTGAGTCCGGCGATCCATTCAGGATGGTCGTTTAATCCAGGAACCAGGTCTAACGTCTCGCCTCCCTTATTGATAAACTCATCACGATATTCCACGCCAATTTCATAGATCGTCTCCAGACAATCGCAAACGAATGCAGGACAAAAAACGAGCAGTTTTTTTGCTCCGCTTTCTGCCAGTTTACTGATCACTTCAGAGGCATAGGGACGCAGCCACGGATCGTTGCCAAGGCGAGATTGGAAGCATAGCGAGTACTTAGAAATACCAAGTTCTTCGGCGATCGCTCTGGCTGTCGCATGACATTGTGCGGAATAACAGTATTGATTTTTTTCGCATAACCGTTCGCAGCATCCTTTCTTGAGGCAGCAGCCACTGCTGTCAGCTTTGCGGATCTGCCGCTCCGGCAGCCCATGGAAACTGAAAAGGATATGGTCATAATCGTTGATGGTATATTTTTCTGATTGCCGGCAAAAAGCACGGATCATTTCAGGCTGGGTGGGATAACTGCTGATAAAGCGGATTTCAGGAATGGTCGTCCAGTGGCTTATGAGCTCCATGACCTTTTGATGCACGGATCCTGTCGTTGCTGAAGCATACTGTGGAAACAACGGGACAATAATTATTTTTTCACAGCCGCGGACTTTTTCTAAGACAGAGGCAATCGTAGGGTTCTGGTAACGCATGGCCAACTCAACTTGGTAATGATTCCCAAGAGCCGTTTGCAGCATCTCGCAAACCCGTATGCCATAGACCATCAACGGAGAACCTGCCTCCATCCAAATGTCGGCGTAGCTTTTAGCGGACTCGCGATAGCGCTTGGGTACAATAATACTACGGACAAGAGCTTGCCTTGATAACCATGGAATATCAATCACGCGGCCGTCTGTTAAAAACTCAATTAAATATCGATGTACATCTCCAGGATCAGGTGAGTCGGGAGTGCCTAAATTAATCAATATGACAGCTGTCTTTCCCATGAGACCTCTTTGAGCGAAAAGCAATTATTATAATTTATAGTTAAATATGTAAAGAGTTATCATGCATCCATCTATTTAGGAATAGGAGAGATGGTGCTTCAGCTACATTGTCAGGAACCTTGGTTTTCATATATCAAAGAAGGAAAAAAAATTGTTGAAGGAAGAAAGTATACGGAAAAAATCCGTAAGCTTCATCCCGGCGACAAGATCGAATTTTTCAATGGTAGCGATCGATTTATAACCGAAGTCGTTGCCATTAGGGTATACCCGTCTATTGAGGAATATCTCCGGAAAGAATGTGTTGACAATGTCCTTCCAGGTATCAATGAAATGGATGAAGGGCTGCGTATCTATCGCCAATGGAGCAACGATGCTGAAGTTGACGCGTGGGGCTTTGCAGCGATACAAGTCGCGCTTATTGCTCGTTAGCAAGTCTTCTTCTGTCTTCTCGTGTCCAGGAAACGATTCCCCAAGCGCAAAGACAAAGGTAGACGCTGAAGAGAAACGCCTGAGAGTACGCCTCGATCGTTAAATCGTAGTAGATCCAGCCTATGTTGGCAGCAGCCCAAAGCCATTGTCCGATGACATTTTTTTTCACAACAAAGATATTTCCCATCAAAGACATGGCGACCAGCACCCAAGAAATGTTCTCGATATCCACATGTACTCCAAGTTTTTTTAATGATCAAATCGCTTCTGGAAATATTTGTCAACTAAAGGAAAGGATGTTATATCTTGATACGTAACAAGGGAAGGAAAATGACGCAAGGCAAGCTTGAAGTGATCTGCGGATCGATGTTTTCCGGTAAGACAAACGAGCTATTGAATCGATTGAAACGTGCCGAGTATGCAAAAAAAGATGTCATCACAATCAAACACCAGGTGGATAACCGCTGGTCATACTCCTGTATTGTTACGCATGATGGTATCGAACGCGATGCGCGCACCATTACCAGTTGCGAAGAAGGTCTTGATGCTCTACAGCAATTGACACGTCAGGGTGCGGATGTGGTTGGTATTGATGAGATTCAGTTTTTTCCAGAGTGGACTGTCGGTGTAATAGAAGAAATGGTCGCTTGCGGTATACGTGTGATTGCTGCTGGTCTAGATATGGACTATCGCCGCCAACCGTTCGGAATCGTTCCCGATTTGATGGCCATTGCTGACGAGGTCACTAAGCTACGCGCTATCTGCATGAAGTGCGGTGAAGAGGCGAATTTCACTCAACGTCTCCATGACGGTTTGCCTGCAACACATGATGAGCAAACGGTTGTTGTTGGGGGTAAAGAGTGTTATGAAGCGCGCTGTCGCAACTGCTATGAAATCGGTGCCGCTGTCACTGTCTGAATCGACAAAGAATTTCTTTTGCCTTGTTAAATCCTACGCTGCGAATGTAACAGCGCGCTTTGATCAACTCGCGTTTGCTTGATGACAGGTCGCCGCCCTTGCCTAGTTGCTGCCGTTTGCGCCCAAGGATGTCATATAAGCTAATTGCTGCCGAAACCGAAAGATTTAAGCTCTCCGTCATTCCATACATCGGAATCTTGTATGTTCTGTCGCAGGCCGTGATAGCGGAAGTAGTCAGTCCTTCATTTTCGTTTCCAAAAATTAAGCAGATAGGACGATCTACCGGCAGTTCGGCAAGGGGGTATTCGCCATCGATAGCGGCACCGGCGAGGAGGTGGCCTGGATCACGCATCGCTAAAAATTTTTCCAGATTTTGATGATAATGAAGGTCGATCCAGCGGTAGGCACCGGAGGTGGTGCTTTTGCCTTTGCTTTTTGTAGGTCTTTTGCCGACGATATGGATGTCGTTAACCCCGAGAGCTTCGCAAGTGCGCATCACAGCAAATGCATTGTGGATGTCAAAAGGATTTTCGAAGGCGACCTGGACTGATCCGATTCTGTTATCCAGGATCGCTTCGATTTTCTCCTTACGATTGTCTGTAAGGATGGGAGATAATATCTCAATCACACGTGAAGGAGAATAGGTATCGGTTAATGGGGCGATTGCATTTACACTTGCCATGATTTGTAAATTATTAAAAAAAGTCTTTTTCTCGAAGAGTTTTCCTTAATCGTGCTATCATTTCTTTATGAAAAAAAATCCCTTAGATTTATCAGAGAAAGAATGGAGCGATTGGTGCAGTGCCGTCGATGGTAAAAGCCATGGAGCCGCAAAGATCCTCTCGAAAATTTTTAAGCATCAGCAACTGTCGCCAGGAGAATATAAGGAGATTTCTCAGGTGCAACGCACTCGCTTGCAGGAAGAGTTTGATTGGTCGCTTCCCGCTGTCGACAGCATCCTTAGTTCTGGTGATGACTCGGACAAAATACTGATAACCCTTAAGGATGGGACATTGACCGAGTGTGTGCTGATGCCAATCAAGTCACGCATCACCGTCTGCGTGAGCTGTCAGGTTGGATGCCGTTTGGCGTGTACATTTTGTCAGACCGGACGGCTGGGGTTGACGCGGAATCTGACCTCTGGAGAAATCCTAGCTCAGCTGATCATTGCACGTCAGCGTCTGCAAGACAGAGGCATCAATCAGCCGATTTCCAATGTTGTCTTTATGGGAATGGGCGAGCCTCTTGATAACTATGACGAAGTAGTCAAAGCATGCCGCATCTTGCTGGATACACGCTGCTTCAACCTTTCTCGCCATCGCGTATCCATTTCAACATCCGGCTTGGTTCCGGAGATACGACGCCTTGCCGATGATCTACCGCTCAGCTTCGCTGTTTCGCTGCATGCTGCTGACGATGCAAAACGCACAAAGCTGATGCCGATCAATAGACGCTATCCACTTAAGGACCTTAAAGAGGCGATGGTCTACTATCAGCAAAAAACGAAAGTGAAAATATTTGTTGAGTATATCATGATCAACGGTGCTAACGATACAGTGGATGATGCCGCCAACCTCGTGAACTTTCTTCAAGGAATCGAAGCTACGGTTAACTTAATTCCCTTTAATCCCCATCCTGGATCGCGCTTTACCTCATCAACGCAAGAGCAGATCGAAAAATTCCGGCAACACTTGAAGAGCGCCGGAGTATTGGCTCCAGTGCGCTACAGCCGAGGACGTGATGTCAGCGCAGCGTGCGGACAGCTAGCAACGAAGAGGAAAGAAGAGCTGTTGCTTTCACCGCGGACGTTGCTGCGTAACCGCTCGTAGCCGTACTACCGTTTCCACGTGCATCGTTTGCGGAAACATGTCGAAGGGGAATACACCGTCCAGTTCATATCCCCGAGCTATAAGTATGGCTATATCGCGCGCTAAGGTGGCGGGATCGCAAGAAACATAGATCAGCGTTTTGGATGCCAGGCAATTGAGTAGAGCGGGATCGCATCCTTTACGAGGCGGGTTCAATAACGTCACATCGAAGGATTTCATTTTCGGTACAAGCTTTTCTGCTTTGCCGCATGTAAACGAACAGTTTGTGATTCCATTCATTCTGGCGTTTTCTTTAGCGTCTTCAATAGCTTCAGCGACAGTTTCTATCCCATGAACATCTGCAGCACTTTCTGAGGCGATCAACGCAAGCGTGCCGACTCCGCAGAAGGCGTCTAACACGCTTTTGCCCTCGTTTAGCTCAGCTAATTGGATCGCCTTCGCATATAGATGATCAGCCTGCAAAGGATTGACCTGGAAAAATGATGGGGGGGACATTTTAAAGTATAAGCCAGACAGTTTTTCGATGATGTGACCTTGACCGGCTCGGGTAATAAACGTTTTCCCCATGATCACGTTATCAGAACGCTTATTGATGTTTTCCACGACACCCTTGACAGATGGGCATATTTCCATGATCGCATCGCAAACTTCCTGGACTTTCCTATTTTCTTTTCCTGTGGTGATCAGTATGATTAACACCTCGCCTGTACCGATCGCGCTCTTGATCAATAGATGGCGCAAGGTTCCTTGTCCTGTCTTTTCATCGTATGGTGCAATCCCTGACTCCTTGAGCATCTGCTGCACTTGACTATAGACCTCTTCGCCGAGAATACAGTGGATCATACACCGGTCGACAGCAACGACTTCGTGGGTGTTGCGAGCGTATAGACCGATTTTCGTTCCTTGAGGGCCGGGTACGATAGGCAGTTGGATCTTATTGCGATAATGGAGAGCGTCCGGCGAAGGCATGCACGGAGAGACAGCGGCGTTGCTCTGGCCTCCGATCCGTTGCAATGCATCGATCACCTTCTGTCTTTTGACGCTAAGCTGGCCTTGATAACTGAGGTGCATCAACTGACAGCCTCCGCAGCGGTCATAGTAAGGGCAGGGTGGTTTAACACGATCCGGAGAGGAGATGATGATCCTCTCAACGTTGCCCCTCGCGTAGTTTTTTTTTACTGTCGTAATTCGAACGGATACTTCTTCGTTTGGAAGTGCTCCGTCAATAAAAATTTTAAATCCATCGCTGTCGCCGATTGCTTCTCCGGAAGAGCCTAGAGCATAAGGATTGACTGTGATAAGATCGCCAATTTCAATTTCCATATAAAATAATTTTTACTCGTGTTTTTAGTTAAATTTATGTATGTTATTTACATTATTAATGTGTAATTTTTACTGGAAATAGTTTGTCTGTCAACAACTATTTTCACACTTGTAAATAATCGGAACGGTATTGCAGTGTCTCTTGCAACTTTAGGAGCGAATTTCTAATGTCAGAGTTTTCGAATTATCTAGCTTTAGGTTTTCGTGAGTGCTCGACGCCTTTGTACAAAGCCTCAGAGTGGCTTTATGAAGCATCGACGCCTTTAGATTTAGAAAACAAGCGCTGCGAGCTTATTGAACGCATTGCCAAGGTAAGTGCGGCGGCACTGTTGCTGATTCCGGCTCTTATGTTGCATGCTGTCGGTCTTATTGGCAGGGGAGCACAGATACTTGTTAGCTCTAAGCCTTATTTAGAGAGAGGAAATTACAACCCATCTTCACAAGCAAAAAAAATATGCATCGGTATCTACAACATGAACCTTTTCCCGGGACCAATGCCAACGCTATTCGGCGGTGTCGAGCCCGGTACAAAACGTTTAGCGCAGCTTGCGGATGATGTTCAAAATGCCCGTCTTGATGTCGTTTGCATTGCTGAAGGGCATGACAATAAACATGTCGCCAAGATTCACAACATTTTATTGCAACGTGGTGAAGAATACAATTTACTCTATGCTATCGGTGATCGTCCATTCAAATTCAACAGCGGCCTCGCTATCCTTTCCAAGTATCCTATCGAAGGGGTAGAATTTCATCCTTTTCTCTATGAAGAAAGACAGAAGATGATCAACAAAGGGTTTGTCTCCTGCAAAATCAACGGAGTTAGGGTCATCGCTACCCACCTTGACCCCGCTAACGAGAACGTGCGTAGGCTAGAGCTGGAAGAAATTACCCGCTATCAACAGCAGTTCACTGATCCGGTCGTTCTTCTTGGGGATATGAATATCAAGAAAGGCTCCGATGAGTATGAGTCTTCCCAGCTCAAAAGCGAATATCAGTCCTCTTATGTTGAGAGTAAACCATCGTGCAATGACGAGATCCTTATGGCAAAGAGACGTGGCGAGAAACCTCCGAAACAGGAAGATGATATCGACTATATTTTGGTCCCTAACCGTTTTAATACCAAAACGTTCACAACAACACTGGCTGTAGAAACCAACGATAATCCTAATCAGGCGCATAGCGACCATGCGTTCAAGGTTAGCGATATAGAAATATCTTGAATAAATAGCCTGAGGCTATAATAGTGACGAGTATGCGACCCACTAGTATAGCCCTATGAATCAACAAGATGCTTTAGAACGCCTTGTCGTTGTCTCTAACCGGTTGCCGGTTGTCCTGTCGAGAAAAGAAGGCAGGCTCGCAATCAAGAAGGGGACAGGAGGCTTGATTACGGCCTTGGCGCCAATCATGCGTGAGCGTGGAGGTGTGTGGGTCGGGTGGCCTGGAACCGTCGATCTAACACATGAGGAGATCAACGAACTCGCTGCTAAGTTTCGCGAGGAGTCTGGCTTCGACCTGTTTCCTGTCCTTTTAAGCAGAGAAGAAGTCAGTCTTTACTACGAAGGGTTTTCTAACGAGGTGATCTGGCCTCTCTTCCATGATCTCCATTTTAAGTGCCATTTTAAACCTGTCTATTGGGAAGCATACCAGCGGGTCAACCGGCGCTTTTCCGAGCAGATCGTGAGAATGATTCAACCGCAGGACTTCTTGTGGGTTCATGACTACCACTTCCTACTGTTGGCACAGGAGCTGCGGAAGCAGGGGATCAACCAAAAGCTGGTGTTTTTCTTGCATATCCCTTTTGCTCCGCCGGACATCTTCATGAAAATTCCTTGGAGGCAGGAGATCCTTTCTGCCGTATTGGAATATGATTATTTAGGATTTCAGACGGAGCGCGACAAACTTAATTTCCTTAACTGTGTAGAAACACTGATGCCAAACGTAAGCATCAAAAGCTACGGCAACTATTCCATATGCCATACGGACAGCCGTCATGTCCATGTCGGCGCTTATCCGATTAGTATTGATTTTCACGAATTTTCTGATGAATCGGCCTCAAAGGAAGTTGCAAACGTAGCCTTGCAGATCCATATGATGGAAGATGATCGCAAGCTGGTATTCAGCGTTGACAGGCTTGACTATACCAAAGGGATCTATCTACAGGTTGGAAGCGATCCGTGAATTTCTAAAAAATATCCTGAGCTCCATGAGAAAGTGACTTTTCATCAAGTGGTAGTTCCCAGCAGATCGCAAATATCAGAGTATAGCGACCTCAAATCGGAAATCGACGCGCTTGTCGGCGAAATCAATAGCGCCTACACGAGACCAGGATGGGTGCCTATTCACTACTCTTACCGCTCTCTATCCAGGGAGGAACTGGTCGCTTTCTACCGTTCTGCCGATGTGATGCTGATCACTCCTGTCAAAGATGGAATGAACCTTGTTGCCAAAGAATTCGTCGCTGCCAACATTGAGGAGAGCGGGGTGCTGGTTCTAAGTGAATTTGCCGGAGCCGCAGCGCAGCTCGGCTCGCAGGCTCTCCTGATCAACCCCTACCACACTGTAGGTGTTGCTGAAGCTGTCTACCGCGCCCTTATGATGCCGAAGGAAGAAAAGCAGCAGCGGATGAAAATATTACGAGACCTGGTTCGTAAAGAAGATATCTTTGCGTGGATCGATTCGATCATCAGTGTGGCACATCAAAACAAAATCGTTACGTGACCTTTCCATCTCTCGATAAAATGATCGCAATCGGTCTTGTCTGAGTGAAGTTGGCGAAGATAATGTTGGCGATAACCATGATTGGTACGCATAAAAACATCCCCACAACACCCCAGATCGTTCCCCATATCGACAAAGAAAGCAAGATAACAAGACTGCTTAGGTTTACTGACTTTCCTGTCATTTTAGGATCTAGAATATTACCGATCACAAACTGTATCGAACCTAGTCCTAACGTCACGAATAAAAAAGGATATAGGGTGCCGAACTGCACAAGGGTAAGAAGGCAGGGAAAAACCGTTGCAACGATAGATCCAATTGTCGGAATGTAGTTCAAAAGAAAGATCATCATCGTCCAGAATTCAGCAAAATCGACTCCAATCCATTTTAAAACAAGATAGGACGCAGAAGCGGTAAGAAGACTGAGGAAGGTTTTTACCCGCAGATACGATTGTATTTGCCGCGCGATTTTCGTGATTAGTCCGCGCGTGTCCTCCAACTTTCCCTTGTTAGAAATCAGCGCCTCTAATTTTGTATCAAAGGAATGCTGTTCTAAAAGCAGGAACAAGATGTAAATGATAATGATCCCGGTTTTACTTGCTAGCGAGGACACGGTTTGGGCAAAGCTGGAAGCTAACGTTGCGAAATCCAGTCCCGCAAAGGCATCGGCGATCTTAGGCGGGTTTTTAACTCCGAACCGCGCCATAGCTGTGTCGACCATTGTCGTCAGTTTCTGTTCATATTCAGGAGCAAGATTGACCAGAGCAGTAACATTATTGATGACTACTGTGGACAATAGCCATAAAATGGCAAAGCTGCAGATGAAGGCTCCTAAAACCGCTAAAGGATAAGGCACCCACTGCCCGACAAACGGGATCGCCTGGATCGCCTTGGCTATTGAGATCATCAGATACCAGATTACCACAGCAAGGACAAATGGGATCAACAGATTTTGTGCGATATATAAGATGTAAATGATCAGTGCGGTAATGAACAGAGAGTAAAATGTGTTTCGAAGTGTCATATAAAAAAAATAGGCATATCTACAAACGCAGATATGCCCGGCTGTAGATCTCTCTTAATTGACCATGAAATCGCGGTCCATCACAGTTTTGCGATTGGCGCGTTTTGCATTTTCAATAGCTTTGTCGCACTCGCGTGCTACAATTTCAGAAAGAGCATCCATGCAGCTAGCGGACGTATTCATCCCACTTCTATCACGGATCTTTTTCTTGATTTTGCTTGCTACAACTAGAGAATCACTCATTGGGTTTTCTCCTCATTAGGTTAGGTTGTCTCTTCTCTAATTGCTTTGTATAGCAGATCAAACGATCGGTGCAAAGCATATTTTTGAAAAAGTTTCCTTAAATTAAAATATTTAATTGCATTGAAATTATACCTCTTTTTTTGTTAAAATAATCATTAATTATAATCGGGCATTGATTAGTATGAGGTCGTTAGTTAAAGTAATTATTGCAATTATTATCTCGATAGTAACCGTGTATTGTCTCGTGGTTTTGACCAAATCGCATCATTTTTTCTATGGCGTCTACCACTTAAACCGTGCGGAACGTTTGATCGATGAAGGGAGTTATGTTGAGGGAGATATCTTCAACAAGAAGAGTATTAATGATTTCGAATCTTTCTGGGGTGGACGGTCATACCTTGCCTATTGCTATAAACTATATCTATCCCGCCATTGTAACTATCGTGATGAAAATTTTGATCTTCTGAAGAAATACCTGACCAGACTCATCAATATCAGTCCTGACGGTTCAAAAGACGATATCTGGGGGAGGATCAATCTAGGTATTCTCTATGTCATTCATAACCATTATGATAAAGGCATTCAAGAGCTGCAAACGGTCCTCCCGATGGTCCAGAAAAAAGGCGATGCCCCCAGCGAAGGCATGATTTACTTTGGGTTAGGCTTCGGCAGCCTGGGGCATCAGAATCTCGAGCAAGCTAAAGCATTTTTTCTGCTCGCAAAAGAAAAGTATGAGGGAGATCCCGAACAGATTGGCAAATTGGCAGAGGTGAATGCTGCCCTTGCTGTTGTTTGTTTTAATTTAGGAGAAGAGGAGGAAGCGGTCGCACATTGCGAGAATGCAATCCAAGTCGATAAACGTAACAACCATTTAGTTCATACGAACCGTTATTTTTTACGCGTTTTAGCTGAAGGGTATATTGATATCGAAAAAGCCGAACCGATATTGCTGAAAGCGCTTGAGTATGCGCGTATGGATACGGAAAGCAATCCTGATTTGGAAGCGCTGATCCATAAGCAGCTCGCTGCTTTTTATGCCGGCGATGGCAAGCTTGCGCAGGCACAAGAGCATTTTCTTGCCGCTATTGAGCATGCTTCCGGCATCAAAGGAGCTAGCGAACTAACCGGACGCTTGGCGTATGAGTACGCCGTTTTTCTCGATGACTATATGAACAATCCCGAACTTGCAGAAGAACATCTGTACCGTGCTATCGACAACACGCAAGAAGGATCTGAACTTGCCGCAGACGCATGGGCAAGTTTGGGGATCATCTACCGTAAAAGGATGATGATCGAAGATGCAATCGTCGCCTATGAAAATGCGTTGATCATTTACGACATTTTGGATATTCCGATGGGCAAGGCGCGGGTCCTTAACAATCTCGGTTACTGCTGCTTTATCGAAGGTAATAACCATCAAGCAATCAGCTATGGTAAACGAGCGTTGAAGATTCTCAATGAACAACGTGAAGATGATATTCTATGCTGCGCCGTTTATGATACCCTTGGGTGCGGCTACTTGGAGATCGGGGACTACGATCGAGCTGAAGAGTGTTTTATCAATGCGATCAACATCGGTCGCCGTAGAGGGGTTTCACCACGTCGACTTGGAGGGTATTACGAGAAAATGGGCGACCTCTATGATATCTCCCGCGACATGCGAAAAGCGATGTGCATGTGGAAACAAGCATGCCACTGGTATGGAAAGGCAGGGGATCATGACCGCGCTCTTGATCTTCAGCAGCGCATTAATCAAAGACAGAGTCGATTGCAAAATAGTTAGGATGTGTTTCTGTATATTCCCGCCTTTTGCGCGCGTTCTTGCAAACTGTCTAATTTTCAAGCTGTTTATCAGAATAGAGTTACATACTACTTTCACCAAGAAAGCCTTTGAAGAATCTGGGTTCTGACGACTTTGCAATCAGTTAATCTAGCAATCGCACCTAGGAGAGTTGTGTAAAATAAAATATTCACTCGGTTTCAAGGTGTCAAACTTTTTTTGTGTTTTACGATGTTTTTTATCTTTATCAAATCTTTAAAATAAGCTGCTATTATCAGGCGTTTTAAAATTAAAATATGGCTCATTTATCGATGTCTAGTGATTTTAAGTACGAAACAATCAATAATTTTTACTCTCAAACATTTGCTGAGCAGAAAGGTATACACTCTGTCGATTATCTCAATAGTTGCATTCAAAGTGACTTTAACTGGAAGTACGAAGGGGTCTCTTATGGCCTGTTTAAGCAGAAATACTCCGACCAAGGTTGGCGCATCCGGAAACTGGTTGCGATGCCAAAAGCGTGTTGGGCTGTGGCAAAATCAGTATCTCATTTTGCAAAAATGATTCTAATTGCTCCGTTTAGCCATCTGGGAGAAACATTCGGGAGTAAATCTCATTTTGCCATTAAAAAGGAGAGGTATACTGCGTACCGAGACTTGCAAGAGGCTTTTGGATGGTTAATCCTCATCTTTTCTGATCGTATTGGATCTTATCACGTGCAAGAAGCAGACTTTCATCGATTTGCTTACCAATCTGCGATTCATTATAGAGATGACATGTTCAAAGATTTATCATTTCAATCTTTTCACTTTACATACCGACGTTTTAAGGATGGTTACCATGGAAAACGCATTACACGACGGAATATTCCTAATCGAGCAAGAGACAACGAACACGTTATTATTAGAAATATGATGCTTTCATGTGGTGATTCAATTCGCGTAGCTTCTCCAAGAATAAAGGACATTCGGAAGAATGCTATGTTGGCTGTTATGCTGCGGGCGGAAAATTTGAAATTCCTGCCATCGCATTTTCATGACGATGTAGAGGTCGTGAAGTTAGCATTGGACAGTAACATCAAATCATTGAAGTATGCTTCTGAACGTTTACAAAAAGTGTTACAAGATTATAAACCAGATCCCTGCACAGAAGAAAAGATAGATAAGTTCCTTGTTGAAAACTTCCCTGATCCCTATTTTTACTATTCATCGAGTTGGGATAGAGATAATAATCGTAATAATAACGGAGTGCTCAAAGAGTTGCTTTCAAAGGAACCTAAACCATATTATTATGATTCCGAATTTTGGGATGATGAAGAATCGTTTGAATATCCTGAAGAGATTGCTAGAGAAGAAAGTGAATCAGCTGAAATGGCTAAGAAAATAATTGAAAATGCTCCCGATCTTTCGAAAGGTCTTCCTGCAATTATTCAAATATTCATGAATATTGACGACAAAGACAGGGCAAGGCAACGTTTATGTAGAATGTTAGGCTTGAACTATTCGGTAGATGACGACAAAATTGATCATGTATATAAACGTGTAATGCGACAAATCCATCCGGATAAATGGAAAAACCCTTACGCTACTGATGTTTCACAGATATTAAATAGTGCAATGAGGGCGTTCAACGACAATGACGCGCCCCTTGAAGATCGTTCTACATAGCATTAGAGATTTGTGTGAACCATCAGCCTTTTTAAGGAATACAAATCATAAAAAAGATTTATAGCAGAGCGAAATATTGACGTACTTCATGAGATCAACTCAGATTTGAAAATTAAAGAAGTCTGTCAAAAAAATGAACCTGTCCGCAAATTAAAAGTTTAGATATATTCTTCTTATTTTGGAGGTAATATGAGTGGTAAGTTTGAAGGGCTTTCTGACATGCAATAGGACATCATCAAACCTCCATTACCATTGCCTAAGAAGAGAGTGGGAAGGCCAAATCCTGACTTGAGAAAAGTCCTTAACACCATACTTTACGTTGAAATCACAGGATGTAGATGGTGCGGCGTTTCTGTAGGACAGCAGTAGGCTAAACACTCAATTGCACACGAATGGCTTGGTCATTTACAGCAAACCGGAACGTTGGAGCGAGTTAAAAATGGGATATTGTGTGTGGCTGATTTAGCCGAGTTGATCGGTCAAAAGGAGCCGTAGACGGCTCTTTTTCCCCAGGTAAGGGAGGGGGTCAGAGCATCGATTACGGTTATAAGGACAAAGGGATAACAAATTACTTGCTTGTTGATGGAAATGGAATGCCCTTGTCGGCCATTACAACTCCGGCATCTAGCAGTGAGAGGGAACAAGTAAAGTGTTTACTGGAACGTGTTAGAGTTTATCACGGCTATGGAAGACCAAAACGTTGTCCTAACGAGATTCATGCAGACAAGGGGTATGATTCAAAAGCTTTACGAGTTTTTCTAAGAAGTAAAGGAATCAGACCTCTCATACCCAAAAGGACTTGGAGAACGTGAAAGCAGCCTCGTGGAAGAAAGACGTCTACTTCGTAGAGTCGTTGGCAAGTTGAACGCTGTTTTGCTTAGATGCAAAGAAAATATCGCAGATTAGTTTCTCTCTGGGAGAGACGAGATCAGTACTGGAATGGTTTTTTATAGGTTTCTATCATAATGATCTGGGTGGACAAATTAAATTGCGGATAGGTTCGTAGTGATTTTAAGATATTCTTGATGTTCATTTTGTGCTCCAAGAGTTAGAGCAAACATTTTTACATCAAGAACGTCTTAAAATCACTACCTGTCTAGGGTGTGTCCCCAAACTCTAGATGGGAGCTTTTTGGATCTTTTTTTGTTGATTTTGTGCTCACTTCTTAGCCTAGTTCACTAAGTATGCCTTAAGAAGTAATCGCAAAATCAACAAAAAAATCTCTAAAAAAACTCCTGATCTAGAGTTTAGGGACCTCCCATAGGGACTACCGGTATTTGAGTAATTTCAAAATCCGCTTCTTCAAAAAAAATATTAAAGAAATCCTGTTCAACGATACCCTTTTCGGAACAGATAGCAAGCTTTGTTTTCTTCTCTTCATTTCCTTCAACAGTTACTATACAATAAACTATTTCTGAAGAGCCTATGGGATGATAGTTTCTTTTCATGACAACAGCATCAGAAATTCCAACTTGAGTTTCTTGTCCAGAGTATCCTCTGGAGGTTTCTGCAAAATTGTCGCTTTCTTTTGAAGATGTGAACGAACAGCCAAATTTCAGTTTAAGAAGTCGTAACCAAAAAGCATTTAATTCCAATTCACGACCAATTTGGTAAGCGACGGCATGGTATATTTTTAGTCTATTATCAGGAATTGTTGAATCTAACTGATCAATAAGCCAATGACGATATTTTTCTATTTTAAATTTTTCCGCATCTTGAAAAAGAGGTAAGACAATGCTTATGCACGGCGGATTGAATGTAAGATATCGGAAACCACTAGAATTGCGCGATTTTAACCATAGAGAAAAAGATAATGGCTTTTGAAAACCAGATAATTTTCCGGAATTAGCGCGGATTGGGGAGATTTTATAAAAAAGCATTTTTCTAATGCGGGTGTTATCTCCAATCTGCAAGTACTCATCATCATCTACACTTATCGGATGTTTCGTTTTTCTATATGCTTTATCAATTAGTTTTACTTGTTCCCAAGAAAATTTATCTCTTTTAGAATAGATGAGGGAGTCGAATATCTTATATAGATATTCAATGGGAAAGTCTTTTCCAAATTTACAACCTAAAGTGAAAAAATCTGAATATTTTTCTGGATTGTTAATGATCGCATCTTCAAGCTGAGAACGTTCTAATGCAACCACCTTTTTTACCATTTCCTTAAACTCACCATGTGGTATGGGTTTTTGATTTGAAAGACATACAACAAATCTTTTATATCCCTCATAGGGTAATACCTGGTGTGCCTCATCCAAAGTGGCGAAAATTTTTGTTGCAAGAGTCACTGCTTCAGGGCGACAACCCTCTGGAAATTTCGAAGATATTTCATCAATAAACGTCTCTATTTCACTTTTTGTATTTGCAATGCACGGCGGTTGTTGCAGATGCAGAAAAAAGGCAGTTCTTTCAAGTTGCATGAATCACTCCTTGCAGATCATATGGGCGTTGCTGCAAAAATAGCTGCGGAGAGGCACTTCACAGCTTGGTCTAAGACTTGTAAACCTGTAATTTTGTTTTTGCAAAATCCAAAAACAGGTTCACAAATGACTCAGACAGCAAAACGAAGTACCGTGTCCGCAACTGGAAACAATATAACAGATTTCTTATCAATCGTGGAAGCATATCATTTTGTTTTTCCAATGATGTAATCGATCAATGGAATTCCAAGAAGCGCTATAGAGCCACGCAAGGCTACTTAGAATCACTGATCCAACTTATGGGACTAACCATTCCCTGTCCTGATTATTCCTTAATTTGTCGTAGAGCAAGCAAAGTGCAGATACCCCTGCAGCATCTTCAAAGTAGTGAATTTTTACATGTCGCATTTGATTCAACCGTACTAAAAGTTTATCCAGAGGACGCGAGAAAACTCAGCCCTAAAGGACTGAGTTTTCTCGCGTCCTCTGGATAAAATCTTCATTGGGCACTCCTGATCAACAGAAAAGTTTTTCTTGTCTTAATTCCTGATTATCCTCTATCTGTCTTATACCAATTCTTAACGGAGTAATGACGTATGACGACAGAAATTACTAAAACGCCCTCGCCAACCCACTCAGGATACCTTTCAGATATTGACACGGCCACCGCAAAGAGCTCGCGTATTAAACGCTATTGCGAACTGTTGGAGGAGGGACCGACTGCCTATCACGCAACACAATTTGCTGTATATTTGTTGCAGAAGAATGGTTTTACCCTACTCAGGGAAGATGAAAAATGGAATCTGCGTCCTGGTCAGAAATGCGTTGTCACAAGGGCAGACAAAACCTTCGCTGCTTTTGTCTTGCCTAAAGAAACGCTCGACTCGTTTGCACTTGTAGGGGGGCATACCGACAGTCCTGCATTAGTGCCGATGTCGCGTCCGGACAAAATAGAAGGGAAAAATCATCTTCTTGTCACAGAGGTATACGGAGGCCCTCTGTTGCCAACATGGGTTGGAAAACCGCTAGGATTGGCAGGAAGGGTGACTTATATCAATGAAAACGGCGAAGAAATAACGAAGGTCATCAACATTAGCGAGGCGGTCGGCAATGTTGTCACATTGCCTCCTCATCTGGATCGTGAGCGTGTAACAACAATGAAAATCAATCCAGCCAAAGATCTCGATGTCTTTGTTAAAGAAAGCTCCAAAAAACGCTCTGCGTTTATTGAGATATTGCGAGTAGCGCTTCCTGATATGAAAAAGAAGATCAAAGTCGATGAGATCTCTCACGATCTTTACTTCTACCCACTGCAGAAACCGACAATAACCCTGGCAGGTAACGTGATTTCCTATAGGCAAGATAATCTTTCGGGCACGCACGCTGCGCTGGAAGGGATATTAGGCAATAGCGAACCGGAGTCATCACGGTTAAAAATGATTATGAGTTTCCATCATGAAGAGATTGGTTCTCTCTCTTACGAGGGGGCATGCGGGAATTTCTTCGATTCAGTAATCGATAGGATTACCGAGTGCTATAAAATGACTGTTGAAGAACGACATATCATGATGGCAAAATCAGGCCATCTTTCCTTGGATGTAGCGCATGCAGGAGCGCCCGGGTTTAGCGGTGACTTTCAGCCGCAGCATACTCCGACCATAACCGGAGGCGTTGTATTGAAGCGCAATACTATCAAGTATGAATATGGGAATGCTCACTGGTTAAGGCAGATTGCCAAGAGCGAGGTCCTCCCTCTACAAGATTTTCATGTGAAGCAAGATCATCCTTGCGGGTCGACCATAGCAAAAATTTTGGCTGCCAAAGGTGTCAGAACTGTCGATGCTGGCGTTCCTCTTTTTGCCATGCATTCCACGGACGAACAGTTGAATTTAGAGGTTCAGAATCATGTGTGTACCATATCAGAAAAGTTTTTAAGTCATGATTTTACCACTCTATCGTAACAAGTGGTGGGCGTCACTGCTGGCCGCGCTTTTGTTCGTCCGGTGCGGAACGGCCTTTGCCGGCGATCACGCTTTTTCCGGCATGCGCGAAGAGCGTCATGCGGAGCTAGCCCGCACTTTCACTGAAGAGTGGGATCAACAAAAAAACTCGTACTGCGATCGTAAGCATCTTTTTGGTGATTGGCGTGGATGGCGAAAATACTGGGCAAAGAGGGGAGTCACTGTCACTTCATCCTATGTTGTCGATATGCTGGGAAACCCTGTCGGCGGCATGCATCAAGGAGCTGCTTACACGGGATCGTATGGAATTGATGCTCTCTACGACCTGGAAAAAATCCACGGCCTTCGCGGCTGGGAGTTCTACATCGCGGGAACATGGCGTGCAGGGACTAACCTGTCGAAGACTAAGATTGGCAACCAATTTCCTGTAGCACAAGTTTACGGTGGCCAGACCTGGCGTTTGGGAGAGCTGTACTTTCAAAACACGGGACCGGGAGAGCGATGGCATTTTAAGTTCGGCCGTCTTGAGGCGGGAAATAATTTTCTTCAAAATCCTCTCTATTACAGTTATGTCAGTAATGCTTTCGACGGCAACCCTATCTCTGTTTTCTTCAACGTCTACTTCACTGCATATCCCAATGCGACATGGGGGGTATATTTCGATTATAAAATTACGCCGCGCATCCTGGCAAAATTTGCTGTATACAATGCCAATGCCGACGTCAATAGAAATGTCTATAACGGGTTCAATTTCCATTTCACCAACACGCAAGGAACTCAATACATTACAGAATGGACCTACCTTGTCAACCAAGAGCCATGCGACATAGGTCTTCCCGGTAATTATAAGGTAGGCTATTTCTATTACCCTGCTGTTTATGATAAGTTTCTGGGAGGTGAAGTCCGCGGAAACTACGGGTACTATTTTCTTTTCGATCAGATGATCTATCGTCCTTGTGGACCGGGAACCGACCAGGGATTGACCCCTTTTGTAGCCTTGCTTTTCTTTCCTGAAGACCGTAATACCTTCCCTTTCTTCTTTACTTCAGGGCTAGTCTACAACGGGCTGATTCCTTGGAGATGCAACGATGTCGCTGCGTTCGGTGTTGCTTACGGATCGTATAGCTCCGATCTGCGCCAGCAAGAGCGGCAACAGATGCTGGAGACGCAGAACTTTGAGATGATCATCGAAGCCAACTACAAAATTGTTATGACCCCTTGGTTCTACATTCAGCCGGACCTACAATATATTATCAAACCTAAAGGATATGATTCGATTGAAGACGCAATGGTAATCGGCTTCCAGTCAGGGTTGACATTTTAGCCTCTCTAAAACGATAGCGAACCACTTTTTTAGAATGGTATCACCGATCCTGATTTACTTTTTTTAATGGTTGTTGTGAAAACCTTAAAAAAAATATAGTAAAATTTTATAACTGTGAGATCACGATGACGAAATCGACATGTTCATTTTTATTCTTCTTCTTGTTAGCTGTGCTTGTTTCGTGTGCTAACAATGAAGATTTTCAAAAAAATGAAAGTGAGGTTACGATAGAAACGCCGAAATATTTATATAAAATTCTCACGCGAGAAAATTGGGAAAAAAGCTGCACCGTCGTGTCTTTATCTAAGGCGGACACCGATTTCATCCACTTGGCGACAGAAGAGCAGTTAGCGAGAATTATCTCAAAGTTTTGGTCGGGTGCTTCTGAGTACGTCATCCTGAAACTTGAAACAGAAAGGCTGCCCGGGGAGCTAGTTCATGAATCAAATCCCGGTGGAAAGAACAAGTATTACCATTTGTATCAGGGTACAATTCCTCTAGGTGCCATTATTGAATTGAAAGTGATCGCCGCCGATTAATCTTCTTGTTTGTGGCATTTTTGCTATGAACTCGTCGTTTAGCTTGCCTAATGATTTTCCCGTTTCACAAACGTCTATACCGAAAAAGGTTCAAGAATCGTTTTCGGTATAGCGTGATATGGTTAGGACAACCCTTTGTTGTAATATCTGCGTTGTTCTTGTAGATCTCTTTATTTTGAAACAGATAAAAAAAATACACATGAATTAATAAGTTGTAAGTAAGCCGACCATTATTTTATACTGCTTCTCGAAAAAAGGAGTTAAAATGAATATACCTAGCGTTTCGCCTTTCAGCTCAATTGGTCATGAGCCCGAATTTGGGCCTAGAGTTTTGATTCCTCATTATGAAGCATCCCATGCATCCGAAGAAGATCATAGAGAAAGTAGTGCTGATCCAGTCAATCAATTTGCTACACGTGAGCTTTCTTCTTCTTTAAATAGGCCTTATCAGGCAGAACCTATAGATAGGTTTACTGACTCTGAATGCGTGGTAATTGAAGTTGATGATAATGCAACAGCCTCCGATATTGAATCGGAAAGCAGCTCAGAATCAGAACCAGGCACTAGCACCGAATCCGAATCAAGCACTAGTAGCGAATTCTACCGAAGAAACAACCGCGATAATAATCAAGAAAACTTTATAAGAATAAAAGACCATATATTTGAACCACATAGGCTCTATCAAGGCGAAGGAGAGTGTTGCTATTATTGCACGTTAAGAGGTCGAGCGCAGCTATATGACAGTACAAATCAAGAATTCTATACTAGAAAATTAATAAGATGCCTCAAGTCTGGACTTGCTTTTAGGGTTTGTTGGCTTGCTGGAAGTTCTATCGGTTGTTCCATTGATACAATAAGAGCGCTTTTTGCAGCATGCTGTTGTGTTACTGCAACCGGAAGCGCAGTTGTGCTTTCTCCCGGAGTTTGCTGTAGTGGGGTAGGGGGATTCCCTGCAGTGGCATGTTGTTTAGTTGGAACGCTTTGTTGCGCTACGTCTGTGAGCTATGCGTTTAAAGCTATTGAGAAACTTTGCTTGTGTATTCCTATGTCGTTATGTCCGGAACTAATTTCACGTTGTTGTCGAGTTCATGAGTGTATGAATTGTCAGGAAAACTCCCAAAGGGATACCTTGGAGGAATGTGTTGAAATAGATGATTTTCATACTTACTGTTGAATGCGTTGGATTTTCCCGATTCACATACTTCTAGCCTGATTCCAGGACTATTTTTTCTAGAAATACCCGTCGTTACTCTGTATTTATTTTTTTAATAAACGCTTAAAAAAAATAGGATTCTTTACAGTCTATTAACGGGAAACTTATTTTATCTTCATTTCAATTGATTACAATGTCTTTTTTATTAGATAATTTGTGGGTGTTATATATGATAGAATGTAAAAATAATATTTTAACAAGTTTAGAGGCTAGATGCCTTACTGATAA
>JACKPN010000011.1 GCA_024233575.1 Chlamydiales bacterium
TCTTTCCACGATTCCTTCTGGTAAGCGAGTGGCTATCATATTCTATGCGGTGGTAGCTCTTGGCCTCACCGGAGTCGCTTTGGATCCGTATCTTTTAGATGAACTCCCTCTAGAAGAATTGCCCAATACGGTTCTAAGATTGGGAATGGTGTATTTCCTTGGGCTTACCCTAATAGGATCTCTTCATTGTGCCGAAGTCGCAGCGCTGGAACCGTTACGATAGGTGGCACAAAACAGCTAAGAGGGCTTCCACAAGTTTACCTTATCTCTTCTGGAGACGGTTTCTTACGCTTACGAGACGGATTACTGGCAATGGCTCCATTTCTGAAAAGAAGCTCTGAGATATCTAAGTCGCACAATTTTTCGTTTAAGGGTGTCCAGCCTTTTTTATCTTTGATGTTGGGATCAGCTTTATTTAATAATAGTAGTTCTACGGCTATCTTATTGCTCGTTTTTACCGCAAGATGGAGGGGAGTTTTTCCTTTATTATCTTTGATGTTAGGGTTGGCCTTCCACGATAAAAGAAGCGCAATAGTATTTTGAAAACCATTTTTCACTGCCCGGTGCAATGCGGTGTAGCCATTGTTAGAAACTTGATGGTCAATAGTTGCACCATGTTTTAGGAGATGCCATGTGATATCAGCATCTTTTAGTTCATGAGTGAATGGGGTCGATCCTTCGTTATCTTCGACATTGGGGTCAGCATCATTTCTCAATAGCAATCGCACAGCCTCCCTGTTGCCATTCTTGACCGCTAAATGAAGAGGGGTTTCCCCTTTGTCATTTTTGATATTCGGGTTTGCTTCCTTTGAAAGAAGAACCTCGATAGTTTGTTGTTGATTGCTATCTACTGCTAAGTGCAGGGCAGTATTTCCATCAGAAGGAACTTGATAATCTATTTGTGCACCATTGTCTAGGAGAAGCTCAACGACATTAGAGTCTTTTATGCTGGCGGTGAGCGGGGTATGTCCCTGGTTATCTTCGATATTAGGATTGCCATTATTTTCCAAGAGCAGCTCTAAGGCACTCTTCTTGCCTGTTGCCGCTGCTAGATAAAGAGGAGTCTTTCCATCCAGATTTCTGATATTAGGATCGGCATTTCCTAAAAGAAAAACATTGATCGCTTCTTCATAATATCTCTCATTATTTTCAAAGATTTGATGCAGTGCAGTATTGCCATTAGAAGTCATTTTTTCATTGACATTAGCTCCCCATTTAATGAGAAGCGCAATTTCGTCAGTTTCACTATTATTTAAGGTTACGCAGAGATATAATGGGGCCTCTCCTTTGCTATTTACGATATTGCAATCAGCTCCACGTACCAACAGCAGCTCTAAGGTCTCTTTAGAGTGACATCTGATAGCATCAAATAAGGGTGTTTCCCCATGATGATTGCGTACATTTGGATTAGCGCCTGCATCAAGCAATGGTCTCACAGCAATTGTATGGTAGTATCGATGACAGCCGGCTGCGATAAGTTGTGCATCCAGTTTATTTTGAAGTTCTGTGTCTGCCGGTTCTAAAGAATAAAAAGATTTTCTTTCTAACAAAAATGTATGGAGATTCAAAAACACTTGGAGATTTTCGGAACTTCTTTCTCTGAAAATACCTTCGCAAGTGTACAACTCCCTTAAGCGGGTGATCGTGAATGTTGAGATTTTATGCAGGGTTTGTTCGTAATTTAATCTTGAAGGGGAGGGATCTAAATAAGATGAAGCTTTCGTGTAAATGCATTCATCTTGTAGAAGGAATTGTTTCTCTTTTATTGATTTTACCGCTTCGAAAAGAGAAGCAAGATATTTTTTGGCCTCGGGTGTTGTGGTGGAATCCGAAGATAGATATCCATACTCTTTTGCCCTTTCCCTAAAAGATGCATCAGCGATTCCTTTGGCAATTCGGCATGTCTTGGAGAAGTTCGCTAGGTCTTCGATTGGTAGATGGTTGGAGATGTTTAAGATTAATTCTCTAGGAAGCTTTAAGATTGGTAAGCAATAAAAATAACTTCTTATAGCATCAGCGATAAACATAGAACTCCACCCTTCTGTTTTTTCGGCTTGAAGAGCAAATATGGATAGCATATTGGTGGTATTTTAAGAAGAGTTTTTGGCAGGAAAGAGCCTATCCCGTGTTAAAAGAAAAGCGAAAACTGTGCTGTCTTTCTCCAGTAGCGATGTGAGGTGTATACCGAAGTTGATTCAATTTCGGTATAAATTCACACGCTCCTGAAAAAATGCATCAGCAGTGCAATAATGAATAGCACGACGAAGATAAAGAACAGGACCTTTGCAATCGATACCGAAGCAGCAGCGATGCCGCCAAAGCCAAAGAAAGCTGCAACAATTGCAATGATAAGAAAAATGAATGCCCAGTATAACATTTTCACCTCGATTGGTTACAATTGTTAAACTATTTTGAAAGGATTATTTATTCAACATTTAATGGAGCGATATTGTAGGTGTCAGTGATTCAGAGTGTTGCCTTCAGATCTTGATGCTTAGCTGCGCGCCGATGAAAAGGGCGGTAATGACCCATATAAGAGGGGAGGTTTCCCTGGCTTTTCCTGTCAGCAGCTTGAGAAGAGCGAAAGCAATAAATCCTAGGCCGATGCCGGCGGCGATGTTGAAAGTTAGAGGGATCGCTACAAGGGTGATGAAACCCGGCACCATTTCAGAGATATCATCCCAAGGTAGTTTTTTCAGTTGCGAAGTCATTAATGCGCCGATCATGATCATCGCTGCCGATGTTGCAAAAGAAGGAATCGCGGTCGCAAGGGGACTGAAGAAGAGGGTGATCAGGAAGAGGAGGCCGACGATGGTAGAGGTGAGGCCTGTGCGTCCTCCGGAGGTGATGCCAGCGGCAGACTCCAAGTAGTTGCTCATGGGGGATGTTCCTAATAGCGAGCCAAAAAGGCTCCCCAGAGCGTCTGCGGAAAGCGCCTTTCTCACGCGCGGTATTTTTGCCTGCTCATCAAGGAACTCACCATGGCTACAGAGGCTAAGGAGCGTCCCTGCTGCATCAAAGATCATCACAAATACGAACGATAAGGTAACGCCGATGACGCGGGGGTCGAGGGCTGAAGCAAAGTCCAGAGAGAACAAGGTAGGAGCTATCGAGGGAGGCATGGCGGTAAGGCCTTTCCATTCCGTTAATCCGGTAGCTAAACCAATGCCCCACAGAATGAGAATTGCCCAAAGGATCGCACCGCGTACCTGATAGGCAAGAAGAGCTGTAATGATGATAACGCCAGCAAGTGTCATTGCAGCATAAGGTTCGGCGATATTGCCCAACGTGACAAAGGTATCGGGGTGCTGGATGACAAGCTTTGTCTCTTTCAGTCCAATGAAGGCAAGGAATATGCCAATACCCGAGGTCGTTCCGATGCGTAGACAGGCAGGGGTAGCTTCAAGAAGCGCTTGGCGTATGCCTGTAATATTCAGAATGATCAGGGTGACGGCGGCAAAGAAGCAGGCGGCAAGGGCTGTCTGCCAGGAGAGGCCGAGAGCGGTTACAACACCATAGGTGAAGTAAGCATTAAGCCCCATGCTTGGGGCAAGGGCAAAAGGATAGTTGGCGCAAAGTCCCATAAACAGAGTTGCAAAACTGGCGGCAAGGATAGTTGCGACCATCACCGAGCCGAAGTCCATTCCCGTACTCGAAAGGATCGCGGGATTCACAACGATGATGTATGCCATGGTGGAAAAGGTGGTCAAGCCGGCAAGCGAGCTCGGTTTTACGTTGCGCCATGCTCTTTAAGATGGAATAGGCGTTCAGAAGGTTGCTCATGCGCTTCTTTTTTGCGTTTCAAAACTGACGGAGAGGTGCAGTTCGTCTTGATAGCCGAGGATATCTAGAAAATTTCCGATAGGTCTTTGTGGATGCGGTCGAGCGTTTTTCCTGGTCCTCCTCAGCAATGATAGGGAGGTCGGCGCTGACAAAGATCTTGTTTCTCTTGATGACGATATGGTGTGGAATCTCCGCGCGAGGGAAAATACGCTTCCAATAGGTGCGGAGATAACCGTCGATCACATTTTCATCAATGAAAACGGAGCGGCTGCCGCGGCGCAGCACGTAGCGACGATGCTTGGTGTTGATCAGCACGCTGGCAATGATGGCAACACCAATGAAAACTAAGCCAACACCGAAAAGAAAGATCAAAAACGAACTTTCCAGAAGGAATTGGACTACTTCCGTGCGTATCGCCGGTATCCATGGCAGCAAAGTGGCGACAACGCCGAAAAGGATAAAAAAGAGTGCTACTACAAAGCTGACAATGGCATAGACGAAATTGTTCATGGGCGCTTAGAACTCATCGGTGTATTCTTCTTCAACATCTTCCTCAGTAATGATCGGCGTCTCGGCGGCTTCCTTTAGCGATTCCATCATCCTCTTGGCTTGGTCATGCGCAACGACATTCTTGAAGACGACGTGGACGGCGGCAACGTGCAGGCCGGTAAGACGGGTGATCTCTTCTGCGACTTTTGTCTGGATCTCTTCCGCTTTGTCAGGAATAGGCTCACCAAAACAGATGTTCACTTCAATTCTGATGCTGACGCTGCTGGAGTGGCTGTCCTGCTCGGCGTAGATGCCCTTGACACCTTCGACGCCGCGGCGCCCGAAGAGCGAATCAATGAAGTTGCCTTCGACAAGAGTGATCCCCTTAACCTTAGAGAGGCATTGCAGGACTATACCTTGAAATACGCGATTTTCGATATCATGCTCGAAAAGAGTTTCAGGGTACTCGAACTCTTTTGTATCTACACTCTGCTTTCCTACAGTGACTTTTTGCTCACTCATGGCTAGACTCCTTTAAGGACAATTGACATCCGACATAAACTACTATAACATGTATTCAGTATATGTAAAAACATAATGTTATGGATTTTATTCTTGTAGCTTTGATTATGACGTCGTTAATGGGTGGGTGCACAGCGTACCTTGCACATCTTTTTCACCGCAATCCATTCATTTGGTTTGTGTTAGGTTTTCTTTTCGGTGTCTTTGCGCTGATCGCCCTTCTTCTTTTGCCGCCGGTAGAACAGAAGACGATCGTTGTGAAAATTCCTGTTGCTCCTGCGCCCGATCCGCTGAAGATGAAAACATGGTACTACCTTGATGAGCAACATCAACAGGTTGGGCCGCTAGAGTTTGAACAGATGCGCGCCTGTTATATTCAAGATAAAATAGGCGGCGATACTTTTGTGTGGTCGGAAGGAATGGAAGACTGGTTGAAAGTTAAAGATATCGACCGTCTGGAGCAGCTGTTTACATGAGCGATCCGGCTGAGGAAATCTTTTTAAAAGGAATGCAGCTGGAAAATGAGGGCAGCTGGCCGCTGGCTGCAGATCTTTACTACCGCGCTTTGCTTGCAGACCCTCAGCAAGAGTATCTTTGGGCGCACTTCGCGTATGCGATCCGTTTTTTAGAGTTTCCCGTTTCCGATCCTGCGCTAGTGAAAACGCTTGAGATCTGCTTTACAAAAAGAAGAAGCATCAATCCGCAGCATCTCGCCGTTCCTGTTTTTAGTCTCGTACGGATGAGTTCCGATTGGCTAAGTCATTCCCTTTTTCTTCCTCTTTTGCGCAGTTGCATCGTTCCCTATCAGGAATTTGAGCAATACGTGACGGAGCTGCGGCGAAGTCTGCTGATGGGTGAGCTTTCAAACACAGAGCTTGCCGATGCGATTGCTGAGCATTGCGCCCTCAATGAGTATGTGTATGTTGAAACCGAAGAGGAAACGGCAAGGTTGCGAGAGGAGAAAAATCCTCGATTGAGAGCGATGTATCGCGCAAAAAAAGAAGATCCTCTCCTTGCTATCCCTTTGCTGCGCGCGTTATCCGATCCGGTGACGATCAAGGTCGCTCAGCAATATGAGGAAAATCCGTACCCGAGGTGGACGGGCATCACGCGTCGGCAGCCGAGAGATTTTTATGTTTATTTGAAGTCGCTGTTTCCCGAGAGCGAAATTTCTAAGCGAGATGGGGCGTTTCAACTGCTTGTTGCTGGATCAGGCACAGGGCAGCATGCGCTGTCAAGCGCGCTGTTTTATAAGGATTGCCATGTGTTGGCATTGGATATCAGCAAGCGGGCATTGTCGTACGCTAAGGAAAAGGCGGAGGAGTTGGGAGTGGAGAATGTTTCCTTTTTGCAAGGAGATATTCTTGATCTTTTTCTCTTGGAGCAGCAGTTTGATGCCATTGAGTGCGTTGGCGTGCTGCATCATATGGATAATCCTGAGGAGGGGCTTGCCCAGCTGGTGAAAACGCTGAAACCTGGTGGTTTGTTGAACTTGGGCCTGTATAGTGAGCGTGGTCGCCGCGATGTGGTTGCTGCCCGTCGGTTTGTCGAGGAGCAAGAATATCAGCCGACGCTTGAAGGAATACGTCGTTGTCGGCAGGCGCTTTTTGCTCTTTCTGAAGAGCATCCTGCAAAGCCAGTCACCTATTCTGTCGATTTTTTCAGTGCCAGCTGCTGCCGGGATCTGATTTTTCATGCGATGGAACATCGGTTGACTTTAGAGCAAGTAGCCGCGTTGCTCGAGAAATATGAGCTGCAGTTTTTGGGGTTTGATTTATTCGACAAAGAAACATTGCATAAGTACCGTCAACGATATCCTGACGATCCTGATGCGCTTTCATTGACAAACTGGTCTTTTTTCGAAGAACAGTATCCTGAAACTTTTATGGGAATGTATCAATTTTGGGCACGTGCCCGATAGGCACGTGCTCTGAAAGAGATTACCAGCTGGCTTTTGTGACGCCAGGAATCTCACCTTTTAATGCCTTTTCGCGGAAGCATAGGCGAGAGAGTTTAAATTTGCGATAGTTGCCACGGGCGCGTCCAGTAAGCTGGCAGCGGTTGCGCAGACGGATCTTCGAGGTGTTAGGCGACATCTTATTAAGAGCAAGACGTGCCTCTTCGCGATCTTCTTCAGTGAGCTTCATATCTTTGCTCTTTTTGCGCAATGCCTCACGCTTTTCCCACTTGCTGCTTACAAGCTTTTCGCGACGTTTTTCTTTTTCAATCAATGCTTTTCTAGCCATGAATTATTCCTTATTTTTTCAGCGCTGGACCTTTCTGTCTCATCTTGCGGTTAGGGTCTTTTTTGTTGATGATGTAAAGACGGCCGCGACGACGGACCAGTTTATCGCCTTTAGACGGATCGGGTTTGATAGATGCTTTTGTTTTCATTTGTGGATTCCTAACACTTTAGGTTTATGTAAGCACTATTTATAGACAATTACTGCCATTTCTTTCAAGGGAAAAATAGGGTTGGGAGTGATTGTAAAATAAATAATTTACTTTAATGCAATACGATTGTCTTGCATTTTATCGCTGTCCTTGATATATTTCCTATCTTAACACGTAACATTTAATATCAAAAAGGACGTAATTGTGAAACGCACATACCAACCAAGTACTCGACGCCGCAAGACGACTCATGGATTTCGCGCACGCATGAAAACTGCGGGTGGCCGTAAGGTTATCAACCGCCGTCGTCGCGAAGGACGTAAACGCCTAGCCGTCATCTAATCTAAAATAAAGTGGACAATAAGCTCCCTAAATACGCACGCCTGCGAACCCGTCGCGACTATCTGCGGATGAAACGCGGCGTGCGCCGTTTTTACGGGAAGTTGATCATTGTCGACACAAAAGGAAATTCCCAGGGTGAAACACGCATGGGAATTACCTGTTCTCGCCGCTACGGCAAAGCACATCAGCGCAACCGGTTCAAAAGAATTGTCCGCGAGGCGTTTCGCAGCGTGTGCCACCTTCTCAAACCGGGAATAGATATCCTTATCAAGCCGCGCAGCGCGGCGATGCATGCAAAAACAACCGACATTATCGAAGAGCTACTAGCGGATGACATCGACATCACAATCGCAGATCGACCTTCTGAATCCGGAACAGAAACGAGCGGTAAAGACTGTTGACGGCCGTGTTCTGATCCTCGCCGGAGCAGGCAGCGGAAAAACACGCGTTCTCACCATGCGCATGGTCTACCTTGTCGCCACCCTTGGCGTTCCTCCCGAATCTATCCTTGGGCTGACATTCACGAATAAAGCCGCTGCGGAGATGCGCAGCAGGATTGCCGGCATGGTCGATCGTGAGACAGCGAAGCGGATCACCCTTTGTACTTTCCATAGCTTCTGCATGAAAATTTTGAGGCAGGAGATCGACAAGCTCGGTTATACCCCTAATTTTACCCTTTATGATGAGAAAGATGTTTATCGTCTGGCAACAACAATCGCACGGGATATTTTAGGTATTGAAGGGGAGCTGCCTTCGTTGGCATCGTCGCTGGCGGCAATCGGAAGGGCGCGCAGCCAAGGGCTGAAGTCTGAGGAGATTTCCGGTATGGGATCAGAATGGTTTGATGGGTTCACTCAGCAACTCTATGAGCGGCTGCAACGAAGCCTCCGCGCCTACAATGCTGTTGATTTCGACTCGCTGCTTACGTTGACCGTCGATCTCTTTGAGAAATGTCCGGATGTCCTCGCTAAATATCAGAACCTTTATCGTTATGTCATGATCGACGAGTACCAAGATACCAATCCGATCCAGTATCGTCTTGCCGAGCTGTTGACCTCCAGCCATAACAATCTTTGCGTCGTTGGTGATGATGATCAGTCTATCTATGGCTGGCGCGGCGCCGATGTGAAAAATATCCTACGCTTCTCCGATGCTGCTGTCATTAAACTGCAACAGAACTATCGTTCCACAAACAGTATCCTGACTGCAGCGAATGCTGTGATAAAAAATAATGAAGAGCGCCATGACAAACAGTTGTGGAGCGAGCGCGGCGATGGGATGCCGATAGAGTTGTTTCATGCACCGACAGAGCAGGAAGAGGCGCAGGCTGTCGTCTGCCGTATTGCTAAGCTCAAAGAATTGCATGCGTTGAAATGGAGCGATATCGCCATCTTATACCGCTCAAATGCCTTGTCGCGCAACTTCGAGACGGCGCTGATGCGCCATACCTGGCGTAAGCATGACCGCTGGGTAACGGGAATACCGTATCAAGTTTATGGAGGCGTTGAATTTTATGAGCGGCGTGAGGTGAAAGACCTTTTTGCTTACCTAAGAGTCATCGTCAACAGCAAAGATCAGGAAGCGCTATTGCGGGTCATCAATACGCCGCGAAGAGGGATCGGTGATAAAGCGCTAGGTGCATTAACGCAGTATAACCGCACCCATCATGTGGCTTTGTGGGAGGTGCTGGAACGTTTTGTCAACGATCAGATCCCTGAAGTTGCCGAACATATCAGTAGCCGTGCGAAGGATGGGATCCTCAACTTTCTCGCCACAATCCAAGCTGCGCGTCAACGTTTTGCCGAGGAACCTCTGCATGAAGCGATGCGCTGGCTTGTGGAGAGGATCGATTACAAGAAAGCGATCAAAGACGAAGTTAAAAGCGACCAGATGCGCACCTTTAAATGGGAGAACGTTGAGGAGTTTGTTTCAGCTTTGGCAGATTTTGAAGAGCAATTTCTTGTTGATGAAGAGAGGCCGGCAACGCTGATAGACTACGTTACCAATAGTCCTCTGCGCAAAGATACGGACCATGGACAGAAAAATAAGGACGTCAACAGCGATCAGATGCATCTATTGACCTTTCATAGTGCTAAAGGCCTGGAGTTCAAAGCCTGTTTCCTTGTGGGTATGGAGGATCATATCATGCCGCATGAGAAAAGCCTCATGGAAACGGGTATCGAAGAAGAGAGGCGGTTGATGTATGTGGCGATAACACGGGCGATGCAGTTTCTTACCATCAGTATGGCGCGTCAACGCAAGAGGATGGGCAAGGAGTGTCCTAGCTTGCCGTCGCGCTTTTTACATGAGATTCCAAAAGAGCTACTGCGGATCACGCAGTGGCATGATGTGAAGTGATCTATTGATCTTCGATCGTCAAGATGAATGAAGCTAGGTCTTCTTTACGATCGTAGGGAGCAGCGGCATGTGCACTTTTGGCGTGCGCTAGCGCTTTGCCGCGTTCGGCGTGATTCACGTATACCTGTGCGATCATCATCTCCAGACGCCAGACATTATCGCGGTCATTTTTGTTGAATTTCTGCAAATAGTCTTCCAGAGGCCTTACTGCCTCTGCAACCGTCGTTTCTTTGTTCTCTAGCTGATCAAGGCTGTGATCGAAATCGATGCATGCCACCTGATAATGACAGAAATGAGTGTTGTCCGGATCGTCGGCAAGAATCTGCTCTTTGAGTTTTTTAGCTTCGGCGTTGCTTAGCTTGCCCTCATTGCCTAGGTGACGATAACGCTCGATCTGAAAAAATGTCGCTCTGTCTGTTTTCATACCCGCTTTAACGATGCGCTGCGCATCGTCTTTCAATCCAAACTCTTTAGCTTGGCGGTACAAGTGTTTCAGCTCTGTACTGGAGAGCGCGTCGCTCCCCAGTGTTTTCATTTTTTGTCTGTATGCCGAATAGTCCTGGACGATTTTTGATAGATGCTCAGCATAGCTGGCTCCGCCCCCCGCGCGGTATCCTGTGACGCCGATCTGCTTTCCGTTTGCATCTAGAATGATGATAGTAGGAAAGCTACGCACGTCATACTGGTTTTGCAGCTTGGCATTCTGCTCGGCTAAGGCAGAATTTTGCTGTGTTTTCATCGGGTAATCCAGTTTGACAAAGATGAACTTGTCACCGGCGCCTTTGGCGAAAGCATCGGTGTCGAGAGCTTCAGACTCAAGCTTTTTGCACCACCCGCACCAGTCGGAACCAGTAAAGAACAAGACGATTGGCTTGTTGGTTTCTTTTGCTTTTTTCAGAGCGGCATCATGGTTGGTCGTCCAACTCACCGATGCTGCGCTTAAGCTGCTTCCTGCAAAAGCAAATAGCAGGACAGCCATCATGAAAATATTTTTTCTCATTCTACCCTTCCTAGTCAAAGTTAAGGATTCTTATGTACATTACCCCATTGCTGACTAATAGTTAAAAGAAATTTTCGGCTAGAATCCATTCGAACAAGCGTTTATAATGCCTCCTTATGTACGACTATCCTAAAACAATCGTGCTACGGCACCAAAAAGAAAATTTAAAAAAGTGCAGCTTGCGCGGACTTGAGAATCGTGAGGATTTTCTGTTCTTCAAATATCCTCGTGCAACGCTGCCGGATTTGACGGGATATATTCTTTTGGATCTCTACGCGCCGCCGTTGTCTGAGGCTGATAGCGATCGCGGTCTCTTTGTTCTGGATGGAACATGGCGCTATGCTGAGAGAATGGCATCGTCTGTTGATACGACCGTCATGGTTCGGCGGAGCATTCCTGCCGGAATCAAGACGGCATATCCTCGCCGCCAGGAAGATTGCTCCGATCCCGAACGGGGATTGGCTTCCGTCGAGGCGATCTATATGGCATATCTACTACTTGGTCGCGATGCGTCCGGTTTAATGGATAATTATCACTGGCGTGATAAGTTTCTGGAAATCAATAATCTGATGTAGGCACTTCTACTCTGTTCTTCTTTTAATATCTCAGATTTGCGATATCGGTACTTATGGAGTATGTCGTTTTTTTCGAAGATATCCTCTGGGGTCTTCTTGGAGTGCCGATCATTGTTGGCTTAGGACTTTTCTTTACCTGGCGGTCGCGCGTTGTCCAGGTTAGGAAATTTCCTGCTATATGCCGAGAGTTTATCGGCTTTCTTAGCTATCGCGAAGAAGGGCATGGCGTTCATCCCCTGAAGGCATTTTTCGCCTGCGTAGGCGGGTGTATCGGTATTGGCAACATCGTGGCGGTATGTACAGCCGTGCAGATCGGTGGACCGGGCGCCTTGTTTTGGCTTTGGGTGACAGCATTTCTTGGGATGATGCTTAAATATGCTGAAGTTTTTTTGGGCATCCGTTACCGGGAGCTGCTGCCTTCAGGCGAATACCATGGCGGACCGATGTACTTCTTGCGTCCTCTTTTCCGTACACCCGCCGTCCCTAGGGCGGTAGCGCTGCTTCTCTGCATATATGGTGTGGAGATCTACCAATTTCGCGTGGTTACGCAAAGCATTGTCGTCAACTGGGAGATGAATGAATTTCTGGTGATAGGCCTGCTGCTGGGGATGGTGCTTTTTGCAAGTTTGGGCGGCGTCAGCAGGGTCGGCAGCATTTCTAGCGCGATCATTCCACTGTTTGTGATTATATATGTATCGATGGGTATGTGGGTGCTGTTCGGCAATTATCATGTGATACCGGCTGTGTTGGGGGATGTGTTCATCGGAGCGTTTACAGGTCAAGGCGCTGTGGGCGGCGCCGTTGGCAGCGCGCTGATGGTGACACTGTCTCAAGGAGTACGGCGCGGGGCCTACACCGGCGATGTGGGCATCGGTTATGCTTCGGTAATCCATAGCGAGTCTTCCGAGGTAGTTCCGCAGCGGCAGGCTGCGCTGGTCATTATGGACATGTTCCTTGATACTTTTGTCGTCTGTACCATGACATTGATGATGGTATTAGTAACAGGGGTATGGAAGCAGCCGTTGGAAGCAGGGCAGCTTATACAGGCGGCACTTGCGCAATACTTTCCCTATATGCACTTTTTCATGCCGTTTTTCCTTTTCCTTCTAGGGTATTCGACGATAAACGCCTATTTTATTGTTGGTGTGCGCTGCGCTGAGTATCTCTCAAAAGAGTGGGGACGTTGTGCGTTTTATCTATATGCTGTAGCGGTGCTGATCCTGTTCTCTTTCGCCAACCAGACAACAACATTGCATGTGATGGCGATTGTTGGGGGACTGCTATTGTTAATCAATAGTTATGGGATTGTCCGTCATCGTAAAGAGGTCGATTTCTCTATTGATTTATGAATCTTCTCCCAGACAACCGGCGGAATTTCCGTTCCGAGAACTTCAACAACGGCGGCGCCAGTAAGGGCTCCATACCGTGCGCACTCTTCCAAGGAATGCCCTTGCAGATAGCCATGTAGAAAGCCGGCGGCAAAAAGGTCTCCTGCACCGGTGGTATCAATAGGGTGTGCGGGGAATGCCGGGCCGTGGATGAGCTCATTGCCGCGCCCTACCCAGCAGCCGTCGGCGCCGAAGAGAACGACTGCAGTCTTGCAGATGTCTTTTAGCACACTGCATCCGCGTTCGGGAGGGAGGCCGGTTAGCGCCCAGGTTTCATCAGCGTTGGCGATGACTACATCGACATATCCGTAAAGAAGAGAGATGATGCGGTCATGGAACTGTTTGACCAATTCGTAGCTGGCAAGATCGATCGAAACCATCGCGCCGGCATCTTTCGCCATTTCTGCTGCACGTTCGACAAGATCGCCATAAAAAAGGCTGTACCCTTCAATATGTACGAGGCGTGTACCTTGAAAAATTCCAGGATCAAGGTCTTCAGTGACAACTTCAGTTCCCGAACCCAAAAAGGTGCGCATGGTGCGTTCGCCGTCAGGGGTGACAAGGCAGGCGACTTGTCCTGTAGGTGTCGCTGTAGTCTTGTATAGAGAAACAATGCCAAGGTCTGTTGCTGATTCAAGAAAATAAGCGCCCATAGGGTCGCGGCCGATCTTGCCGAAAAGTGCGCACGACCGGCCGAAATGCGCAAGTCCTTTGATGGTATTAGCGGCGCTGCCGCCGATGCTGCGCGTCGCATC
Organism: Chlamydiales bacterium; assembly: GCA_024233575.1. Taxonomy (GTDB): domain Bacteria; phylum Chlamydiota; class Chlamydiia; order Chlamydiales; family Criblamydiaceae; genus JACKPN01. Next base: position 13,607 of record JACKPN010000011.1, read on the forward strand.
GCCGCCGGCAGTGTTGAGAATATGGGAAAGGGTGTCATAATCGACAACGACCATGCCGCCTTTTCCTCCGTTGATCGTATCAAGGAAAGATTCTTCTACGCGGATAATATGGTCAACAAAAGGGGCGGCAATACCAAGAATATCGTAATGTTTTGTTCTCATGAAGGACTCCCATCTTTTGGCAAGGTGAGCAGGCGGGCGACATATTGTTTATTGGCGATGACATAGTCGATAGCGGAAAAAATGGTGTAGATTGCAGCGATCGATACCGCCCATGTGGCGATGCTGTTGAGGGTGGCTTGCGATAGATAGCCCAAGGAGTGGGGGATCATCGCTAGCAGGATAATGTAAGCTGCGATAGCCTGGATGACAGCTTTGAGCTTGCCGCTAGGGCGCGCCGCCAATGCAAAACCCTTTAATGCGCAGATGGTGCGCAAGGTGCTGACCATGGAATCGCGGTAGATGAAAATGAAGATCAGGAGGATTGAGAGGTTGACAGGAGGCAAAGTGAAGGTAAGGAAAACAGAGATTCTGGCAATACTATCTGCCATAGGGTCGAGAATCTTTCCTAAATCGGTAACTTGGTTGTATTTACGTGCGAAATATCCATCAAAAGCGTCAGAAAGCTCGGATACGGAGATCAAAAATAGCAGGACGTACGGGAGCATGATGCTGCTGATTCCCAGGGTTTCATGCACCATGTAAACCAAAAGAAAGATCGGGCAGATGAAGATGCGGATAAAGGTAAAATAATGGGCAATGCTCACCGGGTCCTCCAAAAATTAAATATTCAAGGATACAGCATGCTCAACGAAAGGAAAAGTAAAAAGTTTTGACAATCAACTCTTTTATTTAAAATCAAATTTCACTTGTTGCTTGCAATAAAATCATGTTCTGGGCATACTTTTGTCATCGAAACCGCCTTTGATGGGGTGTAGCCAAGCGGTAAGGCACCGGTTTTTGGTACCGGCATGCGTAGGTTCGAATCCTGCCACCCCAAACTGAAACGATAATGCGTGATGAGTATGTGTGCAGCTGAAGCGGAAGAAAAGTCCCTCTTAGTCACCGGAACATCGCATCCGGCCTTAGCGAAAGAGGTGGCTGATTTCCTAGAGATCGAACTGAGTCAGGTTGACTTATTTAAGTTTCCTGATAAGGAGATCGCTCTTCAGGTAATGGAGAATGTTCGCGGTAGAGATGTGTTTGTTCTGCAAACAATCGCCCTTGAACCGAATGATTACCTGATGGAGTTGTTGATCTTGGTCGATGCGCTAAAGCGCGCATCAGCTAAAAGCATCAATGCCGTTATTCCCTATTTTGGGTATAGCCGCCAGGACCGTAAAGATCGTCCTCGCGTGCCGATTACGGCCAAGCTGGTCGCTAACATGCTGGTAACAGCAGGTGTCGACAGAGTGCTTACAATGGAGCTGCACGCAGACCAAATACAAGGTTTTTTTGACATCCCTGTCGACAATCTCTACGCCAGGCCTTTGCTGGCCGAAGCATTAAAAGAGATGCTCGACCTCGACAACTGCGTTTGTGTCGCTCCCGATGCAGGAAGCGTGAAGTTGGTGAGAAATTACGCAGCACACCTCGGTGTCGAGGAGTGCGCCGTCTTGGATAAGCAACGCTTAAGCGCCGAGCAAGTCGAGGTGGTCACCGTAATCGGCGATGTCAAAGGGAAAGATGTACTTCTCGCTGACGATATGTGTTCCACAGCAGGAACCTTAGTGTCAGCAGCGAAAGCATGCCGAGAGAAGGGCGCGAAAAATATTTTCGTCGCTATTACTCATGGCCTCTTTGTAGGCGATGCAGTAGATAAAATTGAGAACAGCCCAATTGAACTGTTAGTTACATCGAACACGATCCCATACACGGACAGGCTAAAGGGATCATCGAAAATCAAACATGTGTCTGTCGCCTCTCTCTTCGGCAAAGCAATTAATTGCATCAACTTAAAGAAGTCCATCTCTTCTCTATACGAGATCAAGTGCAGCCTATAATAAGGTGTATCTGTTCAGCGGTGAAATGCCGTATTTCAGATCCATCAAGGTTGTAAAATTAAATAAAAGAAGATCCCGATGCACATGCATCGCATATGATTTGGAGGAATCATGAAACTGACTGTTTCAAAAAGAGCTGCAGACAAGAAAAGCGATTCTAAACGTCTGCGCCGTGAAGGGAAGATCCCTGCTGTAGTTTATAACCGTGGAAATGATAGCGAGTCCATCGCTGTCGACGCCAACGCTTTTATGTCAGCGCTGCGCAACATCACTAAAGGGCGTCTTGCAACCACACAATTTGCCCTCGTTGACGCTGATGGAAAAGAGCGTAAAGCAATCGTTAAAGAGATCCAATACCACCCGACAACATATGATGTGTTGCACTTGGATTTTGAAGAGCTGAAAGCCGGCGAACGTATTAACGTAAAAGTGCCGATCGAGTTTAACGGCGTCGTTGACTGTATTGGTATCAAGCTGGGCGGCGTTTTACGACAAGTCATCCGCAGCGTCCTCGTTGAGTGCAATGCAGAAAATATCCCAGAGGCATTTACTCTCAATGTTGCCAAGATGAGTATGGGTGAGACGCTGCGTCTCAGCGATATCGAGATGGCAGAAACTATCCGTCCACGCGCTAATATGAACGAAGTGGCTGTTGCCATCGTAAAACGTTAACGAGTAAAAGGGGCACGTGGTAGAGAGCGATAAAGAATTTCTCATCGTCGGCCTGGGAAATCCGGGAAAAGAATATGAGAACACACGCCATAACCTTGGCGACATTGTCGTGCGTGCCTTTGCCTCTCAGAGAGGCTGGACATTTAAAGATGAAAAACGGTTTCAGGGACTCGTCGCTCGCGGACAGATAGGAGATGTCAAAGTACATCTACTTCTGCCGACAACATACATGAACGAGTCGGGCCGTTCGGTGAGGAAGTACATCAATTTTTATCGCTTCCGCACCGGCCAGGTGATTGTTGCCACCGATGATGTCGATCTTCCCTATGGACAATTACGACTTAGGGAATCGGGATCTGCAGGCGGCCACAATGGATTGAAAAGCATTCAGCAGCACCTGGGGACACAACATTACACGCGCCTTCGTTTGGGCGTAGGACAAAAAAACGAGGGGCAGGAAATGACCTCTCATGTGCTAGGGCGCTTCTCTGCCGAAGAGAAACAGCAGCTGCCGGAAATCCTCCAGCAAGGGACAGAGGTGCTGCTCAGACTTCTCAAGGAAGAAGTGCCACGTGTGATGAATGACGTGAACCGCAAGTTAAATAAAAAAAGAGACCCGGAGCAACAGGGTCGGGAGACAAAAGATGAACAAAGAGAAACAAAACCTTTATGAAGGGATGTACATCATCAGCTCGAAGCTGAGCGATGAAGCCCGTAGTAAGGCATTGGACAAGATCAAAAACGGTATCACAAGCCGCAACGGAGAAATCCTTAAGGTCCATGACCAAGGAAACCGTCGTCTTGCATACGATATCGAAGGACATCGTGAAGGACATTACTATGTGATCTATTTCACTGTCAGTCCAGATGCGATTTCAGAACTGTGGCGTGATTACCACCTCAGCGAAGACCTCGTACGCTTTATCACACTCTGTGCAGATGAAGTGAACGAAACGCTAGAGTTCAAGACGCTTGCAGAGCAAAATTAATAGGAGAATATAGATGGCTAAAGGAATTTCCCGCAGAGGAAGCAGTCAGAATCGTAACAAGCGTAAAAAACGCTGCCCATTTACTGCTGCAGGTGTCAGAGATATCGACTACAAAGATACTGATACATTGCAGAAATTTATCACTGAAAAAGGTAAAATCCTGCCGAGGCGCATCACCGGTGTCTCCGCATGGCACCAGAGGCACCTGGCCAAAGCGATCAAGCGCGCACGCCACATGGCTCTACTGCCTTTCGTTGCTGATGTTTAAGATCGGAGGAAGATAATCACATGGCTACTAAATTATTACTTATTGAAGACGTTAACAAGTTAGGCCGCAGTGGCGACCTGGTTTCCGTCAAAGAAGGCTTTGCACGCAATTTCCTCCTTCCCAAAGGCTATGCAGTCTTTGCTACGAAGCAGACCCTGCGCAAGCAAAAAGTACTGCAGGAAGCGCGCGCGCTGAAAGCCGCCGAGGACAAAAAAGCTGCTGAAGAACAAGCTAAAGTTCTTGAAACTAAAGAGATTGAAACAACCGTCAAAGTGGATCCCGAAGGACACATGTACGGTTCAGTCACTGCAATCGAAATCGTGCACCTCGCTAAGGAACAGCATGGTATTGAGCTAGAGAAAGCGAATGTCGCTCTCAAGCATCCAATTAAAACAGTTGGCGTACATACCATTGACCTTAAGCTTAAAGAAGGTGTTGCAGGAACAATCGTTCTGAAAATTCATCCGGAAGGCGGCGTTCTTCCCGAGGAAGCAAAAGAACAAGAGTAATCGATGTTGTGGGTGGCTGATGCCACCCTCACCATCATACCGGAACCGACAATGCTCACACTGCGTTCGCCAGCGAAAATCAATCTATTTCTTCGTGTCCTCAATAAGCGCGCAGATGGCTATCATGAGATTGCCTCGCTTTTTCAAGCCATTGACATTTTTGATACGCTCAACTTTTCTTTTTCCAATCATGATCACTTAACCTGCAACAACCCGCATATTCCTACTGATAGAAGCAATCTTATCTGGAAAAGTATTGAAGCTTTTCGAACAGCAACAGGCTTGCAGCAAAGCGTCACCATTGAACTGCAAAAAAACATCCCCCATGAAGCAGGGCTAGGAGGAGGAAGCAGCAATGCTGCGACAGCGTTGTGGGCTCTAAATGAACTGCATCAACGACCGCTCGACAAGGAAGAGTTAATCTCTTTGGCGGCACATGTGGGTTCCGATGTTCCTTTTTTCTTCTCCGGAGGTACCGCATTTTGCACAGGGCGTGGTGAGAAGATGCAGCCGCTTGAGCCGATTCCTCCTCAAAATTTATGGATCGTGAAGCCGGCCGTTGGGTTGTCGACACAGAAGGTATATGCTCAATATGATCCGCTCTCGTCGAAAGAACGCGATACTGCGCATGCTCTCCTTGGAGCGCAGGCGGGACTGCCCACTTATTTTAATGATCTAGAAGCTCCGGCATTTGCTCTATGTCCTTCGCTAAAAGAGCTGCGCCGCCGCTTGAGACAAGATGGTTTTGACTACGTGGCGATGGCAGGATCCGGAACATCTTTTATCTGTATTGGCGATGCCGAGCCGTCTATAGTTGATGTCTGGAAATGCAAAGCGGCATACATCAATAGTTTAGAAAGTCAATGGTATTGAGCCCCTCAATAACGCGTTCGTAATTTTCCTTTGTTCGTGCAGCTAGTTCTTGTTTTGTAGAATCGTCGTAATCCTGTTCTTCAAGATAAGCAAGATCCAAGGTATCAAGAAACTGATTGTAATATGTCAGAGCGTTATTCTCATCTTTAAGATAAAGATAGTACTCGGCTAAATAGAGCAGATATTCGTCTACTGTTGTCATTTCAATAAGTTGTTTCAAATCGCCGATGATCGTATCACTTTCATCTTTCTTTAATCGCAAATTCAATTCCCAACGCATTCTAAGAGACATCTCATGATTAGGTTTGATGTCGAGAGCCTGATTGAGAAAGCTGAAGGCTTCTTCTTCTTTTTTTCTGATTAAGGCAATTTGGGCGAGATGGAAATAAATATCGGGATTTTTGGAATTCAGCTCTCGGCTTTTCTTTAACGCCTGTTCTGCTTCAGAATAATTATAATTTAAGTAATGGCAAAATCCTAGAAGCTGTAGCGCTTTGAAGTCGTCGGGAAATGACGAGGCAGCCTCATGAACTTCCCTAAGAGCTTCCTTACCTTTCAGCCGCATTTTTAATGCTGCACTTTCAATTAGGACGTATGGGTCTTGTTGATGGAATACATGTTCCTGATACAGTAATGCCAACTCCAAATAAAGATCTCCGTAAAGGCCATCGGTCAGATAGCTTTCCCTTGCATAGGCATCGGCATAGGCAAGAGCGTATCGCGAAATGGCAAATAGTAAATCAGGATGCTGGCGTATTAATCCTACCAAAATATCTCGACATCGTTTGTTTGTCTTAAGTAGAGTGATCACTTTTTTCGCAAAAGGTATTTTTTGGTCTTTCAAGTCCGCGGTATGCTCTAAGAATTGATGCAAAGGGATCGGTTGTCGTGCAATCTGGACATTCGATGCGTCATTGACTAACTCCGGCAGCTCTTCTTGGAGCAGCGTCTTATGATTCTGGATCATAGGGCGCAGCAATGTTAAAGCTTGGCGGTAATCACCTTTGAGGCGAAACACCTCTGCTTCAACAATTGGGTTGTTACACTTTTCTAACAGTTGGTCAAGATACCAACTATATTGATACGTACCGCCAAATCTAATAGCTAATGCAAGACATTTGATTGAGCTGACGAAATCGTTCAAGCCGGTGGCAATGTATGCAGCATTAATTGCTGCATCAGGATTAGTGCGTGCCTCTCGTTGAAATTGATCATATTGCTGAAATAATTGGTTATATTTCGCCGCTAGCGCTTCACGTTCTTTTATCCCTTCAATTTTGAGCGTTCGATTAGCGTTTTCCCACCCATGTTCATCTTTGCATCGTGGGAATAATCGGGATAGTGACAGTAGTCTAAGATCTATGGGAACCCTTTGATTTTGATTATTTTCCTGTTTTTGGACCTCATTTAAATTTGAATTGATCCAGCCATTTGTAGAACAAATACGATATGCGTTTTGGAGGTATCGGGATGCTTGTATGATCTTGCCATTTCTTAAGTTTATCTCGCCTAATCCAGCTAAACAGTATGCTTTTTCTTCTTTGTCTCCCAATGATAATGCACGAGAGAAACATTGTTCGGCTCTTGGATTATTTTGTAAGCGGTAGATCTCTCCTTTTCGAGATAGGGCAAAAGCGTTTTGGGGTTCTACCTCCAGAATACTGTCGACAGCACACATTGCATGACTAAACTCTTTAAGCGTGCACTGAGCGCTAGAGAGGGGATGGTTTTGGGGAGTCTCGAAAGCATCTCTAGCACTTCCTTGTGGGAAGCGCTTGGTTGGTGCCTAGCTATCGGTATATGAGTGCAGCTGTTACTTACGTTCGATGAAATGTTCATAGGACTACTCGATTCAGTTTTGATAGTTGGCCATTAAGGCATTACATTAGTTTTTTTTGCAACATCAGTCCGATGATTACTGGAAATGTATCGTACATTCTGCTAGATTTTCATCCAAAATAAGGAGCATGAAATGAAGGTCTATGATGATCAATATATTGTAGTAACGGGCGGAGCAGGGCTGATCGGGTCGGGGATTATCCGCTATCTCAATGATAAAGGGCTCGACAACATTGTCGTTGTCGATGAGTTGGGAACCGATGAAAAATGGAAAAACCTCGTCGGCAAACGGTTTCTGGATATCATTGATAAAAATCGCTTTTTTGAATGGCTCAAAGGCCGTGAAGCGGCAATCGAGGCGTTCATTCACATGGGAGCATGCAGCAGCACCGTAGAAACCGATGCCAGCTATCTGCTTGAGAATAATTACACCTTCACCATCAAGTTGGCAGAATATGCTTTAACGCATAATCATCGTTTCATCTACGCCTCATCTGCAGCGACGTATGGCGATGGCAGCTCCGGTTTTACCGATAACCACGATCAACTTGAAGAACTGCATCCTCTCAATATGTACGGGTACTCCAAACAACTCGTCGACTTATGGATGAAAAGTCAGGGCGTCCTGAACCAGGTTGTGGGGTTGAAGTACTTCAATGTCTTCGGACCGAATGAATGGCACAAAGGGCGGATGGCATCGGCGATCATGCATGTGCTGCCGGCTGCAATGAACGATGGTGTAATCAGGTTGTTCAAGTCCAACGACCCTGAACATTATGCCGATGGCGGGCAGATGCGGGACTTTATCTATGTAAAAGATGTTGCGGCGATGACATGCGCATTTTTAGATAATGATGTGGGTGGAATTTATAACATTGGACGCGGAACTCCCACGACATGGAACGAGCTGGCGGCTGCAATTTTTAAAGCGATTGACAAACCGGTGAATATTGAATACATTGACATGCCTCCGGATCTGATCGGCAAGTATCAAAACTATACATGTGCCGATATGGCCAAAACGAAAAAAGTTTTGGGTGGTCTAACGGATACGACATCAGTGGAAAAAGGTGTCATCGATTATGTGAGAAATTATCTGCTTCCCGAGAATACATGGTAAGATTGACAGGAATATTCAGCCGACTAGAGAAATGCAAGGTGATGGTTGCCGGCGACCTGATGCTGGATACTTATACTATCGGCAAGGTTCATCGTATTTCTCCCGAGGCGCCGGTACCCGTTGTTCATGTTTATGATCAATCGTGTCAGCCTGGGGGGGCCGGTAATGTGCTTCTCAACCTTTCTTCGCTTGGTGCCGAGGTGGTAGCGCTTGGACGTGTGGGTGACGATAACGAAGGCAGGCGGCTGCTTAAGTCACTCCAGGATGAGGCCATCGATGTCCGCGGTGTTTTTGTTCAGCCGACTTATACGACGCCTAATAAAAACCGCGTCATCGCCGACAATCAGCAGATTGTGCGCGTTGACCATGAGGAAGTGATCGGACTGCCGGAACTTCTTGAAGAACAGATTATTGCTGCTTTTCCTGAGCTTTTAGATGGCGTTCAGGTATTGGCAATTTCTGATTACGGCAAGGGCTTCCTGACTGATACTCTTCTAGCAGCTTTAATCGAGGCTGCCAAGAAAATGGAGATTTTTATTATCGCCGACCCCAAAGGGATCGACTTTAACAAGTATAGCGGCGTCGATATCCTCAAACCTAACTTGTCCGAAGCGTATGCTGCTGCGGGCATGGCGAGAACGGACTCTCTGAATGAAGCGGCGCATAAAATTCACGGTCAGACATCTACTGAAATCTTGATGATCACACGATCGGAGAAGGGGATCTCTCTTTTCTATCGCGATGGTTCACATCAGAACTTTCCGGTCAGGATAAAAGAAGTTAAAGATGTAACGGGAGCGGGTGATACAGTATTGGCAATGCTGACGGTGGCTGTTGCCAACAAGTTGTCGATTGCCCAAGCTGTCGAGCTTGCCAACATCGCCGCCGGCATTGCTATCGAACATATCGGCTGCGCTCGGGTAAAACTGTCGGAGCTTGCGCGTCGTTTGCTTGAGTTGGATGTCAGTAACAAGGTGTTCGACGAAGAACATCTGCACACATTGATGCAAGCTTTGGATGGGCAGGAGTTTTCCCTGATCGGTCTTTCCTCTCAAGAGGGTCTGACTCCGGATCTGTTCCTTCATCTTCGCGAACTCGCTGTACGGACCCCTGGAGAGCTCTTGATCTATGTCCGCGATGACAAACCCGATCCAAGCTTTATTAATGTTCTTGCATCGCTGCGGGATGTCGATTTCATTATCCTCAAGAGCGAAAGCTTTCGCGGATTTTCCGATATTATCAAGCCTAAAGCTGTTTACACGTATGCTTCCGGTTCCGTCAAAAGGTTGGAAGAGCCATATTTACTCTTATCGTAAGAGCCGCTTGCGAAATCATTTTGCAAGTGACTCGCAAGAAAGAATTTTACTGCTAATCTTACAGACTTTTTCTGTTGTGATGACAGAATGGATTTTTAAGCTGTCTTTTTCACAAGTGAAATAGAAGAGAGAACGAACCCGTGCTCGATGTAAAGAGCTTTCTTTTAAGGTGATGGTATCTTCAGGGTTGTCGATTTCTTGCAGCTGGAGAATTTTGTCTTCGATGTAGAAATATTGGTACTCCATACATGGTGGATTTTCTTGATAGTAGCAAGTAGATTCAATGGGGAAATAGCGCCGATTTGGAAGGAAATGATGTCTTTGGAATAGTGCAGTTACTTGTTCGATTCCTTTTCCTTCGACGAAGCGCTTGTTTTCTAGGAAAATGCGAACATTAACATCATTGGAAAGATGTTTTTTCAAGTTTTCAAGAGAGGGGTGTCTTATCAACGATGAAACATATCCCTCATCGATGAGGATTACTACATCAGCGCGTGTAAACATGTTTTTCTTTCGAAATATACGTTTCCTGCTTTATAAATGTTTTCTCTAGTGTTGGCAATGTTCAAAAATAAATTTTCATCCAGGCTTTGCTTTTTTTGATTGATGAGAATTTCGTCGGCGACAATCCAACAGGTGGATGAAGAGTAATTTGACTGGTTAAAAGTCGACCGTGAGTCATCCATTTATGACAAGCCGACCTCCTAGATTTAAAACAAAAATAGAGTGTGAACAATAGAAATAGGTAATAGGCATGAATGTAATGGAAGGAATCAAAGCATATTATGACAATGGAGGCTACCTCTATCATGAAGGTAGTTGGAGGGTTTCTAATTCCCGCGAGTCAATAAATATTAAAGTCGATTCTCTGGCACTGCATATCTTGGAGAAGTTGAATAAAGAGATACAGGGGTGCATCTGTGATACTGAGGGTCTTAAAACAGTAAAAGTTGTCAGGGTGACCGCTGAGCAAATCCATGGCAAGTTTCTGGATAAGTATCACCGGCGATGCTGTATCTTTCGTCAAGCGTTCGACTTTATTGTGGGAATCTTTGGTTTTGGAACCAAAGCGCAGGTTGACCGTGCTTATGCGGAAATTTGCTCGGCAGAGAAGGAATATCAGAAGTCTTGGTCATTTAATGATCTTGAGACATTATTATAACTGGTAATTAGAAGTAGGTTATATGCAACCATTGAAAGAGTATTATCAGGAGGGGGATATCTCTATTTTGTTAAGTCGTCTAGAAGTGATTCGTGGTTTCCAAGGGGTGGTTGGAGAGTAACCAAGAATAAGAAAGATATCGAATTGAAGGTCGACTCGCATGCCTTGCAAGTATTAACCGACTTAAAAGAATATGGTAGTTGTATCTCAGACAGAATGACGGTATCGCTAGTCGCGGGCAGAATTTATAGAAAGTATCTTGAAAAGTATCAAAAAGAACGCTGCATTTTCTGTAAATTAATTGATTGTCTAGCGAATTTATTAGACATTGGAACAAAAGCAAAGATTAAAGCGACATATGATGCAATCATTTATTTAAACGATCCGTTATACTAAAAAAGGTTAAAGAAACGTGTTTTCGATAGTACAGAGAGTACGATTCTTCAAGTGATATCAGTAAAAATCTTTTTTTTGGCCAATCAAGGGGCAGAGTTCGTAAAAAACTGATGACAGTTTACAACAACGAGCATGAAGCAAGGCCGAAATTGCAGGAAAAACCACCAAAATCATTTTGTAAGCGGCTCTTTAGTGTAAAAAAATCTCGAACTGTGGATCATAGCAGAAAAACATGGACCGCTTGAAAAATTAATTGCAGCGAAATTGCCCCAAATAATTCTGCAAGCGGTTCAACATCAGAAAGGGTTGCATTATGGTTAATGAAAGTTTTCAGTGGGAGCGTCAGCCAAAAGCGGAGGCAGTGGTGCTTGGAGCGATAGAAACGTGCTGTCGGCAGAATGAGTTTATTGCAAGATTGGAGCACTTTCTCCATGAGCTGACCAGCACGCGCCTGCTTGACTGGGCGGATCATGTGATCTTGGGACACTCCGAGGAACTTGACAGCGAGCTGACCGAAGCGGGCTTTATCTCTGATGTTGCGTCGACATCATACCGTGTCTTCCATCATCCCGGCGCCCAGCTTCCGCGTATTGTCGTCAAAGATCATGACCAGCCTGTTGTTGGCTTGGCGATCGCTGCTGATAGCATCGCGGATTTCTTAATGGTGCATCAGCTTTCTACAAAGATCGAAGGATCGCTCCTCAGCGGCTATCGCCGTTCTTGCGTTGCTAGCGATGATGTCTCTTTGTGGGTCGTCGAGCGCCGGGGAACGCTGACAATGGAGCCAACGCACACCGACGATGCGCACGCGGCGAAATATCTGCATGCCTGCGAACTTTGGCAGTCGCGGCCGCGCGATCTGCATAATGACGGTGAGGCGATGAACCGCACGATCGCTCTCGCCCAGGAGCTGGTAGACATGATGGGGCAGGATATGGCGGCGTGGATCGTTCTCGAGTGCGAAAGGCGCTATTGGGAAGCGCGCAACCACGCGGGGCAGGTGCAGAAGGACAGGCAGGACCGCTTAGGACTGGGCTGGGCGAACCACGACCACCACACTTTCCGTTCCTCCAGACGTCACTTTGTTAAGCTTGTCCGCGTTTTTGAAATCCTCGGGTTTCATTGTCGTGAACGTTTTTATGCGGGCGAAGATGCCGGCTGGGGTGCGCAGGTGATGGAAAACAGCAATTGCGGTTTGGTACTTTTCCTTGATGTCGATCTCGACCCGCATGAGGTGGCTGTCGACTTCGCCCACCATGAGCTTCCGGAGCTGGATAAGCTAGGGACGATCGGTCTGTGGTGCGAGCTGCATGGCGATTCCATCCTTAAGGCGGGCATGCACCATTTGGAAGCGCAGTTTAATTTCACCGACCTTACCGAAGATCTCGCAGAGATGGGGATCGGCATGATGGAGCCTTTCAGCAATTTCGACTACCTTAAACAGGCGTTCACTTCAGGAGAAGTGTGGGCTGTCGACGAGAGAAGGGTGAGGATGTTACAGGATAGGGGAATGATCACAGCGGAACAGGCAGACAAGTTCCGCCATTATGGCGCCGTTGGCAGCCATCTCGAAAACTTACAACGTCGTGAAGGATACAAAGGGTTCAATAAAAAGAACGTCAGCTTCATCATTAAGAAGACTGATCCCCGGAGTCTGGAAGTGTAAGTTGCTGGAGGTACTCCGCAAGATGCAGGGCACGGCGGCCCGTTCCGTGGAGAATCTGCGCCCTGCATGAGGTGCCATTCGCAATGATCACGGTGTTTTCCGACGCTTCCCTGACAGCAGGGAAGAGGTGGAGGTTGCCTATCTGCATGCTCAGTGCATAATGTTCTTTCTCGTAGCCGAAGGATCCCGCCATGCCGCAGCATCCGGAAGGGATCTGTTCTGCATTTTCGTACAAGCTGTCAATGCTGTCCGTTCCAATAAGCGCTTTTTGATGGCAGTGTGTGTGAACAAGAATAGTGTCATCAGAAGGGAATCGATGGTTTTCCTGTTTCAGAAACTCATCGAAAGTAATGCAGCAGGAGGCGACAGCATCAGCGGTGTCTGTGAAGCTGGGATAATCGTCTTTGATCGTTAAGATGCAGCTTGGTTCCAAGCCGATGATCGGCACCTTTTGTTCAGCATATGGAGCAAGGACATTTAAGAGGGCAAGCGCTTGCTTTTTTGCCTGCTGGAGCAGTCCCTTGGAGATCTGTGGTCTTCCGCAGCAGTGCCACGGTGGTACGATCACTTGATAACCCAGGGATGAGAGTACTTGATAGGCGCTGATTCCGATGTGTGGTGTATTGAATTCGGTAAAGGTGTCATTGAAGAGAACGACAGGAGAACCCTCTTTTTTTTCTTGCTGTGCGATCCATTCTGAGAATTGCTGTGAGGCAAGTTGCGGCAATGGCCGCTCTTTGGTGATACCTATCCAATGCAGAATCTGACGGATGGGATAGCTTCTATTGATCCAGTTTGCCAGCTTTGCGATGGGTGCAGATATCCTGTTAATCGCGCCGATGTTTCCGAAGATCTTGCTGCGCAGTGAATAGCCGTGCTTTTCCTGATATTGGTAGAGCAGTTCCGCTTTTATCTTTGCCATATCGACTTGTGAAGGGCACTCGGACTTACATCCTTTGCATTCGATACATAGGTCTAACACATCATAGACATCCCTGCCGGTCAGCTCTTTAAGGGGGAGCTTGCCGTTGACAACCGCGCGCAGCATCTGCGCGCGGGCGCGGGTGGTGTGGTACTCGTCGCACGTGGCTTGAAATGGGGGGCACATCAATGTTTCCGGCTTGCGGCAGTTTCCATTTCCGTTGCATAGATCGACGGAAAGGGAGAAGCCTCCTTCTTTGGAGAAATCGAGAAAGGTATCCACTTGATGCTGGTGGACACTGGGGCTCATCCTGAGGTTTTTCTCTAAAGGCGGGCCGTCGACAATTTTATTGGGATTCATACAGTTTTCAGGATCGAAAGCGGCTTTCAGCTGTGTAAACGCGCGATAGATCGTTTCGCCGAAAAAGCGTCTGTTCAACCATGAGCGGATTAGCCCGTCGCCATGCTCGCCGCTGAGAGCGCCGCCCTCCTCGATCAGCAGCTCTGTTGTTTCCAGCATCAGCTGATGCATCCGTTGCAGCTCTTGCGGGTCTCTCAGGTCTATGTAGGGCCTGATATGCATGCAGCCGGAACCGACATGACCATAGATGCCCGCCTTTTTGCCGTGAGAATCAAGAAGGGCGATGAAGCGTTGCATGAAGGATGCTAGATGCTGCGGAGGGATGGAGACATCTTCGAGAAAGGCGATGGCACGGGAGTAGGAGCGTTTGGAAAGAAGAAGCCCTAAGCCGGATTTACGGAGTGTAAGAAGACTGTCAATCTTGATTTTGTCGCTGACAGGCATCACTTGCGTGCCGCAGGTAATTTGGCCCGCAATGCTTTCGAGGTTGGTAATGGGACACTCCAAAACGAAAAGTGCGGCAGGGGTGCCTTTGAGCCATTCGGTTCTTCCGCGAAGGAGAGGGGTGCTGCGGCCGGCGTTGATGATATTAGCGTCGATCATCTCCAGCGAGATGGGAGAGAAACGTAGCAGATCAGGAACGTGGCGCATCGCTTCGATGATGTCGTCGTAATAAATCAGACAAAGTCCGCTTTCCGGCGGTTTTTTGCTGATTTTCACTTTGATTGCTGCAGTAATGCCTAGCGTTCCTTCCGATCCGACGATTAGCTTAGCGATGTTCAGCGGTTCGTCGGCGATTAGCTGGTTGAGGCGGTAGCCGGATACACGCCGCGGCATCGGGGGGAAATGCTCGATGATTGCTTCACGGTACTCGCCACGGATGCGGCATACTTCACGGTAGATTCTACCTTCGGCGTCGAGCTGTTCACACTTAGCCGTGCAGGTGTCGTTATCGACAGCGTGGAAGGTAATCAGTTCGCCGTTGGCGAGGATAAGGTCGATGGCGATCACATGGTCGGCCATTGTCCCGTAATAGAGAGAACGTGAACCTGCAGCGTTGTTGCCGACCATGCCTCCGATTGTTGCACGGTTTCCTGTAGAGGTGTCAGGGCCAAGACGATAGCCGTGGGACGATAAGGCAGCGTTCAATTGATCTTGAATAACGCCGGGTTCGCATAGCGCGTATTCTTCGTCGTAGTTGATCTCGAGGATGCGGTTAAGGAACTTCGATGTGTCGATGATGATGCCTGTGCCAAGGCAGCCCCCGGTGATGCCTGTGGCAGCGCCGCGGGGGATGAGGGGAGCCCCATATTTATTGGCGATTTTAACAGTCGCGATGATATCTTCTACGTTTTTGGGAATAACGACGCCAAGAGGTTCGACTTCGTAGATGGAGGCATCAATGCTGTAGATGGTCCGTGTAGCTGTGTCGAATCTGACATCGCCGCTGGTGCCTCGGCTAAGTTCGCGCTGGAGGGCGGCAGTATCAATGGAGTTATTCGTTCTCTTCCCCAAGGTAGCGGATGGCGAAGAGTGTGATGTCGTCATACTGATTGGCTCCCTTGGCGAAGGTCTCGATGTCATCTTTCACATGTTGGATCAGCGCTTCAACGCTCTTATGCGGCGCTGTACGTAGCAGCTGTTCGAGGTTTTCTTTAGGATATTGATCGGACTGCCGGTTCATCGCCTCGGTAACGCCGTCGGTATACATGAATAGGGTATCTCCTTTTTTCAAGGTGATGGTCCTTTCTTCGTATAACGACTTTTCATTGTCGAAGTCGTCGATGACGCCAAGGGCGATGCCGCCGTCCTTAGGGATTTTTTTGATGGTGCCGTCTTCGCTGATGATATATGGGGGAAGATGGCCAGCATCGCAGTAACGGAGGACGCCGGTCTTTGGGTCGAGAATCCCGTAGAATGCTGTGACGAACATGGCAGATTCGTTGTTGTAGCATAGGTAGTGGCTGACTTCGCGCATGCACTCTTTCGGCGATGGATTCGCCAAGGCTGTCGACCGAACTAGTGTGCGGCTCATGACCATGAACAGCGCTGCAGGAACGCCTTTTCCGGAGACGTCGGCGCAGATAAAGCCTAGTTGGTTGCCTTTCAGCGGAAAAAAATCGTAGAAGTCGCCACTGATCTCTTTAGCAGGGTGCATTTCAGCATAGAGTTCGATATGGTTTTCGTGGTTTTCTATGCCGAATTCTTTCGGGATGAAAGATTTCTGAATGTTGCTGGCGATCTCCAGTTCTTTATGGTACTCAATGATCTGGTGCTGCGCTTGCGCACCCTTTTTCAAGCAGCGGAACTGGTCGGCGATTTTGTTAAGCGTTGTTTCCAGATCTGTCAGGTCGATCGGTTTCGTCAAGAAGTCGCTGGCGCCAAGGTTCATCGCCGTGCGGATGTTTTCCATGTCGCCATATGCAGAGATCACCACAGAGCGGAAAATCCTGTTGAGGTTTTTGACTTCGCTGAGGAGCGTTAGGCCATCCATCTCCGGCATGTTGATGTCGGTGAGGATGATGCCGATCTCTTCGTCTTTTTTTATCGCTTCCAAGGCTTCGACGCCGTTGGAGGCGAAGACGAACTGCATTTCTTTGTTCTTGATCTGCTTTTTGAATTTTTGGCGGATCAGCGCTTCAAGGGCAGGTTCGTCATCGACGACGAGAATTTTTCCTGTAATTGGCAATTCTGCCTTTTCTTCTTCTGTCGTTTCTTCGAGGGGGGGGAGCGCTTGGATCCCTTCTGCTCCTAGTTTTAGACAGTCGAGGAGCTTGCTTTTTAAATCTTGGAAGTCGATCGGCTTGTTGATAAAGCCGTTTGCTTTGTAGGCAATGGCTTTCTTGTAGTTGTCTTCGTCGCCATATGCTGTGACCATCATGACGGCGCGCTTGGGGTTTTCCTCTTTCAGCTCTTTAAGCAGCTGCAGGCCGCTCATTCCCGGCATATTGATGTCGGAGAGGATCAAGACGATTTCAGCATCGCTATCGCGTTTGAGGATCTGAAGCGCTTCTTCTGCTGAGAAAGCAAAGGTGAAATCAAGTGTGCCGGACTTGATCTCTTCGCGAAACCGTTGTGTGAAGAGAGATTCGGTAGCTCTTTCGTCGTCGACAACCATGATTTTCATCTGGAAAGTACCTCTTTAGTTTTTTTTGCAGGGTGCTTGGGGATGGTAATCACAAACTCGCAGTATTCGTTTTCTTTACTGTTGAATGTTAACGATCCCTCATGCCCTTGTGTCACAATGTTATAACTTAGAGAAAGTCCTAAGCCCGTACCTTCTCCCGTGGGTTTCGTCGTGAAAAAGGGAGTGAATATTTTCCCTTTATTCTCCTCGGTAACACCTAAGCCGTTGTCTCTGATAGTGATGCGAAAGTAGTTTCCAAGGTTCTGAGTTTTAATGGTTACCACGGGTTTGTAGTCGCTTTTCAGCTGTCGTTTCTTCTCTGTAACCGATTGGAATGCGTTGTTCAGCAAATTGAGGAAAACGCGGCTTAAATCGCTTGAAACCACTTCAACCTCATTTAACGAGTTGTCGAATTCTTTTTCAATTTTTACATTGAAAGTGGAATCTTTGGCGCGCATGCCATGGAACGAGAAATTGATGTACTCATCCAAGAGCTTATGAATATCTGTCGTTTGCCAGTCTCCTGGCTTCCCTCGGGAGTGAGCTAGCATCCTTTGGATGGTGCTGTTGGCTTTGCTTCCCTGTTCATGGATGGTATTGATGTTCTCTTTAAGGGTGTCGATTGACTCGAATATCTCAACCATCTCATTTTGAGGTATATGAGACTTGTGTTGATTGATGCATTTATCTAGGCTTTCCAGAAGTTCCATGGACAAAGTGGAGAAATTATTGATGAAATTCAAGGGGTTTTTGATTTCGTGGGCAATGCCGGCTGTTAGACCTCCTAAGGACGCTAAATTCTCCTGAGCTTTCAGTCGGTCTTTTGTTGTCTCTAAAAGATCGATTGTACCCTCCATTTCCTGGACGTGTTCTTCGTGGAGAACGTTGGAGAACTGGCTTTTTTCAATCTCCAGGAGGATGAAGGCGGTGACAACGATGAAAGAGGTGATCAGGATGGCGCATCCTGCAGAGAAGGCTGCTTGCCATGTGTAGGCGGTGAACTCTGGGGTGGCGCGGTAGACAAGCGTCCATTGTTTGTTGGCGATGGTGAAAGTGCGCTTAAGTAAGAAATAGTCAGGTTTGAAGCCTTTTGCCTGTGTAGGAGCGTCTTTCGTTACATTTTTTTCTGGGTGGAAGAAATAGAGCAACTGGTTCTTACCCTGATGGGTATCATCATAGATGTAGATGTCCATTGCTTTGATGTTGTTTGGGTTAAGGTTTGCTTCGATTAGTTGTCTAACGAGGATTGTTGCAGAGACTGCGCCATGGTAGATGCCATTTTTATCGAAGATAGGGGTGTATATTGAGATATAAGGCGAATCCGATTCATTTTTAATACGCCAATGCTTTGAGGTGATAATCGTTTGTTTTTTGTTGATAGCTTCTTCTAACGCTCGCGGGTAAATGGTGCTGATCTCTTTGTTGCTGGGAAGCCATTCAATTTTTTGTATTAGCGGAGAATAGCGTTTTACTCTTTTTAGAAAAAAATTGATATCGCTGTTGCTTAGCTGTTTATGGGTAAGAAATAGCGAACCTGCGGTTTTTAGCTGATTGATGATGGTATTGAGGTCTTCAGAGATATTCAGCTGGTTCTCATCGACTAGAACGACGAATTCGGCAAAAGTTTTTTCATCTTCGATGCGATGCACTTGGGTAAAAATAAAGATGGCGATGATGGTGCCGACGATGCCGCGGATAATCGCTGCCATGAAAGTAAAAGCAAAGCTTTGGTTGCTTTCAAGAGGCTCGGTAGATGCTTGTAGTGTTGGTTGTCCCTTATCGGCCATTGCTGTGTATCGGCGGTTATGGGTTATTCGGCAGTCATAATTATGTATACCTTTTTTCTAGGTGCATAGCAATATTTTGAATTGAGTTCGGAGGGCACGGCTATTTTTGGAAAGAATAGATGGAGCCAAGTTTAAGAATCCCGGTAAGCTCGTCTAGAGCTGTCTGCGACTCATGGATCAGATGTGGATCGTTTAGCTCTTTAAGCGTTAGTCTGTCGCGGTAATGTTTCTCTACCCAGGCGACGAGCCTGTCATAAAGTTTTTCAGTGAGCAGTACATTAGGAGTGATAGATCGGATCTCATTTTCTTTGAGGGGGATGCGAAGCCTTAGGCATGCTGGCCCACCCCCATTTTTCATGCTTTCGCGAAGATCGACATAATGGATTGCGCGAATGGGGTTATCGGGATTGCGTTGCACTTTGTCAAAGAATATGCGTACGGTTTCATTTTCCTGGCACTCGACAGGAGCGATGATTTGCATCATATTATCTTGAGCATCAACAATCTGGGAGTTGAATAGATATGTGGACACGGCGTCGGCGAGGGGAACGTCCCTTTCGGACACGGGGATCGTTATTAGGTCGACTTCGCAGATTTCGGCTACCGCTCTTTTTAACTCTTCGATGATCGTTTTGGCTCCGATATAGGCGCTTTCATGATAGAGAAAGAGGTGACGATGTCCAACAGCGACCACGTCGTTGTGAAAAACGCCGGCATCGATCGCCTCGGGATTTTGCTGTGCATAGAAATCGTGATTTTTATACAGCCGATGGCGGTTGGCGATTGCTACCGACGCTTCATAAGTGTGGCGGGCAGGGAACTTTTGAGGTTTGTATTTGGCGGGGGTGAATTCGCGTCTCCCATAAACAAAAAAATGAACACCTGGAAGATCATGCTCTTTGCAGAAGCGGGTGTGGTTCGCTGCTCCTTCATCGGCAAAGGCAGAAGAGGGATGCAGGGGATCGTGATGATTGAAATAAAGAGGGTCGGCAAAGATCATCTTGAGAACGCGCTGCGTTGTTTCAGCTTCGAAGGAACGATGAAACTGCGCGATGAGGTTGGCAGGGGTAAAATGAACATGCTCGTCGGCAGCATCTGTTGAGGGGGTGACGGTAGCAGCATTTGCTGTCCACATAAACGAGGATGCGCAGCAACTTGCGAAAAGTTTAGGAAACTGTGCGGATGCTGTTTGTGCAATTTCGATGTCGCTGCCGCGGAATCCCAAGTCTCGCAAGAGGGGGAAGTAAGGACGTTCGTGCGGCGGAAGAATCCCTTGTACAAGTCCTAGGTCGCCAAGAAGACGCATCTTTTGCAAGCTTTGCAGCGCCGCTTGCTTGGGGTGCGATTCTTCGGACTTGCTGTGCATTGACGCTAGATTGCCGTAAGCAAGGCCTCCAAAGTTATGCGTGGGGCCGGGAAGGCCGTCAAAGTTTACCTCATAGCTGCGGCTCATGAACGGCTCCTTGTTGCAATGGTGATTCCCGGCGGCAATGTTTGCGGAAGGCGTGCTTCAGCGGTTTCTAGAGATGCTGTCGGATAACAGCAGTAGTCCGTAGCATAGTAGGCGCTGGGACGATGATTTCCGCTATGTCCGATGCCGCCGAAGGGCGCCGCGCTGCTTGCTCCGGTTGTTGCAGCGTTCCAATTGACTACACCCGCACGGATCGTTTCTCGGAAAATTTCGTAATGTTCACTATTGTTGCCTATCAGACCGGCAGCGAGCCCATAAACTGTGTCATTGGCTTCGTTGATCGCTTCATCGAAATTAGCAACATGGATCACCTGCAGCAGAGGACCGAAAATTTCTTCGTCGGGACGTTTTGCTGCAGGAGTAACGTCGATAAGGCCAGGGTGGAGAAGCGCATCAGTGCGAGAGTCGCTGCGCAAGGGGATCAGTGGAATGGCGCCGCCTTTGACGAGTACATCTTCCGCTTCTAATACTCTTTTTGCTGCAAAGGCATTGACAAGCGTACCCATGAATGGCTCTGGAATGTCGCTATATATTCCGACGACGATCTGTTGGATCATTGTTGTCAAAACTCTTAGAAAATCTTCTTTTTGCTCGGTTTCGGGAAGGATCAGCCGTCTTGCACAGGTGCAGCGCTGACCCGATGTTAAAAACGCAGACTGTATGGTTAGGTAGGCTGCGGCTTCAATGTTGTCGAGCGTATCAATGATGAGAGGATTATTGCCCCCCATTTCGAGAGCGAGAATTTTTTCCGGCTGTGCAGAGAAGCGTTCGGAGAGGTATCGTCCCGTTTGCCAGCTGCCGGTGAAGAGGATGCCGTTGATTTCTCTGTTCTCGGTAAGCAAGGCTCCAGTCTCGCGTCCGCCTTGGACAAGGTTGATCACTCCTTGTGGCAACCCACTATAATGCTCCCAGATTTTCATGTACTCTTCACCGACTAGTGGTGTGAGTTCGCTAGGTTTGAAGACGATGGTGTTGCCTGCGATCAGAGCGGGGATGATATGTCCATTGGGAAGATGTCCTGGAAAGTTATATGGGCCAAAGACTGCAAGGACGCCATGGGGATGATGACGCGTAACAGAGGTAAGCGCTCCCGCTTGGCGTATGCTTTCTCCTGAACGCGCTTTGTAGGCCTCAATGGAAATTGCTAGCTTGCCGATCATGGCGTCGACTTCGGTGCGTGACTCCCAAAGAGGTTTTCCCACCTCTTTGGAGATGGTGTGAGCGAGATGTTCTTTTTTTTCTTTCAGTCCTTCGTTGAAGGCTTGTAAATGGGCGATGCGTTGCTCAGCTGAGAATACTGACCATTTCGGAAAAGCTTCTTTTGCTGCAGCAACGGCAGCGTCCACTTCATCGGCAGCGGCTTCCCGTCCCGACCAAAGCTGTGTGTTGTCGGCAGGATTTGTCGAAGAAAGGCCCTCTCCGGTTCCTGCTATCCATTCGCCATTGATGTAGTGTTCTCTATTTTTTTCCATAGCTATCCTTTCAACGATACATAACGCACAAGATCGCCGATGCCGATTTTTAGCAGCCGACAGGCTTCTTCGTTGATGACGATAGTGTCGTTGCCGTTGTTGCGCACTTGGCCGAGGCAGCACCGGAAGTCGCTGTTGATTGTTGCGATTATACTGTTCATATTGTCGTTTTTGTCTGCGGAAATTTTCGTAATGGTCGCCACACAGCTTTTTTGGATGGTGCGTATCATCTGTGTTTCTGCAGAGACGATCGGGCCCGCGTCAAAGAGGTCGACTTCGCCTGAACAGGCGAACCCTTCTCCCGATAGCATTCGCAACGCCGGTACGGAGTTGGCGTGAGGGCGGTTGATGACCTTTTGCGCTTGAGGATTGAGAAGAGGGACATAGATGGGATGTTTCGGAAGTAGATGTTGGACTACTGAGGGATCATTTTGAATCATGGCGAACATCTCCTCGAATGAAGACTCGAAAAAATGGCGCCCGACGTGTTGCCAGAATGGAGAGTTGCCATTTTTGTCGATCACGCCACGGAGTGAAGCGATGATCTTGCTTTCGAAGCGCTGCGGATGAGAAGCGATGTAGAGGTAGCGACTGAGAGACAGCAGCCGGCCAAGTCCTCCTTTACGGAAGTCGGGAAGCAGGTATAGGCTGCACATTTCTGTAGGACCCGGGGCGTGCTTTCGCACCTTTAAAACTTTAATATCGCGGCCGATGTCGCGCATGGCAGGTTCTTCATCGATGAGGGCGAAGGAGTAAACGGGGTTGATGACGCCTGTGCGCGAGTAAATGCCGCATGTTCCCCCAATTTTTCCCGTGCTTGTGTTTTCCAATACAAACAGATAAGTCTCATGGTCTGGAGAGGTGATCTTTCGATTGATCGCATCAATGGCAGCGTGCAGCTTTCGCTTCAATAACGTAGGATTTTTTGGAAGACTTAGAAGGCCTGCATGTGCAGTGAAAGCAATGGTTTCCAGGGCATGGTAGTCTTTTTCTTCGATTGGGCGGATGACAAACATCACGACTTCTCTTGTTTCAGCAGCGTCTCCCTGATGATCAAGCTGGCATTTTCAATATCTTCATCGGTAATCGCTCCCGCAGGAACGAGAAAGCGCACGCGCGCCGGTGCGCTGCCGGCGATGAAGCTGATCACCCCTGCTTCAAAGAGATCATGAGTGAATTTCAGTGCCTTTTCCATGGTGCCATCAAGAGGGGTGAAGGCGATCATGCAGCCGATGCCGTAAGGGCCGGAAATCACGCTGGGATGTTCTCTTTCAATCTCTTTTAAGTGGCTCGTCATCTTGTTGTGGATTTGTTCGATACGCCCATGCGGTCCATAGTAGTTGCCATTGATCAGGCCGTTGATGATGACATGTGCGGCGCGTATTACAGCTGTACTTCCTGTGAATGTTTGGCTAAGAAGACCGGGCTTCGGCTGCATTTCGTTGCGAAAAAGGGTAGCGCAAACCTGTGACAGCTTGCCGATTGTGACGATGTCGACATACTTTTCTAAACCGAAATATTGATAGGCGAACAAGCTTGGTGTACGTCCGAAGCTTTGCACTTCATCGACCAGGATAGCGATCTTATGCTCTTTGAGCTTTTTCATGACAGCTTCGAAGAAAGGTGTGCTACCGGGATAAAAGCCGGCTTCTCCTTGGACGAGCTCCATAATCATTACCGCATGCTGTTGAGGATATCGCTTGAGAATTTTGTCAAGCGCGTGGAGCGTTTCATTGAGACTTTCTTCAGGACGTTCTACATCATAAAAAGGGATGTAATCGACATGAAGGGTGTCGGGAAGTCCTTGGCGGAATGCGGGTTTATCAGTGATCTGCGACACTGCCAAGGTTCTCCCCGCGAAGCAATGCTCGAAGGCGAGAACGCGGTTTGCCGGATAGTTTTTTTGGAAAGCGATCTTCAAGGCATTTTCATTGGCCATGGCACCGGATGTAGTGAGAAAGCAATGGTCAAGTCCGGATGCTTTGACAAGCATTTCGCTGAATTTCACAGAGTCGGCGTTCTGTTGCAGGTGTCCTTGCAGGATCAAGTCGCTAACGGCAGCGTCAACACTGGCGTCGACTAAATCGAGATGGCTATGTCCCCAGAAATGGACACCGATACCGCTGATGAAGTCGTATTTGATGCTGCCGTCGAGAAGCTCGACGAGAGCGCCATTCCCAATACCGCTGCCTAGATAGGGATACCATAAACTGCCACCGCGATATTGTCCGAACGAACGGATCGCTTTATTGTAATCTTCTTTCAATTTTTCCTGCGGAGGACGTACTGCGGTGATGGTTTGGCGGTGATCTTCGACTGCTTGTCGAATTAGCTTTTTTGCTTCTTCGATACGTGGGTCGCGCATCAGCTTTGCCGAAGCGAGTCCTTCTGCTTCCTCGATTTGTCGGATGAAGTGGCTCATGTTACCCTTCCTAACTCTTTGATTGAGATTTCGTTATTGGCGAGCTTCATCAAAAACAACGCTGTCAGTTTAGCGCGGGATGTCAGGCTGTCTATGCGGGCGCATTCATCGAAAGTGTGGATGTTTTCCCCGACGGCACCAAGGGTATCGACAGTCGGTATTCCTTCCGCGGCGATGATGTTGCCATCGCATACTCCGCCGCTAGGTTTCCATGTCAGCGATATGTCGAGCTCGTCAGCGCACTCCTTTAGTGACTCAAACAACTTTTCGTGCTGCGCATCGAAAGGTTTAGGCCCTCGTTCCGATTCTTCAAAAAATTCTAACGCCGACCCGGTGTTGTCATTTTGCTCGTCAACGATGCTTTGCAGCTGCTCTTTAATGATAGTGAGATCTTGTGGATTAACCATGCGTACATTGCAACGGCAAATCGCAAGATCCGGAACAATGTTAGTTGCTTTACCTCCTTCAATGTGGCCGATGTTGACGGTAATGCCACGCTGTAGGTCATTGAGAGCTTCTGCTTTTAGAATGAACTTGGCAAGGGCGGTGATCGCATTGCGTCCCAAATGAAAGTCCCGGCCGGCATGAGCAGCCTTTCCTGTGGAAACAACAGTAAAATTGAATGAACCTTTTCTTTGGCTGACAATGGCGCCGTCCATGTAAGCCGGCTCAAATACAAGACCTAACTGTTTGTTGCGCGCTTTTTCGATAAAGAGCCGTTCCGAACAGGGTGACCCTATCTCTTCTTCCGGGTTGATCACCACGTCCCAGCCAATCTGATCAGCGTAAGGGCTACGCTCAATCGCCTGTAGGGCGGTGAGCATAATGGCGAGGCCGCCTTTCATGTCGGCAACACCCGGGCCGCGAATTAATTCGCTATTGATCTTTTCCATCTTTTGGAAAAGTGAGTCGGGAGCATAAACAGTATCCATATGCCCTGCCAGTATGATCTGAAGGGGGGCTTCGGGTCGTTTGCTGATAACGAGGGCGTCTCCGACGGCTTCTTCAACGATAGTTCCTAAGGAATTGATCCTTTTTTTCGGCGGCAGAGAAACTCGCACCATCGTTCCGTTAAGAGTGGCGAATGCTTCTTCGAGGGAGGAAATCATGGCGTTAATGCCTTTAACATTTCCCGTTCCGGAGTTGGTATTGACCCATTTCTCAAGAACAGTGAGGATCTTTCCTTCCTGCTGATCAATCCATTGGAGGTATGGGGTGTAGTTCTTCATCAATTATCATATTATAGTGATGACCCGCTGTTGACAAATTGTTTTTTCAAGAGAGGGATGCATCATTGGAGGACTATTGAAGCTGTATCAGACTATGCTGAAAAAAGAGGATTGCAATTAAACAGCTTATGTAGTTCTTTTAAAACAGTTTTACAAGCTTCTTTTGCGGTAAGAAGAGTAACAATGAATCTCAAGCTTTTCTCTATTAAGGCGATAGGTAGGCGAACATGAGCGATATCCATCAAATTGTCCATGAACATTTGGACAACAGTGAAACCACATATGTGTTGATTACGTGCAAAGGGCCCAAAAAAGATGGGACTATGGATGTGCAGATGACGCATCAAGGTGATGAAATGCTGATATCTTATCTATTAGATGGCGCTCAATCTCGCCTAGAAGAGCAGGAGGAGGACCAATCCCTTTACTGTTAGAAGGTTAGCTTTATCGCTTCTACGTAATCTTTAGTTGCATTCCACAAAAAAACAAGGTAGTTTTTATTTAGAGCGGATAACAGCTTCTAACTGTTGCCCGTCGGTTTTGAAGTGGGAATTTTTGCGATGTTGAAACTGATTTTTCATGCCGGTGATCGGCAATATGCGGTTAGCTGCACTTATGTGAAAAGGGTTGTTCCACAAGTAAAGCTTACCAATATTCCCCATTCGCCGGATTATGTTTTAGGGATGATGAACTTAAACGGCAAGCCGACGCCAGTGATCGACTTTTGCCTTCTGGTTGACGGTATCCCTGCACGAGACCGGTTTCATACGAGAATCATCCTTCTCGATATTTTGCATAATGGACGCCGCGTTGAGTTTGGTTTGGTTGCGGAAGCAGTAACGGATACGCTGTCGGCTAATGATGAAACTTTTGTCGATAGCACAGTCCGCGTTGATCGGCTTTCTTTTGTTAAAGGTTCAATGATGGCGGATAATCACATCGTTCAGTTGGTGGATGTTCCCAATCTTGTTGATTTGATTACAAAAGAGGGGGCCTTAGCAGTATGAATGGTGCCAATGCCATACAGAGCATTGTGAAGCTGTTCCAGCATTCGATCGGCTTGCGCGATGATCTCTATGATCAAGAACAGTGGTGCGCGATGATCCATAGGCGCATGGGGGTTGCGGGTATAAAAAATCCCGAAGCCTATTACAACCTCTTATGCACTGACCCGATTGAATTTCAGGAATTTATTGAACTCTTGATTGTTCCCGAAACATGGTTTTATCGCGATGTCAATATCATGAAGTTCATCGCTAAGCATATCTCTAAAGTTATTCATAAGACTCCTTATCCCCGTCTTTTCCGTATCTTGTGCCTTCCCTGTTCAACAGGAGAAGAGCCATATTCCATTGTCATGGAAGCGAAAAATCAAGGGATTGAGCCAATTCAGTTGTTAATTGATGCCGTAGACATCAGCAGAAAAGCGCTAGGAGTAGCTGCTCTAGGAAGATATGGGGAAAATTCATTCAGGGGGGGAGACTACCGTTTTCGTGACCGTTTCTTTAGCCATCATGAGCAGATCTACCAGATTAATGAAGAAATTCACGATGCTGTCTCTTTTAGCTATGGTAATATTGCCGATCCTGAATACATCTTTCCGCGTCAACATTATGATGCTGTTATTTGCCGCCACCTTTTCATCTACCTCAATGATGAGGCACAGAAGCAAGCAATCCGCCATATTGAATCATGTCTAACTGATGATGGAATTCTTATTGTTGGCGTCTCCGAGGGAAGCATGCTGGAAAATAGCGGCTTTAAACCGCACTTTAGCGATGATAATGCGCTGTATTTTACACGGCAGAAGGCTATTCCGCCAATACAGAAAATTAATAGAACGGCACAACGAAAACGCACATCAGAAAAGATAAGTATATTGCCAACTATCGATCTTGCGAAAGCAGCAGCGAATGCAGGAAGTTATGACGAAGCGACACGGCTTTGCCATGAGGAGCTCAAGGATAACGGCGTCAGTGCTGACGCATATTTGCTTCTAGGCTTTGTTGAACAAGCAAAAGGTAATGACGACCGTGCTGAGGAGTGGTACGTCAAAGCATTGTATCTTCAGCCCCGCCTTTATGAGGCGCTGGTTAGCTTGTCATTGCTTGCGGAGAAACGGCATGATCATCAGCAAGCAAAGCTTTACCGTGCTCGTGCAGAGAGGTGTTTACGATGAGTGAAAAAAAATATGACGGCGTCGCCAAAGACCTTCTTCTTCGCCAGCCTGTTTCAGATTACAAACAAGAATGGACGGATGAGCTCGCGGCGATCCATGAGGAAAACGAGCCGAAGAAGATCGTTTCTCTCCTTGTTTTTCGTTTATGTAACGAATGGTTAGGGATAACGACAACAATTTTTTCTGAAATTTTTGAATTGCGTCCGATCCATACGATCCCGCACCGTACTAATCAGATTCTTCGCGGGACTGTCAATTTCCGCGGTCGGCTTCGTTTATGCGTCGCATTGCATAGTCTTCTTGAAGTGGAAGAGGTTGCCGTAAATGAAAAATATCAGGAATCGCAGCTTGGCGATGCGCGGATGGTGGCGATCCATCAAGATGATGAAGAGTGGATCTTTGCCGTCGATGAAGTATTAGGAATTGTTACCTGCGACCTTCACGATATTGAGAACGTCCCTGTGACTGTGAGCAAGTCAAAAGCCAATTTTCTAAAAGGGATTATTGCATACAACGATATTAGCATCGGATATCTAGAAGAGGAGCTAATTTTCTACAGCTTGAGGAGGGCAATCCATTGAGCAGCGACGCAGAACTGACGATCATCGATCTGTTCATTCAAGAACTAGCCTCGCAGCTAAACAGCTTCGAGAAGCTGATTGATACTGCTTCAGAAAATGATGTAGATGAGATGATCCGTGTTGCACACTCCATCAAAGGCGCATCGCGCTTAGTTCAAATCGAAGAGATCGCGGAGCTGGGCGATACCCTGGAACAGGTATTTAAAGGGGTGAAAAAACGTGATGTTGCCCTCAGCGACTCGCTGATTCAGAGCGTAAAGGAGGCGATTCGCACTTTACGTACGCTGGTCGATGAAAAAAAAGATCCATCACTCTGGGTGAAGCAGCAAAAAGATACGCTAGTTAATTTAATCACGGATTTAAATGCCGCGGAAGGAGGGTATCAACGGGGCAAGGAAGGTGTGGATGGGACGAGAAGCCACAGCTCGGATCCTCTTCAGCAGTGTGTCCAGAAGAAAATCAACTTATTCAATGAGGCATTCAAGAAGGTCGAGACCGGTTTTCATGATCTGGAAGCCGTCGACCAGATGATCACTATCGCTAAAGAAATCCGTGAGGTGGCACTGCAGTATCATCGTCCCGAGATCGCCACTCTTTCCGGCGCCTTTGAAACATGTTTCAAGGCTGCGCGTATCGGTGGGTTCACTTGGACACGCAGCCATTACGATTTGCTTGTTGAAGCTGCCTCATACCTCAATAGATATTGTCATGTTTCCGTGCAAGACCAAAAGGAGTGGTTCAAAAAGAACAAAAGCGGTATCGAATCCGTTGTCAGTATCATTCAAGCGCTGTCACAGCAGTCGACACTGGAGCAAGATAATACCACGGAAGCCCTTGAGGAAGTGACGCCGCTGACGATATCGCCTGTTGTACAGAAGGAGTCGTCGGCAGACTTGTCCCTTTTAGAATTGTTTTTTGGTGAACTCGAAAATTATATAACAGTCCTCAACGACGGATTATCGGTCATCGAGGCCAAAGAAGACCGCGAAGATGACTTGGAAAAACTAATGAGGGCAGCACATTCCTTGAAAGGAGCAGCACGAACGGTTCAGATGGATCTAGTTGTCAGGCTGGCCCACGCGATGGAAGATTACCTATCAGCGCTGCAAACAGGGACAGTGGCGCTTGTCAGCGGAGGAGTCGATATATTGCTGGAAGCAGTTGACCTTTTGATGAAGTTTTCCAAAGCGGGGACAGCAAAAGGAAAGGAATGGCTAAACAGCGAAAATAATCATGTCCACACATTGATCGATAAGATTGTCGGGCTTACGGGAGGAACAGCGCCAGAGGTCAACAAGAAAAGCGTTGCTCCAGCTCCTCCTCCGGCGCCTGAACCGCAAGCAATCAAACAACCGCCTCTCAAGCAGCATCGCCCTCCTCGCGACCGTGTTCTCCGCGTCAGTTCCGATAACTTGAATCGTTTAATGGGTCTTGCAGGAGAGTCTGTCGTCGAATCGCGCTGGTTGCAGCCCTTCGGCGAATCTTTGGCGCGGTTAAAACGCGACTTTAACGACCTGCATTCACGATTCAGCCGCTTGAACGAAGAGCTTGCGGGAGCAAGCTTATCCGATCGTGCAGAGCATCGCTTGCATGAATTGCGCAGTCGCTTTCAGGAGACACGCAACAACTTGACGGAACGCCTTGCTGATTTCGATATGTTCATGCGGCGCCATGATTCTTTGTCCGACCGTTTATACAACTCGGTGCTGGATAGCAGGATGCGTCCATTTGCCGATGGTGTTGGAGGGTTCCCAAGAATGGTCCGCGATTTGGGGCGCCAGCTGAACAAAAAGGTGCAGTTGATTATCGAAGGGAGCAACACTCCTGTCGATAGGGAAATACTAGAAAAATTAGAGTCTCCGCTTACCCATATTCTTCGTAATGCTGTCGATCATGGCATTGAAACAATTCAAGAGCGGCGCGCTGCCGGCAAACCGGAAGATGGTCTTGTTATTGTTGAAGCGATGCATAAAGCCGGAATGTTGATGATTACCATCACCGACGATGGCCGTGGAATCAATTATGAAGAGCTTCGCGAGAAGGTAATAGCAAAAAATCTAGTCACACGAGCGATGGGTGAGAAGCTCAGTGAACAGGAACTTCTTGATTTTATGTTCTTGCCGGGCTTTTCGACAGCAAAGACCGTGACTGATGTCTCCGGACGCGGAGTAGGACTTAATGTCGTGCAGTCGATGGTTCAGGAAGTTGGCGGCAACATCCGCGTTAATGCCACTCAGGGTGCCGGCATGCGCTTCATCCTACAGCTGCCGCTTACGCTGTCTGTTATCAGAGCTTTGCTTGTGGAGATATCGGGAGAGATCTATGCGTTTCCACTGGGACGTATCGATAAACTCCACCATCTGCCGCGCGATAAGATCGAAGTCGTTGAACATCGTCAATATTTCCGTGATGACGATAAAAATATCGGTCTGATCGCTGCACATCAATTTTTGGATCTGCCCGTCACCGATCCGTTCCCTCATGAACTTTCCGTTATTATCGTTTCCGACCTGATGAACACCTATGGTGTCGTAGTGAACAGCTTTGTTGGCGAAAAAGAACTTGTCGTTCAGGACCTAGACCCTTTGCTAGGGAAGGTTCCCGATATCTACAGCGGCGCTTTCCTCGAGGATGGCTCCCCGGTATTGATCATCGATGTCGAAGATATGGTGCGCTCTATCGACAACCTCTTGTCCCGTTCATCGCTGAGCTCGCTTTCCGAGGCAAAAGAGAGCAGCCCGATCTCCGTTAAGCAAAAACGTATCCTTGTTGTCGATGATTCGATCACGGTTCGAGAAGTGGAAAGCCGATTACTACAGAACCACGGATTCGCTGTAGATACTGCCGTCAACGGCGTCGATGGCTGGAATGCCGTACGTGTTGAAAACTATGATCTTGTCATCACCGATGTCGATATGCCGCGCATGAATGGTATCGAATTTGTCAAAATGATCAAAGCAGATCCGCGGTTAAAGGCTGTGCCGGTGATGATTGTATCTTACAAGGAGCGTAACGAGGATCGCGAACAGGGTCTTCAAGCCGGCGCCAATTATTATTTAACGAAAAGCAGTTTTCATGACGATACGCTGCTTGATGCTGTACGTGATCTGATAGGTGATCCGTAGCCAACAGGGAGGAAGCATGCGCATAGGTATTGTTAATGACGTTAGGATGGCTGTCGAGATCTTGCGTCGTTTGATCGTTAAAGATAAAAAAAATGAAGTGGCATGGGTGGCATACAACGGAGAAGAGGCGATCAAGCGATGCCAAGAAGATACACCCGATCTCATTCTGATGGATCTTGTCATGCCTGTGATGAATGGAGTTGAGGCAACTCGTATAATCATGAAGAACACCCCATGCGCTATTCTTATTGTGACGGCAAGCGTCGAAGGTAATCTGAATATGGTTTTCAATGCTATGGGACATGGAGCTTTAGATGTTGTTAGAACACCTTCCCTGGATGCCAACTGCGGAGGAGAAGACGGCGAGCTGCTTCTAAAAAAAGTTAAAAATATCGGCGTGATCGTCGCTGGTGCAAAAGCAAAAGTTGGTGACTCCGAAAGCACGGATGATATTCGCAACGTGAAAGCTTCGGAAGTACCGCGTCTTCTGGCTATTGGAGCCTCTACCGGCGGACCGAATGCACTGGCGAAAATCGTTTCGCAGTTTCCTGCCGACGTTCCTTTTGCTACTGTTATCATACAGCATGTCGATGAAGAGTTTGCTCCGGGTTTTGCCCAGTGGATTTCAAGTCAGACAAAAGTGCCTGTCGCCCTTGCAAAGCATGGCGCGCGCATCCGTGAAGGTGTCATCTATATCGCTGAAAAAAACGCTCATCTCATCGTGACAAAAAACGGATGTTTTCAATATTACTGCAGCCAGGAAAATATCTCTTATTGTCCCTCTGTCGACGTATTCTTTAACAGTATCGCGGAAAACTGGCCATCAATAGGAATCGGCGCTTTACTCACAGGGATGGGCAGTGACGGAGCGCAAGGGCTAAAAGCATTAAAAGAGAAAAATTGGTATACCATTGCTGAACATGAAAATAGCTGCGTTGTGTACGGTATGCCAAAGGTTGCTGTGAACATCGATGCGGTTTGTGCAATTCTCGAAGTCGAAGAAATCGCCGGCGCGATCCTGTCGAAGATGGGAAAGAAAAAACTGTTAGTTGGAGATTCCTGCAAATGAGCATTCTTCAAGGGTCTGTACTCTCGAAGCAACCAGATAGCCGCCATGATCGGGAGTCCTATCCTGTTCGTGTGCTGCTGATCGATGACCAGATGATCATCGCGGAAGCGGTCAAGAGAATGGTCGAAGATCAGCCGGATATCGACTTTTTCTACTGCGATGATCCTACCAAAGCGATCGAATATGCTGCTGAGGTCCATCCTACCGTGATCCTCCAGGATCTGGTAATGCCGGAGATGGATGGTCTTACCCTAGTGCGTTATTTTCGTTCCAATCCTGCCACGCGCGATATTCCGATGATCGTTCTTTCGGTAAAGGAAGACCCAAAAATCAAAGCTGACGCTTTTGCTGTTGGCGCTAACGACTATAGCGTTAAGCTTCCTGATAAACAGGAGCTGCTCGCACGTATCCGCTACCACTCTGCGGCATACATCCGATTGCTGCAGCGTAACGAAGCGTATGAAGAGCTGGAGAAAAGCCAGAAAGCATTGAAGAACGAGCTTAACGAAGCTGCGGAATATGTACGTACGCTTCTGCCTGCGCCGATGCATCAGGATATCAGGGCGCTGTGGCGTTTTATTCCTTCGACACAGCTCGGCGGCGACGCTTTTGGCTACCACTGGATCGATAATGATAACTTCGCCCTATACCTGCTTGACGTATGCGGTCACGGTATCGGTGCAGCTTTATTATCGATATCGGTGATGAACGTGCTGCGATCGCAGTCGCTGTCGCATACGAATTTTCTTGAACCGCATCGCGTGCTTGAAGCGCTTAATGATTCGTTCCCGATGGAAAAGCATAACAATATGTTTTTCACTATTTGGTATGGTGTCTACAACAAACACAGCCATGAGATTACCTATTCCAGCGGTGGGCATCCTCCGGCGATTCTGTTTACCGGTGAAGACCGTGATTCGGCGCAGCTGTACCAAATGACAACACCCGGACTTGTTATTGGTGGTATGGCAGGGTCGAAATATACTAGCGATACCTGTACAATCCAGTCTTATAATAAGCTTTACCTTTTCAGCGATGGCGTGTATGAGATTGAACGCGCCGATGGATCGACTTTCACCCTTGATGAGTTTGTAAAAATTCTTAACCAAGCACGGAAGCAGGACACTGAAGATGTCGATTATATTCTCGAAACGGCACGCCTTCTCAATGGAGAAGGTCCCTTCGCCGATGATTTTTCAGTTGTACAGTTTGAATTTGAAATTTAACATTACTGGAAGTGTAGATAATTGCAGGAAGGCTGAAGATGCTGTCTAAAGCGGGTCTCTTGCATTTTTTGAGGTTGCAACTGGTATAACATGTTGAATGTAAACATTTTCTTATGGTATACTCTTCCTTTACCATTAGGGAATACTACCGTGAATCTTGTAGATAAAATAAAACAAGTACAAACGCAGGTCAATCAGCATTCTCGAGAGAGAGATTCGTTGAAGGGGATCGACACGCGTACGCAAGATGCCGTTAAGAAATGGGTGAAAAACGAGCCGTCTAACTTTGTGCATGCTCTGTGGTGCAAATTGCCAGGCTGCAAGCTTGAGGCTTTTTCTTCGGCGGAAAGTAAATTTGATTTTGATAAAGTTCCCCAAGATGTTTGTAAGCTAGCGAATAAAAAAGCTAACCTTATCAAGGTGATTGCCATCATTACGTTGGTGGCGGGCGCTGTTCTGATGAGCGTCGGCGTATTGCTGCCACTTGTGATGATCCCTGCGTTGATAGCTCTTCCTGAGGTTGTAGCGATCGCTGTAGTGGCATCATGCACGCTTGGCGCGGCATTCGGTGTTGCTGCTTATACGAGTGGAAGCATTTGTCTTTATTCAAAAACGATTCGATGGGCTTGCGCGATCAATGACAAAGAATTTCGTTACTTCGCAGATGAGATCGTGCAGAAAGAACACAACCTGACAGAAGAACAGCTCAAAGATAGAAAGCTTCATAAAATTTATAATGGATGGAAAGGCGAGGTTGAGGTCGCCTTGAAGGAAGTATGAAGCCGAAAGATCTGAATCCTCCCTTTTCAGAACGTTCCGAACGCCGTGTCTTGATTGACGATCGCATCTGGTATGTTCCTGACAAAGATCATCCTGAATGTTCCTTTGCCTTTCCCGGCTGGAACCATCCCGATCTTTTTGG
Organism: Chlamydiales bacterium; assembly: GCA_024233575.1. Classification (GTDB taxonomy): domain Bacteria; phylum Chlamydiota; class Chlamydiia; order Chlamydiales; family Criblamydiaceae; genus JACKPN01. The sequence goes on from JACKPN010000011.1 coordinate 48,312, forward strand.
CAACGATAACCCGGTTCATGTGGAGTATTGCAGCGGAAATGGCGCATGGATCGCATCAAAGGCGCAGCAGAATCCCGATATCAATTGGGTTGCTCTTGAGATCAAATTTAAAAGATGCCGAAAAATCTGGTCGAAAATTCATAATCTCAAGCTTAACAACCTGATCGTTATCTGCGGCGAAGGGCTGCGCACCACGCGCGACTATTTCCCTGAGGAATCAATCAGCCATGCTTACGTCAACTTCCCTGACCCTTGGCCAAAGAAACGACACGCAAAGAATCGGATCATCCAACCGCCTTTCATTTCCGAAGTGGCGCGTGTTCTTAAGCTTGAAGCGCCATTCACACTTGTGACGGACGATGCCGATTACTCTCTACAAATGATCGAAACACTTCAAGAGCATCACGCTTTCGATTCGTCTCTGCCTGCCCCCTATTTTGTTGATGATTGGAATCATTATGGTTCCTCCTATTTCGATAGTCTTTGGAGGGAGCGAGGGCGTCAGATCCGCTATCATCAATTTATTAGACAGAAGGCATCATGAGTAAGTTGACGTTGGTTCAATTCGAGGAAGAACAGTCCGAGGGAATTTTCTGGGAAAAGCCTTTTTTTTATCGTAATGAAAAGCAGTGGACACCTAAAATTTTTGAATCCTCGTTTTTAGGGCAAGAGGTTCCGGAAGGCTTCAACAGCGTCACCGTCGCTATCGACGGCAGTCTCGGTGCCAACCTCGATTGGTCTGCTGCTGCCGATGCTGCTGCACAGTACTGCAGTCAGGGGCTAGCCCTTTTCTGGAAGATCGACTTAGGCCTATTCCATAAGCTTAAGCTTCCATTAGACAATCAGACGCAGATGCTTTCACTGAAATTGTCGCTTGACCATTTCCGCGATACTCTATGGCAGCAGTTTCATCGGCATACTATCGGCATTAGCCTCTATGAAGGCAGTCTTCTCCTTAGTGATGCCTTGCCTTGGGACGACACTTTGAAGGAGTCTCTTAACCAATGGGGCGGGCATCTCGATGATTTCTGCATCCATGTATTTGTCGAATATCTAGAACGTCTGGCATGTGGACTGCCGGAGGCTTTACAGACCTATGTCCTCCTTGATGCCGGCGCAATCGTTGATCCTGCTCATCTGGCACGGCTTGCCACTGCCGAGCGTTTCGATCAGATCCATCTTGCCTTGAAGGAAAGTCGGCTGCCGCTGAATGATCTGTCGTGGAGAGGGGGGAGGTCGCCATGCGGCTACCTTGCTGACCAGCATCTACCGATCGACGACACCGCTGCGACTGTCGCCGTCTGCCTGCCATCGCTTGAACAGCAAGGCCGTGATGGAGATGCCGCGATGAATGGCGCTTTCTCCTTTCTTGAAGAACGGCAAGTCCCTTATCGTGTAATTCCTGAGCTGATGCTTACAAGCGAATGGGATGGCCTTGATTACCTCATCGTTTGGCCGCAATATACTACCCCTCAAGGTCTTCGCATGCTTCAAGGGTTCTGTGCCGCTGGAGGTACGATCGTTACCCTCGGCGAAAAAATGGACCTTCCAGAAGAAATCACCTTTGCAGAATGGAAAGAAATTCGGTAGATTAGCAATAGCAGATCCTTCAATAACGGATAACTGACCTATGAAATTACCCTTTCAGATAGAGATACCCAAGCGCTCCGCAGCGTGTTGCGCCGGAGAAGAGAGGTTAGAGCCTGGCATGGACTACTTTTCAATCCTTGTCGATAGCGATGGCGACGAGTTCATGCGTGAGGACTACTGTTCCGCGTGCTGGACAGCAAAAGCTGAAAATCTGCCGGATGCGATGCTTACGCATTGGAAGTCGAAGGTTATCGACCAGAAACAGGCGCAGGAAGATCTTTTCAAGAGTCGCGACGAGAAAGCGCTCGCACTTTTGAAAGAGCTATCTCAATCTGAAGAGGCGGAAAAACAGTCAGAAGCCTTTATTTTGTGCCTTTACCTTGCCAGGAAGCGTCACCTCTATCACCGTAAGGACATTGATGAAGGTCAAGTTGGTCTTTATGAAGTGGCCGCTACCGAAGAGATGCTCCCTATTAAGAAAATTTCCTTGGCAGATATTGATGCTGAGAAAATTCAAAAAGAGATCGCCCGCAAACTTAAAGTGTAGAGATTGCCATGCTCGCGGAGGTCGACGATTTTACGACCTATATTGCATCCGAAAAGGGGCTCGCTAAAAATAGTGTGGAAGCCTACCGCCGCGACATCCTGACATTTGTGACTTTCCTTGAAGAAAATGGCGTTACAACATTTCCGGAAGTGCAAGAACAGCATATCGTATCTTTTCTGGGACACCTCCGTAATCGCGAATATGCAAGCTCGTCGATCGCAAGGACCATGATTGCAATCAAAGTGCTGTTCCGCTTTCTGAAAAGAGAAGGGGAGGTCCCCGCCAACGTCGCTCTTTATCTGGAAACTCCGAAAATGTGGCAGCTAATCCCAGAGGTGCTAAGTCCGGAAGAGGTGAACCGCCTGCTCCTGCAACCTGATGTCGGAACGGCATCGGGCGCACGTGATAAAGCTATTTTAGAAGTGCTCTACAGTAGTGGGCTAAGAGTTTCCGAGGTTTGTACTTTGGGGATATACAATGTCGATGATAACTTTGTCAGAGTCAAAGGCAAGGGAAGCAAGGAAAGACTTGTGCCAATCGGCAGGAAAGCGATCGAGGCTATCGACTATTACCTTGCCAGCTACCGCTGTCACCATGATAGCGAAAAAAATAGCGCGCTCTTCGTCTCACATAAGGGAAAGCCCATTGATAGGACGTATATTTGGAAGATGATCAAAGAATATGCTAAACAAGCAGGCATCACAAAAAACATCTCGCCTCACACCTTGCGCCACTCCTTTGCGACGCACCTTTTAGATAACGGCGCAGATCTGCGGGTCATTCAGGAAATGATGGGCCATGCCAGCATTAGCAGCACCGACCGCTATATGCATATCAGCAAGTCCCATATCCAGCACGCTTTCGACACCTTTCACCCGAGAGGTTAACATACGATAGATTTCAAATCTCCTGAAAAGCCTGTGTTGGGCAGCTGATCAGTGGAAATTAAAGTGTCCGTCTCAGACGATTGCCAAGGCAGTTTGCCTGTGGATAAATAGTAACCTAGAGTCGCACCGAAATAAGCGGAAGCAATAGCGGTCGATATCGGTATAGTAATCAACGAAACGATGATACAGGCCCCGCTAAACAGCGCAGCATGTGTTTTGCTGGATAGCACGACATGTTTTTCGAAGACGTCATGTATACGTTTTAGCGGCCCTTTCACGTCCTCAGGATTGACCATCATTCCGATAAAGCAGAAGGTTACAAGAAATAGAGGGACGGTACGTAGGAAAATATAACCAGCTATGCAGGCCAAGGCTATTAGCGTTACCTTTAATGCAATCTTGGCGACTTTAGAGATCCGCTCGCGCCACTCTTCAGGTATGCGATTAACCATGTTGCTTATGCCATTTCGTACAGCATCAATAGCCATAATTTCTCCCGTTTTATTACTTTTACCAGGTTGGTATTAATAAAAGCTGTATATGGCATTATACTTGCTTTTTTATTTTAAAGGAACTGTTAATACGATTCAAAAATTTCATTGACTTTTCAGTAAAAATAGAGTATTATAATTATAGGGAAATAGGGTTAGACACCCTCTTCTCTGCTTAATCAGTTTCGTTTCCAGATGTGTTATTTTTAATAACTTTGTTCTAGAAGAGGATAACGCTCGAATGAGCGGAAAGTGAGGATATGTATGATCACATGGAAAATTTTCATTTAAGTGAAAAGGCTAAAAGTAGGCTTGAAGATAAAGAATGGTTAAAAAAACAGCTTGCTAAAGGTAAGTCGGCGCAAAAAATTCTTGAGATAACGGATCGCTCGATGAAGTCCTTTTATGAAGCTGCGCAACGTCTATACGATCATCAGTTTTACACGGATGCTGCGAATGCCTTTCTTTTTCTCGTGACGTTGAATCCCTATAACCACGATTATTGGTTAGGATTAGGGAAGTCGACGCAGATGACGAGCGACTTTGAAGCTGCTATCGATGCTTATGAGATAGCGATGCACTTGAATGTGGATAGTCCTGTGCCATACTTTTATCTGGCAAAGTGCTTCTTTGCCATGCATGACCCGGAAAATGCTTTAACAGCCTTAGATCTTGCTCTTGAGTATGCCGGAGATAATAAAGAGTATGCGGATTTGAAGATTCAAGCAATGGCAGCTAGAGAGCTGCTAAAAAAGGATCGCGCCCACTAAGCGCGATCGATCATGTTTGGGTGCGAAACACGCCGATGCTCCTTGGGGAGCATCGGCTTTTTTGTATTATTATAGACTGCTTTTCGCTTGCTTTTTGAGATAATCGCATGCCTTTCCGGTTTCTTCAGCGAGATAGGCGCCTGCTGCTATACCGCTAAAGATTCCGGGTTCGAAGAGGAATAGTGCAGCTCCTGCGCCGACTGTTAATAGTTTGCCTGCAGGACTTCTATCGTTAAAGAATTTCCTTGCAAAATCCATGATCTCTTTTGTTGGTCCTCTAGCGATTGGCAGGTATCTTGCAAAGAAGCCTATGGCTACCCCGACGGCGAAAAGGATCGGATTTTTGATGACAAAACCTGCGATAAGAACACCGGCAATCGCCGTTGCTTTAACAATCTTCCTGGCAATATCGAAAATCTTCGGATTCGCGTCTTCAAGTGTGTCAAAACGATTTTTAACAGGGGTGATAACGTTGTTATCAAGAAATTTATTTGCGCTATTCCAGTTCTCCTCAATTTGATGTGAGATGCCATTAATTCCAGCCATATTACCCTCCTAATAAAGGTGTTTTTATTACGGGTAAAGCATAACAAAAAAAGATTAAGGTTTGTTAAAGAGTGTTTTGTATTAATAATATTTTCGAATGTCACACAAAAAAGAGCAAAATCTCTATGCTGAAAGCAGTTCAAGAATCATTTTTTGTATCATCACGATTATTGTTCTCGTTAATGCAAAGGTGGATGGTGGTGGTAGGCAGGTAGCTAAATTGTTAGCGAGGTCTCTCTGTCATTACGGTTTTGACAGTAATTATGCGCTTCAAAACGGTCCTTCCAGAACATTTTGAAGCTTCTCTCTGCTGGATACAACGCAGCTTACACAAGAGCTACGCTTCTTGATGAACGAGTGTTAGCTTGTGCTTTCTGTCTCTGAAAATGAACGTTCAAAAAGCTCAGTACCATCCAGGAACCTAGTAAGTTCAAAGTTATTGATAGCTTCTTCTGAAAAAGTTAGTACCACGGCTTGAACTTTGTTAAGATATCCTCGACTACAGCTACCATTCAGTGTGTCTAAATGTGATTGAGTTGCGCAAGCAATCAGAAATTTAGCATAAAATCTATCCGTAAGACAAGCAAATAATTCATTTTTTGCTACGGGTATAATTTTTTTTTGTTTTCAAGATAATTCTTTATAAGATACTCCTGCAGGGCAATTCGGGTAGTCCTAAATATGTAATGCTGAAGATTTGATTTGACATTTCTTCGGCATTCATGTTTCTTATTTTCCTAAACTATTAGGAAAACTCAAATGTCGATTAGCTGCCCAAAATGTAATTCCACATCAATCAAAAAAAATGGTCACATTCACAACGGAAAGCAAAATCACCTTTGCCTTGTGTGTGGAAGACAGTTCGTTCTCAATCCGCAACGAAAATCCATTTCTGATGAGACCAAATCACGAGTTAGACAAGCGTTGCTAGAAAGGGTGTCACTTGAAGGTATTTGTAGAATTTTCGATATCAGTCTGCCCTAGAACCCAACATCATCCAGCCGCTATGAGTAAGAGCGTAAAGGATTTTTGATCAAAATGCTCTCTGTACTGGACAAAATTTTTCTTAAGCACAGCTAACCTCTAACATTAAGATGTTTAGGACCTCTGAAAATTCGGTAAAATCATCCCTTATCCGCCGAATACCTCTACTGATCGAGGACAAATTTTCCAAAAATTTAGGCCAACGATATTGTCCTTTTAATGATGTATCCGTTATAGTATCGATGATTTTACAAGTCTTTACGTCAAAAATTAATTTTCAAGGGTTTTATAAATAGGTTTTTTATGGGTAGTACTCTTTCTGTTGCAAATAGCTGTCAATTAAATTACTCTTGCAGTCTATCTTTAATAGAACAATTGCCAAGTGAAGTTTTAGGAACAATTGTAGCAGAGATACCTAACGTAACAGGGTCTCCAAAAATAATAAATGAAGCAGAAATTCCCGTAGCGATGCGATACCTGCTTCGCTTGGGCAGCACAAGTAAAAATATGTACCAGCATGTCCACGATTGCTATGTCATTAAATTATTTTTTGAATCATTCGCAAAAAAACACCATACAATCCCTGAAAACATTGCTATTAAAATAAATACGTTAGTAGGAAGGCGATTTATTTGGGATTCAATCAAGGCAAATCATTATGATAAGTTATTTGATCGAATCAAAAATATCTATTCGTCAACGTACGAAACTTTACAAAAAGCAAAAGAGGCAGATCCTGAGAATGAGGGGTTCATAAATGACAATCCAAGTCCATCTGAGCCCATAGGATACTATCAAACAAAAAGCGGTATTTTTCTTTATTTCAGTATTGATAAATTATTTCTAGCTACACCTTTTGGCCAAGTTACAATGCCTGAAATTAAGTGGGGTGATCCTACCCAATTATCGGCTATCGAACAACTTATTAAACGATTGAATGCTACCTATGTCCGAAGTACCTGTCACGGTTCCAGTCAAAAAAATCATCGTTTTTTTGAATTAGATAGTTCTTCAGAAGATTCTGGTAAGATCAAAAACCGAGATGCTAGTGCGTTCAAAGATATGACTGAAAAAGAACAGAAAGATAAAAAAGGTAGTAATAAATTGTTCTTTTGCAAACTTTGTGATAATGTAGATGATGTATATGCCCATTATAGCATTTATCAACTACCACAAGTAAGTGAAATCGCTTTAATGGTGCCAAAGGAGTATCTCCCCGATGAAGAAGATGAGAGAGATTGGAGACTAACGTATGAGATGTGGGTCATGCTCGAGAGGGAACGAAATGGTAAAGATCCTATATCAAAAGATCTGCATCCCCAACTCGTTAATATCAATTCCGTAAAAAATCCAGCTCCTCTCTTTGGAAATGTTCAGGAAGTAATTCCTTGGGCAATAAAACTAATGAATAAGTTACTCGACTTGCCAACTTATAGCAGTGGTTCACGGTTCAACATCCCATGCAAACAATTAGAGATGAATAGCTCAAAAGAGGCTAAAGTCCTATCATATATGAACAGTGCTGCTAGAGATTTTTTAGGGATAAAAAATATGTGGATTCCTGAAGTAAGAGATAATCCCTATCCAAAGTTTACGCTATATATAGATGATTCAACAAATCCACCTTATGACATAGAAGATCTTGAAATGGCTTATCAAAAAGTCATTCAGCAAATCACTCAAAATTGGTTGTTATCAAGTCTAGAAGAATGTCCAGGCGTCAGGGCTACTGTATCTATAGAAGACTATGCCCTCTTCATCAATAAAGATAGACTGGTTAGCGGTATTTGGATGTGGTCCGGGATAAATTTATTAGCGTCCGTTTTGGGTATATCAGATTATTTAGAGAGTTTTTATACCAAAAATACCGATGATAATTTTACTTATTTATGGATACGAAAGAATAAATTGGAAATGGTAAAAGAAATTTTAAAACTGGATTTTGCTTAACCTTCGTTTATGCCGTTGCTGATCGGGGAAGTAGCTTCCCTCTGGCGACGAGCAACCTCTTCTTGCTTCGCCCTGTCCCTAGCTTCTTGGAGGGTTGGGAAGGTTTTGGATGAAGGGGGGACCCATCACTTTGACGGATCATTACCCTGTAGCTGTAGGTTCGGTAGTCCTAAATATGTAATGCTGAAGATTTGATTTGACATTTCTTCGGCATTCATGTTTCTTATTTTCCTAAACTATTAGGAAAACTCAAATGTCGATTAGCTGCCCAAAATGTAATTCCACATCAATCAAAAAAAATGGTCACATTCACAACGGAAAGCAAAATCACCTTTGCCTTGTGTGTGGGAGACAGTTCGTTCTCAATCCGCAACGAAAATCCATTTCTGATGAGACCAAATCACGAGTTAGACAAGCGTTGCTAGAAAGGGTGTCACTTGAAGGTATTTGTAGAATTTTCGATATCAGT
>JACKPN010000012.1 GCA_024233575.1 Chlamydiales bacterium
TAGAGCCACTTGCAAAATTATTTGAGAACGTTTTTTCTAGCGATTTTGTGGCTCACAAAGGGCGGAGTTCGAAGCAAACTGATGACAGTTTGCGAGAACGAGCACGAAGTGAGACGGAAAATTACAGGAAAAACGCCCCAAATAATTTTGCAAGTGGCTCGTTACTTTAGAGATTTTCTCAAGGTTTGGCATTTTCCTCTTTTCTCTTTGAATTTAACTTTGTTATAGTGTGTGCAAAACCCACCAAATGCTCATGGATATCAAGCGCCGCGCGCTTTACAATTCTCTCCGGATGAACTGGCTTCTCGATCCCAGCCTTGAAGTAGAGTCATGGCAAGTGGAAAATTACCGAGAAATGTCTCTTCCGGTCATTTTCGGCAGACTGCGCCGGCATGAGATTGATCTGGACAAAGCACAGTTCGTCGCCCTTGCGGAAGAGTATGACACACCCGAAGACCTCGTCGATGACATCCTGGAAGAAGATGAAGAGCTTACTATTGAGGAGCGCGACCTTATCTATCTGTTGCTTTTCGAGTTATGGCGGCGTTTGATGACCGAGAAGCCTTGTCTTTCCGTCTTTTGCGATGAACTGGATCATCAGATTTTCCTTTATGACCGCGGGCAGGCGCGCAATGCCGAGCTGATCGAAGATGCTCTATCCAACCTCATTGTGATCCTTGAGGAGAACACAGACCAAGGAGCGGACCCTGTCGAAGTACTCGAATCATTCAACCTCGGCTGCGCTAACAACGTCGAAACCTTCCTTTACGATTTCATCTCCGAACAGATCGACAACGACAATGAATCTTACGCTTCCGAGCTTCTCGATAATTTCAGCGAGTACGCTTCCGATGCCAAATGGTTCGACTTTCTGCAGGTACGCCTGCTGATCAAGACCGACCCTGACGGTGCGGGAACGATGTTGGAGCAACTGATCGAAGACGCTCAAGAAGAACCGAACCTCGATTTCAACCTTGAGGTGCTATCGCTTATGGTTCAAGAAGGCGAAGAGGAAGTATTCGTCAGGCTTGTCCGCCACTCGTTGCCGCTCCTTGAGACGGAAGAAGATTTTCAAGACCTTATCACTATTTGCGCTGACTTCTACCGCTGTCTTGACAAAGATCAAAAAGAAGAAGCGCTTCAGGATCTTCTAGACAAGCGCGCGCCGATCGATAGCGGCCGTCCGTTCAACGATAACGATCCTGCCGCTGACGAACTGATTACAATCCTCGGCTGATTTTTTTTTATTTTTTTCGCTTTTGAATTTCAGAAACTTACCAAAACGCAGAAAAAACTTTTTCTCTTCGCATATTTGATTCACAGCCAAAATCTTATGCCCCCTTTCACACGCTGTTCTCCAGGAGATTTTGCCGCTTTCAAAAACTAACTCCATCTTGACTTTTATGCGAAAAAAGAAGATACAAAAGGCTATCAAAACACAATTTGTTGTAGTTGCCGTCGCTAAAAACACAAGATGTTGTATCTCACCTGAGAACGCGGCATACGATCAAAAAGAAGCAAAATCAACGGAGTATCGAATCATGACTAAGCCAACACCGCGAGCAATGGCAACTGCGCTGCGTACTTATCACAGACCAATCAAAGATGGCGACACCAGGCTGGAAAGCTGGGGACAAGTCGTCGACCGCGTTGTCAGCCACCAACGTTGGCTATGGGAACGTGCGTTAGGACGTTCGCTCAATGAATATGAAGAAGATGAACTCGAAGAGATCCGCCAGCTTGTCCTTGGCCGTTATATCGCGCCTGCCGGACGCACGCTGTGGCTTGGCGGCACCGAGCTCAGCCGCAAGCGCGAGTCTTGCATGTTCAACTGTTCGTTCACTCATGTGGAAACCGTCTATGACGTTGTCGACGTTCTATGGCTGCTTCTGCAAGGTTGCGGCGTTGGCTTCCGACCGATCACCGGTACTCTCAACGGTTTCCGCTGCCCGTTACGCGAAATCAAAGTGATCCGCTCCGCAAGAACAGAGAAGGGTGGCCTCGAGCAAAATATCGAAACCTATGATCCTGAAACACGTACATGGACAATCAAAGTCGGCGACTCTGCCATTGCATGGGCTAAAGCTGTCGGCAAGCTCGTTGCCGGTAAGTTCCCTGCACGCACTCTTGTCCTAGACTTCTCTGAAATCCGCTCTGCCGGCACCCGCCTTAAAGGTTACGGATGGATCTCCTCCGGCGATGAACAAATAGCCAAAGCATTCAAAGCGATCGCGCAGATCCTCTCCGACCGTGCCGACCAGCTACTGACGCGGATGGACATTCTCGACATCGTTAACTATCTTGGTACAATCCTATCTAGCCGCCGTTCAGCGCAGATCGCCTTATTTGAATATGGACAGCCTGAATGGGAAGAGTTTGCCGTCGCCAAGAAAGAGTGGTGGCTGCGCGACTGTGCGCACCGTCAGCAGTCGAACAACAGCTTGCTTTTCTACCAGAAGCCCACGCGCGCCGAATTGGAAAACGTGTTCAACTTGATGCTCGACGCCGGCGGTTCCGAGCCAGGATTTATCAATGCTGCTGAAGCTGAGCGTCGCGCCCCTTGGTTTAAAGGATGCAACCCATGTGTAGAGATCCTTCTCGGCAATAAAAGCTTCTGCAATCTCACTGAAGTCAACGTCCTTGCCTTCAAAGGCGATAAGGTTGGCCTCGAGCGCGCTCTTCGCCTCGCTGCGCGGATGAACTACCGCCAGACCATGGTCAATCTTCGCGATGAGATCCTTCAAGAGGCATGGCATCTCAATAACGACTTCCTCCACCTGTGCGGCGTCGGCCTTACCGGCATCCGCGCCCGTCCCGACCTTGCTGCTTACGACTTCAAGCGCATGCGCAACATCGCTGTCAGCGCCGCTTACAGCATGGCCAATGAGCTCAATGCGCCATTGCCTAAGAACGTTACTTGCATCAAGCCTAGCGGCACCCTTAGCAAGATCATGGGTACCGAAGAGTGGGGCGAAGTTCCTGAAGGCATTCACATGCCTCTCGGCCGTTATGTCTTTAATAGTATCACCTACTCACGCCACGATCCCCTTGTCGACCGCTTCCGCGCCGCAGGCTACGAAGTGATCGAGAAGCCTTTCGAGCCCGAGTCTGTTCTTGTCAAGTTTCCTGTCAAGTATGAGACTGTGCCTTTTACGCGTAAGACTGTGACACGTAAAAACGGACAAGTCGAAGAGGTCGAAATCAACGAAGACTCCGCCGTCACCCAATTGGAGTGGTACCGTCTTCTGCAGGAAACATGGTGCGAGCAGAACGTCTCCAACACCATCTCTTACGATCCTTCCGAGGTACCGGAGATCATCGACTGGTTTATGGAGAACTGGGACACTTATGTGGGAGTTTCCTTCATCTTCCGCAACGACCCGTCAAAGAATGCCGAAGACCTCGGCTATGCTTATCTGCCGCAGGAAGTCAAAACGAAAGAGGATTACGACAATTACGTAGCCTGTCTTTCGGAGATTGACTATAGCGGCATTGAATTTAACTATGAGACGCCCATTGAAGAAGCGTGTGCCAGTGGTGCGTGTCCTGTAAGGTAATATGTTATGCGAGGGGTTCTGCCCCTCGCGCACCCCCGCAAGGGAGCAAGTGCCCTTGCATCCCCTTATTGTTTGCTGTCCACTAATTTTCTCGTCCTTCGTAACGTTGAAGTGCTATCCGCGGAGCGGATAGCACTTCAGACGACAGGATAGATTCGTAATCAGAAATGATATTTCTAAATAAAAGATTCCCTTCATTAAAGGGTTTTTGATCTGTATTATTGTTCGAAACGGATTCATTTCCTAATGCGCTCTTAAGTAAATTCCAAATATCTTTTATCATTGCAGGTCTGAGCTCTGTTTCTGATGAGGTATGATATGTTGGTATCGGCAAAGTTTTTCCTGACACCTGCTGAATTTTATAGAATGTGTATTGCCCGGCACTCGCAGCAACAATCAGATTGTTACTCCCTTTTCTCTTCTGTATCTCTATTTCATCTATCTGCTTGAATTCACTACGATCTATTTTTCTGATCTTATCAGAATCGTCGATAGGGTTGATTATCTCGTAATAAATACCTTCTTTATCGCCGAGCCAGTCTATAGTTGGCGACTCGAAGGTAGCATTCAATCGCTTGATGAATACTTCAGATACTGAAACAGAAGGTAGTACTGAATACATTCCCGAAGTACAAAGTTCGATAGCGCCAAAAGGAGTAGCTATGTGATTGGGGCTCCAGCTGCAATAAAGTAAAAAACCTGTTAGGGTTTGAAATTCATAAGGGTTAGGCGAAGGTACTTCATCGCAATCTAATGAATAATTAATATCAAGCCCCTCATCCTTAGCCTCTTGCAATACACGAGAAGCAAACGAATACATCCCTTGGATGGCTCGATAGGTTTCGTCATACTTATTCTTTATGATATGGTCCCAAAGGGAAATTCGGGTCGCTACTGTATCTAAAGTTTCAGCGAATAGCTTCGGAATAGATTGATACTGATCTACGAGAGCGCGCAAAAACAAGTTCGTTATGTAGGTATCATGTACAATCCAATACATCGTTTTGCTAGTACGAGTTAAGTTGCACATACACCTCATGGGAGCTAAAATATCAACTTCATCTACTTTACTGGGCAGCTGCGCTAATATCTTACCTAAAAGTTCCCTTGGAAGTTGTTCCAATAAAGACAAATCATTCTCTGAACTCACTTGCATACAACCCTTATCATTTTGTTAAAACCCACTCTTGTTACATCGTTCTAGAAAGGTATAGCATGGTGATCGAATCTCTGTTCTGAGCCTTCTTACGAAGTTGTTAAGGCGAAGCCTTAACAACTTCGGTGCTCCTATGGTGTCATCCGCGAAGCGGATGGCACCATATTCACGCATGCAGCTTGCCCGCACCCCACTGCTAACAAAAAAAACAAAAAGGGGATGCAAGGGGGCTTGCTCCCTTGCCGGGGAGCGCGAGGGGCGGCGCCCTTCGCTATATGATTTTGACAGGGTTAAAGTCGACATAGTCTGCGCTTGTGATCACGTATCGCGTGTTATCGCGCATACCGAAAAGGTCTTTAAGGTCGTGGTAGATATTGTGTATATGGCCGAAGACGACGGCATCGACATTGTATTTCTCGATAAGCGCTGACGCTCTGGAATCTTTCATATCGGTAGCGATAGGCGGATAGTGCGTCATGACGATGCGATGGGAGGCGTTCTGATCGAGTTTGTCGAGGCTCATTTTTAAACGTTGCAGTTCTCTTTCGAAGAGATGTTCGCGCCGTTTAGGGTCGAGATCTTTTTCCGTTAATGGAAGCACTTTATCATTTTCGACGAAATGGACGATGTTATCGAAGGAGTATTCGTCGGTATCCCATAGGCGTGCTCCGCCGATGCTGATATCGTTCCAGTTGAAAGCATCGTTTTGGATGATGTGTATGGATGGTGGAAGGATGGAGAGAACCTTGGACTTAGTATGCCACCAGAAGTCGTGGTTGCCGCGGATCATCACCTTGGTACCAGGGAGGGCATCGATCCATTGTAGATCGGGGATGGCATCTTCAAGATGTTTCGCCCAGGAGATATCTCCCGGAAGGAGGACGAGATCATCGTTGCTGATTTTTTCGCGCCAATGCTTTTCAATCTTTTGGGGGTGATTGTGCCAATGTTCGCCGAAGACATCCATTTTCTTATCCGGCACCCCAAAGGAGAGGTGCAAGTCTGCTAGTGCCCATACCGTCATTTTATTTCAACCGCTGTTTGTAGGCATCCCATGCTGTGGAGCGGTAGCGTTCCGCCTCTTGTTCCGGGTTTTGCGCTTGGGTGATGCCCCGGCCGACGATGATGATATCGCTTTCTTTTTCACCGATAATATATTCCGGCGTGCTGTAACGCTGTCCTAAGCTGTCTGAGGTCGTCCCTAGGTTGACACCTGGCGTCATGTGGATGAAGTAGGGTTCGTTGGTGATCTTACCTTGGGAGATGAAGCCTGTAACGAAATCCGTATGTTTCTGTGCCAGGCGCAGGCATGCTTGAGTATAGGGCCCTGTTGCCGTTGTCCCTGACGAGCTCATCTGCGCAAGGAGAAGAAGGCCGCGGTGGAGAGGCTTACCGATTTTTTTTAGGCCGTCGACGATGCCCGGTCCCGGGATGATATGTGCATTCGTCAAGTGTGCCCATTGTGCGATTTTGTAAATCCCTCCGCCATATTGCGCTTCGACGGTGGCGCCGATGTCGGCAAATTTACGATCTTCAAAAAGGAAAAAGTTCTCTTCTTTGGCGATCTGTTGCAGTTCGAGGAGCAGATGCAGATCGAAATCGTCGACGATATCGATATGCGTTTTTAGCATGCATATCTTTGGTCCTAACTTCCTTGCAAGAGCTAGAAGGTCTGACTTCTTTGTCACATCGGCAGCGACAGACAGGTTAGACTGTTTATCTTCGACGATTTGCAGAAGTTTTCGTCCGACCAGATTGGAACAAAAAGGGATCCGTTGCGAGTATGTTAATTTCAGCGTTTCTTGTAGCATGTCGTTTTTCCTATTTCGCTACCTGATTTTCTGATAGAAAAGTTTTTACCTCTTCTACCGTTTGGGTGTCGATTAATTTTTTCTGTTGCAGCGTGTGCAGCATCGATGAGATGGTGAACACCGCGTGGAGGGTGATCCCTCTGGTAGAGAGATTGCTTCTGCCCCCCTGTTCTCTATCGATCAGCACGACTGCATCGCTGACGTTAAGGCCAGCCTCATTCAGTGCTGTCGTTGTTTCCATAATACTTGTTCCGCTTGTAGCAAGGTCTTCCACGACGACACAGGGGGTATTGGGCATGAATGCCCCTTCGATCATTTTGCGTGTGCCGTAGTCTTTAGCCTCTTTGCGGCGCATTACCATCGGAATGTTATGCTTAATTGATATTGCTGTTGCTATCGGCAGGGCTGTGTAGGGAACGCCGCAGAGAAGTTGAGGGCTGAGGGAAGCGATTTTTTGCCACATCGTGTCGGCAACCGCTTCAAGAATTTTGGGGTGTGAGACGATTTGTCTAAGGTCGATGTAGATCGGCGACACGATGCCGCTTTTTAGCGTGAAGGAGCCGAACTTCACTGCTCCTATAGCAAACAGATTTTCTATCAACGCATCATCATGAGTCATTGGCAACTCCGTAGTGGTAGCGCATGGCCAGGTAGGGATCCCACATCATTCCCGTTGCTGTCATCGCGATGTCCGCGCCTGCATTGAGAAAGTCGTGGAAGTGTTGCGGTAGAACCGCTCCTCCTGTCGTCATGATTGTTAGGTCTAGTTTTAATTTATCATTGATTGTACGGGCATTGCGGGTGAAGTCTAGGGCTGCAGCGTGAATCGGGCTGCCGCAGATACCGCTGACAGCGCGTTGCGGGCCTAGGAGCGGGTTATTCTTGCTGTCGACAACTTTCATGCTGATCGTATTGATTCCACAGATCGCACGGACTCCTGCTCGTGCGGCAGCGACCATGCACTGTTCCAATGCTGACGTACTGGGGAAGGTGCCCACTTTGATGATGAGAGGAGTATCACCAATAGCGTTGACGATACCCGAGGCGATGTCGTAGACGACAGCCGCATCTGTATGGATCATCCCCTCGCCTGTCGTTACATTAGGGCATGAGAAGTTGACCTCGATGATTTTGGCTCCATAATCTTTAGCCTGTTTAGCAACGCGAACGCAGTCGGCAAGGAACCCTCCCTCTGCCGATGGCGTGCCTACAACGGAGATAATGAGTGCCTGTCCCCGGTGGAGGAGGCTATAAGCTTTCGGGATATCTTCAGCTAAGTAATCATGATCGCGTGACGGCATGCCAAATGAATTGGTCACGGCGATCTCTTCCATCGTCTGTGGTGTTGTCGGACGATGTACAACTGATGGCGGCAGATTTGCAGGGTCGAGCTGATCGCGCCTGTCGATAAAGACCATATTTGGAGTTGGATGTCCAGGATGCGGAGCGCTGCGGATCGTTTTATAGCAAAGGATATCGAATCCTAAATCAGCGGCGGCGCCGATCCATCGCGAATTGAGAAGCGGTCCTGCTGGTACGCCTATAGGCGATGCCACTTTGTACCCGAGAAAATCGCGCCATTGTGTTTCGTGAACACCGGGGCGTTCAGGAATCTCTGCCGAGAAAAAAGGACCCTCTTCAGCGTTGTCGAGGTAGCTTTTCTCAATATCGTAGATCGCGCTATTTATCGGCCACCATTGTGGTAATAGTTTATTTAGCAAGGAAACACCTGTCCATTGAGGATCGTATATACCGGCCACCCTTTAAGAGACCGCCCAGCGTATGGCGACCACCCGCATTTCGTTTTTAAAAGTGCATCGTCAACTTCTTTTGTCATATTAAGATCGACAAGCACCGTGTCATGCGTCCGCGGTATGCCGAACGCACGTTCTGCATTGATGCGCGTAATCTCGAGGATCCGCTCTAAGGTGATACAGCCGTCGTTGTAGGCGTTGAGCAGAAGCGGAAACATCAGCTCCAACGATGGAATACCCGAAGGGGCGTTACCGTAATCAGCTTTCTTTTCTTCGACGGTGTGCGGAGCGTGATCGGTGCCGTAGAAGTCGACGGTACCGTCGGCGATTGCTTCCCAGAGCGCTTGCTGGTCTTCCTTGGTTCGCAATGGAGGATTCACCTGCACTTTGGTACCCCACTTTTCGTAGTCATCTTCACTGAGGAACAAATGGTGGGGTGTTACTTCAGCGTAGACAAGCAATTCGCTATTTTTTGCTTTACGAATCAGCTCGATCTCCTCTTTCGTGCTTACATGGCATATCAGTAGCTGCGCGTCATATTTCTGTGTCAGATGGATCGCCTCTTCCGTTGCTTTGATCGCCGCGTCGCGGCTGCGGATCTTGGAGTGGACGGCAGGGTTGTTGTCGCCGGCATATTTCTTTTTATTCGCTTCGAGGATCTCTTCATCTTCTGCATGAACAGCAACAAGAAGGTTATTCTGTGCGGCAAGTTGGAATGCGCGGTCTAGAGCTGTTTGTTCATCCATGAGCAGACCGCCGGTACTTGAACCCATATAGATTTTTATACCGACGACCTCGTCGCGAACAAGGCCGATCTGGTCGAAGTGGTCTTTGGTGGCGCCGAAGTAGAGTTTATAATTGAGGGGTATGCCTGCGCGTGCCAGCTGTTCGTCAATCAGCTGTTTCTTAGCTTCTAGAGCTTCTTTCGTCGTGCAGGGAGGATCGTTGTTGGGCATATCGAAAACCACGGTCACTCCGCCGCGTACCGCTGCTGCCGCTGCCGTCATCCAGTTCTCTTTATGTTCATGTCCCGGAGTTCTGAAGTGGACGTGGGTATCGATTACGCCAGGGAATGCTGTCAGCTTGCCTTTGCCGTCGATCACTTGATCGACAGTGCTTTCAATCTGGCGGTCTTCGACGTTGCCGTCGAGGGTGAGAATATTTTTTAGTGTCAGCATATGCCTCCGTACAAGCGATTAGCCGAGCAGTGTACTCTGCCCTTAGCGCAATGTCAAGATCCCCTGTTTTCTGCAGTAGCGGCATTGCAGGCGTATGCCGTCCTGCTCGTGATTGACGTAAAAAAACGGATGAACCGTTTCATGGTTTGTTATGCATGCGCGGTTCTGACAGCATGCGATTCCCTGGATCGTTTTAGGAACTTCGACCTGCCGCTTTTCGACGACCTCATAGTCTTCAATAATGTTCAGCGTCGCTTCGGGTGCAATGATGGCAATTGCGTGGATCTCTTCGGTGGTGAGCGTCCGCCAACTGATCTTGATCAGATCTTTTCGTCCATGTCTGTTGCTTTTGAGGTTAAGACCGATGCTGACCTTCTCTTGGTAGCTTTCGAGTCGCAACTGCTGTGCTATCTGCAATGCGCGGCCTGCCGGGATATGGTCAATCACAGTACCTGTCTTAATCGCTGCTACGGCGAGCGTTTTTGTCACTGTCGCTGTCATGATGTCAGTCCAATTTTCCTAATAACAAACCTAGAAGCGCCTGTCGCGTGTAGAGACCATTCTTCGCCTGCTCGAAATAATATGCATGCGGCGTCATATCAACATCAGCGGCGATCTCGCCGCGGCGCGGCAGCGGATGCATTACTTTCATTGTCGATTTCGCGCCTTTAAGATCAGCAGCGCGCAAGTGATAACACTCTTTAATCTGATCGTATTCGATCGCATCGGTGAAGCGCTCGCTCTGAACGCGCGTCATATAAAGGATATCCACTTTGGGGAGCACTTCCTGAATCGTTTTGTGGAAGGAGAACTTGATTTTTCTGTCGCGAAGATCGTCACAGATATCTTGCGGCATTTCCAGTATCGTAGGCGCGACAAAATAGAGTCGCGCGCCGAAGTGCGTCAACGCTCGAGCAAGTGAGTGTGTTGTCCGTCCGTAGCGAAGATCGCCCACCATGGCGATATCCAGTCCTTCCAATGTCTTTTGCGTTTCCAGGATAGAAAAGAGGTCAAGCAGCGTCTGCGTCGGATGCTGGTTGGCTCCGTCGCCGGCGTTGATAACAGGGATGTCAACGGCATCGGCAGCGACCTGTGCGGCGCCTTCATGGGGATGGCGGAGGACGACGAGATCGACATAGCAACCCATCATTTTCATTGCGTCTTGGAGTGTTTCTCCTTTGCTCATCGACGTGCTTCCGCTGTCGGCGAAACCCATCACTCTACCTCCTAGGCGATGCATTGCAGACTCGAAGGAGAGGCGTGTCCGCGTCGATGGTTCGAAGAAGCAGCTGCCTAAAAGAGTCCCCTCAAGAAGATTAGGACGCGGTTCTTTTTTTAACCGCGCAGCATGGTCGAGGATAGTGAGGATCTCCTCTTTCGTGAACTCTTCGATAGCGATGACATCGCGATTTTTAAAGGGCTCGGTCATGGGCATCCTATTTTTTCAAAGCCACGTAATCCTGCCATGAGCGTACAGGAATTTTTTCTACATCCAGTTCGGCAAGGCACTGCAGGAACATCTGTGCGATTAGCAAGTTGGTGATGAGAGGGATGTGGTGATCGATCGCATAGCGGCGGATTTTGTATCCGTCTGTTGTCTGATTTCCTGATGATAGCGTTCTGGGAATGTTCACGATCACGTCTACTTCCTTGTTGGCAATCGCGGTCAGGATATTAGGCTCGCGCCCTTGGCTTGCCTTGTAGAGATAATTGGAGGCAACGCCATGGCGGCAGAGGTAGTCGTGAGTGTTGGCAGTGGCGAAGATTTCCCATCCCTGTTCTTCCAATTTTTGGATGTAAGGAAATAGCTTCACCTTTTTGTCGCCGCCGATGCTAACCAGGAGGCGTTTACCTTTGACCTGCTGTTCCGTTGCCAGCCATGACATGTAGAATGCTTCGAGGAGGTTGTCTCCGAGGCAGGCAACCTCACCGGTAGAAGCCATCTCCACGTGCGCTACGGGGTTGGCGCCTTTGAGACGGCTGTAGGAGAACTGCGGTGTTTTAACGCCAACGTAGTCGAGTTCCAGTGTTTCGTAGTGGTATTTTTTATGTTTTCCCAGCATCACATCGGCAGCTGTAGCGATAAAGTTATGGTTCGTCGCTTTGGAAACGAAAGGAAACGATCGCGATGCACGCACGTTGCATTCGATCACCTTGATTGCATTATCAACGGCGATGAACTGTATGTTAAAGGGACCGGTAATGTTAAGCGCTTTGACGATATCTTTTGTGATCGCTTTGGTTCGACGGATTGTTTCAAGATAAAGGCGCTGTGGAGGGATGACGATGGTCGCATCACCTGAATGGACGCCGGCATTTTCGATATGTTCGGTGATAGCTTCGATTACCAGATCACCACGGTCGGCAACGCCGTCGATCTCAAGTTCTTTTGCGTTGGTGATAAAGCGCGAGATCACGGCGGGGTGGTCAGGAGAAACGATTGCCGCATCGCGGAGGAATTTCTCCATCTCGCCATCAGTGTAAACAGTATTCATCGCTGCGCCGGAAAGGACGTACGAAGGACGGACAAGAACAGGATAGCCGACACGCTTGGCAAATTCTTTTGCACGTTCGACGGTGGTGATTTCTTCCCATTCCGGTTGGTCGATATTGAGTTTATTCAAGAGCGTCGAGAATTTCTGACGGTTTTCTGCCTGATCGATGTTGGCCGCTGGGGTACCCATGATCGGATAGCCGCACTTATCGAGCGGCAGCGCCAGGTTATTGGCGATCTGCCCTCCTACGGAAACGATGATTCCTTTCGGGTTTTCATAGTCGGCGATGTCCTGCACACGTTCGAATGTCAGTTCGTCGAAATAGAGACGATGCGATTCATCGTAATCCGTCGATACCGTTTCCGGATTGGAGTTAATGATTACCGTCTGTTCATTACGTTCTCGCAGCCTTTTGACGGTATTGACAGCACACCAGTCGAATTCTACGGAAGAGCCGATGCAGTAGGGACCCGACCCGAGAACGATGATCGGCTGTTTTTTCGACGGTTTGATGTCGTTATGCGTCCCATGATATGTGAGGTAAAGGTAGTTGGTCTCGGCAGCGAACTCGCCGGCGAGAGTATCGATCTGTTTAATGACAGGAACGATTCCCCGCTTGATACGTTCTCGGCGCATTTTCGCTTCGGTGACACCTTTGATCTTTGCTAGAATGTAGTCGGAGAAACCTAGTTTTTTTGCTGCGGAAAGCAAGTCATCGGTCATGCGTTCGTCAGCGAAAACGGTCTCGAAATCGACCATCGTTTTGAGGTGGTCGAGAAACCAATAGTCGATGCCGGTAAGCTTATGGATTTTTTCTGTTGTCGCTCCGTTTTTTAGCATTTTCGCAATGGCAAAAAGGCGGCGGTCCGTTGCTTTCTCTACTTCGCGTTCCGGTTTGGGAATGTCGTAAGGGTAGTCAAGCAGGCTTTTGGCGCCGATGTTCAACATGCGGACCGCTTTCTGAAGCGCTTCGGGGAACGAGCGGCCGATCGCCATGACCTCGCCAACGCTTTTCATTTCGGAGCCGATCGATCGGTCTGCTGCTTTTAGCTTCTGGATATCCCAGCGTGGCATTTTTACGACAAGGTAATCGAGAGCCGGTTCAAAAAATGCTGTCGTTTTTTTGGTGACGGAGTTTTTGATCTCATGCAGGCGGATGCCTAGCGCCAATTTCGTCGAAACGAAGGCAAGTGGATAGCCTGTCGCCTTCGATGCCAAAGCGCTGGAGCGCGAAAGGCGTGCGTTCACTTCGATGACGCGGTAGTCGCCTGTTTCCGGATGCAGAGCGTATTGAATGTTGCATTCGCCAACGATGCCGAGATGACGGACCGTCTTGATTGCTACTTCACGCAGGCGGTGGTATTCTTCGTTTGTGAGTGTCTGCGAGGGGGCGACGACGATGCTTTCACCGGTATGGATCCCCATCGGATCGAAATTCTCCATATTGCAGACGGTGATGGTGTTATTGTCGCAGTCGCGAACGACTTCGTATTCTACCTCTTTCCATCCGGCAAGGTACTCTTCAACCAGGATTTGCGGCGCGCCGCTAAGGGCTTCACCGGCGCGTCTTTTCAGTTCATCAGCATCGGCAACACGTCCTGATCCCAATCCTCCCAAAGAGAACCCTGAGCGCATCATGACGGGATAGCCAATCTCTTTGGCGACAGCAAGCGCTTCTTTGATCGTTGTCGCTGTTGCACTGCGAGCTGTGTTGACATTGATCTCACTGAGGGCTGCCTTAAAAAGATTGCGGTCTTCTGTTGTGCGTATCACTGCTGTCGGTGTTCCGAGAATCTGTACGCAATGTTTTTTCAGAATGCCCAGTTCGTCGAGCTTGAGTCCCAGGTTAAGCGCAGTCTGCCCTCCGACGCTGAGGAGGATGCCGTCAGGCTTCTCCTGTTCGATGACCCGTGTTATCGCTTCCACATTGAGAGGTTGCAGGTATACTTGGTCGGCCATGTCGCCATCGGTCTGTACGGTGGCGATGTTGGGGTTGATCAGAACGGTGCGGATCCCTTCCTCTTTTAGAGCTTTGATCGCCTGCGATCCCGAATAATCGAACTCTCCCGCCTGTCCGATGCGGAGACCTCCCGATCCAAGGATCAGTACCTTTTTTACCTGTTTGCGCGTCGTTTTCTTTGTATTCATAACATGTCGTAAAAAGTTTGAAACAGCCATTCGGTATCTGTTGGGCCCGGCGTAGCTTCTGGGTGGAACTGCACAGCGAAGAAAGGTTTCTGTGAGTGTCGGATGCCCGCAACGGATCCGTCATTAAGGTTCTTATACGTCACCTTCCACTCTCGCGGCAGGGAGTTTTCGTCCACGGCAAAGCCATGGTTTTGACTGGTGACTACGCACTCTTCGGTGTCGATGGCGATACACGGCTGATTGTGGCCGCGATGGCCGTATGGCAATTTGTAGGTGCGTGCGCCCGCAGCAAGAGAAAGGAGCTGGATGCCTAGGCAAATGCCGAAGATCGGCTTCCCTTTTGCCATCGCTTTACGGATAATCTCGATAGTTTCAGAGCACTGAACCGGGTCACCCGGGCCATTGGAGATAAAGAGACCATCGTAATCGTGTTCAGTGAAGTCATAGTTGAAGGGAACACGATGGACAGTCGCCGGCAATTTTGCCAACGAGCGGGCAATATTTTCTTTCATGCCGCAATCCAAAGCGTATATGACCTTCTTTTTTCCGGGATTGTAGGTCTGCGTGCCGGCTATTGATACTTGTTTAACAAGATGCTCGCGATTAGGATCGGCAAACTGATGTTTTTTTTCCTCTTCAGTGGTGATCGCTCCCAGCATTGTCCCTGCTTCACGCAGCATTTTGGTCAAGGCGCGGGTGTCGATTCCGGTGATGAGAGGAACATTTTGCTCCTTCAGCCACTCCGCCAAAGAGAAGAGGGAACGGTGGTGGCTCCAGGCGTGGCACGCTTCACTGACAATCACCCCGCGGGCGTGGATTCTGGAAGATTCCCAATATTCTTTATCGGGAACGCCATAGTTGCCGATCAATGGATAGGTAAAAGTAAGCAGCTGTCCGGCAAAGGATGGATCGGTGAGCGACTCGGGGTAGCCGGTCATGCCGGTAGTGAAGACCACCTCGCCATGGAAGGTCCCCTGGTCCCATTCCGGAGAAAAACCGGAAAAAGTTTCACCGTTTTCAAGAATTACCTTGGATGGCACAAACTTCGGGATCAATATTTTTCGGCGTGGCAAAACGGTACCTCGACTCAATTTACTGTTTGCGATGGTAAAAGATTAGGTATTATATGATCAAGCATTGATCTCTACTGAATAACGTAGTATTATGCATGTCATGGGAAAAATAAAAAAGATACTAGAAAGTGTAAGAAAGCATATCCCTTTGAACAAAGCCAGTTTGACCCTGTTGCTTGTTTGTTCGGTATTGCTGCTATGGGGGGCCGTGCGTGCATGTTCCGGCGGTGCCGTCCGTCATGACAGGCGCGTGTACCGCATCGGGCGAGACATCAATTGGTATCCTCTCAACTTGATGGGCAAAGAGAAGGAGATGCTGGGCTTCACTAGCGATGTGCTGATGACGATTGCCAATAAGCAAGGCATCAATGTCGAGATGCGCAATGTTGGTTCCAACACTTTATTTTACGGTTTGCAAAAGGGTAATTACGATGCCATTATTTCATCTTTGATTCCCACTTCGCATAATCTTGAAACGTATGCCTTTTCCGATACGATCTATTCTCTCGGTCCTGTACTGATCGTAAGAAACAGTTCTCCCTATAGTTCTTTAGAGAAGATGAACGATAGGATCATCGGCGTTAACCGCGGTTCAAATATCGTATTTGATATTGCGCAGTACAACGTCCGTTTTGCCGCTTACGACAGCATGACTGTTGCTTTCGATGATTTGAATAAAGGTAAGATCGACGGCATTCTTTTGCCTAGCATTGAAGCGTATAGTTATGTCACTATTTTCTATCCCGGCAAGCTGAAGATCGTAACTACACCATTATCTCCTGAAGCGTTACGCCTTGTGACGATGCGTTCCCCGCATGCCAATTATCTCATTGAGAAGTTCAATATTGGTCTGAAAGAGCTTAAGGAAGATGGGACTTATGACAAATTCCTCAAGAAATGGGGACTAGTGAATCCTGATCTCACAAAATAGGAGTCCGGAGATGTATACTGACACATGGATCGTCGTTGCCGATGGAGCTAAGGCGCGCTTATTCAAGGCGCATTCCAACAATCATCTAATTGAAGAAGAGACGCTCGTGCATCCCGAGACACGGGAAAAAGCAAGCGAGATCGTCAGTGATCGGCAAGGGCGCACTTTCGACCGGTTTGGTGGAGGCAGACATGGGGCCGGCAGCGATGAAGAGATCAAAGATGAGGAGCTAAAAAAGTTCGCCCGTGACATCAGCGGCAAGTTAGGGGAGCTTTATAACAGCAATCAGTTGAAACAGCTGATCATCGCCGCTCCTCCCCGCTTTCTTGGCGTTCTCAAGGACAGTCTCGATCATAATCTGCATAAAATTCTTTATCACACCGTCAATAAGGATTTAACTACGTTGTCTGTTGAAGAGATCCGTGGTTATCTGCCCTCGGTTTTGTGATTGCAGTTTGTTCTACGCTCTTTCAGCGTAGACAATAATTTGCCGAGTCTACATAAATGATCTCTCATATAGCACCGAGGTCATGATGACGCTCAGTTACTTTCTTGGAAGTGCAATCGACTATTCCGCGCTGCAGCAGTCAATGGAAGCCTTGTCATTTTCTCAAGATAATGCTCCCGATCGGGATCTTTACGTCATTGCCGACCGTTGCCGTTGGGTGGTTTCTTCTGCTAAATGCACCAGTCAGATCAACTCTTCCATAAAGTCTTTTTTTCAAGATCTAGTTTATCATTCCGCACCTGCGTTACAGCTTCTTCTTCATGCACCGAGGCTGCCGAAGCAGATTTCCCCCTTTCCCTCATGTGACGACCCCATTGTTCAGCAGGTGATCACGGTGATCAAGACAGCTCTTCCTGCACCCGACCTTCTCAGAATCAAAGTCGGCAAGTTGCAAGCTCTCGATTTTTGTTATCTGTTTTCCGTTACGGAAAACAAAGAGATATTAACCCAACGCATCTGCGCTGTTGTTGAAGAAGCCGTTTCTGACTTACGCATCTCTGCAGAAGAAGCCTCCCTTTCACCTACCCTAATCAGTCAATCGCGGCATATCACCGTATATCCGTCGACATCATTGAAACGTCTTCAAAAGCATCTTGAAAAAAGCGGTATTCACCTCGGGTGTTTTCCTGCATACTGGCCTTGCCGCTCTTTGATTCTCAAGCTGCCCCCCGTCATTCTAGACATGCTGGAGCGATCGCATCGTAAAAAATATGAGCGTCATCTTTCCGAAAATTTAAGAAACAAGCGCTTTGTTACTCCTCTCAGTGATATTGATATTCGCTGGGAGCTTATCTGGAGGCAGCATTTTGAGGCGTTGCAATCGCATAGCTATGCTTGCGGATATATCGTTCATCGCGATCCTTTTCTTACATTCAAAGAACGTTATATTCAGAAATTGATGGTTCATTGCGCTTTTGTTTGTGGATGCGTAGATCTGCTCAGCCATGCATTTTTTCAGAGCAACCGTTCGCATGTAGTCGACCTCAATCTTCGCGGCATCGAAACTATTGACGATGATTTCGTTAACTGGCTGATCTCTCTGTTCCCTCGTCTACGCCATCTTAATCTCTGCCATTGTTCTCACGTTAGCGATAAGTATCTCAGCAATCTCATTCGCAATGCACCAACGATATTTTATCAGTCAGATTCTTCATATACGTATGTTCCCATCATCCATGGTGTTGAGGAATCGATGCAGAATAGCGGACCCTATATTAATCTCTCTGCCTATCCTCTGAACAACAATCTTAGTGATATTCGTAGGTGGTTTCTCAAGAATAAACCCCTTGCATTGTCTAGGGAGCATCTCGATGCGATTCGCAATGATCTTGATACAGGCAAGAAAATAGAGATGAACATCCACCTTCTCTGTTATTTTTGCCAGCTTGGTGAGCCGCAGTTCATGCTTACCCGTACAATTGAGATCTTATTCCGCAATGTCCGTCTTCCTGAGTATGCCCAGCAGTTGAACGAGATCGTTCCACGCTACTATCCCAACTTCCGTACTGTTGAGCGCCATTTCATTCAACGAGCCACGATCTACTGGTTATCAAAAATCGAAAGCCTCACGGATGACGCCTTGATCGAGCTGCAATTTTGTCTTAATTTTGTACGTAAGATCTCATGGAATTCCGAGTATGAGAAGAAACTGCAAGTTCAGTTGAAAAGGATTGAAAAGTTGAAGAATACCCATTATAACAAAGATCTTTTAAAACTTGAATTTCAACAATGTTACCAATTGTGAAGCAGATTAAGATCTTTCAAATAACGCTCCGTTTCATTTTTTTTATTTTCCTGGGGATTTTGGGAATTGTTATTGTGATTGCCCACACGCGGCGCAGTGGCGCTACCGGTATTAAAACTGATCAGCTGCAAAAAATCCGTTCCGAAGCACCCAAGGACCGCTCATGACCCTGTTATTCACCATGCTGCCAATTTATTTGTTTGGGAATCTGCATTGCATAGGCATGTGCGGGCCGTTGGTGATGATGATAGGGAAGCATCGTTTTCGATATTTTTATTTTTTTGGCCGCGCTCTTTCTTTTGCTCTTACTGGAGCGTTGGCAGGTCAGGCCGGTGCCATATTAGAAGTTATCCTCAAGAAATATCAAATTCCCGCCGTTGCCAGTCTTTTTTTCGGTGGTATCATCGTCGCGATTGGACTTTGCACCCTTTTGCGCATTCAGCTTCCCTCATCGCCCTTTATGGCTCGAGTTGGCCAATCATTATCGCTGTTGATGTTGAAGGATCAGGCTTGGCCTACTTTTCTTTTTGGATTTTTTACTGTATTTCTTCCTTGTGGGCAGACCCTTATTGTGTTTACCGCTTGCGCACTGTCGGGGGATATGTTTGTCGGTTTAATCAACGGTTTTGCTTTTGCGCTGCTTACGTCGCCATCGTTGTATCTTGCTATGCAGGCTCATCATCTTTTACGTTTTGGCAGGGAGCATTATCATACAGTCATGGGCATCTGTGCTCTGGCTGTCGGCACTGTTGCTGTGTGCCGTGGCTTTGCCGAACTTGGGGTGATTCCGCATTGGATTCTCAATCCCCATTCTCCTCAGGAGTTTCATATCGTCGTCTTTTAGTCGTTATACCTCCAAAACTCTCCTTATTCTCCTATGTGCGAAATAGTTTTCTATTATCGTATCGCTAGCATAGTGTCCTAGAGCGTAGCCCATTATCATGAGAAACCCTAGAGGAATAATACTCATAGCGACCACCCCACCCTTTATTCGGTGTCCTAGCCACGCACTGCAAAAAGACTCACCGAATCTTGCCTTATTCCAAAGTCCATCCTCACTCGAAGAGCAGCCATACTCCTCTATCGAGTAAAGAAAGCTTATAAATAGAATGCTTATTGCTAGCCCTGATATGCAAGCAGCGATGATGCCGATGCAATTACCACGATCTCCTCTTGACAAACTCTCGACTCTTCCTATTGGTAGTAATGGACAATTAAAGGGTGCGTCCTGCACTTCGCTGCCGCCGTCGTGTATTTCTTCGACCGGATAAATGATTTCATTGTTGCCTGATGCCGGAATAGATGTCATTGCTTTGATCTCCATTGTCCATATAGAACGGTTGATTCTCTTTTGCGTTGCGATTTTATGCAAGACAAACTAAAAAAGTGCGAAGTTGTTAAGGCAAAGCCTTTAACAACTTCGGTGCGCCTACGACGTCATTCGCGATGCGAATGGCGCCGTAATCACATACGCTCTATTCATGGATTTACCATCTTCGCATGAACCAAACCGGGGTTGCAAGGGGGCTTGCTCCCTTGCCCGGGAGCGCGAGGGATGGAATCCCTCGCATCCCTCGCATCCCTCGCATTTGCTTTTTTGGCTTATATAAATTATTACTAATCTAATGAGGTAATTATGAATAAAGAGCCGATCGGACTATATATCTTCCGCTTCGTACTGGGGTTGGGGTTATTTGCTTTCATGTGCATGCTTTATTGGTCGTCTGTGCTGATTGAAGAAGACATGAACGTATTGCGTTCTGATCTTGTTCGCTTGAAGAACGATCTTTTTGCGCATCGTCAGGAGACCAACAAGATCCGTGACGACGTTGTGCAGCTGTTATTGGACGAGCAGAGAAACTGGCAGCAGATGATGCGCGAAGCCATTAGCAATCAAGGTGATGGAATGAAGCCCCCATTGTTCCAGGTTTCTGGCAGGCAGGCGACAGCGAAGCAGAAGGCCCGTCCTTATATAGATCCCACGCTGCCGAATTTATTGCATGAGGACCCTTTTTATGCTGTGACCTTGCCGCAGATGCTTGGCAAAAATTTTGTTCCGCACGGCACATTCCGTTCTGCTGTTATTGGCAAGCCCCATAATTTGCATCCTTTTAGTAACTGGAGCCATATCTCTGCGTGGATAGGGTTATGCAGTGTTTCTGTTGCGCAGCAGCAGTTCGGCAAGTATGAGACCATAGCTCCTAACATGGCCGTGAAGATGGAGCGCCGCACCAATAAAGATAGCGGGAAGCCCGAATTCTGGGTGCATTTACGTGACGGTGTTTTCTGGGAGCCTTTGGAGAAGCGTTTTTTCGATGATCAGATTG
The DNA here is from genome assembly GCA_024233575.1 of Chlamydiales bacterium. Taxonomy (GTDB): domain Bacteria; phylum Chlamydiota; class Chlamydiia; order Chlamydiales; family Criblamydiaceae; genus JACKPN01. The sequence goes on from JACKPN010000012.1 coordinate 20,683, forward strand.
ATTTGGCTCCCCATTTTTTGAGAAAGCATCCGGTTACTGCCCACGACTTTAAGTTCAATTTCGATGCCGTGATGAATCCTCATGTACAGGAGCCTGGGGCGATCGCGCTGAGAACATACATTGGCGATATTGAAGAAATTGTCGTTGTTGACGACCTCACTTTTATTGTTCGTTGGAAGACCCAGATGGTTAACGGACGTCCGATGATGAAATACAGCGCTGCGCTGTGGACCGGTCATTTGCGCCCTTTGGCCTCTTTCGTTTATCAATACTTTTCTGACGGCAGCAAGATCGTCGATGACGATAACTATCTCACCAATTCCATTTGGGCGCAGAACTTTGCGCAGCATTGGGCGAAGAACATCATCCCCAGCTGCGGTCCTTGGCTTTTTGATGGGATGAGCGACAGGCAGATCAAGTTCCGCCGCAACACCAATTACTACTTCCCTTTGGCTGCGCTGGGCGAAAGGATGGAGATTGCCTTTAAGAGCTCTCCCGATGCTATCTGGCAGGATTTTAAATCCAACAACCTGGATTCCTATAACTTACAACCTGACCAAGAGATCGAGCTCGAGGAGTTCCTTAACAGCAAGCAGTATATTGCTCAGGCAGACCAAGGCGCCGGCATCGAACGTTTGGATTACCTTGCCCGCAGCTACAACTATATTGGTTGGAACCAGAGCACCCCTTATTTTAGCAGTAAAAAAGTTCGACAAGCGATGACCATGGCTATTGACCGGCAGCGGATTATCGACCAGAACCTCAACGGCATGGGAATGGAGATCACCGGATCTTTTTATCGCTTTTCTCCTGCATACGATGCGTCGATCGAGCCATGGCCATTCGATCCACAACGCGCGCAGCGCCTTCTTGAGGAAGAAGGCTGGTACGACAGCGATGGCGACGGCATCCTTGATAAGTTGATCGGTGACGAACGCGTCTCCTTTATTTTTACGCTCACCTATTATGTCAAAAATCCTATTACCAAGGCGATCTGCGAGTATATCGCTACAGCTTTGAAGGAGATCGGCATCATCTGCAATTTAAATGGTGTCGATATTGCCGATTTATCGGCTACTTTCGAAGATAAAAGCTTCGATGCTATCTACTTAGGATGGGGGCTCGGGACGCCGCCGGAAGACCCGCGTCAGCTGTGGCACTCTGAAGGCGCCAGACAGCCCGGCTCGTCGAATGCCGTTGGCTTCTCCAATAGCGAAGTCGACAGCATCATCGATGCTCTTGTCTTTGAATATGACCCCAAGAAGAGAATCCAGCTGTATCATCGTTTCGATCAGATCATCCACGACGAGCAACCGTACACCTTCCTTTATTCGCCGAAAACGGCATTGCTCTATCGTGATTATTTGCAGAACGTGTTTATTCCTGCCGACCGCCAGGATCTTGTTCCCGGCGCCAATGTTGCGGAGCCTGACTCGAATATTTTCTGGCTGAAGAAACAAACCAACTGACATGCTGAACTATATTATCCGAAGATTACTTCTTCTGCCGTTGACCTTGTTCTGCATCATTCTGGTCAATTTTATCATCATCAACATGGCACCCGGCGATCCCGTGACAGTCACGGAGATCTCCCAGGAAGGCGGCGCCAGCAGGCAGGAGGATCGGACTGCTGCATTCGGCAGTGACGACCGTTATCTGCAGTTCCGCGAGCATTATGGTCTGACGCTTCCTGTCTTGTTCAACTTATGGCCGATGACATCGGAAGCGGAAGTGCGCGAAACGTTGTGGCAATTGGTGAACCATAAGGACTCTTCCAACGATAAAGAGAGGATGACTGTCAAAGAGTACGATGCTATGCGGATCACTTTCGGCGACAAGGCGCGTTTCATCATGCCTGAGCTTTTGACCGTCATCACTGATCCTGATGTCAAATCGGCAATACGAAGGATGGCCGTACGCTTCTTTGTCCGCGGCGGCACACGCCAGGCGTACCTTGGTCCCAACCTCAGCGCTAGGGAGAAAGAATACAACCATAAGATCTCGCAAGACAATCAGCTGTTACGCAGCCTGATGATCGGTAAGGGTGACAGCAAAGAAGACGCCGAGCATAAGGTTGCAGCGCTTACCGCGTGGTATGCCGATAACAAGACACTCTATGAGTTCGAGCCGACAGGTTGGCAGGAAGTCGGAATCTTTTTCTTTGAAACGCGCTTTTGCAGATATCTTAGCCGCGTGCTCACTCTCGATTTCGGAACACTGCGCAACGACAACAACAAAACAGTGATCAGCGAAGTGACAAAACGTTTCAAATATTCGTTGACGCTGGCGCTGCTGCCGCTGTTGACCACATTTTTTCTATGTCAGATTTTTGGTTTCTGCATGGCGATGCGACAGGGACAGTGGCCCGATTTTTCGTTAAATGTCCTGTTTCTTGTGTTGTATGCCATCCCTGTTTTCGTTGTAGCGCCGTTTTTGATCGAGAAAGTCGCCGTTGGCGGGTATTTTCCCTTCACCGACATTCCGATTCCTCTTAGTGGTTTTACCAGTCCTGAAAGCGTCTATGCCAAGCAAGTCTCATATCAGCGCCTCCTTGATGTTCTGCAGCATATCAGCCTGCCGCTGATCGCCATCATCTACGGCAGCCTTGCTGCGCAGTCGCGCCTGTCGCGCACGGCCGTCCTCGAGGTACGCCGACAGGATTATGTACGGACAGCACGAGCCAAAGGGGTGCCCAACTTCACCATCCTCTACAAGCATATCGGCAGGAACGCTGCCATCACCATTGTCACCTCAATCGCCGGATCGCTAGGCATTGTTCTTGGCGGCTCGTTGATCGTGGAGACGATGTTTGAGATCGACGGCTTCGGCAAGTTTTTTTATGATGCGATTATTAACCGCGACTATAATGTGATTATGTTTTCCGCATTGGCGGGATCCTTTTTAACGCTGCTCGGATACCTTGTTGCCGATGTAGCCTATACGCTGCTGGACCCGCGAGTAACCTTGGAATGACGATGCAGAAAAACGACAGTTATTGGCACTTTGTTTGGAGCCGGTTCAAAAAGCATAACCTTGGGGTGGCGGCTTTCGGCGTTGTTCTGCTCTTTTGTTTTGTCGGCGTCTACGCTCCGCTGTTAGCCTCTAGCAAACCGCTTGTTGTCAAATGGAACGGCGAGTGGTATTTCCCCCTGCTCGCCTATCTCTTTTATCCCGGTTTTTATACGAAGCGGCTCGATATTTTTTTCAACCTGCTGATGTTCATTCTGCCTATAGCGCTGATCGTTTTTTCTCTCTTCAAGGGACGCTGGCGGCGGGGGCTCCTTGGCGCGGTTGTACTCGCCCAGCTATCTTTGTTCATCTATTTTGGTTTCCTTAACGGCAAAGACCCCGCTGCCAACCCTGCTCTCAACCTCGCCAGACAACAGGCAATTCAGCGACAGCTTCAGGATGCCAGCATTGTGCCGATGCCTAGTTGGGACTTCGACCTGCAGTTCATGACCCCGTATGCCAAACTGAATGCAATCCTTAGCTACCAGCAACGCAAGCAACAGCATCAGCGGCTAATGCAGTTTGAGCAGGCTTTCCGCTCATCGGCGGAGAAGACATGGGTACAGCGTGAAATACAGGACAAACGGGCGGCACTGCTGCGCGAGGGCGTCCCCGCCGATCAGCTTCCTGACGATGAGCAGCTCAAGCAAATGATCATGCAGGAAACTCCTGTAGAAATACGCACACGTGAAACGGCGATGCCGACATTGTGGCAGATGAAGCAAGAACATGCATACCAGGAGATCGCCAGACAGAGGAAAATCATGGAAAGCAATGCTGAAGAAGGACGCGCGAACAGCCCCGCGTACCTCCATGCAAAAGCAAAGATCGCCTACATCACGGAGAAACGCGAATGGCTGGAGAAGCAAGCTCAGTCGTTACAGTATGAGGTCATGCCCTTGCTGCGCCCTTTCCATTGGGAGGACGATGCCGGCGGCGAACAGAGCTTGAACCGTTATATCTCGTGGTGGGAGCTCACACGGATCAACAGAAAAGACATGGTCGCCGCTTTGATCTTCGGCGTCCGCATCTCTTTAGTCGTTGGCATCACGGCTGTGGCATTAGCGATGGTCATCGGTATTCCTGTGGGATCATTGGCGGGATACTATGGCGGTACTTTTGATATTATTGTCAGCAGGATGCTGGAGATCTGGGAGTCAATGCCGACCTTCTTCATGCTGCTGCTTGTTGTGGCGATCACCCAAAGCAAGTCGATATTCCTAATCATCACCGTCATCGGTATTTTCGGTTGGACAAGTTTCAGCCGCTATATCCGCGGAGAGTTCTTCAAGCAGCGCAACCTCGCGTATGTCGAAGCATGCCGCGCTGCCGGCTTCAGCGATGGCTACATCATCTTCAGCCATATTTTACCTAATGCGATCCCACCGGTTCTGACACTGCTGCCCTTTGCCGTAATGGCAGCGATCACCAGCGAGGCGGGTCTTTCATTCCTTGGACTCGGCGAAGAGGGTTCTTGTTCTTGGGGCGTGCTAATGGATGAGGGACGTACCGCATTCCCGGGGGAAAGTTATCTTCTTTGGCCACCGGCGATCCTGCTGACAATTTTACTTGTAGCAATCGCACTTGTTGGCGATGCCTTGCGCGACGCGCTGGACCCTAAATCACAACTTGCTTAAAATCAAAGATATAAGGCTGCTTCTGATACCATTTTTCAACCGCTGCTTTCTGGGCATCATTTAGATTCGCCTGCTTGCGATACTCTTTAACGTACTCAAAGGCCTTGTCGACATCATTGAATCGATGAATCTTCAATAGGTATGCAACAACGACGGAGACGCTGCGGCCCACACCGGCCTTGCAATGGACAAGAACCTTGCCGTCCTTAACATGGTTTTCAATGAAAGCAACGCCCTCATCAAGATTCTCTTCAGATACCGGCAAGAAATCATTCGCCACCAGATGAAGGTGCGGGGTATCAGCCCAGTCGATAAAGTCTTTAGCCATAAACTCTTCTCCTACAGAAACCACCGCGGCGACTTCTGTCTTTTCAAAAGGCAAGGCGCTGACGATGACATTGGTATCGCCAATGTCATTCTGCCAATCCCAGCCAATAGGAAGGACGTTTACCATAAACCGATAGAAAATGAGGGATACTTCATAAACAATCTCTTGCCAGTAACGGACGGCATGGGCAGTAAGGCCGATTGCTCCGGCAGCAATGATAGGAGCGGTAATGACCCAAGGCAAAATGGGTACGACGATCGCCGTCACAGTAAATACAGTCAATAATGATGCTTGTACGACAGCCCAGAAGGTCGGACTTGATAGGATACGGACGGCGACATCGCGTATGCGCCCGCAAAAATTTCTTTCTGTTTGCTCTACTTTGTCGCTGCCGACTGCAGCAATAGGGGTCTGCGCTACTGTTCCTACATTCATGACATGCCTACTTGTCGATATATTTTTCGAGTACTTTTGCTAAATCTGTAGAACGTATGGGTTTGCTGAGATAATCGTCCATGCCTGAGGCGAGATATTTTTCGCGATCACCGGCAAGAGCATTCGCTGTCAAGGCAACAATCGGTGTATATTTTTTACCTTTCTCTTCCGCTTCGCGAATGGCTGAGGTTGTTTGAAAACCGTCTTTTTTGGGCATTTGGATATCCATAAAGATGAGGTCATATTCGTAGATATCATAAAGTTCTAACGCCTCCTCACCATCTTCTGCACCGTCAACGGCACAGTTCATCATCTCAAGCATCTCCTTTGTCAACTCAAGGTTCACAAGGTAGTCCTCAACAACAAGAATACGGGCGTTATGAAAGTCTGCGTCAATCTTCTGCATGATTCTCCTGACAGAGTACTCCCCTGATTTGATCAGGATATAATGGGAATGCCAAATAATGCACTAAATTATTTTCTTTGCTTTTGTTCTGCTGCTGGTCGCCATCGTCTAATCCGACGACAACAGCAGCCGAATCGTCATCTAAGAGGCTGTAAAGCTTTTTCTCATCGTCTAAAGCTGATGCTTGATCGCAAAAGACCGCTCCGCAATGCTTGTCTTTGACCTTATTAATCGCTTCTTCAAGGGTATGGCAGTGTGTGCTGACAACACCCATATCGTGCAGATAACGCTCGAAGATTTTTTTATTCTCTGTCTGCTTACCAACGATTACAGCACATTTATCAATGTTCATGGGCAGGATCTGTTGCTTTTCAGCAACAGGAAGATCCAGTGTAAACCAGAAGGTGCTGCCCTTGCCTTCAGCGCTTTCAACGCCGATTTTGCCTTTCATCTTATGCACAAGTTTCTTGCATATCGCCAGCCCTAAACCTGTACCGCCATATTTTCGTGTTGTGGAGACATCGGCCTGGACAAAACTTCCGAACAACTTCTTCTGCACTTCTTCACTGATGCCAATTCCGGTATCGACAATCTGAAAATAGAGTTTGCCATCTTGTTGTAATGTCACTGATAAAGTAACCGACCCCTGATCAGTAAATTTCACTGCGTTGCCGATCAGGTTGATCAATATTTGACGAATACGGACGGGATCGCCAATGAAAGTCATAGGAATCGAGGGCGAATAGTAAACAGCGATTTCGATTTTTTTCTCGCGCGCTTTGACATCGAGCATTGAGATAAGATCTTTGATGAGATCCAAAAGATTGAATGAAATGCTTTCCAACCTGAGTTCGCCGGCCTCGATTTTTGAAAGGTCTAATACGTCGTTAACAATATGAAGCAGCATCTCGGACGACATGTAAATATTATTCGCATACCGCTGCTGCTTCTGGTTCAGTTCAGTGTTGAGAAGAAGTTCAGTCATCCCCATCACCCCATTTAAGGGAGTACGGATTTCGTGGCTCATATTTGCCAGAAAAGCGCTCTTCGCCAGGTTGGCACGCATCGCTGCATCGCGAGCTCCTTCCAGTTCAACATTTTGCAGCTCCAGCTTCTTCAAAGAATCCGCGATCTGCATTTCCATCTTCTGTCTTTTCTGTTCATTGTCATGCGCTTCCATGAGGATAACGCATGCCTGTAAGACAGGAAGAAGGAGGTAGTTGATCTCGCTGCTATAGGCATGACTGTTATTGGCAATGGCAATCAGGCCGACGATGCGATTTTTTTTGATCATCGGCATTGCCAGGTAGTTTTTCAGCTTGCAAACGCCGCATTTCATGTTGCCAATAGTAATTTTCCTGTTTTTGATCACCTCAGGAATTTTATTGATAAGGAAATGCAGGTAAGGATCGGTATTCTTAAAATCGTCAAGAGAGCATCTGGTAAAATACTTCTGCCACTCATCGTCTGACAATGCCAAAGGCAGAACTTCATTGGAAGTTTCATCGTAACGTACAATAATGCCGACACTGCTCTGTGTAACGGCAAGGATATCAAAAAGAAACTGCTGGAATATCCTCTTAACATTTTCTGCAGACTTGTCTTTAATAAACTGCGATTGCGCGATGGTGACCGAATCCAAGATGATGTTCATGTCATGAAGCATCTTCTCCTGGTTTTTCTCCGTAGTCAGATCGCGGAACATGCCCCACATGATCACACGTTCAGGAGTATTGATCTTGCCAATGCGCAGTTCCAAGGAAAAAGGATAGCCTTTTTTGTGGCGTGCCACTACTTCTCTTGCGGTAATGCGAGTTACGTCAGCTTCGAAAACCTCTTCAATGTCTTTGTAATTCTGCTCTTTGACATGTGGAAAAAGCAGGCTGATCGATTGCCCGACAACCTCGTGACATTCATACCCAAAAATCTCTTGAGCGGCAGCGTTGAAGAACTCGATCTTCCCTGAAGAATCGAACGTCACGATGCCGTCAATCGCATAGTTGAGCACTGTTAGCAGATCATTTTTCTGCGGAACATCATCCATAGAAACACCCTTATTCGCTAGCCAACAATGAACCTCGACTTCCGTTATTATTAAAATAACAGTTTATAACCACTTTTATCAATCTAAAGAGAACTATCTGATTACCAGCGTTTTAAGTATTTATCGATGCATTCGTTGTAATAAAAGTATGGTAAGGAAGGTTTCTGATAAACCGCTCGGCTACAACAGCAGCAAACAAAAAAGTAATCACCCCAGCCAAAAAATATCCATATCCATAGTAGGGGAATCCAAACTGCATGACTACCGCAGTAAGGATGCCGTTGCTAACAAAAAAGAAACATTGCACCGCTAGCAGTCCACGTCGATGTTCAAAATATGCCATCAAGGTACCCAAAAAAAGAACGAGAACTTGAAACATGGCACCGATAACACCGTACCGGAACATGCCCAATTGAATCACATTCATGCCTATCCATTCGAAAATTTTCGGTGCGGCAAGGATAACAACGATACAAGTGAATGCTTGCATGATCAAAAGATAGCTTCCGTTACGCAAGATACAGCGGTACAGCGACTCATGATGCTGACGGATCTGTGTGAAGTTAGCCCCTTTCATGATGTTTCGATAGAAATCGACATATTCCTCAAAAAAATCAGTCTCTTGGCGCAACATAAACATCGCCATTGATGGGATCACTGTCAAATATGCAACGAAAAGAGCACTGTCATAGTAAGGGTAAACGATCATGTTATTCGGGTAACGGACAGCATCAGGAGAGAACCACATCACCCATTTGTCCACCCAGATCCCCAAAGCAAAGAAGAATGCTCCGAGCGCATACATCCAGTACTTTCTCATCCCTTTATAAAAGCATGTAAGATCATTCCATCGTGGAGGGTATTCCTTCATGAGAACCCCTAATATCACGGCGACAATCAAGGAAAGGCCGATATTGAAGCCGACGAGCATCCCTAGTGCTTGGTAATCATCGGCAAGAGCGACGCTGCCGAAAACAGCCAGGACCATTCCTGCAAAGTAAGAACCTGTTACCGCTTTATAGTAACGCAATGTGGAGACGAAAACGGTGATGATCCAAATGAACATGACCAGATAGAAATTGGCAATCGCTGCCAAGCGTATCATCGGATCCATGATGGTGTAATAACCATAAAACCATAGAACGAAGGGAAGCGACACCAAAGAAGATGCTGCCAGGCTGCAGACAAGGATGCCTAGACCTTCTTTTAAGTCACGCTCATAGATGCCATCGGAAAGACAACGGGTGGCGACGACGGCAAAAGGGGCTGAAAAGACCAACGAGAAGCAAAAGTTATAGAGGACAATGATACGAAATTCCGATACAAAACCAAAAAAGGTCAGGTGCTTTGTCAGTAGGTAGATACTTCCCAAGGCAATGACAGTGAAGATCCATGGGCCCGACGTAGAGATCACTGCATGGAAGTAAGCTTTCGACATGCTGGTAAGCTCATCTTTTCGCAGCAATTTCCTTAAAACAAAGCCGATTCCAGCCATTATAACACCCCTGCCGGTTCATACTTTTGTGCTTCCTCAAGAAGCTGATGATAGAGATTTGCATATGCTTCTTGTTGCTGCTCTTCCTGATAGTAGCGCTGTACACGCTTACGGATTGTCCTGCTGCATTTATCATAAAACATCGTATCGGTCATCAACTTTGCTACGGCCTTTGCGATCGCATCGGGATTCGCAAGAGGACAGACAATACCTGCAGGACCAAGATTAGGAACTTCCTCGCTTGTGCCATAGATCAGCTCAGGACAAGAGCCTACTTGCGTTGTCACACAAGGAATGCCGGCAGCTCCTGCCTCAAGAATAACGAGAGGTTGCGCCTCGCTGATGCTTGTCAGTAAAACCACATCGATCTGCCCTAAGTAGTCGGCAACCACAACTTTACCGACAAACTCAAAGACGCTCTCAAGTCCTAGGAATGCAACTAGCTGGCGGCACTCTTCGTAATATTCCGGATCTTCATCGCTAGGGCCTATCATCAATGCGCGTATATTGGAAATTTCGCTCTTCAGCTGGCTGACAGCATAGATATAGGTTTTAACATCTTTGATCGGGACTACGCGTCCAATCAAAGCGATGGTGGGGGGATGGTTGTTGTCATGTTCGATGGAAGAGTATTTCTTGTAGTCAATACCGTTAGGAATAACCATGATCTTATTGATATCGGCGCCGTCGTCCCTCTGTAGTATTGTGTTTCCCTCATAAAGGGTTACCACCTTACTGGCAGCCTGATAGCATAGCTTGGAATAACAGACAAAAGTGTCGATCCAGTAATCCTTCAAGTCCTTTTCGAAGCGGCTGGTTTCCACGCTCATATTCATCACCTTCATATCTTCAAGCCAATCGGCAGATGCGATTTCGATTCTCCGTTCATTGGTGTAGATTCCATGTTCGGTGATGAGCGAAGGTTTGCCTGTTTCGATTGCAGCGCGCGCCATATAGACCCCGGCAAAGCCGGTGCAGATCGTATGGTAAATTTGAGCTTTTGGCATCGGCGCTAATAGCAGAGAGTAGAATCCCCCCATCAAATTACGGAAAGACCAGAAAAAATTAAGGAAACTGGTATCACCAAGGAGGGAGAGATAGATTCTCACCATCATCTGCCACGCCTCGTAGCTGTTGAGCAGTGTCTCTTCTGTAAATTTGCCTTTATGATTTTTAAAAATATCGAGAATTTTCGTGAAATCTTTCAGTCGAGGATTGTGCAACATATTAAGTATCAGCGATTCTAGATCCCGAAACAGCTGTTGTCGCTCTGCGGTGCTCAACCGGCAAGACCCCTCAGGAAGCTCTTGCAAGTAAATATTTTGAAGAGCGACGACATTATGGGGTATCTCGTATTTGTACCTCATGCGACTATCAGGGGGCAACAAGCAGACGACATGAAAAGTCAGATCCTTTTGCGTACGGATTAAGTCGTAAGTCCACGTCGAAACACCGCCGGTATAATAGGGAAACGTTCCTTCCAGGATCAGGCAAACATCTGCATTTTTTTCACTATCCGCCATATGCTTCCTCCGTTGACAGCATTTTCTCCGGAATCCCGCGGCGCCATAACACAATTTGGTCGACGATGTCATCGTGGTCAACGCCCTGGCCACTTACGATAAGGTTATCACGCTGGACGAAGCGCCGCAGGGCATCGTAGTCTTTCAACTGAAAAAGCGTATTCAAGTACCATTTGTACCCTTCGTCATCGACTCTATTTTCTTTAATGAAAAGTCGTTCAAGATAGTTTTTCGCCTCTTGGTAGTGTCCTAAGGTATATTGAAGACGACCAAGAGAAAGGAGAGCTTCGGGATCATCGACAGAGAGACGGTCATAATGCTCAAACAATTCGACCGCACGTTCGGAAAGCACTCTTGAGCGACGACTATCTATGAATGCCAGTGTGGAATAACTTTCGCAATATTGTCCTGCCTCCATAATAAGCCGTTTGTTATTAGGTTCCTGCTTTAGACGTTTTTCCAACTCTGCATGCCCGTCGGCATACTTGTCATTGATGCGCGATACCGCCGTTGCTGAAAGTACGCGGATACTATTAGCGCTATCATTAAGCCCCAGCATCAATGATTCGGCAAATTCAGGACGGAAATATTTCAAAATTCTCTCGATAGCGATGCGCTTCTGCCTGCTGGTCCCGAAGGCCATGATGTCATTATAGGAAAGGGGAAGATGCTGGCTGTCGTACTCTTCCATTCCATATTTTACCCTTTGAAACAGTTCTGAGATGTTGCTGGATCGGTTTTCAGGAAAAATCGTTTTCAGCAGATCATCAAGAGTTGTCGTTTTGACCATGATCAATAATATCTCAGTCGCAATTGCCATTAACCCTGCCAGACATCCAAAGGGACCTGAAAAAATTACGAGGATGGCGATGATCACAAAAAACGAGGCTTGCCGGCCGCTGCGCCACAACATCAAAATGCTCAGTAAAAGTCCTACCGAAATCAACAGATGGCCGGCAACGACAACAGAAAAGGAAATCGCCCCTTGATATGCTAAAAAAAAGAGCCCTATTTCGAAAAAAGAGACCATGAGGTTTATCATCAGATAGGTAAGAAGCTTTGACAGAGCGCCGCTAGTCATGATGACGAAGTTTCCTTGCTGCTTGTTTTTCCTTCCGGAGAATAAAGCTCTTCAATAGAAAAATGAAGCTTAATATCTTTAATATTCGGATAGTTGGATACTTTACCCACCAAAGCAACCGCTAGCTGCTCCACATCAGAAGGATGCTGATAAGGCAACAGCAGCAAAAACTTCCCCCTTCCCCTTTCATCATGAAAATAGCTTCCATCTTGAGGAATATTATCCTTAAAAAATCTTTTGATTCCCTCTAGCTGATCCTCTTCTTCTTTCTCTGTTCCAGAAAGTACAAAGGAAACTTTTGCGAGTGACAGCGGAAATTGTCGTTGTCTAGCCAAGGCTAGGAATAATTTTTTCTGGACCGTGTAAAAATGATACGAAAACATGAGAGGCTTTGACGAAAGCAGAGAGCTTTCTTCTACCTTTTTGTGTTGGCGCGCGTTAGTATAGGCCATGCCAATCAATTCGCATACGGTTCTGAATGTTTCGATGCTAGAAGTGTTTAGCTCAAGGAATTCGATCTCTTCAACTTTCAACATACCGAAAACAAAACCTTCTTCGGAATCGATAAGCGGTCCGGCCAAAACACCTTGATCGCCAAGAATTTTTTGGTCTTCCTTATTAATGAGGCAAATGATCCTCTCGGCAGAGACCAGCTCGCGATAAAGGAGGTTGTCGGGAGTGATCCTAAGCAAGTAGCGATCATCATCAGACCATCCATGGCTGGTTGCGACTTCCAAACCGTTAGGTCCCAGTGTATAGACGGAAAATTTTTTCAAATTGAGCGCGGCTTCAACGACACCATTTAGCTTCATGATGATCTGCGCAGGGTTCAATGATTCCAGCCCTTTTAGGGTTTTATAAGTCATGGCCGTCGAACGCTGTTGCGTAACAAGATGCGCCTCAAGATTTTCTTTTGCATTTTTCAAGCTTTCGTAGTTCTTAACGACTTCATCGCTCTCTTCCCGCAACTTCTGCAGTTCCCCTTCCAGTTCCTTGTTCTGCATTGCCAATCTATTGCGCAGCTCTCCTAAAATGAATGCTGCCATAAACCAAAGGAGCGGTCGTAATGCCAACTGGAATTGATATTCAAAGAGAGTCTCACGGATAGTCTGCTGCGGGACATTTCCTACATAGAGGAATAGGGTCGACAGCAAGGCGGCGGAGAGCCCTTCAAAGGTGCCATATTGGACACTGATAAGAAGGATAATAATCCAGAATGGATGAGGAGACAGCGTGATCATACGGTCGCCGGCGCCGAAAAAATAATCGCCAACAGTAAGAGCCGTAAGAAAAAACAAAGTCTCGAGAAGCGCTGCCGTCCTAACTCCCGCGACATATTTTGGCATGTGTATCATTTTCATCAAAAAGCCCTTCGTAGCTCAAATTTATAACTATCCACAATCTCTCCTTCCCTCTCTGTACTCGTACTATGATTAAAGTCGAAACGCCCTTCCCACCAATCCTTCTTTCCAAGAACAACCGACACCCCCCCAACAGGCCGCGCCTTACCGCGTGCGACAGTATCGTAGACATAACCGCCATAGCTTTGGAAGATTGCTAACTGGCACAGTTTCTTTTCGAGATAGAAATAGAAGGTATGGTCCTCTCGGTTTGTCAATGGCACCGGATTAAAAGGAAATCCGTTAGCATCTATCCGTGTGACGATAGAGGTACGGTTCTCCTTGTCAAGCCCATAGTTTAAGGAAAAGTTGCTATCCCTTCCCAGCCACTGTTTGACGGAGGAATCGGGGAAAGGACGAAAAACAACAAGTCCTACTGCCGACCATGATGATGCGGCGTTTGTCAGTCCAACCAAATTATATCTATTGAGAGCAAGGGCGAGCTCTGCTTCAAGCCAACGGCGTATCCTCTGCTTGCGGCCAACCAAGACGCGGTCTTTTGTTCCATGCTGCAAAGTTGTCTCGACGAAATCCCAGCATGGGGAATTGAGCCATCCGAGCACTGTCCATTGTCCCGTTGAATCATAGACCGATGCTTCACCTCCGGCGCCAAAGATACCTTCAGCAAGGAAAAGCGTTCCTAGCACGTTCATCCCTGAACAAAAATCATTACCGATAGCGATGAATCCTCGCGGGACTGTCTCGTTTGCATCTTCAAGAACCCCGTACATGTTGATGAAGTCGTTAACATGAATAAGATCCCATTCTGCCCGGCATGATAGATAAGAATATGACAGAAGATAACTCTTTCCGTAGAGCCTGCTGAAATGCTCGCGCTGATCGTCGCCGGTCTTACGATATTCATAGTTGCCAGCCATATAAGGGCTATGATCCGCCAAAAGATCATGCTTAGCGCGTCGCAACGACTCATTACCGGGTTGTCTGCACTCGGCGATATTCAGGGCCGACAAGCTGCGGCGCCAGCTTCCCAGGACGTACTCCACGTCGGCAACGCTGGCGAGAAGGTCTACATTCTCTGGATCTTCAGCATAGAGGCGACACAGAATTTTCTCTGCTAAACCAACGTTACCCGTTTCACGGAACCAGCGTGCCCGCGTCTGCAGAAGCGTGACAGTTTCGCGTGGATCGTTCGCTGTTGTTTCCCGCAGTATCCGTGCTGCAGAGCCGAAATATTGGTTTTCGATTAGAAAATTTGCATAGTCGATTCGCAAGCTAAAGTCGGTAGGTGACTGCTGTAAAAGCTTACGGAAAATACCGCGAGCCCACACAGGTCTATTCAACCGAGCATACACATGTGCTAAGATCATATCCTGCGAATGATCGCGTGAGGGCATCAGCTCTAATTTATGTCTGGCACTGCAAAAAAATGGTTTAGCCTCGCGGTCTTTCTCTTTTTCTGTTAGGGCTAACGCATAGTAGTAGTGAGAAAGATAATCTCCGGCTTCCAAAACAAAATAACAGCGGAAGTAGCGGATCGATGCTGTGAAGGCCCCTTTTTGATAGGAGATGATTCCCAGCTGCTTCCATGTGTCAGCATCATTAGAATCTTTTTCCAATACGCGGAGGTAGAGTTCTTCAGCCTGATCATACATACCGGAGTCGGCAATGATTTTTCCAAGCCCTTTCAAGCGCGGCAGACGTTCTTCATCTCTAGGGATGCGGGTGACGGCATAAGCAAGAAGCTCTTTATCCTGTAACTGTGCAGCAGCACCGATATAAGCGTCTAAGACAGTGTCAGTGGCAAGATCTTCTTCATCGACAAGGTCGACAGCTTCATCGGCGTTATGGGTGTCGACCAGATGCTGCAGCCATTTGCCTTTTTCCGTTTTTTCACTCTCTTCGGCATGTTTTACAACATAAGCAAGCTGGTCATCATCAAGCTTTTCTCCCCAAAGGCTTAACAGCGTTTGCATATCCGGGTTGTCGAAAGACTTATCTTTTGCCAGTTCAAAAAATATGCCGGCAGCGCGCTTTTTTAACTGACCATCGACCAGTAAATACCCTAATGTGCGTTTTTTCTGTCCGCTAATGTCGGGATTTTGAAGCTGTTTATCGACAACAGTTAGAAAGGAAGACCGCAGAGCATCGGCTTTCTTCGCTGCCGAGGCTAGCGCTGCTAGCGACACATCGCTGATGATGATATCTCTGCCTATTAACTCTTCAACCTCATTAACGGCTGCATCGTCCCCGTTGATGACACGTGAAGCTGCAAGAAGAAGACGGTTGACTGGTGAATCCGTACGTCCGACAAGCTTTTCGGCGATGTCCAGGGACAGTTTCTCTTCACCATGTGCAAGAGCCGTCGCATAGATCTGCATCAGAATGTCCTCTTCAACAGTGTCGTCTTCTTTTAAAAAACGACGTACCTGGTCATCTTCTCCCTGTGCGGTGGAAAGAAGCATCCACGCTTCATCAACATCGGTGTCCTTGGGCAGATTATGACTGCGCAGCTCTTCAATAAGGTCAAGACCTTCCTCTGTCATTTTTAGATCGACATACGTTGTCGCCAACTCGAAAAGTTCATCATCGTCAATGTTTTCAAAAGAGTGAAAATTTCCTAATATTTCTTTTGCGAGCCTATCGTAGCCTTTACGATGATACAAAGAGACAAGAGTAGCTAGCTGGTCATCAGAAAATTGATGCGCTGCATGGAGGCGCTGTAAAAGCGGCTCCGTCTCTACACCGCGTGCCAAAGAGAGAATAACGGTAAGAAAAGGATCATTCAGCAGACGCTCTTTTCCTACTTGCTCCATGATGGAATCAGCCAGAGCTTTATTGTTATTAACCGCTGAAAATTCGGCAATTTTCAGAATAAGTTCTCTACTGACTGCAGAAAAATTGATCTGTTTGACGATTGTACTCAAATACTTCTCGCCATCAGATGTGTATAGCGCCGCTTTTACAAGATCTGGAACCAGCGAATCAGGGAGTTTTTTTGCTTCGAATATTTTGTTAAGATAACGGAATAGTTCTTCATCGCTTCCCATGCTCCCCAAAATACTCGACTTCGCGACGATCAAAGGCCGCTCGTATTCTTCGTCCTTCGAAGCGGTATTGATAATCTCCAAAGCATCGCGGTACAAGCCGCGATCGCTAAAGAGATAAGCAAGATCGATAATACTGGTAAGATCGCCATTAACAGCTATATATTTTCTTGCTAAAGCAACGGCACGCTGTTGCTCACCTTCATCGGTAAGGAGGCCGACAGCGATACGCACCGACTCCGGTTGCAGCTTATCCATGGGAAAGTGTTGGATCATCTCTGTGGCTGTAGCAAGGGCGGTGGTATAGTCGCCACGCCGCGCATAGAGAAAAACAAGATCACGATACTCTTCTTCTGTAGCATCATATTTGTTGATGATCTCCCTAAGCACAGCAACAGCACGGCTGACCTCTCCAAAATGTCTATATAGCGCTGCCTGCTCTCTCAAAATCTTCACAGAAGGACGAAGACGATAGATATCGCTCAAGTTTTGAAGGTAATCGTAAGGGCGGTCGGCATCTTGATACATGCCGCCAAGAAAAACAAAAGCATCCAGGTTACGGCTGTTTTCACCGACATAATCCTCCATGATGTTGATCGCATCGTCGGTATCGGCAAACTCCAGGTCGATCCAAACCAGAGGCATCGTCACAGAAATCGTACGGTCGCCGTCGTCGTATAGGGACTTATACCCTTCATATGCCTGTTCAAACTGCTTGTCGTAGTAATACATCAAAGAGAATTCTTTTTTCGTCGGAATCAGATAGACGCCAAGAACAAGGGCGAATGCGGCAACAGCAAACACTGTAATGTAATAGGAGCGCCAATTCATTCGGAAATCTCTTTCTCAATACGTATTTTTAACGGTCCGCCACCGATCATTTCGTCAAAAGCCGTCAGATTATTGTCATCGACTGCGATAGACTCTTTCTTTCCATTTAATGAGACTGTATAGACGCCATTTTCCGGAACAACCCAAATCATTTTTAGGGGATAACGTCCAATTGCCATACAGTTGACGCCTTTATCGTCATGTTCAACATGGGTGATTTCCCGCGTACTGCTCACCAAGTAAGGACGCCCTGCAACAGGATTGCAGTAATATTCATCGCTATCCTTCAAGGTGATGACAGGACGGTCGACAGCGGCATCAAGGTAGACAAAGAGGCTCCCTAGTTGCCGTCTCTGACCGACTATCCCTAAGGAATTGTCAAAATCTACGGCGGAAAACGCTGCCTGATCAAAGCGTATGGTCTGCAGCTTGCCACGATTGAGAAAACGCCAGGAGCGGTCACCGATATTGTCTATCTTCATGGAGTAAAAGCCTGCTGCGATTTCGGCGAAGTGGGAAGCATCGATCGGGATAAACTCACGGCTCAACAGATATTCAATATTCTGCAGCAAAGCGTTCAAGCTGGCGAACTTTTCCCCTGAATACATGTGATAGTAAAGATTGATCGGTTTGACACGTATAGGACTGCCGGTATTGCTCCAGGTATCGACAAGCTGGTTGAAGCCGTAAAACTTCTTTGTCCACAAGGCTGTATAGGTATTTTCGTTGCTTGCCGAAGCATAGATCTGGCGATAAGGGCCTGTCGTGCGTGAAATCGGGCGCACCCATGCATACGAAGCGTGGTAGCTATCGAAGCGCGTGTCGCCGCCATTAAGATTCCGTACACCCACCCTCTTCACATCTTCCAAGGCTTCAACGAATGGTTGGCAGTTTCCCGACCATTGGTACAGTTCGACCTTTTTTCCTTCCGGGGCAAACTGGTCGATGTAGGCGATCGATCCGCTTACTTCTTCTTTCAAGTTGAAAGGGTGGTTCGCGAAAGCGCGGGGAATATCATATCCTTCGCCAAGCTTAGGATAGTGAAACTCCTTTTCCCGCTCCGACACTTCGCGTCCATCAATGCGATCGATCGCATTTTCTGCTTCTCCCAGTAAGCTATTATCTTCCCAGGAGCCTAAAGGATATAGATGCAGGTAGGGCTTCTCTGCTGCCGGTACGTAGTTTTTGAAGAATCCCCAATCGAAAGGGTGGCTATAAGTATGGCTGGCCACTTCGACCTGAGGGAGCTTAAACAGGATGCGCGCCGCCTCCTGGCTTTCCGGTAATCCTACCCAACGCGGATCGATATCGGCAGCGATTGGCGCAACGGTAACCGGAAGTTCAGGATAGGCTTCAATGACTTCCTTCCTAATAACATGAGCCGTGATCCAGTTTTCTTTACGAAAAGGATCGATCTGTGTGCGGCTATTCCATCCGTCGCCATCAATATGACTGTAATAAATCCGACATCCCGCCAATGTCGTCGTATCGGGTATCGGCATGTTTTCTGCGTTGTATGCCTTTTTGAAAAAATAGAAGGGATTGATATACCAGCGCCGGAACTCTTTATCACCCTCAAACGTATAGTATACATCGTAGTAGGAAGCGGCATATCCTCCGTGTGATGTGGTTGCTACGAGAATACTTTGTTTTTTATCATTTCTGCCGATGTTCGCTTGTAAAAATACTTCAGCGTCCTCTTCAATCGGCACGATCACGGGATAGGGGTGGAGAAAATCGACATACTGCCTCTCAAAGCCCACCATCCTGGGATCCATCTTCGTAAATCGCGTGTTATAGGTGCTGTTAACCCAACGATCGCGATACGCTAACCCCATTGCTTTCCAAATATCGCGCTGCTGATTGAAAAATCGAGAAGGGGGATTACCCATCAATACAAATTTTTTTCCTGCAGCAAGAAGGCTTCTGATCCAATCGGCGAGAGTTTTAGTCTGCGTTTCGCTCAGATCATTATCCAGCCAAAGCAAAGCGCCGAGAAGGTCGTCGACATCCTCAACCTTCGGCAAGGGATCGTCCAAATGATGGTAATCAATGATAAGGCCATTTTGCTCTATCGGCATCGCAGCGTATTGATGGACGTAGGAATACCAAACATCAGGACCGCTTTCCAAATTATAGAGACCTATCACACGTCGTGGCAAACGCGCATCTTCACCACATAAAGGATGAAAAACTAACAGACTGAAAATCAGGACGTAAGCAATGGCATTAATGGCTTTCATTTTGGTTCGGGTATCACCTTTTGTAAATCGATCGTAGAAACATAAGGAACAAAGCCATTGTTTCTTTCTACCTGGTAAATTTTTCGTATCTCATCGGAATCGTCAGGATTCCAATAGTCCAAGGTGAACACTCTTAGCTGCGGGTTGGCTTGCTGTGCCTTCTTTAATAGCTCGACCTGCCTTTGATACTCTTCTTCTGGAACATGCTTATAGCTCTTAGTTGTAAAATCGTAAGTACTATAAACAGACTCGCCCAGTTCGATGTTAATCTGATCGGCAAGCTGCGGCAACAGTTCATACGCACGGTTCATCATCAATATTGCTTCAGGGTAATGCAGATGAATTGCTTTGACAAGGTTGACCGCTGCCTTCTTCATCCCGGCATATTTCTCCGGATTACGCTGTTCCAATGCAGCGGCATCATCAAGATTGTCGAGAAAAAGACCATCATAACGTTCGAACAACAACCGCGGGATCAACTGCTCGATCACCATCTTGACCCATTGTTTATTACGGATATCGATTACATAAGTTCCAGGCCAGTTGGGATTTTCTTCTATAACGAGTCCTGCTTGCTCAATCTCCGGAAAATACCAACGATGATTTCCCACTTCCATTAAACTAATGTAGCCTAACACCTCTTTTTCTTTTTCGATGAACCCCTCAAGAAGCGGATTGCCTTGACTGTCCATGACAATAACAGAATAATCACGCAACTGCTTCGGATTGATCCCTTGCGAATAATCAACAACCCAACGCGTTGGCTCTATAGAAAATACATTCGCGAAAGTAAAAAGAAACAGCCAGAATGACAATCTGATTTTTTTTCTCATCATCAATATTCCATTATATATGAAAGCCGCTTGCGAAATGATTGGATCGTTTTTCCTGCAATTTTCCTTTCATTTCGTGTTCGTTCACGCAAATTGTCAGCTACAAAATTGCTAGAAAAACCACACCCGACCAATTTTGTTAGTGGCTCTTTAGGGTCGAATTCTATTAGCGAGGTTGAACAACAATACCGCGGCATTCACCAAAACCGATACGTGGTTTTCCTTCCTTGTAGGCATATGCGCGCAAGATCACTTCATCGCCATCCTGCAAAGCGCGGCGCATTGTTCCATCAGGAAGCTCTATCCCTTTGGATCCCGGTTCGACGATCTCTAGTAAACTTCCTTTGGAATCATCAGTCTCGCCGGAAATCGTCCCGCTTCCCAACAAATCGCCGGTCCTCAGATTAGCGCCGGAAGAGGTATGGTGAACAAGCATCTGCGCAATGGTCCAATACATTCCCTCAAAGTTTCCTTTGCTAAGTAGCAGCGGCGCCATTTTCTGCTCACGCATCTTTTCAGAAGAAAGGTACACCTCAACAGTGATATCGAGCGCCCAGTCTTCTTCGCTTTTTAAGTAGTCGAGAGTCTCAGGGTCGCCTTCTTTTCTTGGGGGGCCGGGGACACGGTAGGGTTTCAATGCTTCAAGGGTCACCACCCATGGACTGATCGATGTGGCGAAGTTCTTACCGTTGAAAGGTCCAAGCGGCTGATATTCCCACTTCTGTACGTCGCGCGCCGACCAGTCATTGATGATGACCATCCCAAATAGATGATCGGCAACATCAGCCATGGCGATTGGCTGCCCCAAGGGATTGCCCGCTCCAACAACGGCGCCAAGTTCGATCTCGTAATCGAGCAGCTCGCTCGGCTTGTAAACGGGAGCCTCTGCTCCGGATTCTAGGATTTGTCCTTTAGGACGGACGATATCAGTACCGCTGACCACAACAGAACTGGCGCGCCCATGATAGGCGACAGGAAGATGCTTGAAGTTCGGCATCAATGGATTATTCGGACGAAATCTCTTGCCTACATTACGCGCATGATTTTCCGAAGTATAGAAATCTGTGTAGTCGCCAATTTTAAAAGGCAGGTGCATGTCGACATCAGTCATGGGCACCATGATCATATATCTCAGCTCTTCATTATCTCGCAGTATTGATGACTTTTCATTCATAAGTCTCTGCAGCAAATAGCGTGTATTTTCCCAGATTTTCGGTCCCATCGCCATAAAAGCATTCAGCGTTGATTTGCTAAGGGCCTGCTGAACTTCTGGTGGCAGATCACACAGCAGCTTAGCTCTGATAGCACGCTTCAAGTCAATGATACGATCGCCGATCGCCACACCGATCGTATGATCATTAGGCGTTTCTTTTCTCGAAAACACTCCAAAAGGAAGGTTTTGTATGGGGAAATCATTGATAGATTCGTTAGCGCAATCGATCCAGCAACGAAGATTATCTTCATCAACATCTTCATCGACTTCGACAAGTCCGCAGGAGATCTCCAGCTCTTCGATGGTCATCTCCTCGATCGGCTTCATCTCAAGGAGATCTTTCTTCTCGAATGGGGTGATCTTCCAGTCGCTGGGAGGGGCGTCTTTCTCCTCTTCAGCTGCTGCTAGTTTTTTTTTTCCAGCAAATGCCCGACGTAACTTAAAGGCTTATCATTAATGATCGGCTCTTCCTCGAAGTTTTCTTCTTCAAGGGGATCTAGATTGATTGGCTCTTCTTCTAGAGGGCTTTCATGCAGGGGTGTTGTTTCCAACGGCTCCTCATAGAGAGGCTCGCCTTCCGGCGCCTTGATCTCAGGCCTCTCTTCGGCTTCATCTTTTTCCAGCACATGATCTGTCCCTTGTACCTGATCTGCATCAGGATTTTCTTGGGTTTCATGCACAGGCTCGATGAAATCACTTGTTTCTTCGTAAGGAGCATTCGGTTGGGGCCAGTTAAATTGATTCGATTGCGCAGCCGCTTGATCATCGGCCTGCAGATAAGTACAAACGAATAGGATGGGTAAGAGCGATCTCAACAAAGCTTTCATCATAGCAGCGTCCTCATTCCGTGAGTTCACGTTTTTTGGTAATATAATTTTTTCTTAAAAAGATGACAATCAAAAAATTGATAAACCATTAATTTATCCGATCTTCCTGCAAAGGCAGTTCCTGAAGCGGCTGTTGCTGCAAAGCGTCCTCCTGCAATGGAAGCTCCTGTTGTGGATTTTGCTGCAACGGCTGTTGCTGTAGCGGCGCTTCCTGCAAAGGCAATTGCTGCTGAGGGTTCATCGGTATTGGTTCCTGCTGCAAACGATCTTCTTGCAGCGGCAGCTCCTGCTGAGGATCCTCCTGCAGCGGTTCATTACCGACAGGATTAACAAAAGACTGTTCAGCAAGAAGCATAACCGTAGCGGCTAACACAAAAAAAATCGTATTCATCATCATTCCGTGGTATGAAATTACATAAAAATTAAGGTAAGCGATGACCTCTTTCTTCACTACAGTAAAAACAAAAATTTCTGACGAGCTCTTCTTACGCGATCTAAAAAACGCTCTCAATGATTCGGTGATGTTAAGCAAACCTCCGGAAAAGGAATCGCATCTTTGGACGTTCGATACCGTTTCGGGAAAAATCAGCGTGACCATGCGGACAACGATCCATATATCGAAGCGCCAGCTGCAGCAGAAAGTCAGCGTCAACTATGAAGAAAATTTCACGAACCAGGAACTCAAGAAAAAAGTGGGAGCGATAGTGGAAGCATTTCTCAGCAAGTACGCGAAGCCGTACGACCCTCCGAAACCTCGTTATCTTCTAGAGCATCTGCAAAAAATCACAGACGAAAAATATCTTTCCGATCAGATTAACGAGTTTCGTCAATGGTGGAATGTTCTTTTCGAGCAAAAGGATTTTTCACATGAAAAACTAGATCATCAATGGACGCAGCGCACTTGCTGGGGCGATGTGACTATTGCTGTGAAGACTCTCGAAACAACACCTGCTGATTTAGGATTCCTCTCATCGCTCCTCCCAAAAGCGGTATTCCGTCAACAACAGATGACAATCTCTTTCAGCAACAATTTTCGTAATGAGGAAATCAAGCAAGAAATCATGGACAAAGTGGAAGCATTCAATAAAAAATACACAACGCCGATAGAGGTTACAGATGAGGAAGAAGCAGATGCGAGTCATACGTCCGACCGTGATGGATCGTCTGAACAGCTGTAGTTTCTTCAGCGTCGCCTTCGTTGCTGCCTCCGGTATTCAAGTTACGCTCATGGTTAGGAAAGTCTGATGAAGTGATCTGCAGCTGAATACGGTGACCGCGCAAAAAACAGTGGGCGATATGCCCCATATCCAGCTCGACACGGTAGATTTTGTCTTTTTCAACCCCGTGCGTTATTTTCACCGAATCCAAAAAACGCATTCTTTGGAACCCGTTGATAAGAAAGTAGCTCTTGCCATTCGGATGCAGATCGCACAACCTTGCGCAGAAGTCGGTATCGACAGCGCTCGATTGCACATAAATCACCGCGCTCACAGGACCGGCGATCTCATAATCGCCCTCCATCGGCTTAGTGGTATAGACAAGAACATCATGGCGCTCGAGGATAAGCTTTTGATCTCTGGGTCCTTCGGTATCGTTAGGGTAAAGCATATTGTTGCCTATGGAAGGCACCGGATCGAGAGGATCGTAAACATAACTGTCCGTAACCTCTTTGACGGAAATGCTTGTTGACAAAGTGCCATCACCCTCGCCGCTGTTGGCGTGCCCTTTACTATCAAGATAGAATTTCACATTGCTAACGCCAGGGGGCGGCCACGACGCAGCGTTGCGCCACTCGTTTTTTCCCATCATATAATAAGCAACCGGATTGTCCGGATCGAAAGCGAACTCTTCGCCCTTCAACCAGCAGTTGAACCACTTGACCATCGGTTCAAATTGGTGATAGAACCTTCCTTCTTTGCTGAAATGAACATCGGGTGGCTCAATTGTCGGGTCGTGGCTCCACCAGCCGATAATCAGCCGGCTTTTCGTTGTCAAGCTCCGCGGGTTTGCACGTATTGTCTTGTTATAGTCGCGGATGGTGTCGCGGAGAAAACGATCGTACCAGCCGCCAATAAACAAGGCTGGAACGGAAATTTCGCTGCGACGCCCGCTAACGCTGAAGCTTCCCCAATAGTCGTCAGTATGCAGGTGGGCCATCCATGTTTTGAACGTATCGATTCCGTCCTTAAGGCGCTTGTCGAATTCAAGAACAGGAAGCTGTAGGATGATCTTATCGATCTCTTCATGCGTTACTTCCCTGCCGCGACGACCATGATGCTTCGATAGCCAAAACAGGATATCCTTCAAGTAGGGAACCCCTTTATCAATCCATGTGGTGTAGGCGTTCTGACTGCAAAAAATGGTGACAAGCGCTTTCAATCCGGGAGGGGACTCCGGCGCCACCACCCAGCAGCAGGTTCCCAAATAGGAAAATCCCCACATGCCGACATTGCCATCGCACCAGTCCTGCTTCATAATCCAGGCGATCGTATCCGTACCATCTTTTGTTTCATTGACAAAGGGGCTGAATTCCCCTTCGGAGCCATATTTACCGCGGACATCTTGAGAGATAAAGACATAACCTTGAGAACAGAAGATCTTAGCTATCAAAGGGAAAGAATAATCATCGTTACCCTTTTCGTAGGGAGTGCGCATCAAAATCACAGGAAAAGGACCGCTATCTGTTGGTCGGTAGATGTCGCAGACGAGCATCACTCCGTCAGACATGGCAACCGTCACATTTTTTAACAAGCGGATGCCGCTCTCCGGGGGCGGCAGATGGAGGATCCTGCACAGAAGGCGCATCTTCACCGGCTCCCATAGCAGGTATACCGCTGCCGTAAGACACAGAGCGATAACAATCAGAGCAATTATTGATTCATAAGACCACAAATCAGCCATACCTGCACTATGACAGATTGTTAATTACCGTGCATCATCGAGCCATTGCAAGCAGATCGTCGCATCTTCACGAATCTGATCATCAACATCTTGATTACCAGCGATTTTTTCTAAAAGAAATTTACACCTATCTCGAATCGCCTTATCTGAAGAACGATTAAATAGACGCCTCAGCATCCAAACGAAGGTCGTCGTCGGCGACTTTTCCACATATTCAAACAAAGCACGTTCATAATCCGAACATTTTTCAATGGCATGGACAAGCGGTCCGGGAGCGCCAAAATCTTCGTTTGGGTACCTAGCGAGTAATGCAAGCATAGGATCCAGTGCACGCGCCTTCTCGGGAGACAGCAATATATGATCTGTCAGCTGCCGTAAACGGGCGAGGTAATCGCCCTCCAAAGAAAATGTTTCCAGCTGGTTGATCTCTTCGTCAATCATCATTTAAAATGAATTCTTACCGGTTTTGCGTATATTTCATTAAACTGCTATAATCACTCCTTTTATATAATGTAATATGTAACATGCAAAGTGAAACAAAAAAAAGCCAAAAGAAAATTCTTCATCCCTTAATGGGATTGATATTTTCGCAATTTATCGGCGCATTCAATGACAACGCGTGGAAATTAATCGTTTTCACTCTTGCAACACGGCCTATCGTCGCCAGTATTGATCCATCACAGTTTGAATATTCATCGCAGCTCCTTGCTACAGCTGCATTATTGATTTTCCTTGTTCCGATGCTGATCTTTTCGATCCCTGCAGGACCTCTATCCGACAGCCGCAGCAAGCGTTCGGTCATCATTGCCACAAAAGCGCTGGAGCTCCTTCTGATGGGAGCTGCTACTGTCAGCCTCTATCTGGCGCCGACGCATCTGCTTCTTCCTTATGTCATCCTAGGTATGATGGGCATGCAAAGCGCGTTGTTCAGCCCTGCAAAATATGGCATCCTTCCTGAAATTTTGCCCTACAACCGCCTATCGCGAGGGAACGGCCTGATTGAGATGTGGACGATGATTGCAATCATCGGCGGTACAGGACTGGGCCCCGTCCTCCTTGCTGCCGATAAAAGCGGCACCATGACTGCATTGTCGTGGACAGCACCTTGCATCTTAACAGGATTGTCAGCAATGGGACTGCTCGCATCTTTCCTTGTTCCTCATGTACCTCCCGCAAGAGAAAAGCCCACTTCGATGTATCAGACTCTCAGGAGTGCCTTCCGCATCATGTGGCGTGACCGCATTCTCCTGTTGGCAATTATCGGCACTCTGCTCTACTGGACCATTATGAGCCTCCTCGGTCAGAATGTCCTTGTATACGCCAAAAGCCTCGTCGTCAACATCGAGAAAGGAGAACTGCTGCAAGGAGTACCTCCGGCATCGTTTGGCGTTGGCATCGCCATCGGCGCGCTACTTGGCGGACGCTTGTCCGGCGAACGGATCGAATACGGACTGATTCCTTTCGGGTCTATCGGCTTCGCCATTGCTTCGACAATTCTAGGAGTTGTACAACCGGGGATGGTCGGCACGGCATGCACCGTCCTTGGCGCAGGGCTCTTTGCCGGCATGCTGATCATTCCTCTGCAGGCGATCATCCAATGGCGCTCGCCCAAGTCACAACGAGGATCGATCATTGCCACCAGCAACCTCATCAACATTAGTGGAATGATCTTGGGATCGCTAGCAGCAGCGACGATGGCATGGAGTGGACTCGATCTCTCCAAGACGCTGATCATTTCCGCTGGCTTCGTTGCCCTCTGCACAATTTTCTCCGTGCGTCTGTTGCCAGAAGCGCTGGTCCGTCTGATCTTCGTTGTCCTTACTATTACCTTCTACCGCTTTAGGATCTACGGTTTGGACAACATCCCCAAAAAAGGCGGAGGCTTGCTCGTCTGCAACCACCTCTCCGCGACTGATGCCCTTTTTGTTTCCGCGACAGTCGACAGACCTGTCCGTTTTATTATGAGCGATTTCTACTTCAACCATTGGTTCATTGGACCGATCGCACGCTTGATGAAAGCAATCCCCGTTGCCAGCACGGCATCGCCGACAGACCT
Organism: Chlamydiales bacterium; assembly: GCA_024233575.1. Taxonomy (GTDB): domain Bacteria; phylum Chlamydiota; class Chlamydiia; order Chlamydiales; family Criblamydiaceae; genus JACKPN01. The sequence goes on from JACKPN010000012.1 coordinate 47,950, forward strand.
GCTTCGCTCTCTTCGCGATGCTGGCGAGATGATTGAAAAAGGGGAACTGCTCTGCATCTTCCCTGAAGGCGACATCACCCGTATCGGCATGATGCTGCCATTCCACCGCGGCATCGAAGTGATCGCTAAGGGGCATAAATGTCCATTAATCCCTGTCCATCTCGACAGGGTCTGGGGTCGCAACTTCTCATTCAGCGGTGGCAAGCTGCTAAAAAAACGTCCCCTTGATATCGCCCACCCGATCACCGTCAGCATCGGCGAACACATGCCTGCCGACTCCAGTGTCAATGAGATCCGTCAAGCCATCCGCGAACTGGAATATCAGGCGTGGATGCACCGTAAAGAAGATGAAGTCCCGATCCACCACACCTTCCTAAAAACCGTTTGGCGCGCCCCTTGGCGCCTGTGTGTCGCCGATGCCACACGAAAAAAACTATCGCGACTGCGCGTGTTGCGAAACGCAATTGCTTTGGCGCATAAGATGCACGGCATCTGGAACAACGACGAAACTGTCGGCATCATGTTGCCGACAAGCATCGAAGCGGTTATCGTCAATATCGCCGCCACGCTTAGCGGCCGCACCGTCGTCAACATCAATCCCGATTGTTCTATCGATGAGCTGCGCCATCAGCTTGAAATTGCCGATATCAACACCGTGCTTACCACGGAATCGATGGCTTCCGTCCTTCCCGACAACATTAAGATGGTCGACTGTGAGAAGTTGCAAAGAAAAGTCACCCGTTTCAACCGTTTTATGGCGGCATCGCTTGGGCTGCTGGCTCCTGTCTGGCTGACGGAAAAATACTGCGGAACACGGACGAAACAGCAAATGGACGACACTTTGGCGATTCTCTTTACCAGCGGATCCACAGGACAATCTAAAGGCGTTGAGCTTAGCCACTTCAATATCTCTTCAAATATTGAAGGCATTGCTCAGGTAATCCCAGCTCTGCAGTCGAACGACAAGCTATTCCATGCCCTCCCGTTATCGCACTCTTTCGGGTATATGATTATGTGGCTAGGCCTGAACCACAGCTTACCCCTTGTGCTGCATCCCGACCCCGATGACAGTCGTACTGTCGGTAAAATCATCGAAGAGCAAAAAGCAACGATGTTGTGGACAACGCCGAAACTCTTGGATCTCTACTACAACAAAATCCTGCCGCTGCAGTTCGGTTCGCTGCGTTTTGTTCTGACAGGATCCGACAAGCTTTCTGACAGCCTCACCATCGCTTTCGAAAGAAAATTTGGACTCACACCTGTCGAAGGCTATGGCGTTACCGAATGTTCACCGGTCATTTCAACAAATACGCTGAATGTCCGTCTTCCGGGCACATACCATCAAGGGTTTATGCGTGGATCTGTTGGTCAGCCGCTGCCTGGCGTCATCGCTCGCGTTGTCGAGCCCGACACACTAGAGCCGCTTCCCACCGATACCATCGGCCTTCTGCTTGTTAAAGGCCCTAACATCATGAAAGGTTACCGCAAGCTGCCGGAACAGACGACAGAAGCGATCCAAGACGGCTGGTACCATACCGGTGATCTTGCCAAGATCAATAAAGATGAATTCATCACCCTGATCGACCGCATAGAACGTTACAGCAAAATCGGCGACAAGACGATAAACCATAATGATTTAGAGAATGCTCTTAACGATCTCGCTGGCGAAGAACGATTTGCAGTGACCAGCATTTCAGATCCCGATAAGGGCGAGAGGCTTATCGTCTATTACTGTGGCATGGAAAAGTCTATCCAACAGATAGTCAACGACCTAAAAGGAAACAGCATTCCGGACTACGCAATACCCGACCGGGAAGCATTCGTCCCTATCGAAAAAATTCCGCGTCTAAGGTCGGGAAAGCTAGATCTAAAAACCTTAAAACTCTTGGCGATCAAACAGTTTTTAGATGATCTAACAAACAGCAACGTATGAGCATAACTTATTATACATCAAAGTCTTAAAGGTGACCATTTACCCTAGATAGACTATTCTGCCCATAGTATAAACAAACTTAGAAGCCGCATCGTATTTCGATGCCGCAAACATAAGGAGATCCCTATGGGTAATAAAATAGCAATTGCTTTGTGTACGATCATGTTCACAACGGCCCTGGCTTTTGCCGAGGTACCATTCTTTTCATCATCAACAACATCAGGAAATAACAGCGGCGTGCTCTATGTACAGACCGCCAGCGAAGCTATCATCACTAAAGACCAGTCTGCAGAAGACAAATTCATTATTACCTTGAAAGACGTCAAGCCGCAAATTGCTTTTTTCGCAGAAACCCCTTCGCTAATCATCGGGAAAACGACAATACAGAACTTCATTAACGACTGGACCAACACAACGACAACGACTAGCACAACAACTCCTAACGCTGCATTAGTTACCGAGACAACAACGCCAAGCAGCATCACCCTGTCAGACTCTATGGTTGTCCTGTCAAATCCTAATTATGACGCAAGAACAGGAACACTTACATATGAAGCGACAACAACAAATGGTTCAACAGCGCTCCAAGAAGGCGTTCATGCCAATCCTGTTATCTTCATTGATAGCAATTGCACAGTATTCTGCCAGTAATCTTCTTTTCCTGGGCATAGGCGATCGCCTATGCCCTTTTCTATTGTAAGAAATCTTCTCAAATTGAAATACTGACGGCATACTGAAAACAACCTTGGTATTGCCATGTCAAACAGTATCCTGACTGAAGAAGAAGTCCTCGAATGGAAAAAAACGCTCCTCCGATGGAAGCGGGCGATTGAAAACGATGAGATTGCCAAAGAGAAGCAAGGATTAAAACGCGAAGTCGACAGCATCGCGTCCCGCCTTGACAATGCCTTGGCTTTGACGGAAATGGAGCAGGAAAAGCTTCTTTTCGATATGGAAAGGCTATCACAGTTCATCGTCTCCCACAACCTGGAGATCCCTAAAGCTGAGCAGCAGCTTGCCGAGATCCTTGAAGTTGTCGAATCAACAGATCCTGGTCATGCCATTGCTGGTTTCGAAGAGGTCAAGGAGCAGCTTGAAGAGTTGATCCCCAAACTAAAGAAAATTGATACCATGACCAAAGAAGAGATACAAAAAGTCTACGAAGAGTTCTCCAGCATCAGCTCTCAGCTGAAGGAAAACTAAGGGATGGCAGCCACGCTTCAAAAGCAAATCCTTTTAGAAAAACTTCCACAGTATCTCGAGTCGCTTTATGAGGAAGCGCAACGTAATATTCAATCACCAGAAGACGAATATCGCTCCATCAAAATTTATGAAATCAGTGATTTAGGTGTGCGCCTGCTGATTGAAATGTATGCAAAATGGCCGAACTACTTCAGCTGCAGAGGCCCAGCGTCAAAAAATACTCAACTCATCGCATCTATTCTTCCTGCCGACAAAAATTCTGTAAAAGGCGCCTACAGCGATAGAATCAAGGAAGTCATCAAGAACCATTTCGTGACCTCTTTTTCTCCTACTCTTGTTGCATACAGTGGCCCTGAAGGCGATTTCATTGCAGACGAAGAAACTCCGGATCTTAATGAGAAACTGAACCTGCCCAAAGAAACATGGTATTCCTCAAGATTAAGCAACATAGTAATCAATGGGGAACAGATCATTCCTGCAAAAAGAAGGTGACAAAATGACTACAACGCTTCAAACGCAAATTTCTTCAGAAATGCTTCCACAGCATCTCGAAACGCAATACCAGGAATTGTATGATCTTGCCGATACGATCGGAGAAATGTACAGCACAACAAAAAAATACGAGATTGTCGATTTAAAAATACATCTGCAGGTTGAGATGTTCGCAGGAGGCGGTATGGGATGTTGCGGATTCTTTACATACAGAACAATACAAGCATCTGTCCAACCAATAGATCAAACATTAGCAACAGCAGACTGTACAAAAAAAATTGAGAATATCATAACAAAACAGTTCATACGCCAACCTAATGATCATTTTCACACAGTCAACGGAACAAATTACAATTTAACGAACATTGTCATCAATGGAGAGACTATTTTTTCCTAATGAAAAAACTGATCATTAAGGTGCTTCCAGATCGCTTCGACCACATCGCGCTGCTTTTGATCGAGATCGTATAAAACGACAAAACTTTCATCATTGCGCGAAAATGCCGATAGGCTGAAATTTGGCGACCCGTTAACGAGAATATGGTCATCAATAAGCATCCATTTATGATGCATATTCTTGTTGACCATCACCGGAATTCCCGCTTCTGCCATCATCGCTACCGCTTGCTCATTAGGCATAGCCGTTACCACATCGACATTAACGCCTCTTTCATGCGCCTCTACAACCGCCTGCGCGAGATCACGGTAGGTCCATACATGCATCGAAATGCGAATCCTTGTCTTGGCGCCGCGGATCAACGCCAACATTTTGTCCAGTGCCCGATCATTCATCGCCTTGGTGATCGGATTTGACCATAACGGATCATAGTGCGGCATGAGATACAGCTCCATCCGCTGCCCATCGAAACGGCCGTCGCCATGCGACACTTCCAACCGACGGTTCTGCCAATGGACATAACTGGCTTCGCGCTCCAATAGCGCCGCAAACTCAGGACTATACACACCAACCGCCAACGTCGGCACCTTCCTTAGGCCGTCGATGGTAAAATTTCCCGAACCTATCCATACATACTTCCTATCGATAACCATCACCTTATGATGAAAATGACCATCGCCGGAGTCACGGGTAACGATATCGATCATTGGGCGCAACCTCCGCGCCAATGGGATATTAGATTTTTTGTCGGCAAGGATATGAACCGATACCCCTTCCATCGCTTTTTTATTCAAAAGAGCCAAGATCTTAGGATCTGTGCAAGTGAATGTCATCAGCAGTATCGACGACTCAGCGCCTTCGATCGCTTTCTCCAAGGTACAACTTAGCGGAGTGTCAATCCCATTGCCATTATCGTAGCGGTCATGCGAAGAGTACAAAACCGGACGCTCTTGAAATTCCGGCAGCATTACCTCAGGAAAAGCACCACTTAAAAAATTATTGGTAAGAACAACTAGAGCAAAAGGGACCCACCGCATACAATCGGCAATAAGACGTGACATGCACAACCTCGTATTAATGATGATTAACGACAACTTGCGTTCGCTATACAAAGAAGTTAGCGACAGCAGTATTTATACTCAATATCAGATCACTTGGAACTATGGGCAGTTGTTCTTCTCTACGCCAAAAGAACGATGCATCTCCGCTCTTTTCGATAAAATACGGGAAAGGCTGACCGAAGAAACCGTTGGGACATACGGCGAATACCTGACTAGAAAAAGTCAGCTCAGAGCTTTAAAAGCGAAATGTCAACGACTTAAAGAAAACTATGACAGTCTATTACGATCAACAATAGCCTTTCTTTTCACCAAAACATATCAAGAAGAAGAGGAGGTCGAATCTAGTTGGAAGCTACTCGCTAAACACATCGATAATCTGATTACACAAACTAAAAATCAATTCTCTTGGAAAAAACAACCACCACCAAATGATGACGACAATAAAGCCATCTTCCTTTTTGAGTATTACTGCCACAAAAAGTCGCGAAAAGCGAAATCTCTCTACGAGGAACTGTTAAAAAGAAATCTAACCTATCCACAAGCAAATCGGGTCTACCAAGCAGCAAGCAAGATTATTATTCAGAACGAACTCTACCTTGCTACCTCTTTCGATGATCAAACAGTACCATGCGTCATCGCAAACGTACACAGCAGCTATTCTTTTAGTAACGAAATCCGCTTCTATGGCTATGGTGAGAATGCCGCCAAGACGTTTCTCAATTATCTGCGTGAAGGCATAGTGAAGGACATCACAGATCTTGACTGCAGCGCCACGCTTCAACTTATTGAACTCCTGATCATCTATCAGTGCAGTAACAACGCGGTTACATGCGCTGCCGACCATTTTAATCATTTGACAGAAGGGGTCTCATTATCTCGCAAAAACTCATGTTTAGCCCTCACTATCACCGATGAAGAAGAGTTGCAAAATCAACTAAATCCTATTCTTTTTAAGCATGTTGAACGGCTTGATCTTGCCGTTCCCTGCGATCTGCCAACGGATTGGTTATGCCGATTTCATAAACTCGATCACTTATCATGGACAGCGCCGCAATCTCTTGTTGCGCAATCTCTCAATCAGCTGCCTCATCTAAAATCGTTAACTATCGACCTACGCGCATCACAAAGGCTGCAAACTAATGATCAACAGGTGCGAAATAACAAAATCCGCAATGTTTCTTTCACAAACGCTAAAACTTATCCCCCAAAGGAATATCTGGCACTCGTCAACTGCTTTCCTGAAATCAAAACGCTCGTCATCTACGATAGAAACGGCTACTCAACCCAAGAGCTAAAAGAAATTGGCAAATCCTGCACAAAAATCGAAGAACTTATCATCAATAATGCAAATTGCACCAATAAAGATCTCCACATCCTCACTAAAAACCAACAACATCTCAACAAAATATCAATTACAGGTAATACCCGATTAAACTTTTTTTTGAGCAATACGCGCTCTCCCTGCATTCTCCGGTCGTTGTTTAAGGTGTCGCTGTATCTGCGGGAGCTCAAACTATCCAGTTATAGTGAAATGAATGCGGAAACCACACTGCAACTACTCTACGATGCTGTTCCCTACCTGAACAAGCTGACACTAGTGCGCTGTCTGCTCACCCTTGAAAGTTTGACGGAATATATCAGAAAACAATCTGCTATGCAGATCGTTCTGATAGGATGCAGCATCAGTAACAGCGACGAGCAAACCCTTCTTGAAAAACTTAAGGAAGCCAATAGCAACGTCCGTCTGCATATTGAAGATAAAACAGTAAAGATAATACTGTAACATCTTCACTTAATAAAAAAATTTACAAAACAACGTAAAAGGACTTCTCTGTAGAGCCACTTGCAAAATTATTTGGGTGCGGTTTTTCTAGCAATTTTGTGGCTCACAAAGGGAGGAGTTCGAAGCAAACTGATGACAGTTTGCAAGAACGAGCACAAAGTGAGACGGAAAATTGCAGGAAAAACGCCCCAAATAATTTTGCAAGTGGCTCTGTAAACATTTATTAACTTTAATTGCCTTGACATCATGTAGCAGTAAACTTATCCTCTCTGAAATTTAGAGATTTCTTGGAGGAAAAATGCAACCGTGTGTATCAAGCGCAAGGGAATGTGCTATATGCCTGGAACCTTATAACACATCAAATCAAAAACTCAGACCTTGTGCAATCGTACCTTGCTTGCACACCTTCCATCAGCAATGTGTAGAAACACTAAAGACATGTGCAATATGCCGAGGGCCTTTAACGGGCAAACAAATACACCGAGCTGTTGAAACACTACTAGAAGAAGAATCAAACCCCCTGGTTGTTGCTGCTAGACACCTTCTGCCTCTTGCCAATAGTGAACAGCTCCAAAGAAAAGCTGAGGCGCCTACATCCAGCTTTTATGATGATGCTCTTTTGTTGCTGAGAGCGAATAAAGAAAAAATCAGTAAACCACTGCATAACAACAACCCCACACCAAAAGAAGATGTCGCAGTTCGTATTTCAAATCAAATGAGTAGTCAACTCAAAGAGATAATAACTCAATGGAGCGAAGAGAAGCTTTACGAACTAACTCCCCTCAAATTTTCCCAGGTAGCTATACAACAGTTGCATAAATTTAGAACTGTTTTGAAAGAGCTGGTTCGATTCAGACGCTTCTTTACTTCAGACCAACAATTGGTGGTAAACTCTATTTTGACTTGGAACTATTTCTGTGCCCTGTGTGCAATAAAAGAGCATCTTCATCCTTCCGAAGAAATAAACGCGTTATTTATTCAACTATTTTACCACTTACAACAAGAAGATCCTATTGAAACCGGAAAAGAACCTCGTAATCTGGAGAGCTCTATTCTTCTCAGCACAATCGAGCAACATCAATTCATTGAGCAATGTTTAGTGCTTCTTTCACCAATATTCAATGGAGAAAATGACCGTTTTCTCGATGGCATAGAGAAATTAGCAGGGCAAATAAATACGAAAAATGAGTTGGAAGGATACGCAGCTTTGCTTGAATCGCTGAATCTTTCTATTAAAAATCACCAAATCAGCTTATATTCCCCTATAGCAGATAAATTATATCTAAATGATTCTACACACGACAAACTTGACACCCTTTTTAACGATTGCCTTATAAAGTTACTGACAATGATTCCTAGTATATTAGGAACCAGATCCTGTCATCTTCTCTGGGATCGCGATACCATCGATTCCTACTTTCCATCTAACATATCCTGGAAAAGCCGAGATCCGCTTATAAGCCGAACAGGCAGTGACTGCTTTATTAGCAATTATCTCATACCTACTTTAAAGAAACTTGGAATAGAACCCTGTGATATTCCAGGAACGGGCCAAAGAACTTTTGATTATTATCAGACAGCTCTTAGCGCAGATTTTTCTATTATTGTAATGAATGAACAACTCA
>JACKPN010000013.1 GCA_024233575.1 Chlamydiales bacterium
GGCAAACCTCCAGTTGCTGTTGACTGTTGTCGAACCCGACGAAGCGAGCATCCGGAAAAGCTTTAGCAAAACACGCCGTCAGATATCCGTTACCACAACCGACATCAAGAACGTCTGCATCGACTGGAATTTGCTTTTCCTTCATGATTTCAAGAAAACGCGGCGGCCACGCCTTTGCCAAGGTCATTAACCGATGGTCATCTTCATGGCCAACAGGAATCATATATGGTTCAGCTTTGGTGACAGATATAGAACTACTCATCGCTATCTCCTTTTTTGACGGATTGTAGATCGAGTGTCAATAAAAGAAAAGGGAAACAGCTCGTTCGTTATCTATACTATAGGCTGTATCAGATTTTGACTAACGAATTGCTGAAGTAAGTGTTCACTGAGTTAGTTCCCTAGGGAAAACACCTCCGTGAACACTTACTTGCTGATCGCATCCGATATATTATTTAGTAATATTTAATTCTTTTGTTAACCATTTTTAAAATAAAATTTAACATTTCTTGAAATAAAGTTTATCAAATCTTTAATTTAATCCGTTAATATATTAATTATAAACAAAAACATTAAACATCAAGGAGATAAGTATGGCTAATATCAATTATATAACACCTGAAATAAAACAATTTTTCACAGAATACACAAAGGATAATTTACCGGACCCTCTTAAGGATGAGGGTGATAAATTCGTTCCTGAAGTACTAGAAACTGTACAAAATATATCGCTAGGAATTTTGAAACAGCTGATCGAGGATGCGAGCAAAGGTAAAAACACACATGTTTTTACCAGTTATATCCTTGATCGAGGCTTTCTAGGCAAATTGTCATTCAAAACAATTGTCGACAATTTCTGTAACCTTACAAAAGTCAAACAAGGTAGTATTTCAAGTGAGGGTGAGTATGATTCCTATACCAATGCTATTTTAAGAAAAAGAGAGATAATGCCTAATGTTTTAGGTGAGCATAGTGTACGACTTTATTGGTGTCCAGATAATCAATATATCTACCCTTCACAGGAACAATTGCAAAATATTTCACCTGCAAATCATAGTGAAAAACATTATCGTGATGCTGTAAACAAAGAAGGTACTGATTATGTTCTTATTGATTCTGAAGGTAATGAAAGACATTTTCATATGCTTTATTTAAATGACTTTACTGAATATTTTAACGCAGCAAAAGAAAGTGGATTTACAGAATCAGAAAAATTGACAACTAATTTGTCTATAGAATCATTGGAAAACCTCCAGCAATTTGTCTATCTCGGAACAATTAAAAACAAAAGCCTTATCAGTGTGATTGAGTTACTAAATTATGCTCATATGACACAGATGAATAAACTTTACGATACAATGCTAAATCAAATGACCGTTCTACTAAAAACTACACCATTATTGAATTGTGAAGAGATATGCTTACTCATTGATGTAGGTTACATGTATAATCTAGAAGATATGAAGAAGTACGCTTTAAGCGCAGCTGAAGAACTGGAAAAGGATAGCGCAGTCAACTCTATGAATTGGATGGTAATTCCTGCTAACTATCACCCTGAACTATTAGCAATCGCTTCAAAAAATGGTCTTGAAAAAACAACTGGCAAGTTAATAGAAATATTACAAGGAATTATTAATAATGCAATTACCGATATTAATGAAGTGGAAGTAGTTGAATAGAAATGAGCATATAACACCTGCTTAAGAGCCTCCTTTGTAAATCAATTGAGGCTCTTTCTTTTTCGATTTTTAAAACCATATATCTGCAAATAAAACTGTACCGAAAACGCTTCTCAATTCATTTTCGGTATTTCTCTATCTATATGGAGCAAACACAACGGTAGCATTATGGCCGCCGAAGCCGAACGAGTTGCTGATCGCGACCTTGATGTCCAGATCCTGCGCTTTCGTTGGAGTAATAAAACCTAAGTTAGGCTCGGGATTTTCCAAATTGATCGTAGGATGCACCTTGCCGGTTTTGATACCCATTACAGTGACGACCGCTTCGATTCCTCCTGCGGCGCCCAGACAGTGTCCAATCATCGACTTCGTCGCGTTCATCACAACTTTTGAAGGATCAGGAAGAACGCGCTTGATCGCATTGATCTCGGCCATATCGCCAAGCGGCGTCGACGTTGCATGCGCATTGACATAGTTGACATTCTCAGCGGCAACTTCTGCATCACGCAATGCAGCGCGTAAACAGAGTTCGACGCCTTTTCCTTCAGGATGCGGTTCTGTCATATGGTGAGCATCGCAAGTGATCCCGCCGCCAAGATATTCGGCATAAATCGTTGCCCCACGGGCAAGAGCATGCTCAAGCGATTCCAAGACAATTACTCCGGAACCCTCTCCCATAACAAAACCATCGCGATCGCGGTCCCAAGGCCGCGATGCCTTCTGCGGAGCATCATTGCGCTGGGAAAGCGCCTTGCAAGCGCAGAAGCCGGCAACACCCATCGGGACAATGGGATGCTCGACACCGCCGGTGATCATCAAGTCTGCCTCGCCATTACGGATATGGTTAGCCGCGGCAATGATGGAATTATTGCCAGTTGCGCAAGCGGTAGAAATGGAATAATTCGGTCCCATGAAACCGATGTCCATCGCCAACATGCCTCCCGGCATATTGGTCAGAACGAAAGGAATGAAGAACGGCGTTACGCGCGAGCATCCTTTTTCGTGCATAGTAATGACGCCTTCGGCGAACTTCTGCATCCCTCCCATGCCGCTGCCGATCACGATGCCGCAACGCGCTTTATCCAACCGTTCCAGAGCATCACCGGTGAGCTTGGCATCTTCCATGGCGCGCTTGCCCGCAACGATACAGTAAGCAATGCACTGATCAATGCGACGGGCTTGCTTTTTATCAATGTAACCTTCGGAGGAGAAATCCTTAATCTTAGCAGCAAATTTTGTGCTTAGCTCATCAGTAGGAAAATCCGTGATCGTCTCAACACCGCTCTTACCTGCAAGGAGATTGTTGTAAAATGTCTCTACATCGTTTCCAAAGCAAGAGACAAGGCCAAGACCGGTCACAACGATACGTTTTTTACTCATACAAATAACCTTATTTTTTATCCTATTGTGGGATTAGGCCCGGTGTTGATGATAAGATCAACGATGTTTCCGGCCGCCCACAATTGTTCTAACTGATATTTCTCACGGAGCTCAGGAACAAACAAATGAACGACGAGGAAACCGAAATCCAGAACAACCCATCGGCCTTCTTCTTCTCCTTCTCGCCGGAGAGGTGCCGCCCCTTCCTTTTCCAGAGTCTCTACAATGGTTTTAGCAAGAGCCTGCACATGCCTGTCAACATTGCCTTCAGCGACAATAAAATAGTCTGTCATCGTCGATATACCGCGCAGATCCAAAGCAAAGATATTAAATCCTTGTTTGTCATAAATTGCTTGCGCAGCGACGTTCAATAGCTCTTCAGTACTCTTGACCATTAACCAAATTAAAAAATTAATCTGATGCCAAGTATAGCTGATTTTCTGTAATATAGTCGAGTATATTCTTAGGGATGAGGTCTTCAGAAGGCTCGCCATTCCTCAACCTCTGCCGCAGCTCCGTGCTGCAGATTGACAAGTTGCCGGTGTCAAAGAATAGTGCGCCAGGAATATCAACACGTTCGGCTCCAGGACGCGAGCCTACCGCAATTTTGACGTACCGGGAAAATTGATCGACATCTTTCCACTCATGGAAGCGCTTGACGGCATCCCCGCCTATGATCAAGTAGAGTTCTTTGTCAGGAAAGCGGTTAGCAAAATCGCGGAGCGTATCGATTGTATAAGAAACGTCCTCTCTTTGTATTTCGCATTCATCAACAATGAATTTCGGCTGAGCTTGTACAGCTAATCGAGCCATTTGCAAGCGATGGTCTGCGGGAGTATGGGTCTGTCCTTGCTTGAACGGGCTGACTTTTGCCGGTACCCAGTACACCTTTTCCAACCGATATTTTTCCATCGCCTTGCTGGCAAGGTCGATATGACCATAATGGGGAGGATCGAACGATCCTCCAAGAATACCGATCGCTCCACTCATATCAGACCAAAAAGAGCAGTTCGCGATATTTAGGCAACGTCCATAAAGAGTCATCGACAAGCTCTTCCAACCTGTCGCATACAGCTCTTAACTCTTCACATTTTGGAAACACCTGTTCCGTATGTGCTACCGCACGCTTTTCCATGGTCGGCTGGCTATTTGCCTGCTGCTGCAGCTCTTTAATGTCTTGAGCTAATGTCAGACCCTCTTCAATGAGATTGTTGATCTCATCCAAACGGTCGACCTGAGCAGCCGGCATCACATCGGTAATCTCTGCATAGTTAAGAATCGCCTGGCTCATATTATTCTGATGCTTAATGGCAGCGGGCAGCACTTGCGTATTGAAGAGATCGATAATCAAATTAGCCTCAATATTCAACGTATGCCCATAGATCTCGGCTTGAATTTCGTAACGACTGATCAACTCTTCTTTGCTAAGTATTCCTTTAAAAGCTTTTACTGTCTGCGGTGACTTAAGAGCCTCGAAAGCATAGATCGATTTCTGTATATTTGGCAGCTGTCGCTTTTTCGCTTCTTTTACCCAGTCAAAACTGTAGTTATCGCCGGCAAAACGAATTGCTTTAGACTCTTTGATGAATTCACGAAGAACCGGAATGAACGCATCGAGAAGCTCTTTATCGCTTTTGATGCTCTTCTTATTTAGATTCTTTTCAATCGCATCAATGATCTCGTTCAAACTTTGAGCAACGATGACATTGAGTACTGTTATTGGCAGCGCAGGACTTGCTGAAGACCCTACCGCTCGGAATTCAAACTTGTTGCCGGTAAATGCAAACGGCGAAGTGCGATTGCGGTCTGTGTTATCTTGTGTCAGCTCTGGAATCACATGAAGGCCAAGGTTGTATTTACCGCGGCCTCGCGTTGCTCCTGTTGTTCCTTTCTTTTCGATAACCTCTAGCAGTCCTTCCAGCTCTTCTCCAAGATAGACAGAAATGATCGCCGGCGGCGCTTCATGCCCTCCCAGACGAAAATCATTAGCAGCGGATCCTATGGAAGCTCGAAGCAGCGCTGAATGACGGTGCACACCATGAAGAATAGCTGTCAAAAGCACTAAAAAGTGAAGGTTGTTTTCAGGGGTGTCAGTAGGGTCAAGGAGGTTGATCCCCGTGTCTGTTGACAGTGACCAGTTGCAATGTTTACCTGAACCGTTCAGTCCTGCAAATGGCTTTTCATGGAGAAGGCAACTCAAGTCATGGTGCATGGCAATTTGCCTCATCAGCTCCATCAACAATATGTTATGATCGATCGCCGCGGAAGCCTTTTCATACACGGGAGCGACTTCATGTTGTGCCGGTGCTACTTCGTTATGCCGTGTTTTAAGAGGAATACCTAATTCCAGAGCCGCAAGTTCAAAATCATGCATGTAATTAAGAATTCGATCCTTAACAGAGCCAAAATAGTGGTCTTGCAATTCCTGGCCTTTGGGGGCTGCCGCTCCAAGGACAGTACGGCCAAGCATGACAAGGTCAGGGCGTAGATTGCGTAAAGAGCGGTCGACAACGAAGTATTCCTGTTCGGTGCCTAAAGTAGAAAAAACACTATTAGCTTCTATGCCTGTCAGATTAAGAAGGCGCATTGTTGCCTTGTTGATCGCCTCATCAGAACGCAACAAAGGAATCTTGCTGTCCAGTACTGCGCCGGTCCATGAGAAAAAAACCGAAGGAATACATAAGGTGATGCCATCGCCTGCCTTCCAGACAAAAACCGGCGATGTTGGATCCCAGCCGGTATAGCCGCGCGCTTCGAAAGTTGTGCGTAGCCCGCCTGAAGGGAAAGAAGAAGCGTCTGGCTCTCCTTGAATCAACTGTTTCCCTGAGAATTTTTCAATCACTGCGCCTGGTGTGCTCCACTCAATAAAAGCGTCATGCTTTTCTGCTGTCGCCCCTGTCAGCGGCTGAAACCAATGACAATAATGGGTTGCACCATGGCTGATTGCCCACTCTTTCATTGCTACTGCGATGGTGTCGGCATATTCTTCTTTAAGCTTTTCCTGCCCTTCCGAAGCTGCCATAAGGTTCTTGAATACTTCTGCAGGCAGCATTTTTTGCATGATTGTTCGATTAAAAACGCGCACACCAAAGCTGTCTGAAGGAATACCTCCTCTCGCATTATCATCGCTTCTCAGGTTGCGCTCACCTGTTATTTCAATGGCGCGGAATCGCGGATTAGTCATGAATGCCTCCAAAAAAAACTGATCTCCGTTTACTGCATCACTTCCCAATGATGCTCCTGCGATATTTGTTTCAACACATTATCCGGCTTGACTGCGACAGCCATACCTACTGTTTGTAAAAAAGGCAGGTCGTGGTGACTGTCGGAATAACCGATGATATTCTGTAAAGGTATACTGTACTTATTCGCCAGGGTCAAGACCCGAGTGGCTTTATCGCTACCCAGGACAACATGGGCAACCCCATTCATCGCCCCCCTTTCATCTGTAGTGTATTCCGTTGCCTGCCAGGTATCAACAGCAAAACGCTCCGCAATGGCACGGACAAGAAAATCGGGAGAACTAGAGAGGATCGCCGTCATATGCCCGTTCTGCTGAGCCTCTCTAAGTTTCTGAACAACAGGGGGATTAAACATTTCTTCAAAAGCAAGATCAAGAAATGAGTCGACTAAGTGACGGATACGGTCTATCGGAAAACCTTGAAATAGACAAAAATAGACGTTGTGATGAATCTGTTCAATACTATGCCTCCCCAGCTTATGAAGAGAATAGTACCACAAAAGCATCAACATTTTGCGGCTGGATATCTCTTTAGATAAGTAAAGATACCTTCCAAAACGAAAACTACAGTTCACAGATAAAAGCGTGTGATCTAAATCAAACGCGCTTAGGCATTTGCTCATTCCGGAAGATTATAACCTCTAATCGGTAGGCACCGACTAAGAAGTTTTCTTCTTGAGTGCCGATATTTTTTTCTCGATATCGCTAATCCCTGCGTCAATATTTTCCAGTCTTTCCTTTTCTGCATTGAGAAGCTCATTGTATTCCATGGCTTTTTCAAAATCAAGACCAGAAGATCCGGCGAGTTTACGATACTCATCAAGCTGCTCTTTGACTTCTTTTCGCCGCTCTTTACGTTGGCTCAGTACAGAGCGCAGATTAGTAAGATTTTCCTTATCATCATCTGACAGGGTAAGCAAAGCTTCTTCTTTTTTGCTGTTTAAAATATCGTTAAGCTGGCGGAAATGGCGCTGAAATTCCTGTTTTTCTGCTCGGGATAGACCTAGGTCATTCATTTCAGTTTGAGCCTGCTCGCTCTTGCTTTCCAACTCTTCAAGAGTAATCTGGTTAGCTCCCTCTTTCAACTGTTCAATATCGCTTTGGAGCTGGCTGACTCTCGCTTTTTTCTGCTCGATCTTTTCTTTGATTGTCCGTTGTCTTTCTGCTTCCATTGCATTGATTTTTGCCTGAATAGGCGCGCGCAGTTCGGCTATCTTGTCTTTTAAGGCTTTCACCTCGGTACGTCCCAGCTGAACTTGGCGCATCTCTCTTAGAATGTCGTCGAGCTTATCAAAAGCTGCAGGCGCTGAAAGCTCACTCTGATTCTGCTCTTCAACAAATGCTTCTATTAGCTTCTCTATCTCTACTGCGTTTGCCTTGTACTCGTCAAATTTGGCTGCACGTTCTTTTTTCTTTTCTTTATCCAATTCTTTAAGCTGATCCCAACATTCGCTCAAACGAGAACGTGTTGTTGTAAAAGCTGTTGTATTTAACGTGAGAACCTTTGCAATGCCCTGTAAAGATTTGATCTCTTCACGAAGAAAGTGAAGAGGCTCATTAACGGAGTTATCAGAGAAGTATTTTTTTATGAAATGAGTCACATCTTTTTCAAACTTTTCGCTAACTTCTTTGATTAGATCCTTACGACGTGGGAATACCTGATCACCAGCTTTAGAAAGACGTTGAAAGAATTTATTTTTTTGACGGATACGCATTTCCGTCTTGATCAACTCTTTTCTTAATGTATTGACTCGTGAAGCGAAAGCATTGAGAAGGCACAGCTGCTTTTGAATCGTATTGTAACCGCCAAGCGCCTTTTCCAAATATTTACTTTCAAAACCGAAGTCCACATTACCGATCTTTGCCAACTGGTTATCAAAATCTACAATCTCACCTTCCAGCGCTTTAATAGCGATATCGATCTGCTCGACCGCAAAAGCGCTCTGTTCATCCAATATTTCCTTCAGACGACGCGCTTCTTTAGAGAGTTCGCTATATTTTTCCCATAAGACCGAACGGATAGGCGCTGGCATGTTCTCTTTGAACAGGTCTAGGCAACGTTTGCGAACTTCCCAGAAATGACGAAATTGCGGCGTTCCGCTCTGCGATAAGGTCTCTTGCATGTAGTCGATCGCATTCTGCAATTTTTCTTCGGGGGTCGACTTCTTGTCCATCTCTACAAGGAACGCTTCAAGCTCAGGGTCCGACTGCTGCTTTCCTTTATTGGCTCTTCCTTCTTTAACCTCAGGAGTTGCAGCCTGGTTAACCGATCCGCTATCATCAATATTGACGTTTTCTGAAGGAACCGTCTGCTGCTCTTCCTGATTCTCTATGGATGATTTCTCAGCTCCTTCATTAATCTCGGAGTTTTCTTCGCTAGAATTTGTCACTTCAACCTCAGGGGTTACAGTTTGGTCAACGGATTCGCTATCATCAACACTGACGTTTTCTAAATGACTCATGACCATCATAACCTATTTTGTTGCCGAGCGTAAACGCTACATTTTAAGATAATGCTTTAATTTATAGGTCGATAATATACGATACGTCCTTTTTTGGGTAGTGTTAAACATAACACCTCCTATTCAGATCGCAGCCTGGGTCTATTTTCAGAAAAAATTCAAATACCGCTTGACTCTAATCGCGCCTATTCGCTATAAATTGGACCTTTCAACAACGGTGGTATAGCCAAGTGGTAAGGCAGAGGCCTGCAAAGCCTCCATCCCCAGTTCGAATCTGGGTACCACCTTTTTCTTTTTAATCTTATGTTGTATATCGTAGCAACACCCATTGGGCATTTATCTGATATTACGTTTCGAGCTGTAGAAATCCTTAAAAGCTGCGACTTGATTTTATGCGAAGACACCCGTCATAGTCGAATTTTAATGGACAAGTACGCAATATCAACCCCCTTGCAAAGTTATCATAAATTCTCCGAATCCGAACAATTAGAGCGAATTTTATCAGACCTGAGAACAGGAAAACAGTTAGCTCTTATCAGCGATGCAGGGACGCCTTGCATCTCTGATCCCGGGCAAAAACTAGTCAATGCTTGCCATCTCAACAACATCCCTATCGCGACAATACCCGGCCCCTGCGCGGCAATAGCAGCGCTAGCAGCTTCCGGTCTGCCGTCCGACCGCTTCCAATTCATTGGGTTTCTTCCAAAAAAGCAGACAGAACTTGTAAACGCCATTGCCGAAGCTATGAATTACCGCGGCACATCCATCTGTTACGAATCACCCCAACGAATTAAAAATATTCTTGCATACATTAACACGGTTGCACCTGATAGACAACTTGCTCTTGCTCGTGAGTTGACAAAAAAATTTGAAGAATGTGTGCGAGGCACCGCCATTGAGCTTTTGGAGCATTGGAACCTGTCCGCGAAGAAGGGTGAACTTGTTCTTATGATCTCGCCGTTCGAAGAAAGCGAGGCTTTAATTGAAAAATTATCAGTCGCAGATCACGTCATAAAGCTTTGTAGAGACTATAATCTCTCAAAAAAAGAATCGATTAAACTAGTTGCAGAAATGCGCAACCTTCCCAAAAGAGAAGTTTATCAAGCTCTTCTTGAGAAAGAATCCGAATAATTTTTCATACAAGCAAACTTTTCATTTACAAAATTTACCGTGCTCCCGTATTTCTTAGTGATAACTTTTTTTAACGAAACGACACATTCGAAATAAGGAGTGCATAAATGAAAACGAAAAACCTCAAGTCGTTGGTATTGGCTGGGGTAGCTGCGTTATGCTTACAAGCGTCTCCTGCCGACGCGCTGCTTTCAAGCGTAAAATCGACAGGAATGGCGGCTGCCGTAACAGCTTACCCCTTAGATGCTTTTGCCGGCGTCTATAACCCTGCAAACATGGTGCTTATTTGCGACCGCTTTGATGTGGGAGCTTTTTGGGTGCATGATACTCAAAGAATGAAAATAAGCGGCAACGCGGTAATTAACGAGACACGCGATGCCTCAGCACGCAGCAGTGAGACCTATCTTGCTGAATTCGCTTTTAATAAGCGTTTCTGCTGCAAGTATGAGATGTCTATGGGTCTGATGGTTTACAATAGAAACCAACTCAAGACAACGTATTCGCCTGCTATCCCTCTTTTAGGCACGACAGATACCGGTCTTGAGTTCGTCCATGAGACGATAGCTCCTGTTTGGGCAATCAAGATCTGTGATGCGCATCATTTTGGTATCGCACTTAACGTCAATATTCAGCGTATTAAAGTCAATGGACTCCAGAATTTTGCTAATTCTGTGTTCTCAATCGATCCAGCGAATACGACAAACCGTGGTTATGACTATAACAGCGGTGTAGGCGTTACTCTGGGTTATACCTGGCAGCCTATGCCATGCTTAAGAGCAGGCATCACTTGGACACCGGAAGGCCACATGTCCAAGTTTAACAAGTATAGAGGCTTCATCGCTGAAGAGGGCGCATTCAACACGCCTCAGCGTGTACAAGGCGGTATCGCCTACCAGGCAATGCCTTGTTTGGCTGTAGCGTTTGACGTCGAGTGGATTGAATGGAGAAACATCGCCATGCTAAGAAATCCGCTTGAACCGAATCTAGACAACATCTTTACTGATCTGTCAGACCAGTCATTAAAGCTAGGTTCTGCAAATGGACCAGGATTTGGGTTTAAAAACCAATGGTTCTTCAGATTAGGTGTTAACTATGAGTACAGTGATTGTGTAACCCTACGCGCCGGTTTCCGTCATGCTGACACCCCTGTTACACCAGTCAACGCTGCTGTCAACCTGTTGACAATGGACGTGATGCAGGATGTCTTGACATTTGGCGGAACTTGGAAGCCTGATCAGTGCAACGAGATCTCTATCGTCTATGCACTTGGCTTCTTACATGAAGTAAAAGGCGAAGATTCCGTTCCTGCTAGACTCGGTGGCGGTGAAGTTGACCTGAAGCAAAAGCGCTGTGCGCTTGGACTTGCTTGGGGACGTTATTTCTAAAGAGACCTCTCTCTTTTGGTGAGGTGCCCTTCTATCGCATTTGCGGTAGAAGGGCTTTTTTTTTTGAGTAAGAAGCAAAATTAAAGGTAATTTTAGACAAATAAAATTTTAGATTAAAATAATAACCACTAATTAAACTCTTTTATTTACATTTACAATAACTGCCTAGACAATATATGATAAGTGTCATTCGGAGCACACATCATGAATGATAAATACATCAAAAAACTTCAAATGCTTTTTCAACCCTTTGTTTTTGTATTGCAAGAGGGCGAAAAAAACTTTGACGACCCTTTTGCCTATGAACTGCTGATGTTGCGAACAGAAAGCAATGAAACTTTGAATTCACCTAGCGAGCTCAGAGAACTCCTTCGTCGCACTTCAGAACCAAAAGTTATCGTTAGAAAAACATCTATTTCCAAAGTTCAAAATTTATCTGAGTAACAACCTTGGCACACATTAACCTAGAGTGCTAAAATCGCTTGATACATTAAAGATCGATCAGCTATCTTATCTTTGACATAAAACAATTCCTCGCCTTACCGGCGCTCATGAAATACAAGGAGAAATCACATGTCGACACCAGCAAAAGAAATTATTTTCGAAGAAGAAGCCCGTGACCTTCTTTTTAAGGGAATCAGCAAACTCGCAGATGTAGTGGTATGCACATTAGGTCCTAGAGGCAGGAATATTGGCCTTGAAAAAAGCTGGGGCGCTCCAAGCATTACAAACGACGGCAGCTATATAGCCAACGAAATCACTTTAGAAAACACGTATGAAAACATGGGCGCCTCAATGGCTAAAGAGGTCGTCAAAAAAATTAAAGAAAAATGCGGAGACGGCACGACAACAGGCACTGTTCTTCTGCGCGCTCTTGTTGAAAGCGGCATTAAAAGTATTTCCTCCGGCATCAGCCCAATCAGCCTAAAACGCGGTATGGACAAAGCTGTCGAAGCGATCGTCGCCGAGATCGAAAAAAATGCAAAGCCAATTAAAGACTTTGACGATCTACGTAATATCGCGATTGTTTCCGCTTCAGGAAATAAAGAAATCGGCGAAATGATCGCTAATGCAATCGAAAAAGTCGGCAAGTCCGGTGTTGTCACAGTCGAAGAAGGCAAAGGCACAGAAACCACCGTCGATCTTGTTGAGGGTATGCAATTTGACCGCGGTTATATTAGCGCCTACTTCTGCACCAACCCTGACAAGATGACCGTAGAAGCCAGCCATCCGGCGATCCTCTTGGTGGACAAAAAGATCTCAAACATCCACGAACTGTTGCCTATCCTGCAGTCGATGGCAACAACAGGAAGACAACTGATCATCATTGCCGAAGATATCGAAGGCGATGCCCTCTCAACTCTCGTCGTCAACAAGATTCGCGGAACTCTGAAAGTAGCTGCTGTTAAAGCGCCGGGATTTGGCGATCGTCGTAAGGCAATGCTGCAAGACCTTGCTGCTTTGACAGGCGCAACGGTCGTTTCTGAAGAAGCCGGCATCACTCTTAATGATGTCACCCCAGACAACCTCGGAACTGCAGAGAAAGTTACAATCGCAAAAGATGAAACAACAATTGTCGCGGTTGCCGAAACGCAAGATAGCGTTAAATCGCGCATCGCGCAAATTGAAGCTGAAATTAACGCCTCTACCAACAAATATGACATTGAAAAGTTGGAAGAGCGTAAAGCCAAGCTTTCAGGTGGCGTTGCCGTGATTCGCGTGGGAGCTGCGACAGAACCTGAAATGAAGCAGAAAAAACAAGCATTTGAAGATAGCCTCAATTCAACACGCGCCGCACAGGAAATGGGCGTTGGGCCTGGTGGAGGCATCACTCTGCTTCGCGCAGCTAAGGCTGTCGCTAGCTTAAAACTTGAAGGTGAAGAAGCTGTTGGTGCAACTATGGTCAGCAAAGCATGCAGTGCCCCTTTACGTCAAATCGCCGCTAACGCAGGATTTGACGGATCGGTCGTTGTTTCTGAATTATCAGACTCTGACTACACATTAGGCTTTAATGCTCTCAGCGGTAAAGTTGAAGATATGCTTTCTGCCGGCATCATCGACCCGATTAAAGTAGTCATCAACGCTCTCGTTCATGCTGCTTCCGTTGCAGGCATCGTATTGATCTCCGAAGCGTTGATTGCCAACGCTCCTGAAGATGAAGAATAATTGATGCGAAACCGGCTCCTCGTAGCGAGGAGCCGGTTATCGACAGATATTCTCCATTTTGCTAGCATTGATACAGATTTCATGAGGGCGAAGCCCTCTTTTTTTTCTAGCTGCTATGATCAAATATTTAAGACCTGTTTACATCTACACGCTTACCTTCACCCTTCTTTTCTGCTGGTGGTTTTTAGCTTTCCGTCAATCTCTTGCCAGTCAGCCGGAAATGATTGTCACTGATGTCACAGAACCAAAAAATCTGGTTATCCAAGAAAAGGTGCCTCTTTCTTCTCTTGATCGTGCCACATTGCATCAAGCGCTTTGCGGTGATATCGACCTGATGACACGTTTTATCAGCGACTGGGATCTCGATGCCGAACTGCTGGAACAGTCAGGCTATACACATATCAACCGATTGCCGCGAGCAGATTTTCTCCGCAGTCAGCAGATTAGCCGCATTTTACAGACTTATACCGAAGAGCAGCTTACAGAGGCAAGGGAACGCTATCGCGCGCCCTTTATCATAGACGACAGTGGCGCACCCATCGATCTTAGCAACCCCTATCAAGCGGTCATTCCGCAAACATTCCTTTCGGCAGGCATTGCAATGGCGCTGCTTGAACCCGAACATATCCTTGCGCTTCCTGAGGGAATTCGCGAACAGGAGTCTCTCTATCCAAAGCAACAAACGGAAACCGTTCCTCATACAATCAATCGTTTCAGTTTGGAAGCTCTTTATAGCAGCACCCCAAAAATCGCCTTTATCGCCCCCTACTCTCAGCCAGGGCTCATTCAACAATTAAACGATCAAGGCGTACAACTTCATGTCCTTCATGGGACACAAACAACTGATGCTATAAAAAACGCAGTTAAACAAATTGGCCACAGCGTCAATCGTCCTCTTAAAGCTGAACTGATGAACCTTTTCATTGACGCTGCCCTGCTTCATCTCGACAATCTCCGTCTAGTCCATCTCACGGTTCAACCCGACTTTTTAATTTTAGAGTATTACCATCAATTCCGCATTCCGGGCACGCGTTCTCTCACATCCCATCTCATTCAACGCATGAACTACCAGCTTCCCGATATTGGCATGAACTCTTACGAAGGACAATGGGATGTTCCTGTTACTGAGGAGCAAATACACCAATATAACCCGAAGCTTCTACTCATCAGCACGACATACAGCAAGCAAGTAATCGACCGGATCCTTGCGCGTTCTGAAGCTCTGTTAGAGGTTGACGCTCTCAAAAATAGGCGCGTTGTCATTATTGACGATGCCACACAGAAGACCTCCTCGCAGCTTTTTGTTCTTGCATACTATGACTTGACCATGGCGCTTTTACGATGAGCGCCATCCGCACTCTTTATGCAGCGCTCATCATATTCCTTACGATTACCGGAGCGTTAACGTTATATCTCGGCGATGCTGATTGGAACTCCATTGTTGCCAATACGATCGCACGTTTGCATGGTCAACCCGCTACTTGGAATCCCCTTCTCGACGAAAGACTGCCACGCCTAATCGTCATTTGGTGTTCGGGGGCTTCTCTTGCCGTTGCCGGAGCCGTCATGCAATCTCTCTTTCATAACCCACTCGCCTCCCCTTCCGTGCTTGGTGTTTCCTGCGGTGGCAGCCTCTCTGTAATCCTCGTTTTCCTTTTCGGCTTGCAGCTCGAATATCCATACGCCATTCCTATCGCAGCTGTCGGCGGCGCCTTAGGCACACTTCTATTTGTCTATGCACTCTCTTCTTTCTCAAACGTTCCGATCATGTCAAACTTGATATTAACAGGTATTGCCGTCTCTACTCTGCTCATCGCTATTCAAAGCGTGATTCTTTACGCTATCCGCGATCAATGGCAGCTGATTCAGACTTTAACTGAGTGGGAGGCAGGATCGACACTGGACCGCGGCTGGAAGCACGTGCATATGCAGCTCCCTCTGACATTGATCGGTCTTACAGTAGCTTGGAGTTACCGCCATGAGATCGATATCATGGCGCTTGGACAGGACGAAGCGCGGAGCCTAGGCGTAGAAGTTGAACAGGTACGTTGGCGCTTATTTCTATCTGTCGCATTACTCACAGGAGGCACCCTTGCCTCCATCGGCGTCATTGCTTTTTTCGGTCTTGTTCTTCCTCATCTTCTCCGCAACCTAGTAGGACCTAACAACAGTCTTATCATTCCTTTATGCATGCTTGCAGGAAGCGCTACACTGGCTGCTCTCGACCTTCTTCTACGATATTTTCAGGTGCAGATATTTTCGATAGGAAACATTTCCGCGGTGATTGGCGGTCTTTTTTTTCTGTCGCTGCTTTTTTTCCGGCAATCCCGATGGCGGAGGCAGCCGGTATGAATATTTTGGAAACCGAAGAGCTCTGTTGCTTTTCTCAACGACATACCCTGCTGCAAAATGTCACTGTAGGGTTTGAGGAAGGAAAGCTATATGGTCTTCTTGGTCCTAACGGATCGGGAAAAACCACCTTGCTACGGTTGCTTTCACGGATATGGTCCCCTACTTCAGGACGCATACTTTTAGGGGGAAAAGAGCTCGGAAGCTATTCACGGCAGCAGTTGAGTCGGATAATTTCTTACGTCCCCCAAAACCACCGGCTTGCCTTCGATTATCGCGTCGAGGAGATCGTCCAGATGGGGCGCTATTGTCATGGCGGGTACTCATCCGGCGCTGATGTTAGGAAGGCGATGTCTGCTACAGACGTCCTCCACTTGCGGGACCACCCTGTTACGGCAATCTCTAGCGGGGAAGCGCAACGAGTGCTCATTGCTCGCGCGCTTGCTACGGAGTCAAAGGTTATCTTATTAGATGAGCCCACAAATAACCTCGATATTAAGCATGCCGAACGCATTTGGGAAATTTTGGCAGAGTTAAAACGGCAAGGCAAGTTAGTTATTATCGCTAATCATGACCTCAGCCGCAGCCGTCAGCGGTGTGATTCGGTTGTACTTCTTCGTAAGAGCAGATGCGTTGGCAGCGGCATACCTGACAAGGTCTTAACAAACGAAATCATTGAAGGCGTCTTCGAAATAACTACAGCCCTAAACATGTCATACTAGACAAGATCGTTAATCCGTTTTGCCATCTAGGACTTGCATGATTATACCTTGCAGCTCTTCTTGCAGAACATCAATCTCATCAAATGCTTCTTCGGACCCAAGAGCAAAAGCACAATCATTAAGAGAATCGACCAAAGCAATTTCAATTTTATGATAATCGTTCGTATTTTGCCATATAGATCCCGAAATTCCGCTAATTTTTTCGTTCAAATTACCCAATTTCCCAATTTTTTTATGCGTATTAATTTCATTGCTTCGTTCATTTCTAAGCTTTTCAATTTCTTTAGCAATACCTTTCAGCTGCTCAATCGTAGGCTGTACGTCAATACCGGCAATTATTCTAGTCATTATTTTCTCCTATTGTGAATATTATTTTTGTAATCTGATCAAGTTGCTCTAATTTTTCAGGATTAGAGGGATTGACGGAGGCTATGAAGTCATCTAGAAGCTTATTACTCGCAAGAATAAACTCACTTAGTTTTTTCTTTGCAAGTGCTGTCAAATCACTTAGCTCTTCCTTAGAATAATCGCCCAAAAGCACTTTTCTAAGTATATCTTGACGCTCATTTCCAATATTTTTAACAACTTCAATTTGATTTTGAATCACATCACCGTATGTATTTACTAACATATTTTTACATAATTTAATTATAAGGTAAAATGATACATAAAAAACTAATTTATTTCAATAGTTAGAAATAGTAGAAGGACGATAACTTTTACTATAATGGAACATCATAGCAGCGGAAAGGGCGAATAACGCAACGCCGACAGCCATGACAACGGGAGCTCCCGTCATCGCGCAGAGGATGCTCCCTAAGGCCGGAGCAAAACAGCCGCGCACCCCAACGGAAGCCACATTGGCAGTGGTATAGAGTGAACTATCCTCGTCGCGAGCAAATATCGGTCCGGACATATTCCAGCTAAGCTCGCTCCCCGCCTGCATCGCCCCATAGCAGAGATATGCCGCATAGAGCCACGCCAAGTCCCACTTGGCAAAAAATAGTAAACAGGGAAAGAGGCAAGCGCACAGGGTCACCCAGCCGGTGAAACGGAAAATATCGACATGGTTGAGCCAACGCGCCCATAAAGGCGAAGCGATGGCGAAAGAAATACCTTTACACAATGCCAAGGCCGTGGCCAGCTCCATATAGGAAAGCCCTAAGGAATCGACAAAAAACACGGGCAGCGCAGGCTGCAAAAGCATAAGAGCGCCCCCCATAACCATAAAACCCATCTGATACTGAAGAAAATCAAATCTTTTCTTTAACAATTGCCAAATATTAATCCAAGGCTGATGAACAGAAAGTTTGTTTGTGTCTGGTGTCGATATGTGCTCGGGAATCTTCAGCCGCAATTGGACTAAGATTGCCAACAAGGAAAATAAAGCGGCCAGAGGAAAAATCCATCGCCACGCCTGCATCTGACTATCCAAAAACCAACTAAAAACCAACGGTAGCAAACCGCCACCCAAATACCCGACTGCGGAACCGTATGCAAACGTCTCTTTACGCTTCGTAGAATCAAGGTTTTGCCTCAAAATCTCCATCCATGCTGGAACAGCGCCGACAGCCATCATCATAAATACGCCGGAAGCGAGGATAAAAAACCATGGGCTATCAACAAATGGAACGGCAAAAAATAGAGAGCATCCTATGAGACGGGCAAAGACAATATTAGCAACCAACCGATCAGGTCGACCATTGACAAGTGCGCTCCAATACATAGAAAAGAACGAAACGATCGGCTTTAGCGCTACAACAAAAGCAAGCTGTATTGGTGTTGCCCCTAGATCCTTATATAGGATAAACAAGAGCATGTTGTAGATCGCCCATATTGGGGTATCCAATAGCTTCGTGGCCAAATATGCCTGTTGTGTGGTCTGCTCTTCCTTAGACATGGGAGCATTGTACATGCTTTTTTGATACCTGTCCACCAAGCTCTACTGCGTCTTCTGGCGCAGTTTCAACAGCTCGAAATAATGATATTGGTCTGTAAACATCTTGGAGATTTCAGCAATCGCATTTGTTAAATTATTTTTGAAATCCTTTTCAGAAGAGATGTTAATACTCTGCCGCTCCCAGGTGATCGCCTGAAAATGGATGCTCTCATCTAATACAACACGCGCAAGCTTAACCTCTTCGAACAACCTGCCCTCGACCACATAAGCGTAGCCTTCCGGGATGCTGTAGACCATGATAAACATGTTAAAATAAGGTAGAGGGACATTGTTGCTATCAGGATTTGTGACTAGTTTGGCATCCTCAAACACCTTTTCAACGTTCTTCTTGATCTCATCTTGCGTCAGAGGCAGCTGGACGTGATCGCCAAGCAAAAGATCAACGTTCACATTGATCTCATTCGAAAGGTTGAACAGGTGATCACTGCCAACCCATTGGCCGTTTTCGTAGGTAGCGACGCCGGGACTGGTAAAAGGGCCTTCACTACTCTCATTGTCATCTTCAGCCGAAAGCGAACAGGTCATGATCAAAAAAAGCATTGTTAACAGTCTTAAGCGCATAGACACCTATTTTTTTATGTTGTCATTCTTAGCAAAGAAAGAATCGGCAAACTTTTCAAACTTCGCTTCATCATTATATTTTGTTGCGCCGATGCTGCTGACAGTGTAAAGCTTTTTATTCTTTGAGAATGTGACTCCATAAATCACAGTGTCTTCGTTGCCATTGATCTGAAAGTTCACAGCCGGGCCTCCGTGAAATGTTGTCGACTCCATCGATACTAGCTCGTTGGTAGGCTTGCTCGCCACCATCTCTTTTACAACATCGTGAAGAAGATCTTCATTATCCGTCGGGTCGATCTCTGAGGGAAAAGTAATCTCCGTCACCATGTAGACTGTGCCTTCTAGATCCTTAGAGGCATAGATACTGTAATGCCTGATCTGATTAGTTACACGATCTGTGATCGTCTGCGAAACGTGTTCCGGCGGGGAGGGCAGATTCACCTTGAACATTTCATCAACATCTTCATATTCCGTCCAATTCGCGACATCCGCCGGATCTCCAGCGCTGCTTCCAGAGAGCAACTTGAAATCAGCCATATTTGAAATAAGAAACAATCCTCCAATGCAAGCGATCACCACGATCGCCGCCAACAATGCCCGAGACATAGCTACCCCTTCAGTTGAATCCAATAATCCACTTATAGATAATGGATGAAAAAGTCACAAGGGCGTTTGTCTTTACCTTGACGAAAAGCGAAGCCTAACGTTTACTAACGTGAAGTATATAGGATTCCAGGACAGGATGTATGACGCGCAAGTTGTTTATTCTATTCATTTTATTGACGTCTATCATCACGTTATGCCCTTCATGCGCTGATCGGGGCAATATCCCAATCTCCCGACGAGAGTTCGAAAGCACCGGCACTTTACGCCTAGCTATCCCCAATACACCGGAATCCTTGGACCCACGACATGTCCGCGTTAACTCAACTGTCACTGTGATGCATCTTCTATATGAAGGGCTGATGCGCTTAGACTACCATGACAAGTTAAATTACGGTGTTGCGGAACATGTCGACGTCTCCGATGACCGCACAACTTACACCTTCCGGCTCCGTAATGCATATTGGTCTAACGGCGATCCCTTGACCGCCGAAGATTTTGTCCGCAGCTGGAAAGAAGCAATCGTTTCCGCTTCCGCACAACCTGCAACATTCTATTTTGATGTCATTAAAGGTGCGAAGGAGCATAGGAAAAATAAAACGAGTGGCACCTCATTAGGTCTCACAGCTGTCGATCCGCATACGTTGAAAGTGGAACTGGAACAGCCTGTCCCTTTCTTCACAAAACTGATTGCTTCCCATTACTTCTTTCCCGTCCATCGTACAACAACGCCCCTGACAATCGATGTGATTGGCAACGGACCATTTCAGCTGCAGGATTGGGATGATCAAGACATGCTAACTTTTGTTCCAAATGCAAACTACTGGGACCGTGAAAATGTGCAACTTGGTGCGCTTACATTGTCCACCATGGATAATGAGACTGCTGTGAAAGATTTTCTGTTCGGCAAGCTTGATTGGGCAGGTTCGCCAACGGGAATGATCTCACCCGATCAAGTCAAAACATTGAAAGGGCAAAAGCTGATCACCCTCTACCCTGCATCAGCTGTTCATCTGTTGCGGTTCAATACTGCAGCTCATCCCTTCGACCAGGAAAAAATGCGACGTGCTTTCGGTTTAGCAATCGACCGCAAGCGATTGATCTTCGAGGTATTTAAAGGAGAATCAACACCCGCATTAGGTCTGGTGCCGCCGAACTACCGCCTGCAGCCGGCGCCTTATTATGCCGATGGTGATTTAACAATGGCCTGGGAGTTGTTTCAGTCGGCCATCACCGATATGGGCATCGATAAGGAAGATCTTCCGGAAATCGCTATTTGTTATATGGACACTCCTATCCATCGGCAAGTGGCAGAAAACATTCGATCGCAATGGGAAAATGCTTTCGAGATCCCGATCTCCCTCCACCCCTGCACACAATATCCCTACTTTAAGAACTTATCGGAAGGCAAGTTTGGTGTCAGTTTAGGGTCATGGTATGCGGATACTCAGGATCCGGTTGATTTCCTGGATCTCTTTCAATTTAAAGACAATCCGATGAACGGTACTTCGTGGGAGGATCAGCAGTATCAGCAGTTGTTATCAGACGCACAAAAAGCTCGTTCCGTCGAAGAACGAAACGCTGCGCTCTCAAAAGCGGAACAGCGACTGATGACTGCTATGCCAGTCGTCCCTTTATACCACCCTTATTTTTTCTCAATGAAAAAAAATAACGTCCTAGGTGTCTATTTTTCCGATCTTGGCTATCTTGATTTTAAGTATGCTTTCATCGATGACGATGATATCGATGAGCTGATCTCAGCAGACTGAGCCAGCCATTCGCTCTTCTCTTAATGTCACTGTCGTTGCTTCCGTGATCTCATAAGGACCAAAAAACTGAATTGGCCCGGGGTAGAGATAATTGTCTTCCAACTTCCAGACATCACGATTTTCTTTAAAAACCTGAAAAGGACGACCTTTCAAGTCGACAAGGGCTTTTTCGATCACGGGCACCTGTTCGCCATGACGCTCTTCAAAAGTGAGCATAGTGGTAATTGGGATCCCCCCTGCCGTCCATTCTTTGCATGGCAGGGTTAGGTTTTGTACGCTGGCCATATACCCCGTAACTCCTGCGTCGATCAGAAGTGCTGCTACATGTCCCAGAGCATAACAGTAGGTGCTATCGAAAAGCGAAGGATAGCAAGAGCGCCCTTCATAACCTAGGAAAAGGGGCTGAACACTGAACTTACCGGTATATTTTTTGTCCGCTTTTCGACGGTCAAGCTCCTCTTTAACCATTTGAATGAAGAGACGTTCCGTCTCAATCTTTGCCACCTGCACATTGCCGTGAGGATCGCGGTCCATCAGCAGCTGCATCCGAATGTCCATCGGCATGCTAAGAAAGCATAATGACGATTCCTTACTAAGGTGTCCGGAAACATAATCGGACTTCTCCCTACGAGAATCCAGATGTTCTATTGTCTTTTGATGCATATTTCCAGGGAGCAGCAGTAAGTTAAGCTCACGGATCAGCTTTCTCACCTCCGGGATAAACTCGATTGTCCCTTCAGGAATCAAGACAGCGCCAAAATTCTTATTCTGTAACGCCCGTGCGCAGATCATATCGCAGATATCATCAGTGAGCTTTCTCAAAGTTAGGCCACGCTCGGCGACCTCTTCACCGATAATCGTGTAGTTAGCGTGGGTCTGTAGGGCACACTCAAGGGCGATATGCGATGCGGAACGCCCCATTAATTTAATGAAAAAATAGTATTTTCCTGCAGACAACGCATCGCGGAGAATGTTACCGATCGTATGGGAGTAGGTCTTCGTCGCCGTGTCGAAACCGAAAGAGATCTCAATATGTTCATTTTTCAAGTCGCCGTCGATCGTTTTCGGAACTCCAACGACCGAAGTTTCGATTCCTTGCTCCCGAATACGTTCTGCAAGGAGCGCAGCGTTCGTATTGGAATCGTCGCCGCCGATAATAACTAAGCCATCCAGATGGTGCTTTTTTATCGTTTCTAGGGATGCTGCGAACTGTTCTTCTGTAGATATTTTAGTACGGCCGGAACCGATCATGTCAAATCCGCCTTGGTTGCGGTATAGGCTGACAATATCTTCAGTGAGAATAATTGAATGGTTTTCGATGATGCCGCTAGGACCATTGAGGAATCCGATCAGCTCGCTGTCGGGATGCAGTTTTTTTAATGCATCGTACAGCCCGACGATGACGTTATGCCCCCCGGCAGCCTGTCCTCCCGAGAGAACGACTCCAACACGATGTGCTTTTTCTTTCCCTTTTCCGCCTTTGGAAAATGTCAAAAACGGTTGTCCGGTCGTATTGGGAAACAGTTTTTCGATTGCTGTACTGTTTGTGGAAGGCAGGCCAGCCTTAGCCTCCACTTGATGAAGATGTTCTAAAATTGCAGGTAGGACAGGGTTCTGCTCTTCGCGTAGTTTACCAAATGTATTCATAGTGTGTCCCGGAACCAGTTCACCGTTTCGTTAAATGCTTGTTCTTTTTCTTCGTAATCGGAAAAATCATGATCGCTCTTGGGAAGGCGGATAAAACGTGTCTCTGCGGGTTGCTTTCCGCGATAGCGCGCATAATCCTCGGCATGGCTAATATGCACGCGAGCATCATTCTCACCATGGATATGCAGAAGCGGTATTTTGGCAAGGGAGGGAAAGTCTCCCGCAAGGTCGATGGAAAAGAAAGACTCAAAAAAATCAAAGCTCCCCTGCTGTCCATCAACACGCATCATTTCATTGGCGATGTCCTGCGGCACTGATCCCGTCTGGATTAGCTGCCATTGGTCTTGCCATTGCTTGCCGCTGAACATCGGACACCATAAAGCCATACTTTTAATGCAGTCGGAGTGCAGTGCCGTCACCGCAGCGAGAACACCGCCGAACGAGCGCCCAAAGATGCCGATTCGTTCTTTGTCGATACCCTCTGCAGATGCGAGGTGATCTAAAGCTGTCCGACAGTCGCTGAACATCCCCGCAAGAGAAATTTCTTCAAAAGCGCCTTCGCTATCGCCGCATCCACGGCAGTCGAAACGAAAAGAAGCGATTCCCGCTTCTGCCAAGCGTGTCGACAACAGCACATATGCGCGGCTAGTTCCTGTTTTCACTCCGGCAAGGCCATGGCAGAAAAGAACAACAGGAGCAGATGAGACATTGAGAGGTCGATGAAGTACGCCAAAGATGCGCTGTCCTTCATTTTCAAGGATGACGCTTTCCCTAGTATCGACTGCCCCTGAGCGGCGTGTGGTGTAGTAGCTAGCCATAGCTTTAAATTAGCACTCCGGCACGTTTACAGCAAGACCGCCTAGCGAGGTTTCTTTATACATCGTCTGCATATCACGTCCAGTCTGCCGCATAGTCGCAATTACCTGATCCAGAGAGACTCGATGGATACCATCGCCATGCAGCGCCAGAAGGCAGGCGTTGATCGCTTTGATCGCTCCCATCGTATTTCTCTCAATACAAGGGATTTGCACCAGGCCCATGATCGGATCGCAAGTCAAGCCGAGATTATGCTCCATACCGATCTCCGCAGCGTTCTCTACCTGCTCCGGCGTTCCTCCCAAGGCAGCAGTCAGCCCCGCCGCCGCCATCGAGCAGGCAACGCCCACCTCTCCCATACAGCCCATTTCCGCTGCAGATATCGAGGCACCCTCTTTAAAAAGAATACCAATCGCAGCAGCGGTGAGGAAAAAATCGACAAGCTTCTCATCTGAAGTGCTTTCGGTAAATCGTAGGAAGTAGTTTGCCACAGCAGGGATCACCCCTGCGGCGCCGTTGGTAGGAGCTGTGACGACTCTTCCTCCGGCGGCGTTCTCTTCGTTAACAGCCAGCGCCCATAAACTCACCCATTCCATCACAGAAGCAGCTTTTTCCTTTCCCTCTTTTTCATTCTGCTGCAGTTTCTGAAGTACACCTTTGGCACGCCTTTTGACACCCAATCCACCAGGTAGAATACCCTCCTCACGGCAACCACGATCGATGCATCCTTTCATCACCTCCCAGATCCGATGAACGCCGTCATACACCTCTTTCTCTGGACGCCATGACTTCTCATTCTCCATCATCACCTGTGCGATCGTTTTTTTCTGATCGTTACAAATCGCCAACAACTCCTGACCACTTTTAAAAGGGTGAGGCAGCCTGTGCGAGTTGATGACCAGCTTACGGTTATGGTGTGCGAGATCGTGGTCGACAATGAATC
This sequence comes from Chlamydiales bacterium, assembly GCA_024233575.1. Taxonomy (GTDB): domain Bacteria; phylum Chlamydiota; class Chlamydiia; order Chlamydiales; family Criblamydiaceae; genus JACKPN01. The sequence goes on from JACKPN010000013.1 coordinate 24,815, forward strand.
CTCCACCAATGGAGTAGTAGACTTTTTGGAAGATTTCGTCACCTAAGGGCCCATAGACTGTGAAGCGCATCCCGTTTGGGTGATAAGGAAGCTGCTTGTCCCGATGGAAGAGCAGCTGTTTTTTTTCCACGAACGGCACTGCGTGCTCGCCATTTAATTTCAGCGTTTTCGTCGAACGTATCGTAGCGATTCGTTCCGGTATGCTGTCGGGATCGATATGCTCCGGTGTCTCCCCTTCCAACCCAAGGATGACGGCGATGTCGGTGCCGTGCCCTTTTCCGGTCAGCGCTAATGAGCCATACAAGTCCACCTTGACAAGGCCGACATCGGTCAAAGCATATCTTTCTAGGTAACGCTCGATAAAGCGTTTAGCTGCTCGCATAGGCCCGACGGTATGTGAACTCGACGGCCCGATGCCGATGGAGAAAAGATCAAAAATGCTGATTGCCATAGATCATCCGTAACCTTTTTTGGATTTTCTTATAACTCAATATATTGAATATACGCAACCTGATGTCGCAGAAACTAAACTCTTTTGGAATAAACTGAGAACAAATGAAATCTTACAAGAAACTAACGGTGTAGCGGCACCTGGACTCGAACCAGGGACACACGGATTATGATTCCGTTGCTCTACCAACTGAGCTATACCGCCACATGTAGAAAGAAAAAATAGCGGGGGGAGGATTCGAACCTCCGACCTTTGGGTTATGAGCCCAACGAGCTAACCCCTGCTCCACCCCGCGTCAAGATTTTGCACTTGTTTGGCAAACTCGAAACATAACAATATCAGAGCGCTAGATTTTAGCACAAGGATAAAAATGAAAATGTGAGCGCAACGTGATAATTTCACTGACCATGCCCCTTGCGATTTTTACAACGAACATGCCGTCGTCTTGGGCCCATCCATATTTTATTTGAACCTCGCCAAAATCCTTGCCCATATTCATATACCCAACAAGAGGCAATGTAACCTTGCCATTTGAAACCAGCTTAAACCGATCTTCCTGCAATGCAATCGCCTTTTTTAGATCTAACTTGGATTTGATCTCTTTCAAAGAAATACCTTCATATTATTTGATCTTCTTTCAGATTCATTACCCCTTTGAATACTGTGACAGCAGTGCCTGTGATTAGAACGCGATCTTGTAATATCTCTAGATCCATTGTCCCTCCTCTTTCCGATACTTGTCTTGCTTTTAGCTTTTGCTTATTCAGCCTGCTAGACCAATAAGGCGCTAAGGATGTGTTTGCAGATCCGGTCACGGGATCTTCCGGTACGTCAAGCTTCGGAAAAAAACCTCGATATATGTAATCAAACTCGCCGGATTGATCCAAAGCAGTCAATAGAAATCCTCGTTCGGTGAGGTCGCAAATTTTTTGATAGTTAGGGGTGAATGTTCGGACTATTTCATCGCTTGAAACTACAGCCATGCAGTCCTCGCCATTCGAACCAATGAAGTCAGGGGCCAATCCCAGAAGTTGAGTTATTTGATCAGAATATGCACTTTTCTCGAACGGTGGCTGAGAAGGAAAATCCAAGGTATACCCATTCCGGTTCTTAGTAATAGTTAAAGGTCCACTTCTGCTCTGAAAGACAATTTTATCATTTTCTACTAATCCCTCTTCCCAAAGGATGTGAGCTGCTGATAAAGTGGCGTGTCCGCACAAATTCACTTCTGTATTCGGAGTAAACCAGCGTATCTTTAGGTCGACCCCTCGGATAACAAATGCTGTCTCCGAAAGATTCATTTCTCTAGCAATTTTCATCAAAAGATTGGCAGGAGGCTCGCGGTCAAAAATAAATACTGCCGCGGGGTTCCCGCCAAAAATTTCAGTTGTAAAGGCATCGACTTGCCAAAAATCCATAATACTCCTTCCTTTGTTTAATGTTTTTTTTTCATTTTAAACGCCTAAAACCATTCTCACTCTTTCCCCGAGACCGATAAGGCGCTCTTTTGGTTCATTAGAAAAGACGAAACGTACGTATTTAGCAGCATTCTCGCCCCAACCGACCATTGGAGTGGTGGCGATTTTTGCTTCTTTAAACAACCTTTCTGAAAGTTCTGTGGAGGTCATCCCGTAGGATGATGCGTCAAGCAATAAAGACCAGCCACCATGGGGAGGAATCACTGAAAGGCCCTTGAGTTCATGAAGTAAAGTATCTCGCCTTTCTTCCCATTCGGATATTGCGGCTTTCAATCCATCGTCTGGTGCGTTTAATCCTGCAGCAACTCCCGCCATGCTGATACCTGTCTGGCACACGACATTTGAGATGCTCACCAAACCTATGTCATTCATCACCGTTTTTGGACCCACTATCCATCCTATACGCCACCCTATCATTCTCAATTCTTTAGAAGCCGCACCAACGGTGATGGTACGCTCTTTCATGCTAGGTATGGATGCTGGGTGAATGAGGGGGCGTTTATCGTAGAGGATACGTTCCATAGCGGCATCATAAAGCAGCCAGGCATCGGCTTCTATTGTTACCCGAGCTACAGCCTCCCATTCCTCTTTAGTAAGTATATGACCGGTTGGCATCCCAGGGCTTATCAATATAATTTTTGTACGTGAAGTTGTTGAATTTTCTAGGGCTTGGACATCTAAACGCCATCCATCTCCAGAGGGAATAAGAGGAATAAATACTGGGATTCCCCCCACGATATGTATGCGATTGATGATACCTGCATAGGTAGGATCGGTGACTATCACTTCATCTCCAGGTTCAATCATCGCGAGGAGGCAATTTAAAATACCAGACATGCCTCCAGCAGTGATAATGCACTCAGACCGCCAATCATAATCAACTCCACAGCACTTTGAGATACGCGTTGTTGCAGCTTTCCTTAAAGAGTCTTGACCCAGAAAAGGTAAGTAGCTGTTGTTCTCATCTAATGCTAAATTGTTTCTTGTTGTCTCAATGGCAATAGCAGGAGGGGGTATATCTGTATCCAGATTTTCAAGGCGCAGTATTTCAGGGTCACGAGCAGCATCTGCGGCATCCCCCATGCGATCCACACCAATACCTGGGACATTTTTTAATCTTGACACTCTCGATAATGTAGGCATTGACGCTCTCCGATTATTAAAATTATTCTTGTGAATCAAAGTATACATTCCCCTGTTCTTTTTTGTCAATTTGTAAAAGTTTGACAATCCGTCTTATTTTTGGTAGAATGTTAGCTTAGCAGAAGGAGTGCAGCTATGAAGAACAGCGAATTTTCAATTTTATGGAAGCAATATGAACCCTTAATTCAGGCGATTGTAGAGCTATTCCACCCTTTTGTAGAAGTCGCGGTCCATGATATCGAGCAAGGTAGAGTGGTTGCTATATACCATAATATCTCACAGAGGAAAGTTGGGGAGGCGTCACCTCTAAAAGAATTGAAAGTTAAGATAGAAAATTTCCCTGATTTTTTCTCTCCGTATCAAAAACAAAATTGGGATGGGCGAGCCCTTAAGTGCACTTCCGTAACCATGAGAAATAAAAAGGGGATCCCAATAGGATTAATCTGCATTAATGCTGATGTGAGTGTTTTTCAAGAGGGTTGTAAGTTGTTGGAAGCTTTTTTGAAAATCAAGGACGATGCGAATAACCCTATTGAGATATTTGGCAGTGAATGTGAGTCTCAAGCTGAGAGTGTCATTCAGCAATTTTTGGATGAAAATCATCTCTCTTTAAATCATTTAAGCCGTGACCAAAAAAAGGATCTGGTGCAGAGACTTTACCGGAAGGGCGTCTTTAATTTTAAAAACGCGCCTTCATTCATAGCAAATAAGTTAAAAACTTCCAGAGCAAGCGTTTACAATTATATTAAGCAGGTAGGAGACAAGTGAGATTATAGGCAATGTATTTGATTTCAAATCGGCCCTGTTGTATAACTTAACCACCGAGTACACAGAGATTTATGAGAAAAACAGAAAAATACTGAAACCCTTCCAGAAAATAGTGTAGACTAATTTTATAATTTTCTCACATTCCTCTGATATCTTAGTAAACTCTGTTGTTTATATCTGATGTTTAGTTGCTTGTGGTGTTCTGGATTTATGCAACAACGCCTTTCAAATCTATAAAAAGCTATTACCCAGAGGCACCGCCACTCCTTAAATGAAGTAATGGAAACTGCATTGCTCTGAACAAAAATGCATCTTCAATCAGAGTAAAGGAGACTTTCAAACATGCAATTGATTGCGAATGATGGAAATAGAGAAACGGTTGTTTCTAATTCAGAGGACTCACAAAAAAAGAATCCGATAGAACCACTTCCTAGGGAGATGATAGTCGAAATCTTCAACAAGTTGAAGCTGTCAGATCTTGCTCAGGCGACTCGAGTGTGCCAGGAATGGCATAGGTTGGTTGATGAGAAGATGAAGAAAGAGAAGAGCATTTGGCTAAATCAACATGCGTTTGGAAAAGAGCAGTGGAAGCGATACTTTGACGTTTCCATTGAAAGTGCCCCCCCCTACCAAAGGGGATTTATGGCAAATTGCTTGAGCAAGATCCCTGGGAATCCGAAAAAAAAATAGCGGAGACATTCAGTCTCTTTCTTGTTCCGGATAAAGTCCTGAAAGACGGCAAACTTATTCCGGTAACGATTGACAATATCCCAAAAATTCGAAGAGGAATTGCAGTTCAATCTGAATATGGCTTCTACTCGAATAGCATTAAAAAACCTTATGGGAGTCGAAAAACTACTGCACATTGGGTATTGATGAGAAAACTGGTGATTCCGGAGTCGAGAACGATTAGTTTTGAGAGTCAGAAAAGACTTTTAGACGGGAAAGAGTACGAAGTTCCGAAGCTTCTGGATGTAATCATGATGCAAATTATTTACAATGTTGTCACTGATAATGGTGGGTATAGTGAGGATAAACAGGGCACCTCCATTCGCTGTCGAGAAACTGTAAAACGAGCTGGTTTTCTTGTACGGCCCGGTTTTTATTACCAAGCGTTAGTTACAAGCAAAGATTCGAAATTACTGCTTCATGACTTCGATAGAGATAATTTTTTTCGCAGTCAATATTCGCTGTTGCCCTGCTGGAAGTTTCAAAACCCTCAGAGTGAGAATCCGATGGAACGACTTCCTAGAGATGATGGTCGCAATCTTCAACAAGTTGAAGCTGTCAGATCTTGCCCAGGCGACTCGAGTGTGCCAGGACTGGCACAGGTTGGTTGATGAGAAGATGGAGAAAGAGAAGAGCATTTGGCTAAATCAATATGCGTTTGGAAAGGAGCAGTGGGAGCAGTGTTTTGGGGTATCCATTGAAAATGTTCCGCCTCTACCAGAGGGGATTTATGGCAAATTGCTTGAGTAAGATCCCTGAGAATCCGAAAAAAAAGTGGCGGAGACATTCAGCCTCTTTCTCGTCCCGGATAAAGTCCTGAAAGACGGGGAGCTTATTCCGATAACGATTAATAATATCCTAAGAATTATAAAGGGTAGTTCTACCGAGTTTGAGCTGTCTCACGAGAATGAAGCAGAGAGTTATTACCGAGACAAAGAGGTCGAAGCTCACTGGGTGTTGATGAGAAACAAGATAATTTTGCGCACTAGGAATAAGAGTTTTGAAGAGCATGAACGACTCGTTTCCGGGACAGGTTCTGAGGTGCCGCTTTTTCTGGATTCGATCATTCAACACATAATCTACAACACCTTCAGAGGCAATGGTGTTTATAGGGAAGAAGAGGAAGCTCTCATTCGTTGTAAAGAGGTCGTTAGAGGGTGACATTTTCATTTTGCGCTGACAGGATAAAGATGAAAAATTATTGTTTCTGAAATTCACGTTCCAAAACATGCCACGTTTTGTCTGTTGCACCACGACTTGCTCCGGCAAGTTCAAGGCCCCGTGCGCCCATCTCTTGACGTGATGCATCATCTTTGAGGAGAGAACTCATCTGCTCTGCTATTTGTGGTACATCAACTTGCATTCCTGCCTGATACTGCTTGATCAATTCCACAAGTTCCGGCTGCTGGTGCATATATGGCCCAAAAAGAACGGGAACGCCATACCAACATGGCTCGATGATATTGTGACCGCCGACTTTATTGGTATAGCTCCCTGCAACAACGGCAATATCGGCAAACTGATAACAACGCCTCAAAAGCCCCATCGCATCGATCAGAACGACTTTTGCCTCTTTAGCATCAGCAGTTTTACTGATTCGCGTAAAAGGAACCTGTCGCTCAGAGAGCAGTCGTGCTACTGTTTCAAAACGCTCGGGATGTCTCGGGACAAGGACCAGCTTGAGGCTGGGATATTTCGCCCAAAGCTGCTCCATGACATCAAGAAAAACAGCTTCTTCAGGATCATGGGTAGAGCCGACAACAATCACTTTGTCGTCCTTTTGGATGCCTAATTCCGATTTCCATTGATTCAATTCATCCGGAGGCAGCTTGGGATATTCATCATCAAATTTCAAGTTGCCTGTCACAACAATCCTTTCTTGCGGTATGCCTAGGCTAAGAAAACGATTATAGTAGTGCGCGCTCTGCACACAGAAGATATCGATATGGGAAAAAAGCCTTTTTGTGAAGAAGCGCAAGAAGCGGAACCTGTTCACCGAACGCTCAGAGAGTTTACCATTGACCAATACGATCTTTGTGCCCAATTTTTTGGCGCTTCTCAGAAAATTCCACCAAAAATCGGTCTCTGTAAGGATGATGAGATCGGGACGAATACGCCTAATGATGGGACGAATGATCCAGCGGAAGTCCAGAGGCAGATATACATGGTAATCCGCGCAAGCTGCGGAACGCTTTGCTTCGGCATGTCCAGTTTCTGTTGTAGAAGAAACAATAACGATCGGATTGTTAAATTCTTTTTTTAGCTTACGCACCACAGGAGCGACTGCTTTGGTCTCGCCAACAGAAACAGCATGAACCCATACTAGCGGCCTATCTTTTTTATCGATTTTAGGGAACGCTATGCCGAAGCGCTGCAGCATGCTTTCCTTATACTTGCCAATCCTGAAACGCTGGTAAATAATTTTTGGCAGCATCATGAGCGCAGCAAGTGTAATGGTAATATCGTATAAAAGAGAGGTAAGCATCATTTTACCTTGGAGTATGATTGGAGGCTAGGTAACATCATCGTTGGTTAATCTTTTTTTTTCAATAAAAAGCTACTTGCTTATCTCGCTCACTATCAGAAGAGTAGTAAAATCCTGCAACTGCATCGTTGCAGATAAGGCGATTGTGCGATAAAGTAGCTCCATAACTACAACAGGACGCATGCGAAATGACCGAATACCGAATCGTCGCAATTATTCCCGCCCGATATGACAGTGCACGTTTCCCTGGCAAACTTCTTGCTGATATGATGGGAAAGACAGTGCTACAGCGCACCTACGAAAACGCCTTGCAGTGCCCGCTTCTCGATCATGTAATTGTCGCGACTGATAGTGAAAAAATTGCTTTGCATGTAAGAGAGTTCGGCGGTGAAGTGATCATGACCTCAGCCGACTGTCCAAGCGGCAGCGACCGCATCGCTGAGGCGGTTAAAAACAGTCCTGAACTCACCGAATGCGAGATCATTATTAACATTCAGGGCGATGAACCGGACCTGCACCCCAGTACAGTTGAGAAGGTGATACAGCTTCTGCTCGATGATCCAGATGCTAACATGTCGACAGCGATCATCCGCTTGAACAACGATGAAGAGGCACAAGACCCTTCCGTTGTCAAATGCGTCGTAGATGAAGAGGGTTATGCCCTTTACTTCAGCAGAGCGCTCATCCCTCACGGAAAAACAGGTGCTTTTAACTCTGAAACAGTTTATTATAAACACATTGGAATTTATGGCTATCGTCGAGAGTTCCTGCTTCGCTTTGCTCAATTGCCGCAATCTCCCTTGCAGAAGGCGGAAGATTTGGAGCAATTAAAGGCTATGGAACATGGCTACAGGATAAAAACCGTCGAAGTTGAACACGATGTCATAGGGATTAACACTGTTGAAGACCTAAAAAAAAAACTTAAAGAGTTAGAATGCAAACAAAATATATCTTTGTCACAGGCGGAGTCTGTTCATCTTTAGGAAAAGGGCTGACAGCAGCCTCAATCGGCATGCTTATGGAGCGCAAAGGCCTCTCTGTTGCTATGCTCAAGCTAGACCCTTATCTCAATGTTGACCCAGGGACGATGAATCCATTTCAGCATGGAGAAGTGTATGTCACTGATGACGGAGCGGAGACAGACCTTGATCTGGGACACTATTACCGCTATACCGACTCCCCTTTATCCCAGGCATCGAATGCCACTTCGGGGCAAATTTACAACACTGTTATTAAAAGAGAGCGGCGCGGCGACTATTTAGGAAAAACGGTACAGGTCATCCCTCATATCACCGATGAGATCAAGCATCGTATTCATAGCTGTGCAAACCAGACCGACAACATCGACCTTGTCCTCGTCGAGATCGGCGGCACCGTCGGCGACATCGAATCTCTTCCTTTCCTCGAAGCAATCAGGCAGTTCCGCTATGAACATTCCGATGACTGCATGAATATCCACCTAACCTACGTCCCCTACTTGAAAGCTGCAGGGGAAGTAAAAACAAAACCGACGCAGCACTCAGTCCAGGTTCTGCGAGAGATCGGCATTATCCCTGACATGGTCATCTGCCGCTGCGAACAGTCATTGTCTGAAGATGTTAAAGACAAGATCAGCCTGTTTTGCAATGTGCAAAAGAAATACGTGATCGACGAAGTCGATGTTGAGCATAGCATCTACGAAGTGCCTTTGAAACTGCATGAGCAAAAACTGGACCACCTGCTCTGTGATTTCCTAAATCTCAAAACAAAGGAAGAAGCAGACTTCTCTGATTGGGAAAAAATCGTTAATGTTGTGCGTAACCCCAAAGGAACGATCACCATCGGTGTTGTTGGCAAATATGTACAGCATCAGGATGCCTATAAGTCGGTATTTGAAGCGCTGATGCATGGAGCGATCGAAGCAGGATATCAGCTAAACATCAAACGATTCGAGTCTGATAAAATTTCTCTCAATGGCAATCAGGTCATAGAAAGGATTGCGGGGTGTGACGGTTATTTGGTCCCCGGAGGTTTTGGAGAAAGAGGATGGGAAGGCAAGATTCAAACAGCGAAATACTGCAGAGAAAACAATATTCCTTACTTCGGCATCTGCTTGGGCATGCAAGTGATGGCTGTCGAGTTTGCGCGGCATGTTGCCGGACTTGAAAACGCCAATTCAACTGAAATCGATCCCGGCACCGATACGCCGATCATCGCACTCCTGAGTGAACAAGAAGAAGTTACCGATGTGGGCGGTACGATGCGCCTTGGCGCCTATTCCTGCCGTCTTAAGCCTAACACACATGCCTATGCAGCATATGGACAGGAAGTGATCAGCGAACGTCATCGTCACCGCTATGAATTTAATAACAAATTCTTAACCGCTCTTGAGGATAAGGGTTTCATTCTTTCCGGAGTACTAGACGGTGGCAACCTCTGTGAAATCGCTGAAATCAAAGACCATCCTTGGATGGTTGGAGTTCAATTCCATCCTGAATTCAAATCGAAGCCGACTGAGAGCCATCCTCTTTTCAGAGATTTTGTGAAAGCGATTATCAAGCGCAAAGAAACCGCTAATGGTTAAGAAAAAGCGAATCATCGGAATCGACTATGGCGTCGCTCGCATTGGCGTCGCCTTTTCCGATGAGACCAAGACAATTGCCTCTCCTCTGGATGTCGTCAAGACTGAAAAAAAATTGGACGCGACAATTGAAAAGCTGTTAGCTCTCCTTGAATTGCATCAAAAAGAATGGGGATACGAGGCAGAAAGGATTGTCGTGGGCATGCCGCTGATGATGAGCGGTAAGAGCGGTCTTATTGCTGACGAGGTGAATCATTTTATCCAAAAACTTAGCGCTATGACCCCTATTCCTGTGGTCTCATGGGATGAAAGATTGACATCCGTACAAGCAGAACGCACCATGCGCGAAAGCAATATGTCGCGAAAAAAGCGCGCACAGCATGTAGATAAAGTAGCTGCGGCTATCATTTTACAGAGTTATCTGGATAGCTTACGAACGATTCTTTAACGTTATTTCCGCAATTCTATTGGCTGTATTCTTCCAACCGCGAGTCATGATCGTTAATGTCGCATCTTCATTGCTATATGTTTGCATATCGACTTTTACAACGTGGCGTATAAGAGCTTCTCCATTATCTGCACCACTCATTAAGTCTTCTAATATCATCTGATACGCATGCCTATCCCCTTCAGAGACATCGAGCACTTTTGCTTCAAATGGATGCTTTTCACTACCGCCATATTGAAGGGTAACGCATAGTGTTTTACCTTCCCATGACACCTTGCAGTCATCCATAAGGTCATATACGTCTTCCCATGTCTTTTGAGTGATAGCTGTTGGAATAATTGCGCTTGTCATTTCCACCTCCAGTGCAAATAATTACTTTAACTTAGTGGGAATTTTCAACCAATAATATTTAGAATAATGCGCCAAAGAAAGGGAGAACAATTTTTTTCTGAAAGTTTTTCAAGGCTTACCCAAGATGCCTGAGTAACGTCCTCATGCTTTTCACTCTTAAATCCCGTGTCGTCATACTCGCCAACAAAATAAATGATACCGATATGATGAAAAGAGTTCTCTTTTCCCTCTTCGTTATATTCCTCAAGATGCGACAAGTTCATGTATACATCAGCGTCTTTGGCGATGACGCCGGTCTCTTCCATGATTTCCCGCACAAGAGCGACTTTCAAGCCTTCCCCGTGGTGGAGCCCACCACCAGGAAGATCCCACCGTCCTTTATAGGGACCACGAGATTTTTTTATGAGAAGAAGAGCATCCCCCTTAAGGATAATCCCGTAAACGCCTAAGTATTGTCGTTCGACTGTCATGATTTTCCTTTTGGCTCCGAGATCAATACTGTATAGTTATCAAGAGGCATATCATCGATCAGCGCTTGCTGAATCATGCTTTTCGATAAATAAGGCGACTCCTGATAGTCATGGAGGATGCCGTTTGGATCCCATCCCCAAATATAATAATTGGATAGATTAGCCTGCCAGAAACAGTTATACCGAAGCCAAAACTCATCTATGCGTGTCTGATTATTTCTTACCATCTCAATCTCTTCATCTGTCGGCCCCTCCTTTCGAAGGACTTCTAGTTGTTTCAAGATGATATTTCGAATTTTTTCCTCTTTTTTTGGTTCACTTCGAAACTGTATGGTCAACCATGTAGGATCAGTCGACGGGAAAAGCGGCATTTGATAGGCAACATCAACGCCTTGCGAGCTTTCCATCTCTTCACGAAGTACATTACGGAGGCGCGTTTCAATTACTTGTGTGAGAACATTCAATCCTTCAAAAGTATTTTGGTCCATCACTTTAATAATTGGAAAAGTCAATCGAGTTAAAGAATCGGAAGTATCATCGATGAATATCTTTTTGACCGTAATTCCTGTAGGAAACTCCGGCGGTTTTGTAGTTGCAGGCAGTTTGAATCCTTCCCCCTTCGGGATGGTTGCTAGACGCTTAGCGATTATTTCCTTAACTTCATCAATATCAAAATAACCAACTAATACCACTGTGAATTCGGAAGGATCTGAAAAGCTGCTTCGGAAGATATTGCCCGCTTCCTGTAGATCGAGACTTCCTAGATCTTCTAGAAGAAGAGGTCTAAGAGGATTTAAGTTCTGAGTATTTAAAGATATAAACTGATCCTCGAAAGCAAGTTCTATATCCAGTGGGCGATTGATAATCGTTCGCTTACGGTTTGCTACTACTTGTTTCATAGCGCTGTTCTTCATCTGGCTGTCCGTGAAAATAAGGTGGACTATTTCCATGAAGGTATCAAGACCGTCGGCATCGGTCGAACCGTCGATAGTACGGCTGAATGCGTTGATATTTGGAAATAGGTCGACGCCATTTCGGTACATCTTCGAGCTTAATTGATCGGCATCATAAGGACCTACTCCCGATTCCCATGCAATTGATGCCGCAAGTCTTCCCGATACACGGTCTTTTTTCTTCAAGCTGCTATACCCTCGAGGTGCAAGAATTTGGATGCAGATCTCATCAGCCTCAGCATGTGTTGGCCTCAAAATCACTTTCATCCCATTTTCCAAAGTAAGCTCGGTTACTCCCAGCTTCGGGTATTCTTTGGTCGCAACGATCCCTTTGACGTTCTCAGCGCCAACGACAGCGACGAAAAACAGCGCAAAAAATAAAATAATTTTTTTCATGACATATGCTCTTTTACGTTAATTTACCACAGATCAATAAAGATTCATTAAAGAATTTCCAGGTTGAGTCAAAAGATGGAAAAAATGGGCATAATTATTCTTGACCATTGACGAAAACCTTGCTTAAAGCTATGATTTTGGCAATAATTCACACATGCCCAGGTGGTGGAATTGGTAGACACGCCAGATTTAGGTTCTGGTGCCGTAAGGTGTGTAGGTTCGAGTCCTATCCTGGGTATTTTTCACTATCTTTTCCTATGACAGAAGCAACATTTGCAGTCGTTCAAGATACAGATTCAGGTAAAATTCTTGCAATCAAGCGTCATGATTTTGCGATGTGGGTACTTCCCGGTGGCAAAGTGGATCATGGTGAAAGCATTGCCGATTCGGTAATTCGTGAAGTATTTGAAGAAACAGGTGTTAAAGTAGAGGTTAAGCATCGCGTCTGCGAGTTTAGTAAACGCAACTGGCTGACTGACACGACATACCTTTATGCCTGCACTCCCATTCAAGGCGAGCTTTGCCTGTCTGATGAAACGACGGATGTCGGTTATTTTACTAAAGAAGAGCTGAAACGGATGATGCCTCCGATCCTTTGCGAGTGGGTCGACCTTGCTCTTTCAGGAGAAACGTTTGAAACGCCGAAATATATTGAAGCGGGCAGTCTTTGGCGTCTTGCCGTATATGTACTAGCTCATCCCCTGATTATTCTGCGTTTTTTGAAATCTCGTTTGAAACACCTAAGAAGAATTTCTGGTTAAGACACTATTTTAGTCACTTGCAAAAGGGTTTAGAGTGTTTTTAAAAAAAAATATCCTTGGGCACTAAATCGCTTAGCACCCAAGGAAAGATGACGGTCAAAGCAATGAGCCTATGTTAGGTCATTCTGCGTGGTCAGTATCAGTCTTGTCGGTCTCGGTGTCTTGATGTGATGTGTCTTGCTCGCTTGCTTTGCCGTGATCTTTGTTGGTTTGATTTTGTTTTTCTTTTAATTCTTTGGCTTCTTCAGCCCATTTCTTTAATTTGATTGTTTCAATCTTACATTCATACCCTTCACGATGGAACATATGCTTGAACTGATCCCACACTTCCATAAATTGATGGATAATAGCGACATCAGTATTCTGTTTGATCCCGACGATCAAAAACAACATCTTATGTGCCAGCTCAAGTTTCTTGGCCGTATCAGGTTCGTCGGGTTTGATTTTCTGTTGCAGAAAATATTCTAAGATAAGTTTTGAGATTTCGTCTGATTGTTTTTCTTTTTGGAACACCCATCTAACGAAGGTGTTCTGATTTTTTACTGTATCAAGGTTGATGGAATTAAGTTCGGCCATCGCTTTGTACATTGTCTCAACATACTGATCAACTTGATCATAAACCATATCGTCATGGTAAATGCCACATGGCATCTGGCAATGTGCTAGGAGTTGTATTGGGGTGGTTAATGCTGAGAAAGCGATGATGAGCGCTGAGAGCTTTTTCATCCTAATCCTATGACATGTGTTATTAATATTTGATTGTCTTCTGCTGCGCCGAACGTTTTTATTTCGTCCGGTGGTGATATCCGTTTTACAATCTAGAAGATTTTTGAACAAGAAAGTTTTTCATCAAACAAACAAGTTGTTGACCTTTATCAATTTGAAATCCAAAATAAAAAACAGCATTGACAGAATGGTATAGGAGTCATTATTAGTGAACGGGTTACAGTCTCTGCTTTTACGCTCATCATGGGTTATCCTCTATCTGCTTGTTTGCGGCATCCTTTATGAACAGGGGCTGGGCATATGGAACCGAGAATATGAAACTCTTAGTACGCAGCTAACAAAACTTAACAAAGAGAAGGAGTTAGCGTTAATGGAGCAGAAAGATCTCCAGCTGCGGGTAAATAGCCAGAGCGATCCTGCATGGGTTGAGTTGATTCTGATGCGCGAGCTCGGTCTCGCACCGGAAGAACAAGTGAAAGTTGTATTTCAATGAAATAAAGTCGACGATGGAAACAATCATACTCTTATTAGCTCTGATTTTTCTGACCTTTTCATCAGGTTTTTTCTCCTCTTCCGAGGTGGCGTTTTTTTCGCTATCTTCGATGAAAGTCCGCGCTTTCAGCAACGATAAAGACAAACGAAAACAGCTTGTCGCAAACCTTTTGCGCTATCCGCGCGATCTTCTTGTCACAATCTTTATGATGAACACCCTTGTCAACATCCTTTTGCAGAACGTAGCTTCCGACATGTTTGGAGGCTATCCAGGGTGGACATTGAAGGTAGGGCTGCCTCTCGTGCTTACCTTAGTGTTCGGCGAGGTCATCCCCAAAAATATCGGCTATCAGAATAACGAGTGGCTAGCACTGCATCTCTCCGGCATTATTAACTTTCTGCAACGATTTATCGCCCCTCTCCGTAAGATCACCATATCCGTTACCACACCTGTCTCGCGCCTGCTCTTTTTTTATCTCAAAAAGGACACGGCGATCTCTCGCGAAGAACTGCACCACACCTTGAAAGCCTCTAGGGAATTTGGCGTTCTTACCGAAGACGAGTCTGAACTTGTCCAAGGGTACCTGAGCCTGCAGGACACCTCGGTAAAAGAAGTAATGCGCCCCAAAAAAGAAATCCTTTTTTACGACATCGACGAACCGCTGACAAAATTGGAATATCTCTTTGTTGAGCAAGAAGTAACTAGGGTTCCAGTCTGTAAGGGAGAGATCGAACACGTCCTTGGAATTTTGACAGCAAAGCAGTATTTCGTGCATCGCAGTCAGATCAATACACCTGAAGACTTAAAAAAAGTGTTGAGAAAGCCGTATTACATCCCTGAAAGCACGCCCTCGCGCACACTATTGAAGCGCTTCGAGGAGAACAACGAGAAAATCGCTATAGTTGTCGATGAGTATGGCTCGATTGCCGGTGTTATTACCCATGAGGACTTAGCTGAACTTGTCGTCGGCGACATCACAGATTTACGTGACGACAAACCTCTCTTCACCAGATCTGGAGAAAATGAGATCATCACCGGCGGACGATTAGAGCTTACCGATTTCTTTGAAATTTTCGGCGAGTCGCTGCACTCATCGCATAATAGCGTTACTGTATCGGGTTGGTTGATAGAACAACTTGGAGAGATTCCGAAAAGCGGCACCAAATATGAAACGGACATGTTCTTCTTCCATGTTCTTGCTGCAGATCCAAATCGCATACGCCGTCTTTACATCAGGAAGAAAACAGCATGAATGACGCACTCTTTTGGCTACTTCTCAACCTGACAAGCGTGATCGCTTTGGCGTTCTACTCTATGCTGGAAATGGCATGCGTATCTTTCAATAAGGTGAGGCTGCAATATTACGTAAGTAAAAAAAACCAACGTGCATTGTGGTTGAATAAGCTTCTTCAAAATCCCTCGCTGCTTTTTGGGACGACGCTGATCGGCGTCAATGTTGCCACTGTTATCGGTTCAGAGTGCGCGCGCGAGTTCCATAGCGCTATCGGCATCGACCCTAACTGGGCTCCCCTGTCTCAGGTCATCATCGTGGTGATTTTCGGCGAGCTTGCCCCGATGTTTGCTGCGCGCTGTTATCCTGAGCATGTGGCCATGCTTGGAATACCCATCATTTACGCCTCTTCAATTGTCATGTCGCCGATTATCTGGATGTTAAGCGTTTTCTCACGATGGGTATCTTACTTTATTGGCGGTGCAGAGAGCGATCCAAACCTTTACCTCAGCCAAGAAGAGTTGCAGCAGATTCTCGAAGAACAGGATGAGGAGCACACGCAAGCTAGCGACAACACGGAATTCAATGCGATCGCTGCCAACATCTTTCGCCTTCGCGGGAAGACGGTAAAAGAGGTGATGCTTCCGATTAATTCGATCCCCTTGCTTGCCTCTAATGCTATCGTCAAGCAGATGAAGAATCTGCTCCAAAGGACCGGAGCTGACTGGGTGCCGATCTATTATCGCCAACATAGCAATATTGTCGCGATTGCATTCCCAAGAGAAACCGTCAAAGCACCGGACAACAAGCGTGTCCGCGACTTTGCGCGCTCACCTTGGTTTATTACCGGTCATACCAAGCTTACCGAAGTGCTGAAGCAGTTCCGCAGCAATAATGAAAATGTTGCTGTCGTTCTAGATGATACCGGCGCTGCAATCGGTGTTATTACTCTTGATGATGTGATTGAGGAGATTTTCGGCAAAGCGAAAGGAGAGCCGATTAAAACCGAGCATAGCGGTCAGGTATTCCTTATAGAGCGTACATTCCCGGGAAATATGTTGGTCAAAGATTTCAATTTGCAGTTTGGAGTCGTTTTATCACTGGAAGTAAATCTAACGCTATCGGAGCTGCTGCAAGAGGTTCTTGGCCACCCTCCGGAAGAAGGCGATGTAGTTTCTGTAGGAAATTTTGAGCTTGGTGTAAAAAAGTCTTCAATCCTTGGCGTGAAACGTGTCAGTATCACATCAAAGCGGCGTTAGCATTATCTTTTTGCTATTGCGCGCAGTCGCCTAACGGCTTTAACAATGATATCGACTGCTAGATCGACTTCTTTTTGCGTTGTATAACGGCTAAGAGAGAAGCGTAATGAATTTGCCGCTCGTTCCTTAGAATATCCCATATTAAGAAGAACGCGGGAAGGTTTAAGCGCTCCCGACTGGCATGCCGACCCATGGCTTGCTGCAACGCCATCCATATCCAACATCGCCAATAGCGACTCGCCTGAGGCTCCTTCAAATGCCAAGTTCGAGGTGTTGCAAATCCGCGGGCCGTCGCCGTTAATTTTGACATCCCCTAATTGATCAATCAACGCATTCTCAAAATAATCACGCAGGTTGGCAACAGCTTCATGCGAGGCTTCGTCGATCAGCTCAACAGCTTTCCCGATCCCTATAATTCCAAGTAAGTCTTCTGTGCCTGCTCGACGTCCATGCTCATGCGGACCACCATGGATTAGCGGCTCCAGATTCAAGGAACTGCGGATTATGACAACACCTACACCTTTTGTGGCATGAATTTTATGCCCGGTAAAGACTAAAGCAGAGATGCCCGGCAGCATCGTCATTGGTTCTTTGGCAACCTGAGCAACGGCATCGACAAGAAATGGGATCTTTTCGCATTCTGCTAGAGCGGCAATTGTCGTAATATCAGTCTTCACTCCCGTTTCGTTATTTACTGCCATCAGGGCAATCAAACGAGTATTGGGGCGGATTGCTTCGGCTACTTGTTCAGGTGTGACAGCCCCGTATGTTCCCGGTTCCAAAAACGTAACCTCAAGGCCTTTTTCCTCAAGATACTTAAGGGTGCGGTACACAGCTGAGTGCTCAACGGAGGAAGAGATAACATGCCCTACAAAATTACCGGAGAAAATACCCTGAATCACCATGTTAAGTGCTTCGGTGGCGCCTGAGGTAAAAACGACTTCTCGAGGACGGACATCAAAATAGTGAGCTATGATATCGCGGGCATCGGTAATCAGCGCACGCGCCTCCTGACCTTGATGGTGCGTGCTGGAAGGGTTGCCAAAAACTGTAGGCATCGTCTCATTTAAGAGCGCGATTACCTCAGGGGCAAGCGGGGTGGTCGCATTGTTATCTAGATATATTTTCACCATCTGCACATTCCAGGACTTCTAGCATCACTACGGTCACGTTATCATGCCCGCCTTTTTTTATCGCTAGTTCAACGAGTTGTTTTCCTGCATCTTTGATGGTTTTTGCGTTATCGATCGTAATTTTGATTTCTTCGCGGCATAGAAGGTCTGATAATCCATCCGAACAGATCAAATAGACATCACCGTGAGCAAGATCGCTTGTCTGCACCGTTGGCTCCACAAATGGCTCTGTTCCAATAGCTTTTGTGATGATATTTTTATATTGAAAATCTTCAGCATAGAGGTCTTCTATCTGGCCTAGCTCAACCATCTCACGGAGAAGAGAATGATCTTTAGTCATCTGGTCCAGCTTTTCTTCCCGCAAGCGATAGATTCTGCTATCTCCAACGTGGGCATATATTAGGCCATCTCGGTGAAAATGAACGCAACAAAGCGTCGTTCCCATTCCATGCAATTCGGGATTTTTCGATCCCATATCGTAAACGACACCATTGGTTACCTCAATAGCATGAGCAATCATTTCCCTGGACTCTTCAAGTGTGAGAGTATTTTTCTCGGAGGCAACCATCTGCTTCACCATATCACACAAGGTGTCAACGGCTTTCTGCGCAGCGATCTCCCCAGCGCGATGCCCCCCCATTCCATCGGCGAGAACATAAAAGCGGAGTTCAGGAAGCTCGGCCCATACATCTTCATTATTTTGTCTGACGAGACCGGTATCTGTTAGTCCAAAAGCCTCGACTTGATAAGGCATCGTTCTAGTGTCCATATAAAACATAATTTTAATGTAATGACGGTATTAGAGCTATTGTAGCATAAGAAACATTATTAGAAAAGAAGACGATTATGCAATCCTCTCAGGATTGAGTTTTTCTGCATGAAAAAAAATGAAAAAGCACTTTCAAGGCTAAATGTTGCGTTTCTAAGAGACATTCTCTGATTTAAATAATTGTTAGATTGGAAACAAACTTTACCTGGGAAGGAGAATCTTGAGGAGTGACATAGTTGATAAACTAGACCGACGAAAGATGGTTTTTCCCAGGTAAAATTTGTCGTAAGATGAC
>JACKPN010000014.1 GCA_024233575.1 Chlamydiales bacterium
TTTTGATAGGTATCCTTCAACTCTTTTTCTTTCTGGAGTCTTTTTTCCAAAGAACCGATTTGAGATTGTTTCCTTTCGAGAGCTTTTTCCTTTTCTCCTATCATTTTATCTGTTTCGGTATGGAATTTGCGCTCCCAGCCGTTAAGGGTGCGAATCGATCCAGCCTTCTTAATGGATTGAGCCACTTCATCATGCCACAAGGCAATCCTTGGGTAGTTGGTGAAAAAAGCATTGCGATAAGCCTCGGCCTCTTGAAAAGAAACTTCGACTCCATAGTCATTTTTTGCTACTGCCATGAAGCCAGTCTCTCGTTGTCCGTAAATGAATCCAAAGTTAACAGCTTTTGCACAGGTGCGCTGCTCTTTGGTGATTTCGTCTGGGGCTATATTCAAAATTCTAGAAGCCGTTAACCTGTGGAGGTCTTCTCCGTGTCTGTAGGCATTCAGCATATTTTCTTCCTTAGCTACGATAGCGACTAGCCGTAGTTCAATTTGACTATAGTCAGCTACCACAAAGACTTTTTCCTTGGAGGGCTTAATACAAGTCTTAAAGGTCCCATTTGGGAAGTTTTGTGTATTGGGTTTGCTGGATGCAAATCTACCTGTTCTGGCACGGCCATGCATAAAGTTTGGGTGGATTCTCTTTGTAATGGGGTTAGCAAGGGCCGATAAGCTTTCTCCAAAAGTAGAGAGCCTTGTTTTCAAGCAGGTGTACTGAAGGTATTTATCGATAAGTGGGTCATCCTTGTGTTTAGCCAACTCTTTTTTTCCTAGCTTCGGCAGACCATTTTTCCCTTTTGTGATTTCGTAGCCGTTTTTTGAGAAGTGCTCACAAAACCTCTCTTGTATTTCCTTTGAGCTATTCATATTTTCGATGCTTAGCTCGTTTTGTATTTCATCTTCCAATGAAGTGAATTCCCTCTGCCACAGTTCAACTAGCTGTTGGTGCTGGTTCCAGTCAAAAGGAATACCCGCAAGTTCCATGGAAGCCGTAGGGAGAATAACGCGGTTGAATATTTGGGTGATGGGCATCATTTTTCTTTGGCTTATCTCTTCAAGGAGTTTGTCGCAGATTTTTTTAACAATGACAGCATCGTGTGCAGCATAGGTGATTTGTTCAGTTCGCAACTCACCAGACCAGTCGGAAGTCTGTTCTTCTTTGGAAATCTCGAGTCCTAAGTATTCCCTGGACAATTCCGATAACTTCTTTCCTGCACCTCCACCATTTAAAATGAGGTCCATCAATAGAGTGCATCCAACTTTGATGGGTTGAATGCCTGAGTGGAGGAGGAATTTTACGTCGAATTTTGCATTGTGAAAAACCAAGGGTTTGCTCCAAAGCTCATGAAGAGTTTCGATGTCCACGTGTGCTAAGTCAAAAACAAAGGCTTCATTTTCTGACGCAAATTGAATTGTTCGAATTTTGGATAAGTAGGGATCAAGACCTGCTTGGGGATGATGTTTCCATTCACTAAGAGGTGTCGTTTCAATATCACAGCCGAAGATACCGTTATAGAGCTTTAAAGCCTCGACAGCTTGAAGGGCTTGTGAAGTGTCAGTGACAAGAACGTGGTTGATTCCCCTCAAAAGCTCATTTTTAATAGTCGGCGCAGAACAATATTCACTTTGAGCTATGGGTACAGTATTTAAGCAACCATGAAGCTTCTTGAGGCTACCTTTTACAGAGAAAACAGACATGATTCCTCCTTTGTTGGCACATGTAGGTAGGTGTTGGCAGAAATATAGGCACATGAAATATATCTATAAATCCCTTTTAACCAGACAGATATGGTGTGTTTTGAAAGTTGTTGGCAATGTTGGCTAATGAATTTCTTTTTATTGATGGACTTTAGTCCTATCCACGATGCGGAAAGCCCTGGATTCTCTTTGATGATAATGAAGATGTCTGGTTTCTGCGGCGTATAGAGTGGTAAGTTATGGTTTGTTATTTTCCACGAAAGACTATATTTTAAACTTCTCCCTATAGCCAACATTGCCAACATCTGGTATTTAGCTGCTGAATATCTCTTTAGATGACTAATAACAAGTGCTTTAAGTGTAGAAATATTTGAATTTCTGTAGCCAACATTTTTGCCAACAGCTGCCATCATTGCCAACATCATTTCACCTCCGATTTGTTCACCACATACTTTTGTGATTTTGTATCGGGAACTTCACTGATCCATCGGTAAGAAGCAAGCGTACTTAAGACATCATCAGTAAAGCACTTCCCAGACACAGTACGCAGGTCATGCTTGAACTGTTGTTGGAACTCGCGTTTTGCAAAGATTTTTTTATTTTCATTCGTGGCAAGGCTCGACTTTAAAATCTTCTCACTGATTTTCTTTGCAGAGATAAGAACCTGTTCGTCATAGTCTGTTCTTTGCAGGTGAGCAGCCTGGTCGAAAAACCAACGACCGACAGCCTCAGCTTGGTACCAGGTTCTTTTATCGATTTGCGCCCTCTCTGGATTATCTGTGCTACTGCAGACTTTAAAAAGGGCCGCAAGTCTAGTAACCTGTGTGGTAATCTTGCTGCCGATGTCTCGCAAATCCTCAAGTGAATTTCCACGCGCCATTTCCTTTTCGATTTCATTAAAGAAATCTCTTCTGGCTCTTGCTGCATCTTCATCTAAATAGACTTCGGTGATGCTTTCTTTTTTAAAGAGATTACTGATTAGTTTATGATAAGGGGTAACAACTTCCTGATTGTAGACTGGATCGTCCTCTGATTCAAAACGCGTGCCGATTGTGCTTGTGCAGAGGATTGGTAAAATCCTAGCGATGAGACCAGAGCCACGGAGACGGGTATCAGAGAGAAAATCACGACATCTGTCTGGTTGAACAATAATAGTAACGTGGCACGCAGGCTCTTTTATGAAAAGGTGCTCTCCGTCTGGCGTGTTCCCGATACGATCACGTGAAATCGAGTCACCCCATGTTGCCTTTAGTAGGAGAGCATCATTAAGAGACCCATCAGTACCATGTCCATTTCCTCTAATGTAGTCCAGAACATTGCCACCGTCTAAAGTCATTACAGCAAAAGACCCATTATTTTCTTCAAGAAGTTTAAATAGGGCTGGATCAGTGAAATTGTCTGTGATATAGCGATAGGGTTTTGGTTTGTAACTTTCCAGTTCCTTTTCGATAATCTCCAGTTGTTGAGCTTTCTCTTCAGTGGGTATTTTTCCCTTCAATATCTTCCTCTCTTCATCTTTTGCCGCCTTTTGCCGAGCTTTATAGGACCTTAAGTCGTCTAAATAACGCACCTTGTCCTCATCTTGGTGCTGGGTGATTGGAGCAAACGCAGTTTTTAAAACGTTGCTCTTCCGTTCTCCACTTTCAGCAATTATCATGAAAAAGAAGCATGTGAAGTGAGATAGAGTTTCTTTTTCGAAAACTTTCACGGTTCCCTTGGTTGCGACTGATGCTGCGGAAAGGACAGCCGCACAACAGAGTTCCAAAGGTGTTTTTGAAACTATCTGCATCTCTTTAGCCATATCGCGAAGGAGTGGTGGTAAGCAATCTACAGGAAATGGTTCTCCTGTAGTTGTTGTTGTGGTCTTGATGGGGATAGGCTCTTTAGAGGCATGCTGTTTTGGTTGTTGAAAGGTTTTGTTCAGCCCACTCAATGCAGTATCTATGGTCCTATCTAGGTAATCTTCTCTTTCCCATTTGCTTCTGTATAGGGAAGAGCCCATCATCAGGCGTTTAATTTGTTCGATATTCTGGGTATAAAACGCCAGAAAATTGGCAAGAGAAAGATCTAAGGCGGACCTATCCTCTGATTCACCCAAATCTGCGTCATCATACAACCTCTTGAACTTATCGCAGCTCTTACTTGAGCGTGCGCGCTTGAGGATCTGTTCGTCTTCCATCGGTGGAGAAGTTGTGAAAGCATTACTACAAAAATATGGGCTTTCGCTTGCTGGGAAGAATTGCCTATAGATTGAAATCATCTCTTCATCGGAGACTTCACGAATGGGTAAATCCAAAAGTACATCTCCAGTAAGGGTGGCAAACTTTTTCTCATAGTAAATTTCAATATCCGAGTTGGTCCCCTGGATGTTTTTCGCTTTAAATCGCAGAGCTTCATTTTCTAGCTCTGGTGGATTACCACGAAGGAATATGTGGACACCTGTTCCAGAGCGGCTGATTTCTGTGTAGCTCTTAGTTTTTTCAACCAGATTTTTCGCCCAGGGGAGTAAATCCCCTGAATTTGCATTCCTTACGTGGTCCAAATCGATAAAGATGAGACGGAGTTCTGAATGAAGACAAATTGCAGGCAGGTAATCTTTTTCATAGCTGCTAATTATTTTTTCGAAGCATTCCCACGTTTGTGGATCGTTGCACTTTGCATTCTTCCCACAGGTTTGAATCGGTTTTCCATTTGAATCACTTAAAACCCATATAGGATGCTGAAAAAATTCTTCAAAGGCTTGATAATGAGGTTTACCAAACATTTTTTCTTGTATTGTTGTTTTGTGTGTTATTAACATAATTGTAGTCCGTATGTAGTATTGACAGTTTGAATAGGCGCTGGATGGCGTTCCAGCGCCTTTTTCACTAAAAATTAAATTGCAATTGCACCCACCTTGCTTCAGGGCTTTCCTTTCGCTCTTGTGGAAAGTGCAGCACTGGTTTTGTTGCTTCAGGTTGTGATTGGTGCCATTCGATTAAATCTTCCTTAGGATAGTGAACTGTATTCTTGTCTATTTTGATGAAAGGTGGACCACTCCCTTTTTTTTGCTCTCTTCTTAGCTGTGTCCTGTTTTTCAGGAACCCCCAATTTAAGAGGTCTGTTTCATTTAAATTTGCGGGAAGAGAGTTGTATATCTTTTCTATCCACAGTTGTAGGCAGTTATCTATAGAGTAATTAATTTTTGACATGGTTGATTCCCTCCTGTTTCTTAGCCTTGTTATTACTAAGGAGAAACTCAAAGTATTTGTCCTCAATAATATATATTCTTGACGAGACCCTAACCAAACACTCTTCGAGTCCTGGTGGGTTTTTGAATAACATCCATCTAATCGAGTTTTCACTCATGAAAGGATGTTTGTTTGCAAAATCTCTGATACTGAGAAGATTAGGTATCTTCTGCTTGTCTGTTTCTACTGTCATGGGATAACCTCCTGGGTTAAAGGAGATCAAAAGGAACATAAAATCTCATTCGAACCAATGTTCATATTCATTGACCCAAATCGAGACTTTAGTGATACTGGGGGAAGGAAAGGCCGTCTAAACTTTTCCGTTCGGTCCGATTGTATACCACTACTTTCGGACCTACCTTTTTCTCGATCCTTAAATCTCTAAGTTTCTTGGTAAATGTTTAATATTCAATAATTCCTTAACTTTTTTTCTAGTTAGCTTCATTCGTTGTAGTAAATCAGAAGCATATGTCCACTGCAGGGTCTTCGCAGATACTTTAAATCCAAGGTTTGCATTAATGCCTGCTTTTTCGAATACTTTTGTAAAATGTGTGCGGTAGACTTGATTCCCTTTGGATGTGACAAATAAATACTTCGTTTTATTGCTTCGATGGGACTTACTGTCTTTTAAATATTCTTGCATCTCATTGGCTATGGCAGCATCGGTTTGGACTGTGAACGACTCCTTTCCTTTTCTGTAGGTTATTCTTAGATTTTTACTAAAATCCAGGTCATCAACTGTTAAGTCGAGAACTTCGCTTAGCGTTCTAGCAGTATTTACCAGTAACTTTGCAACTAATGCATCTCGTCTGGAAATTTTTTCGAGTTCGTCACGAAACTCCCACCATTCTTTTAAGGTTAGCGTTTTGGGTGAGCTTGCTCGTATTGCGTTCTGAATTTTCAATTCAGGCGGAGCTTGCAAACGACTAATGTGCCCATTTGTTTGCTCATATAAAAAATTTACAAAGCTCATAAGAGCTTGAAGTTTTGTATTTTTCTCGTCTTCTTCCCATCCAGAATTTTCGACTAATTGAGTCAGCATATATTTTTGGTTGTGGTTAAGGGTGTCAACATCCCATTTTTTTTCGATGACTTTAGAATCTATCAGGCTTTGAAGGTGCTGATAGATTTCCAATACCATTTCAGACCTGACTTCAGGGGACTCTTCCATTTCAGTTTTCCACCAATCTAAAGCTGATTGAATGGAAACCCCATCAAGCAATTCATTAAATGTTCTATGAGCGATGTTGATCCTATCATCCCTTTTCCACTTGGCTGTTTGAAGGTCTTTGACTGACTTTTTCATTTTGGTGTATATCCTGTATGTTTTATTGAATTCATGAATGTATCAAATGTCTCAATAATGTTCAACTGTTCAAATGAATATTCATTAAAATATTTCTAAAAACCTTAATAAACAGATGGTTACACAATTTTTCCCCCTAGATTTTCAAGAGAAGTTCGAATAAATTCTAAGGAAGGATTGGTATAATGCATCGTCATAGCTAAAGTTTTGTGTCCAACGATCTGCGCGATGACATTTGCTGGTATTTTCAATTCACTTAGTAGACTTACCGTCGTATACCTCGTGCAATGCGTAGTAAAGTCGTCAATTTCAGCCTCTGCTACAACTTTTTTCCAAGTCTCTCTGAACTCAATAGGCTTATCTTGGCATCGCCCAGGAAAAATATAGTCTTCCTGGTCACCATCAAATGAATTTAGGTAGTTTTTTAGGTGACTAAGTGCTGGTTCAACGAGGGGTACGGTTCGGCTTTCTCCATTCTTTGTATTTTCTAGATAGATTTCCTCTTTTTCAAATGAGAAGTGTTTTCTTTTGAGATACCGCGCCTCACTTTTGCGGAAACCAGTACATAGTAAAAGGGAGAAGAGTGGTAAGACATATGGTTTTGAATTTTGTTCGCAAAATGTAAGGAGTTTTTGGCATTCGCTGAAGGTAAGGACCTTTTTCTTCTTTTTAACTTCCTTCTTCTTTTTCAAATTTCTCACAGGATTTTTAGGAATAAGCCTCCACTCTTTGCACACTTTTTCCAAAACGCAAGAGAGTGCTGTGGCATATCGATTGATTGTCGCACTTTTCCTAGACTTCCCGTATCTATCGGGAGTATTTTGTAGCTTTTCAAGAGCCTTGCTTATCAAATCTTCTGTGATATTGGTGATGACGTGGTGGCCAAGCTGCTCTTTCCACCAAGTTAATTGTCCAAGGCGCGTTTTGAAATTTGTTGATGAGGGGTCGAGTTCACTATCAATGAAACGATCAATAAGATCGCAAAGTAGCGTTCTTCTCATGGTAGCTGTATCAGTTACATCACCATTTGCAAGGGCATTGATGATGTCATATTTCCACTGCTTGGCGGCTCTGAAGTTAGAAAAGCTACGGGATTGGTGCTGATAGCCTTTTTTTCGGATTTGGACACGATAGATGGTCCCTTTTTTGCCTTCGAGTTTTTCAATACCTGGTTCATTTGTTTTCATGCTATCGGCTCCCCCTGACGCTAGTTTCGTCAACAATATTCATGGATATAGCAAAATGTGAATTAATATTCAAATGTACAATTGAACCATATTCGATATTCGTGTTAAATTTCAGGAAAAGAACAGGATGAGGTGTTCGTATGGATTGGATCTGATAGACCTGGATTTTATAGATGTGTGTGGACATGAAAAGTCCTCCTCTTTCAATTGCTGAGAATTGCTGTGCAGATTTTGTGCAGAATCCGACTTTGGCGCTTTCTCGGCAGGTTCAACAAAATTTATTTAAAAAGCATAAATCTTGTTGAGAGAAGGATATAAAGGGGAAATGAAGAAACGGAAGAGGAGGGATTCGAACCCCCGGACCCTTGCAGGTCTTCTGTTTTCAAGACAGACGCATTCGGCCACTCTGCCACTCTTCCATTAAGAAAGTGCCAATTCTAGCCTAATTGTTAGGATTTCATCAAGAAAAAACCTGTTTTTTATGGGTTTGAATATAAATTTTACCACTCTAGACACATAGTTGTAAAACAATAAAAATTAAATTTTAAATTCTCAATTAACATAGTTAAGTTGTTTAAATAATAATTTAAAAACTGTGATAATAGTAATGTAACTTGATATTCCGCTTTCAATAAGAGGTAGTTATGACAACCAGACAAAGCTCAGAGCTCTCCCTAGTCGATGCTGTCGAAACGCTCTCAAGTATCGCCGATATGGATTTCGATAAGGAAATAGGAGTCACCCAATCACACGAATTAGATGTTCAAAATAAAAAGGTGTCTTATCGCACCGTTCATTGGCTACGAGACAGAGACGCAAAGGAATCGCTAGAGGTGATTAAGGAAACGTTTCGGGTTATCCTTAACTACCTGCGCAACTTCTACCGCGATGAATATCGCTCCTTAAAAGATATGCAAACGATTGAAGGGGTGAAGACGATCATGGTCCTTGTGGGTGAAGCTGCGAAAAAACTTGATCGATACAACAAAGAGTTTCTTCAAAAGAAAAATTTCAGCGTGACAAAGCTAAAGGAGTACAAAGAGCTACAACAATTCTATGAGTCACGTATTTCAAAACGGGTCGATGATGGCAAGTTGAGTAAATGGATTTTGGGGCTGACCCAAATGGCGGAATCGATGCCGCAGAAACAAATCGAGGCTAAGGAGAAAAAAGCATGGGAGACTAAATATATCTTCGTGGACCTGGAATCGGTAAAAAAAGATACGGAATATGAGTTGTTCTTATTAAGGAAAGAGGATGGAACCCGCTTTTTTAGTCCGCGATTGATCAGGAATATGAAGCTTGTCAGCGACTTTGGCAGCTATTTTGGTCATTCTGAATTGGATGATCCGCTAAGCAGCTTGCAGCAGTGGGAAGATCGCTGCTTTCATGCTTCGGCGCAGAGTATTATCCGTTCGGTGGGTACGCGTGCTGATCGGTTCTTCCATGAGGCGGGACGCTATAAGGGACGAGAGCTGCCTGCATTGCTGATTCAGACGTTGATGGCGCTGATGCTAGCCGGAAATCCTAATAACTTGATGCGCAATAATCCGCCCAAAAATTGCCTGGAATATTTTAAAGACTTTCAGCTTTTTCTGAGGGAGGCGATGCATTCAAGGCACTATCAGCGGTTAGTGGCATATCCACCCAATGAACAAGACCGGCTGGGCTGTAGTATTGTCGAAACAATTCATGCGCTATGCCGCGCTCTCTATGTGCATATGCGGGGATATCAGGAAATGGTACCTATTATTCAGGAGTTGATCACAGAGTCATTGAATGAAGATGGGAATCAATTTGTTGATGGTGAGCTTTGGGAAAAAATCCAGAATGAATACGATGCTTTACAAAAGGTGCTTAAACGTCATCCAAATGGTGGATTAGTTAAAGTATTGGATTTGCTTGAGGCGGGAACTGTGCGTCAGTTTGATCCTCTCCACCAAGAGAATGTCCCTACTCCGCTTTTTCACTTGTATATGAATGATAGTAGGATGACATGCATGCGCATGGCATCACCGACTTATCAGGAATTTATCCATCGAGTGCATATTGTTGAGGAATTTTTAGGGTTCCTACGTGCTTGTAGTAGTGATCATATTATCCGCAAGCACCTGATATTCAATTTACAGGATCGTACGTCATGGCGGGAAGTGGCAAGATGTAAAGCCATTGAAGGGCTTCAGAATGTTAAACAGTTTCATGATCATTTGGTTGTCGTGACGTTGCCTATTGATACGGAATTTTATCATCAGATGGCTCCATATCATGATGAAAACAAGGCAAAGGTGTTTATGGAGCATTTCAAAGAACACCTCGGCGATGAGAATGCGGGATTTTATTTCCCGGATCGGTTGAAGGGTGAGTTGTTTCCTGAATTTAGTAATGCTGTTATGGACGCAATCCATAGGATATTTTTCTCTGGTAAAAACATTCTAACACATAGCGAGCGTTTGGATTTTATCGAAATTTTCTACTTTTTCCTACAGTTGAAGATCATGGAACTTGTCCGCCCGGATTCTTTGAGCATGACTTGTAAAGATGCCATCGATATTGGTATGGCAGAAAGCATGCAGCTCTTTGCTTTTCTGAAGCTGTTCAATCAAGTAGAACTTTCGAAATCGGACTACGATTGCTTGCATTTCATGCTGTTTGCGCCCTCACTTCTAATCCGAGAAAGGCTGCTGCTGCCGGAACGATTCAGCAGGATGATCAGCGCAATGCGAACGGTTGAAGAGGCGCGACATGAGTTCGGCCCCGAGACCTTCCCATTGGTGGTGAATGAGGTATTTGGACCGCACTATAAATCGACGATCCTACATGCGCAGATCGTTGTTCCTCATGAATAGATTTCAGTATACTTTTTGGTCAAGTAGCGTTGGTATGGTTCTGAAGAAAATATCTTTCCTGTAATTTTTTTCATGAGAGCTTTACCATCATAATGACGACCGTGGCGATATACGGCCATGTTCAGCCATTCTCGAACGAACGATAGGTCGCCATGTTGCACGCGTTCCTCCCAGTCGTGATGGTCTTTGATGAATTGCTCGAAGAGTTGCGCGGCGTACATGTTCCCTAGAGAGTACGTAGGAAAATATCCAAACCCTCCTGATGCCCAGTGGATATCTTGCAAGCAGCCTTGCTTATTATTGGGAGGGGTAATACCTAATAGTTCTTCCATCTTGCTGTTCCAAGCGTCGGGGATCTCTTTGACGTGAAGGGTTCCGGCGATCAGTTCTTTTTCAAGCTCGAAGCGTAATATGATGTGCAGAGGGTAGGTGACTTCGTCGGCTTCGACACGGATCATGGACGGGATTACCTTGTTAATGCCTCGGTAAAACCGGCTGAAGGTGAGGCTGTCGAATTTCCCTTTGAACTCTTTTTTGAGAAGAGGAAAGTAATGTTTCCAGTAGGGTTTGCTTAATCCTATGTATGTTTCCCACCAGCGGGACTGGCTTTCGTGAAGGCCGTGCGAGATCGCTTCGCCAAGGGGGGAGCCGTAGTGTTCTTCAGGCAATCCCATGGCATATAAGCTGTGCCCGCATTCATGCAGCACGGAGGAGATGTTGAACATGAGGTTTTTTGTGTCGATGCGGGTGGTAATGCGGCTGTCTGTGGGGTGACACGATGAAGAAAAGGGATGGGTGGAGAGGTCTAACCTGCCATGCTGGTCTGTATAGCCGAGATCTTTCAGAAGAAGATGGCTGAAATGCAGCTGCCGACTTTCGGGAAAGGTATTGTTTAAGAAGGAGTTATCTACTTGCCGAGAGCTGGAGATCGTTGTCAGAAGCGTTTGCAGGGTTGGTTTCAGATTTTTGAAGAGGGTGTTGATTTCGTGGGTTTTTATTCCTGGTTCATAGATTTCCAGTAATGCATCGTAGGGGTGATCGCTGTAGCCGATGTAATCTGCTTGTTTCTTTGCGAGGTCGATCATCGTATTGAGGTAGGGTACGAAAGTCTCAAAGGTATCGTTCTTGCGCGCATGACGCCATACGTGCACAGAGGACGCAGTCTCTTTAGCAAGTTTTTCGACAAAATGTGGTGGTAGGGCGGTAGCGAGCTTATAGTCGCGCAACCAGATTTTAAGAGCGCTATTTTGCTCGGGAGCTAGTCCTTTGGCAATGATTTCGCCTGTTTCAAGGTCAATCAATTTAGCTAAGGCGTTAGCGAACTTTTTGCTAGTTTTCTCTTTGTGGATCAGTCCGGCCATGGTTTTCATCTGGATGCCGCGGATGCCGGAGGCGCCGGAAGGCATTTTGGTTTCCTGGTCCCAGCTAAGCAGTGAGGAAATGCCACACAGGATGGCGCGTTTTTTTGAAATTTTATGCAGCTTGCAGTAGTGTTTTTGTGCATCGCTCATTGTCTACCTCTTAAATATGCGTTGTACCCGCGGACCTATGCAGGTTGTCAGCTCATGGCTGATGGTGTTGCCAAATGCGGCAAATTCTTCAGGAGTAAGTTGATGATCTCCTTCTTCACTGCCGAAAATAGTGACGGTGTCTCCGATTTCAATGTTGGCGATGTGGGTGATGTCGATCATAGTAAAGTCCATGCATACGGTTCCAATAATCGGTGCCCGCTGTCCTTTGATAAGTACATAACCTTTGTTGCTATAGTTACGATGGATGCCGTCGTAATAACCGACAGGAATAACGCCGATTTTTTTGTTTTCGGTATCTACCTTAAAGGTGCGCCCATAACTTACCGTGGTGCCTTTCGGGCAGTTGTGAATGGCGCAAAGCGTGGTTTTAAGAGAGAGAGCGAGTTTAAGCGGCAGAGTGCTGCTGCAAGATGTAGATGCATACATCCCGTAAAGAGCAAGACCGACACGTGCCATATTGAGTTGAGGAAAAGAAAACCGTATCAGTGCGCTGGCATTGGCTGCGTGTTTCCAACGGAGCGGAATACCTGCGGTTTCAATTGCATGGATGCTGTCAAGAAAGGTCTCAACTTGTTTAAGAGTAAAATGATCGTGATTGGGGTCATCAGCAGCAGGAAAATGTGTCATAGCTCCTTCTAAATGAATAAAAGGAAGGGTTGATACCTCTTTGGCAAGGTCTGTGGCGTCTTGCGGCATGCAGCCGAGCCGCGTCATGCCTGTGTCGATATCCAGGTGCACGGGAAGAATGATGCCGTGCCGTTGTGCCTCTTCTGAGAGAGAACGCGCTAGAGAGAGTGATGATATGGCCGGTGTGCAGCGGTATTGGCAGATAGTAGCGGCATCATGGGGATGGATGTTGAGGAGGAGGAGGTCGCTGGTAATTCCTCCCTTGCGCAATGGGACTGCTTCGTGAATGTTCGCGACGCCGAAATGTGCAAGTCCGCATGTTTCAAGAAAATGACAGATAGTTAATGCGTCTGTTCCGTAGGCGTTGGCCTTTACCATCGCCATGAGCTGCGTTGCAGGTGCGTGGTTTTGAAGGGTGGCAACATTGCTGGCGATGGCGTTCAGATCGATAAACAGGTGTGATGCGTGTGTGGTTGGTAGCGTTGCTGTTGTCATGACATTTTCCTGAATGAACGGTAGATGATGATGGTGAATAGAAGGAAGGGGACTCCGATGGCTACGAAGGGTGAAAGAACTTGTCGCTGGCCAAGAAGAAGAAAAGCTTTGAGTAAGAGAAAAAAGGTGAGAAAGGCGGCAAGGCCGACAGTGTAAATAAGAAAAATTGGAAGTGTTCGAGAGTGGGTAGTGCAAAAAGGGATAGGAGCAATAATGGCCAAAATAGATAGCCAAGGCATGCTGACTTTGAAGAGTAAATCAGAGATGGCAGTCGAGGCTTTCTCGCTGTGGGTGCCGCTGCTTTTCTGATACCGTTTCCAGAGCTCTGTTAATGACAGCTCTTTGGCAACATTTAAATTTTCCATTAGGAGACTGCTTTCGATTGTAAGCTCCGGAAATTCCCGCTTTTCATTAAATTCATGAGGGATTAATTGTCCAGCTTCGTTGCGGGTCAAATGTTTTACATGTTCTCCTAAAGGGACGGTCATATCGGTATAGAGATGCTGCATATGGAATATATCGGAAGGAGAACGGATCCAATAGGCATCAACAAGGCGGTTGCTTGTAGGGTCATAATGGTGGTAGATGAGATCGCTGTTATCGGCAACTGCCAAATGCTGAACGTTAGTAAGTGTATGTTTATGGCTGCCTGTTTTTCTTTGTTCGTAGAGAACTTTTCTGGATGTGGCTGTAAGGGGTTGAAGAAACTGGGTGTTGAGGTAGAGGACGGCTGTGCCGAGGAGACCTACAATTAGAAAGGGACGGACTAGACGATGGAGCGGAACCCCGCCAACAAGCAGGGCTGTCAGCTCATTACTGGTGTTTAGTGTTGTCAATGTCTTAATGGTTGCAATCAGTAGGGCAAGGGGAATGAGAACGTCAAGATGGTTGGCAAATTCGCATCCATAGTAGTAAGCGATTTCAAGAAGGGTAAAATGTATGCGCTGGAAACGGAACAGGTTGGCGTGGCTAGCAAAATCAACGATGACAAAGAGTCCAAAAAAACAGAAAAGAATCAGAAAAAGAATCGCGAGATATTGCTTTAAGAAATAGCGTTCCCATATTTTCACCATCATTCTACCCCTTTGGCAGCGCGTTCAAGCATCCATAATGATAGTGCTATGATCGCAATGTGCGGGCCAATAAATAGTGAAGCGGCGGTATAATAGTGATGTTCTGCGCTTTTACCGGCGAAGAAACAAATGAGATATAATGTCGCTAAGGAAATGACGGCGAAGATGCCGCGGTTTTTGTGATTTCTGCTGATATTGATTCCAAAGGTTGCACCCATGAGTGTAAATGAGAATACTGCGAAGGCAACTGAGTAGCGTTTGATGAATTCGGAGCGGATACGCGTAAGATTACGTTGTAGCTGAGAGGCTTCTTGGTCGACGGCTTC
Organism: Chlamydiales bacterium; assembly: GCA_024233575.1. GTDB lineage: Bacteria > Chlamydiota > Chlamydiia > Chlamydiales > Criblamydiaceae > JACKPN01. The sequence goes on from JACKPN010000014.1 coordinate 14,320, forward strand.
ATGAAGTTGCCGGCTCTCTTCGTATTCACGAACACGGAGCATAGCAAAGTTGAGGTGGTCATTGCTTAGTGTCCAGACTTTATTGTGCAGTAGCTGGGAGAAATCGCTTGTTGTCGCTGTGGTTTCATTGCTGTTCTCGACGATGAGCGATGGCCGTCCAGCTTCGCCAGGGATAGAAGATATTAGGGTCATTCCCGTGCTCTTCAGATTTTTTTTTGAAGCTGTGAGCTCTTGGGCGATCAGGAGGTTGAGAGTAGGGGATGTCTTGTTGGCGATAGCAAACACAATATCTTTGGCACTTTCGCCAACATGCGTTTCGCCTGCTGTTTCAAAAAAGAACCCTTTTGCTCGTTTGATATGCTTGTTTTGAGCCAAAGCAAGAGGATTGATGCTGTTAAGTTCGTTTTTCAACAGTCCAGTGGTGAGGTGGGACTCTGTTGCTAATTCGGAGATGAAGTAAAAATTAATGCAAGAGAGCAACGCGGCGGCACAAAGTAAAGGGGACAAAATATCCCAAAGGGAAAGGCCGCTTGCTCGCAGTGCGGTAAGTTCGTGAGTATGGGAAAGCTGTTGAATGAGAATGATAGCGGAGATCAGGCAGGCGATCGGTAGTGCAATGGGAAGAATATAGGGAATTTGTAGAAAAATAAATGTTAACAGCAGGTGCAGCTCTGGGCCTATGGTGGCAAACTGAGCAATGTCATCAATACGGGTGGTTAATAATACTGCGATAATGGCGAGAACACAAAAGATGAGAACCTTAAAATACTCGCTAAGCAGATAACGCCAGATAATTGTCATTATTTATTTCACACAAATCCTCAGATCCACGATAATGTAACACGACATTTGATACAATTGTATTAGGATTATGCTAGGCAACCAAGCAATCATAACAAAGAAAGTTTGGTATATCCAAATTCACGGTAAGAAAGAGGGTCCCTACTCCATCCGTGATTTGCGCAAGGACCGTCGTTTGACTCCCGATACCTTGGTTTGGCGCGAGGGGTTCAAAAAATGGGTTCCGTTACGTGATGTGCCCGAACTGCAAGAAGTATTCGAAGAAGAAGAGGAAATAGAGGACGAGGATGTCGATCTAGCACTTCTTTCTGAAGATCAGTTGGCAATGACGTTGCAATTTGAGCCGCCGTTCTTTTTATTCTGGCTCTTAGTTGTGATCGTGTTAACTATCTATGTTTTAATAGACTTTTATATAAAAATTCGATGAATTCCATAGAAAATATTGTAAGGGAGTTTCTCCGAACGTATCATGCGGAGAATAAACAGTTATTATTGGGCCTATCCGGCGGTCCTGACTCTCTACTACTCTTCCATTTATTCGATTCTATGCAGATTCCATTCGCTGTTGCTCATATTGATCATGGGTGGAGGCAAGGAAGTGGGAGAGAGGCAAAGATTTTGCGCGAGATGGTAGAGGAGAAGGGGTATCGTTTTCACTTTCTTCGTTTGTCAAGTTCTGAAGGAAACTCGGAAGATGAAGCGCGTCAAGAGCGACGGGCATTCTTTACAGAGCTTTGTCGTGTATGGGGATATCAGGCAGTTGTCTTGGGACATCATGCTGATGATCAAGCGGAAACGGTGTTAAAAAGAATTTTAGAAGGTGCTAACCTGACGGCAATGGGGGCTTTGGTGCCTGCGGTAAATCATGGGAAACTGGCGATATGGAGGCCGTTGCTTCATGTGCGAAAGCGGGATATTCTGTCATGGCTAAAGGAGCATGAATATGTTCCTTTTGATGATCATACCAACAGGGATCCAAAATTTTTGCGCTCGCGCATGCGGATGACTGTCATTCCCAACCTGGAACAGCAATTTGGAAAACAGGTTGCGGGATCTTTAGTAAGGGTAGGCGAGGAAGCGCAAGAACTGGCGAACTATCTTGATCGTCGTATCTCTGATGTCCTGCAATATCTCCGTCAAGGCCCTATTGGTGCCTATATCGATACGTCTGAGGCAGGAGTTCTGGATCCATACGAAGTACGCTATCTCATCAGAAAAGTAGCATCTTTAGAAAAAATCACTTTGTCGCGTGCCGCGTTGGCAACGGCAACGGAACATCTTGTTAAAGGTGCGGCGAACAAAGAATCGGTCAGCGGTAGTCGTCGTGTTTATGTCGATAGAGGTGTTATTTTTGCCTTGGCGATGCCGATTCCTTCTTGCGAACCTATTAGTTTTAGCAGTCCGGGAGTCTATCGCACTGGGGCTTGGGAGTTGGAAGTTAAAGAGGGTGACGAGTACAGGAAAACAGACTGGAGAGATCTATGGATGGGGAATGGGACTGTTACTGTACCAGCGGATGCTTATTGTGTAGCGCTTCCGGTCATGAACGAGGAATTTGCTGGTAAAGCATCAATAAGCAAGTGGTGGAGTGATCATAAAGTACCCTGTTTTTTGCGTAAAAAAGTACCGGTTTTGTGGGGCGAGCAAGGTATTGTAGCTGAATGGATGACAGGAAAAAACCGACAGCGTGAAAAAAAAGACGATTGGATAGTTAATATTAAACTGCTAAAATATAAGTAGTTAAAAGATTTTCTGTGACGGATGAAATCTTTTGCTTTTTCGGTGCCGACTTACGAATTGATAGCGAATAATTTATGTGTTATTCTTAAGCTACGCGGTACTGCAGTTGTTTTTTAGGTTTTTTGCCGTTAACAATTTTCAAGGATTTTTAGGTTTAGCATGAGTGACGACAATAAGCAGGATTTCAGAAAAAACTTTCCTAACGGGATCATTTGGCTGATGATGGGCGCTTTGATCTTGATGTTCATGGTGCATGGATTCGTCGATACGAAAGAAGCATCTGTATCATTCAGCTATCAGCTAGAGCATCTTGTTAACTTGCAGCTCATCAAACCCGAAGACAGTAGAAAGACAGCCCTTAACGATAACCTGGTCACATTCAGCGGAAAATTTCGCGAAAGGAAAACAGACGAGGGCAAAAGCCGTTATAAATTTCTTGATCTTCTGAATACGCATAATGAGTTGGTCAGTGAAAAGAAAGCTGTTGAAGAAGAACTTGCTAGCTTGCGCACAAAAATTTTCGATTCTGCAAAATGGTTCCTTGAACTCAGCGGTATTCCTGTTCCCGCTAAGGGATACGTTGTTGTTGATGAGCTATACAGTACGCCTGATCATGATTACAGCGTAGTCGTCAAAGATTTGCCTGGAAAAAAAGTGGAGAACTTAAAAGAGCTTCAGCAACAGTTTAAGCAGTTGAATGTTAATAGCAGTACTGGAGAGCTGCAAGAGTTCGGTAACTCACTGATGACCCTCATCCGCAATTTCCGCTCACCGCTATTAGGTATCGGTAGCGAAGAGTTGAAAAACAACTTAAAAGGGGCTGAGAGGGAGGTTAACAGCGTTAATAATCCGCATACGACTGCTCTGCAAAGATTGACAGCTTACGAGAAAGGGTTGGCGACGATCCAAGGTGTGGTTGATCAGCTGAATGGCGTTGAAGATCATGTAAGGCTCTTAAAGCTTCGGAGCGTCAGAAATTACAAGTCGGCAATTGACGAGTATAACCTTTTAACAAAAAAACTTGACGACAACCAAGTTCAATTGGACAAGGCACAGCAGGCTGTGATCTCCGTGATTTGGTTCTTCAATAATAAAGAGCTTTCGACAAGAGCGCTTGAAAAGCAGGATTCTGAAGAGTTCAGCCATTGGTTCCAGAATGCTAAGCAAGAATGGCAAAATTTCAGTCAGAATAGGGGCGGGACGTTTAAAGCTCCTGACCAGCCTCTGAACAAGGTGTTGGAGAAGCAATTCAAAAGTCAGGAGATAGCTCCTAATTATCTGAGTTATCTATTTACCATGCTACCGGTTTTACTGGTGATCTTGGTTCTTTATTTCCTTTTTTCAAGACAGATGAAAGGCGTTGGCAGTAGTGCGATGAATTTTGGTAAATCGCCGGCTAAGCTAATGACCAAGGAAAAAAATAAGATCACTTTCAAGGATGTAGCCGGTCTGGACGAGGCTATTGAAGAACTTGAAGAAATTGTTGAATTCTTAAAAAATCCTCAAAAATTCACCTCTTTAGGTGGACGCATCCCTAAAGGAGTACTATGCATCGGTCCTCCGGGAACAGGTAAGACGTTGATCGCTAAAGCGGTGGCCGGAGAAGCTGATCGTCCATTCTTCTCGATTTCGGGTTCTGATTTTGTGGAGATGTTTGTTGGCGTTGGCGCTAGCCGTATTCGTGACATGTTCGAGCAGGCGAAGAAAAACGCTCCTTGCATTATCTTTATGGACGAGATCGACGCCGTCGGTCGTCATCGTGGAGCAGGTATTGGAGGTGGGCATGATGAGCGTGAGCAAACGCTAAACCAGTTGCTGGTCGAAATGGATGGATTCGATACCAATGAAGGGGTCATCCTGATGGCGGCAACAAACCGTCCAGATGTTCTTGATAAGGCGTTACTGCGTCCGGGGCGTTTTGATCGTCGTGTGACTGTCGGCCTTCCTGATGTTAAGGGAAGGTATGATATTCTAAAAGTACACGCACGCAAGATTAAGATGGATCCAGATGTTGATCTGATGAAAGTTGCACGCGCAACACCGGGATGTTCGGGCGCCGATTTAGCCAATATTCTTAATGAAGCAGCCTTATTGGCTGCACGAAGAGGACGTACTGCTGTAACAGAAGACGAGACGTCTGAAGCGCGTGATAAGGTACTGTACGGCAAAGAACGCCGTAGTCTTGAGCTAGATGAAAATGAGAAGCTGACAACAGCCTATCATGAATCCGGCCATGCTATCGTAAGTCTCGCAGTCGAACATGCGGATCAGGTGGATAAGGTTACGATCATTCCAAGAGGACTATCGTTGGGAGCTACTATGTTCCTTCCTAAGAAAAACCGTGTCAGCTATTGGCGTAAAGAACTTGTTGATCAGTTGGCAGTGCTGATGGGAGGCCGTTGCGCTGAAGAGCTCTTTGTTCATGATATTTCCAGTGGTGCAAAACAAGATATTCAGCAGGCGACGCAGTTGGCGCGCAGCATGGTTTGCGAATGGGGAATGAGCAATGAAATGGGCTTAGTTTTCTATGATGAAATCGACCAGCCAGGCGTTTATGGCATCGGCGGTCATCACGATAAGAGATATTCAGACGAGACTGCGAAAGATATTGATGCTGAAGTGCGTAAAATTTTGGATGAGGCTCATGAGCGTGCGTTAGCGATTTGTAAAGAGCGAAAAGAGCAAATCGAGTTGATGACGAAGCTGCTAATGGAGTTTGAAACTCTTGACAGTATTGATGTTAGGGAGATTTCGGAGGATAAATTCGATCGTGAAAACAAGATCGCTCGTTTGAAAAAGGCGGATCAAGCTCACAAGAAAAAGCCTGCTACCCCGCCTCCGCCGCCATTTAAAGAGTCTTCGCGGGAAACTCCTCCTCCGACGACGCTAACGGGTGATATTCCCGTATAATTTATATTGCAACTTATACACTGTCATGTTTTCTCTATGCTTAGTTAACCATGGAGGAAACATGCGTGTATTTGTCCTAACTTTTCTAATGATCACATCCGGACTTTATGCTTGTACGGATTTCGTGATTACTACTCAAGATGATACGGTAATCAACGGCCGTTCGATGGAATTTGCCGTCGATCTGGAAGCTAGCATTCGGAGTTTTCCGCGAGGAACACTAGTGCAGAGCGAGGCGCCTAATGGCAAGCCGGGACATTCATGGACGTCTAAATATGGCTTTTTAGGGATGATTGTCTTTGGTCTTGATTTTTCAGCTGATGGAATCAATGAGAAGGGGTTGTCCTTTGGCGCTTTATGGCTTCCGGGAACGCAATACCAGACTGTCGATCCGGAGGATGCCGATCGAGCTGTTGCCATTCAAGATGTCGGTTCCTGGATATTAGGCAATTTTGAAACCGTAGAAGAAGTAAAACAGGCATTGCCTACAGTGAAAATCTGGGGCAATAATGTTCCTCAGCTAGGGCAAGTTCCTACTCTTCATTTTTCTATCCATGATGCTCAAGGCAAGAGTATTGTCGTTGAGTTTGTCGATGGGAAGGTAAATGTTTACGATAATCCTGTGCAGGTGCTGACCAATAACCCGACTTTTGATTGGCAATTGATCAATCTGCAGAATTTCGTCAACTTAACATCACTGAATGCAAAACCAATTGATATTGGCGCTATTACAGTAAATGGAACGGGACAGGGAAGTGGCTTGTTAGGGATACCTGGTGATTGGACCCCTCCATCGCGGTTTGTTCGGATTGCATTTTTTAAGCAGTTTGTTAAACAGCCAAAAGATGGCACCGGTGGCGTCAATCTTGTAGAACATCTATTAAATACTGTTGATATTCCTTATGGTACTGTTCTTGAGGGATATAAAAAGAACGACACCGATTATACTCAGTGGGCTGTAGTTAAGGATTTGACCAATCGTGAATTGTATTATCGTACTTATCAAGATTTGACATTGAATCGTATAGATCTGAAAAAGATTGATTTTGATAAGGGAGCGAAAACATTGAACTTAAAATTATCGACGTCGCCTACATACGTTGATGTGACTGAAAATATGCAGTAGTAAAAACAAAGAAGAGCCGTAAGGCTCTTCTTTGCTTATTGAGGATTACTCTGCTGCGGCTTTTTCAAGAACAGCTCTTCTGGAGAGCTGTAACTGTCCGCGTTCATTGATCTTGAGTACCTTAACAGTTATTGTGTCACCGACCTTAGCTACATCTTCCATTTTTTCGATGCGCTGGTGATCGTATTCGGAGATATGGCATAGGCCTTCTTTTCCGGGAAGAATCTCCACGAAGACGCCGAAAGGAACGACAGAGGTGATCTTACCAGTGTATGTTGCTTCGACTTCGACTTCAGCTGTAAGACCGTTAATGATATCTTTAGCTTTCTGGATACCTTCAAGGTTTGGCGATGCAATGCTGACTAGGCCGCTATCGTCGATATCGATCTCGACGCCTGTCTTGGCAATGATTTCGCGAATCTGCTTGCCGCCAGGGCCAATAACGACTGCGATCTTGGAAGGTTTAATTTTCAATGTTTCAATACGTGGCGCATGTTGAGACATCTCACCATGGGTAGGACACACTTCCAACATCTTGTTCAAAATGTGAATACGTCCATGTTTGGCTTGCTCAAGCGCTGCACGCATGATCTCGATAGTGATCCCTTCGACTTTGATATCCATTTGAAAGGCAGTGATTCCTTCTTTGTCTCCAGTGATCTTAAAGTCCATGTCGCCGAGGGCATCTTCAATGCCAAGGATGTCGGAAAGAATGGTGTACTTGCCTTCTTCAAGGATCAGACCCATAGCGATTCCGGAAACGGGACGCTTAATTGGGACGCCGGCATCCATCATGCAGAGGCAGCCGCCGCAAACGGAAGCCATGGAAGAGGAACCGTTGGATTCAGTAATATTAGATTCGATACGTATCACATAAGGAAACTCTTCTTTGCTTGGTAGGGCAGCTGTGAGCGCGCGCTCAGCAAGCTTACCGTGACCTACTTCGCGACGTCCTGCGGGACCTACGCGCCCGGTTTCTCCAACGGAGAATGGCGGGAAGAAATATTGCAGATAGAAGCGGTCAGAATCTTCGCCTTGCAGAGTCTCAAAGCGTTGTGCCATGTTCTCGCCACCTAAAGTACAGATAGCTACAGACTGTGTCTCTCCTCTTGTAAAGACAGAGCTGCCATGAGCGCGAGGCAGATAGGACTGCTTGATATCAATTGGACGGATATCAGTTGTTGTGCGTCCGTCGCTGCGTATGTTCTCGTCGAGAATCATTTGACGCATGTGGTGCGCTGTGACTTTCTTCAGAGCTTTTTGCACATCGGAAAGGGAATAAGGCGCGTTTTCCTGCGTTTCATCAGGTATAAGCGTGGTGATAACCTTTTCTTTGATAGTATCAAGCGCTTCTTCGCGTTCCTGCTTTTTGCTGATGCGTACTGCTTTTTTGAGATCGTCCGCTGCGATTTTTTGGACGGCTTCAATAGCTTCTTTGGGGACGGTGATCAACGTGTCGCGTTTCTTCTCGTTGCCAATTTCTTTACGCCAGTCGATGAGAGCATGACAGATTTTTTTGATCTCGCGGTGACCTGTCTCTATCGCTTCGAGAACTTGTGCCTCAGTCAGGAAATCGGCATAGCCTTCGATCATAAGTACGGCATCTTCAGTTCCTGCTAGAATGAGGTCCAGAATGGAATTTTCTTGCTCTTCTACTGTAGGATTAACGATAAATTTGTTATCGATCATGCCCACGCGAACGGCGGCGATAGGCTTTATCAAAGGGATGTCGGATATCGTCAAGGCGGCCGATGCTGCACAGATAGCTAGCGGTTCGGTGGAATTAATGCCGTCGTAAGACCAAACATAGGAAAGAACTTGGACTTCATTAAAATAGCCTTCTTCGAACATTGGACGTAGTGGTCGGTCTATAAGGCGACTGACTAGAATTTCTTTCTGTGTTGGCCTGCCTTGCCTTTTAATAAATCCCCCTAGCGTTCTGCCTGCAGAAGAGAAGTTCTCTTGGTAGACGATTTGCAAAGGGAAAAATTCGGGGTTCTCGGGAACTGTGGTTGCTGCAGTAGCTGCGGCAAATACCATGGTTTCCCCGCAGCGGACAACGACAGAGCCGTTAGCCTGGCGTGCGATTTCGCCGGTTTCAAATATGATTTCTTTTCCGGCAACAGTTACCGATTTCGTTTTCTTTTCCAGCATAATTGTAGCTCCTTTAAACAAGCGATGCCCTTGCCTACTCGAAATTAGAGAGGCTTCAGCATCTGTCATAGTCTGGTGTGAGGGGAAAGATGATAGAATTCAGAAAGTAGCGCTAAATTAAGGCCTTTAGGGCTATTTTCTGATTTCTATCTTTCACCTCGGGTTTATAAAATGGAAAAGGCAGCCTAAAGGCTGCCTTTCCTTAGCTTTTTAGGTGATCACCTTCTCAGGTTAAGCTTGGTGATCAGTGACTGATATCTGCGTGTATCAGTCGAGTTCAGGTAATCCAACAGGCGTCGGCGTTGACCAACGAGCTTAAGTAGAGTTAAACGAGACTTGTGGTCTTTGGGGTTCTTCTTAAGGTGGTCTGTCAGCTCAGTAATGCGTTCGGTAAGGATCGCGATCTGCACATCTGCAGAGCCTGTATCCTTTTCGTGAAGTTGGAATTTCTTCGTGATTTCGTCTTTTGTGCCTTTATCTAGAGACATTCAGCTGTTCCCCGCAAATTTAAGGCCGTTGTTGGCCAGTTTTTAACGTCTTTTTGTATAGATTCAATTAAGATTATAGCACGCTGATGATTAAATATCAAGGGTTATCTGCTTTTTTGAGTGGGATTAACGACCGATACGCTCCGATCATACCTTGGTGTCTAAGATCACTTCTATGCTGGGAGGATACTTATTACTGCGATCCCGGCGGATTTCTACCTTGAACGGAATGTTGATCCTTCCAATGCGCTTAAGCTCTTGCAGCTCGTCCCAAATGCGGCGTTTTAGCTCCTCTGTAACAGGTTCATTGCTGTATTTTTTCATCAAATCAACGATGATAAGCTGCTCTTGGTCTCGGACTATTTCATATCCATAAAACAGTTCATGCTCTTCGTTCATCTCTGTTCCTTGCGTTTTTGAGCGAAAATTGCTATTTTTTTAGTTACAAATTTACAAATGAGGATTTGTACTTATGCTAAAGAATACAACATATAAAGAAAAATTTTCGATGCTAAAAGAATGGCTTCCCGTCATTTTAGACCCTATCAAGAGAGATTTAAAAAATGACCATCTCAAGAAGGATCGCGAGTTTTATAAAAATTATTTTTCAGGAAAAAACCTGAACAAAATAACTTCCGACGATATGGTTGCAGCATATAGCCGCGTATTCGATGATTTGGAAGATTTAGAAGAGATCGGCGAGTTTATCACGAACCGTTGGTTACTAAAAAATACAGAGATTTACAATCTTTTTGAGGAAAAACTGACTTCTTTGACTGATGATTTCAATGAGCTAGAGACGATGGATGAGGCTTTTTCTAAGGAATTGATGCGAGAATCCGTAGAGCAATTCGGCGCTGTAAAGACATATGTTTTCTCTGTATTGAATTCTGTTGTATTCCCAAAAAGTGTTTTTGACGAACTGTTGATTGAGGCGCAACATCAGAAAAATTCAGCAAGAGAGATCGCTTTATCGGCAGAAGAGCGGATGTCCTTAGAGGAGTGCGAGAAATATTACGAGCGCCAACTGAAACGGTTAGGAGATAAATATGAGAAAAAGCTGCTCGGACTTCAGAAGAAATATCTTAATGACATGGATACTTTGAAGAAACAGATTGCTGTACTGCAACGTAAACTGAGCGTACATGCATGAGTGAGCCTTTCCCTTTTTCTATCATTCCTAAAGATGACGATGAGCGCTTCATGATTGAAGCGCTCAAAGAGGCTTGGCGCGCATATCAATATGAAGAGGTTCCAGTTGGGGCGGTATTGGTTCATGGAGGGCGAATTATTGCCCGTGGATACAACCAAGTTGAGATGCTGAAGGATGCTACAGCACATGCTGAGATGTTATGCATTACTGTTGGAGAGGCGGCGCTTGAAAATTGGCGTTTGGCTGATACGACGCTATATTGCACGATTGAACCGTGCAGCATGTGTGCGGGAGCTATGCTTCTGTCTCGAGTTCCCCGTTTAGTTTGGGGCGCTCCTGATCTTCGGCATGGTGCTAATGGTAGTTGGATAGACATTTTTGCAAGTAAGCATCCGACGCACGAGATCGATGTAAAAAAGGGAGTGCTGTTGGAAGAGGCTGCATTTCTTATGCGGGAATTTTTTCAAAAAAGACGGATAGAAAAAGGATAGGATCAGATGTGGAACGAAGTGGATAGCTGTTTAAAAGAGCTGATCATGGCTCAGAAAAATGAGCTTTTATCGACAGGTCGTCGTATTGTTCCTGAGGTAACTGCAGACGATCTGCTACAACCTAATGATTTTCCCGATTTGGAAAATCATCCGGAGTTTCGCTACGAAGAGGGGGTTTTGGCAGGGATGGAAACAGTCCGCTATGCCTTGCGTGCGCTGGAAAAAGAACTAGTCTAGATCTTCCTCTTCATAAAATTCATGCACAGCGCTGTGTAGCTTGTGTTGAAGATCTTCAATAGCTTGGTTGTAGAGGTTTTCTTTTTCTTCTTCTTTCATTACTCTCGAGATGGAGATGCGTTTGATAAGAAGCATCGCGTCTGTTTCAATGAGGTGGACCTTATCAAGAATGTCGTGGTAAGCTGCACGGTATTTTGAAACTTGGTTATATGTATATGTACCTGCAACGACTCGTTCGTAGCTGAACTGCATCATTTTTTTCTTGTGTATCTTTTTTGCTCGATTTAGTGCTTTCTTAACTACGAGAGAGGCTATTTCTTGTTCGGGCTTCATCATCAGGCTATAGACGATTGAAATGAAGCCGATGAAATAGCAGAAGCCTATAAGGAAATTTTTCATGTTTTCACAGTTTTCGAAGATAGCGGGACAATGCCAGTTGATTACTGAGCTATAGAGCCATAGGCCCAAAACCATAAATAATAAACCTAACCCTAGAAATATTGCTTTGTACACCATGATTTTCCCTTTGTTTACCGTATAGGGAACGTGATGCAGGCCGCTTTTTGTGGATTGGATATGCTCTCGAAATTGATCGATTTCGCGCTTATTCATAAGTGCCTATAGGTTAGCAGGTTCTATAAGCTCATATTGGCGAAAAACTCGTTTGCATGTCAAGAAATATATTTAATTATAAAGACCTGTTAATTAGCTACTTCCCATTTTTTGTTTCGGAGATTTTCCGCATTTTGCGCTTTTCCCACCAAGAGAGCGAATCCTTACCATGCTTAGAAATTTTTTCCAGCATCTCATCCATGAACTCTTCGTTCTTTTGCATTTTTCTTGCCTTCGCAAGGTCGATTATCTTGCCGCTTGAATTGTGTGCCCAAGGATGACTAAAACGAGTAAGCGTTTCATCAAATCGGTGTGTTATAGGAAACGGACTTTGTAAACCCCATGCGATGACGCTATAACAATAGCCAAACGTGGCACCTGATAGGTAGTAGATGATCGAGATGAAATTGAGATTGGTGAAATTGATGAGAGCTATTATTCCTATAGCCGTAATTACTAGCCATTTAGCTTTTATAGGTAAGATGAAAAACAGCATGAGTTGGCTTTCGGGATTGAACATTGTCCAAACGGTTAAAACAGCAAGCACAGCAGCAGCTGGACCAGAGAGTGCTGTATATTGCCCAAATAAGGGCATGGAAAGTAGGGTTATAAGGGCGGCGAAGATGCCGGAGCCGAAATAGAGTTTGAGAAACGATTTTTCTCCGATAAGATCAAGTACAAACGTACCCATGATCCACAAGATGTACATGTTGAAAAAGAGACCGATGATCCAGAAAAGAGAGATAGGGGCGCCGGGAGATCCATAGACAAAAAGGTAGGATAAGGGTTGCCATATGAAAAAATTAGAGATGCCCCACCATGAAAGACCAAGGAAAGCTAGAGGTCCTGGGATTTTAAGTATCTGAGTAAAAATTGCTTCTGTGATTACGCACCCGATGCTTAATATGCAGGTAAGGGAGATGATTCGCTTGATAGTCGTCGGTGTGAATTCAGGACCGAGACTTGTAGTTGTTGTTGTCATAGTTACACCATTGCTTTGATATTTGTACTGTATTAATCTTGTGTCCATGGAGACATACCACATAAAGCAGCATAAGCCGGAAGGGACAACAAAGAGTCTTTTATGGCAAAAGCTTACAGGGGATGAAGGGAAATATCAAGATTATGAATACCCTAAAGTCTCAATTGTTTTGCCTACCTACAATTGTGCTCAAGTAATTGGTTTGACGCTCGAGAGTATTCTTAATCAAGAGTATCCTGATTTTGAGGTCATCATAGTCGACGGAGGCTCGACTGATAGGACACTAGAGATTGTGAAAAATTACCGTGAAGAAAAAGTGCGAATTTTTTCCGTCTCAGGGTTTCAGCGCTACGAAATGTTAAATAAGGGCATCTCTCAGGGTACCGGGGCATATTTCAATTTCTTGTTTCCTGGCGATTACTATATCTATCGGAAAACATTGAAGTATTTGATGGGGATGGCTCTCGATTATCAGTCTCCACACATGGTGTTTTGTGGAACCATGCTGCGAGGCGGTAAAACGGATTTGAAAATAATGTATCGACATTTATCAGCTTCTTTACTGAAAAAAGGACACCAACCAACGAGTCTTCAATCATGCTGGTTACATGCAGATGTTTTTAAAAAAATTGGTAAATTTAACACGACTCTAAAGTTGCGTGGCGGTTTTGATCTTTTCTGCAGATTTGTGCTACATCATCATTTAAAGACAGTTTCAACAACAAGGGTTTTGACGGATTATGACCTTCGTTTAGTTACACGTCCTATGATAGCGACACACTTTTGGGAGACGTTGCGTATTGTCTTCAAATATTTTGGTTTTTTTGCAACATGTAGATGGTTGATTTTTCAAAAAGATTTTTTAAGGTTTGCAAGACTGTGGTGGCGAGGTGTGAAAGTGGCTTTAGTTGGCAGGAATGGATGATAAGCTATGGATCTTCATGATCCATAGCTTGAGCTTAATTGATTAAGCTAGAGTCTCTTCTTTTTCTTCGTTGAAGAGTTTAGTAGTCTTTTCTTCAGCGTCAGCAAGAGTTTCTTCTTTTTCTTCGTTGAAAAGCTTTGTAGTCTCTTTGTCTGTAGAAGCTAGAGTCTCTTCTTTTTCTTCGTTGAAGAGTTTAGTAGTCTTTTCTTCAGCGTCAGCAAGAGTTTCCTCTTTTTCTTCGTTGAAAAGCTTTGTAGTCTCTTTGTCTGTAGAAGCTAGAGTCTCTTCTTTTTCTTCGTTGAAGAGTTTAGTAGTCTTTTCTTCAGCGTCAGCAAGAGTTTCCTCTTTTTCTTCGTTGAAAAGCTTTGTAGTCTCTTTGTCTGTAGAAGCTAGAGTCTCTTCTTTTTCTTCGTTGAAGAGTTTAGTAGTCTTTTCTTCGGCGTCAGCAAGAGTTTCCTCTTTTTCTTCACCAGCAAATGTTACGTATAGGCCAGGCTTTTCTTCTTCGCTTGTGTGAAAAAGAATTTGACCGACTTTGTTGTGGTCGTTAAAAAGTTGTTCTGTTTTAGTTGCTTCATCAGCTTGTGATGTGCTAGTAATAACGGCTGCAGCTGCGAGAATTGTTAGTAGCTGTTTTTGCATGAAAAATCTCCCTCAATTTTTTTGAAGATTAGTACCTTGTAAAGGGGGGTTTATTAACCCGTAGGCTAGAAATAGCTAGCCTTCCATCTAGCGTATCAGAACGAAGTGATTATTTTCTAGATTTTTGTTTAAGATCTACCTTATGTTTTTATGATGAATTAATGGATTTAGTTAGCGAGATCTTCAGATGATTTTTGATATAAAAAAAATAGATACATTTCCAAAAAAACCGGGCGTCTATCTGATGAAGAATCGGTGGGGAACTATTCTATATATCGGAAAAGCTAAAAATTTACGACAGCGCGTAAAACAGTATTTTGTTCCAGGAAGGGATGGTCGCTTCATGGTGCCGTTTCTCGTGTCAAAGGTTACCGATGTTGAAACGATTGTTGTTACTTCGGAGAAAGAAGCTCTTCTCCTTGAGAATACACTGATCAAGAAGCACCAGCCTCGGTATAACGTTCTGTTGAAAGATGATAAAAGCTATATTGCTCTTAAACTGACGAAACATCGATGGCCAATGCTTCAGTTGGTGCGTTATAAAGGTAAGCCTAAGGCTGATGGTCAATATTTCGGCCCCTACACAAGCGCATATGCTGCACGGCAAACGTTTGACTTGATCAATAAATTATTCCCGTTAAGGCAGTGTTCAGATCAGGAGTTGGCGCGTAGAACACGGCCCTGCATTCTTTATTCCATGAAACGTTGCATAGCACCGTGTGTCGGCTACTGCACGGAGCAGGAGTACAGCGATCACGTAGACCATACGGTTAAATTTCTTCGGGGTCAGGATAAAGAAATTTTACGAGATTTGCGTCATCAGATGGAGGGGTTCTCAGAAAATCTTGAATTTGAGAAGGCTGCAGCGGTACATAAAACGATTCAACAGATTGAAACGACTGTAGAAAAACAGCATGTGGATAAGCCTTTAGGGGTCGATGTCGATGCTGTTGGGGTTTATCGTCAGGGTGATGAGGTAATCGTTTGCCAGCTGTTGTATCGAGGCGGAAAGTTAATCGGTTCCAGTAACCACTCATTTTCTGAGATCGCTCAAGATGATAGCGAATTAGTCGCCTCGTTCTTAGTGCAACGCTATGAGGCGCAGACGTATTTGCCTCATGAGATTCTAGTGCCTATTAAGGTAGATCAGGCGCAGGACATTGAAGAGGTGATAGCGGCAAAAGGCCAGAGACGAGTTCAGATAATTAGTCCAAAGCGTGGTGAGAAAGTTAAGCTAATTGAAATGGCGAATGTCAATGCAAAGGCTGCGTTTGCTAAAGAGAAAGATGCGCGCGCGATTAGGGAGCGTACCTTGTTGGAAATGCAGGAAAAACTGCGCCTTAAACGGTATCCGCGAAGGATCGAATGTTTTGATAATTCCAATATCTCAGGGACAGAGCCAGTTTCCTCAATGGTTGTGTTCATTGAAGGAGAAAAAGACAAAAAGCGTTATCGCAAATATAAGGTGAAGACGGTTGATAGGCAGGATGATTACGCGACGATGTACGAGGTGCTCATGCGTCGGTATCGCAGAGGAAAAGAAGAGAATGATTTACCTGATCTAATCATTATTGATGGTGGGAAGGGGCATCTGAATGTCGCACTTAAGGTTCTCGAAGAGTTGAATATCATTACTATCGATGTAATTGGGATTGCAAAAGAGGAAGCGCGTCATGATAAGGGGATGACAGCGGAACAGGTGTTCTTACCTAATGTCAAGGACCCTATCCATTTAAAGAAGAGTTCATCGATTCTTTTCTTGTTGCAACAGATTCGTGACGAAGCGCACCGAACTGCTGTTTCTTTTCATCGGCAAAGGCGTTCAAAAAGAGTTATTCATAGTGCCTTGGATGATATTCCCGGCATTGGGCCGGCTAAGAAGAAGGCGTTGATGAAACGCTTCGGTAGCGTCAAACGGATCAAAGAGGCTGATATCAGTGAACTTTGCCTTGTAAAGGGGATTACCAAAGAACTAGCAGTGTTATTAAAAAAAACGCTTTGACAAGAGAGGCAGTTTGATGATGAGAGTCGCTGTTAACCATTGTATTAAGTAGAAAAGGAGCAGTGGAAGAAGCATCAGACCAAAAGTAAATTCTTTGCTTATGAATGGTTGGTTGCTTAACAGTGAGGCGACAAGAGGGAGGGCGGCTGCAAGTGTTTTTTCGGAGGCTGTAAAGAATAGGGCTATACGATCCTTTCTCTCCGGAAAGAATAGCCCTGACAAGGCTGCTCCAAAAAGAAAAAGAATCTGAAGAAGAAACATTAGAGCAATAAGTGTGATCATTCCTTCGATTGACAGGGAAATTGCTTTAGCTTGGGCAGCTGCGCTACAGAATAAGGAGAACACAATAAGTAGGAGAAAGATTCGGATAACGTCAGGTACATAACGTATGTAGCTCTGGTAGACGTGTTTGCGGATTGCTTGACCGGCAGTTAAAGGGCATAAAATCAGAATGATGAGCGTTCCTGTCGTCCATTGGATTGAAAATGAGAGATCTGGACGCTCTGTTTGCATTATGCTAGAGAGCAAGTAGGGGGTGATCAGTATGCCGAGTAAAAGGCTGATGATTGCGTTCATCATTGATCCTTCGGTATTGCCGCCAGCTGTTTTGGTAAATAAGGTACAAGATACGAGCGTCGTTGGAAGACATCCAATTATCCATGTTCCAATGACAAATTCTTCCGGCAGTTTGAAATGAGTGAAAAGGGTCCTTGTGACAAAAAGAGTGACTATGGGGACAGCAATAAAGCAATAGGATTGCATGGCGGTGATCAGCCGCCAGTCACGGATAGCGTTCCCTAGAGTTTGCGTTTCTAATGTCAGTCCATTGAGAAAAAAGATCGCTGCTGTGAGAATCATAGTGATCGGCGTCACTGGGATTGAGCTTGTTGTGTCGCCTAACTGAGGCCACAAAAAAGCTAAAATAGGGCAGAAAAAAAGGGCGAGTAGGAATCGTGTATTTGATATCACCATATAGATAGTGTATAGCGTATTTTAGATTTTCTGTGTGTTCGCGATTTTCTGTTGAATGTATTTATTCTTATCGGCTAAGATGGTTCCTTCTCAGATGCTTACTGAGACCGTGGGATATTAGCTCAGTTGGTTAGAGCGCCACGTTGACATCGTGGAGGTCAGCTGTTCGAGTCAGCTATATCCCACCAAATTTACCTATTGGTGCATGTCAGAATCATTACACAAATATCATTCCATAGGGGCTCTTCTTTTAGCCTCGTCTGTTAAAGATTTATTTCCAAAAATTACGTTATTAGGAAATGGAGAAGATCGTGCTGGATTTTTTCATGATTTTGCTCCTGGTGAGCAGGTTATTGATATGCATGCGCTAAAGAATTTGGAAGATAGGATGCTGTTGGTGCAGCGTCAGGGCGTCGATATCAATATCATGGAAATGCTTAGGGTAAATGCTGCTGCATTTCTTTCTAGCCGTAAGGAAGAATTTCTTGCTAGTCAAGTGCTTGATAGCGATGAGTCTCTAGTCAATGTCATCCAGATTGGGGATAATGTTGACTGCGTTAACCTTTCTGATCCAGAACTTCTAAAGGAAATAAAAGCTGTTAAATTAACCAAAGTAGAGGATGTGTCTTCCCTCTATGATGGGAGATCGGCGATACGTATTCGTGGGGTTGTGGCCTCTGATAGAAAACTGTTAAAAAATTATTTGAAGATGATTGGAGCGCTAAGTGAGTTCGATCATCGTAAATTGCTGTCTTTACAAGGGTTGGCGGAGTTTTTAAGCGATGGTGTGACATATGCTTGGGTGGACCAAGGGGTCAGGTTGCTTGAAATTTTGCATCATTTTGCAGCTAGAGATATTGAAAAACAAAAGTTTCGCGTCGTTGCCGCGAGTTTACATCAGCGGGATGGATTTCATGAACTGCATCGGAACCTATATAAAAAATTTGGAAACTTGCCGTTGCCAGTGAAATTTTGGCAGTATGGCGTTGTTTCTGCCAGGGAAGAGAGGGGCAAGCTTGAAGGGTTGTTTGCTAGCCAGAGCTGCTTTATTGACCAACAGACGCTGTTTTGTGGCAAAGAGGGGGTTCTTGAAGCGGTAATTTCGTCCTTGCAATTCATCTTTAAAACCGTTAAAATACTGGGTTTTGAGAGCCAATGGCATCTTTGTATTCCAAAACAATACAAAGAGAATAAGGCGGCATCGGCAATAAAGACGTTGACTCAAGCGTTTGACGACCTTGATATTGAATATATTGTCGATGAGAACAGTAACAGATTCATGTTTCCAACAGCGTCTCTAGCACTGAAAGATGTCTATGGAAATAGTTGGCACGGCCCTTATGTCGGGCTGGATAAGCAGGTGATCTGCTGTTCTACTCTTGGTTCTCACGACCGTCTTATTGCAATGTTGATAGAAAAACATAAAGGGGTGCTGCCGTTTTGGCTGGTTCCCGAGCAGGTGCGTATCCTTCCGCTTAATTGCGAGGTGCATTCATATGCAGGCAATGTGCGTAGGGAGCTTGAAAAAATTGGGTTGCGCACCTGTACCGACACCTCTGACGATACATTAGCTAAGAGGGTGCACAGAGCTAAATTAGCTCAGGTTCCTCTTGTTATCGTCATCGGTGATAGAGAGAAAATGGATGGCACAATCTGTTTGCGCGGTTGTGATGACGACAAAGAAAAGAATATGCAACTGAATGAATTTTTGCAGCAGATGACGCAGAAAATACAAGAGAAAGGTAACTGGCTTGAGAATTAACAAAAGTATTCGTGCTCCAAAAGTGAGGTTGATCGATCAGAATGGTGAACAAGTAGGCGTCGTTGCGGTTAATGAAGCGCAAATGATGGCAAGAGATGCCGGCTTAGACCTCGTGGAAGTAGTACCAAATGCAAATCCACCTGTTTGTAAGATCATTGATTATGGAAAGTTCCGCTATGATCAAACTAAACGGGAAAAAGAGAGTAAAAAAGCCCAGCATCAGATCAAAGTGAAAGAGATCAAGGTTAAGCCAAACATTGATAGTAATGATCTGATGACAAAGATGAAGCATGCAAGAGATTTCCTAAGCAAAGGTAACAAAGTCAAGTTGACCTGCATGTTTCGCGGACGTGAAATGGCACACCCTGAGATCGGTGAAAATCTAGTACGCCGCATTTGTGAAGAATTAGAAGATATTGCATCGCCGGAGTCGTTTCCAAAAAGAATGGGACGTATGCTTACAGTCGTGTTAGCTCCGGGAGCGAAAAAGAAAAAAGAGAGTCCGAGGCCTACTAATGGCCTTGAGCTGTAATGATAGGAGAGTAAATCGTGCCTAAGATGAAAACAAAAAAATCGGTTTCATCCAGATTTAAGCTGACAGGTACCGGCAAGTTGAAGAGACAACGCCCCGGTAAACGTCACATACTGACCAAAAAAACACCCAAGCGTAAGCGTCAGCTCCGTCGCCCTACTTTGTTAAGCGACACCCAGCTAAAGATGTACAAGCGCTTGATGTGCGTAAAATAATTAACAAGTGGAGATTTAGTCATGGTTAGAGTAACCAACGCTGTCGCTTCACATCGCCGCAAAAAAAGAATGCTCAAAAGAGCAAAAGGCTTCTATGGAGACCGCAAAAACCATTTGCGTTTGACTAAAGAAGCTGTGATGCGCGCTCTTGCTTTCAACTATGTTCATAGAAAGCAAAACAAGCGCAACTTTCGCAGCCTCTGGATTCAACGTATTGCAGCTGGCGCCAAAATACATGGCATGTCCTACAGCAAGCTGATCCATGGCCTGAAAAAAGCGGAATGTGATCTCAACAGAAAAATATTGGCTGATATGGCTGTCAATGACCCGCAAGGGTTCGCAGCAGTAATCGGTCGTGCAAAAGAAGCGCTTGCTTAAAGCGTAGTTTGCGAGATTGTTAGCGGGATGCCGGAATAATTTCGGCGCCCCGCTCTTTTGGTTTTTTGAGTGGAGGATGCTGTGCAGAAAGCGATCAACGAGATATATGAAGAATTCAATACTGCACTGGAAGCAGTCACAACCTCGAAAGATATCGAGTTAATAAAAGTCAGATTTTTAGGCCGTAAAGGTCCTGTCCAAGATCTGATGAAGTCATTAAAGGACGCTAGCAGCGATGAGCGTCCTCGTCTAGGTAAATGTATCAATGATTTGAAAGTCGATTTGGAACAACGTGTCCAGAAAGCTTTAGACCTTTTGATTGAAAAAGAGGAGAAAAGCAAGCTGAACACAGAAGGAATCGATATTACTTTACCTGGACGTCGTCGGTTTCCAGGTAGAAAGCATATTATTACTCAAGTCCTTGATGAAATGCTTGATATCCTTATTGGGATGGGCTTTTCTGTCGAATATGGACCGGATATCGATACCGATTACTATAATTTCGAGGCTTTAAACTTCCCTGATGACCATCCAGCGCGCGATATGCAGGACACTTTTTACATTAGCGATTCTGTATTATTGCGTACACATACGAGTAATATTCAGGCTCGTGTAATGGAGGCGCAAAAACCGCCGATCCGGATCATTGCTCCGGGGCGTGCTTTCCGTAATGAGGCTATTTCAGCACGTTCCCATGTCTTTTTTCACCAGATTGAGGCGTTTTATGTTGACGAGGGAGTAACTTTCTCCGACCTTCTTTCTACATTGGAGGAGTTCGTTACCAAGCTGTTTAACCGTAATATTGAGATTCGGTTCCGCCCTTCCTATTTCCCTTTCGTTGAACCTGGATTGGAGGTGGATATCCATTGCCTGAATTGTTCTGGACAGGGGTGTCATATCTGCAAGCATACGGGATGGCTAGAGGTGGCCGGAGCAGGAATGATTCATCCTGAAGTGCTCAAAAATGGCGGAATTGATCCTGAAATTTATACAGGTTTTGCTTGGGGGCTTGGTGTTGAGCGGTTGATCATGCTTAAGTATGGTGTTGATGATATTCGTCTCTTCACTGAGAATGATGAACGTTTTTTGAAGCAGTTTTCTGCGGTATAATGCGCAAAGAATGGGAAGTTTGCAGCAGTGAAGAAGGGTATGCATTAGTCGATTTTTTACGAGAAAAACTACCTGAATTCTCCGGAAAAAAAGTTAAGCAAGCGATAGATGCAGGGCTTTGCGAAGTCAATGGCCTGCTACGAGATCGAGGTTCTTATCGTTTGTCGTCAGGTGATTGTGTTACGATAATCCTTCATAATAATGATTTTCAGCCTTCTTCAGCTATTCTTTGGGAAAATGAAGCCGTCATTGTTTTCAATAAGCCAGCAGGCATTACTTCTGAGACGTTCCAAGCAAAGAGAAAAGTTATATTAGCGCATCGCTTGGATAAACAAACATCAGGTGTTATTATTTGCGCTAAAGACCACAAGACAGAAGAGTTTTTGATCGACCAGTTCCGCCAAAGAAAGGTCTGTAAAGAATATCTGGCTATTGTTGACGGCCCACTATCCTATCATGCTGGTCATATTGAAAATTACCTGGGAATCATTAAACAAGATGGGGAACAGAAGTATTGGGGAGCAGTCTCTTCAGGAAAAGGTAAACTTGCCATTACTGATTGGGAAGAGTTAGCTTCGGGTGATCAGGCGGCGTTAATTTTAGCAAAACCTGTCACTGGCCGCACTCATCAGATACGTGTGCATCTATTGGGTATCGGATATCCGATTTTGGGCGATGTAAGATATTGCCGACAATATCGGTGTGATTATAGACCGCCCAGGTTGATGCTGCATTCGCATAAGATTAGCTTCGTTGATCCGATTAGCAATAAATTGATTACTGTAACAGCTCCTCTTCCTGATGATATGAAAAATGCTTTAAACGCGCTGAGAATCGATTATGAAAATTCTGATAAATAAAACTTCATCTCTTGGTGATATCATACATGCGTTTCCTGTGATTGCTTATCTTAGAGAAAAAATTCCCAATTCAACAATTGATTGGACTGTGGAGAAACCTTTTGCCTCCTTAGTTGATGCACATCCTGACGTAGATCGATCGATTCTCATCAACACACGTGTTTGGCGAAGAAATTTGTTTTCATTGCATGTGCAAGAGGAAATGAAGTCATTTTATCGCGATCTCAAATCGTCTTCTTATGATGTCGTCTTCGACCTGCAGGGGAATACAAAGTCTGGAGTAGTTACCTATCTTTCTCAAGCTTGCCACAAAGTGGGTTTTGCAAAACCCGTCGTTCCAGAAATATTGAACATCTTTGCAACAGATCGTCGGTTTATGCCTCCGAAAGGAAAAAATATTCGTGACGATTATTTATACCTTGTTCAGAGTTATTTCAATGATGTCGTGCCTTTCTCATTCAAAGGGGTTAAGCTTAATATTAGCACAGATGAGTTAAATCAGGTTCATGATGTGATTGGCAGCCATCCAAAGCGGACGGGTCCAAAAATAATGGTATGTCCAGGTTCTGCATGGATCAATAAGCAGATGTCAGAAGAGTTTTTACAAGACTTTCTTCAGCGTATTGCTCATGACCAGGATCCTGCGTTCTTTTTTGTTTGGGGCACGGATGATGAGAGGTATCTTGTAGAAACGTTGTCTTCCAAGATGAAGGAAAGCTCATTAGTGTTGAAAAAGATGCCTCTACCTGTCTTACAGAGGGTTATGGGAGAGGTAGACCTTGTTATCGCAATGGACTCTCTTCCATTGCATCTTGCGGGCACGACAGCGACGCCAACCTATAGTATTTTTGGTCCTTCGAGCGCAAAGAAGTACTGCCCGGTGGGAAATCGTCATCATGCTTTTCAAGGGTATTGTCCATATGGACAATCTTTTGAAAAGCGATGTGATCTACTACGTTCGTGCCAAACGGGGAATTGTATTAAAAAAGTCAGTGGCGTCACATTGTTTGAGCACTTTACGCAGTGTTTTCCTTTGTTAAGTCATATCGACTGAAGATAAAGGCGCAAGAAACTCTTCAAAGTTGACATGTTTTTCCACAAGTTCAATTGCTTCTTGAATTTTCTGCTTATCTTCGATACGGATTTTAGCGATAAATGAAGTGATTTTTTTCATGGCGTCATAGCTTGTCATGGGTGCATATAAAATGGGCATATTAACGGTCCGGATCTTCTCTAATAATTCTTCAGAGGGAGCACGACGTCCAGTGAGGATCATTCCGCCGCCGTAATCATGGCCGGCTTCAAGACTTTCATGATGTTTCTTCATGGTCATATCAATGATATCTTCACGGCTTGCTGGGGTAATGATTAGTTCATTCGGCACCATATCATCGCGATAGGTCTCGACAGATCCGGCAACGAGGCGCGCATGGGTAAAGTGCCTGATTCGATGTTCATCTCCGCAAATAAGCTCTGTTTTAAAGAGGTTTTCAAAATCCTTAATAGTAGGTTGGCTTAACAAGGGACAGTAGGGGACGCATCCTACAAGAGGTATTCCCCATTTTTCTAATGATTTTGGAAAATATTCTTTGATCATCTGATATTTATCCTGAATAACCCTATTTAGGATAATTCCTCGGATTTTGACGCCATATTGATGGCAAAGAGCGATATTCATTGCTAACTCATCATGGGTAGATCCAAGGCCTCCTGGTGCGATAATGACCATATCAAGTCCCAATTCAGCGGCTACTCTGGCATTATTCATGTCGACGATTGAGCCGACGCCAACATGGCCGGTGCCTTCAACCAAGGTATAGGAGTGCTGCGCTGAGATCTCTTTGTAGGAGGCTTTTATAGCATTTAATAGTGATTTTTCCGATACTTCTCCGTTCAAGTATTTGCGTGTAAATCCATTTGGAATGATCACTGGACTCATGGATTGCCAGCTTGATGATAGCTCAAAATGTTCCTTGAATAGGATCACATCTTTGTCAACTGAGGTGCCGTTAACGATCTCATGACGTTGTCCAACGGGTTTGATGAATCCCACTGAGTTGTATCTTTTTTTAAGGGCTGCGAGTATTCCAAGGCAGAGTGTTGTTTTTCCTACATTCTGTCCTGTGGCTGCGATGAATAGTGCTTTGTCAGACATGGGTATCCTCTTTTCTTCGTCAGTATAGTTCATTAGGCGTGATTTTATATCAACTCCTTGTGAAGTGAACATTGCACCTATAGAGGATATCTGATATCACTTATTGTGCTTTTTAACGGAATTCAAGGAGAATCGTATGTTTGATGATATAAAAGTAGCTCAAATGCACAAAGTGTTCGATCGTATCTTTGCGATGCCAATTTCACGCACGACTTTTCGTGAAGTCCAAAGTGCGCTGTTGGCTTTTTGCGAGGGCAAGCAGGAACCGTACAAATTGATGTTCGAAGCTCTCCTGACGGGAAAAACTCCTGACGATTTGTCGAAGTTGACAAAAGGTGGCGAGCTTCAGAGTTTTATTACAAAGTTTCAGGTGAAAACGTTCGTGGCAAGAGAAGTTCATGAGAAGGGAGAGTTTATCAACTTCATTACTTCTGATCTCATCACGCATCCAAATCGTGTGGTATTTGCAAACTGTATCCGTTGCGTCGATGGCAAGGAGTTACGTTTTTTAACCGATATTGAAAGTACGTTACAGTTGCTTAACCATTTTGTGGGTCGTGTACATGAAGCTGAGAAGGTAGAAGCTTCCAAGGAAGCGATCAGCGGTTTTAAGAACGAGTTAACAAAGCTTAAATCAAAAATTGAAGAGTTGATTTAAGTTACGTCTTCGCTATTTTGAGCAGGCTCGCTATCTGCGGGCTGCTCATTGTTTCCAAAGTTGTGAGGGCGCCAGATATCCAGATCGCGCGGGTCTATGTTGTTATAGTCATCATCCGCACTTTCCGCTGGCTCAGTTACAATTTTTTGGAGTTGCTGATTATTCGTAATTTCGGTTGATTCTTCAGATACAGTGACGACTTGAGGTACGTCCCAATTGTCTGGTGTAAAGGTAATTGAAGCTGGATATACAGTACCATATGGGAGGTTGCGTCCTTGTAGTTTGATGGTTACGGGAGCGTCAGGCTTTGTTGTTAAGTAGACAGAGAAGTATCCTTCCATGTCAGTTGTGGTATTTCTTGAATAAACGATATCTGTGACCATGATATCAGGTAAGCTATCGTTGGGATTTTCCGGTTCAAAGCTTGGAAGTTCAAGTTGATCATCAGCAAGGGCGACTGGTGTGATAACTGGTACAATTCGTGGGGGTGGAGGTGAAGCAACAGGAATGCGTACAGGTGGAGCTGCTGGTGGTGGAGGTGGTGCGGCAACTTCTTCGCTATCGTCGTTAATGATCAGCCCTGTAGCGGATGTCGAAGCGTTCAGGGTGCGGGCTGACAACTCGGTAACATTAAGATTAACAGTTTCATTCTGTTCAACTTTGTTATCTCCGATCACATATACTGTTACTGTTGATGATAATGAACCTGCAGAAATCGTTACTTGTGGTAATGTTGAGCCGGTACCGATATAGTCAAGATCGGTAAGAGTTGCTGTGCCATCGGATGTCGAGTATTGGTATGTCACGTTAGTGGTAAGAGGTTGGTCTAACCTGACGGTAAAGGTGAGAGGATTGCTGCTGCCGCTATTGCCTTCAGTGACACTTGCCTGACCCATTGAGCTGCCGTTGTTGTCTTCTACGTAGATGTTAGCGTCGTCATTGAGGATTACAGCTGTTCCAGTGACTGGACCGTTGTTGATTTGGCTGCTTGTGAGGACGACTCCAAAGGTCTCATGAGGCTCGGGTGTTAGGTCCTCATTGACTTGGACTTCAAAAGAACCAGTTAAGTTACCTGCTAAGATTGTGAATGAACCGGCTGTATGGTCGAAGTCAGCGCTGTTTGTATTGATATCGGTAAATGTGTAGCTGATTACCGTATCTAATCCGCTTACTGCATCAAGTGTAACGTTGAAGACGACGCGATGGTCATCTCCCGGGTTACCTTCGATAACTTCAGCTTTTCCAGGACTTGCGCCATTATTATCGACAATCATTAGATTCGGTAGTGCTATATCATCGTTAAGAATAGTACCGGTAGCACCAAGAGTAGCTCCACCGCCATTGAAGGTAGCATTTCCTGGGGAGCTTAGGGTAATTTGTAGGGTTTCATCGGGTTCTAAATTGGTGTCGCCGTTGACGGTA
>JACKPN010000015.1 GCA_024233575.1 Chlamydiales bacterium
ACTCTTTAGTTTAACCACATGATCTGTCGAAAAGTCAACATTGTTTAGAACGGAGCGTTTACCATGACCTCCCAGACGTGGTCATTTTTCCAGCCTCTTTCTGTTTTGCGGCTGCGCAGAATATATCCCGTGCAAGGTTCCATTGGGAGCGACGAAGCGCATATCCCTACGCGGAAGCGGCTTTGAGAGATCTCCTCCATTTTTCTGAAGAAAAGCTCCTCGGACAGATAATATTTTACGAATGGAATTCCTGTAGGAAAGAAGAGCTGTAAGCGGTTTCTGTATTCCCATACTTTGCGGACGCTGTTCCAGGTAAACCGACTATTGTCAAAGCCATCGACGATTGGAAAGTCCAGTCGTAGATCAAGAAAGGCTTCAGGCTCTTGCACCCAATGTCCATCGGGTCCTCTTCTAGATACATGCCGATAATAAGGGGCGACCGACCAGCCGCAGGCAAGTTTTTTCTCGAGGCCGAATTGCATATATTCGTAGTAGAATTGCGAAGCATTCTCATTCCAGCGCTGTTCAGCGGCGAGTTTGATTGCCCATTCTGCATCGCCGCGCAACTCCTTGCGTGTGCGCAGCCATATTTCGGATCCCGGTTTTTCGCCAATGAGAGTACATGGCAGAACAAAACAAAATAAAAGTATCGAAAGTAGAGTATTTTTCATTGATGATGAGTAATCTGATATTCCCGAAGAATGCTTTGTAATATTTTAGGGCGGTTAGTGATGATGCCATCGACGCCATGTTCGATCAACTGGCGCATGGTATCCGGGCTGTCGACTGTCCATACCCATACTTTTTTGTTGAAGCTATGGACTTCATCGATCATTTCTTTGGTAAGGATCGCTTTGCTGAACGCTGTAATATCGGGGCTGTTCAACATGTGGTTGCGGTAGTCGCTAGCGCTTTCAATGATTGCGATGATCGGCTGGTTCGGCAGCAGCTTTCGGATCTCATGGAGGATTTCCTTAGACATGCTGCCGATGTAGATTTTATGTCCTAAGTGTGACGAGTAGGTGTTGTTGATTGCCTGTGCCACGGCTGCGGCGAGGTTTTCCTTTGGTGCCGATCCCCTTTTCACTTCGATCATTACGCCGGTGCCATGCAAGGGCATGGTCAGCACTTCTTCGAGTGTGGGTATCTGCTCTCCGGCGAACTGCGCATCGAACCAAACACCGGCATCTAGAGCTTTAAGCTTGTTCATCGAAAGTTTTGAGATTGGGGTATTGGAAGAACTGTTGGTGGTGCGTTGTGTTGTGATATCATGGATAACGATGGGGATACCTTCTTTGTTGAGATGGACGTCAAGCTCAATGTAGTCGGCGTGCATTTCGATCGCACTGTTGAAGCCTACCATTGTATTCTCCGGATTTTCGGAGCTATTGCCACGGTGGGCGATAACCTCGATTGCGGCGATATCTCCTAAGGAAGCCATCATCAGTGAGGCGATCATCGGGTAGTTGTTGCTCATCCTTGTCCCAACTATTGAATGTGATTCTGATCTATTAATTATACAGGAACAATTAATTAATAAATATCTTTCTGTTCACGGCACCATTCTTCTATAAAAAGGCCGTGAACAGATGATCATCGCTTGTTGTTAAAGATCTTAATTGATGACAAGTGTTCGCATTTTACGATGACATAAAGAGCAAATATTTTTCTTATCCCAATCTGTTTTCTGAGCGGAGATCCGTACAAAATTTTCATGGCATTTAGTGCATAGAGTGTAATCACCTGCGCTTGGCCCTTTCATTACAGCAGCTTTAAATTGTTTTTTTTTCTCACGTTGTAGCTGTTTACTTTTATTTTTCCGGATTGTTTTTTCTAAATGTTGAGCCTTTTTTTCTTGTATACGGGCCTTTTTTTCACTGGTATGACTAGTGTGATGAAGGCCAGGCTTGCGTTCTAACTCGTCTAGAGTTAGAGGTTTCCACTCTCTATTTGGACTAAAATCTGCTTTAAAACTCATAAATAACATCCTTGTTACTGCTTAAATATAAGATTAGTTTAAACAAAGATGTTAAAGATTTAATTAATGATTGCTGTCTTTTCTATTAAGAGACTGTCTCTAAGAAGTAGATCGGATAATACAGTTTTGTTCTAATTATCCTTGCCATAGAAAAGAACAGGCAAAGCAGGCGACCAGGATACCGGTGACGTCGGCGAGGATAGCGGCGACGAGGGCGTGTCGGATTTTGCTGATCCCTACAGCGCCGAAATAGACAGCTAGGACATAGAAGGTTGTTTCCGTACTGCCCATCATCGTTGAGGCAAGATAGGTACTATAGGAGTTAGGATCCTCATTGGCGAGGTCGGAAACGATGCCGAATGCTCCGCTTCCTGATAGCGGCCGCATGAGTGCCATCGGCAAAGTATCGGCAGGCATATTGATCAGCTGGGTGAAGGGGTCTAGCAATTGCGTCAGGTATTGCAGGGCTCCTGATGCGCGGAACATGGCGATTGCCACCAGGATCGCTACAAGGAAAGGGATGATGTTGATCGCGATTTCAAATCCCTGCTTGGCACCTTCAGTCACCGCTTCATAGATTTTCACTCCGCGGGCGATGCCGTAGCAGACGATAGCCAGGATCAGAAGGGGCACCAGCCAGTAGGATGCGACAGTTTCGATAAGGAAGCTGTAAAATCCCGCGGAATTCCAGTAGCAGATTCCTAGGATGGTCACTAGCAACGCTCCGACAAGCCAGATAAATCCTGTGCTGAACAGCGATGGTTTAGTCAGCAGATGGGCATAAATTTCGCTATGATGCTTTGGGCTGCTCTTTTCCTGTTCTTCAACGAGGTTTGTTGTTGCTAAGGCCGCTTCCATACGCTGAGTGTAGCCATGGTCGCGCTTCGCCATCCAATAAGCGATCGTGATTGCTACGATTGTCGAGCATGTTGTTGCGATCAAGGTAGGCAGAAAGATATCGGCAGGGCTCGCTGCTCCTGCAGCTGCGCGGATAGCGATCACTTTCAGGGGAAAGAGGGTGATGCTCGATGTGTTGATCGCGAGGAACAAGCACATAGCATTGGTGGCCGTTGTTTTGAAAGGATTGAGCTTATTCAGCTCCACCATCGCTTTGATGCCTAGTGGCGTTGCTGCGTTGCCCATGCCGAGGAAGTTGGCAGACATGTTGAGGAGCATTGCGCTCATTGCGGGGTGGTCGTAAGGAACATCGGGAAACAGCCTTTTCGTAATTGGGCGTATGCCATCGGCAAGATGGTACATAAGGCCGCCGGCTTCGAGGACGCGGACGAAGCCCAGCCATAGCGCCATCACTCCGACGAGGCCGATGGCCAAGGTGACAGCATCTTTTGCTGCTTCAAAACTCGCTTCGGAGACCTCTTGCATTTTGCCGGTGAATCCTGCGTAGAGGACGGCGATGACAATGAATAGGACAAAGACGACATTGATCGGGCTATTGCGATTTTCTTCCAACATGAGGGAGCTATTTTCTATGAAGCGAGGATTCTTTCGCAAGGTTAATTCCCGCCGTAGTTGACCCAGAGGCAGTTTGCGTGGAACAGTCCATAGACGACCCAAAGTAGAATTAGGCTGCGTGTCGACCAGGCGATGATGCGTGCCCAGTTATGTCGTATCAGGTCTTCGACGCCCACTTCTGAATACCCTCTTGTTAACTGGACGTGTAGTGGATAGACCTTGAAGTATGTGTAGGCCCAGATGAAGATGACGATTGCGAAGGCAAACCATAGGGCGATCTGCTTCTCGTTGGAGAATGGCGCTGAGATGAGCACTAGTGCTGTCAGCAGTTCGATCACCATGAATGGCGCCATAATCACTAGATTTTGCTGTTGGTGCGCTTTGAAGTAATTGCCACCCTCTTCCCCTTTGTCGGTATGGCGGAATAGGGGGTAGTGAGCGATTTGCGTGTACCAGGCGATCCCTGTTAGCACGATCGTTGTGAAGATATTGGCTAGTAAGATGATTAGATAAAATTCTGTCATCCCTTCCATCAAATTTCAATGGGTAATTTTTGTCAATGCTGCGAATCGCTTGCATATTCTTCTTTACTTGCCTATGTTTCAGCAACTAACAATTTTGTAAAGGTGATGGCTATGGTTGCTATCGATACCCGATATTCGGCAAAAGTCATTTTTGATGCGATCAACGCTGACCATGAATGTGAAGAGACCCGAAAAACGCGTTTACTCGAGAGGGTTGAAGAGTTCTTCCCTCTGGATTATTCTGATTGGGTAGGAAGTATCGATGCTACCAGTTGTATCGGAGCTACGTTTTGGGATAAAAAAGGGACAGTGATCACTGTGCACATCGATGGTCGTGGCAGTGAGAATTTATTTCCCTTATTTGAAAGGTATACCCCAGAAGATAGACTTGTTTTAGAGCTTACCGGAGGTGTTCTCGAGGTTAGCGACAGGCAAAGGCCGGAGTACCGTTACGATAGCCTTACAGAGGAAACCCAAAGGAATTTCTCCTGTATTATCGAATTGGTGGAAAAGCTCAAGTGTCATGTAGATATTCGTGGATGGAGCGTTGGGTTTTCTTCAGATAAGGACGATCTTGTTTGTGATTATCTTGCCCATCCTGATGGACGTTTGGTCGCGGTAAAGCCGGAAACGATATACAACAGTTGCGACATTCCCTTGTTTTTTTCGCGCATGGCGTATGTAGGAATTGATCAGAATGAAGGCTACCATACGATCGTGCTCGATGAACAATCGGAATCGATTCCATTGCGCGAACGTCCCGACCAGTTTCAGGAGAGGTTTGGTGCTTTTGCGAAGACGGTTACCTCTTATGGAGATGACGATCAATCACTATTGAATAGATTTTCCACTACTCCACAACTGGAATCGGAACATTTCGCAACGACCGTGAGGGAAATCGCAGAGTTGGTTTTCAACCCTCCGGAAGACGCTGCATTATTAGAAAGCTGTCCCCGTCCTAAGGAAAGTCCTTTGATCGTGCTGCAGGGCGAAGCGGTCAGTTTCTCAAGCGAGTCTTTAGTAATATGAACTGAAGTGGTTTTCAACGTATTCACCCCATGGTTCATTAATAGTATCAATTTAAAGAGAAACGAATTGGCTCATCGAAAAGATTAGGAAAATTTTTACCGAATTTGTCTACGGAAGGTTCCTTGATCACCTCTTCCCAAGGTATTAACCCTTCCTTCCAAGCTGGAAAGAGGATTCCATTGAATAGTCCAAGTGTTTTAAAATAAGTTTCAGCTATGCTGGGGTCACCTCTTTCCCAAGGTTTAGCCCGGCAGATCCACCAAAATATCTCTCCTAAAATTTGAATTTTCCTCTCGTGGTCCGAAACTGTGAGTGAATCGTGAAGTTTTTCGCAATGTCTCATAATCTTTGGGATATTCTCAGGTTTTGTGTGTATTAGGCAAGCGGTAGAATTTAACTTTTCGTTGTAAAATAGTGTTGCGTTATGTTCATAAGAATTATTAACCGTTTTTTCCATAAAAACTACCACCTCATCTAACTGAATGCGATCACCATCAATACATCCGTAAAAGGTTATGCTTTTAGGTTCTTTTTCAAAATATGGCAGCCTTCTAAAAATTGTAAACTTACTTGCTAACCATTTAACGGCCTCGATTTCTATATGATCATTATTTGAAACTGTTGGCTGGTTTAGTAGTTTAATCACATGTTCGTGAAGATGAATATAATTATAGTGTAGAGGACTAAAGTAATTGCAAACCCTTTTTTCACCAAAATATTCATATTTATATGAATTAAGTGTTTGAGCTATTAGACGTCGTCTGATGGCAAGAAAATCTAATAGATCATCCAAAGACAAACGATAACGTTCAAATGCGTCTTTTGCCATTTGAATACTTTGTTCCATCAGTTGTCCATACTGCTTTTGCTCTTTGTTGGTTTTGCAATATAGTAGATTAACAGCCCAACCTTCTATTCTAACAATATGTTTTTCCCACGAAGTTTGATCATTTATAGGATGATCAGCTAGAAGTTGTTGAATGGAAAATTCAGGACCGAATCGAAGTCTGTATTCTAAATCTTCGGCGTTTGTTGAATACTCTATGGCTTTAATGGCTTCTTCAGTCGTCTCTCTTTGGATATCTTCATTCATAGGATAGGAAGTTTTACTTCTTAAATGATCGATAATTTTTTTGTATGTTCCAGAAGTAATAAGGTTGTAGATTTTATCAGTATCCCAACCGTTAATTGTTGCTGCTCTAAAAAAAACTGTGTCATTTTGATCGTGCTCTGCATTGTTTTCTGCAAGACGGAACGCTAAATTGTCTCGGTCTTCTGGGGTTAGGTTCGGAAGGATGCCGGAGCTTAGGCGCTTCATCCAAATAGCTCTTGTTTTTTCTTGTTCTTCGGTGAGCTTTTTCGCAAGAGTACTGCTACTTTTTTCTCGATTGTAGAGTCTTGAAAATAAACATGAGATATGTGAACGTAAACTTCCTGTTTCATTCATAATTGATTCTGTTTGTTTTAAATTATTATTAATCTTTAATGAACAGAATTATCTTATTTGATTTAGCTGATGGGAGGGATTATTATAAGGATTTGCGGTGTTTCTTGCAATGGCGCGAAATCCGCAGCCGCGTAGGACCTGCGGCCTGCCGAATACCTCGATGCGCGGCCATTCGCGGCAGATAACGGGGCGCAGCCGGTAATGAGCGCAGCTGCCATCCTTATTGAGGTAGCGGCATCCCATCACCATCAACTTTTTGCCTTCGATGGTGATCGGTTCTTGGGCGCGGGGATAGAACCCGTTGACTTCGGTATTCCACAGATAGTTGAGCCGTGTCATCAGCCCTTTAGGTTCAGGCATGATGATGTAGTGGCAGCAATTGCCGCGGCGGTTGCAGGAACCTTTACGTATCCAGGGCGGCTTGATGAAGAATTTGACCAGACGCTGGGCGGCAAGATCGAGCAGAACGAATGGCAGGAACATGACACGGATTGGCCAGCGTGCCCACCCGGGAAGCCATTGCTTGGGGATGCCATCGGCAGGCGGAAGCGGAGGATCTACCCCCTCTTCCGCAGCTTTCACTAGGTCTTCCGGCGTCATTCCCATTCGATGGTTCCGGGAGGCTTGGATGTAGTGTCATAGACGACGCGGTTGACAGCGTCGACTTCGTTGATGATCCGCGTGCTGATCCGGCTAAGGAGGTCGTAAGGCATCGGGAACACATCTGCGGTCATCCCGTCGCTGCTAGTGACGGCGCGCAAGGCGATGACGTTGCCGTAGGTGCGTTGGTCGCCCATAACTCCGACGGTTTTTGTCGGCAGCAGAATGGCGAACGCTTGCCAAATGTCGTCGTAGAGACCTGCCTTATCGATCTCTTCCAGGTAGATTTTGTCAGCCTGGCGCAGCGTTTCAAGCCTCTCATGAGTGATCTCGCCGAGGATACGGATTGCCAGACCGGGGCCGGGAAACGGATGGCGCCAAACCAGTTTGTGTGGAACACCTAATGCTGCCGACACCTGCCGCACTTCATCTTTGAAGATGTGGCGGTTGGGTTCGACGATCAAGCCGGCTTTCCGCTTGGCTTCGACGATCGGCGGGTTGACGTTATGGTGGCTTTTGATGACGACGGCA
Source organism: Chlamydiales bacterium (assembly GCA_024233575.1). Taxonomy (GTDB): domain Bacteria; phylum Chlamydiota; class Chlamydiia; order Chlamydiales; family Criblamydiaceae; genus JACKPN01. The sequence continues at coordinate 7,583 of JACKPN010000015.1, forward strand.
TGTTTTCCGCATCCTTTTCCGCTTTCGACTAGGTCGGTATACAAAGTCCCTTGACAGAAGTAGGTCTTCCCCTCATGGGCTTCCAGCTTGGCAATCTCGGTATCGAGTATCTCCATGAAAAGATCGCCGATGATCTGTCGTTTTTTCTCCGGATCTGTCACGCTTTTAAGCGCGTCCAGGAAGGTGCTGCGAGCGTCGACGATGGTAAGGTTGTCGATGCCGTGGTCATGAAGGAGCGTTGCTACCTGCTCGCTTTCGCCGGCGCGCATTAGTCCGTTGTCGATATGGAGGGCGTAGACCTTGTTTTTTCCGAGCGCTTCGTAACAGAGAAGTGTGCTTGCTGTGGAGTCGACGCCGCCGCTGACGAGGCTCACGACGCGGCCGTTGCCGACCTGCTGACGGATCTCTTCTTTGACTGTTTCGATGCAGTTCTCGATGGTCCATCCTTTGTTACAGCGGCATGACTCGATGAAGTTCGTTAGGATCTGCGCGCCTTTGGGCGTGTGCGTTACTTCGGGATGGAACTGCAGGCCGTAAAGCGGCTGCGTTTCATGCTGGATGGCGGCGATCAGGCCATCGCTGCTCTTTGCGGTTGCCAGGAAGTGCGGTGCCAGTTTGGTGACGCTGTCTCCGTGGCTCATCCATACAGTTTCTTTGCTGTTGAGTCCTTTGAAAAGGGCGCTTTTGCTGTCGACAGAGACCTCTTGCTTGCCGTATTCCCCTTGCTCGGCGGAGTTGACTTCGCCGTTATGCGCGCTGTTCATCAGTTGCATGCCGAAGCAGATACCGAGGATCGGCGTTCCTGAGGCGAGGATTGTGTCGTCGAAGGCAATGTCGCTGGTGTTGATCGACTGTGGACCTCCTGATAGGATCACCCCACGGGTGTTGCCGGTGATGACTTGTTCCTTGGGGGCGTCGGGGGGAAGAATTTCTGTGTACACCTGCATCTCCCGCACTCTGCGGGCGATCAGCTGCGTGTATTGCGATCCAAAGTCGAGGATCGCAATCCTTTCTAGCTCTTGCATACTAGCTCCAGTTCTGTGATATCGCTATGTCTTAGGTCTTGCAGTTCTTCAACGCCGTAGGTACTCGTCGGGTAGACGCCCGTGAGGCATGCAGCGCAGATGTCGTCGAGGTCGATGGCGCGTTTAAGCCCTTCGATGTCGTTGTAGACCAGGCGGTCGACGCCGATTTCTTCGGCGATCTCCTCAAGGTCGCGGCCGTACGCGACCAGTTGTTCGCTGCGGGGGAAGTCAATGCCATATATGCATGGATGACGTATCGGCGGGTATGTCGAAGCGAAGGCGATCTCTTTCGCGCCGGCACGGCGCGCCAGTTCCACGACGCGCGTCGACACAGTTCCGCGGACGATGCTGTCGTCGACGAGGATCACCCGCTTCCCTTCAAACACTGAGGGGACAGTGATCAGCTTCTGCGACATAGCCTTTTTTCGCGCGTATTGCGTCGGCATGATGAACGTTCTTCCGACGTGGTTTTGTTTAACGAACCCTTCTTCTAAGGGAATGCCGAGATGCTGTGCCAGGGCGATCGCCGATGGCCGTGCCGAGTCAGGCACAGGAATCACAACATCGGCTTCGATGTTTTGTTCTCGGACCTTTTCGGCAAGTTCTTGTCCCAGACGCGCGCGGATGCGGTACACCTCACGCTCTTCGATGATCGTATTTGGTTTGGCAAAATAGTTGTATTCGAAGCTGCAGTGGGCATGGCGCTTTGCCGTCAGTTTTTTTCTATATACCCGTTTTTCGTCGTCGATGTAGACCACTTCTCCGGGTTGTACGTCGTGGATGTTTTCGAAACCGAGAAATTTAAGAGGTCCATTCTCAGAGGCGAAAGCATGGGTATGCCCATCAGGGTGGATGCCGTAGAGGAGCGGACGGAAGCCCCAGGGATCGCGGAAGGCGATCAGCCCCTTGCCTGTGCGTAGCGCAACGCATGAGTAAGCGCCGGCGACGTTATGCAGTACTTTACCCACAGCATGACAGACATCTTCGAAAGAGAAGTCGTCATCCGTGGAAAGATGCTGCGCCAGCATGTTGAGGATCGCTTCAGCGTCGCAGGTTGTCTCGAAGACTACGTTGTCGTCTTCGAGTTCGGCTTTTAGGGGAACATAGTTGACGATGTTGCCATTATGGGCGAGCGCCAGTGTCCCTGAGCCGTGTTTGACGGTCAGCGGGTGTGTATCTTCGACGCGTCCTGTACCGATGGTGGAGTATCGGATATGTCCGATACCCCATGGAGCGTCAGGAAGCGGCAGTGTGCTGGCGTTGAAAACTTGCGATACTAATCCGCGGTTTTTATGTAATTTCTCTTTTTCTGTCCTAGGGTCGTAAGCGAAGATTCCGGCAGCATCTTGTCCGCGATGCTGCAGGTGAATGAGACTTTGGTAGATCCATTCAACAACCGGTTCTTCGCTGATAATGCCTATCAGTCCGCACACTCGGTTTCTCCTAACTCGTTGTCGGCTGCCCTCCGGTATTGTTCATCTCATAACCGGCCGAACTCTGTAGTATCTTGTCGACGTAGACACGTCCTTCGACATCAATACTCAGCTTGCCTGTACTAATCAGTTCGATCGCTTTGTTCAATGCTGGCCAATCGCTATGCTCTTTCTGTTTTTCCTGGTGCATCTTCGCCCTGTCTTTAGTGACGGGAAATTTTTCGTGGTAACGCAACCAAGGTCCTGAGACAAGAACGGGGCCGGCATCGACATGTTCATCGACGAGGATGACGCTTGAGCGTGTCCTCGTTTCGCCTTCGGAGAGAGCGAGATAGACGGCATCTGCTCCCGTGAAGCGACGGTTTCCCTCACTGTCGATGACAGAAAGGTCAGCGGGGTGGATGTTGATTACCTTGTTTTGGAAATGTTTTAGGAACGCCGATGATACTAGGCGCATATATCCTGCTAGGACGATGAGATCGATCTCAAAGTCGTTTTCGAGAGCACATTCCTCAACAAGGTCAATGACTTCCTTGTCGTACGCTTCGCGTGTTGATGGATCTTTACGATCTTCTAGCTCATTCTCTTCGAAGAACTTGGAGAATGAGTGGTAGATGACCGGGATATTCGATTGCATCCCGATCTCATGGCAGCGGCACATCCTATCTGTGAAGATTGCCTTGATCTCGAATCCGGGAAGATTGTCATTTTCAATCTCGCGGTTATAGGCCTCGATAAGCGCTTGAATATTCGATCCTGAGCCGGAGCCGAAGGCGACGATATTCATGGGCTTGGTTTCTTTGGGCTGATACAAACTTTGATTTTTTGTTTTTTCTTCGAGAAGCAAGGTTCACCCTCCCTTTTTTAGGGCTGCGGACATACTTGTCGGCAGCCGGTTTACGTCGCTGCTTGCGGCATTCCGCAGGCGTTGACGCTTACACGGGTTGAAGATCGTCGCTTGTCGCGCGATGGTATGCGCGGTAAGCGATGTCACTTCTATGGTACTCTCCATTGAAGGAGATCAGCTCCACGCCTTCGTAAGCCTTTTGTACGGCTTCCTCCAGTGTGTCGCCTAAGCCTGTTATTCCCAGGACTCGTCCTCCGGCGCTGACGGCTGCACCGTCAGCATTGACAGCGGTGCCAGCGTGGAAGACGATGATGCGATCGTGGCGTTCTGCTTCCTGCAGTCCGCTGATGGCATGTCCTGTTGTGTAATTTTTGGGATATCCTCTAGAGACCATCACCACACAGCATGCTGCGTCGGTCTTCCAATGGATATGACAGTTGTGTAATTGCTGATTGCAGCTTGCTGTCATCACCTCTGCAAGATCGCTTTCGAGGAGAGGCAGAAGCACCTGTGTTTCCGGATCGCCGAAGCGGCAATTGTATTCAAGAACTTTTGGCCCTTCGTTGGTAAGCATCAGACCGAAGTAGATCACCCCGTTGAAAGTGATACCCTCTTTTTTTAGTCCTATGCATGTACGCTGAACGATCTGTTCGTTGACGATTGCTATTGTTGCGTCATCGAGAAAAGGCGTCGGTGTATAGGCCCCGATGCCGCCGGTATTTGGTCCTTGACCTCCATCGTACAGGCGTTTATGGTCTTGCGCCGGCAGCATTGGGATGATCGTATTACCGTCGCAGAAAGCATGGATCGATACCTCAGTGCCACGGAGGTACTGTTCGATGACGATCGAGCTGCCTGCATTACCGAATCGCTGGTCTTCCATGATCTCGCGAATTGCTTGCTCAGCCTCTTCCAGTGTATTGCAGCAGACGACGCCTTTCCCTGCGGTGAGGCCGCTGGGCTTAATGACCACGCCGCCCCAAGCATGGAAAAACTCTTCAATGGCTTGACGAGCAGACTTGCTGTCATGGCAGATGACGAACGCGCCGGTGGGAATGGTATGACGCGCCATGAATTCTTTCGACCACGACTTGCTGCTTTCTAACGTTGCTGCTTGCTTGTTGGGGCCGAATATCTTGAGTCCCTTGCTGTTAAAAATGTTGGCGATTCCCGCTTCGAGATGTGCTTCGGGTCCGACAACGGTCAGGTCGATGCTGTTCTCTTTCGCGAATTGCGCAAGAGAATTGTAATCGTTGGCATCTAGCTCTGCCCATTTTTCCGGCAGCGGTTGGCAGATCTTTGCTGTTCCGGCATTGCCGGGGATGCAATAGACACGATGTCCTTGGCGGTGAAAGGTATGCGTCAGCGCATGTTCACGTCCGCCACCACCGATAACGAGTATGTTCATTTATTTCGACTCCAGTTCACCCAGTTTTTGCAGCGTTGACATCACTGTTTCTTTGTCATTGTCAGCGGCTTTCAGGGTCGGCCAGTGTAAAATGTCGCCGATTTTTTTGTTATATTTTTCATTGCCGATGCTGATGCACACCATCGGCTCTAACGATTCATTATAAATCGTTAACGGTACATTACTGCTTGCGGTCACTATGATGTCATTTGGCGTGCCTGCCTCTGTCAGCGTTTGAGAGATTGCGTTGGCACGTTGCCGCTCTTTTTCCGTTTCACAAATGATCAGGACGTAACGGCCTGTAATGATGTTGTTATCTTTTAAGTGGTTAAGAAGACGTTCCTGAACAGGATCCTCTTCTTGTTTCCATGTTTCGCCGGTGATTGTCTCATAGACATGGCGGTATCCTTCATATATTTGTTGAACGACAGAGAAAGGCAAGGAGGGCAACGGTTTGCCCTCCTCAAACCCGTTGTCACGGACGTACTGTCGGGCAAACTCTTTGTCAGGATATTTAAACTCTTTAGCTTCAGCGTCGGCGGTAAACCAATAACGCGACGAGTCAGGAGTGTGGATCTCGTCGATCAAAATGAGGTCGCCATCGGTATCCAGACCAAATTCATATTTGGTATCAACAAGGATGAGACCGCGTGGTTTGACGGTTTCTTCACCGCGAGCGAACAGCCTTAGGGCTGTATCTTCCATTTGATTCCAAAGGGCTTCGGTGACAATGCCTTTGGTGATCAACTCTTCTTTACTGGTGTTCTCGTCGTGCTCGCTCTTCATTGTCGGCGTGATGATCGTTGACGGAAGAAGGTCATTTTCTTTTAACCCATCAGGAAGGGTAATGCCGCAGATCGTACGTGCTCCTGCTGCATACTGTCTCCAGAGAGAACCGACCATATAGCGGCGGACGACCATTTCGATAGGAATCACTTTACAACGTTTGACGATCAATACGTTGGGATCGGGTTGTGTAATCAAGTGGTTGGAAATGATGTCTTTAGTTTTTTCAAACCAGAAGAGCGACAGTGCTGTCAGGAGCCTGCCTTTGTCTTGTATAGTCTCTTTAAGGAGATAATTAAAGACGGAGATACGGTCGCTAGCGATGAGCATCAGCGTCTTATCGCCATTGTAGATATCTCTCACTTTTCCCCGTGTGGGCATTCCCAATTCGGGAATGAATGTGTGTCGCAGTGTCTGTGTCATCTATTTCGTATTAATATCCGCTTACTTGCTTATATGGTTTAATGCCAAAATTATTTAAAGGAAATTTTCATAATGTTGACGGTGAGTATTTTACTGTTTTTTTAGTGCGAAAAGTAACGCTCGCCGGTGCAGATCATCGTCATCTCCAGTTCGTCTGCCGCTTTTGTCACTTCTTCATCGCGTTTGCCCCCGCCTGGTTGGATGCAATGTTTTATGCCCATGGAAGCGGCATAGCGGACGCTGTCGTCGAAGGGGAAGAACCCATCGGTTGCCAGTACACATCTCCCTAGATCCGCTTTTGCATTGTATTGTGCATCGTTGGCATGCGCGGCGGTGAGATTTTCTACCGCTTTGGGGATGGCAAGCCGTTGCAGGCTGTCGACACGGTTGGGTTGTCCTGCTCCGATGCCTACTAGCTGATAGTATCCCGGTGTCCACTCACGAACGATGGCTGTGGCGTTGGATTTTGCGAAGTTGACAGCAGCGATCCCAAAGGCGTAGAGGCCGGCCTGATCTTTTGATGGCGATAGCTTGGTGACGACACCTTGGTCGAACATCTCGGCAACTCGTTCTGCTGTCAGTCTTTTCTTACGTGTTTGCACGAGCATGCCGCCACTGACATTCTTATATTGCAATTCTTCCTTAGGCTGTTGCGGCGCTTGCATGAGTCGCAGATTTGGTCGATGCTCTTTTGTCCACGCGACGAACGCATCGCTGAAATGTGGAGCAATTAATACTTCGACGAATTTTCCTTTCAGGGAATCACTAAGCTCCAGTTCTACCGTCGACGTCAGTGCGATGACGCTGCCGAACGCTGATTTACTGTCTCCTTCCCATGCTTTGTCAAACGCTTCAACGATTGACGATCCTGATGCGTAGCCGCAGAGGCTGCCATGTTTGATTACGGCGACGCCATGGGTGACGTTCAGGTGTTGCAGCTCTTGGGCGGCGTTGTAGGCGACGGTGGCATCTTCATAGTTATTATATGACGGTTCTTTTCCCGCTATTAATATGGCTTGAGCGATTCCTTCGCTGTTATTGAACTTGAAAAGGCGCGCTTCCTGGTCGGGATTTTCTCCATAACGCAATTTGCGGCCGCCGCTCATCGTCAGGCGGGAAATTTCTTCTTGCTGCAATCTTTTGGCGAATTCGCCGGCGAGGAGCGCTTCGTAGTCGGCGCTGTGGTTGATTGCTTTGACGGCCAGTTTTTTTCGGGTATCGTCGGTTAGGCCGCCCTCTTGCAGGATAAATTTGTAGTCGGCAGGATCGATGATGATGCCCACGTGAGCGAAGTTCTTGCAGGAGGCGCGGATCAATGTCGATCCGCCGATGTCCATCTGTTCGATCAGCTGTTCCATTGGCATATCGTTGTCTTTTGCCGCATCAGCAAAGTTGTAAAGATTGCATACCACCAGGTCGATTGGTTTTATTCCCAGCTTGTGCGCTTCGTCGTCGTCGGTGCCTCTGCGCATCAGGATGCCTCCGGCAATATGAGGATGCAGAGTCTTGACCCTCCCACTGAAGCATTCGGGAAATCCTGTGTAGCTGCTGAGCGGCGTGTATTCGATGTTAGCCTCCTCCAGCGCTTTTGCTGTTCCGCCGGAAGCTATGACGGTGAGGTTTGGATTGATCTTTTTCAATCCATGGATGAAGTCGGTTAGACCGGTTTTATCTGTTACGCTAACGAGGACGTTATTGATTGTTTGCATGGGCTTATCTTCAGGTGTTCGATTGCGTTTTTAAATAGAATAAGTCCCGGTCCCTCTTTAGGGAGCGGTCGTCGGTTACGATTCGCTTGTTCTTTATGCCGTAGCCATTGTGGGTGGTTGGTGTAGAGAAGGGCAGCTTCAGGGTGTGCCATCATGCCGAGGATTCTTCCTGTCGTATCACACAAGCCTGCGATTGCATTAGGTGATCCGTTGGGGTTTTCGGGATAACGCTGTGTGGGTAGCCCTTTGTTGTCGGCGTATTTGAGGACGATATGGTTACCTTTTTCTAGAGCTTGCTGTGTTTCCTCGTCTTTGGCGATCAGTTTACCTTCGCCATGGCGGACAGGGAGGTATAGCTGGTCGATGCCTTGTGTGAAGATGCATGGCGAGGCGGTGACGGTATGGTTAACCCAGCGCGATTCAAAGCGGCCGCTGTCGTTGCCTGTCAGCGATAGAGTTTGCGCGTTTCCTAGTCCCGGAAGGAGACCTAATTTGACTAGCAGCTGGAAGCCGTTGCAGATTCCAAGAATGCAGTTCCCATTATCGACATATTCACGAAGCTGTTCTTTGAGTTTCCCTTCGGCGTAAGTCAGGCGGTTGGCGAACGCTTTGCCTGCTCCCAGCTCATCACCGAAAGAGAACCCCCCAGGGAATCCAAGCAACTGGTAGTCTTCGAGAGCGATTCTCCCTTTTAGTAAAAGGTGTGCATGGAGGATGGTTGTGCGTGCTCCTGCCATTTCACAGGCCGCGGCCATCTCCTTTTCACAGTTGATCCCGTAACCGGTGATGATCAGTGCGTTGACCTCCCTCATTGCGTTGCTCCTAGCGTTCCTTGCCATGCCGTTTTGAAATAGTCGAGCGTTTCGTTGACGATCAGCTCCCCTGATGTTCCGATAATTTGCAGCAGGTTGTCATCGCGGACGGTGCCGATGCAGGCATATGGCAATCCTGCAAGCAGTTGTTCGCATGCATCGCGGTTTTCCGGAGCGATGGTGATGACGAAGCGGGAGTTGCTTTCGGAGAAGAGCAGTTCAGCATCATGGTTGCAGCCGTGATGCGGTATGGCAGCGAGGTCGACGGCAACTCCTAGGCCGCCGGCGACAGCGGTCTCGGCGATTGCTATTGCGATTCCTCCGTCGGAGCAGTCGTGACACGAAGCTATCAGGCGCTGCTTCATGGCGATGTGGATTTTATCGTAGAGTTTTTTTGCTACGACGGCATTGACTTTCGGTACATAACCCCCGTTAAGAGCGTGGTGTGAAGCAAATTCGCTGCTGCCTAGTTCGTTGTATGTCATTCCCACGATATAGACCAGGTCTCCTGCGCATTTGACATCGCCGGAGACGGCGAGTTCGACATTGTCGATCTTGCCGATAGCGGAGATCAGCAGCGTTGGAGGAACGGAGATCTTGGTGTTGCCGATCTTGTAGTCGTTCTTCATGCTGTCTTTTCCCGAGATGATGGGCGTGCCATACGCTATGCAGTAGTCGTAGAGCGCTTTATTGGCACGGACAAGTTGTGCCAGTTTGTGTTTGCCGTCGGGGGTTTTCTCAGGATGATAAACGGGATCCGGCCAGCAGAAGTTGTCGAGAACGGCAAGATAGTCGGGATTGCCGCCGACGGCGACGGCATTGCGGACTGCTTCATCGATTGCGCTTGCTGTCATGTGGTAGGTATCGATGTCGCTGAACTTCGGACAGATCCCGTTTGAAATGACGACGCCTTCACCGGTTTCAAAACACTCTAAGGGGCGGATTACCGCAGCGTCCATTGGTCCATCATTGGTGGCGCCCATCAGCGGTTTGATCGTACTGCCCCCTTGGATTTCGTGGTCATACTGACGGATAACGCTTTCCTTGCTGCACACATTGTAGCGCGAGAGTATATCTGCGATCTCTTTGCTGTAGTCGGCGATTGGCGGCAGCAGTACGGGTTTTTCATCAGGTGCAGTCCAAACCGCTTCGAGGTTCAATTGCGGCAGTCCTTCATGAAGAAAGGTTAGCGGGAGCAAGGCGACAGTATTGCCTTGATGAAGCACATGCAGATTACCGCTGTCGGTGAAGGTGCCGATGGTGGTGATCTCGACTTCATGGATGGCGGCGATCGCTTCGATGGTGTGCAAATATTCCGGAGGCACTGCCAGTGTCATTCGCTCTTGCGACTCGCTAAGAAAGATTTCCCAAGGGAGAAGCTGCGGGTTTTTCAAGGGGGCGTAGTCGAGGTGTACTTCGCAGCCGTTCGATAACTCGGCAAGCTCGCCGATTGAAGATGAGAAGCCGCCGGCACCGTTGTCGGTAAGGGTACGGTAGAGGCCGGCATCGCGAGCGTCGAGGAGAAAATCATGCAGTTTTTTTTGTGTGAACGGATCGCCGATTTGTACGGCGCTGGAGGGACTGCCGGCGTGGAATTCTTCCGAAGAGAAAGTCGCTCCGTGAATGCCGTCTTTACCAGTGCGGCCACCGGCGATGACGATCAGATCTCCAGGAAGGATTTCTTTGATGTGCGATGGCTGGTCGTTGATTGTTGTCGGAATGATGCCGGCGGTGCCGCAGTAAACGAGGGGCTTGCCGAGGTAGCGTTCGTCAAAGACGATCGCACCGTTGACAGTAGGAACTCCGCTTTTGTTTCCTCCATGTTCGACGCCGCGACGGACGCCCTCGAAGATACGTTTAGGATGGAGCAGTCGTTCAGGCAAGGGCTTACTGTAGTTCGGTGGAGCAAAACAGAAAATATCGGTATTTGCCAGCAGGCGTGCGCCGCTGCCGGCTCCGAGGATGTCGCGGTTGACGCCGAGGATTCCGGTAAGCGCCCCGCCATAGGGATCAAGCGCTGAAGGGCTGTTGTGCGTTTCTACCTTGAAAGCGAGGTTGTGGGTGTCGGTAAAGCGGATAATACCGGCGTTGTCGCTGAAGACAGAGACCAGCCAGTCGATGCCTGTAGCGATGGCGTCTGTCGCTTTTTTGATGTAGCTCTTGAAGATGCTGTTGACAATTTCCGTCTTGCTGCCTTCGGTGTAGGTGATGCGTGCGTTGAAGATCTTATGCTTGCAGTGCTCGCTCCATGTCTGCGCCAGCGCTTCGAGTTCGACGTCTGTCGGCTCCGGCGGCAGATCATGGGCCGCGCGGAATGCTTCGGTGCTCGGGTCAGTGTAATAGGCGCGAATCGCTTGCATCTCTTCGAGGTTCAAGGCTAGCTGCCTCTCTTTGCTGATCTGCATTAGCTTGTCGTCGTCAACAGCAATCGCGATGGTTTCGACGTTGCCGTTCTTATGAATGGTGATTTCCTCGATTAACACATTGCCAAGGAGGTCGTTACCAATACGCTGAGCATCTTCATGAGTGATGTTGCCTTTGATGAGGTATTGCGTTGCTGCACGTACTGTTTCTCCTGGCGAAAAAGGAGTGCCGAGGAAGTCTTCGATCGTCAGTTGAGCGGTCATCCCGGCGTTATCGGTCATGCCATGTTTAAAACCGACTTCGATTGTCCAATCCCACTCCTTGTCGTTGGAAGGATCGACGGTCGCTGTTTCAGTGACGACATCAACTAGAGGACCTGAAGCAATGTTATTCAACTCTGTATCGCCAAGCGCTTTCTCAATGGTATAAAGAGAACGAATTTTAACGGCTTGGACATCAAGACAGAGATAGTCGCGTATCGTTTTCAAAAGATGTTCAGCATGTACATCAGCAAGGTGCGGTTTTTTTTCGACGGCAATGCGGCAACCTTGATGCTGAGTCGTCACTCCCGTCATACGAGGGATACCCCTTCATCAGCGACAACTTCTCCGATGATGCTGAGGTCGTCAAACTTTTGGCATAGCTTGTCGGCGTCTTTGCTGCTGACGATGACGACCATGCCGATGCCCATATTGAAGGTGCGGTACATCTCTTTTTCGGCGATGCTGCCGACAGACTGCAGCCAGCGGAACAGGTGGGGGATTTCCCAGCTGCGTTTCAAGATTTTGATGCCTAGTTTTTCTGGAAGGATTCTAGGAATATTTTCAACAAGACCGCCGCCGGTGATGTGAGCGATGCCTTTTAGCGGCGCTTCCTTAATCATATCGTGGATTTTGTTGACGTAGATGCGGGTGGGCCTAGTGAGCTGGTCGCCAAGGGAGACGCCGCTTTCGTCAATAGTTGCCGACAGCGGGGTTTCATTGCGGTGGAGGATCTCACGGATCAGGGAAAAACCGTTGCTGTGGACACCGCTAGAGGGAATGCCAACGATGACGTCGCCGGCTTTGATCTTAGTGCCGTCGATGAGCGCTTTCTTGCTGACAACGCCGACAGCGAAGCCGCTGACGTCATATTCGTTGGTATTGTAAAAACCAGGCATCTCGGCGGTCTCGCCGCCAAGGAGGACGCAGCCTGCCTCTTCGCAGCCAAGAGCGATGCCTTTGATGACATTTTCAGCGGAGTCGATGTCAAGCTTGGCAGTGGCATAGTAGTCAAGAAAGAAGAGGGGCCGCGCACCGGTGGTGATGACGTCGTTGACGCACATCGCAACGAGGTCGATGCCGATAGTCTCATGACGGCCAAGGGTGTTAGCGAACTTCAACTTGGTGCCAACGCCATCAGTGCTGGCAACAAGATAATTGTCGCCCAGAGGGAAAAGCCCCCCAAAGCTGCCGATATCGGGAGCGAACTTTTTGATTCTTTTAACAAGTTCATTTCCGGCATCGATATCGACGCCCGCATCTTTGTATGTCAACATGGTTACGTTCTCACTAGTTCTGTTTGCGGCAGGTTGCCGATAGCTTTCTTTTTTTGTGTTTCTTGAGTGGGGATGCTGTCATGCACAACTTCATAGAGACTGTGCACGGAGCCTTCACGCTTGGCGCCTTCGGATCTACGTTCCAGCAGTAGCTTATTTTCATCGAGGAGCCGATGGACCTTCTCAAGAGAGCAATAACCGAGCTTGTGCAGTCCTTGTTTCACGCCCTGCAGAAGGCAGGGTACCCACTCGGAAACAGAACCGCGCGATGATACCATTCCAGACACGCCTTCAGGAACTTGTATCGCACTTTTCTGCATGCCATAGCGTACAGCACTGCCGCGCTCCATGGCTTTAAGAGATCCCATCCCCCGGTATTCCTTAAGCCTGACGCCATCTTTAATGTGAGTTAACCCTGGGGCTTCCGATGTGCATGCCAACAACGAACCGAGCATGACGGCATTGGCGCCAAGAGTCAAGGCTTTAACAATATCGGAACTGCCTTTAATACCTCCATCAGCAATAATAGGAACGCCATGCTTACGGCCAACCTTGCCACACTCGTAAATAGCTGTGGCCTGGCCCCTGCCAATGCCGGCGACTTCCTGCGTCGTGCAGATGGATCCGGAGCCCATGCCTATCCGTAATGCATCGGCACCGGCAGCAATCAACGCCTCACATGCCTCAGCAGTGACGACATTGCCGGCAATAATTTGCAAATGGGGGTAGTGCTCTTTAGTCCAACGAACAAGATCAAGCTCATAACGGGAAAAACCTTGCGAGGTGTCAAAACAGACAACATCAACACTGCCGCCAATGACTTCTATGCGCTTCTGCGCCTTCTCCGCCCATGTCTCTACAGCAGCGCCAACAAGCAGACAGCCTGCATCATCCATCGAAGCGTCAGGATAGTTCTGGTGCTTGTCAAGGTCGGAACGGGTAATCAGGAAACACATGTTGCCTTCACCATCAACGATGGGCAGAGCAGCACTGTGGCTGTCCAAAAGACGCTCGTTAGCGCGGATCAAATCAAAAGTACCATCAGTACACAACTCCTCATAAGTCGCTGCTGTCAGATTCTCAACTTGGATCATCCGCTCACTAACGCTCTTATTCAAATAGTCGTCGTCCAACGTAGAATAATCATACTTGGTGATCAGACCCAACAGCCTCCCACGCGATTCTCCATTATGAGTGATGGGTATCGTCGAATACCCCATCTCCCTACGTATCTGCAACACTTCGCGAATCGTCGCACTCGGAGGTAAACAGATGGGATCGGAAACAAAGCCGTTCTGATACCTCTTGACTTTCTGTATCTCATCCAACTGCTGCTCGGCAGTCATATTGTAATGGATAACTCCCAATCCACCCTGCAATGCAATGGCAATCGCCAAATCTGCCTCAGTCACAGTGTCCATCGGAGAACTAACTACTGGAATCTTCACACGTATGCCACGAGTAATTTGCGCTCCCATGTCCACCTCCGACAAAGGGAAGTCAACATACTGGGGCAATAGTATTAAGTCATTATATGTCAGGCTCTCACCGGCAAACTTATCAAAAAACTGCTCGTTCTTCATCCTCACCACGTCATTAATCTGATGCAGTCATTTGTATCGGGTTGCCTTGATTTTCTTCAAGGTTTTTAGGTGTGAAAGTGTGTGGAGCGAGGGGCTACGCGCCCCTCGCGCTCCCGCGGCAAGGGAGCAGGCCCCCTTGCATCCCCATTTTGTGGGTGTGGGTGGTGAATGTGTGTGGATGCTGTGAGGTGGTTTGCAGCTTTCCTGAGGACGGCTCCGCCATCCTCAGGAAAGCTGCAGGCGCACTTGCTGCCACTGCTGCGCAGTGACAGCAAAGGGGGACGTTAGCTAGGAAAGGGTGCAGCAAATTCTGCAGCAATTCTCGCTGGATGGAAAAAGGATGATGATGGGAAGTCTAAATTTCCAGCGGGATTTGCTGCAAATTCTGCAGGCGACTTTTATAATTTTCGATCAACTCTTCATCCCCATCAAACATTTCGTTCATAATAGATTGATGTAGTTCGTTAAATTTGAGATCAAGTTCTTTCAATTTGGATTCTAACGATTTTGCAGAGTCGGGAGCAATATCCGGTTCTTTTAGTTGCAGCTCTATCAGTTTTATTTCATCCAGCACCTTTTCCATGGAAGAAACACGAGCTGATTGTTTATCCAACGATTGAGATTTTTTCGCATCACTTCGTTTCTCCGAATCAACCCAAGTTTCCACCCATTCGTCACGGGCTATCAAATTACGTTCATAGTCGTCATATAAAGATACCACTTCTTTAGATGCTGCGTACACTTTGTCTGTGCTCCAAGGGTGTGATCTTCCCTCAATAATAGCATTAATCCCTCGGATACGTTGAATCATGAAATAGCGATCTCCACGAGAAAGTTCTTGATCGTTAATCAATTGCGTTATTAATTCGCTAAGCCCTTTGAGGGTTTTCAATGCTAATGAATCAGTATTATCAACAATATCAGGTCTTTCAGTTGAGAGCTTCCACTCCCCATCCACGTCTTTCCAGAAATACCTTTTTATGGTTGGATGCAATAAACCAGTTCGCCGCAAAGCTTTGTCAAGCGATTCATAAAGACTTTGATACTTTTCCGGTAAAGGTGGAAGTTCTGTTGAAGAGGAAAATGACATGATAACAAATCCTTTTTTAGATAGTTTGCGAGTCAAAGTAATAACTCTCACTCGTTTTTATATCCATTGCTTTTGACATCGAACATGAACACATGTTCGATGTCTTCTATCCTCTGTCAACAGGCAGGTAATTTTTATTTCATTATTCATTGATTATTTTTTAGACTCTGCCTCGATGAAATAGTCTAGCGGTTGTAGAATTGCTGCCCATCCTGCCTTTCTTGTTTCCTCCGCTTGTTCGTCGGTATAGCCCTCTAGAGCTGCTTTTTTCGCTTCGACTAGCATCGCAGGTAGCTCGCTGTATTTACGAATACTTTCAAGAATCAGTGGATTGACTTCAGAAATCGCTAGAAGAATTTCTCTTAACGTTTTAACGTCTTGTTCGTCGGTATAGCCCTCTAGAGCTGCTTTTTTCGCTTCGACTAGCATCTCAGGTAGCTCGCTGTATTTGCGAATACTTTCAAGAATCAGTGGATTGACTTCAGAAATCGCTAGAAGAATTTTTCTTAACGTTTTAACGTCATCTAAAGAGATTTCTCCCTTTTCGTAGAGTGGATTGTACCAACTTGAACTTGCTTGTGCTCTACTTAAGATCAACTTTTCGATATCGTCGTCACGCAGCCCGCGGTATTGATCGATCTGTTTTTGTATCATAGGCAATGATGTCAATCCTGTGAAACATTTGGTAAACCAAGAAGAATATTCTTTATTCTCTAAAATTATCCCTCCATCTCTAAGTTTAAGAAGGATTGGAGCAGAATGCCTTTCGATATGATGCTGTTGCTCTTTAGTTACTTTACTTTCTGAAAAATTGGTAAGTGTTTGCAGAAATAGCATATTAAGCAGGGAAGACCGTTCTTTTAGGGTTGTATTTTCTTTGAGGTCACAATATTTCTGATAGAAATGGGCTATCGCCTCTTTTTTCTCTTGATCGTCAAGTGGATGGGCAAATGTGCAATTTCCTTTCTCGATAATCTTCTGATATAAGTTTTCTGCAGATTTAGTGAAGGAGTCTTCGTGATAAGGAGCGGTACCTTTGGCAATGCCAACAACAAAATCGGTGGGTTCAACTAATACGCATGGTGGTTTTAATGTAACTGCGGACATGTTCTATCTCCAAGGTTATGAAATTTACAAACATAGCCTCCTTTTTCAGATATTTATAGTCAATTAAGACTTTGAGTTCAGAAACAATAAATGCCCAATATTGCTGCTCTATTGTGAAAAATCTAGATGGCTTAATTGTAGCGGGAGTGAGCATAGTCATTCAGACAGTGATTCGTCTTCAACCGGAAGGAATTTTTTCTTCGTCCAGTCGAGAAGATAACATAACATGCCGCCAAGAATAATCATAGGTGTGAAAGTGTGTGGATGCTGTGAGGTGGTTTGCAGCTTTCCTGAGGATGGCGGAGCCATCCTCAGGAAAGCTGCAGGTGCACTTGCTGCCACTGCTGCGCAGTGACAGCAAAGGGGGACGTTAGCTAGGAAAGGGTTCAAAAAAAATTGCTGCAGTTCTTTTTAAATGCTGCGATCAATTCCTCATCCCCTTCATACATTTCATTCATTAAAGACTGATAGAGTTCGTTATATTTGAGATTAAGTTCTTCTAATTTGGATTCTAACAATTTGGCAGAATCAGGAGCTATATCAGGTTTTTTTAGTTGTAGCTTTATCTGCTCCATTTCATCCTGCACCTTTTCCATGGAAGAAACTAAAGCTGATTGTTTATCCAACGATTGAGATTCTATCATATTGATACGCTTCTTCGAGTCAAGAAAACAACCCATCCATTCGTTACGACTTTTCAAATCGCGTTCATAGTTCTTATACAAAGATTTCCCTTTTTTGTATGCTGCCCTAACTTTATAAACTTTACTTAACTTATTGATAGAATGAGGTTTACCTTCATTGGTGTACTGCTTTTTAATAATAGTTTCAATTAAGCTGATGCGTCTAAGCATGCAGAATCGATCTCCACGAGGAAGTTCTGAATCATCAATCAATTGCGGGATTAATTTGTTAAGCTCTTGGAGCGTTTTCAACGCTAATGAATCGGTATTATCAACAATATCAGGTCTTTCAGTTGAGAGCTTCCACTCCCCATCCACGTCTTTCCAGAAATACCTTTTTTCAGTTGGATGACAATAAACCAGTTCGCCACAAAGCTTTGTCAAGCGATTCATAAAGGCTTTGATACTTTTCCGGTAAAGGTGGAAGTTCTGTTGAAGAGGAAAATGACATGATAACAAATCCTTTTTTAGATAGTTTGCGAGTCAAAATGATAACTCTCACCCGTTTTTATTAACATGTAAAATTGAGAAATTATTTCGTACTATTACTCTGAAGGCTGCTCGTCTTCAAGGGGAAAGAATTTTTTCTTCGCCCAGTCAATAAGATAACATAACATGCCGCCAAGAATAATAAGCTGACAGGCAACGATGAGCGATGTGCGGAAATGGGTCTTCCCAATAAGAATAAGGATCAATACAGAAAATAACGGGGTCAGATAGGAAAGAACATTGAGTAAATTGAAATTGCCTTGCTTCATCCCATGAGACCACAAAAAAAGCGAAAGACTGAGTATCCCCAATCCCATGAATAGAAGAATACCCATCTGATAAAGGGTAGGCACAACTGTCGGCTCCAACAACAGATGAAGAATATAACTGCAAAGCGCTGCAAGACCGCACCACATGCCGTTCATCTCAATGGGAATGTCAGACATATAACGAGCGTAAAGAGAATAGACTACCCAAGAGAGCGCGGCTAAAAAAGCAAAGAGATATCCGTACAGATTCTCCGTGTTGATGTTGCCCAAGCCTTTGCCATCAGTAAAAAGGATATAAATACCAGCCAACCCGAGAAATGCCGAAATCACAGGAACAAAGGAACGTTTTTCCTCAAAAAATACACTGGCAAAAACAAGGGTCAATATAGGCCAAAGATAGTAAATCACTTCAGCTTGCTCAGGAGGAATTACTTTGATGGAATACACATACGCTGCCTGATCAACAAAAACAGCGGCAAACCCTGTCAGCCACACATGACGCGGCTGCGCCATGACGCTATCCCAGCGGTCTAGCCTGGTAAGACGAACGGCATGAAAGAGAAAGGCAATGGTAAAAACGATGCCGGAGATCTGAAAGGTGGGGATGTCCTCAAGCTCACATGCACACAATGCCGACAATGCCCAAAGCGACAAAGCGCCAAAGCCTGCTAGAGTCGAAAATGTCGTGACTGTATTTACTTTTTCCATCGTCCTTGATGTGTGCTATTTAGAGAACTTGGGGCGTGGCTGCTGGGTCACAAAAGCAGCAACGTCAAGCGCTTGTTCCTCCGTTAGTCCGGGATCTTCATAAGGCATATTAGCATAGACAAAAGCGGCAAAGGTCTCTAGTTTGTTCATACCAGCGCCGTCATTAAAGCTTCCGCTCCCCCACAGCGGCGGTACGCGGGTCGCACCTTCTCCTTCGTTGCCATGGCAGATGGCACACTTGGCAGCATAGATGGTTTTGCCGTTGGCGGGGTCAGGGGTGTGGGTGCTGCGGATCTCCTTCAAACCACGCCACGGTACTTGACCGTAGATAGGAAAATCTTTAGAGATCCAATGCAAATAGGTGAGCATAGCGTCCATTTCCGGGCTGTTAAGTGGCAGCGGCTTGCCGTTCATGCTGCGCTGAAAACAGCCGTCAATGCGCTCGGCAAGCGAGACGACTTCTTTTGAACGTTCATTGTAATCGGGATATACAGCGGCAATGCCGACAAGGGAGATCGAACCGTTCGTACCGCCAGTGGTGTTGCCGCCCTGAAAGTGGCAGTTGGTACAGCTTAACTGATCACCGGCATAGTCGGGAGCATACTTCGGGGTATCAAGCATGATGTGAAAACCAAGCTCGACAGTATCCCTAATAGGGGCGGGGGCTTGTCCGGGATCAACAAGGGTGAAGGCGTCGGCCTCCTTTGCAAGCTTGCTGGCAATGGCTCGTTGACCGGCCGGTGGAGAAAAATCGAGATATAGATCGCCGATAAAGGGAATGAGCATGAGAGCGCCAAGAACGAAAGCGAGAATGAATACCCAGCGGTACGGAATGGTAAATTTCCACATCGTTTACAACCTTGAATATAAAGACCAAAACCCGATATCGAAAGAAAACGGTCCCTCACTGCCACCATAGGAGGTGAGTCAAATGATTACAACAGAGAATATGTGTGCATCAGAGCACTCATGGAATCATAACACGCTGATAGACAATGGTCAAAGCATTAAAACGCTGCGCTGTGGACGCTTGGGGCAAGGACAGGCGGAGACGGTGGCAAAAACAGTTTCCATCCTTTATTTGATCGAAGGGCAGGGTGATTTGTACTACGGTAATCAAAAAAAAGAATTAATGAAAAAAGGCTGCTATTTTCTTCCGAAAAAGGAAGAGTACCGCTTAGAAAGCGTCTCGAAAGTTGCATTGCGATATTTGTTGATCGAAAGCAATCGGAATCATTTTGAAATGCTTGATACGCCTTCGCTGCTGATCCGCTGGGGTACAGAAGAGAGTGTAGAGTATGTAGAACCGGGAATCGAGCTTTCAACAGAAAATGTCAGACTTCCTCTCCGCATCCGAGACCACTTGTTGGCCCCGGCGAATGCACGGGAATGCAGCGGCTGGATCAACAGTTGTGTCACGTGATTGTCGAGGGGGAAGGGCACTTTCGTAGCGAAGGTAATGAGCTTTCTCTGAGTCAAGGGATGATTTTACATCTTCCGCAAAGCAAGGAGTGGGAGATCGTCAATGATTGCAGACAAAATCTTTCTTATGTTACGATACTAGACTAATTAAATGTATTTATTTTTTATGTTTGCAAAAATAGAAGTCTGTCTACAGCCGAGTATTTTTATTCAAATTTTGACGATACTAATTGTCACTGCCATCCTCGGATATTTGGTCAGAAAAGGCGCTCGAAAGCTGGCAGAGTTGTCTGAAAACCATATATGGATGCAAAGCCTGGGCGAAGCGTTAGAGCTGCCCTCGATATGGATCATCTGGGGATATGGCATCCTCCTTGTCATTGAAACAATCACCAAATATGTTGATTTTTCATTCCCTAGAGACGCTGTATTTAAAGCAGAACAAGTGCTCCTGATGGTTGGTGTTTTCTGGATTATCTTCTCCTGGAAGAATAAGGTCGAAAAATTATACGTGCAAAAAGCTAAGCACAAAGAAACGTCAGTATCGGATTTGGCGTTGATCTCAGGTGTTGGCAAACTCTCCTCAGTTGTATTGATCGTTGTCTTCGGCTTTATGGTTCTTGATGCTCTCGAAGTGCCGATCACAACATTGATTGCATTCGGCGGCTTAGGATCTTTGGCAGTGAGCTGGGCGGCAAAAGATGTGATTGCCAATTTCTTTGGCGGAATGATGATTTACATCAACCGGCCTTTTACTGAAGGAGATTGGATCAAATCGCCAAACAAAGGATTTGAAGGGGTCGTTGAAGAGATCGGCTGGTACATGACGCGGATCCGTACCTTTGAACGACGGCCGACCTATATACCTAATGCAGTGATCACTGATGCAATTATTGAAAATCCTGGCCGTATGTACAACCGAAGGATCAAAACGTCCATCGGCCTCCGTTATGAAGATGTTAAATGCGTAGGGGAAGTCGCGCAACGTATCAAACAGATGCTGATGGCGCATCCCGGCATCGACCAAAAACAGCTTCTTTTTGTTGATTTTGTTGATTTTGGCCCCTATTCGCTTAATATTGAGGTCTATACTTTCACAAAAACCACGCGTTGGGGTGAATATCGTGCCATTCAGCAGGATGTACTACTAAAAATAGCCAATATCGTTGAGGCGTGTGGTGCCAAGATCGCTTTCCCGACAAATACTGTCCATCTTAAAGATAATAATTAACACATCTTTAAATTATAATTAATATATTCTTGATGTGTTTCTTGTATAATTATTACTATAATTAGTTTGGTTGATAATATGGTTTCAATTACGTCAAGTTTATCTAGTCATTATTCGTTTAACAATGAAGATGTTAGGGTAAATCCTGAGCATCGTGAAAGGTTGACAGACAGGTTTAAAGTTAGATTGGAGCGCACAGCTAGCAATGTGGCGCGCCTGATCACGACCTTTGTAAAGCAAATTTTCTGCTTGGAGTTCTTCCGATCTAAGCCACGCCAGCGTGCAATGGGAAAAGAAATGGTCAATCCTCGAACATTTTCCAGTGTTAATGATATTAAAGATATGGAAAAGAATTTGAAGAACGGAGACTTGATTTTCTTCTGCGATGGGCCTCAAAGCTGGGATCCTCGGGTTGCGATGGGACAGTGGACTGCCGGTATCTTTACAACAGATGTGCCGATTGATGACAACAGCCATCTTTGGGGACATACTGCCATGTTTTACCGTGATGACAAAGGTGATGGCTATGTGATTGAAGCAGGCCCTCCGGACAAACATGAGTGGTTTGGCAACCTTCATAATGATGTACGGCGTGTGCCATTCTCAAATTATTGCGACAAGAAATTGCAACCTAGCGACTCTTTTTACCAGGTTGTTCGCCCTAAGGATCAGCAGATGGCGAAAAAGACAGCAGACCTTGCATGCAAGTTGTCGGTGAGGACCAAAATAGGAGATGAGAATACGAAGTCTCCTCTGAAATATGCATATATCGGCGCTGCAGGGTCGTTGCTTTTTTCGACAGAGGTGACTAAGCATTCGGTAAGGGATGCTCTGCAAAGCAGTCTGTTGGCATATAAGGATGAGATCACCGAAGATGACAAAAATAAATTAGGAACGATGTTCTGCTCTCAGTTTACCGGCTGGTCGCTTCAGATTCACGATACGAAGAGAATTCTCGCTATTCTTGGACGAAAATATACTGATGATGAAGATTTGAAAACTAGCACGATCAAAGACATTGCGAAAGATTGGAAGTCAAAAGAGGCCAAACAGTGGGCGAAACGCGTGATGGGTAAACACTATCACGAATTCAGAAGCTTGCAGCATGTGCGTCTTGACCCAGCATACGCTTCGCCGATGGATCTTCATGGCTATGTCAATGAGCATCCTGAACTTTATAAGAAAGTGATCTCAATAGTTCCTGATGGTCATCTAGGCTTAGCTCAAGGACGTATTATCGATGACGAACCGATACTTGACATCGCTTCTTA
The DNA here is from genome assembly GCA_024233575.1 of Chlamydiales bacterium. Taxonomy (GTDB): domain Bacteria; phylum Chlamydiota; class Chlamydiia; order Chlamydiales; family Criblamydiaceae; genus JACKPN01. The sequence goes on from JACKPN010000015.1 coordinate 29,780, forward strand.
GCATCCTTTCATAGGCTTCATTGATTTGGTCGATGGTGATCATCTCGATATCGCAGGTGATCCCATGCTCTCCGCAAAAGTTCAGCATCTCTTGCGTTTCTTTGATACCGCCGATCAGTGATCCTGCGATGGATTTTCTTTTTAAAATCAGATCAAAAACACTTGGCGATGGATGTGTATGCTCGGGCAGTCCGACCAGGCATATGGTGCCATTGTGTTTGAGCAGCGCCACATAGGGGTCCAGGTTATGCGATGCCGCAACTGTATTGATGATCAGATCAAGGGAGTTTTGATGTTTGCTCATCGCATCGGCATCTTTGGAGAGGACGACATCATCGGCCCCTAAACGTTTGGCGTCTTCAGTCTTCCCGGGCGATGTAGTGAAGAGGGTAACATGTGCGCCCATCGCATGAGCAAGTTTGATCGCCATGTGGCCCAGACCGCCTAAACCGACGACGCCAACTTTTGTGCCTTTTCCAACTTTCCAGTGGCGCAACGGCGAGTAGGTGGTAATCCCTGCACAGAGAAGGGGAGCGACTCCGGGAAGGTCTTTTTCTCCGAATTGTTTCGGAATGTGGAGAGTGAACGCTTCATCGACAATGATCTGTTTTGAATAGCCGCCATAAGTCATGCCACCGGTATGCTTGTCTTCGCTATTGTAAGTCGCTGTGAATCCATTTTCGCAATATTGCTCCTCCCCTTCCTTACAACAGGAACAGGTTCTACAGGAGTCCACCATGCAGCCGACAGCTGCGATGTCGCCGACTTTAAATTCCGAAACTTGATCGCCAACAGCAGTAACTTTGCCAACGATCTCGTGACCGGGAACAACAGGATATGTGGTGAAATTCCACTCGTTTCTTGCAATATGGAGGTCCGAATGACAGACACCGCAGTAGAGAATTTCGATTTGGATATCTTTGGGACCCACAGTGCGAGCTTCAAATTTAAAAGGTCCTAAGGGTGATTTAGCGCTAGTTGCGGCGTATGCTGGGATAGTTTTTGTTGTGGCAGTTTTTTGCATGACATCTCCTTTTTTCGTGAAAAATAGAAAAACAGAGATAAGAAATATCGTCTACATTTTTATGATATTTTTATTGATACAAACGGTTCGGCAGAAGGAGCCAGACGTCTTCTTTTGTTTGTGTAATAAGGACGACAGCCGTTGCCTCCTCGGGTGCGGTTAAAGCCTATTTCGTGTGTCTTATAGGCAAGGATATAGGCGCGTTCACGATCGCCGAGATCCTGGTCGCTGGCAACCGCTTCAACAAGAGAAAATTTCACGGATTCCGGTCTTTCTCGAACGATCTTTAGCAGCTCCGGATGGGAATTTTCGTTGAAATATCCCTTCAGACGCTCTTGCAGCATGTTCTGCCCTGTGTATCCGTAGAGGCGTTTGCCGTCCGCTTCAAAGACATAGATTGCTTCACCGCTGTATTCAGCAACTTTGGCTGGCAGTGATAAGACGCCTTCGGTATCGAGCGGATACCAGCGGATCGGCTCCCGCAGATCAGCGGAGACAGGAGAGGGTTTCGTGCGGATTGGTAATGGCTCATTTTCTGCGTTAAGCTTTCTTTTCATGTAACTGGCTTTTGTTAGGCCTCCACCTTTGCCGCTGTTCCCGTTTAGACCATTGAGGTGGCTTTTTGTTTGCAGGATCAACCACTGTTCTAAGTTTTCGATTTTTTCGCCTTCAGGAACAAAAGCTACTCTACCAATCTTAACAGCCGATGGAGAAAGATTTTCTTTTTCGACAAGTTGTTTGATTTTGTTGCGAGCATGTTCGTTGCCTCTTGCAAACAACGAGCGACTGGTAGCACCGATATATCGACGCTCTCCTGCTTTAATGCGGTATACTTGTTCGCCAGTCTTTTTTGCGCTTGGAGTCACCAGAAATTTCAGGCATTGTTCCGAAGTTTCGACTAAGGGATAGTCTTTTTCAGGAGATCTGTATTCAAAATTAACAATATTAGACATATTAAAACTTATTTTTAATATATTTTAACACGATCTTTATTAAGATTCTATTAATTTTATTGAAACTATAAAAAATATGTTCTATAATTAAAGCATAAATTGAGTAAGTCTAACACTTGATTTATCACACCCAAAAACCTCAAAAAACCACCCTAGCCTGAGACTTGGCCCCCTAAGTCTCAGGTTTTTTAATATAGTAGATATTGCTGCCTGAGATGACGGAACTGTTCGCGTTCTTTTTGCTGGAAGGCGCGGAGCGGCCAAACGATATGGCGATTCTGCGTCATCAGCTGGTAGATTTCTTCGGTACCATTGACCTTATCGAACATTTTTTTGCGTGATTGCGATGCGGCGACCGCGTCATTGAACCGGTCGGGATAGAGACTTTTTAAAATACCTAGAATCAGGTATTGCGTTGTGACAGGAAGGAATTTCTTTTGATCAGTGATCACAATTAGCGCTCCCTGGCAATCCTCTTGTGCGAACTTTCCGTAAAAAGGACGGTAGTGGAACGGTTCGAAATGGACTCCCGGAAATTTTTGGCTGTTAAGGGTTTTGACGAACGTTTTCGCATCGATCCACGGTGCTCCGACCACTTTGAACGGCAGTGTGTAGCCGACGCCGATGTTGACGAGGGAGAGTTCGCCAAGGATTCCTGTTGTCGGGTAATAGTAGGCTGTTGATGCCTCGGGGATCTGGGGGCTGGTGGGAATCCATGCGAGGCCAGTGTCCTGGAAGGACATGCCGCGTTCCCAGCCGCGCATAGGGACCACTGTGAGGTTGCAGCCGATGCGGTATTCTCCGTTGAAGAGGCGCGCCAGCTCGCCGATCGTCATACCATGGCAGTAGGGAACGTTGATGTAGCCGACCATGGAACGCAGGTTTTCTTTGAGCATCGGCCCATCGATGGTGATGCCATTGATTGGATTAGGGCGGTCGAGGACCATGACAGCAATGCCTTGCTTTGTTGCAGCTTCCATTGTGTAGAAGAGTGTTGTGCTGTAGGTATATGAGCGCGAGCCGAGGTCTTGGATATCGTAGATGATGAGATCAATCCCTTTGAGCATTTCGGGCGTCGGGCGTCGGGTGCTGCCGTGCAGGCTGTACACGGGTATGCCTTTGATATCGGTGGTATCGTCGATATGTTCGTTGGCATAAGCGTTGCCATTGATTCCATGCTCAGGGGCAAATAGAGCAGCTAGTTTGTATTGTCCTTTTTCGGCGCCGTCCCTTAGCAGCTCTAGTGTTGAGTGCATTCTGCTGTTGACAGCAGTATGGTTGGTAACAAGTCCGATTTTCTTTCCTTGAAGCAGATGAATATGATCGCGATCCATCAAGATGTCGATGCCGACTTTGACTTTCGGCTCGGCAGCGAGAGTAGAGAACAAAAGAATCAATAGAACAATTGGTAGGCGGTACATACTAAAAAAATACCTGCATGTAACGCTTTTTGTAAAGAGTGGCATATAAAATTAATCGGATAGGTTCGACAGCTAGCGCAGCCTTCTTTGTTGATGGGGGAGGTGGAGAGACATGTTCAGAACTTTTAGGTGGATAAATATAGGTTCGAGTGTATCTGAGCTCATGTAAAACTCTCCTAGAAAAAGTAAATTTAGTATTTTGATATATTTAACACGATCAAAACATCTATATTTTGATCGTTAAAAGTGATCAAAAACTTGTATATTTATAAGAATAATGCTATCATAAAGGTAAATGTATTGGAGGAGCCTGCTCATGAAAAAGCCCAAACAGTCGGACAAACTACTTCTGAAAGAGATTGTTAATTCAGCATGCGACTTACGACAGAAACAACGAGGTCTTGAGATAGGCCAGCTCATTACCCTTATCCGTAGCCAGCTTAGTATGTCGCAACGTGCTCTAGCAAAAAGAGCAAAAGTTCCTCAATCAACCATATCGAATATAGAATCAGGACGACTACAACCCAACACCGCTACCTTAAAAAAGATCTTAAATTCAATGGAGTGTGATTTGCTTATAAGCGTTATTCCGCGGGAGGAGATTGAGATCACTCGAAGAAACCAGGCAGAGGCAAAGGCTAAAAGATCGATTCAGTATCTAGAGGGGACTATGAGCTTGGAAGCTCAGAAGCCGGACAATGGGCTGTTGCATGAGCTAACCAAGGAAAAAGTAAAAAAACTGTTGGATTCTTCGGGTCCAGAACTGTGGGAAGATGACTTGTGATGTTCTCCTATCCAGAAGGCGCAACCCCTATTGATGATATCAGCGGTCTCAAACCCCCTTGGGTTAAAACACAGCAAGACTTGAATATGGTTGAGGCTGAGAATATCTCCATTGGAATTAACAAATATTTATTAAAGTCGATTGATTTGCCCCAGCGTTGGTTTAATGTATCTACACTGAAAAAAATTCATCGAGATATGCTGTTTGATGTATGGGAATGGGCTGGTAAATTTCGGAAAACCCAAACTAGTATTGGAATAAAGCCATATCAGATCCCTGAAGCACTGGAGAATCTTTGTTCTGACGTTCAGTTTTGGTGTAGTGAGGCTTGTGAGTTAACGCTAGTGGAACAGGCGGCCAGAGTTCATCATCAACTTGTTTTGATTCACCCATATCCAAATGGTAACGGCAGATTTTCCAGGCTTGTTTCAGATCGTTATCTCAAAGCTTGGAAAAGTCCATTTCCGACCTGGCCAACAGAATTGAGCAAAGATGGACGCTGTCGAAAATGTTATATTACAGCATTGAAGGAAGCTGATGCAGGCAACTATGAGGCTTTGATTCAGTATATGATAAAATATGGAGCTAAGGATCCTGAGCTGAGTGAGTTGCTAGCGCATACCTTTTTTAGGCAGAACTTTAAAGGAGAGCGCTTGGTCAGCCTTGTAAAAGCCTACATCCGCCGAGGCTATTGCGGCGATGAAGAAAAAAATGCTCATCACCCACTGAACATTGCGCTTCGCAATAATTTAAGAGAGGTGGCCTTACTGCTTATAACTAATGGCGCAGATTTTAAACGGAAAGATCGCTCTGGTCTTAACGGCTTTGAGTGTGCCTTGACTAAAGAACTCTATGACCTTGCTCACGAAATGGTCAAACGAGGTTATCCCTATACTCCTCGGCATCCCAATCCGCAATTGAAGGTTCCCTATCAGAATCTATACCATTTTGACTTATACTATTTTTAAACAAAACAGCAGAACCAAATGGTTCCGCTTTTCAAGTCTGGTTGGAGGTGGAGAGACATGTTCAGAACTGTTAACTGGAAGCAAATGGCCGCATTAGAGTAAAGAGGTGGCTGTAATGGACTGTGTTACAAAACCCCCATCTAGCCAATCTTTAAAAAGATTTTCTTGATCCTTAATCCCTATAAATGAAAAAAAAACTCCTTTCCAAATAACGCCAATCACAAGGAAATGAGGACACGATGTGTCAAAGAAATTAGTCACAATATAACAGATGTCTAATTCAAAGAGGAAGCCTAACTTTTTTCTGCGATAAAGAAGTCGTCAACGCCTTAAAATCCGTTGAAAAAAAGTCTGGTCCACTTGGTGGACGCCCCTCCTTTCCCGATCAATTGATTATCCTGCTCTTGCTAATGAAAATTGCTCACAAACTCACTTATAGAAGCTGTGAAGGCATGGCCCGATCAATTTTTTCAAGCTATGGGATCGCAACTCCTTCCTATGTGACTATTTGCAGAGGCGTGAGAAGGTTGGTTAAATTTCTCCCTCGCCTTTCAAAAAGACGTCCCCGTATTGTTCTTATCGATTCTTCTGGGTTCAAAGTTTATGGAGAAGGTGAATGGAAAACCAAAGTTCACGGAAAATCATATCGCAGAAAATGGATGAAGGTATACCTCCTAGTTGATTGCAAGACCAATGAGATCATAGATGTTATTACGGATTTACCCTCGAAAGGTGATATTACAGGAGGCTTAGAGTTTTTAGAGAAATTGCCTTCCAGTGTGAAAACTATTCTTGCTGACGGTGCCTACGATGGTATGCGATTCCGCAAGAAAGCTTATTTAGCAGATGTTGAAGCTGTTATTCCCCCCCCCCCAATTGATGCAAAGATAAGTGAAGATCACAGCTTGAGAGAGCGAAATGAGGCTATCAAAATAATAGCCGCTTTAGGTGGGGACAAGCTGGTTAGGAAACTGTGGGCTAAACTTTTGGGATACAATCACAGAGTGAAAGTGGAAAGTGCATTTTCAAGACTGAAACGCCTCTTTGGAGAATCTTTGTTCTCAAGGAATATAATCGCAAAGAAAGTTGAAGTATGGCTAAAGGCTCTCATAAACAATATATGGATTAATTGGTCTGGAGGGGTTTTGTAACACAGTCTTACAGAATGCTTTCACAGAAAAGGGGAGAATCTTTATCATCTTTTGTTTCTGAAAAATTAAAGAAAGTATGAATGATGATTTCCGAATATGAAGAGATATCTCGCTCAGTGTCTAACATGCCTGCTGAGGCAATGGAAATACAATGTCTAGAGTCTGAATGTGAGGCTGTTACGAAAAAAATCAATGATTTTTTAAACGAAGTAGACTTACTGGAATTTAGCAAAACAGGAAGCGAGCGCCATCGGGCTATGATCAGACCAAAAAGACAGCATTATCAGGCTCATAACAATAGATGCGAAGTAGTGCAGGCTGCTCCCCGTCACTTCATAATGTCTCGTAAAAAGAAACAGATCACCGATTTACTTTCCCCAGAGGATCTTCGAGATCCAAGTATAGATGAGGCGCTCACTAAGCTAATCGAGCATATTGATGACGTTGGTGGCATCGGATATGTACTTAGTATGTTGGTGGAGGAAAGTCAACGCGCTTCTTATATCAAGGCGTTTTCCGAACCTGCAAAAGGAATGACTGATGGCATGGAGCTGCAATGCTGTATGGAAATTGCTTTGCTCCTGCCCCAGGATGACAGGTTTGATAGTAAGGTAATACATGCAATTATCAATATTGTGAAGAAGACCCTTCATTATAATGATATTATTTTTGCTTTAGAAGTTGTTCCTCAATCCGAACGGCTGGCATTTGTCATGGGTGAAGATCCCCGAGCAGTACGTTGGGGTATTAGAGTTGGCGTACTGATTCCCAAGGAGAGTATTGATGATGATGGCGCTTTATATGTCTTAGAAATGGTTTCTGGAAATATAAAAAAATCCTTTTCTCCATACAAGATCTATGCTCATTTGGATAAAGTGCCTGTTGATGAACGCTCCTCTCTATTTATGGGATTGGCGAAAGTCTTGAAAGGGGAGGTGTACCATTCATACTTCTATTCCTTAGCATGCAGCTTTGCTGCTCTGCTATCTAAAGAAGAGCGTCTAAATGCTAATGTGCTGCGAAGCATCGTTCAAATCGTTAGAGAATGCAGTACATGTAAGATCGGTCGATTGGAGAATATTCCTTCTGAACGTGCTGCTTTTCTTTATCAAGCTTTTGCACTGCATATAAGAAATGATGTTGGTCGCAACTGGTGCGGTGTGAAAAGCGCTTCGGTTATGCAGTTGGCTGCAAGGTTTTCTGATGAGGAAGTTGAAGAGACTGAGACTTTTCAAGCGATTGTTAATATCGCTGCCTATGATGAAGAAGAAGTCAATCTCATCTCATCGTGTTTGAGCAAATTGCCAACGCCGATGCGAAAAAGTCTCATCATGAAACTGGCTTCTTGTAAAGACCGTGAATTCACTAAAATGCAGAATATTGTAATCGTACAGTTGGCAGTTCTGATGAACTGTTGCGAGATTGATCGAGAAATATCTCTAGATGAGCTCGCTCAATTTGTAGAAGGAAAGAGTGCAGTTGAAGATATTGTTGACGGTTTCGAAATGATTGAATCAAAAAAAAGACGTTATTTCATGAGAACGCTTTGGAAAGATTTCAGAGATGTCGATGATGGTAAACATATCCAAAGAGTCTTGTCGATCCTTGATAGTCTTTCTATAGGTCAACTTTTGGAAACGACAATCGTAATGATTAAGAGAATCGCTAAAGGAATGAAAGTTGACGTTAATATCGGCCATTTTTGTGGTCAAATGCCTCTTCAATTACGTATACCCTTTTTGAGAGAAATTGCGGATCAATGTTGCATTGCAGAAAGTAATGTGCAATTTTCCAAACAATTAATGATAATAACAAAATTGGTAAATTTATTTTATCAGCATGACGTATTCAATCAACAGAACCTGAAGTCAATCGTTAGATTATTTGGGGGAAAGATCGATGGTAGCCTCTCTTTTTTTGCAAACAAGAAGCTTGATGAAATGCCTGTCGACAGAATGGTATTGCACTGTAATAATCTGGCTCCTTTGTGTGATGATGTTACAAGCGAGTTTGCAATTCTACTGATGATGGATGTTGCTGATAGTCTTCCTGAAAATCTAAGAGGCAACACTTCAATTCTCCAGGCGATGGTCGATCTGTTTTCTTGCAAAGGCAATCATAGGAAAATTCATGAAGCGTTATCAAACGCTCGCCAAGATCGGTTGGCTGAAATTCTCACAATTTATGCTGAGGCTTGTAAAGGTGTATATGATGCTAGTGAAAGAGCGCTGATGATTAGTTTTGATGATATATTATTTGTAGATACGCCTTATGATAAGAGTGTCATTACTTCATTTTATCGTTTGATTGCTAATAAAAAAACAAACTCCCTTATTAAGAATTATTTTGATAAGGTTCCTCAAGATTTACGTATTCCTTTAGTAAGGAAACTAGCGTTATATTGTGGTGGTTTAGTAGATTTTTTTAGTGTGAATATGATGATTAACTCGATACTGCTATTGCCTAGCGATGTTCGGCTCAATGATGATCTCTTAAAAGCTCTTGCAGAGCTGTATCAACACTCCGAGCTGGCAGTTGAAATTAACACGCGGCTACCAAATGCCATTTCTGAACAGCGTGCAGACATAATTCGAGAAATGCTGCACAATTCGAAAAATATTGAGTCTTAAGTACACTTCCATTTCTGTATTACGGGCATTTGGCGCGGTTTCGAACCTGTCCGACAATACGAGCAATATTTAGGGCGATTTTGATGGAAGGATATCGTTCGATTTT
>JACKPN010000016.1 GCA_024233575.1 Chlamydiales bacterium
TCTTCGGCTTCTTCAAACTCCAGACGGTGTCCTTCCTGGAGGAAGCTGAGCTTGTCAAGCTTCGGATGGAACACAGCGTCGAGATAGACGTCGAGCAGGTTATAGAAATCTTTGGGGATCTGTGAAGCGGCGGGATAGCAGGTAAAGTCCTGTCCTGTCAGCGCATTCATAAAGGTGTTGAGGCTGCGGCGCGTCATGGCAAAGAAAGGATCGCGCACAGGGAACTTCTTGGAACCGCAAAGGACGGTATGCTCCAAAATATGGGCAACGCCATTGGAGTTGTATGGTACCGTTTGAAGTGAGAGGGAGAAAAGATTTTCCGGATCGTCATTGCCGATGTGCATGATCTTGGCGCCTGTCGGCAGATGCTCAAGTTCTGTCAGAGTGCATGCCAGCTCGTCGATAACGAGAAACTTGGATACTTTAAACTGACGGTACTGCTGACCGATGGACGATAATGATTGTGTCATGTGATTTCTCCGTTGCTACAGCATATTCTAACCGATGGAAAAATATACTGAAACATCTGAGCTACTTGTAAAATTATTTGGGGCGTTTTTTCTGCACTTTTTCGTCTCACTTCGTGCTCGTTCTCGCAAACTGTCAACAGTTTGCATCGAATTCCGCCCTTTGTGAGCCACAAAATTGCTGGAAAAAAAACACACCCAACTAACTCATCTGAAAAAATAATTGATCGTTATGTTAAGATCTTCTTTCAGAACAAAGGAGGTATCATGTCTGATTATCGTGTAGACCTGAAATGGCGGGCTGATGAGCAACCGTTCACCCCTGAAACCTATAGCCGCGAACATCAATGGACATTTCCTGGCGGGATACAGGTGACCGGCACTGCTGCGCCGGAGTATAAGGGCAACCCCAATTTCGTTAATCCCGAAGAGGCATATGTAGCGTCTGTGGCAAGTTGTCATTTACTGACTTTCCTCGGCACAGCAGCACGCAAGGGGTTTGTTGTCCTCTCGTATGAAGACCATCCTGTAGGCAAGTTGGGTAAGACAGCGGCGGGTGTTATGGCAATGACGGAGGTGAATCTCTCTCCGGTCGTGAAATTCGGAGGCGAACGCATACCTACGCAAGAAGAGTTTGATAAGCTGCATGAAACGGCGCATAAATACTGCTTCATTGCGAATTCGGTGACTGCAGAGGTTGCTATTCACGCCACATTAGCGTAGTGGAAGAATACGCGCTTCGGCAGTTTTCAAGATATCGCGACTACCAGTGATCATGCCTATCAGCTCGCGCGCAGGACTGCCGTGAGAGATAAAAATTACATGTCCTTTCTGGTACCGTGTTTTCACTTCTTCGTACAGAGTTTGAACGCGGTTTTTGACATCCTCGTCGGTCTCTCCTCCATATTGATGGCCCATGGAAAGATCCCAGCAATCGCCGGTAGGGAAGCTGCCGTAAGAGAGACCTTCAAGATCTCCGCAGCAAGATTCGATGAGGCGCGGCTCGATGATAATCTGCTCGCGACGGCAGACGCCGGCCTTCGCGAAAATCTCTGCTGTCTCCATCGCTCGCGGCAACGGTGAAACAAAGACCACTTCAACGGAATCGGAAGTGATCCCTTTTTCTGTTAGGCTGCGTCCGCTTTCTTCTGCTTGCTTTCTGCCGACATCAGTAAGGGGATAAGGAAAATAACGAGAATGACTGGGATTGGAATTATTGATCTCTCGCACGTTGTTCAAGGCTTGGCCATGACGGGCTACGATAAGCAACTGTTCAGCATTGGCGAACATAGGCATCATCATTAGGGCAAAAGAAAAAATTATTCTGTGCTTCATGCGCTGATATTACGTTCTACCATATTAATCTGCCGGCGCAACATTTCGTCTTGAGCACATTTCTTTTCAACTGCTTTGCAGGCGTGCAACAACGTCGAGTGCGTTTTGCCGAACGATGCCCCCAGCATTTGCAGCGATTCATTGATCATTTTGCATGCCAGATACATCGCCACCTGCCTAGGCACGGCAATCTCTTTGGTCCGTCCCGAGCCTTTTAGATCAGAGACGCGCACTTGGAAAATGGTGGCAACAGCTTTGAGGATCTGCTCGACTGAGACTTTTTGCGTTGGCGCATGCTGTAACATCTCGCTAAGCGTTTTTTCGACCAGCTCTTCAGTGATCTCAAGGTTTAACAACTTGGCATGCGCGCTGAGCTTATTGATTGCACCTTCGAGCTGTCTCACGTTGTTATAGATATGCTCTGCAATATAAAAGGCAACCTGGTTTGGAAGCTGAATTCCTTTCTGTTGGGCTTTATGCTGCAGAATCGCAACGCGTGTTTCCAGCTCCGGCATGCCAACGTGTGCCACCAATCCCCATTCCATACGTGCGATCATCCGTTCAGATAATTTTAACTGCGCCGGCGGCTTATCGCTGGTGATAACAATCTGTTTCTTTTGGTTGATCAGCACTTCGAACATATTACAGAATTCTTCTTCGAAGTTGAGGCGGTTCTGCAGAAATTGGATATCGTCGACTAGGAGGACATCGACATCAGAGCGATAAAAACGTTTCATTTTATCAACAGACTTGTTGCGCAAGCTATCAACAAGATCATTGATAAATTGTTCCGTAGTGATACACTGAACGCGCAACTTCTTGGAATTGTCGCGCACATAGTGGCCGATGCTGTGGAGGATATGTGTCTTTCCCAGCCCGACGCCGCCGTGGATGAAAAGGGGATTATAGGATTGTCCCGGACGCTGAGCAATGCCCTCGGCAGCGGACTTTACGAACTGATTTGCAGGACCCTCAATGAAAGTCTCAAAACGGTAGTGGGGGTTTAAATCTACTTCGAATGGACTGCGCTGCACTTCAACAGCCATAACCTTAGGCTTTGACGGGGCTGCTGCAGGAACACGTTTCGGTGTAGCCACGACAAATTCTACTGCCGGTTCTCCTTCAGGATCTACCGGAAGAAAAGCACAAAGATCTCTTTTGTAATTGGAAAGAAGATATTCCTTCACAAAAATATTGGGGATCTCAAGAACTATCGATTCTGTTGTTGCTTCAAGAACAACAATCGGAGCCAGCCAGTTGCCGTATGCCGTAGGCGTGCTGCGCTTTTTGACGTACTCTAAAAATTGAGTCCATGATTCGCGAGTGTCGGTAGCTAACATCAGTATTGTGTCCTTAAAGTTGTCTCAACGGGCGAGAAGCGATCTTGCTTTTTTATGACGTCCGTTATTCGTGGCGGTTAAGTTATCGACAACGTTTCCACAGGAGAGTATGGACCCGTTCTGTGGAGAGAATCTAACATGAGAGTCGATACCCTGCAAGCACTTTGTCGATAATTCCCCATCGTAAAAGATAAGCTATTGAGAATCAGAAGTCAGGTTATGAACATGTTGTTCATGGTTTTTTAAAGGTCGATCAATGAGGATCTTATGGAAGAAATATTTTGTAAAGTTCATGGATGTCAACCCTTTACTTATATTGTTCTCAGTTCTGTGTAAGTAAAAGTTTTGCACAATTTGTTTAAAATTATTTTTGTGAACAATTTTACCTAAAATATATTTGTCAGCTCTTCCAGCTCCTTTTCTGCTACAGGTACATAATTGAGTTCGCTATCGCTATCATGATCATCGATATATTCCGGGCGATGTTCACATGTATGGATCACATCCAGAAGGCGATAAAGAAGTTGTAAGATGTCGTATTCTTTAGGTTCCAGTTTTAGAGTTTTTTTTGCATAGGAAAACGCTTTGGAATAATTTTTTTGTTCAAAGCAAAGAAACGCCGTAGCGCGGTAGCAGAAGAAGCGTTGATCCTCGACATCAGGGATGGCCAAGTAATGTTTCAGCGCTGCGGCATATTTACCTTGATAGTAGGCAGATTCTCCCTGGATCAGCGTTGCGTAGCGCGGAATGAGTCCAAGGACCTCTTTTTGCTCTTCGAGAAATCTTGAGAGACCCTTGGAGTCGTTACGGCGGCGGTAAAGCTGTGTTTTTTGGTAATAGTCTTTGATAAGTGTGCTTTTCATTGTAGAATCCAAATTTTTAACAATTACATACTACAAAGAGCGACAAAATAGCTACGAAAGATTGACCGAGTGTGGCAAAATTGATTTTTGATGACGCAAGAGGATATCTTTATGGATGCATTCATCCCTTATGTAAAACACTCTATCAATGAAGACGACATCGCTGCTGTTGTCGAGGCGATGCGCAGTCCTTTTATTACCCGCGGCCCCAAAACGGAAGAGTTTGAGGCTGCTGTCGCACATTATTGCGGGGCGCGTTTTGCTGTGTCGTTTAATAGCTGCACCACGGGTCTTATTGCTGCGGCGCATGCCGCCGATGTGTCTAAGTATGACCGATTTCTAACGACGCCCAACACCTTCGTTGCTACCGTTGCCGCCGGCATCCATTGTGGGGCCACACCTGTTTTAGTGGATATCGATCCTAATACAGGCAACATCGACCTGGCACAATTGAAATACAGCGCCGAAGTGCAAAGCTCCCGCGGCCGCAATGTTTACGCTCCCGTTCATTTTGCCGGCGTTCCTGTTGACATGGAAGAGTTGGAACAAGGGATTACCGATCCAGAAAGTATCGTCATTGAAGATGCTGCTCATGCCATCGGTTCGGAATATCAAGATGGGCAAAAAGTGGGTTGTTGCGAGTGGAGCGACATGACCGTTTTCAGCTTCCATCCCGCGAAAAACATCACAACAGGTGAAGGGGGGATGGTGTTGACGAACGACGAGGCGCTCTATCATCGCTTGAAACGTTTCCGTAATAATGGTGTGGAGCGCGAGCCGCAATATCTCGATCGCGAGCCGCAACCGTGGTATTATGAAGTTAAAGAGATCACCGGCAATTACCATCTCAATGAGATGCAAGCGGCGTTGGGCTTAAGCCAGCTGAAAAGATTGGATCAGTCAAAAGACAAAAGACAAGAATTGCTGCAGGTTTATCGTCAACGTATTCGTGAAATCGATCATGTCCGCCTTCTTCATGATAAAGGCAGTGATCAGGTGATGTTTCATTTATGTGTGGCGCTATTTGACTTCGATGCGATTGGCAAGACGCGTGGCGAAGTGATGGAAGCGTTGAAGGAAAGAGGAATCGGCACGCAAGTTCATTATATCCCGATCTATTGTCATCCCTTCTTCATGAAAATGGCAGGAGACGTTAGCGCATACTTCCCCAATATGGAAGCATACTATCGACAAGCGCTCTCTTTACCCCTCTATAGTCAATTGAATGAGAAGGATATTCATAATATTGTTGAAACTATCAAAGAGGTGTTGGCATAATTCTTCTCCATGACAATAGCGAGCTATTTTAAACAATACCCGGCAACGAACATGATCCTTAATTGGAAAGAAAAATGTAATGGCAGGTCGAACTCGACCAAAATCTACATGATTTTTCGTGCAGTTCTTTTCGAGACCGAGAGCCCTGTGTATATGGATGCTTTGAAGCAGTTAGTAGAAGAAAGGATCGTTAAGGATATTAATGAACTCAAAGAAAAGGTGAATCTAAAGAATGCTTTATCTCCTTTGAAACCTTCTGAAATGACGGTTTTGCATCTTGCGTGCTTCGCAAACGATTTAGCCTTCGCCGCATTTCTGATCAGTAATGGCGCGGACCCTCATTACAGAAATCATAAAAATCTTTCGCCTTTGATGATCGCTATAAAAAACAATAATCAACAGTTGTTAAATGTCCTCCAACCAGAAGGCGCAACGCCTCCGCTTAAAGAATATTTCTTGTGTGGAAATCAATCGATATCCTTTGCATTAAGAGCTGAGGAAATGACTGAATGCTCCGACTCCCGTGGTAGCGATCTCACGTTTGACTATCTTTTAAATGAATTATCAATGGCTTGTTAGCTTCTCGCTCTTTCCACTGCATAAAACTGATCGTTTCATCTGCTTTATCGACACTTGAGATCTTTGGTTTAGTCTTTTCCAGAATGGCGATCAGCTCTTCCCATAGAGGCAACAGCATGACCAGTGTCTCATTTTTTGCCCTGACCTGCTGCATCGCCCGGATTTTTTGCGCTTCGACAGGATAGCAAATTTGCAAGCTTTGACTCAGGATATCCAGCTTAGAAAGGGTGCACCGAAATTCTGCGGTCACTTTTTTGGCCAGTTCCTTCAGCCGGGACATGCCTTCGGCCGTGTAGTACCGCATGGAAAACTTTTCTTGTTGATAGAGCCTTTCTGGAAGGAAGGAGGGAAAATTCACAAAATGATGGATGTTTTCTTCAAGACCTTCTCGTTCGATGATGTACTTGATCTCTTCTCTCAATTCCTTTGGTAAATGATCGCTGATGCAGAAAGAACAGATCTGATGGAAAGGCAGCTGATTGCCGTTGAACAGGTTTCTGACCTCTTCTTCGCAAAGTTCTAACCTTTTCGCTTCTGTGAGCGACTGAGTTTCTTGAAAAGCTTGTTTAGTGTCCTGATGTTTTTGCTTCACACGGTTTGAGAGGAATTCTAAACTTTGATGAATCTCCTTAACATCGTTCGGGTCGGTCAAATCTTTGAGAATCTCTTGTGCTGTCAGGCAATAATCGATCAGCTGTTTCTCTTTTTTATTAGGTCGATGGATCATGTTGATGCAGCGGTTAAGCATTTGCTGCAATGTTAATTTTGAATTTTCAGGGCTGTATGGAGCAAGTTTGTCATCTAATGCGGTAGAAGAGACCATGAGACACCTCCCTATCGGGTTACTCTTGGTAAGCTAGCAGCAGCGCGCGCGCAGCGTTGGAAATGCGCGGATCAGGTTCGTTTTTCAAGATATTTGCGAGTTTAAGCCCTTCATCTTTTTTTCCAAGCATGAAAAGCGCTTTGGTAAGGTTAAGAAGTGTTGGCGAGTGGTCGGTGTCGAGTTTAAGGGCTTTGTCGAAAGCTTTGAGAGCTTTGGCAGGCTTGCCTAGCTCGAGATAGATGGCGCCGAGCATCTGCGCATCATAAGCGCTATTGGGGTCAAGTACAGTGAGGGCTTCGAAAAGGGGGAGGGCAATATCATATTTTCCCTGGCGAATGTAGGCATAGCCCGTCAATCGAAGATCTTCAAGCTGATCATCGTTCCACCCTAACTTTTCCAGCCACTTGATGTTGCTCATCCATTATCCTTGCAGGAACTGTCCAACCCGGCCAATAATAAAACTTAACCACTCGTTGATTTTATTGATCTGTGAAAATGCTTGTTGCAGAATCTCTTTCTCTTTCTTTTCTTCAGGACTTCCGCAATCTACCTGTTCTAATGCCGCTTCTACCTCTTCCTGCTCTTCAAAAGTGCCAAGACTCGGCGCGACACGGTGAAAGGCAAAGGGAGAGCGACGGATCCTGCGGAATGTTTTGGGCGGAAAAAAGTATGCCCATGGGGCGTGCAAGGGAACGATGCCAAGCAGTAAGTCAAGTTCCGAAAGCCTAGGATACATATCCATGACCGCAGTCTGCGGAGGGATCGTTCCAGCCTCGGAAAGACGGTACTGCTGATTGATCTGCTCAATCATCTTTGTGCGCATGGCATAAAGATTGTAGACGCTGATGTCCAGCTTATCAATTGTAGCCATCTCTACCCTTGTTTTGTTAAATAATTATTAAGAAAAACTAGAAAATTATAGGTATCTCTCTCTACTTATATTTTAACAAGTTAAACCCATTTTCGTAAAGGAGACACACAGAAAACGTGTTTGCCTTTATTATTATGTGTGAACAAGTTATGATTTGAACATGAGCAGCCCCCATATTTCAGTATTGTTAGATCCTATTCTTGAGTGTTTTGCGAAGAAAAGCCTCAACATCTTCGTTGACGCCACTTTAGGCGCCGGAGGTCATGCGGCGGCGATCCTGGAGGCGCATTCTGAACTGAAACGCTTTATCGGTATCGACCAGGATCCCGAGGCATTGACAATTGCCGGCAAGAGGTTGGCGCCATGGCGAGACAAGGTCGAACTTTTTCGTGGAAACTATTCAGAACGTATTGCTGATCTCCCCGACAACATTGATGGTGTCCTCATGGATCTCGGTGTTTCGTCTATGCAGCTGGACCGACCGGAAAAAGGATTCAGTTTTATGAATGACGGCCCTCTCGACATGCGTATGGATCCTTCCAATCCTTTGTCAGCAGAAGTGGTCGTCAACACTTGGCCGGAAAAGGATCTGGCGCGCATTATTAGAGATTATGGGGAAGAAAAAAGGTGGCGCCAGGCAGCACGCGCAATTGTCAATGGTCGAAAAGAAAAGCCGATCACAACAACGCGTCAACTTGTCGATCTGTTGCGGCCTGTGCTTTACAATCCAAAAAAATCAATCCATCCTGTAACGTTGGTCTTTCAAGCTTTGCGCATCTGCGTCAACGATGAGCTCGGTGTTCTTGAGCGTTCACTGCCCAAGCTCGTCGATCATCTTGCTCCCGGCGGACTCCTCGCCGTCATTACATTTCATAGCTTAGAAGACCGTATCGTAAAAAATTTCTTTCGTTTTGAAGCCAGTGACAAGTATGATACTTCAGGGATTGCAGGTGTTTTCCGCGACAAAGAGCCGCGGGTGCTTCCTGTGACACGTAAACCTATCACTGCCAATGAGCAGGAAATTGCAGAAAACCCGCGCAGCCGTAGCGCTAAGCTGCGTATTGTTGAAAAGTTATGAGACCGGATCTGAAGATTTCTATTTGCATTGTAGCGACAGCCTTGACCCTATATGCTTATATCGATAAGCAGAATCAGCTTACGGAATTAAAACGAACCATTCCCAAATTGGAAAAAGAGGTACGCACTATTAGGGAGACCAACATCCGATTGCATTATGATATCGACAGGTTTGAAAGTCCCTTGCATCTGATGGAGCTGGCACGCAAGCCGGAATATGGCCATCTGCGCTATCCTTATGTCCGCGATGTGCTGATGGTTCCCAGGAAGAAGGAGGAGGGTGGCGAGTGATGCAGCAACGTCCCGTCGGACAGCGTGATCGAAAGCGTTTGCTCTATTTGGGAATTTTTATCGTTGCTCTTTTTTCTCTGCTGATCGCTCAATTCTACAACATCCAGATCGTCGAAGGGGACAAGTGGGTTGCTCAGGCGCGCAAGCAACATTTTTTTTCGGTTACCGAGCCGTTTATGCGCGGTACATTTTTTTCAAATACCTCGATTAAGCGTGCGCACCCTGAAAGTCCCCAGCGTTTTGTCGTCGACATTCAGAAGTTTCATCTTCATGCCGACCCGCAATCGATCCCCGAGCAGTACCGCAGTGAGATCGCCGATGCCTTGATGAATAAACTTACTTTGACAGCTAGCGAACAACTGAATTTTCGCTCTCACTTTGATAGGAAGAGCCGCAACCGCAAGCTGGCGATGTGGCTCGATCATGAAAAACAAGAGGAACTTCTCAAGTGGTGGCGTCCTTATGCTCGTGCACGCAAGATCCCAAACAACGCACTGTTTTTTGTTAAAGATTACCAGCGTTCCTATCCTTTCGGCAAGCTTCTTGGCCAGGTGCTTCATACGATCCAGATTAATAAGGATGAAGCGACCAAGCAAGCTGTACCAACGGGAGGGCTTGAATATTATTTTCACCCACAGCTGAAAGGGAAGGAGGGCAAGCGTTTGCTGATGCGCTCACCACGCCACTCTTTTGAGACCGGAGAGGTGATCATGCCCCCTGAACATGGTGCAGACGTTTACCTCACTATTAATCACGTTCTGCAAGCAATTTGCGAAGAAGAAGTGATGAAAGGAGTTAACCACTGCCAGGCCAAGAGTGGATGGGCGGTGATGATGGATCCACGAACAGGTGAGATCCTTGCTTTGGCGCAGTATCCCTTTTTCTATCCACCCGATTACCAGTATTACTTCAACCATGTCGACCAAATTTGTGACACCCGTGTGAAAGCAGTTACCGATGCTAATGAGCCAGCATCGGTGATGAAGGCTTTCACTGCAGCGATAGCGCTGCTTGCTAATGATGAATTGGTTGCTCGCGGTGAAGCGCCGCTCTTTGACCCCGATGCGAAAATGCCCGCCTCGGATGGGACGTTTCCCGGACGATCGCGTCCCATTCGCGACACGCGCGTTCACCGTTATATTAACCTTGATATGGCAATCCAGAAATCTTCCAATATTTACATGGCGCGGCTGATGGAAAAAGTCGTTAACCGCCTTGGAAATCAGTGGTATCGCGATAAATTGCACCAAGTGTTTGGGTTTGGAAAAAAGACCGGTATCGAATTGCCGGCAGAGAGCGCCGGCGTGGTACCTTCACCCGGGAAAACCTATCCTAATGGCAAGCTGGAGTGGTCGGTGCCTACCCCTTTTTCTCTGGCGATTGGCCATAACCTGCAAGCCAATAGCTTGCAGGTGTTGCGCGCCTTTGCTATCTTTGCCAATGGCGGATACCTTGTTCAACCCACCTTGGTGCGCAAGATTGTCAAGAGCGATGATCATGGTAAGGAACATGTTCTTGTCGACCATACCGATTGGTCGTGGATTGGAAAGTTCCCGAGGATACTTCCGCAATCGGTTGTCGACCGTGTTGTCAAATCCCTTAAATATGTAACGAAGCCCGGCGGGGGCGGCTTTCGCGGTGAAGTGTGGGGATATTCTGAAGCGGGAAAGACAGGAACAGCAAAAAAAATTGTCGACGGTCAATATTCCAACAAAAAATACTGCGCAAGCTTTGTGGGTTTCACTCCTGTAGATGATCCTGCCTTTGTTTTGATGGTTGTTATGGACGAGCCAAGTATCAGATACCGTGAGGGGATCGGTCATATGTATTATGGTTCACTTTCTGCAGCACCGGTTTTTCGCACAATAGCGCAGCGTGCGCTCGAATATCTCGGGGTTGCTCCTGATGATCCGACGGGATACCCCAAAAATGATTATCGCTATGACGGCGACAAAGCTGATTGGATAAACGAAACGCGGCAGTTGCAAGAAAAGTATGAAAAGTGGAATAAAGAATAGACTTACTTAGTACAGGCGGTCATGAAGTTAAAAAAGCTGCTCAAAGATATCCCTGTGAAGGATATTAAAGGTTCCAAAGATGTCGAAATTACCGGCGTCTGCGCCAATTCGAAAGTTGTCGCTCCCGGCAACCTTTTTATTGCTAAGCCCGGAAGGACGACGCATGGCGCACAGTATATCCCTCAAGTTATTGCTGCCGGCGCCGCCGCAGTCGTCACTGATATGTATGACCCTTCGATCAAAGAGATCACGCAAATTGTTCATCCCGATGTGGCATCTATCGAAGGTCTTTTAGCGGCGCGCTATCACAATAACCCTTCCGCAGAACTGTTCATGACCGGCGTCACTGGAACCAATGGAAAAACTAGCGTTTCCTATTATATCAAACATCTCCTAGATAACGGCAGCGACACTTGCGGTCTTATCGGGACAATCGAGTCGATCATCTGCGGCTGCCGCTATCCGGCGACGCATACCACTCCCGATGTTTGCGAGAACCATAAAATGCTTCGCGATATGCTCATCCATGGCTGTACGCAAGCGGTTATGGAAGTGACATCGCATGCCCTCGATCAGGGGCGCGTTAATAATATCCATTTCGATGTCGGCGTATTCACCAATTTAAGCCAGGACCATCTCGACTACCATGGGACAATGGAGTGTTATTGCGCAGCAAAAAAGAAGCTGTTTGCTGCCGATAGGACGAAGAAAGCTGTCGTTAATCGTGATGATCTGTGGGCGGAAAAGATTCTTGAAGGGTCGACAGCGGACACGCTTACTTACGGTATTGATTCTGCGGCAGACATTGTGGCAACACAGCTTGAGCCCTCTGACTCCGGAACACGCTTTATTTTGACATATAGGGGAGAGAGTCTTTCTTGCATGATCCCTGTCATTGGCCGGCATAGCGTTTACAACGCGCTCGCCGCTGTTGGCGTTGCACTATGCGCGCAGCTGCCTCTTGCAACGATCGTCAGCCGGTTGGCAACGCTGCCATGTGTTGCTGGACGGTTGGAGCCTGTTGCTCATCCGCTGGAATTCAAGGTGTTTGTCGACTTTGCCCACACCGAAGATGCATTGCGCCACGCTCTGACTGCCCTTCGAGAACTAACCTCGGGGCGGTTGATCGCTGTCTTTGGCTGTGGCGGTGACCGCGATAAAGATAAACGAGCAAAAATGGGTGCTGTTAGTGAAAAGCTTGCAACGTTTACATTCATCACTTCCGACAATCCTCGTTCTGAAGATCCAAAGGATATCAGTCAAGCAATTGCTGATGGATTCATGGATGCAAAAGCTTACAGCATTGTTACAGATAGAAAAGAGGCAATCGCCGCAGCGATTGAAATGGCACAGCCCGGCGACTGCATTCTGATCGCCGGTAAAGGTCATGAACGTCAACAAATATCACGCCATCAGACGGTGCCTTTCGACGATCGTAAAGTCGCTGCAGCGATCTGCGAACAGTTGGTAGCAGCAAAATGAAACGATTTGCATTAATAGTGCTTATTATTCTTCCGTTTTTTATCTCTTCTTGCACGAAGTCTTCTAAACGTGCAGCTGTGACGACACCGCCGCGTCCCATACCTGAGAAGGAGATCGCTATGGCGCCGCCGGTGAAGAGAGTCAGGCCAGGTCAGCTGATCGTGATCGACGCTGGCCATGGAGGCAAAGACCTCGGCACCCAAACGTTGACAGGTCCGAAAGCTTATGAAAAATACCTCTCTCTTTCTACGGCCTATATTCTTGAAAGATACCTAAAGGAGATGGGGTTCAAAACAGTAATGACCCGTACTGATGATACCTTCGTACCTCTTAAAGATAGAGCGGCTTTTGCCAATGAACGGCGTCCAGTCCTTTTTGTCAGCGTCCATTACAATGCCGCAGAAAATACCTCTGCCCACGGTATTGAGGTTTTCTACCATAAATCCGAGAAAGATCCCGATCGTGTAGAAAAGTCAAAGGCTGTAGCAGGTAAAGTACTTGAAGGCGTCATTGCGACGACAGAAGCAAAGTCGCGAGGAGTCAAAACGGCAAATTTCGTCGTTATCAAGGAAACAAAGATGCCTGCGATTCTTGTTGAAGGTGGATTTCTTACCAATAGCGATGAGGCAACAAAGATTCGCAACGGATCTTATTTAAAGCAAGTAGCTTGGGGGATAGCTACCGGGATCAGGGAGTATTTTGCCGAGCAACGGTGAATTGTCCCCGGCGCGATTCGAACGCACGACCTGTCGCTTAGGAGGCGACCGCTCTATCCTGCTGAGCTACGAGGACATATAGAAAACTACCTTACATGAATATTTCCTAAGATTCAACCTTTTTTATTACCACAAAATCGGCTATGCTGAGGCTAGGTGTAACAATCTATTTGAGGTATATCCATGGCAGAAGAAGCGGACATCGGCCTGATTGGCCTGGCAGTGATGGGACAAAATCTTGTCCTTAACATGAACGACCACGGTTTCCGTGTCGCCGTTTTCAACAGGACTACATCAAAAGTCGACGATTTCCTTGCCGGACCGGCAAAAGGAACCGACATCATCGGCACTTTTACTATCGAAGAGTTTGTCGATGCTCTGAAGAAGCCGCGCCGCGTCATGCTCATGGTCAAAGCCGGAGCCCCTGTCGATGCATTCATTGAAAAGCTCGTCCCTCTTCTCGAGCCCGGCGACATCATTATCGACGGTGGCAACAGTCTTTTTACTGACACGATCCGCCGTGTCAACGATCTTGAAAAAGAGGGGATAAAATTCATTGGTACCGGCATCTCCGGCGGTGAAGAGGGTGCACGCCATGGTCCATCCATCATGCCCGGTGGTAATCCGGAAGCATGGCCCCATGTCAAAGATATTCTTCAGTCGATAGCTGCCAAAGCTGACAATGGCGAGCCCTGCTGCGACTGGGTAGGCAACGAAGGGGCAGGCCATTATGTCAAGATGGTTCATAACGGTATCGAATATGGTGATATGCAGCTGATCTGCGAGGCTTATGAATTGATGAAAAGCGGCCTCGGCATGAGCGCTGACGAGCTTCATCAAGTGTTCAGCCAGTGGAACAAGGGTGAACTCGACAGTTATTTGATTGAGATCACCAGCGACATCTTCTCCCACAAAGACGAAGATGGCAACCCTCTAGTGGATAAAATTCTCGACGTTGCCGGACAGAAAGGAACCGGTAAGTGGACCGTGATCAATGCTCTTGAGCTTGGAATGCCGCTGACGCTTATCGGCGAAGCTGTTTTCGCTCGCTGTCTGTCAGCGATCAAGGAGGAGAGAGTTGAAGCCGGCAAGATCCTCACCGGTCCGCAGCCCTCATTCAACGGCAACCGAGAAGGTTTCATCGAAGCGATCCGTCACGCCCTATACGCTTCCAAGATCATCAGCTACGCCCAAGGCTTTATGTTGATGAGACAAGCTGCACAAGAGTACAAATGGGAGCTTAATTATGGCGGTATTGCGCTGATGTGGCGTGGCGGTTGCATCATCAGAAGCGCATTCCTTGGTAAAATCAAGGAGGCATTTGATAAGAATCATGAGCTCACTAACCTCCTTGTTGATGATTTTTTCTCTAAGGAGATCATGCGTTGTCAGGAAGGATGGCGTACTGTTGTGTCTACAGCAGCGAAAATGGGCATTCCTACGCCTTGTTTCAGCACCGCGCTGGCGTTCTTTGATGGATATCGCAGTGGCCGTCTACCGCAGAACCTTCTGCAAGCGCAGCGCGATTACTTCGGCGCTCATACTTATGAACGTACCGATAAACCTCGCGGTGAGTTCTTCCATACCAATTGGACCGGTACCGGTGGAAAAACGCATGCAGGGTCATACAACGCCTAAAAGCGACTGAAGAAGATTTATGAATCTTCTTCAGTATAAAAATGTTAGACCCCTTTTTCAACCATCAGGAACATCCGGTTCATGTTCTTGATCAGATGAAGAAACAGATAAAGTAGCGGCGTACAAAGAACGCTGAAGAATGCTTTATAGCAATACGAAATGCACATGATCGGTGCGACGTCTCTAATTTCCATGCCCATACCCCAATAAAGGAAGATCATATCTATGATAAATGTGTCCAGCATCTGCGATAAGCAAGTAGAGCAGTTGTTGCGCAACCATAGCCATTTCTCTCCTGACCATTTTCTGATTATTGAATACAGCTGGATGTCAGTAGTTTGCGCTACAAGGTAAGCCGATAGCGAAGCAAAGATCCGTAATGCGCCTAAGTTCAGCATTTCGCGCCTTGCGTCTGCAACAGGATAAAGAAATAGGACTGCTTCAATCAGACAAAAACATGCTAGATTGACACTTAAGGCAAGATAAACCATTTTTGTGGCTTTCTTAGCCCCATAAACCTCAGAGACAAGGTCGCTTAACAGAAAAGTAAGAGGATAGGTAAGCAATCCTGCAGGAACACAGCAGTTCGCATAAGCAAGAGAAATCATATTCCCTGATAGGACATTAGATAAGACGACGACTAGAGTAAATGATACGCACAGCATTAGGTAAAGAATCTGCATTGCGGTAGCCTTATTCAAATTCTAGACGTCATAAACTACCAAAAAACTGATATGCAGACAAGATAGCTTAAGAGACATTCTCTGATTTAAAGAATTGTCACATTGGGAACAAATTTTACCTGGGAAAGAGAATCTTGAGGAGTGAGATAGTTGATACACTAGACCGACGAAAGATGGTTTTTCATAGGTAGAATTTGTCGTATGATGACTGTTCAATAATTCAGAGAATGTCTCTAAGAACTCAACAAATTTAAAGCTTCTTCAAGAGCGTGGGTAATCTCCTTTTGCGCTGTTTTTTTATCTAAATGACTATAATTGGCAGGATAGATCGGTTTACCGAAGTGGCAGACAGTCCTGCCAAACAACTTCGGATACTTGCGCGTCCGTGGCCAGCAATCGAAGGTGCCTTTGATGTACACAGGTATGATCGGAACATTGTTGCGTACGGCAAGCATAGCAACACCGAGGTTTAACGGGAGCGGATTGCCGTCCCACGTACGGATACCCTCAGGAAAGATTACGACAAGGTCTCCTTGTTTAAGAAGATTGCCAATCATTTTAAATGAAGCAGAGTCCTGAGCAGTGCGGCTTACAGGATGGGCATTAAGTTTACGAATGATAAAACCCAGCAGAGGTCTTTCAAAAAGACTGGCTCGCGCAAGGTAATGAACATTCCGAGATGTAGAACCGCTGATCAGCGGCGGATCGTAGAATGATGCGTGGTTGGGAGCGAGGATCGCTGCACCCTCGATAATATTTTCCTCCCCGTAAACACGGTGCCGGTAAAACAAACGGAACCACCATTTAAAGAAATGGTGAGCGAAACGGTAAACGAGGTTCATCTGATCACCCCTCTAGCTTCGGGCTCTTTTCCTCTCTTTGGATATCATGTGCATCGCGATACTCTTGAATTCTGAGAACAATTTCACCGATGGCAAGATCCGAGGTGTCGATGACAAAGGCATCTTCAGGTTGTATCAAGGGCGACACGTCGCGGGAGGAGTCGTAATGGTCACGGCGGTTGATATCCTCAAGGGTCTGTTCAAGGGTCAGATCGCGATACTGATCGGGATATTTGGCAACTAGTTCATCGAACCGACGTTTGGCGCGTACTTCCGGCCTTCCGGTCAGGAAAATCTTGATGTCGGCGTCGGGAAAGACGACAGAGCCCATATCGCGTCCTTCAAAAACAGCATTGACGTTATAGGCGAGGCGACGCTGCACTTCAAGAAGCTTCTCGCGTACCTCTTTGACAGCGCTCACCTGTGAGACTGCTTGTGTTACCTCCGGACCGCGTATCGCTGCCGTGACATCGCTATCGCCGACAAAATAGTGCTTTTCTCCATGCTTGACCTTGATGTTGTAATGAAACCGCTCCAAGTAGTCGATGATCGCTTGTTTGTCATCGGGATCAATCCCTTCATTAAGGATGCCCCATGTCAGGCTGCGGTACATGGCGCCGGTATCGAAATAGATGAACCCAATCTGTTCGGCAAGTTTTTTGGCGATGCTGCTTTTTCCTGTAGCGATCGGACCGTCAATAGTGATGA
The DNA here is from genome assembly GCA_024233575.1 of Chlamydiales bacterium. Lineage (GTDB taxonomy): Bacteria > Chlamydiota > Chlamydiia > Chlamydiales > Criblamydiaceae > JACKPN01. Next base: position 17,012 of record JACKPN010000016.1, read on the forward strand.
TCATGAGCTGTCTCCTTCTGTCTAATAATGGAGTTTGAGAAAGATATAGAGCAAGGGTGATGTAAAGACTAGAGAATCAACAACATCAAGTATTCCTCCCAGGCCCGGCATCGTATTGCTGTCCTTGACGCCCATATCCCTTTTGAGGCGCGATTCGGCAAGATCGCCGAATTGGGCAAGGATGCCGATCAGCAGCCCTAACCAGAGGCTTTGCCAGTATGTCAACAAAAACGGTGATGTTTCAAAAGCGTTATGGGCGACGAGACAGAGGATGGCGCTTGAGGCCACAGCAAAGCAAAGACCGGCAATCGCCCCTTCCCAGGTTTTGTTCGGACTGATATGGGCAAAGAACTTTGATTTGCCGAAGTTCTTACCGATGAAATATCCACCGGTGTCGGTCATCTTGGTAACGAAGATCAAATAGAATAGCCACCAACGTCCATCCTGCGTGGGATTTCCGTTGAAATAATAGGTGATAGCGATGAGGCAACTGAGGGGTATCGTCAGATATGCGACTCCAAAAGTGGTGACCGATAGGTTGACAAGAGGATCGCTGCCGCGGAAGAAATAGTAGCCAAAGATAATCAACATCGTAAGAGCGATAACGATCATCGGCAGAAGCAGCAGAGAAGGATGCTGGTAGCTAAGATAGATGGAAAAAATATACGCCACAGAACAGATGATTCCGGTGCGCTCTAGAGGCTTCATCCCTTTTTGCTGGGCAAGATGGTATAGTTCATACAGCGCGTAGCTGATAAATCCTGCGGTCAGAAGGACAAAGATGGGACGGAAAAAGGTGTTGGTAGCAAAATAGATCGCAAACAGGATCAAAGTGACGATCACAGCGCTGACAGTCAGCCGTTGCGACAGGTTGCTCATCTTGCTAAAAGACATGGTATATCCTCCATTGATCAGTTTCCATGGCGTCGCTCACGGTTTTGAAAACAGCAGACCGCCTCAAGTAGATGTGCGGGCGTAAACTCAGGCCATAGCGCCTCTGCGATATAAAGTTCAGAATATGATATCTGCCAAGTTAAGAAATTGCTGATGCGTTTTTCGCCGCTTGTCCGGATAAAGAGATCGGGATCGGACCATGTGGCGGTGTCCAGGTAGCTGTTGAGCAGACCCTCATCAATATCTGAGCTGTTCAATTTCTTCGACAGACAGTCATCAACGATTTGTTTGCAGGCACGGCAAATCTCATCACGGCTGCCATAGTTGACAGCGAGAACCATATCGACTTGATCGCATGCGGCAGTGTATCTTTTAGTTTCTGCGATGGTATCCTGCACTTCCTTTGGAATCTTGCTGAGGTTGCCAATGGTTTGCAAGCGGATGCCGTTCTCTATCATGGTGTCACATTGGTCGATGAGGTAGCTTTGCAGCAACCACATTAATGCATCGATCTCGTCTTGGGAGCGGTTCCAGTTTTCTGTGGAGAAAATATAGAATGTGACTACTTTGACACCTAAAGCCTTGGCTGCTTGGACGATGCGGATAAGGTTGTCAGCGCCGTGCTGATGTCCATAGCTGGCGTCATGCCCATAATGTGCCGCCCAGCGGCGGTTGCCGTCGGGGATGATAGCTACATGATGCGGTATACTCTGCGGATCAAGGCGCGCAAGCTCTTCCGTATTGTATATTTGCGTCATCGTCATCGTACTGCCACCTCGTGGGTGAAAGGGTCATTGACGATGATAGTCTTTTCTCTTTCCGGACCTAAGGATAGGACGCTGATCGGCACACCGCATAGCTGTTCAATGCGCTGCAAATAAGCGCGGGCATTAGACGGTAGAGCATCGATAGAGGTGATATTTTCTGTCGTTGTCAGCCATCCAGGCAGTGTTTCGTAGATCGGGATGATCTTTTCGATGTCGCAGGAGAGCGTTGGCAGATGCTCAGTGCGGACGCCGTCGATGGAGTATGCCACACAGATATTGATGGTCTCTTGATTATCGAGGATGTCTAACTTAGTCAGTGCAAGTGAATCGAGGCTGTTGTAGCGAACAGCGGTGCGTGCCAGAACGGCGTCGAACCAGCCGATCCGCCGTTTTCTTCCTGTCGTCGTCCCAAACTCGCGTGCACTTTGATGGTCGAGGAATGAGTTTTTTTCTTCTGAAGGAAGGGGGCCGTTACCGACGCGTGTGGTATAAGCTTTGATGACGCCGATGACGTGGTCGATAGCGCGTGGGCCGATGCCGGCACCGACACAGATGCCTGATGCTGTCGTGTTCGATGATGTCACATAAGGATAAGTTCCGACTGTGATGTCGAGAAATGTACCTTGAGCCCCTTCAAGGAGGATGTTTTCACCTTTTTCGAGCGCTTCATGGATTCGTGTTTCGACATCGACGACATAAGGGCGGAGCGTATCGGCATAACTGCTATACTCCTCCAACAGCAGTTCATATGAGAGGGCAGCTTCGTTGTAAAGTTTAGTCAGCTTTTCATTTTTCAAGGTGAGTACGCTTTTCAGCAACTTAGGGAACAGGTCATTGCGAACAAGTTCACCAATACGAATGCCTATCCTGTTAGCCTTGTCGACATAGCAGGGGCCGATGCCGCGCCCTGTTGTGCCGATGAAGCGCTCGCCTTTTTTTGCTTCGAGGAGTGTGTCAAGCAGACAATGATAGGGGAAGATTACATGGGCCGCGGGAGATAGCCATAACCTCTCTTTAGTGTCGATACCGCGCTCTTCCAAGCTTTTAATCTCATGAATTAGCACTTTCGGGTCGATGACAGTGCCTGCGCCGATGTAGCATTGGGTGTTTGGGTGGAGGATGCCTGACGGTATAAGGTGCAGCTTGTATTCCAAATCGCCAATCTGGATCGTATGGCCGGCGTTGTTACCACCCTGAGCACGCACAATATGCTGCGCCGATCCGGTGAACAGATCGATTATTTTTCCTTTTCCCTCATCGCCCCATTGGGTTCCGACAACAACGACACTTGGCATAATATATACCCTCAATAAACCCTACAAAGAATAGCACATTAGACTTTGCGATGTGAAGGATTAAAGACTATTCGCCGGCTTTAAGCACTTCCATAAATGCATTTTGCGGAATGGTAACCTTGCCGATCTCTTTCATGCGTTTCTTACCTTTTTTCTGCTTTTCCCATAGTTTGCGCTTTCTAGTGATATCGCCGCCGTAACATTTTGCCGTGACGTTCTTGGAAAGGGCAGAGATGGTCTCGCGGGCAACGATCTTGCCGCCGATTGCCGCTTGGATCGGCACTTTGAATAACTGCCTGGGAATGACCTCTTTGAGCTTGGTACAAATGCCGCGGCCTTTTGATTCGGCCTTGCTTCGGTGCACCAAAGTAGAGAAGGCGTCCACAGGCTCTTCATTAACACGGATCTCCAACTTCACGATATCGCTCTCTTCATAACTGTCGAATTCATAATCGAAAGAACCGTAGCCTTTTGTGACAGATTTCAGCTTGTCGTTGAAGTCGGTGATGATTTCGTTAAGCGGAAGACGATAGGTAAGAAGCAAGCGCTTAGTGTCCATTGTTTCAGTATTAACAGGAATGCCTCGCTTCTCTTTGCACAGGTTCATTACGGGACCGAGAAAGTCTGAAGGCACCATAATGTGGCACTTGATCCACGGCTCTTCTATCCATTCGATGGTGCTGGGGTCGGGATAGTGGGCCGGACTATCGATCTCTTTTGTTGAACCGTCGGGAAGGATCAGTCGGTAGATAACGCTGGGAGCTGTAGAGATGATGTCGACGTCGAACTCTCTCTGTATCCGCTCAAAAGTGATCTCCAGGTGAAGCAGACCTAGGAAACCGCAGCGGAAGCCAAAACCCAGAGCCATGCTGCTTTCCTGTTCGATATGGAGAGCGGAATCGTTGAGCTGTAATTTCACAAGGGCGTCACGCAACGCTTCAAAGTCAGAAGTGTCAATGGGATAAATGCCGGCAAAGACAACGGGAGTGATGTTCTTGAATCCGGGAAGCGGCTCGGGTGCAGCGTGTTTTTGTTCGGTAACGGTGTCGCCGATCTTGACATCGCTAGTGTTTTTGATGTTGCCGATGAAGTAGCCGACTTCGCCGGGGCGGAGACAGTCAACAGCCTTCTCGCTAGGGGAAAAGATTCCTACTTCTAGAACTTCAAGTGTTTTTCCTGTCGCCATCATCTTCACTTGAGAGCCTTTGCGTATTGTTCCGCTGATGATGCGGATGTAGACCATGACGCCGCGGTAAGTGTCGTAGTGGGAGTCGAAGACGAGAGCGCGCAGGCGGTCATCGACAGGTTCTTTTGGCGGGGGGACATCGCGGATTAGGTGTTCGAGAATCTCTTTAATGCCGATGCCGGTCTTTGCCGAGCAGGAAACGGTGTTGCTCGTGTCCAGGCCAATAACCTCTTCGATTTGCCGCTTGACCTCTTCGGGATCGGCAGCGGGGAGGTCGATCTTGTTAAGGACCGGGACGATCTCTAGATTACGTTCGACGGCAAGGTGGACGTTCGCCAGCGTTTGCGCCTGAACGCCTTGAGCGGCATCGACGACGAGAAGCGCTCCTTCGCAAGCGGAAAGTGAACGTGATACCTCGTAGGAGAAGTCTACGTGTCCAGGCGTGTCGATTAGGTTGATCTGATACGTTTCGCCATCGTCCGTGGTGTAGTACATGGTGACAGGGTGTGCTTTGATCGTGATGCCACGCTCGCGCTCGAGATCCATATCGTCGAGAAGCTGCTCTTGCATGTCCCGCTGTGCGACAGTGTGTGTCAGCTCAAGCATTCTGTCAGCAATCGTCGACTTGCCATGGTCGATGTGGGCGATGATCGAAAAATTGCGGATATTTTCACGGTTGTATGCGGTCATGGATATTCCCTTGTTAGATGGAAATTATACCTGAATCAAGAGCTACTTGCAAAATGATTTGGGGCGTTTTTCCTGGATATTTCCGTCTCACTTCGTCTTCGTTCTCGCAAACTGTCATCAGTTTGCTTCGGACTCCGCTCTTTGTGAGCCGCAAAATTGCTAGAAAAACCACATCCAACTAATTTTGCAAGTGGCTCTGAAGTCAAGAGGTCAACTTCTCTAAGGTGCAGAGGAGCGTTCCCTCCTCAAGGAAGATATTTACCGAGTCGGCAACGCAAACATTGGAGACGCTAAGGAAATCGCTATTAAGCTCGCAACCATCAAGCTCCCATTTTAATCCTGATGTTTTCACGCGCGAGACCGGAGAGCCTAAAGGTAGAAGGGAGATTCGTTGCCCGCGTTCAACTTCGAGAATGCTATTTTGTGTGATAATAAATATCTCTTCCTGTTCTGTTTCGCAGTTGATCAGCTCGGGGTGGCGCGCCATCAAATAAAGCGTGGCCAGGTGGTGGTCGCAGCGTCCGCCTAGAGCGCCAAGAAGGAGAATATTCTCTGCACCTAGGTCGATTGCTTCTTCGACGGCAAGTTCTAAGTCGGTCTCATCTTTATCTGTCGGGTAGCTTTTGATGGTAATTCCCTCGTATGCATCGAGGAGTTCAGGAGACAGGGAGTCTAAGTCGCCGATGATCATATCAGGGTTGAGCTCCATCGCATCCAGATGGCGGAGGCCGCCGTCAACAGCAATAAGATGAGCTTTTTGACGGGTAATGATCTGCCGGGTTAGAGGATAATCGTCGATGACTCCGTTAGCGACGAGGATGTAATCATTCATTGTCATTCCAGGAAAAATGATGCGGCTAAGATGACTCGAACATCCACGGAGTTGCCCCCACTAGCACCTGAAGCTAGCGCGTCTACCAATTCCGCCATAGCCGCATAAAGATCGAAATCTTAGCAATTTATTCCTTTTATGTCTATATTTCTTTGAGCAATAATCAACAAGGAGTAGGCGATGATATATCAAACACAGGGACAAGGAATCGCACCAAAATGGGGAGATGCTGAAGCAGATACAAAGGTTGAAGAGTTAAATAGCCGTTGCTGGGCATATTGGGCGCTTCGCATCCAAGATATTGGCAATGCGCTAGCTGTCGGCATCCTGCCGCAATCGATCGGCGATCTCTTGTCAGACCAAGAGGACATCTATCGTAAGGTTTGACTTTAGGAACCGAGGCTGTCATTATCCGCTATAAGAGGTGATCATGACAGCAGGACCTTCCTACGAGGAACATCTAACAGCCAAGAAGGAAAGCATGGAGCGCACCTCCGTGCTCGCCAACGAGCGAACCTATGCGGCATGGATCCGCACAGGATTGACGTCGCTAGCGACAGGGCTTGCAGTGGCAAAGTTCCTCGTCGGCTCCCTCCCTCCTTACCATGCTGAGTTTATCGCTTTGATCCTCATTACTTTCGGCGGTTTATGCTTCGCTTTGGCAGCATGGCGCTATGATCATGTAGCACAGAGGCTTGTCAGCACCCACGTCTCTGGTGCGCCGCGTCTTTTTCTCGTTTTCTTAAGTAGCATGCTTGTCCTCTGCGTTCTTTTGGCCATATGGGGAATTTTCGTTTGAATCATTCAAAAAAATCCTTTACAAGGAAGATGTGGATCTCTCTTGAAATAGGATAAATTTTGCATGGATAAGCAAGCCACCCGTCAGCCAACAGTCACCATTTCTCCGGAAAAATTTCATGCCGTCATCTTTGATATGGATGGCGTCATCACTAAGACGGCCAACGTTCACGCCAAAGCGTGGAAGCGGCTGTTCGATGAATATCTGAAAGAACGCGCCGAAAAAAGTGGCGAGCCGTTCGTTCCTTTCGCAGCCGACAGCGACTACGGAAAATATGTCGACGGCAAGCCGCGCTACGAGGGAATTGAAAGCTTCCTCCGTTCGCGTGGTATCGAGCTGCCTTGGGGGGAGCGCGACGACTCTGACGATAGAGAGACAATCTGCGGGCTTGCCAACAAGAAAAATCGGATGTTTCAAGAAACGATACGTGCTGAGGGTGTTGAGGCTTACCCTTCAACAGTCGACCTAATCCATCAGCTGAAGAAGCGGGGGATCAAAGTGGCTGTTATCAGCTCCAGCAAAAATTGCGTTGAAGTGTTGAAAAGTGCAGGTGTTCTTGATCTTTTTGAGGCTAAAGTTGATGGAATCGACTCGGAGGCGCGAAAAATTCAGGGCAAACCGAAGCCGGACATCTTCCTTGAGGCAGCAAAAGAACTAGGTGAGTCGCCGGACCGCTCGATCGTTATCGAAGATGCCATCTCCGGAGTTCAGGCAGGATCAGAAGGCAACTTTGGCCTGGTGATCGGTGTTGATCGTATCGGCCATGCGCCCCTTCTTCTGGAGAACGGAGCCGATGTTGTCGTAAAAGATTTGGATGAGGTGCAGGTTCTTGACCCTCAAGTAAAAAAAGATGCACTTCAATCAGTCGACGAGATCCTTGAGCAGTGTTCCACAAAGAAGGTAGCAATTTTTCTTGATTACGACGGTACGATGACGCCGATCGTCGACCGTCCCGACATGGCGATTATGTCAGAGTCGATGCGCGACACATTAAAGTCTGTCATCAAGAAATTTACTGTAGGCATCATTAGCGGTCGCGACCTCAAAGATGTTCAAAATCTTGTGGGTGTCGAAGGGATCTTCTATGCTGGAAGCCATGGATTCGACATTGCAGGCCCTCATGGTGAGCGTTTTGAGAATGAAGAGGTCGTTAAGTTTGTCCCCTCCATCGCTGAAGCCGAAGCAGAATTGCGCGAGAAGCTTAAGAATATTGAAGGAAGTTTGGTCGAAAGGAAAAAATATGGTGTCGCCGCGCATTATCGCCTCGTAGCCCCTAAAGAGCAGCATCTTGTGGAGGAGGCTGTCGATGAAGTGCACGACAAGCATCATGACCTCCGTAAAACCCGTGGCAAGATGGTTTTTGAATTGCAACCGAAAATGGAGTGGCATAAAGGGAAGGCTCTATTATGGCTTCTGCATCGTCTCGGATTAGATAAAGACGATGTCCTTACTTTTTACATTGGCGATGATGTCACTGATGAGGATGCTTTTAAAGTATTGATCGGCAAGGGAATTGCTATTTTTGTGATCACCGAAGAACGCCCTTCCGCGGCATCGTACACTTTGAAAAATCCTGAGCAGGTCGGCGTCTTTTTACAAACTCTGTTAGACGAGGCCGGCCATGAGTAAGAATAATTGGTCGCTGGTCTATGACGAATATCTCCCTGAACAGGAAGGTCTGCGGGAGGCGCTTTGCACCCTGGGCAACGGCTATTTTGCGACGCGCGGCGCTTTCCCTCAGGAGGTCGCTGACGATGTCCACTACCCCGGAACGTACCTTGCAGGCGGGTATAACCGTTTAGGAACGGAAGTGGCTGGACGTGTGATCGTTAATGAGGACTTGGTCAATATTCCTAACTGGCTTTGCCTGACATTCCGTATCAATGACGGCGAGTGGTTCCAGCTAAAAGCTGTCAATGTCAGTCGTTTTCGCCAGGAGTTGGACATCAAAAAAGGTCTTCTTCTTCGTGATTATACTTTCACTGACGCGCATGGCAGGCAGACGACAATCAAAGAACGCAGGTTCGTTCATATGCGGTTTTCCCACCTTGCCGCCATTGAACTGACCATCACCGCAGACAACTGGTCCGGATCGATGCAAGTGCGGTCGGCCCTTGATGGTACGGTGGAGAATCTTGGCATCAAACGCTACCGCGAGCTCAATCATAGGCATCTCATCCCTCTGGAGCAGCACGCAGAAGACGATGGCTATATTTTCCTGAAGGTGCAGACGAGTCAATCCGAAATCCGTATTGCCCAAGCGGCGCGTACGCGTGTGATGCGTGGCCATGTACACGTTCCGGTATCTTGTGAGACGGTTGTTGAAGAAGGTTATGTCGCTCAGAATTTTTGTATCGAGGTGAGCAAAGGGGAAACAATCACCGTAGAGAAAATTATCACGCAATACACCTCTAAAGATCACTCCTGTTCCGAATGCGGAGTCGAGGCTCTCGAAACCATCAAACACGCGCCGGAGTTCGATCACCTGCTTCATTCACACATGCATGCCTGGGACTATCTTTGGGATCAGTTTAAGATCGAAATCGACTTCAACGGGCATGATGATGTGCGCCACCCGGTGATGATCCTCCGCTTGCACCTGTTCCATCTATTACAAACCGCTTCACACCATACTGTCGATCTGGATGTTGGCGTCCCTGCCCGTGGATGGCATGGCGAAGCGTATCGTGGACATATCTTTTGGGACGAGTTGTTCATTTTCCCTACTCTTAATTTCCGGATGCCGGAGATTACGCAGTCGCTGCTCAAGTACCGTTACCGCCGCTTGAAACAGGCGCGCCTCCTTGCAAAAGAAGCGGGGTACAAAGGAGCGATGTTCCCATGGCAAAGCGGCAGCGACGGCCGTGAAGAGAGCCAAGTTGTCCATCTTAATCCCAAATCGGGACGTTGGCATCCTGACAACTCATCGATCCAGAGGCATGTCAGTGCAGCGATCGCTTACAACGCCTGGCGTTACTATGAAGCGACAGGCAACGTTGACTTTCTCTACACCTACGGCGCAGAGCTTTTTCTTGAGATCACAAGATTTTGGGCGAGCATCGCCGAATATAACAAGGAACTTGGCCGTTATGAAATCAAGGGAGTAATGGGTCCCGACGAATACCATGACGCCTATCCTGACAGCAGCGAACCCGGGCTGGATAACAACGCCTACACCAATGTCATGGTAGCTTGGATCATGTGCCGCGCTTTGGAGATTCTAGATATCCTATCCAGGAGTAAGTCCGAAGAGATTTGTCATATCCTAGACATCACCGATGCCGAGATCGAACGGTGGAACGATATGAGTCAGCGCATGTTCGTCCCATACCATGATGAAGTGATCATCAGCCAGTTTCAAGGGTATGACAAGCTAAAAGAATTCGACTGGGAAGGTTATCGCCAGCGTTATGGCGACATCCAACGTCTCGATAGGATTCTTGAGGCAGAAGGCGACAGCACCAATCGTTATAAACTATCGAAACAGGCTGACGTCCTCATGCTCTTTTATCTGTTTTCTGTTGAGGAACTCAAACAGTTGTTCGATAGCTTGGGATATCCTTTGAACCGCGAAGTGATTGAAAAGAATATCGACTATTATATCCAGCGTACATCTCACGGGTCGACACTAAGCCGTGTCGTTCACTCGTGGGTCTTCATGCGTTTTGCTCGTGAAGGATCGTGGGAGCTATTCAAGCAGGCATTGGAGAGCGATGTTGCCGACATCCAAGGTGGTACGACGCCGGAGGGGATACACCTTGGCGCGATGGCAGGTACCGTCGACATTATCCAACGTTGTTATACCGGGATCGAAACGCACGACAACATCCTATGGTTCCGGCCGCAGATCCCCGAGCATATGATCAGCATGGAGCTGACGATTCACTACCGCGGACACTCTATTGATTTGTTGGTCACCCATGATGAACTTAAACTTTCGGCACAATATGGCATTGCCCTGCCCGTGAAAGTCGGTTTTTATGATGATGTCCGCGAACTCAAAGCCGGTGAGACCGTGGTATTTAAGATGAAGAACAAAATCCTTAACTGATAGCGAGGACCCTTCGATGGAATTATCTCTATTTCTTGCAAAAGTTTTCGGGCTCTACCTTGTGATTGTAGGGTTTGCCTATCTTTCCCGCGGTGAGGCTTTACGGCAGATGGTGGTCGAATTTTACGACAGCACGGCGCTGATATTCATGGGCGCGGCGATCAATCTGATTTTAGGCCTTCTTGTTGTTATCAGTCATAACGTTTGGGTGATGGGATGGCCTGTTATCATTACGATCCTCGGATATCTCATGCTTCTCAAAGGTATTCTCAATATGTTCATCCCTTCATGGGCGGCATGGAAAGCGCAGAAGTTCTGTGAAGGCAAAGGGCTTGTCTACACAGGAATTGGTGTAATCATCCTCGGCGGTTACCTGACATACGTTGGATTCTTTGTGCAAGGTTGATTTGATGGTTCATTGCCCTCTCGTTTGATTATATCTACAAACATTTTTTTCAGAGCGGGCTTTGAGAAAATGTTCATCTGACCAACTCTTTCAAAAACAAGACGCCAAAATTCTTCGGGTTCTATATCAGTATCATACTGTGTTGTATCGTATCCTGTTGAGAAAAACTCCATGAGCGCGGACTTGACTGCCTTTTTAATATCTTTTGTTTGAGATTCAGTATATTTTTGAGTGCTCATGTTTCTACTCCAGCGTGCTCGATCGGCAATTTTTGAAGATATTACTCCACAACCCCAACTTTCTTCTTTATCTATTTCAACAGGTTCAATTCTTTCACCATTTTGTTTTCGTGAGATAGCTCTTAGAATAACTTCTTGTACTGATGGAGTACATAGCTTTTCCCATTCGTGATAAATCAGATATCTTAATGTCGTATCAAAAACTTGACCGGGATTTTTTTTCATGAAGTCCTTAACAGAAAAGCGGATCATCCTCCTGATGACCTTGACTTTTTTTTACGAGTTAATTATTATACTTCCCTTAATGTTAATTGGAGTTTATTTATGTTGGTTCAACAATCCATTACATCTTGCGCAGTTTGTAAGAATCTGATCGACTTTGAAGAACAGCCAAACAGAGAAGCTTGCGGTCACTTTATTCATGTCAGCTGCGCTGAAGAAAAAAACGGCTCCTGCCAACCGTGCGATGAATTGCGCAAAAGCAAGATAGACCCTTCTTGTGTAAACGCTATTGTAACCGACATCCTCAGCTATGCACGTTTTCCTGCGACCATTTGTGAAAATTGTACCATTTGTGAAGGAAGAATTTGTTTATGTTCCGATGAGCAATGTTTAAGATACACTGTTATCACGCAATGCAACCATCTTTTCCATCGTACTTGTTTATCACAATGGTTTAATGAAAAAAAAGAATGTCCATCATGTCGCAATGCCTCCGATAAGACGATGACGACACCTTATACAATTGTTAACCTCCATAAGTCTCACAGCGAGCAAATGGAAGCATTGCGTAAGAAGGACTCTCTAATTAGCGACCTTTTAAAAAGTCTTCAAGAGGCTTCGAAGGCTAGTCAGGTTCTTTCTAACGAGGTTAAGTGTAAGGTCGAAGTGTTAGACGAAATGAACCAAAAGATGACCGAAATGAATAGTCAAGAAAGTTATATCGGTAGAATTCATTCAAGGTTATCAGCTATTGAAGAACAAATAAAAAAGATACCAGAAAAGGGAAATAGTCGTTCTAAAATAAAAGGAAAACATTTAATTTCTGATCTCACTGATAGTGAATACAAGCAATTTATTACAATTTTATGTATTAAAGATAACGCTGTAAAACTATTAACAGCATTACATCAAACATGTCGTTTTCCTTATGAAAAAAATCAATTGCTCAAAGAGAATATCGATGCTTTGAAAAACGCTGAAGAGATAAATGAAGAAAAGGTACGGACTGCCTTTAGCATTATCTATTCATCAGAGGAATTTACACGTGAAGATATCAAAAGCATCTGTAGTGGACTGGATCTGATTTGCACTAAATATTACTTATAAATAGTTTTTGCTGTCTTAAATTATTGTCCTGGACCGAGCCAATCAAAACAGATTGCTTTGAAGAGAATCATTTTCGGGATAGATATTTGAGCTTTGCGTCTTAGAGACAGCCTCTGAATTACTGAACAGTCATCTTACGACAAATTTTACCTGGGAAAAACCATCTTTCGTCGGTCTAGTGTGTCAACTATGTCACTCCTCAAGATTCTCTTGCCCAGGTAAAATTTGTTCCCAATCTGACAATTCTTTAAATCAGAGAATGTCTCTCAATTGGTAAGTGTATTGATATAAAATTAAGAAGTAAGCCGTTTAAGGCATTAACGCAATGACCCTAGACCTCCCGATAGTTATGATTCTATATTTTGTGACCTATTTGCGATAATCTTTCCTGAGAAAACTCGTGTTTGTTATAGTCATTTTTTGACTTTGGAGTGACTTATGACAACCGCGGCGTGCTCAAGACAGGTGTGTATACTTCTGTGCCTGGCAGCGATGATGCTAACAGGGTGCCGCGTCTATCATGTCCATTGCTACAGAGAACCTTGCGTCGAAGTTCCCAATGAGTTCTATCAAGATCTTTATGGCGGGGAGGGACTGATCAGCGAATGGTGGAAGGAGTTCAATCAGCCTCAGCTCAATGAATTAGTCTCCAGCGCTTTAGAAAGTAACCTCGACATCAGGCAAGCGTGGAGCCGCCTGGCGCAGGCGCGCGCTAACGTCTGCATCGTCAGCTCGGCAAAGTACCCCTACCTTGAGCTGAAAGGCAGCGCAGAGTATAAAAACGAGATCACTGATACAGAATCCGGTGCCGAGACGACGTTCTTGCTTAACCCTAAGTTGACGTACGAGATCGACTTATGGAAGAGGATCGACTCGCTGGTCAAAGCAGCAACTCTGACAGCAGAGGTCTCCCAAGAAGATCTCGAAGCAACGGCGCTCGTTCTGTCAGGAACTGTCACCGACCTGTGGTTCACCATCCTGGAACAAAAAGCGCTCCTTAAATTGTTCGATTACCAGACGGAGGTCAACAGAACGTTGCTTGACCTTGTCGAGCTGCGGTTCAGTATCGGCGAGGCCTCGGCCTTGAACGTCTACCAACAGCAGCTGCAATTGGAAAATACCATTGCTCAATATCCTCCCGTCATCGCTACATTGCAAACTTCCATTAACCAGCTTTATGTCCTTTTAGGACAGGCACCGAAAGAGGACTTTGAGGTATATCCCGATCCACCGAAAGTAGAGTTGCCGGAATTCCCTAATTTAGGAACACCGGGCGAGCTCCTCTGCCGTCGGCCAGATCTGCGCGCTGCCCAGCGTAAGCTGATGGCTGCCGACTACGATGTCGCCGCAGCCGTTGCCGACCTCTACCCAAAAGTGACGCTGCCTTGGAGCTATGAGACCAAGGCCGGCGATATCAGCGATCTCTTCGCTAAGCAGATATTAAAGATCGCCATCGAAGCTCTTGAGCCGATTTACGATGCTAATAAACGTTGTTGTGAGGTTTATAAGAGGAAAGCGATCGTCCAGGAGCGTTTGGATGCCTATGGGCAGCTGTTCCTAAACGCTCTGCGCGAAGTTGAAGATGCTGTCGTCAGAGAAAAAACACAGCTTGACCTAGTCAAGCAGATCCAGAAAGAGGTAGGCATCGCTCAGCTCAACTTGCGAGAAGCGCGCATCCGTAACGCCAACGGCCTCGACGACTACCTAACGGTGATCGCCGCTATCCAGTCGCTGCAAAATTTACAGCGCCGTGAAATCAACGAGTACAAACGCCTATTGGCAAATCGTGCAGCGCTTTATCGTGCGCTCGGAGCGCAGTGTCTGCTGCGTTGCATACCGCGCGATGAAGGAGAAAGCTGCCAAGCCTGCTTTGATAATGAAGGAGCCTGTTGTGAGTATTAAAAAGTTCGTTTCCGAACATTTATTTCAAATTGTTGTCGGAATCGTGATCATAGGATTTTCTTTCCTCATTGCGTTTTTTCTCTATTACAATAAGCCAATAGCGCAGAAAGCCCTTTATGAAGAACCGGAGACCACTTACGTTGAAGTGATAGAGGTTCATGAAACAGCCGAGCCTGTCAGCGTCAATGTCTACGGAACTGTCCAGCCCAACCGCGAGCTGATTGTCCAGGCTGAGGTCAGCGGTCGTGTGATCGAGCAGAACCCCAACCTCGATGCCGGAGGACTTCTCAGCGAAGGCGAGATAATGCTGAAGATCGACCCGCGCAACTACATCACCGCTGTCGAGCAAGAGAAATCTAATCTGGAAAAAGCGCTGTTTGATTTGAAAGTCGAACAAGGTAAGAAAATTGTTGCCGAGCGGGAGTGGGAGTTGTTGGATCCTTCAATTCAGGGCAGCGATGTAGGCAAAGAATTGGCGCTGCGTACAGCGCATATTAAGCAGAAAGAGGCGGCGATTCAGGCTGCGCGCAGCAGCCTGGAGAAAGCAGAGCTTGACCTCGAACGTACCGTTATGCGCGCTCCTTTCAATGCGCTTGTTTTAGAAGAGTTCGTTGAGATAGGGCAGCTCCTTTCTCCGCAGACCAAAGTGGCGAAGATCGTCTCCACTGATGAGTTCCGCGTTCAGGTGAGCGTTCCTTTTGATGAACTGTCATGGATTACTATTCCGCAAAAAAGTGGAGAAAAAGGGGCGCCGGTCACCATTGTCCAGGACTTGGGTGATAGTGAGAAGATCGAAAGAAAAGGCCATGTGCTGCGCTTGCTGGGCAGTTTGGATCCTAACGGCAGAATGGCGCGCTTATTGGTTGTCATCGAAGATCCTCTAGGGATCCATAACCCGGAGTTCCGTACCATTCCGCTGTTGATTGATACCTATGTCGGCGTCCACATCATTGGGCCGACGATCAACAATGTTTTCAAGCTGCCGCGGCGCGCGCTGCGTGAAGGCGACCGTGTTTGGGTGCTGGGAGATGACAACCGCCTTGTCGTGCGTGAGGTGAACGTGGTATCACGAACAAAAGATGAAGTGATGGTCAAAGGCCTCGGCGACGGTGAGCGTGTGGTGATAAGCTCCCTTCCTGTCGCAATCCCGGGGATGGAATTGAAAGTTATCGAGTAATAATACATGGAAGATCAGCATACACATCAAGGGGCTATCGCGTGGATGGCGCGCAATACCGTTGCAGCCAACCTGGTCATGCTACTATTCTTGGTCGGCGGCTTTCTGATGTCGGCGCGCATCCAACAGGAGATCTTTCCCGAGGTAGATCTTGATCTTGTGCGCATCACCGTGCCTTACCCCGGAGCAAGTCCTGAAGAGGTGGAGCAGGGAATTATCCTTGCTATTGAAGACGAAGTACGTGGCGTTGAAGACGTAAAAAGGGTGACGAGTACGGCACTGGAAGGGGAAGGCGTCGTTTCTGTCGAACTTCTTCGCGGTGCCGATTCCGGCAAGGCGCTTCAAGATGTAAAAAATGCGGTCGACCGTATCCAGTCGTTCCCTGAAGAGATAGAAAGGCCGATTATCAGCCTTGTCGAAACACGCAAGCAGGTGATCTCTATCGTTCTATATGGTGATCAAGAGCGGAACGTCTTGCGCAACCTTGCCGAGAAAGTGCGCGACGATTTGATCCAACTCGATGGAATCACTTACGTTGAGCTGGGGTCGGTACCGCCTTTAGAGATCGCTATCGAGGTGCCGCAGAAATGGCTGCGCAGCTATAACCTGACCCTTGATGAAATCTCTAATATTGTACGTCGCTCGGCCTTAGAGCTGCCCGGAGGCGCTGTCAAAGCGCCGGGAGGAGAGATCCTGCTGCGCACGAAAGAGCGTCGCGATTATGCCAGCGAGTTCTTGGATATCCCTATCGTTTCCAACCCTGACGGCACAAAGGTGCAGCTTGGCGATATTGCCGAAGTGATTGAAGGATTTGAAGATACAGATCAGGAGTCGTATTTCAATGGATTGCCCGCGATAAAAGTCGATGTCTTCCGCGTTGGCCGCGAGACGCCGCTAGATGTTGCCGACATCGTGAAACAGTATGTGAAAGAGTTGCGCGCGACACTGCCGCCGGGGGTGTCTGTAGCGACGTGGAATGACAGGTCGGAGATTTTTGCCGATAGGATTGGTCTATTATTGCGGAACGCGATGTTAGGTCTCTGCCTCGTCTTATTCCTTCTGGGAATCTTTTTGGAACCGCGCCTTGCATTTTGGGTGACGCTGGGAATTCCTGTGTCGATTATCGGATCGTTCCTCTTCATCCCGATAATGGGAGCGACGATCAATATGGTGTCGCTGTTTGCATTCATCGTTACTCTAGGCATCATCGTCGACGATGCGATTGTTGTAGGTGAGAACATCTACCAAAAGCGCGAGCAGGGGATGAGTTATATCGACGCAGCCGTCGAAGGAGCGCAAGAGATCAGTATGCCCGTGTTTTTTGCAGTGATCACTAACATCATCGCCTTTTGTCCGCTCTTTTTTGTGCCGGGATCGACAGGGAAGATCTTCTTGCAGATCCCCGCCATTGTTGTTTCTGTGTTTCTTATTTCTCTCGTTGAATCGCTGTATGTTTTGCCGGCACACCTTTCAATCAAACATGTCGAGACCTCATTTTGGAGGGTGCTGCGTGCCCCTAGCCGCTATTTCAATATAAAGCTGACCTGGTTCATTGAAAATGTATACAGAAAACATGCTCTCTTTTCTATACAGCACCGCTACCTGACAGTGAGCATTGCAATCGGCATTTTGATTCTTGCTATCGGTACTGTCGCCAGCGGGTTCATTCAATTCAGTTACTTGCCACGCGTTGACTCCGACCTTGTGACAGCTCAGGCGGTTTTACCTTTTGGCGTTCCTATCGAAGAGTCTCGCAAGGTGCAGCAACGTCTTGTCGATGCAGCGAAGGCTGTGATCAAAAGTCAAAAAGAAGACGCTACCATTACTCGCGGAATTTACACACAGATCGGCACTAATGTTGGTTCGAACGGTCCAACCCTCGATGCTTTTGTTAGTACCGTGGGTAGCCATTTGGTCGGGGTGCAGGTGTTTCTTGTTCCTTCTAACCAGCGTGGCATCAGCGGTATTGAATTTGCGCGTATCTGGCGTGATTTTGTGGGTGAAATTCCCGGTCTTGAATCATTGTCTTTTGACGCGACGATCCAGGCCGGCGAGGGGGCGCCCATCGACATTGAACTGAGCCATCGCGATCGCAACACGCTTGAGACCGCAGCGCAAGATCTTGCCAGTTATCTTAGACAATACAAAGGGATCAGAGACCTAAACGATGGCGTCAACCTGGGCAAGCCGCAGCTTAACTTCAAACTTAAACCTGAAGCGCGCAGCTTGGGCCTGACAACACAGGATCTGGCGAGGCAACTACGCTGGGCTTTCTATGGTTCCGAATCACTGCGGCAGCAGCGCGGGCGCAACGAGGTAAAGGTGATGGTGCGGCTGCCTGAAGAGGATCGAGAGACTATCTACACTGTAGAAGAGCTGATTCTTCTTACACCGACAGGAGGGGAGATTCCTCTGTCCGAAGCCGCGGAGATCTCGCCGGGCCATTCCTATACAGACATCAAGCGTTCGGATGGTCAGCGCGTCATTGCCGTAACAGCAGATGTAGAAGAAACGGAGGCCAATGCCAATCAGATCATCGCCGACATCAAGGAACATGTGATGCCGAAGCTGGAGCAGAAATACCCCGGATTATCGTACACACTGGAAGGACAGCAGCGTGCTCAGCGCGAGTCGCTAGAAGCGCTCGGGTATGGTTTTATCTTTGCCCTAGTTGCTATTTACGCGATGTTAGCAATCCCTTTCCGTAGCTATGTGCAGCCTTTTGTCGTTATGCTCAGCATTCCTTTTGGCATCATCGGCGCAATCATCGGGCACATCCTTCTCGGCTATGAGCTGAGCATCATCAGCATGTTCGGCATCATCGCCCTTTCCGGCGTCGTCGTCAACGACTCGCTAGTGTTCATTGTCACTACCAACAGGTTGCGCTGGTTTGAGAGCTACGAGGCAATAGATGCGCTTCTCCGTGCCGGTACCAGTCGTTTTCGGCCGATCCTGCTGACATCGCTGACAACATTCTTCGGGCTGTCGCCAATGATTTTCGAGACCTCCATGCAGGCGCGTTTCCTCATCCCAATGGCTGTGTCGCTAGGGTTCGGCATCCTTTTTGCCACTTTTATTATCCTGCTTCTCGTACCAGCTGTCTACATGATCATCGAAGACATTAAGAAACTGATCCATTACGAGGAACATCAGCCTTAATCTTTTCGAGGCCTCCCAGAACCGGTTGATTATATTCGTGTGTAAGCCCGCCCTGGGAACGTAGTATTTGCACAAATTCGGTGCCATAAACGCTGATTGGATTCTTAAATTGCCAATTTTTTATTGCAGTATAAAGGAATGTTTTTAGTGCCAAAGGAGCATACTGGTGTGCAAGGCAGATGGTATTGCCATAGCCGAAGGAAAGAGTCTTCGGGAGGTCTCTTCTGAAAACTTCCTTGCCGTTGACGGTTTTTAGCCAACGGTCCGGCAGCCATTTTGTTGGCTGATCCCAATGACGACGATTGCGGTTGCCCCAATATTTTGCACCATATACCGTTGTTCCAGCTTCTACATAATGTTCGCCAAAATACATACCTTGTTTCAGAACGCGTGTTTGCCCGATTACTGGGGGTTTGATCCTTAGCGTTTCTTCAATAACAGCATTGAAGAGAGGAGAGTCTTTTAATGCCTTATAAAGATCGTCTGTTTGGTCGATGTTAGCGATTTCGTCTCTGATCCTCTCTTGGTATTCTTGGTTATCGATCAGGAAATGTATAAGCGATTCTATTGCACTTTTCATCGTTGTCGAACCGATGAACAATACCATCATCAAATAGCCTCTGACTTCTTCTTCTTCTTCTTCTGAAAAGTTTTCATGCAAAATTTCCGTAAGACCGCTTGGGTTGTCCATAAGTTCTTGAACTGCATTATTAAAGGCTGCACTTCCTTCGTTGTAAAGTTTGTTGTTTTCAGTAGGGATGAATCCCGGGAGCCAGGATTCCGGAGACCAAAGGATTTTGTCTGTCATCGCTTTCTGTTTGATATCCACAGCATCCTCCAGCCCTTCAATGAGTTCGTCTCGCTCCAGGATGATGCGCTGTACTAATTCCAATGACAATTTTCTTGCCAGGCGAGAAAAATCAAGATGTCCGGTGTTTCCTGCGCGATAATTTTCGAGGTTTTCAAAAATACTAATCATTTGCGGAACTTTGTCTTTTAGTGCAGTGATGCCAAAATGATGATTATTCCCCAGACGTTTATATTCGCGCTTCGTCTCTTCATTTTCTTCTGTGAAGGCATTACCTTTACAGCCAATCTCATCGTTCAAAAAATTGAATTCATCGCCGCCGCGCATTTTTTCGCTATATCTGTTAGGAGCGGCGAGTTGCTTTCTGAATTCGGGGGAGTTAAGGACAACGATATTAATTCTGGGGCCTATGGAAAATCTGCAGAGATCGGGATAGGCGTTTTTGTCTGCGTTTTTGATCTGCATGGCACGTTTAACTGCAGGAAAGGCTCCTAAGGCGTAAAAGTTGAAGGTATTAACGAGCCACCCATCATCGACCAGCGGTTTAATAGTGTGCCCATAGAAGTTGTTATAACTGTCTTTAACGAAAGATAAAGCTCCTGAAAATACCATTGCATATCCGCTGACCGGCAACATGTTTCCCTCCTTGTCTTAAAATGATAAACATTAGAGCATCAAAATGTTATTAATCAAGAGGAAGCTAAAAGTCATGAATGTAATCGATAGAGACACCTTCTTTGTCAAGTCCATTGCATAAATGGGATAAACAAATAAACTGACACAGCAGACTTTGCAAGCAGGAACCCTTTTTTCGCTTGGCAGCGTTTTGTCAATATGGAGGGCCTTCACAGAAGATAATGAAGATGCCCTCTAGAGGCGATTGTCGTTTCCGCCAATAACAACACAGACAAAAAATATTCTTTTACTGCTTTACCTGAAGACAACGGTTTTGTGGCCGTTGATGAAGATACGTTTTTCGATGTGGTACTTCACTGCGCGAACTAGGACAAGGCTTTCAAT
>JACKPN010000017.1 GCA_024233575.1 Chlamydiales bacterium
ACTTATACCAAAAGAGGTAAATATTACCTAGAGCCGGACACCAGATGTTCTCTTTTTGTTGAAAACGACTGCGCGATAAGCTTCAAAAGATCGATCAATAGATCGATGTTGTTGATGTATTCTTGCTTCTCCTCCACATTGATTAAAGGACGATCTTGCAGTTGTTGCACCAGTTGTTCCATATCGCGCACGATTTGTTTTAGGTCGACTCGGTGACTAACCGATCTTCGTTGCCTCTTTATCTCTTGCATGCGGTCAACAACAGACCGCATCTCTTTCTTAACTTGAGCGAGCTTATTGACGCTTGCAATGAAGGCATCGTTTTTGTTGCTGAACTTACGGGTATTCAGAGTGAAGTTCTTAAAAGTCTCCAGCATTTGTTCATACTTAGTTTCCAGCGAGTCATGGGACGCTTCCAACTCAGCGAGCTTTGCGCATAGCTTGTCATTTTCATGTGCCAGTTTCTCCAACTCATCAAGATGCTGCTCATGCTCCTCTTCCATTGCCTCCTGAAACTTCCTACGGATTGCGATCAGCTCATCATTGAGCAATTTATCGTCTTCAATAAACTCTTCATGCTGGTCGTTAAGTTCTTCTTCCCGCTGGTTGAGCTTCTCAAAGTTGAGCACATGATCAGCGAGCTGACGTACTTTTTTTGTGAGGATATCTGCGAGGTCTTCAAGGTCGTTATAAGTATCAAAGCGGGCGATGTAGTAGGCGCCGATCGCGTTGCAAACAAACAAGGCAGCACCGGCAACGATCAAAGTGGTTATGCCGATGATTGCAGCGATAATGGCAGTTGCAGCGCCGACGATTGCTCCTGTAACGAGCAAGTAATAGGACCAGTGCTTATAGTTTCTTCCTTGGTAGTTGGAAACTTCTTCCTCTGTCTTATCATCTCCGATAGCTCGCTTTATAACTTTAACCGCTTCTTTGGCAGCTACTTCGATAGAGCTCATCTCCAACCTCTACGTGTAAATCTTTATTTTAAACACACAGAGTCATCTTAACCGATGAAGATTTTAGAGCAAGGATATTACCCTTTTTCCCTAGGCATCTCAGTCACACTATCAACATCGTAATCGGTTATTGCTGAGCGAATTGCATGAATTAGCATGGGTTCGTTCCTTTCATCGATGTTTAGATGATCAATAAAAAAACGTCCCGAGAACGTTACTGATCCGCCAACGTATCGGGCATCGAGAATAGACTTGAGAACAAATGTTCCAAGCTTTTTTGAGGTCATATCAATATTTGGGCGACCAATGACATCTTGACCTATCTTTTTTCTTAACTCGAAGTCTCTGGACCAGGAAATCGAGTAACTCCCCTCTTCAAGCTGGGACTTAGAATCTATATCGATTGTGTATTTTGAACCGTCCAGGGGTTTGGCAACCACATCGCCGTCATCAAGACAAGGAAATGCGCAACGAAATCGATCGTCAGCAATCGCTTGACCGGGAAAAGTCATCAAACGCAACAGGTTGAATTTAGGATCTAAACGTGTAGAATCGGGATTATTGAGATAAGATTTCGCTACCTTTTTTGCAGTACTTTCCGAAGCTTCCCAACCAAAACCATTTGCGTTCAGTCGGCATAATAGTTTTCCTAAAACCATTTTTCTTTCGTCGCCCTTCCAGTCAGCTTCTACAATTTCAAACTGTTTGCCATTGATCATTAGACTTCTAGGAAGGAAGGTTTTGTCGCTTACTAATGTCCTGGTAATTTGGTGGTTTGGATCGGAATACTCTTGCAATAGATGATATTGCCTAGCATCGGGCTTCCAGATGAAACAACAATTTGGCAGTTCTCTACAAAATGCTGCACCTCTTTTCCAGTTGGCAAAGATTCCCGTTATCTTAGCGTTGACTAACGACAGTCCTGTTCTTGATAACATCGAAGTAACATAGGTGATGACTTTACGTGCTTCATTGGTGTCTGGGTTAATATGGCGCATTATCAGCGCTTTTTGATCATTATCGAGCTCATCAATGGCTTGTAAAAGCTCTTTTCTTTCGAAAAAGTCCTTCAGATACTCGTTCTCATATCGTCTGGCAGGATCAACAATTTTGATTAGATCATTAATTTTATTGTATAACGCCACCAACTTTGTTGTTCTTTTCTTATGCAACGCGTCAATGAATGAGTTTCGCATGGTGAGGAAACGATCATGAATATCATAAAACAAAAAAGGAGGGTTCCTCACAGTTTTCTGAATCAATGAGCAGATATTGGGCTCCACATCGGTCGCTCCGGAGGATGCAGCATCATACTGGTCTGCTAGCATCCTATTGATCGTGCTATCGATTTTCTCCTGAAGGTGGCCTGTTGTAATCCCCTCGTGCACCAGAGACTTGCTGAAACGGCCTATTACCCTCAATTCAAATGAACTGCTCTTTTTCTCGATGACACGAAACTGATCGATGCTAGCGCTTCTCTCGATGCATGTTGATGAACTAGGCCGTCTAGGCGTGAGATTTCGCAGCGTACGCCCCGGCGACCAACTGGCACGGTTCATGGGAGAGCGACCTCCACTAGAGAGAGGACTATTGCTTTCTGCGCTTTTCGATGAATGTGAAGTTGAAGAACCATCACTTGAATAATCGAAGCAAACCGAGGAGGTGCCGAGATTTAAACTGGGGATGGAGTTTCTTCTTCCGGTAGGTGACTGATCGGTCAAGCGGATCCGAAAGGCTGTTCCGGGAGACCTCGGAGAAGATCGTTCATGGTGCTGGGAAATAGCCTGCCTAGGAGAGGAAACAGGTGAAATAGCCATAAAAATCCTCCATGATCTTATTTTTATGGAGGAATCGTAATCTCCAACATATTAAGAGTCAATATACAGCTGACTCTTTCTTAACACTCTAAAATCTTTGAGTACTTTCTCTACCCAAAAAGGATCAACCGTTACCAACTTTAAATTTCTAATAAAAATTTTAGAGAATCCGTTTTCAACGGTGACATATAGGTCCATGCTGAGAACTGGCGAGTGGCTAGCAGTCGGCACGTAGAATTCCACTGAACGTTCCTCAGTAAGAGAAAACGATTCATCATCGATGAACTGGATCGTGATTTCTTTGGTTATCGCAAAGTTCAGAGATATTATTGGAGGACTTAGAATCGGCAGTTTCTCCCCCACGCAATTTAGAATTTCCCCCCATGACCCTAACGTCATTAGCCAAAAAATTTTAGGGAAATCATGACCATTCATGATCGAATGTAGTTTTTCCTCTACGTCAGTTGTATATAGGTGCTGCAAGATAACTCGCATAACCTGTTCGATAAACCCAGGCTTTGTACAATGGGAAAAATCAATCGTTTCACCATTGATGACCAGTCGTTCAAAACAAAGGGTCTCCCCTCTAACGATCGTATCGACAACCTCTTTTGGATTTTTGCTGGCGAAAGCGTCCTTTCTCTCCACACAGTAAAGAGGATCCCGCGTAATAGCCTCAAAGATAGCCGAAATGGCTATTTCTCGTTCGATGATCTCTTTATATTTGCGCTCCACCCGTTGAAGTAGGGAGATAAATTCCTTTCTCGTTGCTGTGCCACAAATGATACTTTCGACGGCGCGGGCAACCTGATCATTACGCATCTCGGGCATCTGATTCAATTTCTCATAATATTGAAGGAAAATCTGAGGCGAATTTTTCGAAACTTCTGCAATCATGCACACAACATTCCTCAAGCTTGCCGTCACCTCTTCACTATGGGTACGTTCATTAATCCGTTTGATGATTTCCGTCAGTTTATCATTCAGGGGCTTCAACGCTCCCTTAACGCAGTTCTGATCTGCCCTTGCCATCAAGCGAAAATCTTCGGCATCAGCAAGAGTGACAATAGGTGTTTCTGTTATCTTTTCACGGACTGCAGAATGAAAATAGCGTTCAATGAGACTAGTGATTTTTTGATTGAACGGTTCTTCCATACACCACTTCTCCGCCTGCTCAATGATTGGAAACGGAGGCACACTGGATTTCCCCCGCGGCGTGTAGGTTTTCGGCGTTGGTGGCTTAATAGCAATAACCGGGGTGGAATAGGATCGCCCCCGAGCAATCTGTGATGTTCTTTGAGATCCAATATCCAACGATGGTGCTTTAGTAAAGACAGGAGGGGGAAAATTATTGACAGGCTGCGACATCTCACTATCCGATTTTTTTGTTACGGTAATGACAAATCATCGCTTTAAATGCAACACCCTAAAGCTTTAAACAAAGATTCTCCCTTGTATAAGGTCTCATCATATTCTTTATCGGGGTCGGAATCGATAACCACAGCTCCTCCAAGCTGCAGATCAACCTGATCCCTACTGCATGACAAGGTTCTGATGGCAACATTGAAGTCAAAGTCGCCATTACCGGCAAAGTATCCGATCGCTCCCGTATAGATGCCGCGCCTACGTTTTTCAATAGCAGCGATTACCTCCATGGAGCGTAATTTAGGACATCCGGTGATCGATCCTGCAGGGAAGCAGCTGCGGACAGCGTCAACGGGATGGACCGATGGTTCCAGGACCGAGGTAATGATCGACAGCAAATGGAAGACATTCGTGTATGCTTCGCATTGCCAAATCTTTTCTGTCGCCACAGTGCCGGGGATGCTGATCTTTGCCAAATCATTACGCATGAGATCGGTAATCATCAGCAGTTCGGACCGTTCTTTCTCTGACCGCAGCAACTGATGCATATTCTGGCGATCTTCTTCGGGTGTTACACCGCGTGGCATGGTTCCTTTTATCGGTCGAGTTTCCAAAGTACCGCCTGTGCAGGAGAGAAAACGCTCCGGTGAAGATGAAACAACGACTTGGGTGCCATAATTAAGATAAGCAGAAAAAGGTGCAGGATTATGCTCATGGAGTTTGATAAAAAATGCTGCAGGGTCGTAGCTGCCTTGGCATATCACCTGCTGAGACAGATTGACCTGATAGACCTCGCCCAAGCGGATTAACTCTTTTGCCGCTTCGATATTATTCTTGTAGTCTTGACGATTTGCCAGCTGCCGGATACATGTCAGAGAGTCTGTAACGCTGGTACGTTCATCATAAGGAAGGATTTCCGTTACTGCTGAGCGTACATATTCCTTTTCATGATCATCATGGTGATCATATTCAATAACGTTGGCATACCGCACGAATCGCGCATCAGGAAGATTCCCGCCGATGTAAGGCATTGGCCGATCATAGTCGGCAAAGGCGCCCATCTCATAAGCGAAATACCCTACCCACTCGGGTACAGCATCATCCCTTGTGAGTGTTATTAGCCGCTTCAGCGCCTCCCAAGGATTGACGCCTTCTAATTTCTTCACACCTTTATGGCTGCGATGCTCAGCACGCTCGCCAGAAATCACGATTTCTTCTATAGGATGTCTACAAAGGAATGAACGTCGCGCAGAATCGTAGGTATTGCCAGAGAGAAGCAGCGCACACGGAGCCTGAATCTCACTCTTCCATGTTGTGGTAAACCTCGTCGACATCATCGATATTTTCCAGCCATTCAATCAGCGCTTCGTTCGCCTGTTTTGTTTCCTCATCGCAAGTGATGGTCGTTTTTGGAATCATCTCCAGTGAAGCATCCTCACAGGGAACTTCTTGCATTTCGATGGCATCTTTCACGTTATACAGATCAGAAGGATCGGTAGTGATGATATAGCAGTCTTCTTCAACTTCAAAATCTTCGGCACCGGCTTCAGTGGCAAGAAGAAACAGCTCCTCTTCGACAACGCCATTACGTTGTACTTGGATCACTCCCTTGCGGTCGAAATTGAAAGCGACAGATCCTGGACTGGCGATGCTGCCACCTCTTTTGTTCGTAGCGATACGCATGTCTGAAGCGGTACGATTTTTGTTATCTGTCATCGCCTCAACGATAATGCCGACGCCACCATGACCATACAGCTCATAGGTAAGCTCATCGTAGTTTGCCTGATCGGCACTTGCCGCTTTTTTGATATTGCGATCTACGACATCATTAGGAACATTGGCAGCTTTAGCTTTTTGCAGCGCTAAGCGAAGGCGCGGATTAGCTTTTGGGTCGGCGCCGCCTATTTTAACAGCGCTGATAATTTCCTTCGCGATGCGGGAGAATGCTTTTCCCTTTTTAGCGTCTGCTCGTTCTTTTTTATGTTTGATATTTGCCCATTTGCTATGGCCAGCCATTGTTAATACCTCTACATCATAAATAATTTATCTAAATGTGTGTCGATCCAGCGCTTCGCTCTGTCATAGTGGCGATGCTGCCGTTCACGCTCATTAAATTCTTCTGTATGGATCTTCTGCCTTCCCGTATGCATCGTATGCGCAGGACAAACATGGTGAAGCATCTCATGGTAGATGACAAAATTAACAAGATAGTCAGGGAAAAAGGTGCGGTCGAGCATCCGATGGATCTTGATCAGCCGCGTGGATGCATGATACAAACCGAAAGTCACGCGGCTGCGGCGCCTGCGCTGCTTATCTCCAAACCAGGTGATGTGCAGATTCAGCAAGTTGTTAAAATATTCGTCGTTGACTTCATTATACAACGCTTTGAGATCATAAACATCGCCTTTTGTTTGCAGCTTGCTTAGATCAAGCGTGTAGGAGTAATCGTGCTTGAGAATATTCTCCTCAATGTACGCTCTGACTGCCGGCGTCACATTGCTGTTGACCTGGCGGATATGGCAAGCCACTTCCTCAATGATATTTTTTGGAGCGTTCAGGAACATCTTGTGCATGGAGACTTTCGTGCAAGATGGTTCCCATTTGACACTGAGCATCGTAGTCCGGTTGTTATTGATACGCAGCTGAACCTTTTTCTTTGTTGCCTCTTCAATCTCACGTTGGAAACTGTACAGGTCTTCCATAATTTAGATTTCCCTCTCCATAAATACGCGCGCGGTATATTCACCGTTGGTCTCCTTAATCCACTTTTCCTGTCTTCCAAATTCTTTAAAGCCAAAGCGCTTGTACAAACGGATTGCAGGATTGTCAGCATAGACTTGCAAATGCAGCAACTCGATACGGAACTTGGTCTTTGCGAGATGAATCAAATTACTGAGCAGCTCGCTGCCCACTTTTTTACCACGATGGTCCGGAGAGACAATGATGCCGAACTCGCATTGATGCGCCAATTTTTTATAGGGCTGAAGGTATAAGGTAATTAACCCGACAGGTTTGCCGTTAAGGGTAGCTGTCAGGCTGCAACGGTAACGATGGAAGCCGATCCAGCGCATGACGGCATCGTCGATCTCGACCTCGTCGAGCATCGGAAACCAACGGTTGACAGAAGGGTCGAGCAGCCATTGTTTGAGATGATCGGCATCGCCTTGCTCGGTATACCGGATATCGACACCTAATGATGAACGTTGGGGTTCGTCAGTGTGTTTTTTTGTCATAGCCTATCCAAACTCCTTTAAGTAAGCGTATACAAAGTCATCGATGTCGCCATCCATGACGGAATCGATGTTCCCTGCTTCGAACTTTGTACGCGTATCTTTAACAAGCGTATAAGGTTGAAACACGTAATTACGAATTTGACTACCCCAGGCAATATCGCGCTTTTCACCGCCTAGCTGCTCCATGGCCTTCTCACGCTCTTCGACCTCTTTCTCATAAAGCTTTGAGCGCAGCATTTTAAAACAGGTTTCTTTGTTTTGCATCTGGCTTCTTTGCGATTGGCAGGAGACCACTATCCCTGTAGGAATGTGGGTGATCCGTACTGCGGAGTCGGTTTTGTTAACATGTTGCCCGCCGGCTCCTGATGCTCGGTAGGTATCTACTCTGATGTCATCGGGGCGCACTTCGATGTTAATGTCATCGGTAATTTCTGGAGTAACATCAACGGAGGCGAAGCTGGTATGTCGCCGCGCATTGCTGTCGAAAGGGGAGATCCGCACAAGGCGATGTACACCTTTTTCTGCTTTAGCATACCCAAAAGCATAACTGCCGGAAAGCTTGAGGGTGATACTTTTTATTCCTGCAACTTCACCAGCCTCCTGGTCGACAACTTCGACCTTCCATTCGCGTCTTGCCGCCCAGCGTTGGTACATGCGCGCCATCATTTGCACCCAATCGCACGCCTCTGTTCCCCCTGCTCCGGCGTTGATGCTAAGGTAGCAGTTCTTGCTATCCAGTTCACCAGAGAGCATACGGCGCACCTCCAGCTCATCAATCTCATGTTCGATACGGCCTAATTCAGTCAGCAGCTCTTCAACAAGCCCTTCGTCTTCCATCTCGAAAGCTTCAGGGAGGAGCGAAGCTACGTCCTCAAATTTTTTCTTTACATCCCTGCAAGGGATCGTCCATGCCTTCAGCTGGTTACAGCTATCGATCACCTGTTGAGCTTTCTCATTGTCGAGCCAGAAATCAGGCTCTTCCATCTTCTGTTCCAGTTCTTTGACTTCAGCTTCTTTTTTAGCTAAGTCAAAGATACCTCCACATGTGAAGGATGCGCTCTTCGGCTTCCTTGATACGCTGCTGTGTCTCGCTGTTCATAACGCCCTCTCAGGGTAATTGTCAATTTTTTCCTAAGAGGATTTTACACAGAGAAAGTTATAATGTCAAAAGGTACGAACGCCAAAAATATCTTTTAAACAAACCCCTCTTTTTCTACAGTAGAGCTCGATTTTAAAACATTGTACCCCTATGACGCTGCAATACGCCACAATCATCGACAACTATAGCGACATCGTCGCCGAGGAACCCTCAAGCTACCGCTGCCTGACAGAACGTCATTTGCAGGTCATGTGGCTGGAACAGAAATATTTCCGCTCCCTGAAAACCCGCGAAGGCGCTCCGATCCATGTTGTTTCCCCCGGCTGTTGGAACGCCGAAGCCGGTCCTGATTTTCGCAAAGCCCATCTCGTTATCGATGGCGTGGACTACTTTGGCGATGTGGAAATTCACCTATTCGATGAAGGGTGGAAGCAGCACCGACACCATCGCGACCCCAATTATGACAATGTTATTCTACATATTGCGCTCTGGGCGCCAAAGCAGCAGCAGGTCATCGCAACGGTAAGCGAAAAGCCCATCCTTTGCAGCTATTTTCAGAACGCCATTACCATTCCTCACAGCCGTATTGTGCAATTGATCGATTTGGACCTATACCCTTATGAGCGCTGCAGCGGCGCAGGACGTTGCGGCGAGACGCTATTCCGCTATCTTTCGGAAGGGAAAGTATCCTCTTTCTTTCGGAGCGCCGCACGCTGGCGTCTTCAAAAAAAATATGAGCATCTCTCTGCGCATAGCCGAACCGCTGCCGATCAAGCCGCTGTCGGAATTGCTGCCGCCTTAGGGTACAAGAACAACAGCTCAGCCTTTATCGACCTCTACCACTGGCTGTGTCAATACCGCCACCGCGATGAGGCGACCCTTTATGCGTTGGCGCTCAAAGGCTGCGGTTTCTTCAACGAGCATTACCAACGGTTATGGGGTGCTAATGACTTCTACAATGAGCTGAAGGAGCGGGTAGCCCACATCGAACCTCATGTTGCCGTCGAGCTGCGCATGGGCAATATCCGCCCCCATAACCATCCGATTAGACGTCTAGCCTATTTGTCTAAGATGATTCGCGATCCCAAAGCTGCGTTGCTTCCTGTCAGGTTGCGCGAATTATGGGATGCCACACATCATGACACCCGCCTTCTATGGCAGGAGCTCGTCAAGCTCATCCCCGACTATAAAGACGATTACTGGAATTTCCACTACACCTTCAACAACCATCAAATTGAAACACATCTTCCCCTTGTTGGGGTCTCGCTAAAGCAAGAGATGGTCATCAATACATTTTTACCAATACTATACAGTTACGTGAAGGACCATCCCGATTTCGATGCCTTCTATTCAACATTAGCGACTGCATCGACCGGAAAATCGCGCTACTTGTCGCAACGCTTTTTTGGAGACACACAGAAAAGTTCTCTCATGAAGCGCGCTGAAATTGTTCAAGGCAGCTATCAGTTGCATCACGATTTCTGCATCCACTATGAAACCAGCTGTTCCGGCTGCCCATTCGCAGAAAGATATAAGAATTTCTTTAAAATAAACTGATTCTGTATATCGATTAGTGAACCACTAAAAACCTCTGGAGGTAAAGATGAGTTCAGCAGTCGCAACAGAAACGTTAGTTAAAAGCGGATTCATGTCCTCTGTCGGCAGTGCAACGAAAACCGTCGCTATCGGCATCAAGGATGCTGCCGTTTGGTGCGGTCATGTGATCAAAGTATTTTTCACAGGCTACGTCTTCCCTGCATGTAAAGCAGTCTGGCCGGTATTTAAAACCTGTATGAAGTCGCTAGGGCAATTCTTGAAGACAGCTCCCGGATTGGGAACTTTTACATTCCTGGCCGCCGCCGGCGCCGGCATTACGCTGTTGATGGTGGCAAATTCCGATTGCATGGCTGAAGATAAAAATGAACTGGAACGGTTCATGTTGCGTGTTGCAGCAGTGGTCTGCTTCATCTTCTCCGGCGCAGCACTTGCCGTTGGCATCACCTTAGCCATCGTGTAGAACGACTTCATCGCTTGCGGCGAAGTGATACTTCCAGTGCCAGCCGGGCTCGGCGACCTCCTCCGAATGAAAAGCGAGCTTTCCCTTTTCATCATGGTAGGCTGTTATGCGGGTGCCGGCAGGCACAACAACATCGACATCTCCAGTAAAGGTAACATTTTCGGCAATAAACTCGCCGTCTCCTTCGATTATAATTGAAACCGACTCCGTACGCGTGACAGCACCAGACCAGTATTCGGGAGAATGCTTCCAATCGACTCCTTTGTTTTGGACGGTGACATTTTTTAGGCGGCATCGTCCTCCGGGAAGGTTACGGCAAGCGATGCGCATACTGCCGTCCACTGACACCTGCTCCATCAAAAGCTCAGAGATCTGAAGAACCACCTCTGCACCTTCTGCTAAGGTGCCTCCCCGAATTTTCTGTCTGATCACTGACCACAAAGGCCCCAGAATCGGATGATAGACAAAGAGAAAAGGAGGGCGTTGTTTTGGAAACTGCATCTCATCGGGAATATCCGGCGTACGAAACCCACAATAATCGACAAGAAGCTCGCGGGCATTTTGCAGCAAATCGTAGTAGCAGCCGACAGGTGTCTCCAAAATAGATCCCCCCTTAGCATAAGCTTTCTTTGTAACTGAAATCGTTTTTCTACGACTATTGAATGTCAGGAATGTTTGCAGCGATGCGTACTGTTTTGGGGAGATCTCATGATCGTAGACGTCGACAATCTCATCGGCAATATTTTGCATCGTCGACTCCAAACGACCATAATGCATAAGGCGTTTGTTTCCCTGTGCATCTTCGATTGCGATCTGATTTTTCATGTTAATCAACATACCCGGAATTGGACAACGGCGGACCGCTGTCTCAACAGCGTCGATATCGGCAAAAAGAATATTGGTGTTCGCGGGAAATGCGGAGAAATCGCTTTCTGATGCGATAGGAATGTCATTTATCCCATATTTAGCAAATTCAGTATACTCGATGTTGCTGATGCAGTAGGCGTACCTTTCCCCTTCGTTCCGTTCAATAATAACATTCGTTCCTTCAGCCGTGTTAATCCGGCGCTGGCATGAAGCAAACCCAAATGCTTTGCCATGCTTGAGCCCCTGTCCGACAAAAGCCAACATTCCGTTATCTGTGCATGCCATTGGGTTATTGATCTGCCGCACGAAGAGCTGACGCCGTCCATGCTCCCTAAACCAATCGAAAACCCCACGATCCGATGCGAGCTTCCACATCACTCCATGTCCGCCGGGCTTCAGCATCAGTGTCAATGGTCCCTCGACGATCCACTCCCCTTCCTCTGTCAGAACAGGGACTAAAGGTTGTTTGAAAATAAAAAAAGTATCAGAAGGCCTGCCGAACCAGCCGTTGCTTTCACAAATGTTGCGAATATGCAGGTCATTATCTTTTTCCTGCGACGTCATCAAAGCAATCGGTGTCAGCACCTTTTTACCTGTCAGCTGATAACACAGATGTTCGCGCGCTTGGACATCTCGGATGAGCAGCTCAAGAAGAGTCTTTCCAGTAAACATCAGTTGCGCCGCCGGAAGGTGTTCGCCGGTCTTGGGATCTTTCAGTCCTAAACGGTCTCCTGCACCCCCAACGGGGTAGATCTCTCCTATACTGTCAAGGTTTTCGATAGCATAGCGGACGACAGCATGCGCCTCTTCTGTAGAGACCGCCAGATCTAACCCTTGCGGTTGATGAAAATGTACGGACTTTTTCTCTTCATCACTATCACCCTTGATCAGCCTGACCACCTGGAGATGGTAGCCAACAATCCCCCCCATCTCCCGATAGAAAGTCTCAACAGGCTGCAATACAGCCAATAGTTTTGTCAGTGCCGCGTCTGGATCGTCCATGGCATCAAGGCCGGCAAAAACTCGAGGCCCCATCCCGATGGCGATAACGCTCTTCAGCAATACTGCCGCAGCTGCGTCAGCCCGCGATAAGAAGGATGCAAGCCTTGGCGCTTGCTCCATAAAAGCGGAAACGCCTGAAACCCCATCGATTACTGCAAGCCGTTGCTCGTCGTCTTTCGCTTTTTTAAGCTTTTCGACAAGATTACCCAGATATTTTATTTCGTTCTTATTCATCGTTAAGCTACCTTGCCACGAACTTTTCTTTACGGCAAGCTCCATCCCAACCCTCATTCTACCCACCTAATAATAAACACATTGTACAAATACCTAAATAAAATTTCACTTTACACTCACATCTCTCGGCGAATTGTTTTGACTAGAAAATAGTAACAGATATAAAAGAATCCCCTAGATGAGCATGTATGTTCACTGGTAGGAAGCAAACATCGACCTATAAAGCCGTGGTGCTTCCAACTATAACAAGAGCGATTTGAATTATCCTGTCACAACAAAGGAGAAACAAGATGGCAAAAAAGAAACCATCAGCGTTCATGAAGCCTGTCGAAATTACTGACGAGCTAGCTGCTATCGTTGGCAAAGGCCCAATGGCGCGTACCGAAGTCACTAAAAAGCTTTGGGCGTATATCAAAAAATACGATCTGCAAGACGAAAAGAACAAGCGTATGATCAAGCCTGACGAAAAACTCGCAAAAGTTTTCGGTTCTAAAGCTGCGATTGACATGTTCAAGATGACCAGCAAGGTTTCCAAGCACCTGAAAGAGCCTGCGCTAGCGCGTAGCAAATAATCACAGTTGCGATCTATGTTGCCCGTGAGTGCGATGCGCTTGCGGGCTTTTTTTATTATCTCGCACCAGATAAACTGCACCTCATGAGAAAAAAAACAGCAATCAGCATCCTCTGGGACGCGTGGTGCATTGCATCCATTGTCGGCATTTGGCCGCGCTTCATTGAACCTAACCTGCTTCGGCAAACGCGCATTACCCTTGCCTTGCCCAACCTTGAACGACCTGTACGCATCGCGCAGTTCAGCGACCTTCACCTGCATAGCGGAGTGAGTGACTGCCTGCTGAAAAAAATCGTCAAACGGATTGCGCAGATGCAGCCTGACATCGTTATTTTCTCCGGAGACTTCATCTGTTGCTCGCAAATCAAACAACCGGAGCGTCTGCAGGCGTTTCTCAATGCCATTCCCGAAGCACCTCTCGGCAACTATTGCACGCTAGGCAATCACGATTACAGCGGCTACGTGTCAATCAACAGCAACGGCGATTACGATGTTTTTAACACCAAAAAAGGCGATGTCGGTATCGGAAAGGCATTTTCCATGCTGTTCAGCAACACAACGCTAAGCCGCAAGGTCACTGAGAATGCAAAGCGCACTCCTTTCCATCAAGAGCTGAACACTTTGATCGCCGGCACCCCTTTCAAACTTCTGCATAATCAAACACTGCAGGCCGGCCATTTGAATATCACAGGTCTTGGCGAGTACACCTTGGGAAAGATGGATCCCGAACAAGCCTTTGCCGGCTATAACAACGACTATCCCGGTGTTGTCCTGCTTCACAATCCCGACGGACTCCCCTATCTCGACGACTATCCCGGGGAAGTCATCCTCAGTGGACATACGCATGGCGGACAGGTCAATATCCCCTTTCTTTGGAAGAAATTCACCCTTATGGAAAACAGACACCTGAAATCAGGACTGATCAGACACAAGAACAAATGGATTTACATTAACAGAGGCGTAGGCAGCGTGATCTCTTTCCGCTGGTTCTCGCCCCCCGAACTGCTCGAACTGACACTGGAGCCTACTCATGATCAACGTATGTGCCATTCTTCTTGCCGGCGGCATCGGCAGCCGCATGAAAACCGAGATACCGAAACAGTTTCTTCCTCTTAACGGCATTCCTCTGATCTCCTACAGTATAGAAGCTTTCAGCAGCGTCTCCGCAATCAACGAGATTGTCATTGTGTGCGACCCGCAATATCGCAGTATAATTTCCGAGCACCACAGTATTGTCTTCGCCGCACCCGGCGAGCGGCGGCAGGACTCTCTGTACAATGGAATCCATGCCGCAACATCAGAGCCAACGATGTTCTGTGTCCACGACGCTGCGCGCCCCTTCCTCACTCCTGAAATGATCACCCGCGTCATCAACGCTGCCCAGAGATGCGGCGCTGCCGCTGCCGCCCTGCCAATCACCTATACCGTTAAGGAAGCCTCGGTAGACGGCAAAGTTCATCGTACGCTTGACCGCTCCATGTTATGGGAGGTACAAACTCCCCAGGCCGTCCATGCAGAAATCTTAAATAATGCCTTTACAAAGACAATTGAAGAAGGGATCGCCGTTACTGACGACGTTGCCCTTGCGGAATTGGTCGGTTGCGAGGTACAATTGGTGCAAGGAAGCCGCGAGAACATCAAAATCACTACCCCTGAAGACCTTCTTCTCGCTAAATATTATTTAGAGCATGGAACACAAGCACACATACAAGCTTACCATCGCCTATGATGGCAGTGGCTACGTCGGCTGGCAGGTACAGCCTAACGGCGTCTCCATCCAGGAGAAACTGCAGGAAGCTGTTGCGATCATCACCCGCGAAACAAACGGCGTCACCGGATCGGGCCGTACTGATGCCGGCGTCCATGCTTTAGGACAGGTCGCCCATCTACATACGAGCAGTCCCCTTGACTGTAACAAATTCCGCGCATCGATGAACGGCCTTCTCCCTCCTGAAATCCGCGTTCTGGATATCGAAGAAGTTGACAATACCTTTCATTCCCGATACAGCGCCATCGGAAAAGTCTATCATTACCACCTGTACCTTGACCGTGTTTTGCTCCCCTTTCATCGGCCCTATGTCTGGCATATCCGTGAAACATTCTCGCGCGACATCCTAAGACAAGCTGCTCAGCTATTTCTTGGAACGCATGACTTCACCTCTTTTGCCAATGAAGCGCATGCAGGGAGCGCCGCACGCAATCCTGTTCGTACAATAAATCGGCTCGATGTTGTTGATGAAGAACATGGCGTGCGCTTAGAGTTCGAGGGGGATGGTTTTCTCTATAAGATGGTCCGTAACATCGTCGGCACCCTTCATGAAGCGGCGATCGGCAAGCTCCCTCTTAGCGAGATCGCAGAGATCATCGACGCCAAGGACCGACGTTGTGCTAGCAAGGCCGCGCCGCCGCAAGGGCTCTTCCTCGTTGCTGTCCACTACCCCAAGTGATCTTCAGGGATATCCAGGAATGAACGGTAGCGCACGACACCTTGCCGCTGCAGCTCTTCGATCTCCGGGTAATCTAGCGGAGCAACCATCACCGGCTTCGCCCGCGTGCCCATCAGCGCGTGCAATCCCCGCGGTGTGTCTTCGAAACCGATGACGCGGTCGCCGTTGTCAGCGTACTTGTCAACAGCTTTGATGTAGCACTCAGGATGCGGCTTCGGCTGGTTGTAATCGTAACGCGTGATCCAATATGGAATCGTATTTAATATCTCGTGTTGATTGCGTAAAGCATGTACAAGATCCAAGCTCGAGTGCGTCACAACGCAACGTGGAATATCGGCCTCACGCAACGCCGTCAAAAGCGCTTCTGCTCCCGGCATCATTTCCACATCGCCTTTGTTGTACATCTCGATCAGGCGGTCGCGCTTTTCGCCATACAACACCGACCAGTTTGGTTCCTGTTTTTTTAGTTCAGGAAACTGCGCATAGATCTGCTTTTCCAACCCCTCGGAAGAATAGTGAGCAATTTGAATATAACGCCAGAAGTCCCAGTCCAGGTTGTACCCTCGGTCGGCGCACATCTTCCGGTACGCCTGGTAGTGCACCTCTTCCGTGTTTACCAACAATCCATCGAAATCGAAGAGAAAAAGGTCATAGTCGTGAATCCACTGCATAGGAATTCCCCTTTTTGGTAAAAGATAGTAGATAATCGACGGAATAAGATGAAGAGACTTTTTTTTACGCTACCTTTGCTACTGTTTACCTGCTGCGGAGACGCAGATCATTTCTCTACCGCAGAGAAGAAGCGCCCCCCCAAAGGCGAGTATCTGTACCGTCTAAGCAATGAGCATACATTTAGCCTACAATCCCCTATTGTACAACAGCGACGTCAGTATCCTTGGGAAGACGGTACGATCGGTCATCTATCGAAGATCACCAAAGAACACTTCCGCTGTAATGGCAGTCGTCTCAACCCTGAAAGAACTATTACCAACGACGGACAAACAACAACGCTGTACGACTGTGGCGGATCGGAAAGGCATAGTCTTCCCATGGTTGAAGACAAAGAGCATATCTATCCCATCCTCATCGACCTTGCCAACTACATTCAGCAAGAGACAAAAAAGAAAGTGGTCATCACCTGTGGGCATCGCTGTCCCGAGCACAACACCTACGCTGACCCTTCGAAAACCAATCGCTATTCTAAGCATATGATTGGTGCCGAAGCCTCTTTTTATGTGCAGGGGCTTGAGAGTGACCCACACGCCGTTGTGCAGCTGATCATTGACTACTACAGCAAGCATCCTGATTATAAATATGACACCGCTTATACAAACTTTCAGAGGTATGATAAAGACGATACTAACGTCACCACTCCCCCCTGGTATAACAAAGAGATCTTCATTAAGCTCTTTAAGAACGACGAAGGCAGGGACTTCGATAACCGACACCCCTTTCCCTATATCTCTCTTCAAGTGCGTTATGACCGCGAGACCCAATCCCGTGTTATCTATTCATGGGACAAGGCGCACCGCAACATTACCCGCCGATAACCGCGAGACTCAGTGTAATATATTTTTTAAAAAAGATAACACTGGCATTTAAAAATCCCAATTCACTAAAATAGTCATCACCCTTGCCGGTGTGGCGGAATGGTAGACGCGGTAGACTCAAAATCTACTCTTGGCAACAAGGTGCTGGTTCGAGTCCGGCCATCGGCACTTCACCGGACAAGATCTCTGCAAAGAAGATCTGTCCGGATTTTTCGTTTTCTAGTACTTTATTTTTTTGAGAGACAGTCGATATAACATTATAAAGAAAAGACCTCTTCTTTTTTGCTTTCGACTACTCGGCTATCATAAAAAAGCTCAATCCCAATAATAAGTCCATCTACAATAGTCAATAAAGAGGCTGTACGCAAGTTTCCAATCGGTTCCGGAAACTCTGTATCAATAGCTAACATAACCTGGTTATCGCCTTGAAATTTCCCTCTTATCTTTAATCCCACAAAGGCTGTTGTGAATCCCTTGATTGCCTGCAGGACAGCCTCTTTTCCTTGCAGCTTCGCAAGGGGACCGATAAAGAGAATATCGGGATGTAACATTTTCTCCATAGATTCAATATCTTTCTTATTCATGGCTGCATAATACGATTCAGCAACCAATAGATTTTTTTTAGACATGATCGTCTCCTCGGTTTTAGGTTTTGTGTTGTAAATTACAATATATTATGATATATTGAATATAGTTAGCTATATCTAATTAGGTCATTTATGTCAAATCCAAAAAAAAGAAGCTATGTATCAGCAGCCAGAAGCAAGCAGGCAAGACAAACAAGAAATCAAATACTCTCTTCAGCAAAAAAACTCTTTCAATCAAAAGGATTTGAAGAGGTAACGATTGGAGAGTTAGCAGAATCAGCGAACGTTTCGTCTCCCACTATTTACTCTCTATTCAAGTCCAAGAGAGGAGTTCTTTTAGCCTTAATTGATGAAGCTCTCCCATCTTCAGTTTTCGAATCTCTTGTAGACGAGGTTTCTCAAGAAAAAACTGCCGCTGGACGCTTTAGAATTGCAGCGAAAATGACAAGGTTAATATACGATGCGGAGCAAAAACAAATGGGGTTATTACGTGGAGCATCCATACTGGGTAGTGAATTTCAAAAGATCGAAAAAGAACAGGAGCAACGACGATACCAAAGACAAAAAGACACAGTTGATACTATGCTTGAGGAAGGGCTTCTAGCAGAAGGAATGACAACGTCTGAGGCTAGAGATGTCCTTTGGGCATTCACAGGTCGAGATATGTACCGTCTTTTTGTAGTGACACGAAAATGGTCATCGAATCAATATGAAGTGTGGCTATCCAGAGCATTAACGAAGCTTCTCTCGAAAGAACAGCCGTAATTGATTTTTCTTTTTTCTTGAGTTCGCTAAGACTGCGATCGTTTTTACTGCGTTAGTATTCTATTCCATCGAAGGAAGGGTAAACGCACTGTTTCTAATCTAAATAGTTTTTTTCTCTAGAACCCCTGAAACAGGCAAGATTCACCATTGCTTTCTCCACATTAATAAATCTCTTTAGCTCATAGATTTGGCGCATTCCCTCGACAATATGGTTCGATAGTTGTCCGGTGGAGGACAATCGAGGGGGCTCTGCCCCCTTGATAATCCCCCGCCAAAGGGTCAAGGACCCTCTGGACTCCCATTTGATGAATTTCCTTGGCCAGCCACCTGTAAAGACGGATTCTCTGTAATATGTATGCCATCTCCTATCTCTCGTATATCGAGAGGTAGATGAGGGCGTATCCATTGAGCATACTCTTCTGGGGTCAAAACCTTGAATAACTCTTCTAAAAATTCTACATAGCTTCTGTACACCTCATTAACAAGAGCAGAAAAGGGCCCGGTAGAAGGTGAGACTTTTCCATGGTATCTTCTTTCAAAAATCGGAAAAAGAAAAGCAACTTCTTTAGATGACAACTCCGTAAAAGGAATTTGACGAAATATTTCTTGTAGATTGCTTTCAAGGTAATGACTACAACTATAAGGTTGAAATAAACTTTCATTTTCTTCTTTAGCGAGTTCACGGATAATCTTGAGTAGTATTGTCGGAAGTTTTTCAGAATGTCCAATCGATTCTAACTGCGGGAACAGCCTCTTCGATCTATTCATCCTTACAATAAAATGATCAGGAAGGGAGTCTAAATCTAACACTAACAAAGCTTGGACAGGTAAGTCACGACGAAAAAATCTTTCCTGTTGAACGCACTCCTGAAGGAAGCGTGGATTAATTTTTAAAATATATTCATTAATATTTTCCTTTTGATCTCTCGAAAGAAGGCCGAATAAAAAGGCTTTGTCGTCAATAAGCGCTTTTTGATCTGAACGTAACAAAAGCGAAAATACAATTTTGTAACGTCGACATGTGCCGAATGGATCGAACAAAGGTAAGTCAGGATTACGAATTTGATCTATTTTATTTTTTATTCGTACTACGAGTTTATGGAATGTAGAGATTTCTCTTTTAAAAAAACTTGTTATATCCTTTGAATTATCTAAGTACATGAGTTTGAGAAAAGTAGGTTTACTATCTCCGACATCAGAATTCTGTGGACTCTCCGCCAATGACCTTTGCATTTCATTCCATATGAAAGTCAACCTCTCACTAGTGTATAAAAAACATATTGTAGAAATAGTACAATGTTCGGGGTACAATTTCAGATCAAAGGGATTTTCCTTTAGCAGTTTCTCATTATCGATGCGGGATATTTTGGATGCTAGATAACCTGGTACGTCCCTTAGGTCACACTCATGTTGAAATTTATCCAAAGACAATTGCCGTAAGGCATCATCACATGGAGGAGTGTCTAAATCCAGAATTGGTAAGATTTCATTGACTATCAGTTCGATCCTATCATCCATCAAGTCATAGGGATCGGGATCATTTTGACATTTTTTAAGATCTTCATCAGTTAGCGATGGGTCGTAAATACTTACGAGAGTGCGTATCCTATCTTCGCTGTTTTTGAGATCTAAAAATGTTAGGCTTGGTGTACCGGTGATACTATTCATTTTAGACTCCTCTTATAGGCTTGAAGATCTGTATCTCATAAACGCCGCTATTGAAACAGTTTTTTTTTCAGTGAACAATAATATCACCTCAACGATCTTTTATGTTTATACAAAAGATCGGCTGTTTTGGAAAAAAATAAATAAAGCAGCAAAGAGATAGCATCGACCGTAACAATGCCCTATCAGACATTTCTGCCAGGGCATCTTCTTAAACTCCGGAAAGTAAAAGGTTTTTGTGCTGCAACAGTGCCACAACAAAAACCTCAACGCCAAGGCCGTTACCGGCACCATCCATCTCTTCACCGGAAGTCGCCTGCACATGAATGTCAGGGGCTATTGATTGGAACGAGAAGAAATCCAGTAGGTTCTTCTCTACTTTAGACCAGTCCACACGAGGCTGTCCTTTGACCATCAGCTTGAGATCAAGAAGTTCATAATCGCTCAATTTGATCATTTGTGCAGTTTCTTGCATAAAATCCGCACTATTACGATTGGAGTTTTTCGAGTCAGTATTCGGAAAGACTTTACCGATATCGCGTTTGTCCTTATCGCCAATTGCTGACAGCAAAGCATTCACGACTGCGTGATACAAGACATCACCATCGCTGCGTGCTTTGAAAGGTCCATATAGCTTCTGATACTTTTCATCTAATTCGACACCACCAATGATGAGCTTCTTATCTTTAGAGTAGAATTCTGTCTTAACCTCTACCTGCTCTTGTTGGTGAATCAGATTCTTTTCTTCTTCGTTAAGGAATCGATGGCTATCGTATCCATAACCAATTTTAAAAAGCCTGCTCATCAATTTCCTCCGACCGTTGATCGCAATTCACAATCAAGGGATGTTAAATCTTCCATCTAATTGATTTGCTGTCGATATTGTCTGATCATGTCAACAGACAGATTGGCATGGCCAACTTCGGGACTATAAATCAATGAAATATTGCCTGTGTTCTTCAACTTAGAAACAAATTCAGCCATCCTTGCACCTTGAGGTATTACAAAATCTTTTGTATGGCAAAGAACGACTATCTTAACGCTACGTTCAGACAAGCGTTCCATCGACGTTTGAGCATCAAGGTTTCCACCGAACAACCAACCCGCTACATCAGCTATCCATGGGTGGCCGGGCATGACAACCCTAGCTGTCTTTGTAAATGAATCGTGATTCACAAGACGTACTCGGTGAGCATCGTCAGAATTTACACTGAGATGACGTTCTAAGGAAACCGTAGCTACACCGCCACCGAGGGAACTGCCCCAAGTGATAACCTCGTCATAATTTTGCAGAGCGTACGTTAATGCAGAAATACCATCTTCAACAATCGTTTCATAGTTGGGACGGAACTTTAAAGAACTACATTCATAGTCCCCTTGGTTTAGCCCTGTACCGCGGTAATCATAAAGAATAACGGGCAAACGGAAAAGATTCAAAATCGTCTGGATTGTGTGGTTAGGCGCTCCATTATCAAAAAAATCGGCAAGCGTGATTGCATTAGGATTATGATAAGAAACACAGCGGTGTTTATCTTCAGAATTCCATCCGTTTGGGTAACAAATGACGCCCTCCAAGTTTCCTGCTTTGTGTTGAAATTGAACTCTTTTAATTTTATATCTCCCATTTTGGCAGGCATTATCTATGATCCGCTCACACGCGTCAAGGTCAGGACCTAAGAACTGTGAAGGCACCATCAACAAGCCAACAATTTGTGCTAACCCGCCACGGTTTTGGATAAACCAGCTCACACTTTGACTGCTCGTCTCCAACGAACTTTCTACAAAAGATGAAGAAGAAAGTGCCGTTTCGCTGCCTTCCTGACAGGCCTCAATTGTTCTCCAAATCGAATTCATATCTCTACTAATTGGTTCTGCCATGAACTATCTCCTTCATAGATTCTCTAATCACTTTTTGTGTTGATTTACGATATCTGCTCATTGAGATATTTTCCAGAAAATCCCTCTTTAGCTACCTGCCCACAAACGGATCCGGAAACAGAGGAAAATACTCAATGTATGTATAACTAGCTGATGCTACACCAACCGCTTTCCTCTTGAACAGCATCGGTCTCTAACTGGAATGTTGCATTAATAGCTGCATGATCAGAGACTTTTTCATTAATAATAGATACATAATAATTCAAGCACCTTATTTTTTTCGAACATAGCATGTAATCAAGAA
This sequence comes from Chlamydiales bacterium, assembly GCA_024233575.1. Taxonomy (GTDB): domain Bacteria; phylum Chlamydiota; class Chlamydiia; order Chlamydiales; family Criblamydiaceae; genus JACKPN01. The sequence continues at coordinate 22,361 of JACKPN010000017.1, forward strand.
TGCCCTCGAAGCTGCCGCTAGGATCTCGGTTAGTAATTCCTTCAGAAGGAAACCACGCATATGTTTCAAATAAAGATCGCAGCACCTCGCTGCCGGGACAGCTTGTATCGCGATAGTCGGCATTCCAGTCTCCCATGGCGATAAAGTACTCAACCTGCCGTTCAGAAAGAGGAATGATCGGATCGCCGTCTTCATTAATGCCCTCAGGAACTGAAAAGTATGTCGATCCTGACAAATACCACTGCAAGAACGCCAGCTGATCTTTATTTCGCTGTAAATCGGGTGTTTCCTGATTGCCAAAGCCGGATGCCGGCACAGCATGCAGAACAATAAAGTGCAGGTCAATGCCATTGACGTTCACAGTGATGTCCATAAACAGCTTGTCGAACAGTTGGCAATCATCAGGAATCGGGTTACCGTTGTCATCTTTCCACTGACTAGGATTTACGCCGGGGTGAAAGTCTGTCCATTTCAAATTCTTTACCGTTTTCACTTGCGATATTGGAAGATAGGAGGCGGCACCGGTGTTATACTGACCGGGAAACAATCCGTAATTGACCAAGTCGGCATACTTATTGACTTTATCAGTATCCTCTCGAGTCATCACATAATTTCCCGATGGCGTACGTTTGGCATTAAGACCGATATTTCCCAATGAAAAACAAGTTTCGGGATCTTTCACAGGGAATGTATCTGTCAGCTTCTTCAAATTCTGCCCTTCAGTCGTACACTTCCCATTTGGAACATCCGGTATATCGTAGGTAATCTCCCCTATCCCGATAAAATGAGGAAACTGATAACCATTCTGTTCCGATGTATTCTGTATCGTCTTGCCGATAGCATTTACAGATTGCGTCTCGTTATCAATTTGTTCTGAACGCTTATCTCTGGTGTTAAACCAGGACACGTTAACGGTTGTTATTTCCACCTGCATCATCACTCCCGAGGTATGATTTTTCGTCGATGTATACCGACTTTCCTCTTTCCAGAAAATATTTTTAACACCATAAGAATATTCGAAAAAATCTGAACAAGAGTGACTATGACAATTCATGCTGATCTCATCATCAATAACGGTACCGTCTTAACGGAAGACGGCTTTCAAGAAAAAACAGTCGTGATCAAAGGTACAAAGATTACCGCGTTGGATGACACTTCCTCGCCCTGCGGTTATTCAGGCAAGAAGGTGATCGATGCCGCCGGCAAGCTTGTACTGCCGGGAATGGTCAATTGCCATACACATAACCCTATGGTGATGTACCGCGGTCTTGGCAACGACTGCTGCGATATTATTCACAAGGTAATGTTCCCATTAGAAAAAAAATTCACGGATTCAAAGCTCTGCCGTATCGGTGCCGAGCTAACAGCCGCAGAAATGATCAAGGCCGGTGTCACCTGCTTTGCCGATATGTACTACTTCGTGGATACAATCGCTGAAGTGGTCGAAAAAGTCGGATTACGCGCGATCCTTGGTGAGACGGTAATTAAATACCCCTCTCCTGATGCCCCTGAACCTTACGGTGGAATAAAGATCGCTCGTCAGTTCGTCGAAAAGTGGAACGCTCGCTGCCCACGCATTACCCCTGCTTACGCTCCACACGCTCCCTACAGTGTTGAGAAAAGCGTCTACAAGGAAATTGCAGACCTTGCCGCTGCTGATGACGTTCCAATCCTGACGCATCTCGCAGAAATCGCCAACGAAACTCCCGGTCTGTCCCCTGTCGACTTTCTCGATGAGGCCGGAGCGCTTTCTAAACGCCTCGTTGCTGCCCACTGCATCCATGTTACCGATGCCGATATCGCCAAATTAAAAGATAGCGAAGCAGGCATCGCTTTTAGCATCCTTGGCAACGTCAAAGGCGGCAGCCCCATTCCGCCGATACAAAAAATCCATAAAGTGTGTCAACGTGTTGGTCTGGCGACAGATGGTCCGATGAGTTCTAATACACAAGATATTTTTTCGCAGATGCGCTTTGTCGGCGCTATGGTCAAATACTCTTCGCGCGACCGTTCCGCACTTCCGGCAAATGAGATTGTTAAGATGGCAACAATTGGTGGCGCGCGCGCCCTTCACATGGAGGATCGGATCGGCACCCTCACAGTAGGCAAAGAGGCAGACGTCATCATTGTTGATGTCGATGCCTGGCCAACTTATGATTACAACGACTATCTCGTCTATTCAGCGTTTGCTACATCTGTAAGGACAACGATCGTCGCCGGTAAAATTCTGATGGAAGACCGTAAGCTGACTACGATTAACGAAGAGGCTTTAAAAAATGAAGCTCAACCGCTTATCGAAGCGATCGCAAGCTACAATGATACTGTGATCAAAGGTAGCCGATAGAGGGATCAAGTGCGACTTTACTGCGAATGAAGGTACCGCTGCCACGTGCAACCTGATCGCCTTCATCATCAAACAGCTGCGCCTCACCGATAAAACTGTTTCCTGAAGAGTAGGCAGCTTCGCCTTTTGCCGTTATCGTTCCCGATGTTACTGGCTTCAGAAAATAGAGGGTGAAGTTGGCTGTTAAAACAAAAACATCTTCGACTAGAGAGTTGACAGCAAAGAATGCGGCATCGTCGAGGGCTTTGAAATAAATAGATCCATGCACGGCATGAGCAGCATGATGCATCTCCTTGCGGATGGGAATGACAAGGGTGGACCTTCCTGTTTCGATTGTCAGCTTCGGTCGATAGAAATCATTGATCTTAGCCTGCTCATACATGCGTTCCAGCTTACGGAAATGCTCTTGCTTCATAAAAAAACTCCTGATATCTTTGCATAAGATATTCTAATTCAAGTTTATAATTCAACTAAGGTTATCCATGGCTGATGTCTATGAAATACATCCGATAGATTTCGAAGCATCGCTGGATGTGTCAGCATGCTATTGTGAATGGCAGGGACAGTTTCTTTTTTTGAAAAGATGCGAACGGAAGTCACAAGGCGGACTATGGTGCGTTCCTGCTGGAAAACGGGAAAAGGAAGAATCTGTGATAGAAACAGCTCTTCGTGAGCTGCATGAAGAGACGGGTATCATCGCCACCAAGAACCTGTTGTCACCCATCCGTATTCTTTATGTGGAACTGCCGCACGTATGCTTCAACTACCACATGTATCACCTTGTCATTCCCGCAAAACCAACAATTGTATTGGACCACGATGAGCATGTCGACTCTTGCTGGCTATCTCTTGAAGAGGCATCACGCCTGCCTTTGGTCGTCGGAGAGAAGGAGTCTTTAAAATTCGTTACGCCGCGTCATCGATAACATCAAAATAAACTTCTTCATAGCCGACGGTGATATGAAAATCATCTCATTGAAGGTGTGGCTCTAAGCCATACGAATTCTGTGGCTCCAACTCCGTGCAATCTATTCGAGGATTTACCATCTATCTTCTTTTGTAAATTAGATAAGATAACTTCAAAAGACTCTGCAATGAGAGCAGAAGGTATATTGCTTTTCAGCTCTTTAAATTTGTTATTGAGCGCTTGCAGCTCAGACTTCAGCTCAGGTATGCTCGTCGAACTGTCATTTATCTTTTTTGAAAGCTCTTCTAATTTTGTGGTCAGATCGCTAGCTTCATTTAAAGGGCTTCGACTAATACTATCGTTAAACACAGGATACATTGTAATAACGCCTTAATTAATTATTATAACAAAATCAACTATACAGACTTTAAATAAAAAAATCTACAAAATAGTTATTTAATAATTTTCTTTATTTTTTCCGTATTTTCATCTGCACTTTGCTGATAAGTATCGAGCATTAGATCATACTCGACCCCTTCATGGACCAAAAGCGCCAGCTTACTGGCGACACCGATCAAGCGGTCACCACGCTCGCGCTCGCGTTGATCGATAATAGAAGAAGGTGCAGTAAGTCCAACATAAATAACAGGATAGCCTTGCAAGGTTCGACGCCATTTATCAACCTCTTCTTTCCCTATCGAGATGTCATCAATAACTAATGAATATCCCTGTGCTGCCAAGGAATTAACCATTTGACGGTAGAGCTCCAACATCTCTTGGGCAAAGGGGCCGAAACGCATAGTTTTAAGAGCACCGTCAGCTGTCCGCTCCCAGTAAAATCCCGGCAACTCCCCTTCTTTGTCCGCTTTGAAATCGTTGACCTTCTCAGGCATCATCGCAATCACCCAATCAATCCCCACGTACAACAACGGCTGATCAAATCGTTCCTGAAGATGACGGGCGAAGGTCGTTTTACCTACGCTGGAGCCTCCATTAAGGTAGATAATAATCTGCTGGTCATTCTGGGCGAAAAGAAACATGGGCAGTGCAAACAAGATGCAGAGAGCATAGCGATACATTTGAAAAACTCCGAATTGGTGTATTGTGTCTAAAGGCGCTAGCAAGATTAATCAGACTTTGTATTTTTAGCAATTTTTTGGCTCGCAAGGGCAGACTGATAACAATTACACGAAAATTGCAGGAAAACGCATCAAATCACTTTGCAAATGGCTTTAATAGAAAATAAGAAAAAAGACGACAAGTGATAATGCAATGACAAGCACCCAAATGAATGGAGGAAAGGTGTAAGCCTCGGCTTCAGCCTTGGGTGTATAAGAAGGAATATCGAGGCGTGTTCTGTGAACCTCGTGAAAGTCTTGTCCACGAAGAAGACCATCCTCGTCAGCCTGTACCGGTTCGTCAGGAAGCTTACTCGTCGTCTTCCTGCCAAATCGCTTATGGTGGTGGGAGTGGATCTTCTTTCCGGCGACCCTCCCGCTAGTACGGCCTCTACGGCGTTTCTGTGTCATACCTTTATTATAAACTATTTTTTAATTTTCATGAAATATTCGGCTCAGCTTTAAATTATCGCTATTTCAGACAATTGGTGCTGTTGACAGATGATTCTTAATCGGCTACGCTATCGTCCCGACTAATGGGGAGAACCAATGGAACAACTAAAGCGTGAGCTGCTAACAATCATGCGCGATGGGGAGATAGATATCGCCACATTCCGCAATACATCCAGAAAGTTAAATGAAGTACTGGTCCACGAGGTGGCAACGCTCCTCCCCACTCGAGAACGCAAGATCACCACGCCGGTAACGGAGTCGCACGGGCCGCAGCGCGCATGCAGCATGATGTTGATCCCTATTCTTCGCTCAGGGCTTCCGATGCTGCACTCCTTTGTCGAGTACTTCGACGATGCACGTATTGGCGTTCTCGGCTTTGTCAGAGATGAGCATACTTTCGCTGCTAGCTGTTACTATAATAGGATTCCGGAGCCCAAAAAAGACGATATCGTCGTGATCATGGATCCGATGATCGCCACGGGAGGCACGGCCTGCGGCGCGATCAATATCGTGAAAGATATGGGTACCGACGAGTCACGCATCATCTTTGCTGCCATGCTCGCTTCTCCTGAAGGGTACAACCATGTTAGAGAACAACACCCCGATGTGCGGATCGTCATCGCACAGATCGACGAACGTCTTAATGATGTGGGTTACATTGTCCCGGGTCTTGGTGATTTTGGCGACCGCTATTTTGGCACTCTATAATCTGCGCTAACGCATTGTCCAAAGGCAAAGTTTCTCTATCGGGAATCATCCCTAGATAATATAAGACATCGCCAATCAGATGCTCAGGAGTCTCCCCTTGCTCACGACGTTTGGCAACAGCTTCGGAAAATAGCCGTTTGCTCAGTTTCTTTCCTTCTTCATCGCAGATCAAAGGGTGATGCAAAAAGTTGCACTGATAAGCGGGATCGATCATCTGCGCCAATGCTATCTGCCGTCCGGTGCAGTCAAGGATATCTTCTCCACGAATGATCAGATTTACACCTTGATCTATGTCATCAATAACGACGGCATAGTTGTATGTCCAGTTCTGCCGGCGGTCGCGCAGCAGCATATCTCCGCATTGTTCTGCAGGTTTCTGTCGCAGTGCCCCTAAAAGCTGGTCAGTAAAAGCATATTCATCATCGTCGAATAGGACTCTGGTACCGACATCGCCATTGTTTTCTAAACCGCGTTGACGGCAATGACCGTCATAGTATAGCTCCAAGTGATGCTTTTCCTGTTTTTCAAGGATCTCGCGGCGGCTACAGCTGCAGTAATAAATTCGTCCCTGGCGTTGCAACTCGTTAAGAACTTCCCAATAGCGTTCGTTGCGGTTGCTCTGACGGTATTCATGTGGGCGGTCGACGCTGTTTACCTGTTGCCAATTATCGGGAATGAGCCCTAACCAGGCAATGTCATCGAGGATTGCTTGTTCATATTCTTTGCGGCTGCGTTCACGATCGTGATCTTCAATGCGCAGCAACACTTTTGCATGATGATGACGTGCATAAGCAAAGACATATAGGAGAGAGGCAATATGCCCGAGATGAAGGTATCCGGTGGGACTCGGCGCGAAGCGGGTGACGAGGTGCATGTTTTGTTAGAAGCCCTGCCCCTGCAGTTGTACTTTCCATCCGTCGACAAGGTTCTTAAGACCGCTGCGAATTAACCGATGCACGGTCTCTTTATCGTCTTGTGCACGACCGAGAATATAGATTGAAAGGATGCCGCGCAACATGCACCGGTAAAGGATAACCGCTTGATGCAAATCGAAGTTCTGGTGAGGCTGGAGGCCTATTGCCTTAGAAACAACTTCTCCCAACAGCGCCGTCATATCGTTCCACTCTTGGATTGTGCTGTCGTCGGTAGCAGGGATGCCATCAAGTCCTAAAAGAGCTTTGGAGTACCCTAGCTGAACAATGGCGAAATCATAAGCTTCGATGCCTATGCTGATCATTGCCTCAACGGGATCTGTCTCAGATTTGAAGATTTTCTCATAGATCTTAAGGAGCTTGCTATACCCTTCGCGCTTCAGCTCGGTAAGGATTGCTTCCTTGCTCTCGAAATGTTCATAGATGATTGGAGGACTGTATTCGATCTCTTCAGCAATTTTGCGGATAGTGACTCCAGACCACCCTTGGGTAGCAACGATATTGCGAACGATATTCATGATCGTCGTTTTAACATAACTCTTTTCGCGTTCGCGACGTTCCTTAATTCCCACAATAGTACCTCTTAGTTTTCTATTGTCCCCTCAAATCAGATGTTAAATAATTGTTAGTTTCTTTTACAGGAGAATTATGCTATAGTGTTTCTCAAGGAAAATAACGGTATGACAGCACAACGATTTGTTCCACTAGCAGAAAGCATGCGCCCAAAAAACTTAGAAGAAGTCCTTGGGCAAGAACATCTTACAGGAAGCGATGGTCTCGTCAGGCTGGCGATCGACAAACAACGCCCGCTTTCGGTCATCCTCTGGGGACCACCGGGATGCGGCAAAACAACGTTGGCGCGCGTTTACGCTCAGGCATTTGAGGGTCGCCTCATCACTCTCAGCGCCGTTGCCAGCGGCGTCGCCGACCTAAAAAAAGTGATCGCAGAGGCGGAATCGCAACCATTGCTGCAGCGGCGCACCTTTCTTTTCATTGATGAGATCCACAGATATAACAAAGCGCAACAAGATCTTCTCCTCCCCTACTTAGAGAAAGGCACCTTTATTCTTGTTGGCGCTACAACGGAAAATCCTTCGTTCTCCCTTAACAACGCTCTGCTTTCGCGGACAAGAGTACTTACCCTCAACGCCCTATCAAAAGAAACACTCGACAAGCTCCTCGTCAGGTACGAAGAGGCTCACGGTCCCCTCAATCTCGACAGCGATGCCCGCTCCTACCTTACCCATTTGGCGCAGGGTGATGGCCGCTATTTGCTTAATTTGATTGAAAATATTCAGAGTACTGACACAAGCAACACGTTGACTGTAAACACTCTTAAGTCACTATTACAAAAAAGGTCCGCTCTCTACGACAAGCATGATGAAGGTCACCACAATCTAATATCCGCTCTCCACAAGAGTGTGCGCGGCTCCGATCCTGATGCTGCGCTTTACTGGTTTTCACGTATGCTCGAAGGCGGCGAGGATCCTTTGTATCTAGCGAGACGTCTGATCAGGATGGCAACGGAAGATGTCGGTCTCGCCGATCCGCAGGCCTTACCACAGGCGATTGCTGCACGCGATGCCTATCAGATGCTGGGTTCGCCGGAAGGTGAGCTCGCTCTTGCGCAGCTCGTTGTCTACCTTGCCCTCGCACCGAAAAGCAATGCGTTGTACGCTGCCTACAAAGCCGCACGCGCTACCGCCCATGAGACGGCGCACCTCAATCCTCCAGCGATCATCTTAAACGCGCCGACGAAACTGATGAAACAGATGGGCTATGGCGAGGGTTACCTCTATGATCATGACACACCTCACGCATTTTCCGGTCAGGACTACTTTCCGCAAGATCTTGGGCGTCAGCAGTTTTATTCTCCTGTCCTTCGCGGCTACGAACGTGAAATGCAGAAACGTATCGACTACTTCCAAAAGCTTCGTGAAAAACTGCAAAAGGCATAAGATGAAGGTGGAGGTAACCTCATGAGTGACACATCGGAAGGGCAGATCGACCCGCTGAATCCCAGTAACCCTATGCAGTTCAAGGATCTAATCGCCGCTGCGAATAGCATCGACCTCACCAGCGTACATCGTCTCGGGGGAATGCACACGCAAAAGCCCACCGAAAAACTAACGAAGAATCAGCTAGCGAAAAGGATGGTCGACGATGCCAGCATCGGCCCTGAAAGAAAATGGGCGGAATACAATGAATATCTCGTGTATCTTTTCGATCAGCTTCCGGAGATCAACGGTTTTTTCAACCTCCCTAAAATTACCCTCACCTACGACGAAGATAACAAGCCTAAGACGCAGCAAGAGTTTATTCAGTCAGAAGGAACCTACCTCCAGTTCACAAAAGAGGATAAGGAAAAGACAGACAACGCTTTCAACACCCTTGCCGCACAGAAGTTCGCCATCATCCAGATCTTGATGAAGGCGGAAGATGCGCACGCGTTAAACATTCTCATCTCCCGCGATGCTAACGGCGAACTGATCCCGATCCCAATCGATTACGGTCGCAGCCTCACCCACGACCCCAACGATCCAACGATGGTTCCCAGGACAACACGATGGGAGACGTGGCCTGCTCTCGAAAAGCCTACAGACCCCTCCATCATCGCTCTTTTTGATCGCATCAATCCCGAGAACCTCGTCACTAACCTGAAAGCAGCTTTCCACAAAGAAGTCAACGATCCTGCCTTTGAGGAGCGGCTCGATCTTAAGCTGACCCATCTTGAAGCAAATCTGTACATGATCAAAGCAGCGATGAAGAAAAAGTTCACCGTCAAACAAACGCTGGCACTGATCCTTCCGGCGATGAACAAATACACGTTCAACATGGTGACAAAAGGCGTCATAAGCGGTGGTTCCCTTTGGCCGGCACGCGACCGCTACATCAAACTGCACACCTCCTTTCTCGCCGTCTGGAACAAATCGCTTCATTGGCGGCGCTTTAAAATGGATACTTTCATTGAAAAGATCGAAGAAGAAGTGGAAAAGGTCTCTCGCCTAACACCGGAACAGCTGCACGAAAAATATTTTGAAGAGATGTGCTACGAACTGCGGCGCGGCCTTTTTTTGTGAGAGGCGCTGCCCCTCACACTCCCAGGCAAGGGAGCAAGCCCCCTTGCATCCCCATTTCGAAAGAAACTGTCGAAAAAAGAGCCCCATGCAAAATTAGGTGGGTGTGGTTTTGTAGCAATTTTGTGGCTCCAAAGTATATCGATTAGAGTTTGCTTTAATCTCTTTATTGGGTGATGCGCGCGACTTTTTAGCGAAGCTAAAAAACTGAGCCCATTACCTTAAAATGAGGTTGCAAGGGGGCTTGCTCTCTTGCAGGAGAGCGCGAGGGGCAGCGCCCCTCGCCCAAAACTATCCAAGGCACTTGGAAGCAATTTCGTAGACGTTCGTTGAAAGATCTTTTTTATCGAGAATACGGTCTAGAGCCGTTTTCATCTGCTGCTGTCTCTGCGTATCGAGTTTTTTATACCTTTGGAAACCCGTCATGAGGCGCGAGGCAACCTGCGGATTCATGGTATCGAGGACAATGATCTGATCAGCAAGAAAAGCGTATCCTGATCCGTCTCTGGCATGAAACTGCACATGGTTGGATGTGAAACTGCCGAGGAGCGCGCGCGTGAGGTTCGGGATCTTGATGTCGAAAATTGGATCCTTCATGATCGCTTGCGTCCTTTGGAGCGCTCCGGGAAGCGTGCTTAGCGTCTGGACAGTGATCCATTTACACATGACAAGGATTTCTCGCTTCCATTTGTTGTAAAACGCTGTCAATGCTTGCGTATATTCAGGGATGTCGTGATGGGAAAGAAGTGTGAGCGCCGCTAACGAATCGGTCATATTGGTTGCGTTTTCATATTGCCGGTAAGCGTGGGAAAGCGCTTCTTTTTCCGCTGTATGCGTCATGTATCCTAGACATATGTTTTTCAGTGCACGACGTCCCATTGCTTCGGGGTCGAGGGAAAACTTACTGTCCTGCAGGGATGTGTAGACTTCTTTAAAGCGATCGTAGTAGCGACTGCCAATCGCTTTTTTCAACGTTTGTCTTTGCGTGTGTATGCCGTCGAAGTCGATCGTCTCCTGACGCTGCGCTAGGGAGCTTTCAGAAGGAAGAACCAATGCCTTTGCCTTTAACGCATCGTCAAGGACCGGATCGCTGAGGATATGGCCGATGGCAGCGAGGAAGCCCTCATCAGCAGCTGATGTTTTCCCCTCAACAGCTTCGAGAAGGATTTTTGTCGCCAGCTCCTGTCCTGCATCCCAGCGGTTGAATGGATCGCTGTCATGCGACATTAGAAATACCTCTTCCTCTCGGGAGTAGGGTGCGGTCACCGTTATAGGCGCTGAGAAGTTACGGTTCAACGACGGCGTTGGCTTTGTGGGTATGTTCTCAAAAGTGAAAGTTTGTTTCTCTTCGGTAATCTGTAGCAAGGAGTGAGGAATAGGGATATCATTACCTTGATCGTCGAGCAGTCCGACTGAGAGCGGGATGAGCAGTGGCTCTTTCTCTTTCTGGTCGGAGGTAGGGACATTGACTTGCTCGACATGCATCGTAAAGGTGGTGCCGCTATATTCAAAGGAGAATTTCAGGTTCGGTGTTCCCGACTGATGATACCAGCGTGAGAAGTGGGCAAGGTTTTTTCCTGAAGCTATCTCCATCGCATGTACGAAGTCTTCAGTGGTCACCGCCTGACCATCATAAAGCTCAAAGTACTTATCAATCCCTTTGCGGAAGGCCTCTTTACCGATCAGCGTCTGAATCATGCGGATCACTTCGGCGCCTTTGTTATAGATTGTCGACGTGTAAAAGTTGTTGATCTGGATGTAGGACTTGGGTTTAATCGGGTGCGCCGTAGGTCCGCTGTCTTCAAAAAATTGAGCTGTTCGCAGGGCAATCACATCGTCGATACGCTGGACGGGGCGCGAATTCATATCGGAAGAAAATTCTTGGTCGCGGAACACAGTAAGCCCTTCTTTGAGGGTCAGCTGGAACCAGTCGCGACAGGTAACTCTGTTGCCGGTCCAGTTATGGAAATACTCATGAGCAACGACTCCTTCGACGCGGAGGAAGTTGTCATCGGTCGCTGTTGCCTCATCTGCAAGGATACAGCTTGTGTTGAATATGTTGAGCCCTTTGTTTTCCATAGCACCGAAGTTAAAGGAATCTACAGCTACAATCATAAAAATATCGAGATCGTACTCAAGACCAAAAACCTCTTCGTCCCATTTCATTGACTTCTGCAAAGAGCGCATTGCATGCCAGCACTTTTCTTCATTACCCTTATCGCAGTAGATACGAAGATCGATCACACGGCCGGAATGTGTAGTGAAAGTGTCTTTGATGCTGCCCAGATCGCCGGCAACAAGAGCAAAGAGATAGCATGGCTTGGCAAAAGGATCTTCCCACTGCACCCAATGCTTTCCATTGTCAAGGTCGCCCTTACTTATTTCGTTACCGTTGGAAAGAAGGATTGGATAGCTTTTCTTGTCTGCAATGATCTTGGTACGGTAGACAGCCATCGCATCGGGACGATCGAAAAAATAGGTAATGCGTCGGAACCCTTGCGGCTCGTTCTGCGTACAAAAAATCTCCCCTGACTTATAAAGACCGTCAAGAGCGGTATTGGCAAGCGGATTGATCGCCGTCTTAACTTCCAGTGAAAATGCCTGCGGAGGCTTGTGGATTGTCAATGTCTTCGATTCAACGAGGTACTCCCCTTCCTCAAGTTCGCGTCCATCGATTTTTATCGAAAGCAGCTTAAGATCGACACCGTTTAGAACAAGAGATTCCTCGCCATTGCTTTGTCGATGCATCTTCATCTCGGAAGTGACGATGGTGTTCTCATCGTCGAGCTCGAAGCAAAGGTCGATATGTGTCAATTTGTAGGCAAGAGGTTTGTAGTCTTCGAGAAATGTTGCTGTCGGAGGAGCGTTTTTCATATAAGATTCCTTGTTTGATTACGTGCAGTATATCAGGCTAAGGCTTTTCAGCCAAACAGACGAAAACTGTTGTCAGTAAACCGTATCAACGGTATGAAAATATTATTTACAGGGAGTGGCAATGAAATTCAACTTCAAGACATTTATCTTTTCGTTCTGGCTTGCTTTTCTTTTGTTCGTCTTGTACGTGTATTTCTTTGCTCCGGAAATCTTCTATACGATGTTCGACACCTACGGCGGACCGGGAAGCCCATTCATCAACAACCCTTAGGAAATTTCCTCGGTACTGACAAGCATCGGCGATACGGACAACTTACCGGCATTCATCAATTTGCTGACACGCTGAAGCCCTGCAAGGGTCATGTGCTGCTCCCATGTTTCCATCGACTCAAAACCTTCGATAAATTCTTCCTGCAACAGCGAAGGCGCACTGCCAAGAAGGGCCTCTCCCTCGTCAGTTAACATCACCATCACCTTGCGCTTATCATCGTCTCTTCTCTGACGAACAAGCAAACCTCTACGTTCCAAACGGTCGATGATTGCCGTCACTGTTGCTGCGCTTAAAGAAACGTTTTTTGCCAATACGCCTACGCTGGCATTTTGCGAGTTTTGAACTTCTTTAAGAATAATCATTTGCGGTCCGGTAAGGCCGCATTTCCTTACTAGCTGCTTGGACTGCAGATCGACAGCGCGGATGATTTTACGAATTTCAATGAGAAC
>JACKPN010000018.1 GCA_024233575.1 Chlamydiales bacterium
GATATCGCTCAAGACCTGTTCCGATTCGAGATCATCCCACAGAGCGTAGAAGCGCTGCAGCAACTGCTATCGCAGATGCGCCTGGAAACAACGCGCTCTTTTGCTTCCGAGCTAGATGAGCAGCCACCGCAACAGGCAGGCCAAGAGCAGCAGCCAAGACCTGAGCCTGTGGTTGTCGGCCCTAAGGTCGGCCGCAATGATCCCTGTCCCTGCGGTAGTGGAAAAAAATACAAAAAATGTTGCGGACAGGGCAGCGAAGACTTTGAATGATCGAACGATTATTCCCCTGTTACCGACCGTATGACACGCAAGCTGCCGCATTAGAAAAGCAGTTGCGTGAATTAGAAGGCACACTTAGTCCTGCCAAGGCGTTGGAACAACCTGTCGTCAAAGAAACGCGTACATTGCTGAAAAAAGTTTCTGTCGAAACGGAAACGATCAATAAGTGCCGTAAGATCTACAACGCCGTGCGGTTGGGTGTCACCGAACAAACCCTTGACGCTTCTCCAGGCTTCGAAAACTTCGCCACAAAATATTGCTTATACAATTACCTGAAGACCTATAACCATACATTGCAGGTTGACGACGCCACCAATGAGGTTTGGATCCGCTGCAACAATGAGTATATCCCCTGGAGCCAAGCCAAATCTGTTGTATCTGAACATTCTGCGCTGCAACAGCCCTCCCTTCGCTGGGTATATGGTGAAGAAGGATTGCAAGACAAAGATCTCTACATTTGGAAAGTGCCTGACCATTTCAAATCGACCGAAAAAACAGGAACTTTCTTTTTCTTCTGCGCCTGCGAACCGGAAGACAAGGGGCTTAATGGCTACCACACGTGGTTCTGCATCGTCTACAAAGGAAAAATCTATAGCATCGGCAAATACCGTCCGGGAAAAAATAAAGACTTCATTAATAAGCCGCTCCGCGTACAGCCGGGATATATCCAAAGTCCCGATGTCAGCGAATTTTGGGGGACGACAATCTACCAAAGCGACTGGGAAAAGATTTCTGAAGAAGGCGCTGAAAAGGTTTTGAAAAAAATCGAAGAGATCAAAGCGAACGAAGGCGATTTCGAATTCCATAACGTCAACAAAAATTGCGTTGTTTTCAACAACGAGATGGCAGAGCTTGCAGGAGCCAAAGTGCGGCTGGAAGCCAAAGTACATGCATGGCGCGTGATCACACCGCAGTGGCTGCAAAATGGTGTGGACTCTATCGCCAAAGTTGCACCATGTTACATTCGGCTATTTGCCGAGAAGATCACCACCTTCGTGTTAAACATCATCGGCGTCATTTTCCTTGGCGCTGCCAAAAAAGATGAAAAGCTCAGCCACACCCCATCGCTGCCGCATATTAACAACGGCCGCGACCTGTGGGAGCCTGAAACACTGCGCATCCATCATCCTAAGCAAGTGATACCCAACCTTAAACGTCAGAATTGCTCCGTATAGACTCCACATGCTATAGATGACAGCATGAGAATATCGGAACTGGAAAGGATCGGCCGCATCGCTGCGGCCTTTGAAGCGCGCATGCAGGATCTCGGCAACATCACCGTTGCTGAAGCAACTGACAACGAACTACTTAAGGAAGCGCGCGTCTTTCTGAAATCAGTAAAAAAAGAGTATCGTGAAGATCCTCGGGTGCAAGCTTGCGCCAAGCAGCTGAACGCATCACGGCTGGGCGTCACCCCCGAAGCGCTTGACGCCTCCCCCGGGTTTGAAACGTTTGCTGTCGAAAACATTCTCTATCGCTACCTCTACATATACAACGATGAGCTGCGCATCGACGAGGAGTCCGCCCACGTCTGGATCAAGCACAAAGGCGACTACGTTCCCTGGAGGAACGTCCGTAAAATTGTCGAGATCCCTCCCCCTCCCATGAAAGAGGACTACCCCGTGCAGCGCTGGGTCTATGACCAGTATGGTCTCATCAACAAAGACATGTACAATTGGGAAAAGGTCATTCCTTTCAAACATGGCAATCCGGCAGATTGGGGACACCGCACGTTTTTTGTCTTCTGTGCCAGCAGGCCGATGGGTCCCGCACTTGCCGGGCTGCACTCTTGGTTCCGTATCATGCGCAGCGACGGCACTATTTATAGTATCGGCAAGTACAGGCCGGAGAAGCAAAAGCTGACCGACCATCTGAAGCAGCCGTTTCGTGTCAAACGCGGATATATCATGTGTCCCGATGTCAGCGAGTTCTATCCGATGCCGGTCAAAGAAACACGCATCGAGATCACTGAAGAACAAGCTGATACCATCATTGCTGCTGTCGAAGAAAGAAAACGCAACGAAGAGAATGAACACTTTCATAACCTGCTCCGCAACTGCACGGTCTTCGACAATGAAATGGCTGAGCTTGCCGGTGTGCGCCTTCCAACACGTCAGCGAATCTGGAGGGTCATCACCCCGGACTGGTTCCAGCGTTTTATTGACGCCATCGATCCCTACACACCGCGCTTTATCCATAACTTTTTCGATCGGATGACAGCCTTCTTCATCAATCTGATCGGATATGTTTTTCTCGGCGCCACGCAAGTTGATGCCAGCTTGTCGGAGGGGGATGCCCTTCCGCATATCACCTGCTTCAGCGATCTGTTCGATCCGGAGAAGGCATCGATTCACCATCCCGACACACTAACTGATCTTATTCATAAGATCGATACCTGGCGGGAACAGGAAAGGCGCCATCTAGAGACGGAAAAACGATGGTATGAAAAGGGACGTACCACAGAGAACTCAGAAGAGGTCGACCTAGCGATTGCGCAACTCGACAAGCAGCTAAACGCGGTCGATGGCGCTATTCCTGACGAGTACCGCCTAAAACATCAATGAGTTAAAAAGCTTTTTACTCGCAACCCTTCCAACATGGTGAACAGCGCGCTGATAGCAATCGCGATCATACCGATGATGCCGAAAGCGCCGAAGACACCGGAAAATCCTTTGTCGAGGTAGAGGGGCTCTACAACGATCGGCGCAAAAAACTGTCCTAAAAACAAGCACATCGAAAGCCCCCCGACAAGACGCCCCCGCACATGAACAGGTGCAACACGCGTGATCAGCACAGCGCAGTTGGGAACGAGCAAGCCAAAACCGATGCCGCAGAGCAGTAAAGAGCCGGTAACCCCTGCCCACGAAGATGCGAATGCCAACGCCAAGAATCCAAGACCAATCATCAAAAAGACGAGTGCCATCAGCAGCTGATAGTTCAAAAAACGGTGGAACTGGCGATAGAAGAGCGCCGATAAGGCACCGGACAAATTGGGAACCGCCAATGTCATACCGATATGGATCGGCGATGCATGGATCAGCTCTTCCAGGAAAAACGGTACCTTCACAGGAATCACATAAAGACAGACCATGCCCCAGAATACCAAGCCATAGATCACCATCACCTGCCCCCAAGGGATCGGATCGGTATGATGATGCTCGATCTTTTCGGCAGCGACCGCCTCAACATCTTTCGGTTCAATAATATATAAGAATGCCAAAGGTATCAGAACTAAAGCGAAGAGGTAGACAGCAAACGGCGCCCTCCACCCAAAAGTCGCCAGCGCTCCCGACAACAATACGAAAAAAACGCCGCCAAATCCGATAAATGCCGACTTCAGGCCCATCATCGTCTCGCGCTCGGCGCCCTCATAGTAATCGGCGATCAGAGTGATCACCGTTGTCATTACTCCTCCGGTAGCAATACCAAGAAACATCCGGCCGATAAACAGGGAAGGCAGCGACTCCACCCAAAGACCCGAGCTGCCGCTCACGCCATATAGAAGCAAAGCGCCGATCAGCAGCCACTTACGACCAAACCAGTCAACACACAGGCCGATCACTGGAGACGATACAACGATAAACAGTGCCGGTGTTGTCAACATCAGCATAATGATGAATGTCGAATAGGGAAGATCGGCAAAGGCATGTTCGATGAACGGCAATGCCGGAGAGATCGCCGCCCCTGCCATAATCGTCAATGTTGCTGACAGAACAAGGACTGCTTTTCTCATGATCCGGACATTTTCAAACATTAATTTTACCTTATTATTGACAAAAAGCTACAAGATAACAGATACACGAATTAAATATTTATTTAACACTTTTGCAAATAGGAGTGAAACGATGTTAGTAGAAAAGAGACTAGGACTTGCCGGCGGCATCCTTTGGGGCGTGATGATGTTCATCATGACATTTGCCAATATCTTCTTTGGCTATGGAACGACATTCTTAAATCTGATGGCCGACGTTTATCCCGGCTACAGCGTCAGCTATATCGGCAGCTTGATCGGCCTTGGCTATGGATTTCTTGACGGCTTCATCGGCCTCTACATCCTAGCTTGGCTTTACAACAAGATCAACGCGTAAGCTAATTTATCTTGGAGGGGTTTCGACCCCTCGTTTTTAGGTGGTTTGGAAAGCATCTCAAGAATTTCGCAGCTGCGTTTTTCATCAAAAACGAGCGTCCTACCAGGTAGCAGCCCCTTATTATTGCGTAAATGACGAAATGCACCATTTTGCAACAGATCTAAGAGACATTCTCTGATTTAAAGAATTGTCAGATTGGGAACAAATTTCACCTGGAAAACAGAATTTTGAGGAGTGACATAGTTGATAAACTAGACCGACGAAAGATGGATTTCCCAGGTAAAATTTGTCGTAAGATGACTGTTCTGTAATTCAGAAACTGTTTCTAAGCATAATTCCCATGACGACATTATCTAAATAAAATTCTCACTTTCTAAAAAACCGTAGTAGAGTGATTCAATTTTAATTATTCGTTATTTTTCATATTATTTTGTTATTCGGGTAGGCACAGGTTTTGGGACTCAAACTCTCCCTGTGTTTTATGGCTTTCTGATGTATATTTATTAAATCTTAATAAAGAAAAAGTATAATAGTTTCTTTAAAAAAGGAGATTATGGATGATGAGTATTTTCTACCCAGAAAATCCTATAAAAGATGGATATGGCGATTTCATTTTTTATTCTGTAGATGAGGAAAGCAACAGAATCCCTTTAGACAAAGACCTCTTTTCTAAGGCCTACCAATTGTTTAACGAAAACGTTTTTCTTCCTGCAGAGCAACGTAAACATGCCATCGAAGCGAAGCTTGATCCTTCGATCAAATATACGTTTATACCTAAGACTCTCTACGAACTTGCATGTATCGTAATCAGCATCAAAGAAGAACTGTTTAATAAATCATTTTGCTATGAAAATGATCGCAAAGTTAATCCAAACGGTTTATCCACTCCAAAATGTTTACATTTAAGCGTTATCAAAAATCCTGAATCTCTCGATACCGATCTGTTACATTCCATCGCATATAAAATCAACAATCTCATCCTCACAGAACTAGCAAGTAACAACTTTCCTCTAACCTTAAAGGATATAAAAAAGGTCGCGCAAGGACATATTGACTTCCTAAAAGAGTTAGAGGATAAAAAATCGACGAATAATCAGACAGTAAATGAGATGGAGAAAAACACTCATGATAATTGGGGAGCTGATGTTAGATTTGGCCCAACGACTTACTTTACTAATGACAGTGCCATTAAACAAGATGTCGTTATGCGATCGATTGCAATGGAATGCGGCAATGATGCCGCTGACAGTCTATTTTTATACAGAGGATCATCTAGAAGAGATCGGACGCTTACCGATAACAACGTATCATATTCTCTATCTTTTGGAACAGGGCTATTTGCGGGAGCATTTCACGATCCTACAGCAATGGCAAATTGGTACATCAACCAAACCTCTTGTTATGGGTATGCTATCCGTATTCCAAGGGAATCTTTCGATACATCTTCAATATTTTACGTTCCTAAAAATGGGTTTAATACAATTGTCGGACTGTATGGTAGTGGCGAATTCTTCCACGGTAGACTGAAAATATACAAGGATCATATCGATAAGTGTTCAGGTATCGATTATTTCAATGCAACAGGAGATCCAAACAGCACATCTATAGAATCCGTTGTTCCCGATGGACTGTTACACAATGATGCTCTAGGTACCTTTGCAACCAAATTTCAAACATATAAAGTCAACAACTCCGTAGCATTAAAACCCACTTACTACTCAATGACATACTCTGTTATCGATTACATTAGCTTTATCATTTCTCAGTATATTTGGTGATCCTCAGCATGAATGCCGAAAAAGGTCCAAGCATCGACCTCGGCGTTATCCCAAATTAATATAAAATACCGGGACACCTCATTGACTGAAATAAATTTTCACTTCCTTTAAAAAAACAATAGAAGGATAATTTGCCTCTAATCTCTTGAGGTTCGTTATGTTCTTTTATCGTCGTTTTACTCCCGGTCTAGCTATCTACTCTTATATCGTCGGAGATCCGGAGGTTGGACGTTGTGTCGTCATTGACCCTACCCGCGATGTGGATGACTATATCGACATCGCCGAGAAGGAAGGACTCGTCATCACGGACATCATGGAAACGCATGTCCATGCCGATTACCTATGCGGATCGAAGGAGTTGAAACATCGTCTAGGGGGGAAGCCGGCAATCCACTGCTCGGGAATGGGTGGCGATGCTTGGACGGCGAAGTATGCGGACAACGTCGTCAAAGACGGGGATCAGATACAGGTAGGGTCGTTGCGATTCGAAGCTGTCTACTCTCCTGGGCATACCCCTGAGCATGTGATGTGGGCACTGTATGACGAACAGCGCAGCAAAGAAACGCCATGGATGCTGTTCACCGGCGATCTTCTTTTCGTTGGAGCGATAGGAAGACCGGATCTATTAGGGGCAGAGGCGCAAAAAGCGTTAAGCCATCAGCTATATGATACAGTCTTCAACAGGATGCCGGTGTTTCCTGATTTCACTGAGGTCTACCCTGCGCATGGTCAAGGATCGCTCTGTGGCAAGGCTATTGGTTCGCGCGACAGCACAACGGTGGGCTACGAACGTCAGTTCAACACATCGCTAATAAAGGAAGAAGAAGGAGTGTGGACGAAAAAATTGCTGGACGACATGCCTGAAGCGCCTCCCTACTTCCTTAGAATGAAGAAGATGAATGTGCAGGGGGCACCACTCCTTGGCAAAGAGTTTCCGGGAAACCGCGGCATCAATGCCAAAGAGCTTAAGCAGATGATGGACGATGGCGCACAAGTGCTGGACACGCGCAGCAAAGAATCGTTTGCTGCAACGCATATTCCAGGATCGATCAACATCCCTCTGGCAGCGACTTTGTCTTTATGGGCGGGGTGGGTGCTGGACTATCATAAACCGATCGTCCTTGTTCTCGACAAGGAAGAGGAGCTGAAAGAGGTTGTCACGCATCTGGTACGGATCGGTCTCGACCAGTGCATTGGCTACCTTGATGGCGGCATCACGGCGTGGGAAGATAGCGACCAGGAAACCGACAGAGTGGAGACGTTGACGCCGAAGCAGCTGCATGGCAAATTAAGTGAGTATGTTGTCCTTGATGTGAGGAGTCCGGGCGAATGGTCTCAAGGGCATATCGCAGGGGCGATCCACATTCCCCTGGGGGTGATCGAAGAAAACATCGATCAGATTCCTAAGAATAAGCCGATCGCGATCATGTGCGGCAGCGGCTACCGCGCTTCTGTTGCAGCATCATTCCTCAAGCGCAACGGGATCGATACGGTTACTAACATCCTCGGGGGTATGAGGGGCTGGGTTGCCGACAATCTCCCAACGACATCGGGTGATTGAAAAGCGATGGCGGACCCGTTCAATGATGCCGATATGCTCCAATTTTTTTAGGATGCCGTCAATGTTGACGAGAACATAATAGGCGATTCTTTCATCGAAGGTTGTTGCTGAGGTTTTTCCCATGCGGCACATGTTAGCTACACATCTGCGGAATTCCCTGAGTATTTTCCTTACTCTGATAGCTTCTCCGGGAGGCATCTCTCCTATGACCTTGCACTCGGGATAGGTATATATGTGATGCTCTATTCCTTTGTGGATATTGCAGTAGCAGATACGTCCGATTGAAGCGATTAGAGATGAAGACATACGAAGAATGGTCTGAGGCGAAGAGAATCGTGAACAGCAGTCGAAACTTCTGTATATTTTCACATAGAGATTCGCATCCTCATGGTGGATCGGCTGTCCGCGGCGAAGAAAAGTATTATTATTTTCGTCATTATCCTTACGGGGGGTGACATCTAAATAACGGATGGGAACCTCGTTGACGATTTCTAAAGACATACATCCACCTTTTTTCCGCAGTGTATGCACAAGGATACTTTTTTTTAAGTAATTATATCAGGTGCTTCATCAGATTAACCTTGTGATTCAAGCTCTTCCTTAAACTCCATGAGCACTTCATTATTCCATTTGGCGGTAGCATACTCATCTGCAATAGGACGAGGAAAGGGATATAAATGCTTCAAAGGACTTTGATACGCTTTAAAAGCCTTCACAAGGCTTTCTCCCGCCTCCGGACATGGTATTACCCCCAGCAGTAAAGTAGTCAGCTCAGGAAGTTTTCCTATGGCTTCAGCGAGTTCCTTCATTTTATTTGGGTTTTTAAAGTCAAATAACGCCGGTTGTAATATTTTTAAACTTTCGTTTTCACGATAAAACTGTATGATCTTATCGAAGGCTTTATCATTACCAAGCCTAGCACCGGAGTAGGAAAGATATTCCAGGCGTTGTCCATTTTTTTGAGCTTGTATTAATGCCTCAAACAACCGTTCACAGCGATCTAACTGTGATTTTCCGGAAAATTTGCGTAAATAAAGTCGTTTTAAGGAAGTATTCTCGGAAATGGCAACGGCGATTTTTTTGAAATCATCGTCACTGATACCTGCCGAGCCTTCTTCACCGAGATATGCGAGCTCAAGCTCTTCAATTTTATTGTTTCTCAACCGATCACAAATACGATCTACCTGAATAGGAAACATCTCACGATAGGCAGCAATTAGCTTTGTACCATGGGTATCGTCACTTGTTTGCTTATTAAAGATCCATCCCGGAGTGAATAGGTCGTTGCAATTGTTTCCGATCCATCTCATAAAGAGAGAACGCCGTTCCATGAAATCGATCTGTTTGATTTTTTCTGAAACACTGTCCAAGAATGCGAGAGGCGTCTGGTTTCCGCAAAGCGCCCCTTTCACTCGACATGCGGAGAGGCCAATCCCTAATTCAAGGCTAAGCTTCAGAAAATCTTTATCCGGAGTAACGACATTTTCAATAAGCTTGTAAGCTTCTGTTAAGTTCTTCAATGCTTCTTCTACTTTGCGCCCTTTTCGTTGGGCATAGCCCAGCTCCATAAGCGTCAAAATACGGTCAAAAGTGGAAAGCTGGCATTTTAAGGACTTCTCAGCATACTCTTCAGCTTTTTTGGCATACTCATCATGAACATCTGAACATTTTCCGGTGGCATCAAAGTTTCTCCAAGTCAATTCATCGGAAAAATTGCTCGCCTTTTGATTATATAGCCTGCTTAAATCGAGATATGCTTCTCCTTTTTTATCATAATTCTCCGTAAGCAATTTCTCTAGCTGTTGAATAGCTTTGCCAGTATCTTTATTCACAAGAGCAAGGTGGTGTTGGATAGTGAGGGAGAGCTCCTCGTTCTGTTTATTTGAAAGCACGCTACCTAACAGCCGCTCGGCCTCTTGCTGGTTTCCTATCGCTCCATATAAGCCGCCTAATACCGCCCTGATTGAGGGGTGGTCGCTAAATTGAAGGCGTTTTTTCAGGTGTTCAATGGCAAGGTGAAGCCGGCCAATTTGCACCAATTGTGTCGCTCTTCTTTCAGAGTCGATACATTCAAGCCTTGATTCCACATCGCCCAGGCCTACCACACGATAGTTCTCGTCAAAGGAGACCAAAGCCCCGTGTTGTTTTTCAAAATCATCAGGTGCTAGAAGTTCGATACCGTTCTTTTTTGCTATCGCTTCAATATCTGCTCGGCGATGTTCATACTCAGGTCTCATAATGATTGCAAAGTGGTCCCCCTTTTCTTTCGGACAGAGCGGCATAAAAAATTGTTTAGCTCCTCCCGAGCAATGAACAGGGGATCCGGTAGACCAATTATCCGTACATTCACGGGCGACAGTGAGTGCGCCAAGCGGCTTTTTGTTGCTTTTGATTGCGATTTCTATTGGCACTCTGTCAACAAGTTTTGAAGGATCTTTCTGAGATTTTACTAGTTTAGAGATCCCTAGCTTGTCGGCAGCCACGCCATCCTCCGGGGAAAAATAGTCCCCGATATACCATTCAGGCCTGACCTGTTGGAAGAATCGTGTACCGATTTGAATCTTGATAAATGAAATGCCCTCTTCAGTTTTTGCTGCACTGACATGGGAGGGAATATCATTAAACTTCAGCATTGCGTCCGGCATTTTACTGTGGTCGGTGTAGATACGGCTGAGCAACAGCTCTCTTAACTGCAGGTAAGTTAGATTACGAAGGTTGCATTCTGCAGAGGTAGTTAATAATGTTGACAATATCTTTGTTGTGGAAGATAAAGGAACATCGGTTTTCTGTAGGGAACAAGCTTTATTTAAGGTCTTATCTGAATATGAATTTAATATTTTCATAGCATACAAATTTTTTAAGTTAACTAAATGTACATTAATCATGCTTTTATTGAAATCGGTTTTATCATTGATTAATAAATCTGTCTTGAATACCGTTTTCTCCCAAAATCTCAAACAACAAGGAGATATGCGATGTTCGCACCTGTAACACTTACCTCAACAAGTTTTCATACGACAGCTCTCGATGCAAGAGCTAACCGTCTTGCTGGATTTCCGGAATCTCTCGATTCAAATGCAATAACCACGGAAAGAGCATTCAAATCGTCGACACGTGTGTGGAGCGTCACAATCGATGGCAACAGATACATTCTTAAAGCAGCAAAAGAGAATGAAGTCTCTCAACATATGAGAGCAGAGTATGAAGCCATGAAATCTTATGCTGCGCTTGGCGTTCCTGTGCCGCAAGCGCAATGTTATGAAGTGGATTCCGGTTTTACATTCCCTGATGGTTCTCGACCTGAAGGCCGGATGCCGGTGATTTTGATGGAATATCTTGAGGGCGAGATGATGTGCGATGTTCTTCATGAAGACTTCTCTTCTGCTGAGACTATATACAAAGAACTCGCTAAGCACGCATATATCGACATGCTGCTAGGCAATGGGGATGTTCCCGGTCTTCTTAGGAACAACGCGATTAAAAAGGATGATAAGTGGTATCGCATTGATTTTGGCAACGCTTTTGAATACAACGTAGATGGGAAGTTAAAATCCGCTCTTCCATATCTCAAACCAAAGTATCATTTTGTTTCCGGAAAGATGGGCGAGCTCGACTTGTTCATGGACTCTTACTTCAAGCTTTTCAGCTTTGACATCGTCTCGCAGTTAACTTTTAGTGACCTCGTCAACCAGGCAAGGGAGCTAGATATCACCAACCTTAGCGATCTTGTTACATCAGGAAACCTTTCACAGGAACGCTTTGACATTATCGAGGCACGACACACTGATTTCATGCGCAATTGCGATGCTTATTTTAATGAATATGAACCGATTTGGAAGGAAAGAAAGGAGAAGCGCTTAGACGCTTTAGCAAAAAGCGATACCAAACGTCTCGTTCCCGATTTTTCTACTAACAGCATGGAAGCCATCGCCGTTGCACATGGACTGCATCAGCCTGCCTGGGCTAAACAAGGGACTATCGGCGATGCACGTCCTTTAGACCCGGTCTGGGCTGTTAACGAAAGGCAGAACGCAGTCGTAGGACTGGTATTACACGAACTGGGTTCGAATGAAATCATCCTAACTATCGATAATAAATTGCCTACGGCACCAATCAAAACTACCGACATTGATAAAGGCCGCGTCCAAAATCCTGTGATGAAAGCAACGTTCTCCCTCGGCAGGAGTGCAGGGTTCCGCGTAGGGGTAACAGGAGATTCTATCACCAATAGTCAGGAAAGGGATACGACATATCGCTTCTACTCAGCAGCACGCGCCGGCGGATCTGTTGACCAAAGCGAGCACTACAAAAGAGTGTCTCTGGAAGAGGCCCTTACACTGGTCAAAGATTCTATTCAGCTACAGGCTCTCAACGATTTTGCCGAAGCTAAAAAAAACTCAACTTCTTTTCGCCAAGGACCCGTGCCGATGAATATGTAAAAGAAATCTACCAACAATGGCTAGATTCTTTACGAAGTTATTGTATAAAAAAGGGGGGAAAACCCCCTTTTTTTATCGACTCATTCGATGTATGGAAAGAGAGAAATTTTAAGCAGATCGATCGGCTTTCTTACGAAAAAGAGTTCATTAATGCATTAAATAATCCTTCTCTAGTTGTTAGTTTGTATCCGTGGTATTTTCAATACGGCGAGATTTTTTTCTTTTCAGAAGCAATAAACGAAATATTTTTTGATGAGCCTGATCTTCAAACATTACCTGAGGGCTTTTCCTATTCAGCCGGCGCGGTGATCGAAACTCCGGATGGGCGTATCTTGCTTGCCGAGCCCACGAACCACTTTGCCGGATATCAAAGGACCTTCCCTAAAGGAAGAATTGATAATGGGGAGACGCCACGCGAGACAGCCGTTCGTGAAGCTGAGGAGGAGTCAGGATTCCAGATTCAATTAACAGGATATCTTGGCGACTTTAAAGGAAGTTCGACAATAACCCGTTACTATCGAGGCAGGATCGTGCGCGGCAGCCCTGACGGCTGCGACTGGGAGACAATGGGCATCTATTTTGTCCCTAGGAGCGAAGTATTTAAAGAACTGAAAAAAAATAAAAACCCTGTTCTAGCAGATGTTTTTCAAGCTTACGAAGATAATTATGAGCCACATGCAAGTGACTCATCAAGTGAATAGATTAATCTCTTGATATCTTCGCATCAGATCACGAAAACGGGCAGCATCTTCAAAGCGCATCTCTTTAGCTGCGGTGTACATCTCTTTTTCATATTCCTTGATTTTGGCATTAACTTCATCAGGCGTGAGATAATGACCAGCCTCTTCCGCGGCTTCAAGCAATTCTTCTTCCGGGGTTTGATAAACAACCTCCTCCTCTTCTTCAACAAGGGGGGCGATGCCGCGCTTGACGGTACTCGGAGTAATACCATGCTCGTTGTTGTATCGCTGCTGGATCTCGCGACGTTGTTCAGTAATGTCAAGCGTCTCCTTGATCGACTTGGTGATCACGTCGGCGTACATGATGACATAACCATCGACGTTGCGCGCGGCACGTCCACAGGTTTGGATGAGCGAGGTGCGGCTACGGAGGAACCCTTCCTTATCGGCGTCGAGGATAGCTACGAGAGAAACTTCAGGAATGTCTAAGCCTTCACGAAGGAGGTTGATACCGACGAGGACGTCAAAGTTACCGCGGCGCAGATCTTCAATAATCTGCATTCTTTCGATAGTGTCGATATCGGAATGAAGGTACTTGGCTTTGACGCCAAGCTCTTCAAGGTATTTGGTCAGCTCTTCGGAGAGCCTCTTTGTTAAGGTAGTGACAAGGACGCGTCCACCCTTCTCGGTATGCTGGCGGATCTCCTCAAGGATGTCGTCAACCTGGTTGGTAGCTGGCCGCACTTCGATTTTAGGATCGAGAAGCCCTGTAGGCCTGATGATCTGTTCGACGACGACGCCCTGTGCCTGCTGCACTTCCCACGGTCCCGGCGTTGCAGAAACGTACACGACTTGGTTGATGCGCTCGCAAAATTCTTCAAACTTCAAGGGACGGTTGTCATAGGCGGAAGGCAGGCGGAAACCGAACTCCACCAATGAGGTCTTGCGCGCACGGTCGCCGTTGTACATGGCATGCAGCTGCGGGAGAGTCTGGTGCGACTCGTCGATGAATAAGAGAAAGTCGTCGGGGAAATAATCAAGAAGGCATGGAGGCGGTTCACCGGGATTGCGCTTGCTGAAGTGGCGCGAGTAATTTTCGATTCCTTTGCAGAATCCGACTTCTTTAATCATCTCCAGATCATAGCGCGTGCGCTCTTCAATGCGCTGCCGCTCGATTAGTTTGTTTTCTGCTTCAAAGAAGGCGGAGCGCTCTTTCAGTTCTGCTTTGATGGTTTCGATTGCTTCAAGGCGCACCTCTTCGGGAGTAACGTGGTGCGATCCGGGATAAATAGTGACAGATTCCATGCTGCGGAGGCTTTTGCCGGTGAGAGGATCGATCTCGCTGATGCGGTCGATCTCGTCGCCGAAAAATTCGACGCGGATGGCGCGGTCGTCTTCATACGCGGGAAAGATGTCGAGGATGTCGCCGCGAACGCGGAAGGTGGCGCGGGCGAAGTCGTAGTCGTTGCGTTTATACTGCATCTCGACGAGATGAAGGAGAAGGTCGTCGCGACGTGTTTCGGTGCCGGCGGTGATCTTCAGGTTCATACCCCCATAATATTCCGGCGATCCCAAGCCGTAGATGCAAGAGACCGAGGCGACGATCAAGACATCACTGCGTTCAAGCAGCGACCGTGTTGCTGATAGGCGCATCTTATCGATCTTGTCGTTGATCGACATATCTTTCTCGATGTAGGTATCGGTCCTGGGGATATACGCTTCCGGCTGGTAGTAGTCGTAGTAGGAAACGAAATACTCAACGGCATTGTTTGGAAAGAGCGCTTTGAACTCCTGGTACAGCTGAGCGGCAAGGGTTTTGTTGTGAGCGAGGACAAGCGTCGGCCTCTGCACTTTGGCAATGACGTTGGCCATGGTGAAGGTCTTTCCGGAGCCGGTGATGCCGAGCAACACCTGCTCCTTCCTCTTGTCGAGAATTCCTTCAGCGAGAGTTTCGATCGCCTGCGGCTGATCCCCGCGCGGCTCGTAATGCGTCGACAGCTCAAACATCGGCGGATTCCTTACGTTTGCGGGCGATGCGCGAGATCTTGTTCCACGCTCCGGTGAGGCCCAGCGCGCTGCGGAACTTTTTCATTGTTTCAGCGCCGATCTCCTGCATGCGTATGGTGCCGTCGTAGATGATTTCTTCGACGAGACCTTGCTGCTCAGCAAAATAACGACGACGTTCACGGAAAGGGTCGAGGTAGCTGTTGATCGCAGCGGCAAGCTTCTCCTTCACTTCGACATCGCCGACGGTCCCTTGACGATAGCGCTGCTTGAGGTCGTCGACTTCGGCTTTGTTGCTGTTGAAGATGTCGTGATAGATGAAGATGGGGTTGCCTTCGACAGTACCCGGAGTGTCTGCGTGCACGCGGTTAGGGTCGGTATACATACCGCGCACCTTCTTTTCGACGGTTTTTGCATCGTCAGAGAGAAGGATCGCATTACCGGCGGACTTGCTCATCTTCCCTTTACCGTCAGTGCCGACAAGCGAGGCGACATCGCTGAGAATCACCTCGGGAAGGGGAAATACGTCGCCGTAGAGCATGTTGAAGCGGCGGGCGATGTCGCGGGAGAGTTCGATATGCGCTTCGTTATCTTTGCCGACAGGGACGAAATCGGCACAAGGAAGGAGGATGTCTGCCGTCTGCAAGACGGGATAACCAACGAGCCCAAAGGGAACGCTCTCGGGGTCGATGTGGGCGTTGCGCGCCATTTCCTTAAGGCTAGGCAGGCCTGTCAATCTGTTAACAGAGACAAGCATCTCGAAGATTAAGTTGAGTTCGTAAAGAGCAGAAATGCCCGACTGCAGGAAGATGGTCGACTTAGCGGGGTCGATACCACAGGCCAGGTAGTCAAGAACCATGTCGCGGGTGTTTTCGCGAATGGCGAGGATGTCTTCTTTTTGAGGTTTTGTTGTCAGCATGTGAAGGTCGGCGATGAAGAAGAAGCAGTCATACTTGTCTTGCAGTTCGACACGTTTCTTAATCGAGCCGAGATAGTGGCCGAGATGTAGTTTTCCTGTGGGGCGGTCGCCGCTGACGACGCGTTTTTTTTCTGTCATTCGATAAGTCCTATTTTATTAATGATTTCAATAAAGATGACGCATATGCAAACAATCATCACAATAACGAGGGCGGGTTTACCGCCGGGCGTTTCATACTCTGAAAGAAATTTTTTCTTGTACCTTCCCGACCACGCCATCATCGCCGGAAGGATCCCCAGAAGGGTGACCACACCGAAAGCGCCGGCAAACTCGAGAGCGCTGAGGAAAGCACGTTGGCTGGTCCAGACAACGATCAAAGGGGGAAAGAACGTGAGCAAGTAGAGCACTACCCTGCCTTTGGGCGTTTCTTCGATGCCGAGGCCGTCGGCAAGGAAGTCGCGGAGGCTTAAGGACACGCCAAGGAACGAGGTGACGATAGCGAAAAAGAGGAAGAATCTTCCAATGATGGTCACTTGGGTTGTTCCGAGAATCGCCGTCAACAGCTGCACGCCGTTGCTGCCTTTTGTGTAGCCGTTGATGATGCCGTCAGGACCGCTAATAGGAATCACGCCCAGCGCCAAACCGTTCCATATCATATAGACAAAAAGGGGGATCACGCTGCCGATGAGGATTGCGCGCCGCAGCTTGGCGACATCGTGGTCCATGTAGGCGGTAAGAGTCGGGATAATGATGTGGAAACCGAACGATGTCGCCACGAGCGATACCGATACGACAAGGTAACGCCATTCGATGTGATACAGGAGTTTTTTTTCTACTGACGGAGCGATGATCGCAACCATTGCTGCGAAAGCGACAACAAGGCCTATCATTAGAATCCTGTTGATCATATCGACGGCACGCGTCCCTTGATAGACGAATATGCCAAAAATCAGCAGCAGCGGCAGCGGCCCGGCCCATGCAGGCATGAGGTAGCCGGTGGCGCTGCGCACTACATCACGGAAGATCGGACTGCTCCCCGCCATGTATGCCGTAGTCAGCGAGTAGAGCAGGAACAGGTAGAGCACCCACGCCACCGACTCCCCCCAGCGTCCGAGGGTACTGTAGGTCATCGAAACGAGATTGGTGGTGCTTTTGTTCCAAAGGGTCACTTCAAGCATGAGCAGCGCGGTATAGGTCATCAGCGCCCAGTAGCCGACGAAGAGGCAGGCGGTGGGGATGAACCCAGCTAGCCCTGTCGACACAGGCAAGGCGAGCATCGCCGCGCCGATCGTCGTTCCGGACACGAGGAGGACGCCGCCGATCATGCGGTTATCGACAGCCATTAGAATACCTCCTGAGCCAGTTGCAATAAGAAAATCACTGAAGCGAAGAGGATCACTAACAGCAGCGCCGGCTTACCGCCGGGCAGCATCGTCGGCCTGGCGATCTTTTCGCGGTAGCGCCCCGACCACACCATCAGCGCAGGCATGATGCCGAACAGGATCACTGCACCGAAAGCGCCGGCATAGCTGAGGGCTTTCAGGAACAGCTTGGGGTAGAGAATCCCCATCAGCAGTGGCGGCGCCAGGACGAGCAGGCAGATGCTTGCCTTCCCCGCAGCGGTTTTTTTTATATGCAAGCCGTCAGCAAGGAAGTCGACGAAGCTGAGGGAGACGCCCAGCAGCGTCGTCACGATCGCGAAGAAAGCAAAATATTGCGACAAGTCGACGATCCATTTAACGCCGGACGCTTTGCGCAACACGTGTGTGGCCATATCGCCATCGGTCAGCGCTTGCCGAAACTGTTCAAGAGGAACAAGTCCCATGACAATCGCCATCCACACAAGATAGATCAGAAGGGGGATCGCACTGCCTGCAAGGATAGCGATCCGCAGTTTTCTTGCATCATGCTGCAAATAGGTGGTGATGCTCGGCACCAGGTTATGATAGCCGAAAGAGATCACCATCGCCGGCAGTGCAAGTAACGATGCTTTCCAGTCGATATGGCGCAGCAAATCTATCTTGATATGAGGAATGCCAAGGGCGACAAGGATCAGATAGGTAACGATAAGGCCGGCCATCAGAACCCTATTGAATCTGTCGACAGCCAGAGTCCCTAAGTAGACTAAGATGCCGAAAAGGACGACGAAAAGGACGCTGCCGGTCCATAGCGGTACCGCCAGGCCAAAGATCTCTTCGGAGAAGTCGGCAACAAGCTCGCCGCACCCGGAAACGAAGGCGACAAGCAACGAGTAAAAAAGGAAACAGAAAAGGACCCATCCGAATGCCTGGCCGATGCGACCGAGGGTACGTCCGGCCATGGTGATGATGCTTACCTCTCCGGTGAACCAGAGGTTGACTTCCAAAAGCAGCAGTCCCGTTGCCGCCATGAAAGCCCAGCATAAGCAGAACATGATAATCGAAGGGAGAAATCCTCCTTGGGCTGCAAGAACGGGCAGCCCCAGCATACCGGCGCCAATGCAGGAGCCGGTGATCAATAGCGTGCTTCCAAAAACACTTCCTTTTTGATGGTCTGTAGAAATTTCCATGGATCCTATCCTAAATGATTCGAATTAAAATGTGAAAAAATGCAGGGGATAGTAATTAGATATTGTGGCACTGAGGCCACCAGAATCGGAAGGTAGGAAATAATAGGGATCGTTGCATGATGCTTATTTTATGAGAATTTAGAATATTTAGCAATGGCTACATCTCTACCGTCAGAGCTAATACTTAATTTTTTTTAACGTCATCTTTGCCAAGTTTTTAGGTACCGGCATCTTTAACGAAACAAGACCTGATGTCTTTGGGTCCTCTATGAACCATTCCCACTCCCAATCTTTACCGTCTTCGTGCTTCCAGGTTATTGCTTTGCCTGTTGTTCTCGAAAAAGAAGGGTAGGTGCGGTTCAAATATTCATAATCACTACGAGGTTCGAGTTCACTATAATGACGCTCTGCGCTAACCCTTGCAGCGACCGCTGTAATGGTAGATAAAGGATGTGGCTGTGAACTGATGGTAAGGTGATACCGATACCTGACTTGAGGTCTATATGTAAGGTAAATTTTATGTATCTCTACCTCATGCTTCAGCATCACCCTTTCTGCTGAAATAGAGTATTTTCTCCCGTCCTTTTCAATTTTAAAACGAGTTTGACCCTTCGCAACTTTAACAGATATGGGTGTCGATAAGGCGTTTGTATTCCACCAATCCACACAGTTAGCCATTTCTTCCCATGTCATTGTTGTCATACTTTCCGTCAGAAAACTCATGAGCATCTCCTTGCAAGCCATGACATGGTAAATGACACATCCTTTATTGGCAAATGCCAATAAAGCCAAAGTTGCTGAATTCTTCGCTATCTCTGATTAGATTTTAGATGAAGCTAAGGTGTGTCGCCAACGAATGAAATTAAGGGCTTTTTCAGCGTTTTCTCCATACTAGACAAGCCCAAAAAACCACCTTCAACTAAATTTGCAAGCGGCTCTTTATTTTAAACAGAAAGGGAATATGCCGAAAAAACTGAAGAAATCAAGTTTTCGATTACGCTACAGCCTTTGATAAAGAGATCTTTCGCTTTGCGCAAAACTGATTCTTCATGCTGTTTTGGCAGGCTACTTCGCTGCCATCTGTTCCTCTTTCTCTCTGATTTGCCGCAAGATCGCCGCTTGCGTTCCTGTTGCTAGCTGACTGCTTCTAACGGGAACAGGAAGACTATATCCATTTTTTGCTACCTTTAAGTGACGGCCAAAAGAAACTCCCTTCCAACCCATCTTAGCAAGTCTTTTTTTGAAATCGCGGAATTTCATATTCGGATGAAAGTCGGAAAGATCGATCTTCGGATTGGCATTCTCTTCCTTTTTTTCCGCGAGAATCGGGGCTTTCTCAATAGGTAAGAATGAGATTGGTTCTTCTTCATGAACGGGTTCTGGAGCAGGAGCTTCAGGAGCTTCAGGAAGATCGGGAACATCAAACAGCCGAGAATATGCTGCAAACTGCTTTTGTAATATCAGAAAAACTTCTTCTTCTTCGCCTACGACCAGATCGGGAGTCTTCTTGTCTCCGACTACCTTAGGCAGGGATTTAAACAGCGTATAGGACGCAAGAAGAATGTTGCGATTTTTCAAATGCCTTGAGAGGCCGTGTCCTAGCTTTTTTGCGGTATCTCTTTGATTCCTTTCAAGACGATCAACAAGCTGCTGCATCCGGCTTTTCTGCTCTTCCAACTTTTTTTCTATGGCGGCGAGTTTATCTTTATACTTCTCAAACCCCTGTAAAAAGACAATCAGATCCTCAAACAACAACTGATGCGTTTTGATTACTTTTGTATCAAAAAGATCGATGAACTCTTGGTTTACACACTCCACCAATAACGAGTCCATCTCATTGATTGTTTCCATATAATCAGCAACGCTCTGAAGAAATTCCTGATTGAGACCTTTTTTACTCATGACCTCATCAATAATGCTTTTCTTCTTTGTCTCTCTATCAGGCTGTGAAAAAGGCTGTAAAATTTTCAATACGTGAGCGCAGTAGAAGACCATATCAAGGAGGTTGTTTTTTTGTTCGTTCTTCTGGGAAAAACGATTGGCCCAGTGTGCTCCTAATACAGAGAAACTATAATTAAAATATTCGTTGAGAATCATTGTCTGCTCAAAACTTGATAGCAACATCGCGCAAAATTCTGACTTGTCTTTGTATCTTTCTAGTCTGCCCCCAGCTTGTGTCACATACTGTTTGTGTGTTAAACAGTTATCTGTTGCTTGACGTAGAATTATTTCAATATAACTCTTGGTATCTTGGAGGTTTTCCTTACTTTCATCTCTTTTTTTGAACCACCTACTCACTGCATCCACATTCACAACAATATCATCAGGTGGCAATTGCCTCAGATTCCTAAGCTCCTTAAATAACGACAATTGCAGTTTTAAGGTAACTCTGCTGACAAGGCCTATGTCATGTCCAAGCTTGAATACATCGACGACAAGAAGGTCATAAAGATCAAGAATCTTTAGTTCATCATTATTGTCCGATGCAAAATGATTCGCCCAATTCCCGGTAAAATAAAAATCGACCGGATTATCTGTTAATCTAACCACCTTCTGTGGATCGATGGTAAAAAGTTCCTCAACGCAATTTATGCATCTCTCAACATCTTTCATCATCTCGGTAATGTAGTTCTTGTACTCGCTGAATTTCTTTTCTTTAAATAATCTTAGGTTGGGAGTTGGTGTAGAAGATAGGTAGCTTGAACGATATTTACCGTCCAAACAATCTAAAAACTGTTTCATGACCTCTTCAGTGAGATTTTTTTTTATCTTCTCGCGGTTGGGGAAATAATTCTCTACCTTTAAAAGGTCGGAAACCATTTCAGAACGCTTGTTAAAATAGATACTCAACAAATGCAAATAGGCAACTAGATAATACTGATGAGCACTCTTTTGCACTTCACAAAACGCTGGTTTTATTAACTCATAAAACGTCGAATCAAGCTCTTCTTCTAAAGACTTGAGTCTGTCTTGTAGGAAAATCCCGACATTTTCGAATATTGGAATGTAACCACTGTATCGATAATCCTTAGCAATCCGACCAAATAAGTTAAAAAAATCTTTTGAAAGTCCGGAATTTTTCAGAAGTTTGCCGTTGACTGACAAAACGCTTCCAGGAACCCCATCTAGAAAACTCGCTGATGGACCAAACGGTTGGGGGACTGCAGCAGGTGGACGCCTTGCTATTCTCTTTCGCTTGTTTTTTGACAGCTTGGCAGGTTTATCGGGTTCAGGTTTTATAGATATTACTTCAAAAGTCGGAACAGGATTCATACATAACCTTAATTTTATAATTAAGGTTATTATATTTATTAAACGACTTTACTTCAATAAGTAAACTAAATAGACAGTAATTCGTCCAATTTCTTTTTAGTATTCACGGTTCCATTCGTATTGATCGCGACATCAGGGTATGGCTGCTCGATCGTTTCCAGAGCCAACCGCTTTAATTTTTCAGTAGAGAGTAGATCTTCTTTGTTCAGGTAAGTGACCAGTCCCCGTTCAGCAAACTTTCGAGCAAGGATCGTCTGGTCAGGAGGACCGCCATAGGGAAAAACAATCCCGGGGGTTTTGGTCTCATAGAGATCGAAAAGAGTTGTCCCCCCCATAGAAATTACCAGTTTGCTCTCGTGTAGCTTGTGATGAAAATCGTGAATAAAAGAGACAAATTCTACATTCCCCGAATCGGGATTCTGTTTTAATTTTTCTACTATTTTGGGGTCCATCATCTGCCCGGTCGATAAGATGAAATCGTAATCGGTCATCATAGCCGAAAGCTTCCACGCCGCAACCATTATAGGCGCCCCAAAGTGACCGCTGCCGCAAACGGCAAGGATCAAGTTTTTTCTTGTTACCGATTGCCGCACCTTGGGCTTATTCATGGTAAAACCGGTATAAATTAATTTGGCGTTAAAATCCTCGGGGACTAAATACACATCTTCAAGCTTAATGACATCGGGGTCAGAATGCATGAAGATCACATCAAAATAATCGCGAACAGCCTCAAATGTTCGCCGGTCAATATCATAATATTCCCTTAGTGCACGCAGTGGAAGACGAGGCAGTTCCTCACGATTGAATCCTTTTGTCGAACAACAGATGAGGCAATTGGGGTTATTTTTTTTGACGGTATTGATAATCGGTATGATTTCCGGGGAGAACCGATATTTTCCAAAAGGAAAGCCCTCGATAAACATGAAATCATAAGTCTGCGGCTCAACAATTTGAAAAATCGATCCAGCACGTGACTTGAACTTTGCAATCAGTTGTTTTTCTGTACTGTTGCTCGTGATTTCACGTGTGATTGGAGGAAGGTAGTAATGATGGAAATACGGTGATTCAAAGGTTAGGCCGACATCGCTTCCTCCTTGAAGAAAGTCGATCTCATAACTCTTGACCAACTCGCGGGACAAGCTAAGGCCGCTGGTCAGGTGACCGATGCCGCCAAGGTGCTGGCAATAGAAAAGTCCGCGCTTCATTTAACATTCCTCATCACTGGTATACCTAAATAAATACTTTACATGCTACAACGGAAAATTACATCGATTGAGGAAAATGCCGTGTGTGTCAGAGCTTTCATCATGATGATCCCCCTGCTATTGTTGTGTTCATGCAAGAGCAGTGAAAATCAAAACCTTGCGAATGCTCCGGAGGTCAATGTTTTGATTGTCGAAGCGCAGGACGAACCTGTCAGCTTTGAATATGTCGCACAGACACAGAGTTCGCATCTCGTCAACATCCAGGCGCGCGTCAATGGATTCCTCGACCATCAAGTGTATACCGAAGGCGACATCGTCGAAGCGGAACAGGTATTGTTTATCATGGATAAACGCCCTTTTCAAGCGCAGGTCGATGCTGCCAAAGCGGCAATGGCCAAACAGCAGGCGGCGCACGAGACGGCGGCGCTAAACCTGAAGCGTGTGGAGCCGCTAACAAAATTGAATGCGCTGTCGCAAAAGGATTTGGATGACGCTATCGGCACATACCAAAGCACGGCGGCGGCGGTCGACCAAGCAAAGGCAAACCTTGAAACGGCGCTATTGAACCTCTCCTACTGTACCATTACTTCTCCTATTCATGGCATTACCAGTGCTGCCCTGCAGCAAGAAGGCACCTACCTGAACATGGCGGACAGCCAGCTGACTACCGTGTCGGCGTTGACGCCGATGTGGGTTAATTTCAGTCTATCGGAAAATCAGATGCAGCAATTTCGCGATCAGATAAAGAGAGGTGCGCTGATACCTCCGAAGGATGAGGAGTATACCGTAAGGATCATCCAGATCAATGGCGAGTATTTCCCCTACGTTGGTACGATCACCTTCCTTGCTCCTTATTATAATGCCGATACCGGGACATTTTTAATCCGCGTCACCGTCGATAACCCAGAAGGGATCCTCCGTCCGAATCAGTATGTGCGCGTCCAGGTAGAGGGCGCGATGCGTCCGAATGCGATCTTGGTGCCGCAGCGCGCCGTACAACAATCGGCAAAGGGACATTTTGTTTGGGTTCTCGATAAAGACAATAAGACCCAGATGCGCCCTGTTGCCGTCGGCGACTGGCAAAACGAGAGCTGGTTCATTACGCAAGGATTAAACAGCGGCGACCAGGTGATCACCGATGGTATCGTGAAGCTTCAGCCGAATATGTCCGTGAAGATCAAATCTGTCACCAAGGGTGCATAAGGGATGTTTTCAGAATTCTTCATCCACCGCCCGATCTTTGCCACGGTGCTCGCTCTGATCATCGTCATTGCCGGGTCCGTATCGATGAGCGTTCTTCCCGTCTCGCAGTACCCGACGATCACTCCTGTGCAGATTCAGGTGACGACTACTTATCCCGGCGCCGATGCTAAGACTGTTGCCGAATCTGTTGCCGCGCCTATTGAGGCGCAGATCAACGGTGTCGATAATATGCTTTATATGACGTCGACTAGTTCCAACACAGGACAAACGACGATTACCGTCTACTTCACCCTGGATACCGATCCCGATATGGCGCAGGTTCTTGTGCAGAACCGCGTAAGCCTCGCCAACCCTGATCTTCCCGATGCCGTGAAGCAATATGGAGTGACTGTACAGAAGCAATCGTCAACGACGCTGATGTTGATCGCCGTCTACGACAAGGATGGCCGCTACAGCCCTGACTATGTGACGACTTATACCAACGTATACATCCTTGAAGCGATCAAGCGCGTCAACGGTGCGGGACAGGCGCAGATCTTCGGCATCCCTGATCAGGCGATGCGCATCTGGATGAACCCAGATCGAATGGCGTCGTTGAAGATCACCACGACGGATATCAAAGAAGCGATTGCCAATCAAAATGCTCTTTACGGTGCGGGACAGGTCGGCCAAGAGCCTTCAGCGCCGACAACGCAGCTGACATTCCCTGTCATCACGCAGCAACCATATATCAAACCGAAAGAATATGAGAACATCATCCTGCGTGCAGATAACAACGGCAGCGCCATCGTCCGCGTTGGCGACGTTGCCCGCGCCGCGGTGGGACGCAAACAGTATATCGATACGACGTTGATGAATCAGATTCCAATCAATGCGATTGCTGTCTACCAACAACCTGGCGCCAACGGCCTGCAGGTGTCTACAGACGTGCGGGCGATGATGAAAGAGC
Organism: Chlamydiales bacterium; assembly: GCA_024233575.1. GTDB lineage: Bacteria > Chlamydiota > Chlamydiia > Chlamydiales > Criblamydiaceae > JACKPN01. The sequence continues at coordinate 24,927 of JACKPN010000018.1, forward strand.
TCAAAAAGATGATGCCGGAAGGGATCGACTACATGATCGCCTTGGATACTACCGATTTCGTGCGCATTTCCATTGAGGAAGTGATCGAAACGCTTGTCATCGCCGTGCTTCTCGTCGTTTTGGTCGTCTATCTCTTTCTGCAGGATTTGCGTGCGACATTTATCTGTACGACAGCGATCCTTGTTGCCATCATTGGAACCTTTAGCGGCTTGTATGCTCTAGGCTTCTCCGTCAACCTGCTGACGCTGTTCGCCATCGTCCTTGCTATCGGCATGGTCGTCGACGATGCGATTGTCGTTGTAGAAAACGTCGAACGCCACATGGCCGAGGAAAAGCTTCCGGGAAAAGAGGCTGCCGTCAAGGCGATGCAAGAGGTATCGGGACCTGTTGTCGCCGTCGTTCTCTGCCTGAGCGCTGTTTTCCTGCCGGCGGCGTTCCTGCCAGGTACAACAGGGCAGCTGTACAAGCAATTCGCGTTGACGATCATCATTTCGGTAACAATATCCGGCTTCATCGCTCTTACTTTGACACCGGCGATGTGCGGTGTCATTTTGAAAACCAGCAAGCGCGCCACGCGCGGCCCCTTTGCTTGGTTCAACAATGCTTTTGAGAAGCTGACCGATTCATACGGACGCCTGATTAAGGTAGTGATCAGGAAAATGGCGCTGCCGCTGCTGCTTTTTATCTTCATGATTTCTGGTATCATCTATTTCTTCAAAGAGATCCCCACCGCTTTCGTTCCCAATGAAGACCAGGGTTATGTTTTTGCTCAGGTGATCATGCCGGACGCAACAAGTTTGCAGAGGACAGCCGAGACAACAGCGAAGATCTCTAAGCTCTTCACTGACAATCCTGCGGTTGAGACCAGCACGGTGGTGAATGGCTTTAGCCTTCTTGATGGACAATACCGAGCGAATATGGCCACTTTTTTCGTAACGATGCAGGACTTCAGCAAGCGGTATGCATCGATCGAAACCGCAAAAAAGGAAAATGTCAAGGCTGTCCTTGAGTCGGTATATGCGCAGTCGCAAGATATCAATACCGGCGCCTTTATTCCAATTCCTCCTCCTGCCATCCCTGGGATTGGCAAAGCATCAGGATTTGAGTTTTGGATTCAGAACCTCGGTTCCGGCGATGCGGAGCAATTATTTGAGGTGATGCAAGACTTCCTTGCCAAAGCGCATGGCGACCCCACGCTAACAGGCCTGAACAGCACTTTCCGCGCTTCGGGGCTGCAGCTGACTGCTGATGTCAACCGCGACTTGACTGTGCTGTTGAATGTACCGATCGCAGACGTATACAACACCCTGCAAGCGCAGTTTGGTTCTATCCAGGTGAGCCAATATGAGCAGTATAGCCGCGTATGGGATGTGATCCTGCAATCCGATTCCCATTTCCGTGAAGATCCTTCCGATATTACGCGCCTGTATACGCGGTCGAATAACGATAAGATGATCCCACTGTCGGCGATGGTGACGCCGCGCTATTCTGTCGGCCCTTCCTTAGTCACTCACTTCAATGGCGTGCCTGCCGTACAGATCACCGGAAATGCTGCTAAAGGGTACAGCTCCGGACAGGCGATCGCCGCCATGCAAAAAATTGCCGACGAGGTGCTGCCGCAGGGATATAGCTACTCGTGGGCGGGAATGGCACTACAGGAAAAGTCGTCTGGTGCAAGCTCGACGATCGCTTTTGCTTTCGGCCTTCTGGTGATTTTCCTCATTCTCGCGGCGTTGTATGAGTCGTGGTCGCTGCCATTGTCGGTGATCTCCGCCGTTCCTTTCGGTGTTATCGGAGCCCTCATTGCCATTTGGCTGCGCGGTCTGAACAATGACGTATATTTTCAGATCGGCTTGCTTGTCCTCGTTGGCCTTGCTGCGAAGAATGCGATCTTAATCGTGGAATTTGCCGTGGAGCTGCGCGACAAGGGAAAAGCGATACTCGACTGTGCTGTCGATGCGGGTACGCTACGTTTAAGGCCGATTATCATGACATCGCTAGCGTTTATCCTCGGCGTCTTTCCTTTGTTCATCGCAATGGGTGCCGGCGCCAATGCCCGTCATTCGATCGGTACCGGGATCATCGGAGGCATGCTTGCCGCGTCGTCGCTGGCGTTGCTCTATGTTCCGCTATTCTACGTCATTATCTTCCGCATCAGCGATAAGTTAAGGGGGCATCGTGACGAATAGAGTTCTGTTGTTGTTCCTTTCGCTGCTTTTCACCGGCTGCCTTGTCGGTCCCAATTACCGCCGTCCATGTGTGCCGATTCCCGAAACCTATCATTATGAGGTCAGCAACGCCGCTGATACGCTCAATTGTGCATGGTGGACCCTGTTCGACGATCCTGTGCTTGAGCGGCTGATCGCCGAATCGCTGGCATATAATAATAATCTGAAAGCTGCCGCAGCAAATGTCGATGTGGCATTGGGCATCCTGATGCAGACGCGGGCGCCGTTGTTTCCACAGCTTGGTTATACTGATTCTTATAGCCGCTCCAAGCTCAGTAATAACTATAATCAATTCAATCTTCCGATTCCGATCGGCAAGCCGCAAGACCGCTGGGAGGCGGTAATCACCGGCAGCTGGGAGCTGGATTTTTGGGGTCGCCTCCGCCGTTTGGTACAGTCTGCACAGGCCGATGTATGCGCATCGTATCAATCGTACCGCGATGTGCTGCTCTCCCTTGTCTCTTCTGTTGCCAGCAGCTACATTCAGCTCCGCGGTCTTGACGCGCAGCTGGTGATCGCCAAGCGCACCAAAGACACTTATTGGGAAGCGGTCCAATATTTCGAACTGCAGTTCAAATACGGGCAGGTGTCGGAGATGGCTGTCGCCCAGGCGCGGTCGCAGTATGAGCAGGCTGCGACGACAATTCCTCAGATCGAAGCGCAGATCGTCCAAACGGAGAACGCATTGAGCGTGCTCCTTGGCCGCAATCCTTCGTCGATCCCTCGCGGAAAGAATATCGAAGAGCTAAAGCTTCCCCCTGTTCCTGCAGGATTGCCTTCGGAGCTGTTATGCCAGCGTCCTGATATCCTGGAAGCGGAGATGAACCTCATCTCTGCCAACGCCCAGATCGGCGCTGCTAAAGCCTTATACTTTCCGAGCATCTCGTTGACCGGCGAGTATGGCAGCATCAGTGAACATCTGCAGCAGCTGTTCACCGGCCCATCCTATACGTGGAATTACTTTGGCACTGTCACCGGTCCTATCTTTGCCGGCGGCGCCATCTATGGGCAGGTCGCACAGGCTGAAGCGGAGCAGCAGGTGGCGCTTTACACTTACAAGGAAACAATCCAAAACGCGTTCGCCCAAGTCGAAAGCGCACTAGCAACACATACCCTCTTACAGGAACAGCTGAAATCACAGGAACGCCTAGTGGCGGCGTCCGGAGAGTACACTCATCTTGCCAAGCTGCAATATGACGGCGGCTATTCCCCTTATTTCGTTGTGATTCAAGCACAGGAACAATATTTTCCTGCCGAACTCAGCTGGGCCGATGTCCGTGCTCAGGTGTTTACTTCCCTCATTGACATCTACCAATCGATGGGCGGGGGCTGGATAACGATCGCTGAGCAAATGAGCGATTGTGAAAATAGTTGCGAGCAGCCTTGAATTAAAGAACGTCTATACTGATATGCCCAAGGAACATCTGATGAAACTGGCCGAAGAGGATAACTGTACGACTGTCGTTGCAGAAACCAAAACATCACAATTTATCGAACTGTTTTTTGTCGATTTGAGCAGCTTTAATAAGGTCAAACCTCCAATGAAAGCCTTACAAAAGGGGGAATGCACTGCAATCTTATGACATTCTACATAAGCATAGGTATGAGAAAACCTCAGATGAATCAGTATACTGAAAGCGATTCATGAACCTTTTTCGGTATAAATATAGCTAGAATCACTCTCATATCCAAATTAATACAGTTTATTAAGGTAACATTAAATTAATTGTTTACATTCTACTAAGATGATATAATTTTGTTTTTAACATAAACAATGAAGCGTATTATGAATTCGATTAATAATTTTAGAAGCCATTTTATTGAAATCAGAGGGCAGTTGCACCAAATCGGCACGCTCCATGAAGATGAGCGTCTGAAGACTAGCAACAATGCCATAAATGGAAAAATGCTCTCGCCGCAACGTTTCGTCAATGAGAAGGATGGGACAGTCAAAAAAATTGCGTGTCAGACCTTGGCGTGCATCAGCAAAATCTTTCAAGAGCTGCATCGTACTCTCACCCGCCAATCGACGCAAACAGAGATCGACACCTTCTCTACTCAAATCAAAACAGCAAGCGACCTCATCAAAGATCTTGATCTAACAAAAAACGACGACCGCAAAGCAAATAAGCAGCTATACCGGTCGCTCAACGAGTTGGGATGCCTGCTGCGGACGGCAAAGAAATCCAGAGAAGGGCTGGAAAATTATCGACTGACTTGCAGCAACGGTAACGCTTCCTTCATTAGAGAAAATATAGAAGTTCGACAATATCAAGCAAATCAGATCGGTGAACAAATTGACAAGCTCAACAAAGATGTCATTCAGACGATTGAGAAAAAGCTAGCTGATTTCAAAGCTAGCGTTCATGAAGCTGACAAGAATCAAACAAATGAGATCATTGAGAACTTCCTCGATCGCGAAGCTGCTATTGATCGCAATCATGTGCGGATCACTGCTGAAGCAGCAAAAGCGGCATTAAGCGAGAAATATCACGCCGAAGTTGTCAAAAAAGCAATGAAACGTCTGCAGCTTAATCACAAAGAGGCCGTAACTACAAATGATGTCAAGGCGATCATCATTGACATTGCCGCCAACTTGACCTTGGAGGATGTTCACAAAATCGACCCATCGATAGAGAAACAGAATCTGATTGAATTTACGTCACAAATACGAGACATCGACACTGATCGTCTCTTACACAACAAACACGTCCGTTACGCTCGCCAGATCAAACATGACATTGCATTGATAAAAAATGTTTATCAGCAGAGGGATGAATATGATCCAAAAAAACAACTAAACACAGCTCGACGGTTCGCCTATACAGACTATATCTCAAGGGATTTGGCTTACTACCTCTACGATCACAAGAAAGCCCAGGTACCGGAGGGAATCCTTTTCAGCTACTGGGACAAAAAAGGTAACCTTGTTCTTAGTGAGATACATACGCTCCACTCCCGTGCCGGATTGCATGTTGGTATCCTCAAACCTGTCTTCACTGAAGATAAGGATAAGGTCAAAATGCAAGTCTTCTTCCGAGGCACGGCATGCAAAAGCTCGATAAAGCGGGATTTAAGCTTAAAAGAGAAATGTCTTCCGTTCCATTTCGAAGGACCCGGCGCCAAAAGCTTCAACAGTAATGCCGACAAGCTGACACAAAGGCTTCAAAAGCATATCAATGATTTATGCCCGGAAAGAAAAACAGCTTGCGTCGAGGTGATGGGTCATAGCTTAGGAGCTTCTGATAGCCAAAGAATGATTATTGCTGTCACTGAGAGAATGATGAAAAAGCAATCTTTGTCAAAGAAAATCCATGGGATCAACCTCTTCGCTTATAATGCGCCTGCTATCGAAGGCCATATAGCTTCTCAGTTTATCAAAAACGTGGAAATCCTCGATCACGTCTCATTTAAGCTACGTTATTTTGGCGTCAAGAATCATAGAGACCCTGTTGAATCGATTGGCACCGTTAGATTGGGCTATATAAACGAAGACTCCCAACGTCCGAAAAACTTACATCTCTCCAAAGTGACAAAAACGATCGATTCGTTGGAACAAAAACGCGAGGATGATCTCTTCGATTTTCCTACGGAAGAGATCAAGGATCAGGTCAGTAAGGTCGCGAAATTTATTGAATTTCTAGCCTTCGGATATACCGCGCATACCGATTATTTTTTCAAAGGCAAAAATTACGATAGTTATATCAGCAGTATCCGTACAAATTACAAAAACGATATAGAACTATGGCACGGAAAATTAAACGAACCTGGAATAAACATCGCAGAAGACAGTATGATAATGGAAGAACTGATTACGCCATTCGGTAGATTTGAAAACCTCGCATCCGATTTTTTCGAAAAAATTCTGCATCCGTCACGTAAAGAAAATGCAGCTGAAGCTGCATAAATTTACCGGTGTTTAGGAGGGGTATGCCTCCTAAACGTCTTTACAGAATGGCACTTCCGGAAAGTTGTTTTTCCACCTTGCGCTGTTCTTGGCCCAAACGTCCTAAACCATAGCCCTCATAGTCGACAAAACGGAAAAAACGCTCCAACTGCGGGAAAGCGTCGGACACCTGACGCGCCATCGCTTGTGCGATATAGCGGTAGTTGGGGTGGCCCGCCGGCGATGAGCGCAGCTCGCACATCCACTGCAAAGCGCGCAAGTTCACATGGAAATACCAACGGACATTGTATGCCATCGGAACGATATATTGCGCCTCTTCAGGAAGTTCGGCTGCGATCTGATCATAAGCTTCTTTAGCTCTTTGCATGGCTGTTGTATACTCTGACTCAAGTTCGGTACCCAGGATCTCGCGCGGTACATAAAAGCCATAATCACAGCAGAGAAGCTGACGCTCTTGGGTGAGGGTGCGGTGACGGTGCATATCGCGATAAGCACCGAAGTCAGCAATGATCTCGAAGGTGAAGTCGGCATGCTCGAGGGCACGAGGCGATTTCTGTCTACGATTTTCCCTTGCGCTGCAGCCGGCATCAAGGATACAGGCGAGCTCCTCTTCCGAGAGCGTGCGGCAATGTTCGCGCAGCTCATGCAGCCCTTTGTTAGACTGTTCGTAAAGCAGGGCGGCAGCCACTTTGACAGCAGCCTCGGGATCGCTGTCGACAAGATATATGCCCGGCTCTGTTGTCCTTTCAGGGAAGCGTGTATTCTGCTCGGTAATCGTCGCGATATCGCCGAGCATCGTCTCGCGAAAAGCACGAAACGCCTGATGCGTATGATGCTGTGTGTCGCTGCGGCGAATAAAGGAAGGAATCACTTTGGCAAGCTCGTCATGCATGCGCTTGCCGATATCTTGAATCTCGGCAAGGTTATGGCAATGCAGCTTATGGATGAGCGTTTCAAAGAAACGTCCGTTGCCGTAAACGCCCATATTGGTCAGGGTGCCGGCGGGAAGAAGCCCTCGCAGGCAGTCCAAAACTTTTGCGCGCAGCGCCGCAGCATAGGCGGCCTTGGAGATGTCGGGATCTTTTGGGAAGTCCTGTTCAATAATCGCTGTCAGCGGAGGAACAAGGCGGCTGTAGGTTTCGAAGAGCATATTGCATGTGTCAATATAAAGGTCGCGAAATGCGGAGGTCATCAGGATCGGTTCGCGATAAAAGAGATATTCTCCCTTCACTTTCTGGTCAAAATAGATATAGCGCGTCGACTTTTCCAGTGGCGAGCCCCCAATACGGGCATCTTCAAGCATCTTAGCGGCAAGCATGGAAACATTCTCGATGGCGAGATGCGCTCCCCCCAGTTCACCGATGGAGTCGTCGCCATAACCATCAAGGATGCGATCGTAGAAATTCTGCGCTTTTTTGATCGCCTTAGCCTGATCTTCCGGTTCTTCCTCGGTCGTTTCCATCGTTCCTGTGATGTCGGCAAATGCGGACTCTTCATCATTGGTGATAAATTCTTTAAGCAAGAGGGAACGCAGCCCGAGGCTGGAGCGTGAGTAACGGGAGAACAAAGCTCCTTTGATCACTTCGGGGAGGTTGCGAAGAACGAAGATATGACTGCTTGTGTTAGTAACGAAACGTTCTAAAACCTTTAATTGGCTTTCTGTGAACTCTTCATAATCTTCTGTAAGCATGCTGCCCTCATTTGTCTTGTTTCAAGAATTCTACTGTGACGAGTAGGTCAAAGATTGCCATAGATAAGAGCTCGTTGCAAGAAAAATCAGCCTAGCAATTGCTTAGTTAATAACAATCATTTAAAAAAGAGGGGCTTAATAGATCAAACACGACCCCATGATGGACATTGAAGACGCTAAACTTCTGGAGCTCAACAGGCAAGGAATTATCCCCGGACCCGATGAGACTGATGCTGAATTTCTTAAACGCGCAGACTTCTGCCTGAACATCAAGGAGCGTTTGGCCGCCGAGCTTGGCGGCGCTCTGCCCTTCGCTCCGGAAGATCTGGCGGGATTCGGAGTGATGCGGAGCGCCTTCGCGGAAATTCGGAACAGTTATGACATTGCACCGGAATGGATTCCTATCTTTTTCAGCAACCATCAGTTATCGCTCTGGCATGGCGGATGCGCATGGATCTTCCAACTGACTCCCGATACGCCGACATGCGCGCTGTTTCAGCTGCGCAAGGCCTTTCGCAACAACGACCGCTACCTCGGGATATATTCCCGCGACGAGGTCGCCGTTCACGAGCTCGCCCATGTGGGAAGAATGATGTTTGAAGAACCCAAATATGAAGAAATCATCGCCTACAAAACCGCACGTTCGTCATTTCGGCGCTTCCTCGGTCCGCTGGCGCAATCATCGATGGAAGCCGGTCTTTTCGTTCTTATCCTGATTCTATTGGTGTTACTCGACATATTCCTGCTGGCATTCGGTTTTGATGCAGGTTACCGTTCTGCACAATGGCTTAAGCTCGTCCCTGCCGGTATAGCTGTGTATGGTCTGCTGCGCTTGTCGCGTCGCCAGCAGCTTTTCCATCACTGTCTGGAGAAGCTCCAGATTCTTTATGGGAATCATGCAATGGCTGTTATCTACAGGCTGACGGACAGCGAAATCGAGCTTTTCTCCGGAAGCACGGACAGAGAGATCCGCGACTACGCTTTGAAGCAAACGACTTTGCGCTGGCGCGTCATCAATGGTGCGTATGGCAGTACCGTAAGTTCTAACCTCGCAAGTTAACATAGAAGACATATCACTAAGTCCCGTGTTATTCGTCAAAAAAACTGTTTGCAAGCGCGGGAGCTGTACCAGCTCTTTAGCGATGTTCACCAATTTGTTTGAGGAAAGGTCCAAAACTTCCAACGATGTTAAATTGCCAATATCGCCAGGCACTGTTACCAATTGATTGTCATTCAAAAAAAGACGCTGCAGATTTCTCAGTTTAAACTCTTCTTCGGGAATATTTTCCAAATCCAGGCGGCTCAAACGTAATGCTTAACCTCTCCATTCCATCCGGGATAGTCGAGGTTGTCACCTTCAGGCAGGTTGGTAACGCACTGCGGGCATATTCCTGAAGTTCGCCCTTCAAACAACATCTGGCAAGACAGCATCGGATGAGGTTGATGATGATGATTATCCATGAATAACGACATATTTCCTCCTTTTGGGTGGCAAATAATAGCGT
>JACKPN010000019.1 GCA_024233575.1 Chlamydiales bacterium
AATGGAGCAAATGTCCACGAACCACATCAGTCAGGTATAACTCCTCTCCATATCGCTGCACTCAATGGACACTTGGAGATCGTGGAGCTTTTGCTAATGCACAATGCCAATCCTAATAGTACTACAAACACTGGCGTGACAGCTCTCGACTTCGCAAAAGAGAAAAACCATCAGAAAATTGTCGCTGTACTATCAAATCTGACATAGCAAATTGTCAACACCTTCACACATATCCTCACCAGTCATTTACAACATAACCGTAAAATGCAACATATACGAAAATAGTCCTCTTCGATAAACTGATAGACATGACTATTTACGAAGATCTATCAAACTATTTTTACGAAATCGAAACCAAGCTCTGCTATTCTTTTAAAGATAAGAAAAATTTAACATTAGCCTTCACCCACCGCTCGTTTGTCAATGAGTCGACAGAAGTGAACGAACATAACGAACGGCTGGAATTTTTGGGTGATTCCGTGCTAGGGCTAATCATCTCCGATTATTTATATCGCTATCTACCAACAACCCCGGAAGGAGAACTCTCCACCTTGCGCTCCCGCCTTGTCGAAGCTAGCTCCTGCAGCGCCTATGTCAGCAAGCTGGACGTTGAGCAATACCTTCTTCTAGGAAAAGGCGAGCGAATGAACGACGGACGAGGAAGGGGCTCGATCCTTGCCGACCTCTTTGAAGCGATCATTGGAGCCATCTACCTTGATGGCGGCTTGGAAGCTGCAAAAAGCTTTCTTTTTAAAAACTTCTCCACAGACATCGACGAAATCCTAAAAACACCCGTTAACAACTGGAAGGCGCTGCTGCAGGACTACTGCCAGAAGAACCATCAACAGACTCCTATCTATAAAGTGTTGGAAGAGAGCGGTCCCGACCACGACAAAACCTTCACGATCGGCGTCTACATGGAAGAGCAACAACTAGGCACAGGGAGGGGCGCCTCAAAAAAAGAAGGACAGCAAGCAGCGGCAGAGGATGCCCTCAAACGGCTATCACCAGGGAACCACTAATGGCGACGAAGCAGAAAAGCGTCTGGTATTGCGGCGAATGCGGGCATAAACAGCACAAATGGTCAGGGCAATGCCCTCAATGCGCACAATGGAATACTCTCCATGAAGAACTGGAGCTCCCCAAGTCATCCCGACGCTTCGAAGCGCAACAGACCGAACGCTCTAAACCGATTCGGATTAAAGAGGTCTCCACTGATGAGACTCCCCGCTTCAAAACAAATGTCGAAGAATTCGACCGCCTGATCGGCGGCGGCATCGTTCCCGGAGCGCTGATGCTCGTCGGCGGCGACCCGGGCATCGGTAAATCGACCTTGATGCTTCAGCTCTCCAACACCCTCGCGAAACAAGGGCTCCTCGTTCTCTACATCAGCGGGGAGGAGTCCACAGAACAAACGACAATGCGGGCGCGGCGCTTAGGGATCGACAGCGACAACATCCTCCTGCTCGCCGAAACAAACTTTTCCGCAATCAAAGCTCATGTCGACGCCCTCAATCCCGACGTCATGATTGTCGACTCGATCCAGATCGTCTACAAAGACGAAGTCACATCGGCACCGGGGTCGGTGTCGCAAGTACGTGAAACGACAACCGAGTTCATGCACCTTGCAAAAGGTCGCGGCATCTCCATTTTTCTTATCGGCCATGTCACCAAATCCGGAGAGATCGCGGGCCCGCGGGTCCTTGAACATCTCGTTGACACCGTCCTCTACTTCGAAGGCGACAAGCAGCAAAATTACCGGATGATCCGCGTTGTCAAAAACCGTTTCGGTCCGACAGATGAAATCGCTGTGTTCCAAATGCAGCCGCGCGGTCTGGCACAAGTACCTAATCCTTCCAAGATTTTCCTCGAGGAACGTTCGAAAAATGTCATCGGTTCCGTCGTCGTCCCCACGCTGGAAGGATCGCGGACAATCCTGATTGAAACACAAGCTCTCGTCACCAAGACCGTCTTCCCAACACCATCGAGAAGAACGACAGGAATCGATAACAACCGCCTTTCACTGCTGCTTGCTGTTATGGAAAAGCGAATGGGCTACCCAATGTACAAATATGACGTGTTCGTCTCCATCGCCGGCGGCATGCGTGTTGCCGAACCGGGTGCCGACCTTGGCATCCTGCTTGCCATTGCTTCGTCGACAAAAAACCAACAGGTTGATCCGCAGTGCATCGTCATCGGTGAGGTCGGCCTGGCCGGAGAGGTGCGCAGCGTCACCAAGATGGAGAGCCGCATGAAAGAGGCGATCCAGATGGGTTTCTCCCGATGCATCCTCCCTAAACGCAATGTGCGTGGTGTTTCGGAGGAATTACGCCAACAGATCCAACTCTGCGGAGTGGATTTTGTCGAGGAGGCTGCCAGTGCTTTTATCAACTAAAATCCCCGTTGCCGCACGCACATCGCCATTGTCGCGCAAGCAAGTAGAAGAGGTTCTTGCTGAACTGCGCCTTCATCATCCCAACGTAGATTTCGATGTCCACTATATTTTCACAACCGGCGACCTAGATCAAAAAACTTCGCTGCGAACGATGGGAAAGAGTGATTTTTTCACTCGCGAGATCGACCAGCAGCTTTTACAAGGAAGAGCAAGAATTGCGATACACTCGGCAAAAGACCTTCCGGAGCCACTTCCCGAAGGACTCGCCGTTATCGCTGTTACCCGTGGACTTACTCCTGCCGATGCCTTAGTGCTGCGAGAGGGAGAGTCCCTACAGTCGCTGCAAAAGGGAGCGCGGATCGCTACCTCCTCAGAACGTCGCGAAGAAGCCGTCAGAAAAATGCGAAGCGACCTAACTTTTATCGACCTTCGCGGAACAATCGCACAACGCATCGAAAAACTGCATACGGGAGAAGCAGACGGCGCAGTCATCGCCGAAGCTGCGCTCATCCGTCTAGGACTGACGCACCTTAACCGCGTTATTATTCCGGGAGAAACCGTACCTGGCCAGGGCAAGCTGGCAATTGTCGCACGGCTAGACGACCCCCTAATCGCCGAATTATTCCAATGCCTCGATCGATGAAACGCGTTCTTTACTTAGGCATCGACCCGCCTCGCTCCACCAACGACATCGAATACACACACCATCCGTTGATCAAAATCATCCCCCGTGATCCCAGCTCTCCCGATATTCAACAAATGATTCAAAGAATAGAAGAATTCACCCACCTGATTGTAACCAGCAAAAATACCGTTCGCTGTTTAGCAACAATCACAGATTACCGCTTTCCCAACACACAAGTAATCGCAGTTGGCAAAGAAACTGCTGTTCTTCTCAAAAAAGAAGGATTCCCTCAAGCAAAAGCACCGGGAGAGGAAACCGCTGAAGGGATTCTCAAAATACTGTCAGCAGAAAACTTCTCAAATAGCCTTGTTCTATGGCCGCATTCCGCATTATCGCGATCCATTATTGCCAATTATCTGAAAGCAAGGTCAATTCCAACTGAAGCTCCAATCATTTACAATACTGTGCCCAATAAAGAACTTAAACTTCGAGATGATCTTGATTCCTTTGATGCCCTATATTTCACAAGCCCATCCTGCGTGGATGCATTTATCCTACTTTACGGATCGTTGCCAAGAAGCACTAACATTGAATCTATCGGTCCTGTAACCTCTCGATATTTGCGCTCAAGCTTTCTGCTAAACAATAGCTAGCACCTAAAGTTGAGTAACAAAAAGTCCTACTGATTTGAAACGTACTCATTGCTATCAAAGAACAAGGGAAAAAATAGTTTGATACAGCAACTGCCAACGTCAGACAACATTTCCCGCTAAACACAGAAACGTTGAAGCGGTACTTCAATTTCCTTCACCATAACTATACCGAAAAAGGTTCAAGAATCGGAATTTTGGCTTTGAGAAAGCGCCGCTATTGGAAGATTGTAAGTGCCTTAATATTCAAGAATATAAGGGCGCTTACGATCTTCCAATAGCGGTGGATTTCTCTTTGCCAAAAAACGATTCTTGAACCTTTTTCGGTATAGCCATCTTTAAAAAATGTTAATATTTACTTTATTTTACGTTAATAAAGATTCCTTATAATTATGATAAATAAAAAGGAGTTTTATTATGTTCGGAATTTCAAGCGGATTAAAAAACGTATATAACATTTTCCAGAGTCCTATAAAAAATAACAGTGAATATCAAGCAAAAGTTCATGTTTGGAAAACAGATTGGGACACTTCACGCTGCGGACACTGCTCTATTACAGTGAGCAAAACAGACAGGTTAGGTACTACAAAATCAAACCATTTAGGCTTTTGGCCAAAACACCAAGGTTTAGCTAACCCTTTTACCCTCCCATTTCCTCTACCGGCAAAAGTGGTACATAAATTAGAGGAAGACTGCGACCACGAAGGGGACGTTGACAACTCTGGAACAGTGACGCCGTTATCTCCTGATATCACATATACTGTTTCTCTTAACAAAGAGCAATACCAAGCGATGAAATCAAAAATATGCTCAGAAAAAGAAAAAATCCGCGATGGCGCAATAACATACTCGCTTTTTTCGCGATGCAACTTTCTTGCAATCGCCAAGCTAATGTCAAAACCGACATTCTATCAGAATTTCTCTGCAAATCAATTTTGCGGATCGACAATGGAAAACTTCCATTTTGAAGATACATTGAGTTCGATAAAGAATATTCATCTCGAAAACTGCACAACAGAAGTTGCGAAAATTCTAAGAGAAGGCAATATTGATATCGCAGAAAGCGAAACTCTTCCCTGGGGCATTACTCCTGCAGAGCTGGGAAAACAGCTGGTGAAAAAAACCGAGAAAGTCTTTGTTCAAAACTTTTCAAGCTGATCGCCAAGATTAGAAGGCGATAATATCCAAGGCGACAAGTGACGTTTCGCAGTAATGCCTCCTGCATCAAGCGCATCGGCAACTGTTAATGCGCAGTGGGAGGCCTTCATCTCTTCCATCCCATTTATTGTATGGGAATCTGGAGCAATACTCTCCCCTGAAAATGGACATTCCGCTAACGATTGAAAAGCCATTGGTTTTGATAATTGTTTTCCAAGATGAAGAAGAGAGAGTCGAGGATGTATTTGATAAAGCCTTGTACTATTGGCAATTTCTTTTTGAATCACATCAACCTGAGCAGCCATTCGGTTAAATTGATCTTCGGATAGAGGAAATGTGATATTTCTATCAGAAACTTTTCCTTCTAATCGATTATCTTCGTCAACAGAAGAGCAGTTGACCCCTGGTGTAGGTAAAAATATCGTCAAAGGATTCACTAAATAAGGATTACTAGGACGAAGACTGAGATATTTGACCGGTTGTCCCTTTTCTCTTAGCTCCATTGAAACATGACCTACGCCGTGTTCTAGGCTAGTATCCCAAATTGCAACTCTTGTTTCATATTCTGAGCTAGGAAAACTCACATCCCCTCCAATTACAACAAAACCTATATTAAATGAAATACGAAATTAATATAAATGAAAATAATTTATATATAATACAACAAACTAATGTTTTATATAAAAAGCATCACATTATCAATCTCGCATTAAAAACATTTTTTTAAAGCGTTCCTAGCTTAAAAAAAACTATGAACAAGGAAGAAAAATGATCGAATTTATTCAACAACAAAGCAAAATAAGTTAAATTTTCTTACTTTTCCAACGTTGCGCGATAAAATCCGTTATGCGACAATGTCTTCATGTCAATGCATTTTACTACAGAAAAAGAACACCGTGATGCTTTCAATAGGGAAGGCGCCGTCGAATTTTTTGAGATCATCCCACCTGCGCAAGCGCAATATCTCTCCAATGAGATCGATACCGTGCTCTCACATCGACTCAAGGTCTCACACAGACAGCTCGAGCTTCAGCGCGCTGACTCGCTATTCCTGCATGGACACGACCTATGGCGCGCCAGCGATTCAGTGCGCAAGTTTGTTTGCAACCGAATTTTCGCTTCAATCGCCTTTGAACTTGTAAACATCAAACCGATCCGTATCGGCTACGATCAGCTGCTGCTTGGCGGCAGCTACCTACGTCAAGAGACCACCGTTCAAGAGTTCTCCTCAATCCAGCATATCCTTTGTGGACTGGTCATATGCCTTAATGACGGTGAAGAAAGGGATCCTGAAACGGAAGAACGCTATAGCATCTTTCCGCAACATGCCGGCAATGCCTGCTTCTTTCGCGCCAACCACCCCATTGATTTCAGCGCATTGACACGTTGCAAAGAACAGCGGTTTCTGATGATCACTTATACCGGAGCAAAAGCCGTGTATGCTAGAAACGAAAACGACCAGCATACCGCATCATTAAAAAAAGAAGGCTACAACTTCGGCGACCGCCTTAACGACAAACTTCATCCGATTGTATACAAATGAGAACGCTTTTCATTGTCCTGACATGCTTATCGGCATGCGCCCTGCATGCTGAACGTCTGCAATACCTGCCCAATACACCGACAACGATGGAACATCAGATCAGGATGTCGCTTGATCAATCGCTGCCGAATCTAAACCTCCACCTTGAAGCAACACAGACATTGACCATGGAAGCAACGATCATCGGAGAGCAATCGGATATGCCGATCTTGCAACCTCCGCTTGAGATGCGTGTATCTATCAAAGATTATGATGCTGCCCTCACCGTCGACGATCACACCATGACGTTCTCCACGAAAAACCCGCAAACGTCGATCTACCTTGCCGAGATCAAAGAACTGCGGGACAAGCCGTTCACACTAACCTTCAATGCTGAAGGCAAGCTCATCAATAGCTCAGATACACTAAAGGCGTTGATGAAAGAACTTCCCCTCATAGGGAAAATGCAAACCGGAGATCTCGTCAAAAATTTGACAGTCTTCCTATTTCCTCTCGCAGGTAAAGATTTAGAAGTCGGAAAAACCTATACCGTAGAAGGTGTTGACTACACTATCACGAACGTAAACGACCAAGACATCACGGCCTCTGTCGAAAGGCAACAATCTCCGCAAGAGATTTCGCTACTCATCCCTCCAACACTGCCTGTCGAAAAAAACGGTAAAGAATCGATCACACTATCAAGTTATATGCAGGGCACCGTAACCTGGAACAGAAACAACAGCCTCGTTCATCACTTCCAGACAACATCGCAATACAAGGGCGAGCTAGCCCTTGGCGAGTGGAGCTGGCCAGTCACCTTTACAATCATCCATACACTGCCATGACATGGAAACTGATCGACACAGGAACCAACAGCGCTGAAGAGAATATGCGCACCGATGCGGAACTACTTGAAAGCATCGACAAGGCGCCAATTCTTCATCTGTACGACTGGGTTGGGCCTTCCGCAACCTATGGCTACTTCACCAAACCGGAAAACTACTTGAATCTGGAAGCTGTCAGCAAAGCGGGCATCACCCTTGCCCGCCGCCCTACAGGCGGAGGGATCATCTTCCACACGTACGATCTCGCCTTCTCAATCATCATTCCCGGGTCGCATCCTGCCTACTCTACCAATACCCTGCAAAACTACTATTTCGTGAATCAGATGGTGATCGATGTCATCCGACGCTTCAACAATACTCTCGCTCCACAGCTTCTTCCCGAAGAATCTCTTCCAAAAGACATCACATGTGCAAATTTCTGTATGGCAAAGCCTACCCAATATGATGTCATGATCGAAGGAAAAAAAATCGGCGGCGCAGCGCAGCGGCGTACCAAGCGCGGCTTTCTGCACCAAGGATCGATCTCATTGTCGCCCCCTGAACCAAAATGTAAAGATTATTTTTTAAATCCTACCGTCTATGACGCCATGATGGTTAACACTCACCCCCTGCTGAAAGAACCCTATTCTCCAGCAAGCGTCCATCTAGCAAGGGAAGAATTAAAAAAACTTTTTAGATCATCTATTTGCAACCTTTCTTTATAAGAAATTAACACTTTTTCTTTATTATTTTGTACAAACTATTGGACGATATAGATGAAAAAACTGCTATTTTCTTTAACAATCGCGCTTAGCGCGCTATCGGCAGCCTATGGTTATGATATTCATGCATTCCTCGTATGCGATACCCACTCCGACGGAATCGGCTATTCCGTAAGAGAAAATTTGGATAATATGCGTAGCGAGCTACAAAAAGCCGCACAGCATGCCAATGCCAATCTCATCGAACACATCTACTCAGATGACAAAGCGACAACACGCTTTCTAAAAGGGATCCAAAAGCTAAAGGTCGACCATGACGATGTTGTGATTTTCTACTGGGCCGGACACGGTTTTCGCACTTACAGCAAAAGTAACCCTTGGCCAAACTTTGCCTTCTATCACGACGACAAAAGCGTCGACCAGTGGGACGTCACCGAAATGCTGATGCGCAAACACCCTCGTTTGATCCTGTCCATTGCCGATACATGCAACTCGTATGTCGCCGATGAGTACGCTCCGCACGTGATTCATAAAAGACGCTCGCTGACCCCTTATAATCCCAACATCACTACCAACTACCAGGCACTGTTCAATCAATGTTCAGGAACCTACATTATCAGCAGCTCCAGCCCGGGAGAAAGCTCATGGTATAAACGTTCCGGTGGAGGCTTTTTCACCAATGCCCTTCTTGAGAGCATTAGAGAAGCCACCGAAGTCCCCCCTCCTATTGACTGGGTAATTGTATTCGACAGCACAGCTGCCATTGTGATGACCACCAACCTCCCTGAAGGGCAAAACCCACAATACCAAGTACTTGAACATAATTTGCAAGAATATGAAAAACAGTAGATATATACAAAATATAGGACATATTTTTTTGAAACGGAGTTCATCATGATAAAATCCCTAAACCTCTTCCTTGCACTTGCCTTCGTCCCCTTGATTTTCATAGGATGCAGCAATGGCACACCATCAACTCCGAGCACTCGTCAAGTTGTTGAAGCACTAGGACTTGACGCCGTTGAAACGATAAAAAATTCTCAGGACGTTACCTTCTCCAAGGCCGCTCCTGACAGTAATAACAATTTTAAGATCGTAGGAGAGCCACGAGCCCTCAGCCACCTCGACTATGCCGCACTGAAACAGATCCTTCTCGACGACCGCAGCTACATCTTCGACAAAACAAAAGCATGCCTATTCATTCCTGAGGCTGTCATCACTTTTAACGCATCGGCACCGGTAAAAGTGCTGATCAGCCCATCATGCAAACAGCTCAAGTTCTTGTATGAGGGAGAAAGTGTGATATTGGACTGCGATCCGATTATGGAAAATCTCAAAACGATGTTTCCAGAGATTATTTAAACTCTAACAAAGAAACAACTATGTATAGATTATTCTGTAAGAAGATTACCTTCTTCAGCATGCTGTTGCTTTTATGCGCAGCAGGCGGCAACGTCGATGGAGCCAAGCTGCATACGATATTGATCTGCGACACTCACGCAGATAACATCGGCTCCTCTGTAGAAGCCGATTTGAGGAACTTTAGAAATGAGACCCATCGGATCGCGCAAAATACGACCTTGGAGCTTAGTGAAAAGCTCTTCATTGGCCAGGAGGTCAATAAAGAGGCGCTGGCATTCATCGCAGACCTATCGATCGATGCTGATGACGCCGTGATCTTTTACTTTTCCGGTCACGGCTACCGCCCCTCAAATGTATCACCGGAAGTCAACCAGTGGCCGCACCTCTATCTGACCCCTGCCGATAAAGGCGTAGACTTCCTCGAAGTTGCCGAAAGACTGATGCACAAAAATCCACGCCTCATGCTTGTGGTTTCAGACTGCTGCAACAACATTATTCCGGAGATGTACGCGCCTACAACCATGCCGATTCCGGCAGAAACCCCGGAAGCGCGAGGAGCAAATAGAAAAAGAAACTACAACAAACTTTTCCAAGAGTCCACAGGCTACTATATCATTACCAGTGCCAGCCCAGGAGAATTCTCTTGGGGTACTCTTGGCGGCGGCATCTTCACTAATGCCTTTCTGCGCAGTTTAAAACTTGCTGCAGACTCACACAATACTGCCGACTGGATCGCAATCCTCGATCGCGCCTCCCTTTATGTCGTCAACAATAGTGAGATCGACAACCAAACACCACGCTACGAATATGTCTCCAAATAATCGATAAGCCCCTTGAAACACACAAGATTACAGAAATGGTGATTGCGATAGTATAACTATACCGAAACAACTTGCAAAAGTAGTCGGGTGTGGTTTTTCCTGCAATTTTGTGGCTCACGAAAGGAAGAATTCGACGCAAACTGATGACAATTTACAAGAACGAGCACGAAATGAGACGGAAAATTGCCCTAAATAATTTTGCAAGCAGCTCAATAGTTTTAAGTGTAAATTATCTTAGGACTCGACTATCTTTGCCTATATACACCAAAAATGATTCAAGAAAATATTCTGCAAAAATTCTAGCGGTTCATAGGAAAAAAATATGCCCCCTCATCTCACAATAGGAATGGCTTGCCATGCCAAACGGAAAGGAGATCTTGAAAGACATGAACAGTTGATGGCGTCAATTTATCTAGACCCCATCTACGAACATGATAATAAAATAAGTACGAACTGTTATACTCGAACCTCTTTTACAAGACCGCGAAACGATCCCAAAGAGATTTATGCAGTCATATCTCCACTTAAAGGAGAAAAAATAAAAACCTGCACAATAAAAGGGAAATCTATCACCGTTCTCAGCCACCACACCCATCTTTCAGATTTGTCCGAAGAAGAACAAAATGCAGTTTTTAGCCAGCTCCATTCGAAGGTATTAGAATTAAAAGTCAGCACAATCAACGGCATCGCCTTATCCATTATTAAAAACGAGGAAAAGGAAGAAGAGTGGTGGCTAGATTTTTGCTCAATCGTCTAACAGCTATACCAAAACAATCAGCAAACTTTGAATCCCTATCCTTATTAAAAAGTTCATAAATTGCAGCGAGAAGCTTTTCTTAAAAAAACCTTAAAAAAGGTTCCAAAGCAACAAAAGTGTGCTCATGTTCAGGAAAAATCTTAATCAAGTTCCCCAACCAAGGATAAACTCGGCACTTGAGCATTATATATGTCCGCTCAACAGGAGAACCAACAATCTCAATAGCTGATATATTATTGCGCCCTTGAAAAATTGCTAGGATCACAGACCCCACAAGAGAAGCATTCGGTGAAAGGCGCTTCATACAGGAACCTCACCCCTTCATTTGGCGATAAGTGATTCATGTTGATCTCCACCTTTTCGAATATCTTAAGGAAAGGCTTTTTCTAGGTCTAAAAGCTAGTAGACATTAACAGCATGACACCGAAGATCTGAAAACGGGTCTCTAAGAAGTCGAATGGGAAGTTGTCGTGATGGCCGTAGTGGCGGTAACGATAAAAAGGTTCCAAGATCCACTGGTAGGTTCGATCACCGCAACAATAAGTATAGGTTATCGGCACTTCCACCTCATAATGGTTCTTGCTCTCCATGATCAGGGTGTCATCGTCAAAGATGGGATCGTCACACACATTGCTGCGGCCATCCAACATGAACTTGGTCGCAAAATTCAAACCTAAGTCGATACTAGGCGAGCACGATATCTGGGAACGAAATCCCAACGACACAAACTGGAAGGTATTACGCAGCTTGATCGGCACGGGAGTTGGATCCTGAAAGTTGTTAATACCCCAAAAGCCTCCTCCCCCGACATAGGGAGAAAACAACAGATGCGATACGCGCGGAATAGCAAAAGTATATCCCAGCCGTCCTTCAACGTTCATATCTGTCTTGATCGACTTGCAAGGACTCCCCGACGAGGTACTTCCCCTTAATGTCCCCTTTGCCCAATAGGCGTCCATTCCCCAATACAAAGAGCAAGGACGCACACGGTCATAACGGAAATGCACCCCATAAAGCCAGCCGTCCTTACGGCCGCCGCCTTCTTTTGTACGGCGCATATGGAAGAATTCCGGTCCCAAACTAAACTGATGCGGTCCCTGAAAAAAACGACCAAATGAAGATGCTTCCGCAGAATGGATTCCGCAGCAGAAAAAGACAAGCACAGAAGCAACGGCAGAACGAATAAAATACATAGCTTTAATCTATTTCATTTGAATGAGATTGTCAATCGTTCGCATTTTTTTGCTTGAATATAAGCAATTGGTATATTATGAGTTAAAGATTACTAGCATTTGAGGAAACAAATATGTACAAACAAAACCAATTGATTGTAAGGACTTTATTTTCACTTCTTCTAATCCTTCCAATAGTTGCTGAAGCAAAACAATATAAAGCAGGCGACACAAGCAGCATCCCCCCCGAAGCGCGCTCTAAAGCGGTGCGTGACTACTATCGGGAATTGAGCGAACAAGAGCAAAACGATATCTCTTATATCGTTGACACCCTGGGACATAAACCTCTAGCCAAACTTGTCTTCTACCGTGGCAGCTTGGAGCAGGCAGGCATCCGACTCGACAATGTCCACCCTCTCAGCTTCTTCAGCTACATTTTCACCAACGATCAACTGATCAGCGCGATCCGCAACATGCGCCGCCGCGGTCAAATCTGGAAAAGCTACGCAAGCGGCATGAGCGAAAGCTTCAAAGAAGCATACGAGCGCAACAACATAAGCGACGACATGATCCACGACTTCGCCGCCAAGGTAGGTGTCGATGTGAACATCCTGAAGCCTGCACTAGTGAAACAGCAATGGGAAGAATTCATGAATTTGCTGATCAAGCATGTCAAACGCTCCGGAAACTCCGGCCGTTACGATATGTAGGATATCAATCGTCGACGGCATCAGTTTTTCCTTGAGATCTCGACTAGATTTTTGATAGCATGTCCCTGTTAAAATAGGGTCTTGTTCCCCTTTTCAACCGGCAGCAGCAGTCTGTTTGTACCGCCGTAATACGCTGAAAAGAATGACAAGACCCAAAATATCTGGGAACGAGGTCGCTATGCTCCATTTTTTTCGCACATATCAAAAATATTTCTTCATTCTGATCACTATCGTTATTGTGATCTCTTTTTCCTTTTTCGGTACGTATAGCACACTTACGGACCAAGAGGTCGCCGACCGTGTCGCCTTTACCGCTGTCGACGGCAGTGGAGTATACGCTTCCGATGTGGAAGAGATGACCCGCTTCCTAGCTAGCGATAGCCACGACAAATTGATGTATGGAGGCGTATGGGGCCCCAACTTCCTTAACAATGGCGTTATCGCCAAAGACTTTCTGCAAACCGGGCTCGCAGCAGGAATCGCCGCCGATTACCGCGAAGCTATTCATGAAGATCTAAAACAGCGGCAACAACGCGAAAAAAGCTACACTCCCTATACACACCCCAATGCAAAATTCATCACAGTAAACAACGCATGGAATTACTTTGCACCCGAGATGACACGCCATTACCGCGGACTGCGTCGTGCTTCCGACCCCACCGACTCTGAAGCGTTTGCCCACCGTATCGGCCTCTACCTCGGTGAAAAGAAATTTCCCGCCCCCGCAGTCAGACAGGTATTGCGCTACCAAGAAAAGCAATACAATTGGATTGCTCCTGATCCTGACCTAGATCATCGCGATCTCTCACTCTTCGGCTACCATACCCTGGAAGATTGGTTTGGGCCACGCTTCCTTCGCCTCGTTAGCGAAGTGATCATCAACGGAGCAAAAATCGCTGAACAACGCGGGTACCGCGTCTCTAAAGAAGAGGCTCTTGCCGACCTGATGCGCAATGCTGCAATCAGCTACCAGCAGAACGCCAAAAGCCCTAACCTTGGCGTTGCCAACAGCGCACAATACTTCAACGAACAGTTACGTCGTATGCACATGGATCAAACAACGGCTGTGCATATCTGGCAGCAAGTTCTTCTTTTCCGTCGTCTCTTCGAAGATATGGGAAGCGCGCCTCTCGTTGCAGCAAACACATTCAATACCGTAAGCAACTACGCCAACGAAAGCGTTCAAGGAGATATCTATCAGTTGCCGCCAGCATTGCAGCTGCACTCTGGACGTGATCTGGCAAAAGTAGAAACTTATATCAATGCCGTTGCAAAACAAAAGAAAGGACTCGATCTACCTACTGACTACAAGACTGCCGACGAAGTAGAAAAAGAATATCCCGAACTTATCCAGCAGCGCTTCCTGATGCAAGTGTCTGAAATCAACAAAAAACAGCTATTGCCACGTGTCTCTATAAAGCACACGGTGGACTGGGAAGTGCAAGAAGACAACTGGAAAACGCTACAGCAGAAATTTCCTGAACTTGGCATCAAAGAAGCTGCAACACGTGCCGAACGCTTCACAGCTTTGGAAGACCTAGATCAAAATACACGCTCGGCTGTTGATAAATATGCTCGTGAACAGATCGTCGACAGCCATCCCGAATGGATCGCCGAAGCCCTCGAAAAAGCGAAGCCGGAAACGATCGCCACAGGGCTAACTGCAATAGGCGGCGACTTTCCTTTCAAAGGCGTTACTGACAGAACGGCCCTGATCTCCCTTCTTGAAAAAGCCCCTGCCGGCCCCGATACCAATGCTGCGGCTAAAGAAGATCAATCACAGCTCAACGACTACACCGGCGACGGTATACACTACTATCGTATCAAAGTCCTGGAGCGCTCACCGGAAAGAGAGATCCAAACGTTTGCCGAAGCAAGCGACAGCGGCACCATCGACGATGTTCTCGACCGTAAACTGAAAGAGCATTATGAAGAAATTCGCTCACAAGATCCCGCGACATATAAAAATGACGACGGTTCCTGGAAGTCGTTCACCGATGTCAGCAACAGCGTGACCGGCAGCTATGTTGCCGGCAGCCTCGAAGACCTTGGATACGACTACGTTAATGCAATGACCCCAAAACAGGTAGAAAAGGACCTTCCCATCGATAGAGCGGCAACGCTACGCTTCTTTAAGCATATGCGTGAAGTACAGCAGCAAGTGCAAAAAAATCCGGAAACCGAAGAACAGTGGGTAACTAATTACGAAGAGAGCGGAATGATGCCGCCTGCCGACAGCGAGACACTGCCGCCACGCAAGCCCCTCAGCGATCAATGGAAGCTAATCAAGAAAGCATTCACCATATCGCGCAGCGCGCAAAACAGTATCGTCGATAAAGATACCGCGCTCAATATGCAAGAAAACTCATGGTCGCCGGTATTTACGCCTGCAGATGGCAACGCATACTTCTTCAAAGTCAACAAGCGTGGCACCGACAGCGAACAGGAAATGACTAGAGAACAAGTTGAGAAAGCGCACGACCTGCTATCAGATGAAGCACAACAAGCGCTGATGCTGAGTCTCCTGAAGATCATGGGCGACAAAAAAGCGATCTCTCTCAACTACCTGAACAGCGGACGCAGCGATGACAGCGAGTGAGCCTTTAGGCCTATCGCCAATCAACTTTTTCCACGTCAGCGGCACCTGCCGTTACGTGGAAAAAAAACTTCCCCTTATCGGCACCGCCGCCTGCAAGAAGTATCTTCTTGGTGATACTTCCGCTCTCACCGACGAAGAGGCTTTCGCCAAGGTCGCCCTAGGCTGGAACGAAGAAGGAATCGCCATCCAAGCGGTCATCGACCAGCCGCCGATACGTTCCCTATTTCCCGAAGTGGTCCGCGGCGACAGCCTTGAGGTGTTCATCGATACGCGCGATGTAAAGGCTTCAGGCTTTAACACGCGCTTCTGCCACCATTTCTTCGCCCTCGCTGAACCTGTCGGCGGCAAGCAAGCGGGAGAGATCACACGCTTCCGTACTGATGAAGACAGGCATCCTCTCTGTAATCCTAACGACCTCAAAATCTCTTGCGACATCGGCAGCAAGTCATATACCCTTCATCTGTTTATCCCTGCCCATTGCCTCATGGGATACGACCCTGAACAATTTCAACGCATCGGCTTCAGCTACCGCATCAACAGACCTGACAGCCCATCGCAACATTTCACCGCCATCACCCAAGAATACCGTATCGAGGAGCAACCGTCACTATGGAGCAGCTTACAACTCAGCCGATGAAACGTACCGCCCTATACGATAAACATATCGCTTTAGGAGCGAAAATGACCGGCTTCGGCGGCTGGGAAATGCCCGTCCAGTACAGCGGCATCATCAAAGAACATCAATGTGTGCGGAACGGTGTCGGTATCTTCGACGTGTCGCACATGGGAAGGATCTGCGTCGACGGCCTCGACGCAGAACGATTTCTCGATTACCTGTCGACAAATCAAATCGCAGGGAAAAAAGAAGGAACTGCTACCTATACCGTCTGGTGCCACAAGGACGGCGGCTGCGTCGATGATGTGATCATCTATAAAAAATCCTCCACATCTTTATTCGTTGTCGTCAACGCCGGCAACCGTGACAAAGACCTCGCCCACCTGATCGCACATAGCAGCGGCTACGACATCACTATCACAGACCGTTATGACGATGATGGCCTGCTCGCTATCCAAGGACCCAAAGCAATCGGCGTCGTCGCGAAACTATTTCCCGTTATCGCAAACATGCGTCCGTTCCATTTCGCTGCCGCCGACTACAATGGCACGGAAGTGATCCTCTCCACAACTGGCTACACAGGATCTGGAGGCTGCGAAATTTATGCTCCCAACAGCGTGATCAGCAGCCTCTGGGATGCTTTGATGAACGCAGGTAAAGAGTGTAACATCGCACCGATCGGCCTAGGCGCAAGGGACACCCTCCGTTTAGAGATGGGCTATGCCCTCTATGGGCACGAGCTTGCTGACGACATCCGCGCTAACGAAACCGTTTCGGGATGGACGATCAAGATGAATAAAAATTTTCTCGGTAAAGAGGCGCTTAAACAGCCTGCAGAACGTCACGAGTATGGCATCATCCTTCAAGACCGCGGCATCGCGCGCGAAGGGTATTCTGTCAATCATGAAGGCAAAGAGGTCGGCCATGTCACCTCGGGAACACAATCCCCATCGCTGAATCAAGCAATCGCCATTGTTTTGGTTTCAACAAAATTGCAGGAAGGTGATACTCTAGAGGTCAACATTCGCAACCGCCCCTGCGAGGCTGTTGTTACCAAACTTCCCTTTTACAACAAAACATAGCGGAGCTGATATCATGATCAAATATACTGAATCACACGAGTGGATCGCTGTCGATGGTGAGACCGGAACGGTTGGCATCACCCATCACGCACAGAGCGAGCTTGGCGATATCGTCTATGTTGAGTTACCCGAAGTCGGTAAGAGCGTCCAGGCCGGCGAAGAGGTCGTCGTTCTTGAATCCACCAAAGCTGCAGCCGATGGGTACGCTCCTATCTCCGGCACAATCATTGCCGTCAACGAACGCCTCAAAGATGAACCAGAACTCGTCAATCAATCTCCTGAAGACGACGGATGGATTTTTAAAATGCAGATCGCCAATGCTGATGAACTCAACACGCTCATGGACAGAGAAAAGTACGAGACGCTAATTTGAGCATATAGCTCTAGCTCACTCTTGGTCCGATCACGACTGTGTTTCTCAAATGTAACTCGTCACTGCGCCGCCTTTCTCCTTGAGAACAAAAATTATAGCATATATGATGTCCCCTCTTGAAAAAGTAATTTAACAATTCATCGGGGGAGATCATGTGCCTGTCAGTAACAGGAGTAACTTCAATTCCGAATCTTTCTATGAAGGCAAACGATCCCTTCAAAACGCCTTCGGACTTAGATGTTTTACAAATGCCTTCTTACCTCGACCTAGCCGTCAGTAAATATTGGCAACAACTGGTAACAGAATCTACTCAATCACGACCGCTCATCAGCCAACCTCATTTACTCCATGAACATAGTTATCAAGTTTCAATTGCAACAGCAACAGCTGCTGAGGAAATTGCAGAACTTGTTGTTACAGCTTTTTCAAAGGGCGATGTCTTCAGAAAAGTCGGCCAGAGAAGAACTTCAACGAATGAAGTGATAGAGGACATGCATACCCCTTACAACAGATGGTATATCGTTACTGTAAACAAAGTCATCGTTGCTGCAATGTTGTATATTTCGGAATCCAAGAATGAAGCCTCTGTGAACATGTTATCGGCACATCCGAATTTTTGGGGTTTAAGGCTTGGAGTCTATCTGTGCGAGAAAGCAGAAGCCGTAGCAAAACAGCAAGGCAAAACCCAGTTAAATTTATCTGCTGCCCAAACGAATTTGCGGTTAATTAAGTATTATGAAAGGCTTGGATTCAAAAAAATAAGAGATCAGGAAGAAGAGTACTTTTCCCCAGAACTCCAAAAAGAATACTTAACACCTGAATATCAAGGTTATGAGCCTGACGGTAGGGCAAAATTAAGAAATTACGATATGGCTAAAATTTTGAGTGAATAAGAAAAAGCTCACCATTGATGCTAAGTATTCAATGCGAGCTCTACATGCATCGCTGCTCCATAAATGAGACATTCCTCATCGATATCAAAATGCGGGTCATGAAGGAGATGAACGATTCCATTTTCCTCATTGCGGCAGCCTAAATGGATAAAACAACCATTCACTTCATTCGTGTAATATGAAAAATCTTCGCCAAACATCATTTTTTGAGCAGGGAAATCGATACTGTTTTCACCTACAAGATCTAACGCTAGATTCTTCGCTTTCATTGTTGATTCATAGTGATTATATACAGGCGGCGAGCCTTCTAAATACTTTAGAACACCTTTAGCGCCATGAGAGTCTGCAATACCTTCAACGACTTCTTTCATCCTTCGGCAAATAAATCGCTGAATTTCCGGTTCATAAGTGCGTACGGTTCCTGATATCTTGCATTGATCTGGGACAACACTAAAATTAGAACCTGCATGAATCTGCGTCACAGTCAATACAGCGCTATGATTGGAATCGATATTACGGGAAACAATAGTTTGCAATGATTGAATCACTTGCGTAGCTATCACAATAGGATCAATGGCAGTATGAGGAGTGGCAGCATGTCCACCTTTTCCGATGATTTCAATTTCAAAACCATCTGCCTGTGCCATTGCCGGCCCCATGCAAATGCCGAACTTGCCTACAGGGAGAGTTGGCCATACATGAAGCGCATAAATTTCGTCTACCCCTTCCAAGACGTTATCTGCGATCATTGCTTGCGCACCTGGCGGCCACATTTCTTCGCAAGGTTGAAAAATAAAACGTACATTAGCATTTAGTGTTTCCGAAATAGAGCTTAATATCTTGGCCGCCCCAAGAAGCATCGCTGTATGCGCATCATGTCCGCATAAGTGGGCTTGGTTTGGGATGCGTGATGCATAGGAATGTGTATTTATCTCCTGAATGGGCAAGGCGTCCATGTCGGCACGTAAAGCAATTCTCTTTTTTGCCCCAGAAGATATAAGGTCGGCAACCACACCTGTTTTCCCGATATTGGTTTTAACGTCCAAGCCATAACTAGCTAGTTTTTTTGAAACCAAATCTGCTGTTCGATGAACTTCAAATCCTATTTCGGGATACATATGAAAATCTCTGCGTAAACAGATCATCTCTTGGTGTATTTCCCTCGCTAACTGTATAGCATCAATCTTCGTATTCACAAATGTTAACTAACCTCAGGATGTTGCTGGAGATACTTTATACGACAATTCATTCTTAGAAAAAATCAATAATCCGACCAAAACAATGGAAAGTGCTAGAAAAAAGTTCCAAGTGACGATTTCCTCTAAAAACATCCAACCGAAAAGAGCGGTAAACAAAGGAGTTAAGAAACCGGCAAAAGACATAAATGTGGCCGTATACGTTTTCAAAAGATAACCATAAAGGTTATAGCAGATCAAATTGGAAAAAACGATTAGTAATATTGAGCATTGGAAATAACCCGCGTAATCACTTACAGGAACAGGGTCCCAGTTTTCTGTAAAATATGAATGAATGAGTGCCAAGCTCCCCCCAACAAACATGCTGCCACCATTTGCAAGTGCTGGCGAGCAATTATTGTCAAAAACCAATTGGCGCATTAAAACCCAACCATAGACGCTCGAAAATACCGAGAGCAGCATGATAAAATGTCCGAACGAAAACGAAGAAAGGTCTTCTAAAATAAAGTCATCAACAACAAGAAAGGTAAAACCCAGAAAACCGATCGTCAGTCCCAACCACTGATTATTGGATAGCGTCTCTGAAAATACAAAATATGAAAATAATGCTGAAATAAAAGGAGAGAGGTTATAGATAAAGCAAGTTTTAAACGAATCCAATTCTTCTAATGAAAAATATGCAAAAAGATTCGTGAAATATATGTTAAAGACACCTAAAAGAAATAACAAAATCAGTTGCTTGGGCTGAAATTTGTACTCTTTTCCATAGCGAATGCGATGGTAGATTAAAAGGATGGCTCCCGCTAACGCCATCCGTGCACCGATAAAAAAAAGGGGAGAAGCATAACTCAAGCTCAGTTTAGCTACAGAACAGACACCGCCAAACATGGCAAATAGCAAAATAACTAAAATCATCATATCGCGACTAAGACACCTCAAAATTTTTAGTAAAAACCAATTTTTTGGAGGAACATTACCTGATCTATTTAATATTAGCAATTTCGAATAGCCTAAGAACCTATCTTATTAAGAAGATTTACCGTCTTAACGTCCTTTATTCACCTGGAAAGGAAATCTCATCGTTATACCGAAAATGATTCAAGAATCGTTTTCGGTATAATCCATATATTTTTTTAGACGGATAGGTTCACACAACACGTTCACGGGCAGAAAAAAGTACGAGACGCTAGAGCCACTTGCAAAATTATTTGAGAACGTTTTTTCTAGCGATTTTGTGGCTCACAAAGGGCGGAGTTCGAAGCAAACTGATGACAGTTTGCGAGAACAAGCACGAAGTGAGACGGAAAATTACAGGAAAAACGCCCCAAATAATTTTGCAAGTGGCTCGCTAATCTATTTTTTCTTTCGGTTCCAGTATTCGACCTTCTGGATTTGCTCGCTGAACCGCATCTCTGTTGGAAGGGAATTGTAAAACTCCTGAAAAGAACCTTCATGCTGCTTCATTTCCTTTAAGTGGTGATAGTATTTATTGCGTCTCTGTTCATAGCGATACCTGGATTTGATCGCCTCTTCAACAAGGGAAATCGTACATTCAATGGCGTTTCTGTTTAGACCGGAAAGGGCCTGTCTAGTTACTGTAATATTGAAAAATTTAGATGATTCAAATACAACACGTTTATCCCTATATTTCAGCAAGTTGAGGTAGTACACCCTTTTAGCTTGATTCTCAAGACTTAGTTCCTGCCCTTGTATCGCGTCAACTGATCTTGCCCTAAAAACAACATCATTCTCTTGAAAACGAACTGTCTTAGGCGGAGGGCATGATCGTGTGGAAAGACATGGCACGCTTCCTGCTTGCTTAGGCAACAAATTCAGTTTTAAACAAGAAGACAGCACCTTTTTTTCGGGATATAGGCAATTCATAAATAGCTCATTGACATCATACAATGAAACTTTTTCGCCATGCTCTTGGTGTGCAACCTTATCCTTCCAGTCTTGATGTCTTTCGATGACCAACTGAGCATTGCTCAGATATTCATTATTCTTTTCATCATCATGGCTCAATTTTTCATCAAGCGCTTTAGCATCATCAAGGTACCTTTTTTCGCAAGTCATGATCGCGCACAAAGCTAATAAATTAATGCGTTTTTCGATATGCTCTTTCGTACGCCCCTTCAAATCTTTCAAGGGCTTACATGAGTTTTTCTCCGCTTCCGTTAGGAGAAATTTTTCGTAATTTGATGCGTTATATCCAAATATTGATCCTAATCCTGCAGTATCTAGATCGGTGAAGGTTGTTAAGCTCGCCATGATTTTCTCCTATCGTAGCGAGTAATGATATTCCTCATGTTATTGACTTTCAATACTTAATAATTATTTTAACGCTCCTTTTTCTATATATCGGCATACAAAAGAGGCGATCGCAGCATCATAGCTTTCTCCATAAGGACCATGAGTGCTGCCACCCTCGGGAACGATAATAACATCAGGATCTTCCTCTTTGGTCCGTTCTTTTCCCACAGAAAGATAACACGGTACAATATCGCTATACTTAACGAAATGGAGGACCTGGCATCCATCAGCAGGAGGAATAAAATATGCAGGAGCGATCGCAATCACGCAAATCCGCTTACGTAATTCATCGGGAAGCAGATTTAGAGCGTGATGTACCATGACAGCCCCTTGCGAGTGGCATATCTGAAGGTAATTGTCCTCGAAATTACGGTGGAAGAATCGACTCCACTGCCGGAGCAGCAGCTCGACAGGGCGCATGATCACTCCCGCTTGTCCGCGCACTGTATAAAAGACATCAGAAACAACACCGTATGTTGCACTATAGAGCCCCCTAATTTCCTTTCCGCTGCAGATACGTTTCGACAGCTCTACTGCATCGTATTGCGCATCTTCAAATGCACGTCCCACACCGTTGATGTATCCGATCTCGCCATAATTAAGGACGTCCCCTCCTACACGATAAAATTGCGATTTCACCTCCAAAACAGTTTCATGATCCCACATATCGTACGTGATCGATTCATCACCTAAGTGACCATTAATGCTCAACGCACTTAAAAGAAACTCCTTAACAGGACGTCCATCTGAGCACAGCTCATGCACACACGACATCACCTCCTGTTTTTGCTCGGCGTTCAACAGATCAAAACGTTCTTTTGCTAAAATAGCAATAGCAGCCAAAAGCCGTTCACCTTTGTCGGCATACGAGTCTTTCAAGTTGCGTTTTGTTTCTCTGAGGTCGGGGCATGAACGATAAGCACGCTCCTTAAAGATGTGGTATTCTTCTTGACGCAGAATCTGCACCAAAGGGTGCGGCATCACATTGATTCTCCGGGAAACGGTATCGGGCTGCCAGTAGGAATAAAACAACTTCAATGACTCTTGACCTAAAGAACAGACTGAATAAACTGCACCTACCATAACGACCTCCTTAACGTTTCGATAAATTAACGGTTTCTGTTATTCTTCGGGATTAATATCAACGTCATACGGTTATCATGTCATGGACTTTGTAGCAAATCAGGAACCTCAGATCACCGAAATGCTGAAAGCAATCGGTGTCAGCAGCATCGACGAGTTGTTCCGAGACATTCCCGCTAGCTTACGCCAACCTAAGCCTGCCAAGGACGATGGTCTCTCCGAATATGAAGGGATCAAGCTGATGGAGTCGCTAGCAGACAAGAATACGGCGCATCGCCACGACTGCTATTTGGGTGCTGGAGCATACGATCATCACGTCCCCGCGCTCATCGGTGCAATTTGCCAAAAGTCGGAGTTTCTCACGACTTACACTCCTTATCAGGCAGAGATCTCACAAGGCATGCTGCAGATCATCTTCGAGTTTCAATCGGCAATCTGCGCTCTTACTGGTCTTGATGCCGCAAACGCATCCCTCTATGACGGCGCCTCTGCTTGTGCCGAAGCGCTCCTCATGTCGTTGCGCATCCAGAAAAAAAGAAAAAAAATCCTTATCGGCGGTTCGCTGCATCCTCACTACCGCAGTGTGATTACCCCCTATCTTGAAAAACAAGACGTCATTCTCGTCGAAATCCCTTTCCATGATGACGGTACACTCGACATCAAAACATTCGATCAGGAGATCGATGACGATACTGCAGGCGTCCTCTTCCAATACCCCAATTTCTTTGGAGTGATCGATCCTGTCAAAGAGCTCTTCGAGAAAGCAAAAGCTCACGGTGCCCTCTGCATCGTATGTGCCAATCCTCTTGTCTATGGCCTATATGCCTCTGCTAATGAAGTCGGCGCCGATATCGCCGTTGGCGATACGCAACCATTCGGCCTGCCGCTGCAGTTCGGCGGCCCTTACGTCGGCTATATTGCCTGCCGTCAGGAATATGTACGCCAGCTTCCAGGGCGCCTCGTCGGTGAAACCGTCGATACAAAAGGCCGCCGCGGCTTTGTCCTGACCCTGCAGGCGCGCGAGCAACATATCCGCCGCGACAAGGCCACATCGAACATCTGTTCCAACCAGGCATTAGCAGCCCTTGCCAGTCTGATCGCCATCCTTTGGTACGGCAAGGAGGGCGTAAAAGAATTGGCATTGACCAACTTTCAGCGAGCGACGTACTTGAAAGAGAAGCTGGAGGGCATCCCCGGGATAAAAACCATTGGCAATGCACCGATCTTCAATGAGTTTGTCGTACGCTTTCCTGCGCCCGCCGAGAACATCTTAGCAAAATTCCGCGAAGTAGGCATTGAGGCGGGCATCGCCTTGGAGCGCTATTTCCCGCAGTTCCCGAACTGTCTGCTTGTTGCCGTTACAGAAACAAAAAGCAAAAAGCAACTGGATAAATACCTCGACGCCGCCAAAGCGATTGTCGAACAACGAGAGATGCAGAGAATCGCATGACCCGAACGATTTTTGAAAAATCACAAAACAAACAGCGCGCCTACAGTATTCCTAAAGGTGACGGCGAATTCAATAATATTGCCCCCACTAGCGGCCTCATCCGCGAGGAAGAGCTGAATCTTCCTGAGGTATCGGAGCTTGACCTGACACGACACTTCTGTGAGCTTTCCCATAAAAACCGCGGTATCGACAACATCTTCTATCCACTCGGCAGCTGTACGATGAAGCTTAACCCCCGCGTTAACGAACTATGCGCATCCATGCCCGGATTCACCCGCACACACCCTTTGGCCCCCTGCTCGACAGTGCAAGGCAACCTCCAGCTCATTGATGAGCTGATCAAGATGCTATGCGAAATTTGCGGGATGACAGCGGGAACATTGACACCGAATGCCGGAGCTCAAGGTGAGTTCACCGGAGTGATGATGATCGCCGCTTATCATCAATCGCGTGGCGATGAAAAACGCACCGAGATGCTGATCCCCGATAATGCCCATGGCACCAATCCCGCCACAGCGATGATGTCCGGCTTTACGACCATCTCCATTAAAACCAATAGCGTCGGCGATATGGATATCGACGACCTCAAGGCGCACGTCTCCGAGCGCACAGCCGGCTTAATGCTGACAAACCCTAATACCTTGGGACTGTTCAGTCCCAAGATCGAGGAAATTGCCGATATCATCCATAAGAGCGGCGGCCTCCTCTACTACGACGGCGCCAACCTCAACCCGATCCTAAACATCGCCCGTCCCGGCGATATGGGTTTCGACGTGATGCATATTAACCTGCACAAGACTTTTTCTACCCCCCATGGCGGTGGTGGTCCCGGGTCCGGCCCGGTACTCTGCAATGACAAGCTAAAGCCGTTTCTGCCCACCCCTATCGTTGTCAAAGAAGGTAACGCATACCGTCTGCAATGGAACAACGATAAAAGCATCGGCCATGTCTCCACCTTTCACGGGAACTTCCTCATCTACCTACGCGCCTATCTCTATGCCAAGCTGCACGGTCACTACGGCTTACGCCATCTTGCAGAAATTGCTGTTCTGAACGCTAACTACCTAAAGGCACGTATCGGCAAGCTTTTTACCATCCCCTTTCCACAACCCTGCATGCATGAATTTGTCGTCCAAGCGGACAATTATCTTGATAAAGGCATCAGAGCCAACGACATCGCAAAACGACTTCTTGATTACGGCATACATGCACCTACTGTGTATTTCCCGCTAATCATTAAGGAGTGCATGTTGATCGAGCCTACAGAGACCGAGTCCAAGGCCACCCTTGACAATTTTATCGAGGTATTAGAAACAATTGTTGAAGAGATCAACAACGATCCCGACCTTGTCAAAGGAGCTCCCTACACCTTGCCGGTCACGCGCTTGGACGAAGCACGAGCGGCAAAAAATCCGGTGTTGAAGCATATATCTTAGCAAGTTACGGGACATAGGAGGCCATGATGAATCCTCTCGATCCCGTAACAAAGCGCCCCCCAGAATCCAAAGAGGCAAAAAAAATCGATCCCAAGATCCGTGAACTGCAAAAAAAACTGCGGCAATGTACATCGCAGATTTTTAACGGAGAGAAGAATCATGAAAAAACTCAGTAGCGTTCTGCTCATTGTGTTGCTGCTACTCTCCTCATGCAAGAAGCAGCAGAAACGCGATAAGATCCGCCTTTTGCAAGAAATGTTTCAAGAGATGGTCATCAAAAAAGACGCCTCTAAAATTCCCGACTATTATTCTAAAGAGTTTCTTATGGATAGCAACGGGGTCACGATAGACTATGATTTCCTTCTCGAATCTCATCGTGCGATCTATACGACCTCTATTGAATATCTGATAGAGTATCAAGAGGATACCTTTCTTCAACAAGATGACAGAGTTGCCGGTAGAATGTTCATCACAACAAAGCGTCCTAATGAAGCTCCGAAGAGAATCGAAGTTATTCTAATCGTCCAATATTTAGATGATAAGATCTATCGTATTTGGGAGCTTACCTATCCAGATTGGTCAAAGCTCCCCGCTTTTGAATCAATGAGCAGCAACGGTTAACCTGATACGCGTCGTGGCTTTTCTCTATTATCAACAAGTGCTTCGATAGGGCGCTTCTGTGGTCGTGGAGCAATTTTTTGATATAAGTAAATCGGTGTCCTTTTTGTCTGTTTTCCGTCAACTTGTCTATGAGCGCCAATCATTCCCAAAGGCTTGAATTTATCGCTGTACTTCGTTTCCATGATCTCTACAAACCGATCTGCTAATGGCACCAAGTCCTCTCCCTGCTTATAATTGGCAATATGTAGAGCGAAGATGCCACCAATACGTAATACGTTATAAGCCTGTTTAATCAATCCACCCTCAAGAAACATTTTTAACCATATTTCTAATTCGGTGTACAATGCAGAAGACTGATCAGGATCGTCTATGTTATAAGTTTCGCAATTAAAAAACTGGGATGAAGTAAAAAACAGATCCAACAGCCCAAAATATTTCTCAAGTATCTGTGTTGTTTCTTTGGTTTCAATTCCGCCTTTGATCGTATCGTAGGTAGCATCTTGGGCAATAAAATTGTGTTCACGTAAAAAAGAGATGATACGACGATACGGTTCATGCATGTCGGGGTTGGGGTCGACACCTATGTACGTGGTCATCCCCGCAGCGGCAGCACCAATCATGCGGCTTCCCCAGCCTGCCGAACCGTCAAGCATTGTTTCGATTTTACCAAGTTCAGGCTTCGTACGCAGGTATTTAATGAGCGTGGTCGTGATCTTCGGGCTGAATGTTCCGGAAATGTGTGCAAGCTTAGAAATTTGATCAATAATGATCTCTCCTTCAAGAGAATCCTTCATTTTTGGATATAGTTCTAATAGCTCAACAACCCTTTCATAGAATCTTAAAGGAAAGTTCGGATAGTGTTCAGAAATAAGCTGTAAAATTTCGTATGACTTTTCTCTACGTTCAGAGTTTTGCCCAGCAGGTAACCCGTAACGTTCTATTAATTTGCTAACGAGCTTCAACGCAAAAAACTTAGAAATCGACTGTTCATTTTTAAATACATCGATAAATTCTAAGAGTTTATCGAGTAATTCTCTTTGTTTTTTAGACAGATTGTTTAATTCATGATCAGGAAAAGTCTGCTGTAATACATCAAGCAACTGCTGGTGACTGATCTGTTCCGGTAGCAAAATAATTCGCAGGAGCAATGTAGCTTCTTTCGTCTCATCAAATATCTTCGGTAACGCTTTGCTAGCTTTAACCCGGGAAAAATGATGCGCAAACAAATGACGGCGTTCAGAACCAGGAGCCTTATTAATGATCACTTCTAAACCTTGGCGAGATTCATTTGTAGTTGTTAAGAAAGACTTTGCTCGTACATGGAAAGAAAAGCTATCTATAAGGCGATTGATAAGCGCTGTGTTTGATTCAATAGACATCGATGCTATTGTTGGCCCATTATTGGAGGCAGCAGCAAATTGTATGTTAGGATCTTCCTTAATCATCTTTTCTAAGCTAATATCTCGTAATTGTTTAAACAAATCAATAATGTGATCTTTAAATAGCTCCGATGCATCTGGTAGGCCAAGTTGATGTATAGTATAAATATCTGCAATTCTAGCAGCTAATAAGTGATGGCCCAACAGCATTTCAAGACTTTTCCAACACATGACGGATAGCTTGTCACCTTCAGTATAATTTAGCTCATCCAACGCTGCGCTAAGATTACTGGGAAGAAGTCCAGGATTCTTCTGTATGAATTGATTGAGTGGGAATACATATTTTGGAAAATCTGAAGTCGTTTTAACCGATTTCGTAGCACTTGTAAACTGTATCCGCTGTATCGACGTCTCATTATTTTCATGGCAGTTTACTGATAGATCGATCTGTCCTGTTGGTTTATTAACAAACTTCATGAGGTACCAGGACGCAACTTTAGTAATTGATGCCCTATTTTCCTCTTCGGGCAAAGACAAAGTAACAGTGTTTCTAGGAACAAAAAGATACTCACTAAAGTTTAAAAGAGTTATCCCATTTACAGTGCTATACATTTCCCCGATGATAGAAAACTTTTCAAGAACGATTACATTGACGATTTCCCTTGTAGAATGAGGAGAACGTTGTTGTACCTGTTGATTGATAGTCAGATTTTGTCGAGGACAGTTAATTAGGTTGGTTACACAATTCATTAAAAAACGCATTTTATTTGTAAATGAATACAATAAACAAAATACAATTACTTTGCAATGAAATATTAAAAAGCACATGCTTGTTTAATTATTATTTTAAAATAAAGGCAAAAAAAACCTGTCAGAAGGATCTGACAGGGCGAAAGAAAATTTGGCGGCGACCTACTCTCCCATACTTTTTTGTGTAGTATTGTCTGAGCATTTAGGAGATAACGGCTCACTCTTCAATCACATCTAACTTCTCGTATAATCGATATTTTAGACGCAAAGCGGAGGCATTGAATTGTTTTCCCTGCCCGGAAACCTTATTTGCTTTTACATGATCTTCAAACGTCAGACGCTTTGATGAAACAATTTCTGTTTTCCTCTTTGATTCAAGAGCTAGCGCTCCATTCTGAAATACGCTCCGATCTCCATCAGTAAAAGTGATATTCATCTGCGCAAATTTAAGAAAATATCCTGGAAGATGGCAAAGATCTATTCGATAAATATTTTTTTTCAATTGGGTCAATTTTGGTTCAATCAAATCAAAAAATGTTTCTCCATGTTTAGCAAAATAAGTCATCGCTTTGTATGTCAATGTTGAACAACTGTAAAAATCGATCTGTAGCTTTTGATCAAAATAAATATATGACAGTTTAGGGAATCTTTTAGAAAGAGCTTTTTCAAAGTAATCAGGAACTCCAGAGGTTCCCTCTGAATCATAGATAAAGCAAAACTGCTGGCCGTCGCTTCTTTCTTGAATATATGCGCAGGTAGCGTGCACACCGTCAACATAACCTATCAGTAAACGGTTCGAAGAAAAATCTGTGTTTGATATCCACTGTTCAAGTTGAGTAAGGTTGTTGTTGATACATGTCCAGGCAATATTGATACGCGATTGAGTAAACCATCGTCGTAAAAGCTGCTGCAGCATATCTGCAGTAATAAAATGCTCGCCCCAATCTTTACCTTCTCGAATAAGAGGATTGTGCGTATCCGACTGCAGCTGTTTTAAAACTTGAGGATGACGTTTGAAGAAAAGAGCACGAAGATGCGGGTGCAGCACCAGATCTTTCTGCTGTTTTCCCTTGTTGACATAGGTGTCAGTGCCTTTAATCACAACAGCATCCATATCTATGTTCGGTTGAACTGCTTGAGCCGTATTGACTTCAGCAAGAATATATCGCTTTTCGAGCGAGTCATATCCACCTTCTTTATACCCTAAAATAGGCGAATACCCATCTTGAGGCTTATCTTGCAAAGGAAAGGAATGATCTTCAGGCGTCTGCCCTCCAGCTCCAAATACAACGCGAATAAACATGGGATTATCGCTGAGGATTTGCTCGGCAGCTTTGCGGTACATGCTGAGAACTTGCGGTCCAAGGTTTTTATATGGTGTTTCAATCGAGTCGATCACTAATTCAAAGAAGCCGCCAAATTTTTCATGATCAGGAGCAATGGCAATTCCAACATATGATTGCGCAATGTATTTGACTTTACCTTCTGAGGTATCCATAATTCTGTAGAAGCCACCATAACTCGATGTTGCTCCGTGGACGACAACCGCAGAGGAATGATCTCCGATATTCTGGCAGCAGCCTGTCTGCTTACCTAAGTAGAAAATTTCCGGATTCTTGGTATTAATTTTCTCAAATCGCCAATTTGAGGGAAAAGCATCACCCTTTTTGGTTGTCATGGTAATTTCAGGGATCAATTCGAAATGCTCTTTTTCTTTAAGAATCTTAATTGCTTTGAGTAGAGCCTCTTTATTGATACCAAACTTCACTGCCTGTAAAGCAAATTGGTGATATTCTATTGGTATTGAGCCAAAAAGCTCACAAGTGGCGATTAAAGCGATTTCTTTGTAGGTCAATGTAAAAGGGTCTTGCATCTTGCAGAATAACGGAAAGAGTGTGTCAAAACGCTGCAAAACTTTACTACCCTGCCGCTCTTTAATTAACTCCATAGATGTAGGAAAATATTTCTTCAGAGCCAGCAAGAGTAAATCATTCAATCTACGGGTATTTTGCCTATTTCGTTTACTTCTCATTTCAGTTAAAACCGAGAGAATTTGTTTTCCAAATTCTTGATCGTCTTTAAATAAATTGATAAGCAACTTTCGATAATTGGATGGCGTTCTATCAGCTTCGGGTCTATGACTGACACCTCGCCAGCAATGAAATTCAATCAACGGTGCGAATGACAGCATTTTAAATCTTAAAGGATTTGATCCGTTATCCTCCATATACTTACGCCACTTAGAAATGTTCCATACGCCACTTTTGGGCAATTCAAAAAGACAGGCATCATGGATAGGCTGTGTTGTAAAACGTTCTCCCCGCTTCATCTTTTTTTCGTTATTTTTTTTAAAATTATCAAGATACTGTAAGGCTCGTTCTGTTGTTTCAAATAGCACTGTTAGCTTATATGCTTGTATCTTCTTCTCCTTTTCACTACACCCCTCATAAGAATTTTTGATATGTTCATACAGTTGATGATACACATCAGGATTGAACCCAAAAGTACCATAAAGATTTCCAAGCGACCAAACATCTGTAAAAGTCGGGTAAAGCTCCTTCCAATTCGAAATTGATTGTATAGATTCAGTGTAATTGAGGGCCTTTCTCCACTCTATATTTCGAAGATAGTATGCAGATAAGGCTAATTTAATATGATTAATACAATACTCATTTACTTTATCTCTTTTTTCCTCTTGTGAATAAGAATGATCGTTCCAATAATCAATATATTCTTCAAACATCTCTTTTGTTAACAGTTTGTTATATATTGGATTAAGCTGATCAGTAACATTTTCATAAACAGCAGTTATGACTGGTTTAATCAAATGCGATCGGTCATTTTGTAATTTATCTATCAATTGATTGAGGTCAAGAACAAGAAATACTCCATTCCGTGCTAATTCAATAATACCTTCATTCAAAAATAAAGAATTGTCAATGCCACTAAAATAAATACGACTATTACTTAAACTAATAACACACGAGTAGGTAATAGCATAATTTCGTTTTTGTAAATAATAATATGTATCTCTTGTTTCACTAATTCCTTTAGATCTCAATACATCTATAATAGATGGTAACAAGCGATCAGGAATTTGAGTATCATCAATGAAAGTATCAATTTCGAATCCTTCAATATCTCGTGCTGTGCTCAGAAGATGCATACATTCTTCATAGGGAAGACAAGGAAGATAATACGAAAGAGAGGCCCCATCTAATGCGCCTGCTCCTCTCGTCATCAATTGTTCAAAACCACGTCGACGTTCTTCTAAATTTTTTACATTCTTCAGCCAATGGTAAGACAAAGTTCCTGGGCATACTCCTGATTTTGTGATCATCAAATCCAATAACTCGACATCATTTTTCTCTGCCAGTTTCCCAAATGCAGAATTACAGGGAATAGCTCCGCGATCTAACAGTTTCATGATCAACTCGCGATCATTTTTTGCTAATGAAAAGTAAAGTGTAGTTTTTGACATTACGAAATCATATTGAAGCATGAAATCAACGAGTTCCCACTTTTCTTTATATATCGCTGCATCTAAGACAGCTGCAGTCCGCATTTCCGGCATGTTCTCAATCACATATCTCGCAACATTCTCAGGTCCATACTTAACGAAATCAACCAAATGTTCGTTAAAGAAAGGTACTCCTATTTCAAGAAGAAAATAATACATATTTTCGTCTACATGTTGCATGTGGCGTATTTCACCCCATTGATAAAACTTTAGGCCGCCATCAATGCATTTTTTGATCAGATCTTTTGATGCACCCTCGCTAATAAGCGCTTTAATAATTGGATTCAACTTAAAGTTTGAAGCAAGGAATGGGATCAATTTTTCGATGATATCGAAATGCTTTAAGTTAATTATGTGCCAAAAAAAACAGATATCGCGGGACAGAGATTGCTTAATTAGCATGTGGTCAATAAGTTCCCGGTTAATTGGATCATCAGGCCATTTGTTGGCAGTCATTTTGAGAAATTTCAAAGAAAAAACCTTTCCTTTCTTCAGTTCTGAACGGATTTTTTCGGGAGCATCTAAATTGTCATCTGACGAACAGTTAGCTTCTGTCTGAAATCTATTTCTTGATAAATAACCGTATGATACAGTTTTACTAAACATAAAAACAACCAATTTATTTAATTTAATAATGATTTTATCAAATGTTAATTAAGGTATTATAAAGACTTCATAGATATTACGGTATCGCAATCTAGCTATAAACTAACTAGCTATCTCGGGAAATTAAGACTTATCTAGGTTCAATGAGCATCTGCCTGGCTTATAAATGGAGAAGAAACACAATTTATAAGGTTTAAATCGAAACAATTAAATGGATTAAAATAAAGTAAAAAAAAGCCCTGTCAGACAAATCTAACAGGGCGAAAAAAAAT
>JACKPN010000020.1 GCA_024233575.1 Chlamydiales bacterium
CTCTCAGAGAAAGTGCCTGATCTGATCCTTAACTTGGACTTCCCTAAAAAGATGCGTTGGGGTGACCTGGAGATCAGCTACGCACGTCCGCTGCGCTGGATCGTCTCCCTCTTTGGCAAACACCGCGTACGCTTCACCGTCGGCGACATCACCGCTGATCGCGAATCCTACGGACACAGTCAACTGCATCCCTGGTCCTTTGCTCTTCTCAAAGCGCAAGACTACCTGCCGATACTGCGTGATCACTATGTGATTGCCGATATGAAAGAGCGCAGACGCGAGATCGTCCGTCAGTTGGACGAGTTGGAACGTTCACTCGGTGCCGCGATCATCAAGCGCGATGCTGTTATCCCGCAAGTGCTCAACCTCGTCGAATGGCCGCAATGCACGGTCGGAACGTTCGATAAAGCTTTTTTGAAGGCGCCGAAAGAGGTTCTCATCTCGGAAATGGTCGAGCATCAAAAATACTTCCCTGTTGCCCGCGAGGATGGTCAGCTAAAGAACAGCTTTGTCATTACTGCTGATAATAAGCCGACAGAAAAGATCCGCCACGGGAATGAACGTGCGCTGACGCCGCGCCTAGCCGATGGCGTATCGCTGTATGAGCTAGACCTTAGCGTTTCCCTTGAGGAGTTCAATGAGAAGCTTAAGCACGTCACCTTCCAAAAGGAATTGGGCTCCGTCTACGATAAAGTGATGCGCATAAAAAAACACGCGGCCTTACTACAGAAAATGCTCAATATCAGCACTCCGGAGAACACAGAACGTGCGGCCTTATTCTGCAAGGTAGACATCCCCTCAAAGATGGTCTACGAGTTCCCTGAATTACAAGGTGTCATGGGACGCTATTATGCTTTGGCAAGAGATGAAGCTCCTGAAGTGGCGCAAGCGATCGACGAACACTGGATGCCGCGAGGCGAAGATGCTCCTCTGCCCGCAACAGAAACCGGCATCATCATCAGTCTTGCCGATAAGATCGACAACCTCCTTGGCTGTTTCTGCGTCGGACTGAAACCCACATCCTCCAGCGACCCCTATGCTCTACGACGCCAGGCGTTAGGAATGATGCGGATCCTGATCGAAAACCGCCTGCACCTGCCGATCTCTAAACTGATCGGAGCTTGCTATGACAATTTCCCTGAAGAGATCAGGACAAAAAATAGCGACGCCGTTGTAGAGATCGAGGAGTTCCTTGTAAACAGGATCAAGACGGTCTTCCAACATTATGGTGTAGCAAAAGATGAGATCGATGCAAGCCTTTCATCGGGCTTCTCCGATATCTATGACACCTTCTGCAAGGTGCAAGCCCTCCACCGGTTCCGCGAGTCCGGCGACAAATTCCCTTTGCTCTACGAGGTGTACAAGCGCGCTAAAGGGCAGGTGGACAGCTTTTCGGACAAAGCATTTTCAACAAAGCTGCTGAAGGAAAACGCAGAAGTTGCCCTCGACCAGGTGCTCAACCGCACAGAATTGCCATTCACCGAAGCGCTCAAAAGCCATGAGTATGATCAGGCTTATGCGCTGATTGCAGAGATACAGCCGGCAATCGCCGATCTTTTTGATCAGGTCAAAGTCCTTGCCGACGATGCAGCGTTGCGCGACAACCGTATTGCCTTGCTTCAACGTGTGTTTTCACGCTTCGACATGCTTCTGGACTTTGCTAAAATCAAAGAGAAGTAACACCTAAGGGAGGAAGCGCTCTTTTTGTTCCGGGGAGGGCACGACACAGTGGTCGTT
Source organism: Chlamydiales bacterium (assembly GCA_024233575.1). Taxonomy (GTDB): domain Bacteria; phylum Chlamydiota; class Chlamydiia; order Chlamydiales; family Criblamydiaceae; genus JACKPN01. The sequence goes on from JACKPN010000020.1 coordinate 1,738, forward strand.
TGGAAAAAAACGTTTTCTGTTGCGTGCCACAAGTCTATATCCCCAGTCATAAAAGAACGCGGGAAGGAAAGCTCGCCAGCCTAGAAGAGTCCAAACACCGCCAAGAAGCCACATCACGCGAAAAACCGCCTTACTGTAGAGGTAGAGGCGCGGATCTTTTGAATCGTAATTTTCGATAAGGATGACGCTATCGGCACTCTTCACATTTTCGGGAAGGTCTTTCAATAAACGACCTGCCGTTTTACCTTGGAGAGGCGCGAAAACGAAAATCTTTTTTTTATCCTGCCGCAAAAGAAACTGAACAACCTGATCGCAAAAGCCGCACTCACCATCGTAAAAAACCAGATGCTTGCCACTCATGTTGTCGCCTCCACGCTTTCGGGAAGCTGCACGACGGGCGGCTGGCGTTTAAGGTTGTCGAACTCCTTGACAAGCTCAAGAGCTTCGTCGTCGCTGCATTGTCCTCCCTGAATTTTCATCTTGATCGCTTCGCGCTTCTCCATCCAGTTGCGGTTCAGGATTTTTTGTATCGAATCGACAAAATCCTCTGCAGCGCGATCCTTATTCACCTTTTTCTGTAGAATCTCAGAAAGGACAAGCTGTCCTTCAGCATCGTCGAGGTGACTCACCAATGTAAGCAGGTCGCATGAATGGTGCTGTCCATAGGTGTCCAAAAATGTGCGGTAGATATGACGGCAGACACTGACCTGCAGTGCATCGTCAGCAAGGTTAAGTTGGGCTGTTTCAATAAATTGCGGATCGGAATTCCCCATCAACAGCAGCCAACGCAAAAAGTCGCACTCGATCACACGGTTGGGATCAATGCTTTGCAGGCCGATGCTTGCCTGTTTTTTGATAAAGACATTCGATACATGCTCTTGTCCGACGCCGACAATATTTTCGGGAACATGCGTCAGATGCGCAAGCTTGCGCAAGCTTTCATGAACCATCAACGGATGATCCCACTGCCGGATGATAGTTGTTATCGTTTGCACCACCTCGTTCTTAGCCGCCGGAGAGTCCATATTCTTCCCTTTGGAGTGATGTTCAACAAGGAAAGTGAGATAATCAACGGTGTCGTCAAGAAGGCTGAGGAATCCTTCGGGGCCATGCTCGTTAAGGTAAGCATCGGGATCGCTGCCGTGCGGCATCTTGACAATGAGTACTTCAACGCCCTCTTTTTGAAACAAATCGCCGATCTTGCATGCTGCCTCCTCCCCTGCATCATCTGAGTCCAAAGCAAGATATACGACATTGACGCCTAGCTGAGTGAGAGCTCTTACATGCCCTTCGCCGAAAGCTGTCCCCTGTCCCGCAACCGTCATATTAATGCCGGCTTTGATAAGGCGAAGCGCATCGATCTGCCCTTCGACGACGATCGCTTTTCTCTCTTTAGCGATGCGGCGTCGGCTGAAATTTAAGCCGTAGAGCACCTGCGATTTTTTAAATAGCGGAGTTTCAGGAGTATTGACATATTTCCCGCCGAAGGTCTCTTCGCGATATTTACGGGCAGAGAAGCCGATAACGGCTCCGGAAACATTACAGATCGGAAAAGTGATGCGGTCGTAGAAAAAATCGCGGTACCCCCCTTTATCGTTGATTTTCAGGAGGCCTGCCTCGACCATTACCTCATCGCGCACGTACTTCTGATGGAGCGTCTTGCGCAAGATCCCCCCCTGCTTCGGGGCAAGTCCTACGCGGAACTGTCTGATGAAGTCAAGGTCGATTCCCCTGCCATATAAATACCGCAGCGCTTCATGTCCTTCGTCGGTATGCAGCAGCATGAAGTGAAAAAAGTCGCATGCTTGCTCAAGAGCTGTGCGCATATCCGCTTTTGCCGGCCCTTTCGACTCTTCGCTGCCTTCGACGACCTCAAGATGAACATTAAACCGCTGAGCAAGGCTTTCGACCGCTTCATGGAACGACATTTTCGAGTAGGACATTAAGAACTGGATCGCATCGCCATGAGCTCCGCACCCGAAGCAGTGGTAGTGGGTATCGCCGCGACGGATCGTAAATGACGGGGTCTTCTCATCATGGAACGGACAGCACGCTTTGTAGGCAGCACCGGCGCGTTTCATTTCAACATGCGGTGTGATCACGTCGATGAGATCGACGCGCTGGCGGAGAGTTTCCAAGCTGTCTTTACTGTAGATAGGCATAGAAAGTGCAAGGTGGTCAAGTTTTCACCATTCTACCTCGTTTGCCATTTATTGTCCTTCTATGAACCTGGCCCACAAAAAAAGTCTACGCGGGTTAATGATATTGTTTTAGATATGGAAACCGTAACGAAGTTAATATGAAAAACATATTGTCAGGCCGCGGTGCCTTTTCATACGCATAGGCCACATTACTTCAATAGAACTAGTTCAATGAAGAGATCGATTTCACCTGAATAATGGCATCACTCACATCGGAGGTAAAATACCACTCTTTTTTCAGAGGGTGTAGAACCTTTGAGTCACGATACCATCGATAAAGATCGCACGCCTCACGCTTTAACCTGTTAAGCTCTTTATGTGAAGCGCAGGCTAGCATAGCGAAGACTATCGCTGCGACTTTACAAGGATTCAACGTCAATGGATACAGAAACGTCTGATAGACAATGGTATAAGACAGGATTACTGGGATGGCGATAGCGGTTATGCTAAGCGCTATTTGAATATTTCTTTTTTGAAGATGCTCATTGTATCTTGAAGTAAACTCGGTAAATTTTTCTTGATGACTACTGATTCTAGGATCAAAAGATTGTTTCATCATAAACCTCCTGAAAAACTTTTTCATCGGAGGTTATGAAATAAATTCTATAAGTTCAACAACTTATCGGGTTAGTTCATCCCACAGCTGGTGCTGTTCTCTTCGGCTAGGCCACATTGGCTCAACAACAACTTCTTCTGTTGGCACGCAGCTTCGCTGGTATGCAGGGCAGTAGTAATAGTAGTAGCGTTGCTTACACGAGCTGCAATTCTCGTTCTGCGCGCACTCCTGCTGCTCATCTTCTTCGCAATCAGCAAAGGCGTAGACACTTAAGAAGATCCCGATCGATAACATTGTAAGAAAAAGATGACGAAAATCCATTTGACTCTCCTTGGCTTCCTTGCCTTCATCTATCTTTACCTATGAACCGATGCGTTTTTGTTGGCAACACCCAATTCAACTAGGGTGCGCGTGCCACAATGCAAAGGTCTTGCGTCTTTGTCGATGCTGCTGTTAGTATGTTTGTTTTGACTCTGGACGTCTACGATGGAACAGATTGTCGGCTATATCGAAAGAATCACCTTTCATAATCCTGAAAACGGCTATACCGTTGCAAAACTGAAACCGCGCAACCAGGCGACACTGGTCTGCATCGTCGGCAGCATGCCGTCGGTTCAGCCGGGAGAAACAGTCCGCTGCTGTGGTAATTGGAAACAACACCTCACCCATGGCCGCCAATTCGAGGTGGAAAAGTACCAGATCGAGGCTCCGGCGGATGTCGAAGGGATCAGGAAATATTTGGGTTCAGGCTTAATCGCCGGCATCGGCCCCGTCTATGCCCAACGCATCGTTGATACTTTCGGAGAGGATACTCTCAATATTATCGACAGCGACCCATCACGGCTGAAAGAGGTCGAAGGCATCGGAAAAAAACGCCTGGAAATGATTATCGGCTGCTGGCAAGACCAACGCGGCATCCGCGAGGTGATGATCTTTTTACAATCGCATGGCGTTAGCAGCACATACGCTCAAAAGATCTACAAAGTTTACGGCCCCCAGACCATCTCCCGTCTCAAGGAAAATCCTTACCGCCTAGCACGCGACATCTTCGGCATCGGCTTCCGCTCCGCCGATAAGGTCGCATTAGAAATGGACATCGCCAAAGAATCGCCAAAGCGTATCGATGCCGGCGTCGAATATGTCCTGCAGGAACTTTCGAATGACGGCCACACCTGCTACCCTGTTCCGGTATTTCTTGATGCCGCGGAGCAAATACTTGAAGTCAACCGACTTTTAATCGAAGAGCGTCTCGCTGCTCTCGTTGAAGAGAAACGGATAGCTCTCGACAAACTCGTTGCCAGCGGCACGGTAGACGATTTTATTTGGATTCGCGCTCTCTACCTATCGGAAAAAGGCATCGGTCATGAGGTTCGTCGTCTGATCCGATCTCCGTGTTACCTGCGGGAAATCGATGCAAAAAAAGCGATTGATTGGGTACAGGAAAAGCTTAACATTGAGCTGGCGCCGAAACAGAAAGATGCCGTTGTCCGTGCCGTTACCGACAAGATGCACATCATTACCGGCGGTCCCGGAACCGGAAAGAGCACGATCACCAATGCGATCCTGGCAATTACGCGCAAGTTAACGAACAAGATTCTCTTGGCTGCGCCAACCGGGAGAGCGGCGAAGCGGATGAGCGAGATCACCGGTCATCAGGCATCGACGATACACAGTTTGTTGGAATTCGACTTCAAAACTTTCGGCTTCAAACGCAAGCGTGAAAACCCGTTGGATTGCGACCTGCTGATCATCGACGAAGCCAGCATGATCGACACCTCACTGATGTACAGTCTGCTCAAAGCTATTCCCAGCCATGCCCGTCTGATCCTTGTGGGAGACATCTACCAACTGCCCAGTGTAGGTCCGGGAAACGTTTTAAAAGATATGATCGCCTCACGTTGTGTTCCGGTGACAATGCTGACGGAGATTTTCCGCCAAGCTGAAGGGTCGCAGATCGTTGTCAATGCTCATAGGATCAACGCCGGGAAAATGCCGCATACCAGTAATTTGAGCGACGGCGACTTTTTCTTTATCCAAAGTTACACCCCCGAAGATATCCTTAAAGAGGTGATCTCTCTAGTGAAACAGAGACTGATCAAGAAATATGGATTCAATCCCAAAGAAGATATCCAAGTGCTGGCGCCCATGAAAAAAGGGCTGATCGGCATCGACAATCTCAACATCATCCTGCAGGAAGAGCTCAATCCGCAGAAAGAACATCTTTTCCGTTCGGGAAAGAAGCTGCAAGTCGGTGATAAGGTGATGCAGATCCGCAATAACTATCGCAAAGAAGTGTATAACGGCGATATCGGCTATATTCAACGCATCGACAACCAGGATCAAAAGGTTGTCGTTGCGATGATGGACAAAGAAGTCCTCTACGACTTCGCTGAGCTTGACGAACTTGTCCTTGCCTACGCAGTAAGCATTCATAAATATCAAGGAAGTGAAACGCCCTGCGTGATCATACCTGTGCATACGACACATTTCAAGCTGCTCCACCGCAATCTTCTGTACACCGGAGTCACCCGCGGCAAGAAGCTCGTCATCCTTGTTGGAACAAAAAAAGCGCTGGCTATAGCTGTCAATAACGACGAAGTGAAAAGCCGCTACACTGGACTGCAAGAAGCATTATTTGAAGGCAACACACAAACATTGGTAATCTAATGGTAAAAAAACTCCTTCATCCGAAAGCCGTCTTTTTCTTTACCCTGACAGTCGCCGTGTCACTATTCTGCTGGGCGACCTTTCGCATCAGCTATGTGCCGATGCCGCGATCGGGAGAAGGCGCCTTGATCTATGTCAACCACGCCGGCGACGACCTGCGGATGACCGTCACTAAAGCAATCGACCAAGCAAAAAAATCGGTTACGCTGATCATCTACACCCTTACAGATCCACAAATCATCAACACCCTCAATGAGAAGGCGCGCAACGGTGTCGCCGTTACGGTGATCTATGACAAGAAAGGATCGCGCAAAATCTTCCATAAGCTGGACAGCAAGGTCCACGCCGTTCCGGTGCGCGGCAAAGGTTTGATGCATCAGAAGCTGCTGGTGATTGATGAAGAACAGGTATGGATCGGATCTGCCAACATGACATCGCAGTCGTTGCGGATGCATGAGAATCTAATGATCGGGATGCACAGTCCTACGATAGCGAAAACGATTCTCAATAAAGCGAATAGTCACATGCGCGTGGGGCTGAAGCAAGCAATCAACCCTAGTCATGTGTCTATCGGAAACCAGGAAAGCGAGTTGCTTTTCCTTCCTGACGATCCGCTTGCTGTAGAAAAGATCACAAATATGATCGAAAGTGCCAAGAAAAGTATTCGCATCGCGATGTTCACCTGGACCCGTCCCGACTTCGCTCAAGCTGCCGCCAAAGCTAAAGAGCGTGGCGTTACCGTTGAGGTTGTCGTCGACAGCAACTCCGGCAACGGCGTTGGAGCAAAAGTTGTCAGCTACCTCCGCAGGCATGGCATTCCTGTGCATCTTAGCGAAGGAGCTTCCTTACTTCATCACAAATTGATGCTCATCGACGACGAGACCCTTGTTACCGGCTCTGCCAACTGGACCAAGGCGGCATTTACCCAAAATGACGATTGCATTATCATCCTGAAAAACTTGACCAGCGCACAAAAACAGAAGCTCGACACGATGTGGTTGTCGATGAAATAGGAATATTGCCATGAAGATAGCTCTAATCGGTTATGGAAAAATGGGAAAGGCTGTCGAAAATGCCGCCTCCCTCCGCGGCCATGAGGTCGTTGCAAAAATCGACAAAGGGCTGTCCAATGGCGACCTTGCCGATGCTGACATTTGGATCGACTTCACCCATCCCGAAGCTGCAGTTACAAACATCGCACGCGCTGCCGAGCAGGGAAAAAATATTATCGTTGGCACGACGGGGTGGTATGAACATCTTGATGAGGCGAAAGCGATCATCGCCCGCAACGGCACCGGTCTACTGTATGCGCCTAACTTCTCTCTCGGCGTCAACCTATTCATGCATCTCGTTAATGAAGCAGCGCAGCTGATGAACCGGTTTCCTATGTATGATGTCGGGGGCAGCGAAGTCCACCACAGCCAGAAAGCGGACATCCCGTCAGGAACGGCGCAGGCGTTGGGGGCAATTCTACTGTCCGGTATTGACCGTAAGGAGCGCATCGCTTACGGAAACGAGCCTTACGATAGCAATGCGATCCATTTTCCTTCGATACGGTGCGGCGCTGTTCCCGGTACGCATACCATCATGTTCAGTTCGACCGACGACACGATCACCCTATCGCATGAAGCGCACTCACGGCAAGGTTTCGCCAATGGCGCTGTCACCGCTGCCGAGTGGCTTGGCAACCGGCAAGGTTTTTTCACCATCGATGACCTGATCGCAACATTAAGGGGGCAATCATGAGGAAGTTTCAAGGCGTCTACACAGCAATCATCACTCCCTTCACAGAAACCGGTGAAGTCGATATCGACGGTCTAAAGCAGAATATCGACTATCAGCTGAAGAATCAGATCGACGGCATTGTCGCTTTAGGAACAACCGGAGAGTCTCCAACGCTGACACCACAAGAGAAAGAGACTGTAATCAAGACGACATACGAAGCATGCAAAGGCAAAGCACCACTGATTGTGGGTACCGGCACCAATTCCACCATAGGAACGATCGCCGCCTCACGCCAAGCTGAGAGCCACGGTGCCGATGCTCTATTGATTGTCACTCCTTATTATAACAAGCCCTCGCAACAAGGCATCTACGAGCATTTTTCCGCAATTGCTCAAGCGGTATCTATCCCGCTGATCGTCTACAACCACCCGCATCGTACCGGACAAAACATCAGCGGCGATACCCTCTGCAAGCTTGCTGAGGTCGATAACATCCTTGCCGTTAAGGATGCATCAGGCAACCTTGCTCAAATGGAAGATGTCATAGAAAAAGTTTGCCGCGGCAATCCTGCGTTCTCCGTTCTTAGCGGCGACGATGCCTTAACACTGCCATTGATGTCTCTGGGAGGCCACGGCGTTGTTTCTGTGATCAGCAACCTTCTGCCTAATGAGATGAAAACGCTCGTCAATGCCGCAATGCATGGCGACTATGACAAAGCGCGCGAGATCCATTTCCACCTACGGCCTTTGCTACGGGCATTGGGGGCCGACAGCAATCCAATTCCCATTAAAACAGCGATGCGCCGCTGCGGCATGCCTGCCGGCAGCTGCCGACTTCCCCTTGTAGATATGGAGCCGCATCACCAGTATCAACTGTATGAAGAATTGACCAAAATGTGCAATGACTTGATGACGATGGGTGTCGTTTGATTTTCTTATGTCATAAGGTTTAGTGAGAACATTTCGTTATATGTTCAAAAAACGAAATTGTTTTTTCGTATTCCTCTAAGTCGACAGCAGATAAGTCAATGATAATCTATGGTGAAATGCTGTATCTTAAAACGAATTCTTTTTTGATAAACTAGACATTCCCGAAACAACCGGCTTCTTCTTCTATAGCCCTCTCAAGCTTCTTGTTAAAAGTTTCCTGGTCAGGATACTCGCTGGAAAGATCAATAGTAAAATCACACGTATGTGCATTAGGTAGATGAATAGGGCTAAGCGTTGAGCAGATATTTACTTTAATAGGGATTTTGCCTAATGTTTTGCTTCCAGTGGTAAACAAAACAAATTGAGATAACCGTCTTTCTTCAGCCTTGTTTATCCAATTGATCAGATAATTCTGAGTCTTTATTTCCTTTTCATTAAAGGCAGAATTATTTTTCCATTTAATGCTGGCGAGGAGCTTTTCTTTTGAAAGTGCACCTTGACCTTGAATGCGTTGGATTAATTCATCGTAACCTTGACCAACAAGCTGCTTCCACACCGATCCTGGTTCTTCCATTTCAGGTTGATCCATTTCCAATTGTTGAATTTCGTCAAGTTGATATCTGAATTCTTTTGCAATTTTTCTTAAGGCGCGCATTGTCGGATCGTTGCGTTCGTGGTCTACCATTGCCTTTAGCAGCTTGGTTCGATTTACCTCTATGCTGAAAAAGTCATTCGCATTAGAAATGTCATCATCGAGAAAAGGAGTCAGATAATCTGTGATATTGTGTGACAACTGGGAGATATCTTTTTCTCCTTTCAATAATTGTAAAATATCTTTTGGCAGATCCAAATATTGTTGAAGATCTTCTATTTTATCAAAATCACTACGTTTGTCCTTAGCGATGTTCGGCATGTTGATAAGACATCTGTAAAACCTTTCAGAGAAGATTTCTCCGATCTTAATATCGTGATATTCAAAGTAGCAATATGCAAATATCTTACCGATCGCTCGAAAGCAAGCAACTGATTCCTCGTCATCATCAGCTTCAGGTACTCCTTCACTAAGATAAAGCAAATTTCTTGATCTATCTTCTGAAAAGAGTGATTCAAAAAGTTTTGTGACAAATTCTCTAACGACACCACCTGCATCTATCGTTGCTGAAAGTATGCCATCTTCAATAAGATGGATCGTTGGGAAGATAAGTTCTGTTAGAAATTTTTCGTCTAACTGAATTAGCATCTCTTTAGGAAATTCCTTTATGTCGGACATTTCCAAACAAAACTCTTCTAATGTATAAGGACAATCATTCTGATTAACGTTTGAGATCAAAGGAAGCACGGGTGCAACATCTAGGTATTCGCAGTCGTTGCTGGAAAAATCGCAGCAATTAGGAAGCGTTGTAGGCAAACTCTCGAGAAAAGTACAATCATCACACTTAAACTCTTCGCAGGACTGTAGCGCCAATTCCTCTCTTTCTAGCAAAGGATCTGTTATCACGTGTTCAAGGGAGCTACAGTCATTACAGTAAAACCTTTTACATTTGTTAAGATTTACTGTGACTTCTCTAAGTGCTGCACATCGGCTACAATCAAATTCTTCACAGTTTTCGAGTGTAACTTTAATAGTTTTAATTATGTTTGAAGCAATGGTCAACTTAGTAACTTTATCAGAATTTATTTCTAATTCAGTAAGTCCTGTTGCTTTATCCAAGATAATTTTTACCTCTTCATCAGTCAGATCATCAAATTTACCTATTCGAAGGTGGGGTAAAAGAGTAGACAACTCGGCGACAGATAAATCTAATTCAGCTATTCGAACTTGCTTAATAGAGATGTAGTGCGCCAAAACAAGAAATCGTTGATTTTCATTGAACTTTAGTTTGATTTCTTTCCAAATCTCATCAGGTGATTCCATTTTCTCCGGTGTTACAGCAAAAATTAAATATTCAGATATTTTATACATGTTTCTAGGAAGTTCAGAAATAATATTGTAGTATAAAGAAATTGCAGTCGGTTTGATTTTTAAAAATGTTTGCATTAATTGAAATTGATGCGCTTCATCCAACTTACTTATGTCTTTTTTTCTGAATAAGCTGATATGTTCCTTTATCCATTGATATACAGCGTTATCATTTATTTTCCCTGTAGTATGATCGGATATAATTTTTTTGAAAAAATTAATGTTGGTAGTAGATAAATTTATACTTTGTATTCTATTCGAAAACAACTGAGGGGCAAAAGGCGCAGCTAGCCTAAAATTCGCCAAATTTTGACCAGATGCCGAGTTATTCCTATTGAAGATTGAGCTTTGCGGTCCCGGAGGTAATATATGGATACCTGAAGGAAGTGATTGAGAGGGGGTATACGAACGGCTTGCTCCTTGACCTGCTATCAAACTAAATCTATTTTGGATCAAGCTACGGTGTTCCGGAGACATCCTATTGATTTGCAAAGGGGAAGATTGGGGAGGCGGATTTGAATTTTCTGAGAAATCTATTTGGCGATTAGAATTATTTACTGGATTATTGTTATTCATTTTTAATTTTTTAAAGACAGCATATACAGATTATACTTTTTAATAAAGATTAACATCCCTACTTAAAACGGTACTGTTTTTAAAATTATTAATTTACAGAATGTGCGAAAATTTAATAAAGAAAGCTATTAGAAAACCTCCTTTAAAAACCTGAACATATCTGGCTGAAATTTTTATAAAGAAATTGAATCTGCTACTTGGTTAAAAAGACTCGTTGATTTTTTTCGTTTGCTCGTTCACCTTGTTAATTGCCTGGTCAAGCAAGGTAATCACCTCTTCTGAAACGCCGATTTTCGATGAGTTTTTTTTGATCCCTTCAAGAAGCATTTTATGACGCGGCATCCTTTGAACAAAAATGATTGGATGATTTTTACATTCACTCTTAACATCTAGAGAATCTCTGTTAAATTGTTCAACGATAGTATTACTGTGTTTAAATGCTTCGCAATAATCATCAAACGTTTTTGATAAGTAAGCCTCAGCTAACGATCCTGCAACCTCTTCAAGATTTTGCAATTGATGAGGAAGATTTTCAAGTTCACTCATCTTATTAAAAACTTGTTCTACTTCCTTGAGAAACGGCTCTTGCAGTTGTTGAATTTTAGGAATTCCTTTTTTTGCACTGAGCATCTCAACAATTGGCTGAATTTTGCTATTATAATATTGAACAGCACCAACTCTTTTGATACCAAGCAAACAGTTCTGGTAATCCGATTGATCATCAGATGTTTTGATATGCATAAATATGTTCGGCAACTCAGGGTCATTAAGCAGGTTCTCTAGATCATTTTTATCATTTTGGGGTAGTTTTTGTATTTCATCTTGTACTGAACGATACATATTTTTTAGAGATTCGGTTCTTTGGCTTTTTTCTTGACCATACAGATATGAATTTAGAAAGGTCACATCACCTGAAAGATTCTCCATAAGAGCATCTTCTCTTTTTTTTGCTACTTTGTCTAATTCTACCTGCGTTTGCACTGTGCTATCCTGATAACTTTTTTCTGTTGTATACACTTCTTTCAACAAGTTTTTGAGCTGAACTACTCCACTTTTCAGATGATGGGTTACATTTGTTTTAGCCACTTCTACAGCATTGAAAAACTTTTCTTTCAATTGCTTTATTTGGTCATAACCCCTAATATCTCCTGAAATTCCACTAACTGTTCGAGCTACTTTTTGCACGAATTTATTATCTGAAAGACCTTGACCTTCATGGTTAATTCCAAGTTTTTTTCCAATTGACTCTATTTTTTGATTAATTTCGGATTGAATTTTTTCCGTTTCTTCGGTGACTTTTCTTTCTACAAATTTTCCAAAGCGTTCGATTTTTTTTGATTTTTCTAAATTACTGCTCTCAAGGGTAGAAGAATCAGGTCTAAACGACGATCCATTAGGAATATTAGTCATTGTTATCGCCTTTCTATTTTTGAAAAAATGGAATCCTGATTTTTATTTTTTTTTAAGTAACTAACAATGGAATTGATTTCGATTGAGCAGATAGTCGTTGACGCGTTGCAAATAAGCTAAATTACACCATTGCTAAGCTTTCAGAAAGCGTATCGTAATATATTATGACCTCCTTCAAATTTAGAAGGTCAATTTGAAGATCGTCAAGCGATATACCCTCTTAATGCTATTATAAATAATAATGTTAAAGAGATCAAACTAAAGCAACAATTTAAAGATTTAATAAATATTGCCGCCAACTATTCATGTTTAGAAATCGAGATGCCAAAAGCTTCTTCGTTGGACAAAAACGTTAAACTTTTTGCACCCTTCCGTGGCCATACCATAGCGTCCCTTCTACAGTATTTTTTTCGATTTTCGTATGAAGGGCGCTTGGCAGATGGATGTTGAATTTGCGTCTTTTTCCCTTCCGGTAAAAGCCCCGATGAAACGGAGATTTCAACAAGGTTTTCTTGACGAGTCTTCCATTTTCACTAACTGTTGTGCCACGCCATGGTATTAGCACCATCTCGCAAACCCATACGCAAAAGGGTCGTATAAACTTCGGTAAGGAAATAATGACTCTAAAAATCACGTCAAGAAAGCTGTATTTTGAACCGGATGCCAATATATCCTTGGTAAAAAGATTGGGAATATCTTTCTCTGCGAGCATAAAAATTATTTCCGCTTCGAAATCCGGCTTCTGAAGGAGCTGGGTGATTTCGTCCTCCCTGTCATCTCCAAGGATATTTTTCAACACTTCCGGCAATGCGCCCCGACTATGAAGTGCGCTCATAATATCCTTTGGCGCATCAGGGTTATTCGCTAAGGTCTTATGATAGTCTTGACCATAATTGGCCATAAGCATCCCAGAATGCGATCCCTTCTCAATTTCCGCTACTAGAGATTTAAGGGCATAGATTTCCATCAGCAGCCACTGCGGCCAATAGGCACAGCTTTCCCACGCAAATTGGAAGACGAGATTTTTCGTTAGCGCCTTCTTAATGGTCTCGCGAATGCTTGTCAAAGCCCACTGCTCTAACCAAGGATCAAACTGATGAGGCTTACCGGCAGCTAGCTGACGAAATGAGTAGCATGAATTAGGGTCTGGGCAAAAAACACTCGCGAGTACCGTGTTATCAAGAAAAGACAGGTTATCCAAGGTACTTGTCGGCCAAAAGGTTGCGTATTTTCCGAATTCCATCAGTCTCCATGTCCCGTCTTCTTTAGGATGTAGCAAATGAAAATACCCATGGCAGTTGTCGATTTTCCTGTTTGCATCCTGTCGAGAACCCATCGGCACCAGGAGCAAACGACCAGACTGGATGGAATGAACATCGATTTTATAGCGATGAGCGATATCCTCAGCTGCCACTGTTTCATATTCAGGAATCTGATCAAGCCAGTTTGACGCTTCTAGATCGATGGGGATTGCTCTCTTCTCTCCAACATGCCACCTAGTCAGATTCGCACACCAATTCATGAAGCCGTGCCTGCCCATAAAAGTATACTTCTGAGCTTCTTCGTTTCTTCGGGCGCTATCATCAAATATCTCGCCGATCGTCAGCTTGATCTCCGGGATGGAGCCGTATGATTTTAAAGTTACGGTTTTTGCTTCATCGAGGATGCTATGCCGTTCCCCATCAAAAATGGACGTGACAACTTTATTATTATTGCACTTTTCTACTGTGAGTGAGTCTTCGTAAGAAAAACGCCCTAAATCCCCTGTAAGATAACACTCTCGAAGGCGTTTGATTGTTCCGGGAAACTCGATAACCGCTTTTGGGGTGAGACACTCGCGTATCGTCCTGGTAAAGTATTCATTCCTAATGTCTTTATCTGTTTGGATAAGTTTCACAAACTCAGGATATCGACTTGACTCTTTAAACCTCTGTTCTTCTACTTCAAGGAAAACCAAATCACCGTTTTTTTGTATCCAATTTTCAGGAAATCGACATATCTTCTCGTTTAGGCTATCAGTGATCCACTTTTTGGCAAGATCTCTGACTGTATTTGTTAATTCATGATCCTCTTCCTGAGTATCAATCCCACCATTTACTCCTTCGTATCGGTATTTCAAGGCGAGGATACGGTACTCTAAAAGGTTTTTTTGGGAGAAGCGGCGCTTCATAGTTGATAAGGCTTTAAGAACAGCTTCCGAAGCTTTCACAGCCTTTTGCAAAACGTCCTTTTGGTCTATGTTGAAATCGACGCCAGTCTTCTCAATCATGTCCAGGTGCCTATTGAAAAGTTTGCCGACCTCCTCCAGTCGCTTATCGTTTCTGCAAGTAATCCAGCGAACGAAACGCCTGAAGCATCCTTCAATATACCATTCGCCTTTTTTATTGACGGCCACAGGCTGACTGCTTTCGAGTGCTTGGACAAATGAGTCGATATTCTGTATCATCTATTGTTCACCGTGAGATAAAAGAAGAATGATACCATCGGAAATCAATTAACGGCAATTCATGCAGTCATGATACGTGAATTATACCTTGAACTGTGGGTGTACCGATGTCGCTATGGCCGGCAAGAATGCGTAGATTCGGAAGAATGGTAACATCGGCCATATTGTGCGAATGGCCGCAGAGGACCAAAAGCTTTTTCTCTGGTAGGCGTTTCATCACCTTGAGCAGCATATCGCCAACAGCTTGGCAAACGAAGTGGGGCGCCCAATTCTTGTCGGCAATTTTTCCCTTATAGAGGCATGCTTCCAGGAATGGCGGCGTGTGGATGAGAAGAACCGCCTGCGGGAAGGACTCGAATGCAAGCAGTAACTTCTTGTATATGGTGTCTGCCGATTTTTTTCCCAATTCCATCAGCTTTTGTTTACGTTCCTTAGGCTGTAAATTTTTCAGCTCATGAATGAAATAGTAATCGTTAAGTTCGATATCAGAATGAAGAAAATCACCAGCTTGGGCATCCGACCAACCGTCATCGCCAAGAAGCGCGGTGTCTTCAGTGAGGGCAACAGGATTCATAGCTGTAAGAAACAGCAGCTGCGGAAGTTCTTCGAGGATTTCATATGCTTTCCTTCGGGTTTCCTCAATTGATCCGTAATAGTAATCATGATTACCGAGAACGTAGTAGATCGGTTTTTTCATCAATGAGGCAAGATGACGCAAATGAACTAACGAGTTCACACCGTTGCTAATATCGCCGCCGATCAATAGAGCATCAGCATCCTCTTGCTTGACCTGTCGAATAAAATCGTGATGTTTGTACTCGTCGGCAGCATCAAGGTGAAGGTCGGAAACCCACACATACTTCTTGACTGGAAGATGATGATCTAAAAGAAAGTTGACATCGTGTTTCTTCATATCCTCAATAAACCCGTCTTCTCAACACCGAACAACACAAGGTGTGCCAATTTTTCAGGTTCTGCCGCTTGGAGGGAGTCAGGCACCTGCTGCCCTACGGAGATATAACTAACGGGTATTCCTGATTTTTGCGAGATATTGATAAGGACGCCTGGCTGTATTGTTTCATCAAGCTTTGTGACGACAAGGCTGTCGATTGCAATGGAAGCATAATCACGCAAAATGCGATAGGTATCGGCATCGCGGGTATGCGCACTAAGAACGAGGAGAACGTGCAAGTCGTTAAGAGGATTAAGCAGAAGACTTAAATTCTCGACCTGCTCTTTCTGGTTGCATCCATGACTGGTGGTATCGATCAAAATCAGGTCATAATGACTGAAAGCGCTGATCGCCTCCTCAAGCTCTTTAGCTGTACAAGCGAGGCTGTAAGGCAATCCAAAATGACCGGCAAGCACCTCTACCTGCTCGGAAACCCAAGGCTGAGCAGCATCAATGGAAATAATTGCCGCACTTTTGTCATATTCATGAATAAACTTCGTGGCCAGCTTTATCAACGTTGTTGTTTTCCCTGTGCCGGCGTTACCGACAACGGCAACCAAAGTAGGACGACTGCTTTCACAAGCCAAGGGAGCTTTCACTGCAATCTTTTTCGCAACTTCGTTGCGCAACGCATGCAAATAATCGGTTCTTTCCTTTGAAGCTTCATCTAAGACGACATCTGGAAACTGTTGTTGAAGGCATTCGCTAATCTTAGATGCAGTCTCCGCGTTGACGCCACGGCTGATCAGAAATGCGCAGCTACCATCATTTTGAAGGGGCTTTCGCATGATTTTTTCTTCGACGCACTCTTCCACAGCGTCATCGGCTGTAGATATAGTGACATCCTTATTTTGGGGAAGTGCAATCTCATACTCTTGTTCCTCTTCACTGTCGCCGCCTAACTGCCCTTCAAGACGCTGAAGGATGCTATCCACATCAGGCTCCTGTTCCTCATCTTCGTCATCAACAGGGTTAGCAACGGGAATCGCAGGTTTGCTTTCCTTTTTTTCTTCGATGCCAATCGTCACGATGATAGACGCTCCGTCATCGCTTTTAACGTGCGACAAGATGATCGCCTCAGGGCCATGCTTCTGCCGAACCAAACTTTCCGCTTCTTCCAGCGACGACGCTTGATAGCGCTTGATAATCATTTCCGCTCCATGACATAGTCTTTTCATCGATCAGATTACTGTGCCATCCCCATGTTGTCAAGCAGCGCAATGATTTGGAGGTTATTACCGATGGCTGTCAATGCAATAAACGATTCCGTCACAGATGATGATATCTATGACGACTTCCTCAAACTGAATGTGCAGTCCGCACCTCCGGAAGAAATAAAGGCATCGCTTAGAAGCCGTGCAGTTGCCTGGCTCACGAATCAGGTCTATTATCTGCCTGTCCATGCGCTGGCTTTCCTTGTCGCAGCCACTGTTTTTCAAATATTTACCCCAATCCTAGCACCGGCATTCTGGGGAATAGGCATAGCGATCATTACGACAAAACTTGTCGTAAAAATCGCCGCCAAGTACAATATTGAAGCAATAGACACCTGTGAACGCAAGGTTTTAGAGCTCACCGGACAATATCCCTATATACAGATCATTGGTTTTATCAGCGCTATTGCTTTGGGCTGTCTCTTCTGGGGAGCGGGATTGTTCTTCGGCGCCGTAGTAGGAGTTGTCAGCGGCATCGTCATCGAGCGAGAGATGAACAAAAAGATGTTAGAATTGGACCGTGAGCGCTCAAAAAACATCGAGATCAACGGGTTTCAACGCTTGTTAAAAGCTTAAGAGGTTAAAAAAAATTGTTTAACATAGGCATTGTTCTGTCGCTTGCGACAACTTTTTTTATCATTGCCAATCCCCTTGGCAATGCCCCTGCAATATTGACCATCGTCAAACGATTCGACCTTGTCAAGCAGCGTCGCATCCTCATCAGAGAAGCAATTGCTGCATTGTTGCTAGCCCTTTTCTTCCAATACTTTGGCGATTATTTCTTGGATCTGCTCCATTTAAAAGGGTACACCGTGGCATTTTGCGGAGGCATTCTTCTGTTTCTTGTCGCCATCAGCCTGATCTTCCCGACAGACCCTGAGGTGGAGAAGATCATGCAAAAGAACGAACCTTTTATCGTGCCGATCGCTACACCTCTTCTCGCCGGCCCCGGGCTGCTGACAATCATCATGCTTTACGCAAATCAAGAACCGAACCCTTTTAATGTTTCGCTTGCTCTTGTCACGGCGTGGATTGGCGTCACCGTTGTTTTATTGGCTACTCCGTACCTTCAAAAGCTGATCGGAACCAAAGGCATCCACGCACTCGAGCAGTTAATGGGAATGATCCTTTCAATGATCGCCATGGAGATGATCGTCCAAGGCCTATATTTATTTTTACAATCCTTATCTTAATCGAGGTTAACGGAGATGACTCTCTTTTCAATCACTCTGGTTCTTTTTCTGATCATGGATCCCTTAGGGAATATCAGTTCATTTTTGAACATGCTTAAAGATGAATCTCCAACAAGGCAACGGCTTATCATTTTCCGAGAAATGAGCATTGCGTTGGCTGCAATGGTGCTGTTTAATTTTATCGGAGACTATATTTTTGACTTTTTGAAAGTCTCCGAAGTTACGGTAAGGCTCTCATCAGGAGTAATTTTATTCCTTATTGCAGTGCAGATTATCTACCCCAGCGTCAACAGTTTAAGGGAAAACCTTCCGGAGGTGAAGCCTTTCATCATCCCATTAGCGATCCCCTTGATTGCCGGGCCTTCTCTTCTTGCAACAATCATGCTATATGCACACCTGCAACCTAGCAACCTGCTGATGCTGTATGCGATATTTCTCGCGTGGATTGCTGCAACGATCGTGATGCTGCTGTCTAAAGAACTGTTCCGCATTTTGGGCAACAATGGTCTTGTCGCTTGTGAAAAGCTGATGGGGATGATCCTTGTTCTTCTTGCGATCCAGCGCTTCATGGATGGCGTGCAAATGTTTATTCAAAGCGTCCAATGAGGAACATCAGGCTGATCGTCGCTTATGACGGCGGCAACTATCTGGGATGGCAAAAAACGGCTATGGGTCCTAGTATTGAGGATGAGCTGCAGCGCGTTTTACAACAGGTTCTGCAGCACCCTGTCACCCTGCAGGCGGCAAGCCGTACCGACGCCGGTGTCCATGCCCGCGGGCAGGTGGTTAACTTTTTCACAGAAAATTCTGTCGATCTCAATAAACTGATGCTAAGCGTTAACAGCCTGCTCCCTGATGCTATCAAAGTCATGTTGTGTACGGAGGCCGACAGCCGTTTCCATCCCACGATTGATGCCAAAAGAAAACAGTACCGCTATTATATCTGCCTAGGCCCTGCACAGTATCCTGAATATCGTCATTTTTCCTGGCACTGCCCTTATCCTCTCGACCGGCAAACGATGGAACACGCCAAAGAACAGTTAATCGGCGAGCATGACTTCTCCGCATTCTGCAACGTTAAAAAAAATGAGAGTTATGAGAACCTTTACCGCAAGTTGGAAAGGATCGCTGTTGAAGACCTACCCGATAATCGGCTGTGCATCATTGTCGAAGGTGAAGCTTTCCTGTATAAAATGGTCAGAAACATCGTCGGTACGCTAGTCTATGTGGGCCGCGGCAAGATCTCGCTAAAGAAGATAGGCTCCATCATAGAGAACAAAGATCGCACAGAAGCGGGAATGACAGCTCCGGCGCATGGGCTTACTTTGCATCACGTCGATTACGAGACAGCCACTCCGCAGCCTGAACAAAAATAAAGGCAGCAAGGGCAATAGCGACAGCAACAAAAAAAATCTGTGAAGAAAAGTCAGGCAACTCCGCCTTCACCTCATGGAGTTGAGGTCCTTTACCCAAGTTGGTGGGGAGCAGAAGATATTCATAGCTCCAAAAAGGCCAGACAGCGCGCAAAGCTCCCACCATCAAACCTAGAAGCATTGCCATTGTAACATCATGATAATGGTGCAACATCCAACTAACGGCTCTTGAAAACAGCAATATTCCAATGCAAACGCCCAGCGCTAGATTGGCGAGAAAAAGGAGTGCCGGAGCATGGACATTACCTTGCGACAAATCAGCAACAGCACCGATGGCTGCAGGATAAACTCCAAGAATCACCAGCATATAGCTTCCGGACACCCCCGGCAGCAGCATGGCACATGCAGCAACTATTCCGCAAAAGACAATCCACAAATTGAAATAATCAACCCCATCACCTTGTACTAGTTTGTTAACGTTCACGGTTTCTCCAGTTGCCGCATCGGTAATAACCGCACTATCGGTAATGATGCCCTCGTGAAGCATCATAGGAAGAGCGGACTCCGGAACATTCAGAAGTGTGAAAGAAGAAGCATCATAGTTGCCGATTTCGATATGATATGGCGTTGTCAACTTCACCGGTACATCATAACGGGCCTCAAGACTGATCTGTGTACCCGTCAAAAGAAAAGCGACCAAAATGCCTGCAAGCAAGAAATATACCGCACTCGGGCTCCAATGCTTAAGCTGCCTTCCGCAAAAAAATGCTGAAGAGACGACAAGACCAAAAAAAGCGGCATACAGATAAGTTCTGTAGACTGGGTCATGAAGAAGGAATTGAAAAAAACCGGAAATAGTAACAACAGCTGTTACGATACCGACAACCAGAGGAAGAAGAAAACGCCACTCAACTCTTGCAAAGCATTTTTTCCATCTAAAGGCAGCGAAATCATAGACAGCATGCCGATCGATGGAACGTATGCTATCTATCAATTGTTCATAAAATCCTAGAATAAATGCCACCGTCCCCCCGGAGACCCCGGGGACAACATCCGCCGCCCCCATACAGAAACCGTACAGGAGGATAACGAGCATCAAATAACCTCGAGGAAACGCGCTACGAACCAAGCTGCGATTAACATCACAAAAAATACAGCGACCCAGACAGTGTTCGGAAGCCATTTGACGCCGGCGCCCGGATTGCCCCGCATCTCTAAAGTGCCGATGCCATAATCAAAATACTGCTTCTGCGGTTTGGCAAATAATTCAGGGTGTTCTCTAACTAGCTGATCACCATCAAGACCAAGGTAAGAAGCATATTGCTTTACGAATCCCAAAGCATAGACAGGAGAGATCAGTTTATGCATCTCCCCTTCTTCGATTGCTTGCAGGTAACTCATCCTGATAGAAGTTGCATTTTCCGCTTCTTTTAAAGAGAGGTTGCGCTCTTTTCTACGCTGTTTGAACTGCTGTCCAACCGATGATCCTTGTCCGCTCATAATACCTTCATATGATAAGGTGAAACTCTACTTATACTACCAACCGGCATAATGTGAAAAGGAAAAAGCATCTCCCTTAATATCTTCCGATCTTGTATGATATTTCAGAGGTATTTTTATGGCTGACAATGGTCCTTTTGTAGCAACAGTTGACACTGCCTTAGCAGGGAAGATGATCGCCGATCTGCAGCAGCAGGGGTTTGAGATTACGAAGCCGCAGTACACGCTCTTCACCGCAAAAAAGAAAGGGGTTTCCTGTACGCTCTACCAATCAGGAAAACTGACAGTTCAAGGGAAAGACAAAAGCGAGTTCATTCAGTTCTATCTGGAACCTGAGGTTCTCAAGGATTTCAGCCACAGCTACCCCGCATTGGAGATTGACGCGTCGCCGCGGATCGGCATTGACGAATCGGGCAAAGGAGATTTTTTTGGTCCTCTATGCATCGCTGGCCTCTATGCCGGCGGGGACGATGTAGCCAAACTTCAGGAGCTTGGTGTACGGGACTCAAAGACGCTTACCGATGCTACGGCTCTTAGGGTAGCAAAAAAACTGAAAGAGTCATATATCCATCATATTGTTAAGATCAACCCGCAAAAATACAATGAGCTCTACAGCAAGTTCAAAAACCTCAATCGATTGTTGGCTTGGGGACATGCGACTGTTATCGAAGAACTCGTCAAGAAAACGCAGTGCAGTAATGTAATCGTCGACCAGTTCGCCGCCGAAGAAGTTGTCGACAATGCGTTAAAGCGAAAAGGGATAACATTATCCCTCCAGCAGATGCATCGCGCTGAAGCCGACCTTGTCGTTGCTGCCGCCTCGATTTTGGCTCGCGCTACCTTCTTGGAAGGTTTGGAACAGCTTGGAAAAAAATTCGGCATCCTCCTTCCTAAAGGAGCATCGAAGGCTACTATCGAAGCCGGCAGAGAATTCATTCGCAAGCATGGGCAGCCTGCGATCGACCAAGTTGGCAAACTTCATTTCAAAACTCTTGACGCAATTATTCACTAAACCTGATGATATCGCCATGAGCAATACGACAATATACATTCTGACAGCTGTTGTGATTGTGGCGATCTTCCTACTGTTCGGTCTTCAGCTAAAACCTCTTGTCATGCAAGGCACACATGAATACGTTGCTCTAAATGACGTCCGCGGCATGGCTGTCAAGTACGAGGGAAAACTTTACACTCTTAACCTTAAGCAGCAGGCGGAAGCGATAGACCTTCTGAACAATGTGCAGCCTGTCCAGGGACGCGCCTTTACCGCTCAGCAGCGCAATGCGGTTGACATTCAAGAAATTATCATTTATCGCTTTGCGCCTAAGCCTGATATTTCGATCTCTCCTATCGCTTATGTTGATGACAGCCTGGTTTTCTCCGCCCCACTGTGGCAGCAGATGCAATACCTAATGGAACAATCACACGGAACCTTGAAAGCATTACTATCAAAGACCCATGCTCAAGCAAATTAACATCCATAACATCATCCTGATTGAAGAAGCGGAAATCCATTTCGACGAAGGGTTTAACGTCCTTTCCGGAGAAACCGGGTCAGGCAAGTCAGCGATCATGAGCAGCCTTGCCCTTGTCGTTGGCACGCGCGCCGACACATCATTGCTTCGCCGCGGCGCCGACCGCGGATATGTCGAAGCGGCTTTTGATATTGCAAATTCACCGATGCTCCACTCCGTGCTTGATAACGCAGGAATTACGATTGCCGAAGAAGAATATCTCATCATCCGTCGCGAGCTTTCTTCATCAGGTAAAAGCCGCGCTTTCATCAATAATCAGATGGCCAACCTTGCGCTACTTCGCAACGTGGGCAATCATCTGGTAGAGATTGTCGGCCAACATGCGAACCAGCAGCTCTTCTCTACAGAGAACCATAGGCAGATCCTAGATACCTTTGGCTCTATCTCTGGTGACGCTGTTGCATTTCAAAGCAGCTGGAACGAAGAACAGCGTTGCCGGCATCAACTCGACGACCTCACAGCTAACGAAGCATCGCGTTTGCGGACGATGGAGATGTATCGTAACGAACTTGATGAGATTAGCAGCGCAAATCTCCAAGAAAGCGAAGAGGACGAGCTCTTCAACGAGTATACTCTGCTGACCAATGCTGAAGAGCTAGCGCAAAAAACACAAACGCTATGCGACACTCTAATCGACGGCGAACAGCCGTTGCTTCCCGCACTGACTCAAAGCAAAATCCTGCTCTCTTCTCTTGCGGAGATTGACCCCGCGCTCGACGAATCTGCTAAGAGCTATCAGGACGCCCTTGTTAACCTCGAAGAGGTTGCCCGCACTCTTAGAAATTATTTAGGCAACATCAATCATGATCCGATACGCGCCGATCAGGTTAATAACAGACTGTCGCTCATCAATAAGCTGAAAAAGAAATATGGAGCAACCATATCAGATGTACTCCAATATGAACAGGAGACGCTGCAAAAGCTGGAACTGCTTGAAAGTGCGGAGTACAACATCGACGAGTTGCGCGAACGTTTGCAGCAATTAGAGAAAAAGAACAATGCAGCAGCGCTAGTATTAACGGAAAAACGATATGAAGCCGCACGTAAGCTGGAAGTTGCGTTGACGCAGGAGCTGCAATCGTTAAATATGCCCAAAGCATCCTTAACGGTCCAAATATCGACGCAGCAAAGGACAAAAAGCGGCGATGATGCCGTAGAATTCTATATGCAGCCGAACGTCGGAGAGAAAATGGTATCCGTCCGCGACTGCGCCAGCGGCGGCGAGCTGTCGCGTCTTCTTCTTGCAGTCCAGACGCTCCTTACCGGTAAAGCCGGAAAATCAACGTTAGTATTCGACGAAGTAGATGCGAATATCGGTGGCGAAACGGCTGCTGTCGTCGGAAAAAAACTTAAGACGATCGGTAAAGGTCATCAGGTTCTCTGCATCACTCACTTCCCGCAAGTAGCAAAGCAGGCTGACCATCACATCCAAATTGCCAAGATTGAGCGTGACGGACGCACGATAACACAAGTAACCCCTTTAGCCTCAGAAGAGCGCGACCATGAACTTGCGCGAATGGCCGGTTTTGCCACTGTCTAATCGAAATTTTTCATGCCAACTTTTTTTGCCCCTTTTGTATCTTGAGTTCTAAAGACTTAAAGCCAGACAAACAAAGCGTGGCTGTTGACGCAATCATAAGGCTCTATTAAAAGAAAAATTGTGGGCAAAAGAAGGACCTTTACCCCCGGAGTACCTAATGATAAAGAAACTGTCTTTCATCATTACCTCGACATCTCTATTACTTGTATTTCCGTTGCTTGCTGATATCGACGACGATATCTACGGAATGGAAGAGCTTGTCGATCCTTCTCAAGAAGGAGGCGCATTTGAACTTCAGTTCAATGCCGATCTGATTTCCGGCATGAACATCAATGAAGAGGGATACAATGGGCAAAACCTTACGTTTGATGAACTGAGCGCTCTACTCCGTATGGTCTTTTACTACGATCCTTGTAATCGCGAGGCGCTGTACATTACAGGCAACTACTCCTACACAAAGCTGTGGTGGGAGCAAAATCCTCTGGTACACCGTAAATACTACAATACCGGAGGTATCGCTCTCGGTTTCTTTTCCAACCGTCTATGCGATTGGATCTGGCAAGGACAGGCAGAATGGACTCTCGATCTTGACCACCCGCAGTTCGACCGCTATTCAACATACGATTTGTTACTATGGGGAAAGTATGAATATGACCCTTGCACACACCTCCACGTCGGTGTCATTGTGCAAACCGGCATGAAGCGGGACCGCGTTTATCCGATCATCGGCTTCGACCGCGCGCTGACTGACAAAATCGACCTTAATGTCGTATTTCCGGTCAATATGTCATTGGTGTACAACATGACTGAACAGTTCCGCCTTGAGGCTGGAACACGCTTTTTCAGCAACCGCTATCGCGGCGCTCCTGATGACCCGCAACCCGAGTCGGTTATCGGCTTCACTAACACCGGCTTTGAACTGGGTGCGACGTATGAATGCGAAAGGCAGTATCGCTTTAACATCCACGCAGGATACACGATGGGCGGCGACTTAAGAATTGCCAACGCCAACAATGACAATCCTGTCCACTATGATTTAGGAAGTTCTTTTTACTGGGGCGGCGAAGCAGCAATCTCATTTTGATTGGGATTCAACACTGCTTCAAGGGCATTTTCTAAATATGGATATTTGAAAGCATAACCCGATTGCTGCAATTTTTCCGGCACCACCCTAGCGCTGCTCAAAAGCAATTCATCAGCCATCTCTCCAAATAGAAGACGTGCGGCAAATGCCGGCACTGGAAACACCGTCGGCCGTCCCAAGAAACTGCCCAACGTTTCCGTAAATTCTTGATTCGTCAACGGCTGCGGGCTTACTGCGTTAACAGGACCAGATAGCGATTCCTTTTCCAAAGCAAATAAAAAAATATCAACTAAATCTGGTAATGCAATCCAGCTCATGTACTGCTGTCCCGTTCCCAGTATTCCACCCAACCCCATCTTAAATGGCGGCAACATCCGTTTAAGCGCTCCTCCATGACCGGAAAGGACAATGCCAATACGCAATACCACAACGCGAGTCCCTCCTGAAGAAACTGCAGTCTCCCAGTCTTGGCATACTTTGCTAAGAAAAGCACTGCCCGGGGCGGAATTTTCTGTTAACGGTTCATTTCCGCGATCTCCATAGTAACCGATAGCAGAGGCGTTAATCCAAACATGCGGCTTCTTACGCAGCTTTGCGACGGTACTAGATAACAGCATCGTACAGTTAACTCGGCTATCATGAATATTTTTCTTTTTATCATCACTCCAACGGCCGGAAGCGACATTTTCTCCGGCGAGATTAATGATAGCATCCACGCCTTCGATCTGATCCGGATCAAGCTGTTGCTGCTCAGGATCCCAAAAGACCGCCTCTGGCCCTGTAAGGTTTTTTTTGCGTACTAAGGTAATCACCTGGTGCCCCTTTTTTTCAAGAGCATCAACGAGCGCATGACCAATCAAACCGGAAGCACCGGCAATCAATATTTTCACAATTTTCCTCTTTTATGCGATATCACATGCTTCTGGCGGCATCCAATGCGCATCCTTTCCTTCCCATTTGACATTACAACCGATCGGATTGGTCTTGGTGACGGAAATCTGTTTTCCTGCCAAATGCTCTTCAAGAGCGCGTTCAAGGTCATTGACGGTAACCGCTGAAGCATTGCGCGGACTGTCGACTCCCCTTCCAGTATAGATCAACTTGCGATCTTTATCAAAAATATAGAAGTGCGGCGTACGCAATGCCCCATATTTTTTGGCGATTTCCTGCGTTTCGTCATACAGATAGACCCAAGGAAATTTATTCTTCTCCATTCTGGAGACCATATGAGCGAAGTCATCTTCAGGGTAGGTATGTTTACTGTTGGAGTTGATTCCAACAAAGCGGACGCCTTCATCCTGAAAGCGCTCAACGGTTTTTCTGGTCAGCTCGTCTGAACCGATCACATAGGGACAGTGATTACAGGTAAAAAAAATCACGAGAATAGGCGCACCTGAAAAATCGGAAAGGGAATATATTTTGCCGTCAGTCGCGGGAAGGCGGAAATCAGGAGCTTGGTCACCGATATCAAGAGTGAAAGCCATCGGACCTCCATTTTTTTATTACACCATAGGTCACATAAGAATATGTGTCAAAAACTTGCATATTTTTTTTATCAAGCGTATACTAATCCACTAAAATTGAGGTTTCCAATGTCAAATTTAAATCGTGAAAGTGTTGAAAAACTCACAGAGCTGTGCCGTATTGAATGCACAGAAGCGGAAGTCGAAGCGCTTCTTAAAGATTTAAAAAGCATTCTTGACTACATCGATCAACTCCAAGAGGTAGACACTAGCAATGTCGAACCGTGCAATCATGTACTTGCTGAAATACACAATGTGATGCGTGACGACATCGTCGGCGAAACGATGCCAAGAGAGGTGTTTCTTGCTAACGCTCCATCACATACCGGCGGCATGATCAAAGTACCCCCTGTGATTTCCAAGAATAAAGGATAAATTATGCATAACCTGTCAGCAAGAGAGATCAGAGACCTATTCGTTAAAGGTGAAAAAAGCGCTGTCGAAATTACAGAATATTTTTTAAAACGCATCGACACCTACAATCCGCAAGTGGGCGCATTTCTTGTTGTTCTCCGCGACCGTGCGCTAGCGCAAGCCAAGCGGCTGGATGAAAAGCGCGCTGCGGGAAAGCCTTTAGGCAAGTTGGCCGCAGTACCTGTTGCTATCAAAGACAATATCCATATCAAAGGCGAGATCTCCACTTGTGCGTCCAAGTTCCTGACCAACTACCGCGCTCCCTTTGCAGCAACTGTTGTCACTCTTTTGGAAGATGAAGACGCTATCCTGATCGGCAAGACCAACCTCGACGAATTTGCTATGGGCTCATCGACAGAAAACTCTGCCATGCACCCTACGCAGAATCCTTGGGATCTGAAATGCACTCCCGGCGGCTCTTCCGGAGGCTCTGCTGCTGCTGTCGCTGCGCGCATGTGTCCGATAGCCCTCGGCAGCGATACCGGCGGATCGATACGCCAGCCGGCTTCATTCTGCGGTATTGTCGGCTTCAAGCCTACATATGGGCGCGTCTCGCGTTACGGCCTTGTCGCTTTTGGATCCTCTTTAGATCAAATCGGCCCTCTAACGACCAATGCACAGGACGCCGCGCTCGTCATGGAGATCCTCGGCAAACATTGCGAGCATGATTCAACAAGCCTTCCGCTGCCTGCTGAAGATTACTTAGGCAGGATCAACGGCGACATGAAAGGCGTCAGCATCGGCGTTCCTTGGCAGTTCCTTGACGACTTGGATCAAGAGGCGCGGCAGATCTTTGAGCAGGCGATTGACGTCTATAAAAAGCTCGGCGCCAACATCGTTGAAGTTAATCTTGACCTCCTTAAATATTCCATCGCCGTCTACTATATCCTCGCTACCGCTGAGGCATCGACGAACCTTGCACGCTTCGACGGCGTCCGCTATGGCGTCAGAAGTCCAAAAGCGCACACCTTGCGCGAAGTATACGATCTATCAAAAGAAGAGGGTTTTGGCCCGGAAGTCAAACGCCGTATTTTGCTAGGTACATATGTTCTCTCTTCAGGATATCAGGACGCCTACTACAAAAAGGCGCAGCGCGTGCGTACATTAATGATCCAGAAATACCAGGAGGCGTTTGAAAAATGCGCCTTCATTGCGATGCCTGTTACGCCGTTCACGGCGTTCGAATGCGGATCAATCCAAGATCCTGTGCAGATGTACCTGCAAGATATTTATACTATCTCAGCCAACCTCGCCGGTCTTCCGGCAGTAAGCGTTCCTTGCGGTTTCTCCAAGGGAGGAAAACCTTACGGTCTGCAACTTCTCGGTCCGCAGAAGCATGATGCCGCTGTTCTGACCGCCGCTAATGCCTTCGAACAGGCAGCGTCGCAATTTTTCGCAATCCCGGAACTTGTCAAGTAGGAGCAAAAAAACATGAGCCACCACAATCGCTGGGAAACCATAATCGGACTTGAGATCCATTCCGAGCTGAACACCAAATCGAAGCTATTCAGCGTTGCTCCGAACCGCTTCGGCGATGAGCCGAACACCAACATCACTGAAGTGTGCACTGGCCAACCCGGCGCGCTGCCTGTTCTCAATAAAGAAGCGGTACGCAAAGCTGTCCAGCTTGGCTGCGCCCTTGAAGCCGACGTACAGAAATTCAGTAAGTTTGACCGTAAATCCTATTTTTATCCGGATAGTCCTCGGAATTTCCAGATCACCCAGTTCGACCAGCCGATCATTCTCGGAGGTACCGTGATCGCTGAAGTCGACGGAGAAGAACATGCGTTTGCTGTTAACCGCGTGCACCTCGAAGATGATGCCGGCATGCTCAAGCACTTCTCCACCTTTGGCGGCGTCGACTACAATCGCGCCGGCGTCCCACTGGTTGAGATCGTTTCCGAACCCTGCATCCACAGCCCGCAGCAAGCGATGGCTTATGCAATGGCGATCAAAGCGATTCTGCAATATATCGATGCCTCCGACTGTAACATGGAAGAAGGGCATCTACGCTTCGATGCTAACATCTCTGTCCGCCTCAAAGGAGAACAAGGGTTCAGAAATAAGATCGAAATCAAAAATATGAACTCATTCAGCAATATGGGCATGGCGCTGGAGGCAGAAATCAAAAGGCAGATCGCCGCTTATGAAAGCAATCCCGACATGGATCCTAATGATGTTATTCAACAGGCAACATACCGCTGGGATCCCGACCGCAGCGAGACTGTGCTCATGCGCCGTAAGGAAGAAGCGATGGACTATCGTTACTTTCCCGAACCGGATCTTGTCCCGATTATCCTAACCGACGCCTACATTGAAGAGATTCGTGCAGCCCTGCCGGAGCTACCGCTGCAACGCGAGCGCCGCTATGTCAGCGAGCTGGCGTTGACACCGCATAATGCATTCATCCTCACTAGCGATAAACCCCTTGCCGACTACTTTGAAATAGCGCTACAGACCTGCGAGAATGCCCGCAGCCTCTGCAACTGGCTGGTCATTGAATTTGCCGGACGCCTCAAGGAAAGCGGCAAATCGATCATCGATCTGGGCATCAAACCCGATCATGTTGCCCATCTGGTCAACATGATCGATAGCGGTACGATCACCGGGAAGATTGCAAAATCGGTCGCTGATGATATGGTCGCCAATCCCGGTAAAGATCCCCAGGAAATTGTTAAGGAGAACCCCGATTATCAACCTCTCAATGACCAAGGCGAGATCGAATCCATGGTGGATAAAGTCCTTGCCGAAAACGCTCAGTCGGTCGCCGACTTCAAAGCAGGAAAGGATCGTGCCTTCGGCTTCCTCGTCGGTCAAGTAATGAAGCTATCCCGCGGGAAGGCGGCACCGGAAATCGTCAATCAGCTCTTAAAAGATAAGATTCAATAACCAACCTAATAAAAACTAAGGATTAAAACATGGGTAGTCCTAAACATGTAATGCTAGCCTAGCATTGTAGTCGCAAATAAAATATTTAATCATCCCTATATGGTTCTCTAGCTTTTTGGAAAACGAAAGCGTCTTACGCACTAATCTTGAACATCGTTGCCTAAGCGTGTTATTAAATCTTTCAATATAGCTCGTCTTTCCAGACTCTTTTCCGACAGGTTGATGTTGCCCAAAAGGAAGGACTTCGTAGTAGATTGAGAACTTATCCGTGTAAAAGAGGGCTTTTTTTTTAAATCTTCGGGAAGCTTAGATAAAAGACATTCAGCTGATTTTTTGTCTCTTTTCCCGACATGCATAGCTAGTACTTGTCTTGTTGCACTATGAAAAACCAGCCATAACCACTGAAGATTTTTCTTGTTTCCAACATAACTCCATTGCTCATCTAGCTCGACAACAGCAACTTCAAAGTCTTCATCTTCAATAACATCAGCATTTAGATTTTCAGGAAGCTCTTCTATTATTTCATCCATAAATTTTAACAGCCAGGGCAT
>JACKPN010000021.1 GCA_024233575.1 Chlamydiales bacterium
CCTTATATTTAATAATATCCAAAGGAAGTGATCTTGAATTACGTCGTATTACATTCCATTCAAGCGAAATCGTGCGTGGCCTTGTTGAGGTGACATCATGCGGAATTCTCCTGATCATTCCTGATTTTTGGGTTAGCATGGGACAGCTAATTGCTGATCGTGTTGATTGTCAACGTTATACAAGGATTTAATTTACTGCCGCGTCACCCTTTTTCAGAGCAACGGCGCAGGATTTTGGATCAGGCCGGCAAAATGCTGAGAGCAGCTTGCTGCCTGATTTCCGTCGATGATGCGATGGTCGAAGCTCCAAGATAAGTTCATCGTATCTCTGATTGCGACATCGCCATTCTTTACGAACGGTTCCTTGAAGATCCTTGCTATTGCGAGGATCGCTACCTCTGGGCTGTTGATGATCGGCGTTGCCCAACGCCCTTCACCGCCAAGGACGCCGAAGTTGCTGATGGTGATCGTAGCGCCTTTCATCTCTTCATTCTTTAATTTGTGGCTGAGTGCACGCGTTTTTAGATCTTCATACTTTTCTGTGATCTCTTCTAAGCTCATTGCCTGAACACCGTGCAGGACAGGAACAATCAGACCGACATCGCTGTTGATGGCGATACCGATATTATGTTGTCTGTGGATCCTGATTTTGTTGTTTTCCATATCAACGTTACTGTTGATCATCGGAAATTGTCGGATTGTCAGCGACAGGGCGCGAATGATGAAGGGCATATAGGTCAGATGCAGCCCCTTTGTTTCAGCTGCATCACGCAGGCGTTGACGCATTTTGATGAGGCGGCCGGCGTCGACACTTTCAAAAAATGTGAAGTGGGGGATGGTCTGTGCCGACTCGGTCATTTTCAGTGCCATCAGTTTTGGAATACCGACAAGAGGAATATTCTCGTCATCAGGAAAAGCGGGGAACGGTGTAGACGGAGCTTTTTTGACAAGGTCAGCAACGACGATGCGTCCGTCTTTACCGCTGCCATGAATGGCGTTGATATCAACGCCGAGCTCTTTAGCAAGGTGGCGTGTGGCAGGTGTGGCGAGGGCTTTTTCACATAGGGGAACAGTGACCTGTTTTTTCGTCTCGCTAGGTTCTCTTCGTGCGATTTGTTTTGTTTTTTCCTTATTTGCCACGATACCGGCAGCTAGCTGAATCTCATAGAGAGGTTTCCCGACATGCGCGATGTCGCCGGCAGGATAATGCTGCTTGTGCAGGGTACCGGGATAGGGGGCAGGCAGTTCGACGGTGGCTTTGTCAGTCATGATTACCACAACGGCTTCGTCTTGGGCGATGCTATCGCCTTCATTCTTCAGCCATTCGATGACTTCACCTTCGACGACGCCTTCGCCGATGTCGGGGAGGGTAACAGAAAAGATCTCGGTATTTTCAGTATTCGATGGTTTCAAGGATCGCCTCTTTCACTTTATAGCTGTCCGGAAGATATTCATGTTCTAAAGTATGCGGGAAGGGGGTGTCCAGACCACAGCAGCGGCGGACGGGGGCTTCAAGATAGAGGAAGCACTGTTCGGTAATCGTTGCGCTGATCTCTGCGCCGAACCCTTGTGTGAGTGGCGCTTCATGGGCGACGATGCAGCGTCCTGTTTTCTGCACTGAAGCGATGATCGTGTTCTTGTCCAGAGGGTTCAGGCTTCTCAGGTTGATCACTTCACAGTCGATGTCGTGGCTGTCGGCAAGCTCATTGGCGGCAGCCAGGTTCTGGTGATGCTGAGCGCCCCAGCCAATGACGGTCGCATCGTTGCCGCGGCGGGCGATATGCGCTTCGCCGAACGGGATTGCATACTCTTCTTCGGGAACATCTTCTTTCACCGCTCTGTAGATCCGCTTCGGCTCCATGAATAGTACCGGGTCGTTCCCTTGGATAGCTGTCGTCATCAGCCCTTTTGCATCGTAAGGTCCGGAAGGAACGACGACGTGCAAGCCCGGGATATGGAGGAAAAACGCTTCGGGGGATTGTGAATGGTAGTGGCCGCCGTGGATGCCGCCGCCATAGGGAGTGCGGATGATGACCGGCGCTGTATAGTGACCGGCTGTGCGGTAACGCATCTTTGCGAGCTCGTTGACGATCTGGTCGAAGGCAGGATAGATATAATCGGCGAACTGGATCTCGCAGATCGGTTTCAACCCTTTTTGGGCGACGCCGATGGCGAATCCGACGATCCCTTGTTCACTGAGGGGCGTGTTAAAGACTCTCTCTTCGCCGAACTGCTCCTGCAGGCCTGTTGTCACACGGAAGACACCGCCGAAAGCGCCGGCATCTTCGCCGAAGATCAGAAGACGGTTATCTTTAGCGAACTGCTGGTGGAGCGTTTGGTTGAGCGCTTCGATCATGTTTATCATGGCTGCGCCTCCGGGAAGAAACGTTTGAGCTCTTCATACTCTTTCTCCAGCTGTTCGGGAACAGCAAGATAAACATCTTCAATCAGGCTGCGCAGCGGCGGCCCTTTCTCTGCTTTGGCGGAGGTGATCGCCTGCGTGATCTCATTTTTCACACTATCGATGAGGGTGTTTTCTTTATCTTCATCCCACAGGTTTTTCTTTTCGAGATAGAGCCGCAGTCGGCGTATCGGGCATTTTTGCATCTGCCGCGCGACCTCATCTTCGGAACGGTATCGTGCGGGATCATCGGAGGTCGAATGCGCTCCGAGACGGTATGTCATCGCTTCGATCAGTACAGGGCCTTTCCCATCCGCGCAATGCTGACGCGCTCGTTTTACCACATCATATACGGCGAAGAAGTCATTGCCGTCGACGCGGTATGTTTCCACTCCGTATCCGACACCTTTTGGGGCGATGCCTGCGGAGGCGAACTGTTCTGCGATTGGTGTTGAGATGGCGTAGCCGTTGTTGCGGCAGAAGAAGATCGCCGGCGCTTTTCTTACGGCCGCGAAGTTAACGCCGCAGTGGAAGTCGCCTTCGGATGTAGCTCCATCGCCGAAGTAGGCAACGGCAACAGCATCTTCTTTTTGTAATTTCATTGCGTAGGCGCATCCTGCTGCATGTGGAATTTTTGTTCCGATTGGGGAAGAGACGTTCACCACATTCAGTGTTTTTGATCCGAAGTGGTTGGGCATCTGCCGGCCTAAAATAGAATCTTTTGCATTGCCGAACATATGGTGCAGGTACTCTTCGATTGTGTATCCACGCCAGAACATGACCCCTAGCTCGCGATATTGGGGATAGAGCCAGTCCTGTTGCTTGAGCGCTGCCGCGCTTGCCACGGCGCAAGCCTCTTCCCCTAATGAGCTTAGTGCAAATGTGATAGATCCTTGCCTTTGCAAGGTTACCATTCTTTCGTCGACAAGGCGAGTGACAACCATATCGCGGTATCCCTTCAGCAGTACCTCGTCGGGAATGGTGTGCGGAACTTCAAGGTCGCCCGAGTCGTTCAAATAAGCAATTGTATGATAGTCTGTTAAATTTTCATTCATCACTTATTCAAGATACTCGACCCTTACTTTCTAGTAAAATCATTCTTGTGGTACTCTTTCTTTAGGAGGCATATTCATGTACATCGCTCATAACAAGGTACGCATGCATGATACCGACATGGCCGGTATTTTATATTTTGCGCGTCAGTTTCGTTTTGTTCATGATGCTCTTGAAGATATGGTTGAGGAGCAAGGATTGCCCTTCGACTATCTTTTTCATGAGAGCGACTATGTTTTTGTTATTGTGCATTGCGAGGCGGATTACTATGCACACCTACGTGTTGGCGATGCCCTTGAAGTGCATATCTCTTTAGAGCGTGTGGGCAACACTTCGTTCACTATGTTTTATCAGATTTTCAAGGAAGCCGATCAATCTCTTGTCGGCACCGCCAAGACCGTGCACGTGACTCTTGACAGCAAGACAAGGCAAAAGGTTTCCATTCCCGACATCCTTCGGGAGAAGCTCGTCAAACATCTTATCTAGGTAGTGGTTTCCCTAGGAAAACACTCCGTGAACAGTGAAAAAAAATGAGCAACGCTGATATGCACTGTGCCCGTAACAAAGCTTGTTTAGTTTAATTGAGTATTAAGAAGCTTGTACATTATTGTTGCTGTTTTTGCAATACAGTGGGAAACAAGGGGGTAGTCCTAAACATGTAATGCTAGCCGGCTTTGTTGCGAAATTCAAGAAACAGTCAAAGTTTTCCCCTTGCTCCTCTGAATTAGGAAGCTAATCGGTAGCTTTCCGGCATTCCGAAAGCTGTCATCCTATTTAGAGCTGCACATTTGATAAACACCTCAGTTGACTGATTTTTGGGGTTTCGGCTGGTTAGTTTGTCTCTAAAAACCGTTTTTATCCTGTACATAGCCGTCTCGACTAGCGATCTTTTATGATAGCCTACTTCTTTCTTCCATGCTTTTCTTCCTTCTTCACCACCGCCCAGCTCTTTAATTCTTGCAATAGCTTGATTACGCAGTTCTATTGCGATATCGCCCTTGGTATTTATTCTTGCATTCCTACGTGGAGGAATTCTTGGGCTTCCACCTGCATCGTAGATAGCCCCATAACATTCTGCTACATCATAAGCGCCATCTCCTCCGACTGTAGCTATTGGATCTGTTATTTGATCCAACAAGTCAGGCATTACGGATTCATCACTGACATCATTGCCAGTCATCGCTACAACGAGTATTTGTTGTGTTTTTACACACATGCCAATATGGACTTTGCGCCACGTTCTTCTTTTAGAGTATCCATGTTTACGTACTTCCATATACCTTAAGTCCGGTTGAATCAAATACAACATGCAGTGGTTCTTTACTTTGAAGAGGTTGCAAAGGTATCTGCACCTTACTAGTCCTGCGGCAAATCAAGGAATAGTCAGGACAGGTAATGGAGAGTCCCATAAGCTGGATCAGTGATTCTAAATAGCCTTGTGTCGTTCTATAGGTTAATCGGAACACGTGTTTAATCATTAGAGCGCAAAGAATAGCTTCGTTAGAATAGAGCTGTGGTCTTCGCGATTGCCTGAACGTTCTGTTGAGTTCCACTGATCGATAACATCATTGGAAAACCAAAATGTTATGGTTCCACGATTGATAAGAGATCTGTTATATTGTTTCCAGTTGCGGATGCGGTACTTCGTTTTTGCTGTCTGAGTCATTTGTGAACCCGTTTTTTGGGTTTTGCAAAAACAAAATTACAGGTTTACAAGTCTTAGATCAAGCTGTGAAGCATCTCTCCGCAGCTATTTTTGCAACAACGCCATGCTAGCCTAGCATTACATGTTTAGGACTACCCGGCTTTTCAAAAGGAAGAAAATCTTCTAAAGCATTTTCAACAAAAAAACCTACTTAATCGCTCTCTTTTAATATGGGCTAAAGCTGCTTGAAGGTTGCAATCCGCAGGCCGCGTTCGAGCTAGCAGAATAGGGATCGGCAATAAACCTTTACACGTTCCAACAATAAACCCTTCAACAGCAGAATCTGATTGTTCTATTGATACCGTATATTGAGATTTTAGAAAAACATTTACATGCTTGTCATAACGATCAGGAATATTTGCCTTATCGATAAAGCGTTTATCCATTTCTGTTCTTTCGAGATTATACAAATCAACTAACAAGCGATTAATTTCACGCTCTGTCAGAGGATGATCGAATCCATGTCCGATAAAAAGTTGTTCTCCAGATGAATTATCTCCAATATAAACAACATTCCAACCGCTGCCGCACCCTCTCGGATGCTTGTTTGCATAGAAATGAATACCTTTAAAATGACACTCTTCACCCACATTGATGGGCCGTTTACCAATCGCTCCCGTTTCATTCCTCCATGCTGCATCAGTAAAGTCAGCAAAATATGAAATGGGCGAAAGTAAATCGGTAATTCCTAGTTGCGTGATTGTCAATCTAGAAAAATCACCAGAAAAAAGCGCATCAAACTTATGCTTACCGATAATCTCTAATAGAGTATTGTAGTATGCAAGCTGAATGGCATTCCCACAGTCTAAAACAGAAACACCTGAAAAGAGAGCTTCAATGGCATCAGATGCGTTTCTTCCTCTGATCAACTGAAAGGTATATATCCCGCATTTTTCAAAATATCGTGTATCCGCATGTCCCGTCCAGTAATCTTCTGGCATCGCTTCGCCAGTAGATTCAAGAAAATGATGTAAATCTCCTGGATACCAGACACCTGACAATGTGGATTTATCTTTCGACATGATGGTTGTTAAAGCATTGGTCACACCGTTGATGATCGCCCTTTGAACTTCTTCAATATCTTTTTTGTTAAAATTAGTTGAAACATATCCACGAAAGGGAATAGGAGAGTTAATCCTAAGCAGAGGCTGCGAATAACTCACATCGTGATTCAATGAATGAGGTTCAAAAAAACGACTAAAATCTAAGGTCGGAGACGGATCTATGGTCATGATCCGAAAAGATTCACTCGTCAGTTGAGACTCAAATTGCCTAGAAAGCTCCTCCAAGATATAGGATAGTAAGGGATAAAGAGTTACAACTATTGACCGAGGAGGAACAACATTCACTCGTTCCGAAGTCAACCGTTTATTACTCCCTCGCTCCACCTCTTGACGAATGAACTCTGCTGGTGAAACTTGCGGGATGTATGGTGTAATTGCTACGCAGTAATGTATTTTGTCCATATTGTATGTTTCCTAAAAGTTTACTGGAACATGATAACTAGTAGCCAGCTTTTCGTTCAATGAATCCTTGAAGCAGCAAAATACTCATAAGGTCATGCCAAAAGTACAAATATATTGCTCTAGACTGTAGTTCCGGGTAGTCCTAAACATGTAATGCTAGCCTAGCATTACATGTTTAGGACTACCAAAAATTTAAATAGAGCTATTTGCAAAATTACTAAGGAGCGTTTTATAAGATATTTTTTACGTTATGGCTACTGAGTACTTGGATCTCTTCGAAATCATAATGTGTCAATAGCTATCGGCTCGCCGTAGAAGCGGCCGTTGTCATCTTTTTTTAGTTCTGCGCATGCCGTTTTGGGGTCGTGAGTAAAAAATAGTTTTGCATGCTTTTTGATGAATTTGTTGAAAAGGGTGTCCTTTTCTTTCATGACCAGTTCAGGGAAACGGTCATAGCCCATAGTTATGGGGAGATGTACCCAAGGAATGCCTGGGCAAAGGTCGCTGACGAAGAGGAGAGGTCCCTTTTTTAGGGAGATTTCCGTAACCATGAGTCCTTGTGTATGGCCGTCGAAGAAGTGGAACGTCATGTTCGGCAGCTGTTTGATCTTCGGTTCTTCGATGAGTTCAAGGCGGTTTGACTTTTCCAAAAGCTGGAGGATGAGTGGGATGTAGGAGGCTTTTTCTCTTGGGGTCGGGTTGTTGGCTTGTTCCCACTGTTTTTTGCCGACATAGTAGGTAGCATTGGGGAAGAGGAGGCGCGGAACTTCTGTATCGTGAGGCGTAAGGAGACCGCCGGCGTGGTCGAAATGGAGGTGCGACAGAATGACCGCATCGATATCGGTTTCTTCCAGACCTACCTTTTCTAAGTTTTTCAGGAGCATATGTTCATCTTCGCTGATGCCGTAGCGGTCGCGCAGTTTTTTGTCAAAGAAGGCGCCTACGCCTGTCTCCAGAAGAATATTTTTTCCTTTGTCGGTTTGAATTAGAAGGGCGCGTGTGGCCAGCTCGATCCTGTTGTTTTCATCAGGCGGGCACCACTGCTGCCATAACGCCTTAGGTGCGTTGCCGAACATGGCGCCTCCGTCCAGTTTTTGCCTGTTGCTTTCGATAGCGTGTAGTTTCATTGCTGCCAACTTGGTTTACGTTTTTGTTGGAATGCTTGAATCCCTTCCGCAGCTTCGGGCGAGGAACGCATCAGTTCATGGAATTTCAGCGCCATTTGCAGATCGTGGTCAAAATCTGTAGGAAAGAACTTTTCGATCATCTGTTTCGTTTCTTCAATCGCTTTAGGCGCGCCTTTCATCGCATGTCTTGCTACATCGATAGCATCGAGGTGAAGGCTGTTGGAGATCTGATTGATCACGCCGAGACGCAGGGCGTCATTGGCATCGATTGTTTTTCCGATCAGGAGTAGTTCGCGTATTGCCCTTGGAGCCATCTGACGGTAGAGGAGGGGAAGAATTTGGATGGCGATCAGTCCGCGATAAGTTTCGGGAAAGGCAAATTGTGTCTCTTTCGTTGCGACGGCGTAGTCGCAAGCGCAGAGAAGACCGGCACCGCCGGCGATTGCAGCGCCATGAACGGCGGCGATGGTGATTTTTGGGGAGTGTTGCAATATGGAGAAAGCGTGAGCAAGAGCTTCTGCCGACTGTTCAATTTTAGCTGGGTCGGAAGCTTCGTGGAGATCAAGCCCCGCGCAGAAGACAGGGCCGTTACCGCTGATGATGATACAGCGTGTGTCGATGTCGTCTGAGTATTTTTGTATTGTTGATGCCAGTTGTTGAAGCAGGGCGATGCTGAGAGCGTTGCGTTTTTCCGGTCTGTTGAGGGTGATAACGGCGATGCCC
This sequence comes from Chlamydiales bacterium, assembly GCA_024233575.1. GTDB lineage: Bacteria > Chlamydiota > Chlamydiia > Chlamydiales > Criblamydiaceae > JACKPN01. The sequence continues at coordinate 8,476 of JACKPN010000021.1, forward strand.
TTTTCAGGCGTATCGGTGACGATCATGTTGTTGCTCCTGCGTTTGTCGTAATCGGAATAAGAAGCAGTTGCTGTCCTAACGCTTTGCCTTGCGCGTCGATATGGAGGGTGTCTTCCAGAGCGTGATAGAGAATGAAGTTGAACGCTTTGAGGTTGGGGAGCGTGTAACGCTCGACACGGGTGATCGGACGGTCGGCGAAATGTGCTTTAACGCGTTCAGTGGTAAGGAACTCTTCGATGAAAGCATAGCTTTCTGCATCGTTGGCGATGATGCCGATGTTTGCGTGCATTCCTTTGTCGCCGCTGCGTGCTCGAGCAATCTCTTGCAGCCGTCTCATGACACCTCCAGCATTTGCACCTGATGTTGTACTTGATCTTTTTTGATAAGACAAGGCCAGAAACCGAAGACAGTTCGGATCGGCGGGCGTCCTGATGTGTATCCTGTAACTCCTTGCGGGCCGCTAGTGACTAGAGGGGCGATCTCTTTGGTGAAAGCGGTGATTGCCTCTTTCTTTGTGCCGGATACGGCAATTCTAAGGATGCACTCGGTATCATTTCCGATGCAGTCGATTCTTGCGTTTTCGATCGGAAAGTTTTGGTTGCGCAGCCTCTGGAGGATCACTTCGCCGCTGTGCTGTGCTTTTTCTTTTGCATCAGCACCGAAGATCGCGAGTGTCCCTTCGCTTTTGTACCCATTGCGGTAGGTTGCGCTCACTTTGTACTGCGGCGGCGGCGGTTTGCCGACAGCGCCCGACACTTTGACGGCATCGCTGCCGATCTGTTCCAGCGCCAAGTTTAGGAACGATACCGTAACGTCAGGGCTGAGGTAGTTGCCGGGGTCGCCGATCTCGTATAGCAGCTGTTCGGTGATGTTGCCAATATCGACTCTGCCGCTTGACTCCGGCGATTTGGTGATGATGAAGCTGCCGTCTTCATGGACAGCAACGATTGGAAAGCCTATCTCCGCGGGATTTTCGATTGTCAGCCAGTCACTGCTGATGCCTCCTGTCGCTTGCGTTCCGCATTCGATCAGGTGTCCTGCTATTGTCGCTCCGGCAAGTTTGTCGTAGTCGTCCCACGACCATTTATAGTAGTGGACACACGGAGCGACGGTCAGGCTTGGGTCAGCAGTACGTCCGGTGATGACGATGTCGGCGCCGTTGTCGAGGGCTTCGACGATGCCGTGGGCACCAAGGTAGGCATTGGCGGTGACGAGGCGGTCGCGGACGGTGTCGATAGCTGCGCCGTTGTCGAGGTTGTTGAAGGGCGATTGCGTTTTGATGATGTCGATGACATCGTCGCCGGTGACAATGGCAATGGTTTTATGGCAGCCCGCCTCGTGAAGTACCTGACGGCATGCTTCGGCACAAGCGCGCGGATTAAGGCCGCCGGCGTTGGTAACCACTTTGACAGGATGTCCCGCCAGCCAAGGCTTAGTCAGGGAGCGGATCACATCAACGAAATCGCGGGCATAGCCATGTTCAGGATCTTTCTCTTGTTGGATTGCCAGAATCGACAGCGACACCTCTGCAAGATAATCGAGGGTGAGGAAGTCGAGGTCGGGGGTCTCTTTGACAAGGCGCAGAGGCGCTGTTTGCTGGTCGCCCCAAAAACCTTGTGCGTTGCCGATGCGTAACGGTTTCATCACACTTGAATGACTCCTGTGTGGAAGGTGCGTTTGTGTTCCGGAACCCTGCCTACTAACTTAAGCGCTTGCGTCAGGACATCGCGCGTTGTATGCGGCTGGATGATTGCGTCGACCCATCCTCTTGCTGCGCCATAACGGATATCCATCTGTTCCATATAGTTTTTGCGCACCTCTTCGTGGATGCGCATCGCTTCTTCCTTGTCGAAAGCATGCCCATTGCGCTCTGCTGCCCGTTCCTGGACGGTGAAAAGCGTCTCTGCTGCCTGTTCTGCGCCCATGACTGCGTATTTTGCGTTTGGCCAGGCAAAGATGAAGTTGGGATCGTAGGCTTTACCGCACAGGGCGTAATTGCCCGCACCGAAAGAGTTGCCGACGATAACGGTAATTTTTGGAACGACCGAGTTGCTGACTGCGTTGACAAGCTTGGCTCCGCTTCTGATGATGCCCGACTGTTCAGCTTCCTTTCCTACCATGAATCCGTAAACGTCCTGGATGAAGATGATCGGCAGGCGGCTTTGGTTGCAGTCCATCACGAAGCGGGCAGCCTTGTCGGCGCTTTCGGCGTAGAGAACGCCGCCAAGTTCGATCTCTCCGCGTCCCGTTACTCCATGCTTACGCTGGTTGGCGACGATGCCGACGGGTATGCCGTTGATTTTGGCGTAACATGTGAGGATGGTCGGCCCATATTCCGTTTTGTATTCTTGGCGCGAGCCCCTGTCGATGATGCAGGAGAGCAGATCATGGGCATCATAGGGTTTGCTGCCATCGCCGCTGATCAGGTCATAGATGGTATGAGGGTAGTGCTCCACTTCGAAAGCTGCGCTGGCCTTATAACGCGTTTTATCGGGAGGGAGGATGTCGATCAGTGCACGCAGCCGCGACAAGCATGATTTGTCGTCGGGTTCGAGGAAGTCGACCGTGCCGCTGATCTGTGCGTGCATGCGCGCGCCGCCGAGTTCTTCGGTGTCGACGATCTGTCCTATCGCTGCTTTGACTAGTGCAGGACCGGCGAGATAGAGACCGCTGCCTTCAGTCATCAGCAGCTTGTCGCAAAGAACCGGCAGGTAGCCGCCGCCGGCGATGCAGTTTCCCATGATCGCTGAATATTGCGGGATGCCCGAGGCAGAGATCACTGCATTGTTGCGGAAGATTCTGCCGAAGTCGTCCTCGTCGGGGAATACTTCAGATTGCAGGGGAAGGTAGACTCCTGATGAGTCTACGAGATAGATGATCGGCAGCTGGCACTCGTAGGCGATGCGTTGTGCGCGCAGCACTTTTTTTACCGATTGCGGAAACATCGCACCGGCTTTGACTGTCGCATCGTTGACGATTATCATGCAGGAGCGGTTGCAGATGTCGCCGATGCCGGTGACAACGCCGGCGGCAGGGATCTCGCCGACTTCCGGGTACATCTTCCATCCTGCCCATAAATTGAGTTCGAAAAAATCGTCATAGCTATCAAGCAGCGCATGAAGCCTTTCGCGCGCCGTCATCCTTTTGAGCCTTTTTTGCCGCTCTTTGCCGGCCTGTCCACCGCCTTCTTTGATAATGGCTTCTTCATCGAGAGTGGTCTCTGTCAACTGCAGAAGCGAAGGCGCTTTTTTTCCGTTACTCATAATATTTTACCAGTTTGTCTGACAGCTCTTCATATCGACTGTCGTCATTATCATGGAGCTTGACGATATTTTGGTCGATTTGATTGTTCGCTATTATGCAATAAAGTTTTGCTGTTTCCAGATTGGCGGCGACATCATCATTGAGGCGCCCATTGCACTGTTCTATTTCACTGTCGATTTTGCTGAGGACCGCTGTCATTGTGTAGATGGCAATCACGCAGGAGGCGATTCTGTCGAGGACCAATTGCTTGTCGATGATCGCTTCACGGTGGATGTAGAGAGCATGCTGCACTTCATCGCCGAACCGTTTGACTTGCCGCGCCAACTCTTCTGCTTCCACTTTGATCTTTTCGGAACGTACAGCGACATGAGGCCAGCGCATGCGGCCGCGACCGAAGGAGAATAATTTGCCGAGCTTTGTCAGCGGCGAGTGGAGAGCGTCGACGATATCTTTGAGCTGCATGCCTACATCGCGCATGCCAACCAGTCCGATGAAGGCGCGCAGCACTTCGTTTGATCCTTCGCCGATGGTGTTAAGGCGCGCATCGCGCATCATCCGTTCTAGCGGCATGTCCGTAAAGAAGGAGCGTCCGCCGTGGATCTGCATCGCTTCGAAGATGATCGACCAGAGCGCTTCGCTGCAGAACACTTTAAGGATCGCCGCTTCCAGCATGATATCTTCAACGCCGCTGTCGATCAGGCCTGCAGTCATATAGGTCGTAGCGTCCATGGCATATACTTGCGCAGCCATTGTTGCCAGCTTTTTCTTGACGAGTGGGAAGGCGCATAGCGGCTGCTTAAACTGATAGCGTGTGACAGCATGGTTGAGGGTGCATTCAAGAGCGTATTTTGCTGCTCCCGTGCACATGGCGCCGAAGGTCGTCCTGCCGTAGTCCAGCGTCGTCAGACAGATTTTCAGCCCTGCTCCTTTTTCTCCCAGAATATATGCTTCCGGCACTTCGACATCGTTGAATTCGATATTTGTTGTGCGCGTTCCTCTCACGCCGACTTTTTCCAATGCTTTATCGGTGATGCGGAAGCCCGGCATGTCGGGAGTGACGATGAAAGCGGTGATCTTATCTTTTTTCCCTTCGGGGGTGTCCATCTCTGTCTGCGCCATGACTGTAAGAACCTCGGCGATGCTGCCATTGGTCGTCCATTGCTTGCGACCGTTCAGACGATATACCTTTCTCTCCGGGTCATATACCGCGCGCGTTTCTACTCCGCTGGCATCTGAGCCGGCATTAGGCTCTGTCAGCGAGAACGCTGCAATTTTCTCACCTTTCGACAGCGGCGGCAGCCACTTATCTTTTTGTTCGTCGGTACCAAAGAGGAGAATTCCTTTCAGACCTATGCTTTGATGGGCGTTGACAAAGATCGCTGTCGCTGAACAGCGCCGCGCGATCATTTCGACGGCACGGCAGTAGGCGTGTTGCGACATTCCAAGCCCACCGTACTCTTTGGGCACCGACATGCCAAGAACGCCGCGCTTTGCCAGTCCATGGATTACCGACTGGGGGATTTCTGCATTGCGGTCGATGCTTGCCGCGTCGAACTCATTATTAAGGAAATCTTCCAGCTCTTTAAGGTATTCGTCAGTGCGGCGCTTTTCTTCTTTGTCGACAAGAGGATAGGGGAATACCTGATGCGAGGGATAGTCGCCAAAGAAAAGCCGTTTGGCGAAGCTAGGCTTTTTCTCTTCAGAGAAGAGAAGTTCTTCTGCAAGCTGCTGCTGTTCTTTATCCATGAGTGCGTCCTCGGTAGCTGCCAATCTGCCTGTATCTTATCAAATCATAATTTAATAAGATAATCGACTGGCTGTCAGGAGTTTATTGATTGAAGGGCCGATTTGTTCCAAGGAGAGTATATGTTGTGCGGCGCCAAGTTCTATCGCTGCTGTAGGCATGCCGAATGCAAGGCATGTACGTGGATCTTGGACGATCGTGATCGCGCCGGTTTCTTTCATCATGAGCAGTTCTCTGCTGCCATCGTTACCCATGCCAGTGAGGATGATGCCGATGGCACGCTCTTTGAGGTGCCGTGCTGCCGAGCTGAACAAGCGGGAAACAGAAGGGCGCAGCCCGTGGTCCGGCGGAGCATTAACTAACTGAATAATGCTGTTGGGTGTGATCTCCATGTGCTGGTCATCAGGAGCGATATAGACATGACCGGGAAGCGCTTTGATCCCGTTTGTTCCTGTGGTGATCGGCAGCGAGGAGGTATGTGTCAGCCATTCGACAAGTCCTTTGGTGAATCCTATGGCGATATGCTGAACGATGAGAATGGGGACGGGAATGGTATTGTCAAGGGTGGAGAGCACCTGCATCAGCGCTTGCGGACCCCCCAGAGATGTACCGATGAAGACCGCTTCGATCTGGCCGGCTCTTGGAGTTAACGGCACTGCTTCCGGTTTTCCAATTTCTGCTGTTGCTATTTTAATCGACGCTGGGGCTTTGGAGAAGCGGCGCGTGACCAGCCGTACTTCGGACATGATGCGCAGGGTTTCGATGATCTCTTGGCATTGGACAGCATAGTTTGGCGATTCGATACTCTCCGGTTTGTCAAGGATGGCAAGGGCCCCGACCTCCATGGCTTTTGCGCTCGTCTCGGTGCCGATGCTTTTTAGCTGGCTGCTGACCAAGACGATCGGTATCGGTGACGTTGACATGATGCGCCGCGCCGCTTCGATGCCATCCATTTCCGGCATGACCACATCCATAGCGACGATGTCTGGCCGTTGCTTTTCAACAAAGGCTAGCGCTTGCTTGCCATTGTTGGCAGTGCCGATCACTTCCATGTCCGGTTCGCTACTGATAACGTATGTAAGAAACTCGCGGGCGACGGCAGAGTCGTCGACGACGAGCACTTTGATCGTTTTATCCATATGTTTTTGCCGTTTTTTGCTCGGCAAGATGAACGAGAAGAAGCGGAATATTCTGCAGCGCTTCGATATGTTTTGCCGCGCCTTTTTCGATCACCCTTCCCGGCAGGTCGAACTTCACAGAGGTTTCTGCATTCTGCGCAATGGTGATGCCATCAGCTGTGTGGATATTTTTCATCTCATCGACCCCATCGCTGCCGATGCCGGTGAGCATGACGGCGGCGCACGCAGGACCAAAGCTGCCTCTTATTGATTTAAAGAGGTGTGCGATCGACTGTTCTTCGGGAGAACGGCTAGGTGCTTCAACTAGGTGGATGATGCGATCTTTATCGACTTCCATATAATACTTGTTGGGCGTGATGTAGACGCAGCCTGCGCGGGCAGCCTCGCCGTCCTCGGCGAGCTTGACATGCAAGGGAGTGCAACTATCAAGCCACTGGACGAACCCTTCGAGGAATCCTGAAGTGATATGCTGTGCGATGAAAATCGGTACACCGAAATTTTCAGGCAGCTCAGCGAGGATGGAGCGTAGCGCTTTGGGACCTCCTATTGAAGCGCCGATGGCGATTGCTTGAACAGCCTTCGACGGCTTTTGTGAAGGAATAGATGCTTTTTCTTTTAAGCTATTGAAAGATACAGGACCAGTTTCTTGGACAGCTTGGAGTTTGGCTTGTGCCATCGCTTTGATGGTATCGGAGATGAAGCGTGCTGTGTCCAGAGATTGCGCATCGCCGATCCCTTTTGGCTTTTCCAAAATTGCCAGTGCACCGGCATCGATCGCCTGGAAGCAAGAGCGTACCTCTTCGGTGTTGTAGGCACCGCTAATGACGACGATTGGGAGCGGGCATGTGGTCATGATCCGCTTTGTCAGCTCGAAGCCGTCCATCTTGGGCATGACGATATCGGTGATGACGACATCAGGTTTATTGCTTTTAATCATCTTCAACGCGTCTACGCCGTTTTCTGCTACGCCCATCACTTCAAGCTGGTTGTCCAGTTCGATGATGTACGTCATCAGATCGCGAGAGACGTTTGAGTCGTCGACGATGAGAACTTTGATCTTTTTCCCATTCATAATTATCTCCTTATAACATTTTTCTTATCGTTTCTAATAAGTTGCTTTGCTGGAAGCTGCTTTTCTCGATATAGGCGTTGGCGCCTACCTCGATGCCGCGCTCTTTATCTTCTTTCGACCCCAGCGATGTGCAGATAACGATCGGCAGGTCGGCAAATTTCTCTTCCTTCCGCACTTTCTCAGTCAGTTCAAATCCGTTCATCTTCGGCATTTCGATATCCGTGAGAAGAAGATCGAAATGGCTGGCATCGTCGCTCAACTTGTTGTAGGCGTCCATGCCATCGACGGCAGTAGTGACGGCAAAGCCCGCAGAGTCGAGAATATTTTTCAGGAGCATCCGTGCTGTTACGGAGTCTTCGACGATAAGGACGGATTTTTTCTCCTGTTTTTCGCTTGTAGCTTTCGGTGATGCAGCCATCGGATGCGCGTGACCGGCAACCACTGTCTTCACAAGATCGAAAGGGTCCAAGATGGGGATCACTTTTCCCCACTCCATGACCGTTGCAGCGGTGACGTTGGGGATATGCGCAAGTTGACGCCCCAGCCCTTTGACAAAGACCTCTTGTTCGTTGAGGATGGCATCGACACCGAGGGCTACGGTTGTTTCTGCTGTTTTGATGAAAAGGACGAACAGGGTATCTCTCTGATTTTTCAATGCAGGGATGCCCAGCAGGGCACCAAGATTCTGGTAACTGATGCTTTTGTTGTCGAGGGATACCGCTTCACGGCCTTCGAGAGTATAGATATCTGTGGTGGACATGCGTATAGCACGGATCATATGATGAGTGGGAATGATGAAATCCTGGCCGTTGGCGATCACATGGATGCCACGAAATGTTGCCAGCGTTAGCGGCAGAGTAATGGTGAATGTCGTTCCTTCGCCCGCGATGAAGTCGACAGCAATCTTGCCGCCGAGTTTTTCCACCTTTTCTGCGACGATCCCCATACCTAGGCCGCGTCCCGATAGTTCGGTGATGATTGCGCTTGTGGAGACGCCGGAGTGGAACATCAACATGGCAGCTTCTTTATCGGAGAGAGATTCGATGTCTTGGCTAGTGTGGATATTTTGTTTAATCGCCGCGGCTTTGATTTTTTCGATGTCGAGGCCGTGGCCGTCGTCGCTGATCGTCAGGCTGACGTTGCTGCCGCTAGCTTGCGCAGCGGTGATGCGGATCGCTCCTTTCTCAGGTTTCCCTGCTGACAACCTCGCTGCCGAGTTTTCAATGCCGTGGTCGATGCAGTTGCGTGCAAGGTGGATGATCGGATCTTTCATCTCTTCGAGTATCCTACGGTCGACCTCGATCTCTTCTCCTTCGAGGGTGAGGTCGATATCTTTGCCGAGGGATTCCGAGAGGTCGCGAACCATACGCGGTAGGAGGTCGAATAGGGTAGCGAATGGCTGCATCAGCATTTTTTTGGTATCTTCCAGAAGAGTGTCGACGATGGTGCTGACGATGCGCTGGTCTTGTGCTGAGAGCTTGCCCACTTTAGTGAGTTGATCGTTGAGCTCTTTGGTGGTGTGCTGTTGTTTCTCGAATAGGGCAATCAACTGATGCAGCAAGGCCGCAAGTTCTGGAGAAACATCTTCGCCATCAAGGAACTGTTGAAGGACGTAGATCTCTTTTTCGATCTCATGCTGCTCCTTGTCCAGGCGATCTAGGGTTTTGTGCACAAATTTGAGGTCGTTGACGCGCTGTCCCGTGGCAATCTTAATCACAAGCATCTCTTCGATCTGCTGGAGAAGTTTGTCAAGCTTGGCAGTGGAAACGCGGATGGTGCTGTTCGAAGGTATTGCTGACTTCTTTTGGATTTTATCTTCGATCATGTTGCTGACTTCCGTTTCGGATGTCGGCAGTGCGCTTTTTATCGCAGACAGCTGTGCCACGGCGCCTTCAACTTCTGCTTCTCTGCCGGCATCTCCTGTGGCAATCAGCCCTTGAATTATGTCTAGGGTGTTGTGGATGGCAGAGCATGCTTCTTTTGCAATCGTAAGCTTCCCTTGCTTCGCTTCCGATAACACATCTTCAAGCGACTGGCAGATGGTCTGCACGGAGTCGTAGTTGACGGCGCGTGCTGCGCCTTTAAGGCTGTGTGCTTCGCGGAAAATCGTCTCCAGCAGCTCTTGACTGCCGGCGGCGTTGCCGTTTTTTTCGAGTTTGATCAGTCCGTTGGATATTGCGGAAATATGTTCTTCCGCTTCCACTTTGAACGTCTGTCGCAGTGTGGCTAGGAATTCCTTTTCCCGGCTGTTCATTTTTTACCTGCCTTATTATAAACGGTACTCTTCAACAAGGTCTTTCAGGCTTGTACTGACATTATTCATGTTATTCATACCGATCTCGATTTGTTTCATGTGGTCGACCTGTTGGTTACTGGACTCTTTGATATTCGTCATCGCTATGGTTACTTGTTCAACGCCGACAAGCTGCTGTTGGCTGGAGATGGTGATTTGCGATGCCGCTTCGGCGACTCTTTTGATCTCTTTGGAGATCGCTTTGAGCGAATCGTTGGTTTGTTTGCTGTGGGTAATACCGTCCTGGACGGCTTTTGCGCCTTTCTCTGTAGCCATGACGGCGGCGCTAGTCGCATTTTGGATATCATTGAGGATGTTGCGTACCTGTACTGTTGCTTGTTTGGACTGTTCGGCGAGGCTGCGCACTTCCTGTGCGACAACGGAAAAGCCCTTGCCTTGGTCGCCGGCCTTTGCCGCTTCGATAGCTGCGTTAACAGCGAGAAGATGCGACTGTTCAGCGAGGTCGTTGACGCTGTCAATGATTTCACCGATCGTTTGGCTGTGCTCGCTTAGCTTGATGATGCTTTGCGTGATCGTTTCCATGCCGCTTTGGATATAGCCCATCCCTTCAATGGTCTGGGTGAGAGCATTCTCGCTGGATTCGAGGACGCTCAGGGCGCCTTTTGACACTTCTGCAACATTTCTTGCTTTGTCGGCAGCGACCTGCGCTGTTTGCTTTAGCTCTTCGACAGTCGTTGTCGTTTCAGTGACGGCACTCGCTGTCTCCGCTGTTCCCGACGATGTTTGCGATATCGATGTTTCGATCTCTTGGCTTGAGGAGGCGAGGACATTGACCTCTTCCTGAAGTTGGTTTGTTAAGGAACGCAGCAAGAAAAAGACAAGGACGAAGGTGACTAAAAGCGTAATAATGATCAGGCTTGTAGTAAATAGCAGCTCTCTTAGGCTTGCGCTGCGTAACTGTTCGCTTTCTTGGTGGTTCATAGTTAGTAGCTTGTCAGCAACTGTTTGCAGCAGGATGATCTTTCCTGCCTGCGCTTCCCACCATGCATTAGCATTGGCAGTGACTGCTGTACCCTTGAGGATGTCGCGGCGGATCTGTTGTGTTTGGCTGATATAAGGACCTTTGACGGTATCACGGAATATATTGTCTTCATCATTAAGGGCAACTTCGAAGAATGCTGAGCGGTAGGTATTTTGCTCTGTGATGGTCGTGAGCAGCGCATCGTGGTCGAGTTGTTTTCCCTCCAGGACATCATAGATGATAACCTGTTCCGTTGCCGCTGCAGCTCTTTCTGCTGTCAGATTGACATAGGCGTAGAGCGTTCTGGCGATATTCGTATCTTGCGTGATGTTTGCAATATTTGAGAGCTTATCAAGGAATTTTTGTTTGAGGTCACGGTAGTATTGATCAACCTGCGGAAGAGGTGCCGATAGATTGTCGACTTGTTCTCTGAGGGAAGGCAGGGTGGCAAGATTTGCGTTTATCTCATCGAAATAGCTGCCGGAACGGTAGTCGTCGACGGGCAAGTCGACCTTAGACACTTCGGTTCGCAGCTTTTCGATGGCGGCATCGGTGATTTTTCTACTATTGTCGAGTTCATTTCGATACTGCTTACCTTCGCTCTGTAAATACATGACCGAGTAATTTTCCTCTTGACCATAGGCGTCTACGGCACGTCCAATATCCTTGGCTACTAAGGTAATCTCTGCCATTGCGTCCATTCGGCTGAGGGTTCTGTAATCTTCAACAAGAAATTTGCTGATGAAACCCATCATGATCAGGGAGGGCAGAAACATCACTAATAGCAGCTTGTACTTCATTTTAACGTTTGCGAGAAATCTCATCTCACTACCTCTACATTTTATATTTTTGCGCCAGTGTTTTCAGTGAAGCGCCAACAGCATTGAGGCTGTTGACAGCCTCTTCAATCTGCTGCATGTGGTTGACGTGTTGGTTGCTGGCATCTTTGATATTTGTCATTGCTTCGGTCACTTGCGAGACGCCGATCAACTGCTGTTGGCTGGATGCGGCGATCTGGGATGCGGATTTGGCGACTTTGCCGATACCTGTGGAAAGTGCGCGTATCGACTCTGTCGTCCTTTCCGATTGCTCCGCTCCCTTGGCCACAGCCTTTGTTCCTTGCTCCGTTGCCATCACGGCAGCGCTCGTGGCATTTTGGATGTCGTTGAGGATGGCGTGAACCTGTATCGTTGCTTGCTTCGACTGCTCGGCAAGGCTGCGCACTTCTTGCGCTACCACTGCGAAGCCGCGGCCGCGGTCTCCCGCCTTCGCCGCTTCGATGGCGGCGTTGACAGCGAGAAGGTTTGACTGTTCAGCAAGGTCGTTGACAGTGTCGATGATTTTACCTATCGCCTGGCTGTGGTCGCTAAGCTTGATGATGCTGCTGCTGATGGTGCTCATCCGTTCGCGAATTTGACGCATGTCGTCGATGCTGATATCTAGAGAGTTTTCGCTATTTTTGAGGATTTTGATCGCATCATCGGCGCTGACCGATACCTCTTTGGCTTTCTCTGATGATACTTGTGCTGTCTGCTTAAGCTCTTCGGCAGTCGATGTCGTTTCGGTCACGGCGGATGCTGTTTCCGATGTGCCTGAGCTGATGCTGGTGATCGAACTTGCGAGCTCCTCTGCTGTAGCAGAAACGGTATTGATCTCTTCCTGAAGCTTCCTTGTCAGCTCTCTTAAGTTGACAACCATCATCTCAAAAGCGCGTTCCAATTCACCGAACTCATCATGATGGTCACCCGCTGCAAATGTTGCCGTCAGATCGCCTTCACGGATCTTCTCCGCTTGTTTGACAAGGGTTTTGATCGACTTTGTGATGGTGCTCACAACGATATAAGAGAGGATTCCCGTCACTGATAAGAGCAGCAGGGTAAAAAATAGGATCAGGAAAAACTCTATCTGCGCTTTTGTGATGAGTGCGGCGGTATTTGCTCTGATCTGCCGAATCAGCTCTTGCTGTATTTCATGGAGAATAGCTAAGTATTCCGTTTGTGTTTGCCACCATTGCTGCGCGTCGACATTGAGCGTTTGGTTCGTCATGTTGGCAGTGACAAGATTGGCAATTTGTTGTTTCCTCTGTACCGTTCCCGATTTCATGCTGTCTTGAAATAATTCTTTTTGCTCAGGAAATGCTATTCTCAAGAATTCATCGCGGTAGGTTTGCTGCGTTCCTTGAGAGATAAATAATTGCTTGAGTTCTTCAGTAGTGAAGGAGCCGCTCTTCAATGCGCGATAGAGGATAGTGCGCTCATGATAGGCGGCTTGCTCTTCGCCGAGGATGAGGGTATAGGCAAGCAGCATCCGCGCATTAGTAGGGTTAGCATACTCATTAGCAATTGCGCTGATGGCAGTGATGGCGTCCTTATGCAGAGTTTGGTAGTAGTTGTCCTCTGCCTGTTGCGAAAGCGCACCGCTGTCGATGCCGCTTCGGATCGTACCGATATTTTTCAACCTAGGAAGGATGCTGCTTTGAATCTGTTGTACGGCTTCAGAGTCGATGTTGTTAAGACTTTTCTCTAATGTGCTGATTTTCCTGTCGACATGTTGTCGCAGTTCATTGAGATTATTTTGTGACTCGTCGTTGACATCCGCGAGATTTTCGTCGAGCAGCCCCTCTGCTGTTTGGTATAGGTTGATAGCGATATTGCCAAGATTTTCTTCATGGTACATTTCTGCGATATCTTCATACTCATAAGAGAGGCTGAGGAATGCGAAAACCGTTGTCGTTAACAGGAGAGGCGCGAGAATCAATGCGAATTTTCCCTTTATCGATAGATTTTTTATCCATTTCATCGTGGATGTCTCCTTATGCTTTAACGATGAGGTTTTCGTTGGTTAACAATTTCTTTCCATCAAGAACGATTAACTTGTCGGCAGTGATGCCGCGAAGAAATTGCTGCCGGATATCTGTCAGCGTTGGCAATGCCGGCTGCAACGCTTCGGGGTCGATGGTTGCTACGCTCTCTATCCCATCGGTAACGATGGCGAACTCATGCTCGTTATCTCTCAGGATGATCACCTTGGATTGAGGGGTGAGTACAGTGCCGGGGAGACCGAAGAAATATTTCAGGTCGATCACTGTCGTGATGCGGCGGCGAACATTAATGAGACCAAGAACAAAGGGCGGCGTGCATGGAAGAGGGGTGATCTCCTTCAAGGGATAGACTTCTTCGATGTAGTCGGGCTCTAATGCGTAGCATTCGTCGGCAAGCTTGAAGCGCACCACATCAATGGTTGTATGTGATTCCTGAGTTTCGTATGCCTTTTCAGCAAGCTTGTCGGCACGCTTTTGTAAGAGAGACTGTTTGTCGTCCATTATGATGCCTCCGACTGGTTGATGATGGATGCCAGCTCATTTGCGGTCATTCCGTCGCTGCCGGCGATCACTTGGACATCGTCATACTCTTTCAAGATCATCGCTGCATTGCGGAAGTTTCTTTGCGCTTCCGAAGGGTTGCCCATCTTGATCAACAGGTTACCCAGTGTGAAGTAGGCGATGACATACTCTGAGTTGAGGAAGATAGCATTTTTTAATGCGCGGACTGCTTCAGCGGTGAAGTCAAGGGCGTCAAGCAGGATAGCATGGAGATAGTAAAGCTCCGGTTCCAGCTTATCTTTAGCAAGAGCATTTTCACAGATTTCACGCGCTTTAGCTGTATCCCCTACATTGGCAAGAGAACGAATTAGCAGGATGTTCAGCAGCGTGTTGAGATGGTTTTGTTTACTTTCTAACCGGTTGATCACTTGTTCATAGTTTCCTGAACGATACCATTGCTGCGCTTCTTGTTCTTCATTGGATAGGGGAGCCGATGGTTGTTCTTTCTCTTCTTCGTTAATAGAGTCAACGGCGGGTACCTCTTCCGCTATGGTGTTCATATTGAACACAATCGTAGGCACTGTGGGGTTGAGAAATTCGGGAAGAGTAACGATGATTGAGTCGGGAAGCGTTTCAGGCACAGGAATAGGGGCATGCACGACATCTGCAGTAGCAAGTTCCGTTTTTTGAAAGATCGTAGTTCCGGAATATTGCAGGGGAGTTAGATTTTTCTGCGTGACGTACGGAGCCTCGATGGCGGTGACTATGAGATTGCCGCTGTCAGCTAGTGATGCCGTAAGCCTGTCGATGACATGGTCGATCGTGCTATATGAGAAATAGATTAACACGTTATTGCAGAGAACAATGTCGAAATTATTGATCCCGCTGACAATTGATGGATAGTTATTGTCAGCGAGGTTGAGATAACGGAATTTGACCAGCTTCCGGATCTCTGGAGATAGCTGGTATGTTTTGATGCCGACCTCTTTGAAGTAGCGTGTCTTCATGGTGGGGCTAACAGAGCGGAATGACCATTCCCGGAAAGTTCCTTGTTGTGCCCGTCGAAGGAAGTCGGCATTGATATCGGTGCCGATGATGGTGATCTTCCAATCGTCGATGTCAGGGATCAACTGGTGGAGCATCATTGCGATGGAATAGGGTTCTTCGCCTGTGCAGCATGCTGCTGACCAGATACGTATCTCTTGTTCTTTCCCGCGGCGCTTTTCAATCAGGCGCGGGAGAATTTGACTATTCAGCAACTCCATTGTCCGCTTATCGCGGAAGAAGTAGGTCTCGCCAACGGTCAGCTGGTGGGTAAGCACCTCGATCTTTTCCGCTGTCAATGGCGTTTCCATCAGCCAGCATAAGCATTCGTGTACACGATGTGAGAAGCCGAAAGCTTTTGCAATAGGAGGGAGTTTTTTTCGGAATGCCGTCCAACCTTTTGTAGGGAAATAGAGACCAAGGTTATCCATGAGAAATTGTGTGAATGGGAATAATATTTCGTCCGAGATTTCAGAAATGATCTGTGATTCTTCCTTCATCCTTGAATCTTTGCTCCTTCCTGTAGCAGGGCCGCCCAATCGTAGACGACAGTTAGTTGATGGTTGATCTCTAACATAGCTTGTACATGTCCGGCATGGACGATTGATGGTGGTGGCGTATCTGAAGGCAGAGCTTCGACGGATGCAATACCGATAATATTGTCAGCCCAAAGGGCAAACTCGTGGCCGTCGACACAGCAGAAGATTAGTTTATCGGTCGGTTCCATCTCTCTGGAAGGCTGCCTCAACACATGACGCACGTTGATAACCGGAACGATATTCCCATGAATATTGACGACGCCTAAGGTTGTGGAGGGGGAATCGGGAAGTATGGTGACTGCGACCGCCCAAGTAACGCGTAAAACGCTTGCGATCGATATTGCAAACCTCTGATTTTCAACTTCAAACGATAGATAGTCCATATCCGGCTCCCTTACACCAAGGAGGCATCCTCTAGTTGGACTATACTATATCATTAAATAAAAGATTATATCCTGAAGTGTGGCTTCATAAAGTTCACTACACCAGTGGGATAAGTTCGAGCTTTTCCGCTCCCTGCTCTTTCATCTCTCTGTCGAACAGCTCCTTGCCAGCAAAGACAACCGTAGCGGCTTCATGATAGCCGCCGGCGACGCATTTTTGGAGCGCTTCACAAACGTCTGCACGGTTGACGCGCAGGAGCCGGTCGCGAAACTGCTGCCGTTTCTGGAGTGTCTTTCCACTTTTTAGCCACGAAAAGGCGACATCTGCACGCGATCCCGGAGAGATCGGCATGTCGAGGCTTTGGATTACCTCGAAGACAGCTTCTGTCAACTGTTCGTCGGTGAAGTCACCATTGAGCAATGACTGAATAGCAGATTCAAAAGCTTTAAGGGTAGTGTTGAGGTTAGGATCGCGGTAGGCATAGAAATAGAATTGCCCTGTCGATGTGCTATTGCCTGAACCACCGCCATAAGCGCCGCCTTGTTCACGTAGCAAACGGTGAAGGGAAGTGTTATCGAGAAGGTGGGAGGCAACTGCAAGAGCGGCAGATTTAGGATCGTCATAGCAGATCGTTTTCATCGCTTTTGCTGTGAAAGCGACCGGCGAGGCGATGATGCGTCCTTGTGAGCTGACGCTATCGATAGTGAAGTAGGCCTTCCATGGTTCTGATTTTTGTAGAGGCGTATCCAGAAGCCCGTAGAACTTCTGCTCCTGTAGTTGGTGGTAGTGGGCGGTATCGCAGCTGATGACCAGGGCGGGCTTCTCCGTGCATAATAGCCTGTTTTGCAACGTCGTCAGCTTTTCGCTAAGCGTTTGGATCTGATTATCCAGATCCTCGGCATATTGACGCAACATCTCATAATAAGCGATACCGGACCAGGCATTGCCCATTTTTCCTGCAAGATTCAATCTACTTGAGGATAACGCGATGGCATACTTCATGGCATTTCCGACGAAGCTGCCTTGCAAGACGGTAAAGTGTTTGGTAAATGCTTCACGCAGTCTGTCGATGTCGCTGAAGTCAACGCCGTTGATCAGTTCCTTGAGTAGAGAAAAAAGCTGCTTGCTTTTATGATACAGCGCTTTGCCTTTGATATGGAGCGTCGGATTCATGTTGTCAAGGTTGTCTGTTTGGACATTGATCGCTGTGGCAGCCTCGATGCCGCCGGTATGCGCCTGCATATACTGCAGTGTATCCGCGTAGTTGCGGCCGCCGCATCCCATCTG
>JACKPN010000022.1 GCA_024233575.1 Chlamydiales bacterium
ATCTGTTTTTGCGTCACTGCAGCGCCTTTGCTTGGCGACATGAAGCGGCAGCGCCAGCTGTCCGAACAGGAAGTTTCCGGCATTTTGTCAGGCCATACCTTAACACCGCGGTTGCCGATCATGGTCAGCTCGAGTGCGGAGCTGTTAAGCTCCGCCATTTTTGAGTAGACGGCCTCGACCTGTTCTTCGGAGTCGACAAAGATGTCGATACCGACGACAATCTTATCGTTGGATGGCGGTGGAACTTTCTTTTCATGGCTGCTAGCAATATGCATCGGGGTGTCGGCATACTCGACAGTTTTGAGCTGCGTCGGTTTCTGTCCAAGACGTGCAGCGACAGCTTCGCCGAATTCTTTGGTCCCGACCTTCTCTTTACTGATGCCTTCTTTGAAAATGTCGTAGGTGTGGATGCCATCTTCCAAGGTCTTTAGCCATGCGTTATGCACCGCTTCAGCAACTTTAGGCTGTCCGATGTGGACCAGCATCAATACGGCGCCAAGGAGAAGCCCTGAAGGGTTGGCAAGGTTCTGGCCGGCGCGGCGCGGCGCGGAGCCGTGAATCGCCTCGAACATCGCACCATGTTCGCCGATGTTTGCCGATCCGGCAAGGCCGACAGAGCCGGCGATCTGCGCGGCGATGTCGGAAAGGATATCGCCATAGAGGTTAGGCATCACCACGACATCGAAAACGGTCGGTGTATCGGCAAGCTTCGCTGCGCCGATGTCAATAATCCAATGCTCATTTTCAATGTCGGGATATTCTTCGGCAATTTCGTCAAACACCTTATGAAACAGACCGTCAGAAAGCTTGAGAATATTGTCTTTGGTGAAGCAGGTGACCTTTTTTCTTTTGTTGACGCGTGCATACTCGAAGGCATACCGGACGATTTTTTCGCAGCCGGGACGGGTGATGATCTTCAGCGCTTGGTAGGTGTCTTGGCTTTGACGGTATTCAATACCGGTATAGAGATCTTCTTCATTTTCACGGATAACGACGACATCCATACCGGGATGTTTAGTCTTGACAAAAGGAGCGTAAGCGACGCAGGGGCGTACATTGGCGTAGAGGCCCAGCGTCGTCCTGATGGTCACATTCAGGCTCTTGAAGCCTCCGCCTTGCGGAGTGGTGATCGGCGCCTTGAGAAATGCTTTCGTGCCGCGGATGATATCCCATGTTTCGGGAGCGATGCCAGCACGCTGTCCGCTCTTGTATTCTTCTTCGCCAATCTTGACTTTATGGATCTCCAGCGCTGCGCCGGCAGCATCAAGGATATGCAGGACGGCGGCCATGATTTCCGGTCCGATGCCATCGCCTTCTGCTACAGTGATCGGTGTTTTCTCTCCCATCTCTTCCTCCATTGCATCAAATCAAAGCTTGAGACTAATACTTTCGTTAATTAAAATCCACGCAAGCAACGACCTCTGCATTGAACAAAATTTATTGTTCAGTCCAGAAGAACAACAAGGCGGTGAATGGTGATCGAAGAACTGATAAAAAAAGAACGCGAGAGCCTGGACTACTTCTTTGATCATGTCGATGTTGCAGCCCTTCAAGAGGTTTTCAACACGCTGAACAGCTGCAAAGGGGTGATCATCATGACCGGCATAGGTAAAAGCGGGCTGATCGCTAAAAAGATCGCCGCCACGATGACATCGACAAATACGCGTGCCATTTACTTATCTCCGGTCGATGCTCTTCATGGCGATATCGGTATCGTCTCTCAAAATGATGTTTTTCTCTTCTTCAGCAAAAGCGGTGAAAGCGATGAACTCCTCAACCTTGTCCCTGCATTGAGAAATAAAGGAGTCAAGATGATCGCTGTCGTATGCAACCCCACAAGCCGCCTTGCCAAAGCGTGCGACAGCATCGTCACCCTGCCGATGAAGCATGAGTTATGCCCGCACGATATGGCGCCGACGATATCGACGACGGTGCAGATGATCTTCGGTGATCTGATGGCTGTGGCATTAATGATGGAACATCGCTTCTCGCTAGACGATTTTGCCCTTAACCACCCTGCAGGGCGTATCGGGAAGCGCATTACGATGAAGGTGCGCGACTTGATGATCACCAATGAAGGTATTCCGTTATCCCGACCGCAAGATAAGCTTGTCGATACGCTGGTCGAACTTTCCAACAAGCGATGCGGTTGCGTTCTGATCGTCGATGACAAGAAGGCGCTGCTCGGTATCTTTACCGATGGCGACCTGCGCCGCACGTTGCAGTCAAATGGTCCTGAGGCCCTTAACAGCACCATGGAGACGGTGATGACATCGAATCCGCGGCATATCGCTCCAGACGTTTTGGCAACGGAAGCGCTCAAGGTGATGGAAGGCTCAGGCAAAAGCGAAGTCGCCGTCTTGCCGGTGCTCGAAAATGGCGCTACCGTTGTCGGCGTCATCAAACTTCACGACATCATTCAGTCGGGGATTTGATCAGCTCAAGAAAAGCGATGCGCGTGAATCCCTGCCGGCTAAAATATGGAAAGAACAGATCGTATCCTGTGCGCTTGGCAGATTGGGCATGGAATTTCTCATCGCTGAATTTAGGATCGTGAATGACGATCTTTTCGGGAATAGGATGGCGCAGGTTCATGGCAATACCATAGCGGTATCCCCCTTCGATGTGTTTCATCGATGCGATGCTTTTTGTTGGAACTGTCAGCACCGGTTTTCCCCATAGCCTGTATTGTATGTACTCCTCGCCGAGGACGCGCAGCTCGTCGGGAACATCTTCCTTTCTGCAGA
Organism: Chlamydiales bacterium; assembly: GCA_024233575.1. Taxonomy (GTDB): domain Bacteria; phylum Chlamydiota; class Chlamydiia; order Chlamydiales; family Criblamydiaceae; genus JACKPN01. The sequence continues at coordinate 2,748 of JACKPN010000022.1, forward strand.
TGCGCCTGTAGGGTAGCATACCGATGGCAATCATCGCGCCGCCGACCAGGATGATCGGGAATCCCCAGATACGAAGGTGTTCGGGAGGGATGAAGCTGCCGGATAGAGCAAGGAGGATGACGCCGATGCCGGCGATGGCTGTGCCGCGCAGCAGTAGCACCCGTTTTAGGTTGGGCTTGATACAGCTTCTGACGATGATGGTTTCCATAACTTACTGGCTTTTAGTGAACTGCTTTTATTTGTTGCTTTTGCTATAATGCAGACAAATTACAGGAGTATTAGGATGCTTGCCACCTTTTTTTCTATCGCTTTTGCTATTTTGCTCTTTTTTTATCCGGGAGCGCAAGATTTTGTTCCACACGGCGGGGTGATGGCTGTTACGATGATCGTGACGGCGACGCTCTTCATCCTTTTGGTAGCGATTGCGCATATGTTTGCCTGGTCGCCGTTGCAGCGTGTCGAACAGAACTTGACACCGCGCCTCGTGCGCCTTTTTCGCGACGATATCCATATCAAGCATCCGACCTATTGGATCCTGCTTTTTTCTTTGGTAACCTACATGTTGGCTATCGGAGTTGTTTTCTCCGGCATCATAAAACCAATCTATTTTCTTGCGGGGTGGCTAGTAATCTTAGGTATCTCAATTGACAGTTTCCATCATCTGCTGCGCCGCATCAACAGCTATTTTGATCCGATGACTGCGGTCGAACACCTTAGCGATCAAGCACAGCAGCACGTTCGTAATGATGACAATGCCGCTCTTTGCGACAGCTTTGAATCCTTGGCGGAGATTGCCGTCAAAGCCGTAGAACGTACGCTCCCATCCTTATGTAACGAGGCGGTCAACCAGACACAGATCGCTGCGCGCTACTACTTGGAGTCCTCAAAGAGCGTGTCCCACACGCATCATGATCAGAAACCCGTCGGCGATGAGGTGAGCTTCACGCTCTTTTTCCTGTTCCAGAGGCTTGAGCTTGTCCATGACAAAGCGCTAGAAGAGGGGATGGAGCCAATATGCAGCAATATCATCACGGCGCTAGGAAAAATTGCTATCGATGCCGCCAAGCTTGACCTCTCTTTAGTCAGCTACCCTATCCATTTCCTCGGCAAATTCGCTCATCACGCGCAAGTGATGGGTCTTCCTGATGTTGCCGAGAAAGCGACATGCACACTGACCGAGGTCAGCAGAGTGATTATTGAAGAAGTCGATCTTAAATATTATGACCTCAAAGAACCGTTTTTCAGTATCATCTATCAACTTGAAGAGATTGCTAAGGAGACCTTCAGGCAGGATAAGCAGATGCAGATCGATCTTCTCGAGCAGCCTTTTCATGACCTCAAAGCGTTGTTCGACCATGAGCGCGTTGCAACGCACCAAGACCGTGATGCCGTTGTTGCTGATATCGACAGAGTGTTAGGTGAGTTTACCGAGCTGGCGCTTGTGATGAAAACGCTTCCGCCTATTCCTGAGGTGAAGGAAGAAGAGGAGCCTGTGCCTCAGCAGTAATGGTAAGAATTTCCCCGGTCACCGGATGTTTCATGATTAATTTTGAATGATGCAGGGCGATGCCATGAGACCATGGCGCTCCGCTGCCGTACTTGCTGTCTCCGTCAATTGGACAGTTTATAGCGGCAAGCTGTGCACGAATCTGATGATAGCGTCCCGTTTCTAGAGTGACTTCGACGAGGTGAGGGTCTATTTGCCTGTAGTGCAGACGGCAGAGTTTTCCACTCTCGCTAACAGCAGCACGGTAGTTATCGTGGTCGAGCTTATGTTCCAGTGTCCCTTCTTTGTCGGGAAGCGTACCGCCGATGCGGGCGATGTACGTTTTCACCATCTCTTTGCGGCGTATCGATGCGTTGAGGCGTGACAGCGCTTTGCTTGTTTTGGCGAAGATGACTATGCCGCTGACAGGCTTGTCAAGACGATGAACGGCATGAAGAAAGACGTTTCCAGGTTTATGATCCCGTTCTTTGATCAGCTGCTTGGCGAGATCTTCGATGTTTTTTTGGTCTGTGCCGCTAGGCTGTGTTAGGATCCCTGAAGGTTTATTGATGATGAGAAGATGGTTGTCTTCGTAAAGAATCTGCATTTGTCACCTCCTGCGTTGTCGCAGCGCCTCATAGAGAAGCAGCGTTGTCGCCATCGCTACGTTGAGGGAATCGGCAACACCGCACATGGGGATGCGCACTTGGATGTCGGCATGATCCATCCATTTGTCAGAGAGGCCAAGCTGCTCTGTACCAACGGCGATCGCCAATGGACCGGTCATATCGACTTGAGTATATTCTTTTTCAGCGCTTGGCGTGGCTGCCAGGATCTTGATGTCGTTGGCGCGAAGCCATGCGAGAGTTTCATCGCCGCCGGCTTCGACGACAGGAACGGTAAAGAGCGTTCCCGTACTAGCGCGGACGACATTAGGATTGTGTATGTCGGTGCAACGGTCGCAGACGATCAAGCCGTCGATCGCTGCTGCATCGGATGAGCGTAGGATTGTTCCTAGATTACCTGGCTTTTCGATTGCTTCGGCAACGACGAGGAACGGCTGTTGTGACAAGGCAAGAGTATCAAGAGTACGGCGGTTCTGCGGGGCGATAGCCAGCAGGCCATCGGGACGGTCGCGGTACGATAGCTTGCGGAATACAGCCTCTGAACAGGACAATACATGAGCGCCGCTGCCTTGGATACGATTGATCAACGTCTCTTCGTTGCTGCCGAGAAATAGCTCGGAACAGATAAATAGCGTTTCGATTGGCTGGCCGTTATCGGCGGCGCGCAGCAGCTCGCGGTATCCTTCAATCAGGAACAGGCCGCTTTTGTCGCGGTCGCGACGATCGCGCAGCCTGACGGCCTCTTTGACCTTAGGGTTTTGTAAGCTGGTAATCAACATGAACACCACCTTGCGAAAACCCCGCTAGGGAGGGCGAAGCTGCCGTTATCGCCGGTAAGAAGCATTTCACCGGCATCGATCTTCCCTTGGTGTCCGGACATCATCTGCGTGAGCAGATGCTGCATCACAGTAGGAGTGTACCCCGGTGTGTGGCAGGAAAATAGGATGAAAAGAGGGGTGTCGCTAAGAAGCTGTCGGCAGCTGCTCAGAATCTCGCGAAGGTCATCTTCGATCTTAAACACCTCGCCTTTCTTGCCGCGGCCGAACGAGGGAGGGTCGAGGATGATCGCATCGTAAGTGCGTCCTCGACGTAGTTCCCTAGCAAGAAATTTTCTTACGTCATCGATGATCCAGCGGATAGGCGCTTCTTCCAGGCCGTTGAGCTCCGCATTCTCTCGTGCCCATGCAACCATGCCTTTTGAAGCATCAAGGTGGCACACGTGTGCGCCTGCTTTTGCTGCGGCAAGGGTGGAGCCTCCGGAGTAGGCAAACAAGTTGAGGACACGGACCTCTTGACGTCGGGTCACTTCATTGCGGATTGTTGCTTGTATCCACTCCCAGAAGGGACGTTGTTCCGGAAAGATGCCGAGATGTCCGAAGTCTGTAGGAGCAATCTTAAAGATAATGTCAGCGCAGGTTAGCGTCCAAGCATCACCTTTATTAGGTGTTTTTGCCCACTTCTTATCTTCTTCGCGAGTAAAAACGCCTTGTGCCTCTTGCCACGGCTTCCGTGGGAGATTGGCATCCCAAACTGCTTGAGAAGCGGGACGTTCGATGATGAAAGGACCAAACTGCTCTAGCTTGCGTCCGTTGCCGCTATCAAGCAGCGAATAGCCTGTATGGGTGTTTTTTTGTGCATTCATGGAGAAAGAATAACACGATGGAAGGAAAAATTCAAGTTATTAATTACTAACGTTTTGCGATTTCATCTAAAAGTGCCGTGATCTCGACTTTTTTCTCGGGTAAATCCTTTACCTCTTCAAGGCGATCATTTAGAAAAGAAATGCATTCGTTTAGCGTTTTAAGACTTTGTACTTGTTCGATGCGATCTTCTACCCCTCTTTCTTGGAAATAGAAGTTTAATTCAAATTTCTCTTTTACCTCATTGAGAAGCTGGTTATCGTCCATGTTTGTGATCTTTTCGCTGTATTCCTCGGCATGCTTGTTTGAAAGCTCTACAATGAGTCGATAGAGCTCGTCGTTATTTACAGCGACTTGTTCAAACGTATCCCATCCCATGTCTTGATTGGTCAGGATGAGTATGCGCGTAAGTCGGCATGCTTCAACGATCTCATCCCATTGTGCTTCGTTGGGGTTTTTAAAAAATTCGATTTGATTATTTTGATCTGTAATATGGCTTTTAACTTCTTCTGAATGGATTTGTTGTTTAAAAATTTCTCGTGCTTTGTGATCTGCTGGTACTTTTTTACCTCTAATCATCGCCTCGTCATTTACTTGTTTTTTTTTCAGTTCTTTTTTCTCGCCGTACTTGACCAGGTCGTCGATGGCGATGATGATATTACCGAGAATGGGTATTAACAGGGCGACGCAACGCCACGTTGGTTTGTTGTCGATATAGGTGAAGTAACGATTTTGGTGGATGGCTGTTGAATCAAATCCTTTGAAAGCTAGTTTTTCGAAAAGATCGACGAAATTAGAGGCGGTACTAACTATAGGGATATAGTCACAGACTCTGTCGGCATAACAAGCTACTTTGGATAAATTGATTTCTCTCATAAATATACCTTCAATCGATCTTTTTCTTAATTGTAACAATCGATTGTTAAGAATAGTTAAAGTAATTAATTTGTTTTCGTTAATAAATTTGATGTTTTATTGGTGTTGTGTATGCTTATTTGTCTATAAATCTATTCTGATGCAAATATTTACTCTTTTTATTCATGAAAAAAAACTACACCAAATCAATATAATTCTTATATTGACTACGTCCTAGTTATCTGTTCTGGGAATAAATCACCGTGAATTCTTTTAGTAGAATAGTTTATTAGATATCGTTTGGATGTACTTGCATTTGCTGGCCTGTTTTAAACGATAATTATACAGGGATAATATGTATGAGTTATTAAGGATTATTTTTTTAAAAGAGAGCTTAGATGTCGCTGCCTTCGAGCTCGACCAAATCTTCGTGATAGTATTGACGCTCGTCCAGCTCTCCCTCTTGCTTGGCGATATAGACAGCGCAAACGGCATCGCCCAGAACGTTAAGGATGGTGGAGACCATCTCGCGGATACGGTCAATTCCAGCAAGGAGCGCCAGACCCTCAATGGGCAAGCCTACAGAGGAAAAGACTACGGAAAGCATAATGAATCCTGTGCCAGGGATGCCTGCGGCGCCGATGGCCGACAGCGTTGCAGTGACAACGATGGTGATCATCTGTGAAAGGTCGAGGTCGATGCCATAGGCATTGGCAATGAAGATCACGGCCATTCCCTGGAACAGCCCCGAGCCGTTCATGTTTACGGTTGAACCAAGCGGTAAGATGAAACTGGTAATGTTCTTAGAGACGCCTAGGTTTTCCTGAACGCAATGCATCGAGACCGGCAGCGTCGCAGAGCTGCTGCTAGTGGAGAACGCTACCATGATTGCGTCGCTCATACCGCGGAAGAATGGCCATGGGTTGAGACGCGCAAGGAACCACAAGATTCCACAAAGGATAAAGACGAGCTGGAATGCGCAGGCGATGTAGTATGTAGAGAGGAACCATCCGAGCTGTACGAGGACGTCATAGCCGAAGTTGCCGGATACCCATGCCATAATAGCGAAGACGCCGATGGGAGAGAACTCCATGACAATGGAGGTCAACCGGTACATGACGTCTGCTAGAGACTCTAAGAAGTCAAGAAGAGGACGTCCACGCTCGCCGGCGAAGTTAATGGAAATGCCCAGGAAGAAAGCAAAAACGATGATTTGCAGGACGTTGCCGGAAGCTAGCGAGGCGATTGGATTTTCCGGGATAACAGATAAAAGGATCTGGCCAATGCCCGGTGAATCTTGGATGACAATCTCTGTTGCCGTTTTCAGACCGACACCGGTTCCGATGCGGAACACTTTGGCAAAAACGATGCCGATCAAGATGGATATGGCAGTCGTTCCGACGTAGAGGAGTAACGATTTTAGGCCGACGCGCCCCAGTTTTTGCGGGTCATGGATGCTTGTAATCCCTACGGTCATCGAAGAGAGAACCAAAAGGACAACGATCATATTGATGAGCTTGAGGAAGATATCGCCGATTGGCTTGAGGTATACCGAGGTAGGACCAAGGATCCAACCCGCGATAGCTCCCAAGACCAATGCAATGAGAATCTTGACCCAAAGTTTCATTCACTTCTCCGTTACCGAGGATAATCTGCCCGGCTAGGTTGAGCCCTCAACAGGTGCGGGACTCGTGGTAATTAAAATTTATTCGTTAATATTTAACAACTTAAAAAATGTTGGCGGTCATGCTATATTACTGACCTTCGTTCTTACTCCAGCGACAAACGAATCCCAGTAGCATTGTCCGTCAGTAATCTCCATCTGTATCTCAACGCATACGATCGGTAAGCAGCACTGCACATTTTTATCTAATTTGACGCGATCCTTTTCTGTGCAGACGAGGGCCTCGGCGCCTAAGGTGCGGCACTCGTTTGCAAAGGCCGCAAGTTCTTTTTTGCTGATCTCGCAATGGTCGCCGCAGAAATGAGTGGCGATTGGATCTGCGTCGATGCTTTTCACCGTTTCAATAAATTGCCGAGGATTGCCAAGGCCGCAGAACGCTCCGACTTTTTTTCCTTTCAGCTGCACTTCTTCTCCGCTGGCAATATCTGTAATAGAGGAGATTGCAGTTCTTACCCGCACAATAGGCGCTTCTGTCTGTTCACGCACAAGGGTGCAAGCTCGGGAGAATTGTTCAGGCGTTTCGGCGTGGTTAAGAATGATCAGATGAGCATCCTTTAAGGAAATGATCTCTTCACGAAGAAGGCCGCGCGGCAGGAAGTAGCCTTGCCCAAAAGGATCGTGCGCGTCCAGGACGACAATATCAAAATGACGTGCCAGTTGTTTGTGCTGCATCCCGTCATCAAGAATCAGAAGCTTTGCGCCTGCACGTACTGCCATCTTTGCCGCTTCGCTGCGATTTTTGCCGACAAAGAGATGTGCTTCGGGGAGTTTCTTTGCCATCAAGAAAGGTTCATCGCCGCAAAGGCTGACCGGATACTCGGGCCCGCGTCCTTTGCTAAGAGTTAATGGTGTCGCCAGATGTTCCGCATGAGAGCGATAACCGCGGGATAAGATAGCGACAGGGGCAATATCAAGAAATTCTTTGGCAAGTTTTATCGTGACCGGCGTCTTGCCGGTCCCTCCGGCGACAATATTGCCAATGCTGATGATACAGGAGGCATCAGGGGTGTAGCTTTTTAACCAACCGTAGCGATAAAGACGGTTGCGCAAGATGATGATGCAGCTATAGATCCAGCTTAAAGGGTACAGCAACAGTCTCAAGAGGTGAGCGAAAGCTCCATTCCTTTCCCCTTTGACGATCTGTAAATACTGTGTCTCCAAGCGACTTAACAAATTGAAATCCTTTAGTAGTTAATGGAGTCATTCCACGCATCTGCGAAATAATTTGAGGTTTGGGTAATGATACCCTATAGTAGAATAAATTGCTAGTTAGCTGGATTTTAATGCGTTAAGGCTGTTTCCTGCTCTTCTGCCTCTATTTTCGAGAAGAGCAGTTCTTCCACCTCTTCGATGATGATATGGATCGCTGCCATGTGCGCTTCTTGAATTCTGTCGGAGGTGGTAAAACCTTCGATTAGCAACTCCAAATCGGCAACGCCTCGCAGCTTGCCCCCGGTTTTTCCTAGAAAGGCAATCGTTTGCATCTCTTTTTTCTGGGCAGCATTCATTGCATGGATGATGTTGGGGGAGTTGCCACTGGTTGTCAGGCCGATGAAGATGTCGCCCTGTTGCCCGAACGCTTCAACGCCGCGGCTGAATACATAGTCGAAACCGATATCGTTTCCGACACAGGTCAGATGTCCCGGATCGGATAGCGCAATTGCCGGGAGCGCAGGACGAGGAGCGCGGAAGAAACCTGTAAGTTCCTCGGCAAAATGCATAGCATCGCACAGGCTGCCGCCGTTGCCGGCGATTAAGATCTTTTTTCCCTTGCTGAAGGCATCGCTAATCATCTGCGCCGCGTCGGTAATGAATGCGATGGATGTAGGTGCCTGAAGTTGCTGCGCCGCGATAACGGCATCATTGACGGCGTCGAGAATGCGTTGTTTCATCATTTCCAGTGCTCGGTATTCAATCCGCCTTTTTTACCTTCTTTTCTCCATTCCAGTAAAGTGAAAGTTTTGGTACAACCAGCTTATGATTGCCGTTTTTTTACTTGTTATCGGTGTCGTCCTTCTCTACTTGGGAGCTGAAGGGCTAATCAAGGGCAGTGCTTCATTGGCACTACGGATGGGATTGACGCCGCTGGTTATCGGTCTTACCGTGGTTGCCTACGGTACCGGAACCCCAGAGCTTGTCGTCAGCTTGGATGCTTCTCTTGCCGGGAAAGGGGAGATTGCCATAGGCAATATCATCGGATCCAACATCTGCAACATCGGTTTAATTCTTGGGCTTACCGCTATTCTCAAACCCGTTGGCGTGCAGAGCCGCATCGTCCGCTATGATCTGCCGATCATGATCGCTATTTCGGCAGCGATGTTCCTTTTGCTTGGCGATGGTGAGCTGACGCGGCTGAAAGCCTCCCTTTTTCTTGGCGGGCTGGTCATCTATACTATTTGGGTTATTCGCTATAGCCAGCAGTATGATGATCCTGTACTTGTCGATGAATTCTCTGAAGAGATGCCGGCAGCATCGCGCAGCGCTTGGCTGGACTGCGCTTTTATTGTGTTGGGACTGGTAGGATTATGGCTTGGCGCGCGCGCGTTTGTCGAAGGCGCAGTCACGATCGCCCAAGCTTTCGGCGTCAGCGATGCGGTGATAGGTTTGACCTTGGTAGCTTTTGGTACCAGCCTTCCCGAGCTGGCAACTTCTTTGCTGGCGATCATGAAAAACCATCGCGACCTGGCGATCGGCAACTTGATCGGTTCTAACATTTTCAATATCCTGGCGATCGTCGGGACCACAGGACTGGCACGGCCTTTTATGATTACCGGGGTGACCTGGGTTGATTACACTGTGATGCTTGGTTTCGCCATCGTACTAGTTCCTTTGATGCGAAAAGATTTTATTGTCAGCCGCATGGAAGGAGGATGCTTGTTAGCAGCGTATCTTGTTTACATATATTGTTTGTTGTAAATGATTTAAAGTCATATAATCCGCGGCAGAAGAACTATTTTTTCCCGTTTTAATGAAAATTTGCTGCTGTATCATTTTTCTTTCGTTTTGTAGTTATGCGCATGCTGCCACATTGGCTCAGCTTGATGCGCAAATGACTTTTGGTAACCATTATCAATACGACCTCGATACAAATTACGCATTGGTTAATCACGCCTCCAAAGAAATTCAAAGACACAGAGGAGGAGATCTAAGCCGCCGAGTTTCCCTCCTTTTGAAATGCGGCAACGTTTGCTATAACTGCGAAGAGCCGATACGCGCACTGACTTTTTACGAACAGATCCTGAGCCTTCTTGGCGATGAACCGGACTTGCTACAGCTTGCTTCTGTTGATCGTCAGCTTCCGGCTTTGTACGCTTCAACATTATACCAATTGTCACGTCTAACCTTTTGCACAAGGCCTAAAGACAGTGACTGTACAGAAGCTTTGGACTACTGCAATCGGGCGATCGCTGCCGTTGAGCTTATCGACAAACATGGCTTGCCGCAATTCACTGCCGAGGAAAAAAAGCAAAGCTTTTCCTCCCGTGATCTCTACCGGCTATGGCAAGCAGCGATTCTTAATGAACAGCAAGAATATGCCGCAGCTTGCAATGTCCTTGAGGAGGTAGCTGTAAATGATTATACCATTATGCAGCTGCTGAAACAGAAAGCATATTTCAGGGTCTACTTTAAGTGGGCAAAGTCTTTGGAAAATCCGTTGGCGGCCAAGAGATACTATGATTTGTCTTATGATGCGATCGAAAAATTGATTGCTGTCTTGGCTGCGGACGAAAATAAAGTAGCAAAACGCGGAGCCCTTTTTTGCGAGATTGCCGAGTTTTATTGCGATAGGGATAATCCCTATTTCGATCTGGCAGTAGCAGCAAAATATTTCGATGAAGCCGAACAGGCATGTTCCGATCAATACAAGAGATTGAGTTACATCATTGCTGACGGTAAATCTCTTTTGTACAAAGAAAAGGCGAGAAAGTATCGGAGCCAATATTTGGAAAGTGATGCTTTTCTCGGCTTAGGCGTAAATGAGTTATCAAACAACATATACTACACATGCTTTCAGCGATTGCAAGAGATGCATGTGGAGACAGGAAAATTTTATGAATCGCAAGTACTTTCAGATTATCGCAATAGGATCGCTCCGGAAAGTCAAAGCCTCCGTCAAGACATCGTAAGAAAATTTTTCTCGCATCACGCCCTTTCTACAGAGAAAAGAGACTTTCTATGTCAACGCATGGACGCATACGAAGCAAAACTGCAGAGCCTCCGCGATACAATACCTAAGGAACTCGAGCGCCAATCACCGCTGGAGATCTGTCAGTATGTTTCCAAAGAGCAGCGAGGGTTTCTCAGTATCATTTTTGCTGATGTGTTAGCGGCGTTGTCTTTAGATGATGCACATGTTGAGTTGGTTGTTTTTGGATCTCTGGCATCGAATACCGCTACCCCTTATTCCGATATCGAGTGTCTGATTTTGACCGATTTGTCTACGGACTCACCGCGCTATCCTTCTTATACGAAAGCTGCCGAATTGCTTGGAATCATCCTAGCTGCATTTAGAGAGACGCCCGTTAAGGAATGTTTTCCGGATCATTCTTTCGTCGAGCAGCTGGCCATCCACCAGGGAATGCGCTTGGATCCTGGGCTATTTCGATGGCAGAAAGGGGTGTTCCATATTCCTGTCGTCAACATTTCATCAATAACCGGTTACGGTTTTTCGGTTTGCGATGGAGTGAAAAAAAATATGTTCTACTCTCTTCATGCCGCAGGAAAAGAGAATTTTTTACCAGAGTTCAGGAATCGCATACGTTCATCCGTCAATCATCATGATATCGTCTCCTGCTCGGTGCTTTTCTTCACACATTCGCATCCTTATAATGCTCTTTTTCCGCAGCCATCGGTGAGCTATGACTACTATCGGCCCGCCATTGAGTTGATTCGTAGCTTGGCATATCTCAATGGCATTGAATGTGTCGATATTCAAGAGCAGATCGAACGTTTAGGCAGCGATCAGGTGATCAGCACCGAATTTCAGCGGTTGCTGTTGCTGCATTTCAATTACTGCAGTGCGTTAAGGCTTAATAGTTTCGAATCGTTGAATGAACTCGATTACGATGATGGTGATGCTCGCGAGATCATCAAAGCGCTCTGCTACCGCTGTCATACACAGCTCAAGCACAAGAGCGACTTTGATCGGGCATGCGAAAAGCTTGACCAGGGATGGGCGCTCCTTGCTGATAATCAGAATGGTGAAGCGCAGCAGGGGTTTATAGAAGCTGCTGAGGTGTTAGGAAAATACTATCCCTGGAAAAATCCTTTTTTTGCTGAAGCGTTGCTCGGGCAAGGTGTCTGCGCCTTTCAGAGTGGAAGCTACCACCAGGCTCAAAATCATCTTGAACATGCGCTCGCGATTTACCGGTTTTGCAAACGGCATCCGTCAGAGAAAGGAGTTCTCGCCTGCCGTTATTTATGCCGGACATACGCGATCCTTGGCGAGCATGAAAAAGCTGATGAACAAATGGAACAGCTCATGAACGTTGTTCCTCTTGAATAAATGTATATATATGATAAAGTAATTTTTTGGAGTTTAGACTGCCATGAAGACGTCCCTGAGATCAATTCTATTATTTTTGTTTTATGTGCTCGTGGCCACATTCCTAATAGAGGTTCTCTATTTGGCGTGTGCGGATTGCGGCAACCATGATCCTGTCCGTTACGATATGATCCTTAACTCTTCCGGATACCCGACGCCGAAGCCGGGAATGGGGGTGATGGAACAACTGCAGCAGCGTTTGCAAATTCAGCCGTTCAACCTGATGGCGACCATCGTATTTGTTTGCGCGATTCTACATACCTTCATGGCGCACCGCTTCACCTTGCTTTCGAAGCGTGCTTACGATCGTAACGTTTACAAAGGACTGAAGCATCCCGATACTTTTGGAGTAGAGTTCTTGAGATTCATGGGTGAGGTGGAAGTGATCTTCGGCGTGTGGATCATCCCTTTAATGATCGTGATGGCCATACACTACAACTGGGCCACTGCTGTCAACTATCTTTCTACCCGTAACTACACCGAACCGCTGTTCGTTGTCGTCATCATGTCCCTTGCCTCGACAAAGCCTATTGTTAAACTCGCCGAGAATGGGATGCGCTTCGTCGCAAAGCTCGGCGGTGAATCGGTAACGGCGTGGTGGTGGACGATATTAACGATCGGCCCGCTGTCGGGGTCATTCATCACCGAGCCGGGCGCAATGACGATTTCTGCTTTGCTTCTTGGCAACCAGTTCTATCAGATGAAACCCAGCAAACCCTTGGCATACGCGACGATTGGTCTTCTTTTCGTTAACATCTCCGTAGGGGGAATCTTCACCAGTTTTGCTGCACCGCCAGTTCTGATGGTCAGCAGAATATGGGATTGGGACACCCCCTATATGTTTACCCATTTCGGGGCAAAAGCAGTTTTCGGCATCTTGATTGCCAATAGCTTGTACTACATAATCTTCCGCAGAGAAATGCGAGACATGGAAAAACGGAGAAAAGAAGAAGAAGTCGTTATTGAAAAAGTTGATGAAGAAGATGACGATGAAATACCATTCTGGGTCTCTTTGACTCACATGACTTTTTTGGCGTGGACCGTTGTACATAATCACTATCCTGTGATCTTTGCCGGTTCCTTCCTGCTTTTCCTTGGCTTTTATCGTGCAACTAAGGCCTACCAATGGGATCTGGAGCTGAAAACGCCTGTTCTTGTCGGCTTCTTTTTGGCAGGTTTGGTTGTCCATGGCAGCTTGCAGGAGTGGTGGATCACTCCCGTTCTTAGTCAGGTTTCGGAAGAGGGATTGTTGGTTCTTTCGACGATTTTGACTGCTTTTAATGATAATGCGGAAGTGACATTCTTGGCTTCGCTCATCCCTACCTTCACCGAATCGATGAAGTATGCTGTCGTTGCCGGAGCCGTCACCGGCGGCGGTCTTACCGTTATTGCTAACGCTCCCAATCCCCTGGGGCAAGCGTTGCTTAACCGCTATTTCTACCAGAATGTCGGCGCAATGGGACTGCTTCTCGGTGCTATTACCCCGACACTGATTATGGCCTTGTCCTTTTATTTTTTACGCCATCCATAATCTTTTGATGGCAGGGAGTAGACACGATGAAAGAATTGATTGCGAAATATCGACAAGGATTTTCAAAAGGTCAAACTCCCGTTACAACCATTCATGACGATGGAGAGATTGCCTTCTCCATCTTACGTCTCCTTCAGGGAGAGACGCGCACATTTTGCTCCACGAATGAATGGGCTGCCGTTCATTTCGACGGTACCGTTGAGGTGGAGCTCGATGGACAAACTTATGCCAATAACCGTACGTCGCTTTTCGATGAACAACCGTTCACTCTGCATGTTGCCGCCAACACACCGGTCTCTGTCAAAGCAGTTACCGACATTGAAATGGCTATCATCGAAACAAAGAATGACAACCAGTTTCCTAGCGTTGTTTATAAGCCGCATCGGATTGTTCTTCAGGAAAAAGGAAAAGATCTTGCCGGGGGCGCCATGCGCAGCTTGTTCCGTCCGATCACCTGGGATGTAGACCCGGAACGTCAGGCGAAGCTGTCGATCGCAGAGTTGATAGGCTTTCCCGGGTGTTGGCCGGTATTTCCTGCAGAGCAATACGCCTCTTCTTTTCTTCAGCATTTTCGTTTTACCGAGCGTAAAGGTTACGGGCATTTAGAGTTGGGCGAGCATCTTCATAAAATCCGCAGCTTCGATACCGTAGCTATCCCTGCAGGAGCACCTTTTGCAGTCTGTACAGCACCAGGATACGGTATTTATAGCTTGTGTATACTGCGGGGGACGCCTTCAACGGTTGAATATGCCAAAGATCACGAATGGGTCTTTAATCCCGATGCATCTTTCTGGCATCCGGAACGTCTCCTTGTTTGATTGCTGCATTTTCGTGTCGGTATGCTAGCAATGCTAATAGGTGACCGGACAGAGGAATAGTCAGCAGCTGAAATAAGATAGCTATCCCTAGTTTCACAGTCAAAACGACATCGTAAAAGTGAAAGATCATACCAATCAATATCAACATAATCCCAAGGGTCAGCGCTTTTGTTAACGCATGAGCCCGACATAGGAGATTGGGCATTTTGAGCAGCCCGATTCCCGAAATGAAAATAAAAAAAGTACCTGTCAGAAGAAAAATAACCGATGCGCCATTAGCCATCTGTTGTCTCCTCTATTTTGAAAAAACTATCGATGAATGCTAGCGTGCTGGTAAATCCTAGCAAGCAGAATGCCAAAAGAATTTCGATCAGATGGAATGTTTCATCCATTATCGAATAGATGCAGATCAATGCAATGATGCTGATACATACCAGATCGAAGGCAATGATGCGGTTAAGAGTGTCCGGACCATTGATGAAACGGACAATGCCCATCACGATCGTTGCCAGCAGCAGGAAAGAACAAATAAGTAATGCCATCGTCATCGAGTAAACCTTTGGATTGCGGGAATCAGCTCACCTTTGATCTTGCTCCCGGTATTATGTTGAGCGTTGTTGTCGACAACGTGAACGATGATCCCTTTCTTCGGCGTGATGTCGACGGTGATGGTTCCGGGAGTTAGCGTGATGGCATAGCTAAGCAGCAAAGCCTCGACATTTGTCAACTCACTTCCGTCGATAGTAATGAACTCATAGATCAGATCTTCTTTTCTCACAAATAGCACAAGATACGCTAACTTGATATTAGCGCTGACAAAAGATCTAAGGAACGAGGCAAGGAAAAAGAAGAAGTAATAGAGCCTGCTCATTTTCGACTCCTTTCGATGATACTGTTGCGGTAGAGATCCTTATGATACAGGTGATTACCTGTTTCTGCGGCGTAAGCCGCGAAAGGTTCGATGGCCAATCCGACAACTAAGCTGATACCAGTGAGAATGACGGCGCTGGCAACATAGCGGGGAGCTTTCAAAGGACTTGGCGCTTTCTTGCTTCCCCAATATCCTTTTGTCCAGATCTTCATCATGCTGAAAAGAGTAAGAAAGCTGGTAATCATCGCAACGGCAACCGTTACATGTGCGTTGCTATCGAGCCCTTGAAGGAACAGCAAATATTTACCCCAAAAGCCGCTAAGCGGAGGGATGCCGGCTAGCGATAAAGATTGGACAAGTAAAAGGACACCAATGAACGGTAGCGATCCCCATAGGCCGCCAATCTCTCGTAAGTCGTCGCTGCCTGTGGACGATTTCGTTGCAGAACCGATTACAAACAAAGAAGATTTTACAAACATATTATGCCAGATAAACAGCAACGTAGCTGCGAGCGCTTCTTGGGTAAAGAGGGCGATCCCCATGATCATGTATCCAATCTGACTTAAGATGTGATAAGAGAAAATTCTCTGCATCGTGATCTGTGCGATGGCTCCCAGAACACCAAAAAGCATCGTCGCCTGCGCCGTTAATAAAAGAATTGTTCGCATCAACGGCATATCATTTGGAAGAATTGTTAAGAATAAGCGAATCAACACATAGATACCCACCTTTGTCAATACTGAGCTGAATAACCCCGCAATCGGACCGCTAAGAGTGGGATAGCTTTCCGGTAGCCAAAAATAAAAAGGGAAGATGCCTGCTTTGGTGCCAAAAACGATCAGCCCCAAAATGCCGATTGCTAGAGCTAGGCTGTCCTCGCCGCGCGTATCCAAAAGAATAGAAAGATCCGCCATGTTCAAGGTGCCGACACCATTATAGATGAGAGCGACGATGATCAGAAATAGCGAACTGCTGATCGCTCCGGTGACAAGATAGAGGTACGCAGGCTTTTTATCCTCGGCTGGATCTGTTAGTGACATCAGACCGTACGATGCAGCCAGCATCACTTCGAAAGCAACAAACAAATTGAAAAAATCACCGGTGGTAACGCTTAAGTTGGCACCTGCCTGAAGAAAAAGAAGCAAGGGTAGTTGCAGGGGATGCTGTCTTTCCACGGGCTGATCAAAAGCGATGATTGCAAAAAAAACGATCGCCAAGGGTAGCAGCATACCCGCAGATAATAGGTCGATCACAAGGACGATGCCGTAAGGTACCGGCCACCCTCCGGCAGAGGAAACAAAGATCGCTCCGTTAAATGCAGCATAGGCAAGATAGGCACCAAGAAGAACTTGTAATATCATGCCGAAACTACAAAATGCCCTTTGGACACGATAGCCGTTGAAAGCAAGACACAACAGAGCAGTAGCGATCGGCAATAGAAAAGGAAGAAATACAAGAAGATTTTTATCCATTTCTTCCTCTTGCTACAAGTGCATAAAGCAAGGATGCAAAATAAGCACACAATCCAAAGCCGATCACTATCGAAGTCAGAATCAGCGCTTGCGGCAACGGATCCGCCAGGATGCCGCCGCCTGTCTCATTGATGATCGGTGCAGCGCTGTCCGTTGGTGCCATTGAGGAAAACAAGATAAGCAGATTGACGCTGTTGGACAGCAGGACGAATCCGATGAGTACATTCCAATAGCTTTTGCTAAGCATCAAATATGCGGAAACGGCAAAGAGAACCCCTACTAAAATAGAATAGTCCCAGCTAATCATAGACCTCCTTCCCCATATCTTACCGATCTCATCTGGATAATGACCGACAACGACATGCCGAGCACCGTTAGAAAGATGCCTATCTCAAAAATAAGGTGTCCCATAGGAATGGCCGCATATGTTAGCAACGGTTCGCCTCGCAGCAGAGGATATGCTGCTGCTAGCGTGCAGATCAGCAGTCCGGAGGTGCATACCTTAATGGGCCTGATTTTTCTGAAAAGCTTCAGATAGCGCTGACTGGAAAGGTCTGCGATATTGATTAAAAGAAAGGAAATCCCTGACGTTAGTCCTGCTGCAAATCCGCCTCCGGGAAAATTTTGCCCACGTAGCAACAGATAGATCGCGAAGACATTGGCGGCAAGCGCGATGTAAGGAATTGTCCATTGCAAGATCACCGAAGGAATATGGGATTGTGCCATCTGTTGTCTTGTAAAAAAGATGCCGGCCACAGCGATGGCGAAAATACCAATTACCATCGCTTCTCCCAGCGTGTCCAAACCTCTGAAATCTGTAAGGATGCCATTGACGACATTTGCCGCCTGTGCCGCAGACAAAGAATTTTCCAGAAAGTACGCTTTCAGCGATTTTGCCGCCGCAGTGTCCATGCTTAATGTTGCGCAGATGCCTGCAGCACCAAAAAGCAATGCTGTAAAAAAGCGCAGAAATGTCGGTCTTTCGTTGATTATTTGAGGTGGCAGGCTTGTGCAGAGTGCAAGCAGGATAAATAGCATGACGACCTCGACAAAAAGCTGGGTTAGCGCAAGGTCAGGTGCGTTGTTGATCGCGAAAAAAAGAGTAAGAAAAAATCCCGTTAAAGAAAGAGCGATCAGCTGCTTCAGCTGCGTGGAGGCAATCATTAACAGGATGGCACATCCACCGAAAAAGATGGTGATCGTTATGCTTAACAGGTTCGGCATAGCAGGCGCCGCAATTTTCATTCCGCACAATACGATGACTGCCGTGGAGAAAAAGAGAAAGATGACTGTTGGCAATGTCGAAAGCTTATCGGGATGAAGAAACAGTGTAATCTTCGACCCTGCTGTTTGGATGAATGCAAGGCATTGATCGAAGACGCTAGCAAAAGAGATGGCGAAGCGCTTTTGAGTCCAAAGCTGAAAACGTTCGGCGACCAGAAACAACAGCGTTCCAAAACAAATAATAGAGAAGCTTAAAGCAATCTCCACTGTCCAGCCGTGCCAAAGGACCAACTCTCTAGGTTCTGCGGTATGCAGGCCCGAAACATAAAAGCTCTGGATCAAATTCTCCAAACCGTGAGGCATCAGACCAAAAAAGAATGCACAAGAGCTTAGCAACAGCGGCGGTATTTGTACTGCCAGGGAGGGAGGATGGAAAATCGTTACATCTTTGACAGCTTTCCGGACGAAAATATGATAGAAGAGCCTCAGCGAGAATGCTGCCTTGAAGATAGAAGCGGCAAAAAGGACACCCAGAATGATAATTCCACTATGGTGGGCGCGTCCAAGAAGGACTACATCATAGAGAATGAGCTCTTTGCTTAAAAAACCTGTGGTTCCCGGCAGGCCGGCCATCGCTGCGCAAGCAACGAGAAATGTCAAAGCCGTCAACGGCATTTTTTTCCATAACTCCCCAAGGTAGTTAATATTTTGGATGCCCGTGGCATGGATCACAATACCTGCAAGCATGAAGAGGCTCCCTTTGTAAAGGGCATGATTGAGGATATGAACGAAGTCATAATGAACGCCTTCGATATCTCCCATTCCGTAAAAACCGATGAAAAATCCCAGCTGGCTGATCGTAGCATAAGCAAGGATCTTTTTGATATCGTTAGCCATCAGTGACAACGCAGCACCGATCAGCATGGTCAAAAAACAAACAGAAGTAACCAGCGGAAACCAAAGCGGGCTTTCAACAAAGAGAGAATACATTCTCGCAGTCAGATAGATGCCGAGCTTGACCATCGTAGCAGCATGGAGGTATGCGCTGACAGGCGTCGGCGCTTGCATCGCTTCCGGCAGCCAAAAATGAAAAGGAAACTGCGCCGATTTTCCGAAGATGCCTATCAAAAAGCAAACAATGATTGCAGCTGTGTAAAACTGCGGATTATGCGTTTGGAGTCCTTCTTCAACAATAGTAGACCATAATAGGGAGCCCGAAGCGATATCGATCAACAAAATGCCTACCAGAAGCCCTAGGCTGGTTAGCGCCGTGATCAGCAACGCTGAACGTGCAGCTGCAACAGCTTCCGTCTTTTCGTAGTGATAGCCAATCAACAAAAAAGAAGTGATGCCTGTCAGTTCCCAAAAAATAAACATGATTAGCAGATTGTTAGATAAAACAGCGCCAAGCATGACTCCCATGAACAGGTTAAGACAACAGTAGAAACGCCCGAGTCCGGGATCGTCAGGATCCATGTAATAGTTAGCGTAAAAGCTGACGAGAACGCCCATTCCTGTCACAAGAAAGGCAAAGAACAGCGACAGACCATCGATCAGGAAAGAGAAATTCAAGCCAAGGGTCGGCGCCCAAGGTATTGTTGCAATCTGCGGACCATGATCTTGAAAGTGGCCGTAAATGAAAATAACAGCAGCAAGGCAGATAGCAGCGATCGCGCTGGAGATCAGCCCTCGATTACGCCAACGTACCAAAAAGAATAGCGGAGATGCCAAGATAGGAAAAAAAATGATCGTAGCGACGGCAGCTTCCATGGAGTCCGGTTTCGATATATGATTAGTACTATAAGAAATGTAAAGTATTTTCTACAATCAAGCAAGAACGTGTTTTGCTTTACCGCAGCGGCGCCAGATGATAAAGGCGAAAGCTGCGTTCCACAGGTTGTAAACAACCAGAAACAGCCACGGCTCCCTGACCGGCCGCGGCACTGTTTGTAAATCTTTTGCCAATGCTGATAAGCGGGCGAGGTGAAAGGAAAAAGATCCCTCTTCATAGGAACCGTTGCCCCATCGGTCTGCAAGGTAGGCTCTCCAAGCGGCTTCGCCCTCGCCATAATGATCTTCTAAAAAGCTGTCCGAAGGAAACAACTTCTGCTCATGAGTCAACGCTGGCGGCGCTGCATAGATGACATTGTCAACAGAGTAGAAAAAGGCTATCGCCGGCAGCAACCAAATCGCCACAGCCGCACCTTCGCGCTTTTTTAGAACCATAACGCTTAGCATCAAAGACATAAAGACCCAGAGTAGTTCGAAAGGCGGCATATCAAGCAGAAGGGCGATTACCGATAACTGCATCTTTTTCAGAAACGTCCGATCATATTTTTGCAGAAGAACGGTATAGCTATTCTTAATGCGCTCCTGTTCATCAGTATGCAGCTGTGTAAAACGTTCCCTATTTCTCTCTAATTGCTTAAGAAATTCCGGGTCATTCTGATGCATTCTTTCGATCAAGTCGCCGCCACCTAACACATATTGATACGCTAGCGTTTGACGCTTAAGCTTATAGAGATCATCCATAAATGGGCGGCCCCCATTCCAACAGATCACGACGAACACGATGCACAGCTGCAGTATCGCCATGACGCGGGCCGGCGTAGGAATAAATGTCCCTTTGGGAAAGGTGCGTTTGACTCTTTTTTTGAACATAGCCATTTCAAAATGTCAGCTTGTGAAATTGGTGGCAAGAGAAAGAAGAGATTATTAAGGTAGCGGATATCAGGAGGCAGTCATGAGTATGATCTTTTCCATGCTGATTTGTACAGCGATCATCGTTATTATATTTTTTCTGTTGTGGGTGTTTGCCATGCTCGCAAGAAAACCGGAACTGGTTGATATCGCCTGGACCCTTGCTGTCGTCGGCTACGCATGGTACTACTTTGTCGACTTTGGTGAGACATCGTTGCGCTCCTACTTTCTGATTGCGATGGTCTCGCTTTGGGGGCTGCGTCTATCTTCGTTGCTCATGGGACGCTTGCTTATGGGACAGACTGATCGTCGTTATCGCAAGTTGGACCGTGCCTTTGCCAACAGCTATAAGTACTCATATCTTCTGTTCTATGGCGCGCAAGTTGTTGCCGCTTTCCTGTTGTCGGTCCCTTTTGCTCTCGCCTTTTCCGCAACCGCGCGTGTAGAGACGACAGACTTTTTCGCTCTTGCTCTATGTGTAATCGGCTTTTTCGGGGAGTTTCAAGCTGATGCAACGATGGCGCGTTTTCGTGCAGCACCGGATAATAAAGGCAAAGTATGCAAACGTGGTTTCTGGAAATACTCTCGTCATCCAAATCTTTTCTTCGATTGGATCCAGTGGATAGGCTTTGCCTGTTTTGCTTTAGCGTCGCCGCTATGGTGGATCGCTGTCCCTATCCCGTTTCTTATGCTCTATATGATGCTATGCGTCACAGGAATTCCGCCAACAGAAGAGGTCCTTCTTGAAAGCAAAGGCGATGTCTATCGCGAATATCAACGATCCACAAGCGCTTTCATTCCTTGGTTTCCGAGATCAGATGGACGAGCGTAGTCTGATGACGGTACGCAAAAAGGCGCTGAAGTTGATAGTTTACAAAAGGTGCGGCAAGCCAATTGATGAAAGTCCCGCCCGGCAGTTCCCACTCAATAGTATCTATTAGTTCCGATTGGTCAGCGCTTATAGCAATCATCTCATGTCTATGGTGCCAATATTTAAACGGCCCTTTCTTTTGGCGGTCGCTGAAAAGACGCCCCTCTATATAGTCGACATGTTCGGCAATCCATGTAATAGGAAATATGCCTTGTATTCGAAAAATGACAAGTTCCCCGGGCTGTAATGTTTTGGGTGGTTGGATTAAATCGACTTTCTTCCCTGGAGGCATCAGCTGCTGAAAAGCATCAGGATTACGGTGCCAGTTGAAAAGCTTTTCCGCAGATATAGGCATTTCGGAGCGGTAAATGAACGTTCTCATAGCCTTGATAGTGGCAAAAAGAGGCAGTTTTGACAAGTTATGCGTTGAAAACGGCTTATTTTTGCGAAAAAACGCTAAAATGCAAAAAAAACGACAAAAGGGGTTGTGCGTAAATATCAGCATGATGTACATTATTGCACATCTTCAGCAGCAAGTTGGCTAGCAGAAGAAAACAAGGACCGAGAGCCTTGAG
>JACKPN010000023.1 GCA_024233575.1 Chlamydiales bacterium
ATATGGTTCTGCTTTTCCCTGTTAACCTCCGGATCTCCGGAACCAACAAAATCGTTAGGGTCAAATCGTGGATATGACGCCAGTGCGATCACCTCGCCATTGTTGGGATCAATGGCGACAATCGCTCCGCCTTTGATCCAAGGGTCTTTCGGCTTGCTGATCGTTTTTGTTCCCGACACGCGAGGCGTTCGTATCGCCTCGCCCTGAATCAGCAGCATTTCGGCATACTCCTGCAGCTCGGAAGAGATCGTCAGCAACAGGCGTTCGCCCGCCAACGGCTCGCGCGACCCGGGCAGTTCACGTAAAAAATTACCCTGTGCGTCAGAGTAGTAGCTTTTTTTCCCATGGAAACCACGCAGCTGCTCTTCATAGCTGCCCTCAATCCCTGTTTTCCCAACATAGTCATTCAGTCCATAGGCACGTTCCTTGAGTTCTTTGTAACGGCGACGCGCATCACTGATATTGCGAACACCTGCAGGCGGTTCCGGCATCTCCCCCTCGTCATTGAGAGCGAGATAATCCTCCAAGGCTTTGATTTCCGAGACAACAGCATCATATTCCGCCCTGTTGATAGCGCCCATATATCCAATGATATCAGCGGCAACCTTTCCCTGAGGATAATGCCGTTTAGGGAAACGACGCACATGGATGCCGACCCAATCTTTCTCGAGCATCTTAAGGCGATAGTACTCCCGCTCGCTGATATCTTCTTTGATAACAAAAGGAACATGCTGATAGAACGATGCCTTCGAATGGATCAGATCCTCGATACGCTCGGCATTTAGAGTTAGCTCATCGGCAAGCAACTGCGACAGTTGCTTGATATATTCACGTCGCTTAAACCGACGCACACGCTTGCCCTGATCATCCTTCTCCCAGACAATGGAGGGCACTTCTTTGATATGAGAGTAGAGGATCGTCGCCTGATATTCAATCTTGTTCAACGCCAAGGGAATGTTGAAGCGATCGCGGATGGTGGCGCGCTTCGCCGGCTCCATCACCACCCGCCGCTGCGGCTGCTTGGCCGTCTCCAGCTTGTCCTCATACTGTATGACCGAAAGGTCCCAAATCCTCATCACAATCAATAACAGAGCAATAGCGATGACGTTAAGAATCCTATTCGCTTTCAGAGGAATATTGAGGTTTCGATTGTGTGTTCGTTGTTCGGCTCGTTTCCGATTATGCGGCACGAAAGAGTCTCCGAAAGTTGCTGGTACCTTATTGAGATTACCGCATCAATGAAATTATTCGTAGCTAGAAGCGGTCAGAAGCAAATTTTGTCCATTACCATAGCCATTGTGTAAAGATATCATTAATTCCGGAATGGCGTTCAAAGAAATCTCGCCCCATGCCAAATAACAAAAAAAATCAAATTATTTTTATTGAAAACAGACCGTTGAATGATGGTATAATTAACTCAAGGATCTAATCAATCTCCAACTACTCGATCTCTATCCTTTTTCCATAATAATAATTATTATTATCTTACAGGAGTAATATAATGAAACTAAAAATTACTTCCCTGGAAGAACGTATCGTATTGGACGCAGCAATTGCTGCTGCCGCAGCTGATGCTGTGCACAATAGTGATGCACAAGGGGAGGAGGCATCGCATCGCGATAATTCCTCGAAAGACAATAAAGGGGATGATCATAATAATCGTCATGATAATGATAATCATGACGACAATCATCACAACCCTATGGATGATGAGTCGATAATCTACGTCGACCAAAATGCGAACGGCAACCATGATGGTTCGTCGTGGAATAACGCTTATGTCAGCTTGCAAGATGCGCTGGACAAAGCAGCTCAAACACTGGGCGCCGATAAAATATGGATTGCTGAAGGCGTCTACACACCAGAAAACATCTATGCTCCTAATGGAGTAGTCGGCGGGTTGGGAGGAATTGCCACCTCGAACCTGACAACGTTCAATCTACCTGACCAGGTAGAACTATTCGGAGGTTTCAAAGCAGGAATGACAGCTTTGAACCAACGTAACCCCATTGCCCATGAAACAGTCCTCACAGGCGACCTTCTCGGTAATGACATTGATGATCCTAACGATCCAAACTACGATGCCAGCCGAGCTGACAATGCTTGGCACGTTGTACTCATCGGTAACGACATCGAACAATCGGGAGCAACCGTGGTTATGGACGGCCTCACGATTGAACGAGGGCGGGCTGCAGGCGTAGGTGATGGTGTTTATTTCACCTATAACCACGACTACGGCGCCGGTATCTACGTCAACTATGATTCAGATTTAACTCTGAATAATGTGACGTTGAGAAATAATTTGGCGGTTAGCGACGGAGGTGGCATTTTCAGCAACAACTCCGACGTACTCATCAAAGATTCTCATATCCATGACAACACCGCATACTTTAGAGGCGGTGGATATGAAGGCTTCAGCACCTTCGAAGCACCAAACAATCCTCATACGATGATTGTTGAAGATACGTTGTTCGAACGCAATACCTCGTTCTTCTTTGGAGGAGCGATTGTTAGCGAAGGCACATATCCTAACGAAGCATCCAAGATGATTATCAAGGATAGTATGTTCAGAGACAACTTTGCCCTCGAAGGAGGCGCTGTCGTTGTCGATAGTCTGGATACATTTATCGATAACACGGTTTTCCGTGATAATGTCGCTAGCGTCAATGCCGGAGCATTAGCAACAACAAACGTTGTTAATACGCTGTTCGGAGGCCCTTCTCCATATAGAACAACAGTCACTGACTCCGTCTTTGAAAACAATATCGCCATGGGCAACCTTGACGATTGGAACTTTATGAATGCAGCAATCTCAACCTTTGCACCAGGTCTTGCAATCAACTTCTCCCTGGGAGGCGGAGCAGTTGTCAATTACATGAACGGAAACCTTGATATCCACGACTCATTATTCCGCAATAACGAAGCATTAAATGGCGATGGAGGAGCCATTCTAAGCGGAAATGCAGTCAGTACGGTCTTCGGCAACTTGGTAGCTGCCGGAGTCGAAACCAACATTACCGATAGCGTCTTTATCAACAATAAAGCGCTAAACGGTAATGGCGGAGCAATAGCTGCGGAATCATTGATCGGATACGTAGCGCCATCGCGCGCCGCGAATATCATCAATATTCAAGATTCCAATTTCATCAGAAATAGCGCATCAGACGAAGGAAACAGAATCTGGCTGCAAGATGTGAACGCCACACTGAACGACAACCGTGTACTCGGCAGAGTATCGGGAAGCGATATCTACGCCGCTAACTCAGTAGTTAACGATATCAGCAGCTCAAATGCTATGGATCTGGAAGAAGAACTGCGATTAGAAAATTCGCTGCACCTTCTTAGAGATTCAGACATCATCTTGATGTAAGCACATACCTGCGGGCGGCTCTCGCCCGCAGGGTCTCATCCACAACATATATAAAAATTCTTCTTCCAAATTAAGAGACAGTCTCTGAATTACTGAACAGTCATCTTACGACAAATTTCACCTGGTAAAAACCATCTTTCTTCGGTCTAGTTTATCAACTATGTCACTCCTCAAGGTTCTCTTTCCCAGGTAAAATTTGTTCCCGATCTGACAATTCTTTAAATCAGAGAATGTCTCTAAGGTGTACTCTCCGCAACAAGCAATGATAATAACCAACGATACCATGCCACTGCCAAAGAGCGAGGCTCCATCATTATCGATACCGTTCCGCTTTTACCGAAAGGAATGGGATTATGCTTCGACTCATCGCTGTTGATGCGAATTTTTACCTCATAATAACTGTCGACAAGCACTTGATCTGCTTTATCTGTATGATGAACCATGATCGGTCCCCCATATTCAGATGTCAAAGCAGGGTATAAGACCGTTGAAGCGCTCGTACGGTCAATGGATACCACCGTCCCCGACAACTGTCCACCCAAAGATTGTGTGCGAAATACCGCCGGCTGACCCGCTTTTAGGCTCCCTTCATCTTTCTCAGGAACATATGCTATCGCTGCGACTTTGCTTAAATCCGCTATTTTACCTATCAGCTCGCCTTTTTTAATATACTCTCCAGATCGAAGCTTATCGTTCCATAAATACACCTCGCCATCCAAAGATGCATAAATCGTCAACTGCTTCTTCCTGGCAATTAGCTTATTCAAGCGATTTTTTGCCGCAGCTATCTCCGACTGCGTACTCAAAAGCAATGGAAGAAAATCTTTTGATTGATTGATTAAACGGTATTTCTCCTCCGACAACTTCAACTGTTGCCGAGCCACTGAAATCTCTTTCTCTAGATCGGAAGAAACAATCTTTACGATCAGCTGGCCTTTCTCAACGCGATCTCCAAAAGAAACCGTTATCTTCTTCAAAATTCCCGCTTCAGGTGCATACACATACTGCGCTTGATCAGGGATGACAACACCAGGAAAATTTTCACGATGCTGCAAAGGATAAAAAGCCCAAAAAGCAAGAAAAATAATTCCTAACGAAACGAAAAAGAACCGTATACTCATCGTAATTTTACCCCTGTTCTTCATCAAATAAGCGACTTCGTCAACAACGGGCCAAATAAAAAACACAAGTATTTCCAAAGAAAAAAGAATAACGCCTATCGACTTCGTGAATTTATGGTACACGACCAAGGCGATGGCCGAATAAAGAAAAAACAGGTAAACCCATGAAGCATAGGCGTATACGACGAGCCTCCACTGCATAGAAGCGCCCATCCCTTCTTCAGGACACGGATCCTGTGTTCCAAAAAGCCACTGCCGCCACTTCCATTTGCCCAAAGCAAACGATCGCCCTCGAAGGTTGTCAACACCCCAGTAATCAGCAAGCATGTAATAGCCATCAAAACGCATGATCGGGTTGAAATTGACAAAAACCGACAACACCCACGAAGTCGACGATAAGAGAAAACAGGCGCTGCGAAGAATGCCTGGAGATAAAAACGCCCATAAGCAAGTGGCAATGACAGCAACGACAAGCTCAGAAATCACCCCCGCTATGGAAATAGCCAAACGATGCCTTCTGTCAGATAAAGTCCACGAATGAGTGACGTCGGTATATAGAACAGGATACAAAATGATGAACGCCACGCCCATCGTCGAAACATGAATGCCATAACGCTTGGCGGTATATGCATGTGACAGTTCATGAACTATCTTTACTGAAAAAACCGTAAGCAAATATGCAGCGATACCTTCCCAAGAGAAGAAATAATTCAGCGACTTCCAGTAACTATCCCACTGTGTAGCAACAATAATGATAGAACAAAGCAAAAGAAACAGATAAAAAAGCCTTGCAGGGACACTCCATAATGGCGTGACATAATGCAACGTTTTCGAAAGAAACCGATCCGGCGAAAAAAGAGGCAGCCTTATATATAGATAGTTAAATATCAGCCATTTAAAAAATCCCGTCTTTCCCCTTTCAGCTTTCTTCTCTACCTGCTTGCCGCTTAAAGGCTGGTTCAATAGCCCCAAACGGCCCGCCTGCTTAAAAAAATCAGCGACATCGTCATCAGATACATGGATGGTAGAACTTTTTTTTATCAGCTCATTGATTTCAGCGACCGTCAGCCCTGGGCGCGCTAACTTGTAGATAATGTGTTCTTTCCAACTGATTTTATAGTATTTAGCTTTCACAGGGTCATAAAGATTGTAAGTAGGGGAACCGTCTTCTTCTGGAGGCCCTGCATACAGCTTGAGGTCAGCTCGAAATGAAGCTGGAATATGATCATTCGACATATTTTTTACGATTTCTGTTATATGGAAATTAGGTCCTCTAATTAATTATCTATTGAATAATGCAGCAAAAGGCAAGACCAAAAAAGCATGACCAATTCTTCATTGCACAAAGATGAAAGGTTAGTTCCCTACCTATCAATAATTTGCCATTTGATGCTGCGCTGCTCGGCAACAAAAAGCAAAGAAGCGCTATTCTTTAATATCCTCAACGATACCAGACATTTGATTCCTTACGACCGCGCTTACCTCTTCGAATTCACTAAGAACTCCCAGTCAAAGATCGCAGGTATCTCGGGAGAAGAAAAAATCAACAAAGAATCTCCGCTAGTCATAAAGCTGAACGCCATCGTCAAAGCAATTAAAACACCGGAATCATTTCAACAACTCACCGAAGAAGCTTTTACAGAAGAAGGACAAAAATATTGGTCGCAATGGAGCAACGAAAATAATGGTTCCGTATTTTGGGTGCCGATCGTTATCGATAACAAAGTCGCCTTCGGTCTCTGGTTAGAACAATGGAATCATGAATCTTTCTCTTTGCCGCACGAAGACCTGATCATCCTATTGGTCAATTATTTGATCCCCGCTTTCACCATTAGATGGAAAGAACTTAACGAGAGGAAAAAACTCGCCTCCTGGCTAGGTATAACAAAGAAAAAATTTGTCATCGCAGCTATCTGCATCGCTATCGTTCTGCTGGCTATTCCGGTACCCTTGCGCGTTGT
The DNA here is from genome assembly GCA_024233575.1 of Chlamydiales bacterium. Lineage (GTDB taxonomy): Bacteria > Chlamydiota > Chlamydiia > Chlamydiales > Criblamydiaceae > JACKPN01. The sequence goes on from JACKPN010000023.1 coordinate 6,453, forward strand.
TGCCCCTTGTGAAGTTGTTCCCAGCGAGCCTTTTACTATACGAGCCCCCTTAGAAGGTGTAATCAAAGAAGTTGTCGTCACGCCCGGAGACACCGTAACACCGCATCAGCCGCTCTTCTTCTATGAAGATGAATCATTCAAACAGGCGTCTCGTGCAGAATACAATGACTTCAAAGCAAAACAGCTCGAAGAGAATACCGTTGTCGTAAGAGGACTGACAACAAAAGAGGGACTAGAAAAGCTGCCTCTAGTTCAAATACAAAAAATGAAAGAAGGGCTAGAAGCGAAATTCAGTAAATACCAACTTTCAAAGTTGAAGGTCTCGGCACCAACATCAGGAATCGTGATCATGGATTCTCCTGACAATTGGAGAGGAAGGCCTGTTAAAATCGGAGAACAGATCCTCGTCCTCAGCGATCCCAAGAAAACTGAAGTCAAAATATGGATTCCTGAAAGCGACATCATCCCTGTCGACCGAGGAAAAGAAATTTCCATCGTCCTCAAATCCGACCCATCGCAAAGCTATAAAGCAAAAATTCTTTATATTGCCAATGAACCCGAAATCAGTAAAAGAAATATCATCAGCTATCAGGCAAAAGCAGAATGGGTCAATGCTCCCCCAAAAGATGTTTCAATAGGAGCAACAGGCAATGCCATTCTTTATGGCGATCAGGTTTCACTCATGTACTTTCTTTTCCGAAAACCTTGGTATACCATCAGAAACCTGTTTGGTATATAATCCTCCGCATGACTCATGAACGCCTCCACGTCACCTTTAGTAACCGCGTAGAAGTCCTCTATGAGACGCTAAAACAGCAGCTCTTCAGGTCAGGAACACACCCTTTTGCGCGCCGTTATGTCATCGTTCCAAGTCCTGCGATGAAACAGTGGCTGACGCAGCGCCTCGCAGACGACCTCGGCATCGCCGCAGGAATAGAGATCGACCACCTCGAATCAGGCTTGGGAAAGCTAATGAAGCTGACAACGCCGGAGAACTTCAAAGTCCCCAACTCTCTTGAACTCTCTTTCGCTATCGAAGCGGCATTACGTGATGCGGTAACAGAAAGGGAACATATCGATGAAACGACATACGCCCTGTGGGAGCCGCTATTCAATTATTTGAAGATTAACGATGCATCGCCGACGCTGACGCGGAAAGGGGAGACGCGCCTCACCGCCCTCGCGGGGCAGATCGCCCACTACTTCATGCAATACGGCAAATACGGTCGTAAGATGGTCGCTGAATGGCATCAGCGCGACAGCCGCCATTGGCAGGAACATCTGTGGAAACAGATCTTCAAAACCGATGGCTGGCACTCCGCCTATGAGCTTCTCGATAACATGGTAACGCCACAGCTCCAGCATGCAGAAATCCACCTCTTTGCCATCAGCTACCTATCGCAGCTTCAACACGATCTCCTGCGCCACCTTTCGCAACACTTCACTGTCGACACCTACCTGCTTTCGCCATGCCAAATGTTTTGGAGCGATGTGCGCTCCGACCGCGAGGCACGCCGCCTGCAAGGACATTGGAAACACGCATCAGAACAGCAACAGGAAACGCTGGAAGAACTCCTCCGCGACCGTAATCCTCTTCTTGCCAACTTCGGCAGGCTAGGACGCGAAATGGCGGAACAGATTGAAAAAAGCAATGCCGTAAGCACCGAATGCTACATCGCCCCTCCCGGTATCGCTAAACATCCCCAATACCACGACCTCCTTTTCGATCACCACGATGATTCAGAGGAACCTCTTACGCTAATTCAAGTTGTGCAAGCAGACATGCTGTTCCAACGCACCCCGAATCCTCACGATCGCATCGACATCAATGACAATACTATTCAAGTGCATATCTCCAGCAGCAAACTGCGTGAAGTCGAAAACCTATACGATGCTCTTGTCAAGATCATCGACAGCGATAACATAGCCCCGCACGATATCATCGTCATGGCGCCCAACATCATGGACTACGAACCCTATATCAAAAGCGTCTTCGGTAAAGAAGAAAGCGTATTGCGCTTCCAGATCATGGACCTTAAGATTCCATCGCAAAGCATTTTCATCCAAAGCTTCCTCCATCTTCTCTCTCTGCCAAAAGGACGGTGGAATGCTGCCGACCTACTGCAACTCCTAGACTATGCGCCATTCCGCCGCAAGCACAACATCAGCAGCGAAGAGGTGCAAACCATTCGCGAATGGACACAAGAGTCAGGTATCCGCTGGGGATATGACGCCGACGACCGCAATGCCCGGCTAAAACGCGCGCATTTCCGTTCGGGTATGGCCGACAACAGCAACGCCGGCACATGGAAATTCGGTTTCTCGCGCCTGCTGAACAGCATCGCCGCCGATGATGAAGAAACATTAAGCAATGTCGACACCTCGCAGTGCGATACTCTAGGCAAGTTCATTCACCTGATTTCTTCTCTGCGCGCTGACCTTGATCTCTTTAATAATGGTACGAAAGGTCAGATCGGTGAATGGGCAACGTACCTTCTAACAGTCATCGACAGCTATCTTCAACATGATCCGACAGACCAGCAAGAAGCGCGCGACAGAAAACTGCTTATCGACCATATCACCAGAATACGGAACGCCGGACATGCAGCAAGAAACCAACGGTTTCCCTTCGGAACCGTTGAAAAGCATCTGACCGAATCCCTCAACCGCGAGGAAAGCTGCTACCATGAAAACCTCCTCAGCGGCGTGCGTTTCTGCTCCATGCTCCCCATGCGCGCACTGCCCGCGCAAGTCGTCGCCCTCATGGGCATGCAAGAGGGAGCATACCCCAAACGTGATCTTAACTCCTCATTGAATATGCTTCTCAAGCATCCAGAAAGCGATTATTGCCCTTCACAGACCGATTACGACCGCTATCTTTTTCTCGAGACCCTGCTATCGGCACGCCGTTATTTCCTTATCAGCTACCCGGGACAGAGCAGTCAAGCCAACCAGCAGATCCCTCCCTCCCTTTTGGTATCTGAGCTGCTTTCCTACATTGACCATGCCTATACCGCCTCTTCAGAATCATGCGTCTACCAGCATCCTCACCACAGCTTTGACGCACACTATTTCTCCCAAGACAGCAACATCCCCAGCTTCTCCCTGCAACGCTACAGCGCAGCAACAAGCTACTACGCCCCCAATAAGCGGCCTCAGCACCGCTTCATCGACACCTTCGCTATCAAGACCTCTCAGCAGGAAATAGAAAATATTATCGACGTCAAAAACCTCATCGCCATCGCCAAAAACCCTCTGAAAGTCTTTTTCAACAAAACCCTCGGCCTCTATATCGATCAAGCAGACGCCCATGAGATTAAAACCGAAGAAAACTTCGCACTATCTCCTCTCGAATCCGGTATGCTGAGAAAGGCAGCGATCACCAAAGATTTTGATACGCTCCTGACTATGGCTGAAAAACAAGGAATCCTTCCTCTTGGCCTATTCAAAAAAGTGGCGATAGAAAAATTAAAACAAGACTTTGACCAAATCAAAGCAGCGATCAAAGAATACAACATCGTCCCTGAGCAACTGGCAACCATCCATCTATCTGCCCATCATGAGGCCATCGAACAAAAAGATGACAACACCTGGTATGTTCCGGCACTACAGCTGCCTAACGCAATAATAACGGGCACAATCAGCCATATTTCCTCGCAAGGTCTCTTAAGCTATATCAAAAACGAAAACGGGGACATCTTTAAAGCATGGCCGGAACACCTTGTTATCAATAGCATCGCCTCCCGCTATCAGATCCCCATCGGCACTCCGCTTCTCCCTCTCAAATCGGATAACAAATATGAGGCAAGGCAATTTGACGGCGATAGCGATGCCGCTCTCGCCAGTTACATCGACTACTACCATACCGCTAAGAACAATCCCTCGCCGCTGATCCCTGAATGGATTCCCTACTTCCTTCTTGATGATCACGATACAGCAAAAAGTAAGATCATCTCTACTCTGGATCAGGAACGCAGTTCAACCGCATACAACCAATATCTTAATTGGTGTATCGACAAACGAAACCTACCCGATCTCGACGAAATGATCGACTCCTGGAAAGATCTTGCAACGAAAAACTTTCAGCCCGCACACGACCAGTGGTTCTAAAGACTTTCGCAGATGCAACTTGATGTCAAAGCCTAATTCTTCTATAATTCTGCCTTACCAAATCATCAAATAAAGGGAAAAATGATGAAACAACTCTATTCTTTTATATTCGCCATCTTAACACTATTCAGCTCTTTATCTGCTGAAAAATTTATTAACACCGATCATCGTCTTCTTGTAGTAATCGAAACAGAAAGCTGCTTTTCCGCAAAAGAGTTCGCCAATGCTACAGGCGCCTTGCTTGTAAATGGAGACAAACGCAATCCCTACCTCGCTTTTCAACCGATCTACCTCGATTCCCCTTTCGTCGTCTGTGAACATGCCTTTACAGTCAGGAAAATACACCACCTAGCGAGGCGGTTCGGCTACCGTTTTCTGAGCATCAACAGTAGCACTCTTGAAGAAGCGATCGAAATGGTAAACGAGGCTCGCTGTAATAGCCCTACATCTACTAAAGATCTCCCCTGCATGAGCGAGATTGAACTAGCGCAATTCTACCTGTTATTTGAAAAAATCGACCAAATATTTACCGAAAATCAAATTCCATATTGGGGAGCCAGAACCTCGTTGCTTGGTGCCGTTCAAATGAAAGGTCTAATCCCTTGGAACGATGACTATGCGATCTGCGCTTATCAATCTGATGAAGAAGCAATTCTACAACTTGAGAGCCAATTAAACGATGCCGGCCTGGGTCTCTACCATGACAGTAAGAAAGAATTTTACAAAATCTATGACAAAAGCGGCGCCATTGTTTCGGAGTCTGTTCCCTTTTGCTACCCTTCAATAGACTTATTTTTATTCTCTCTAGAGAAAAAAAACGAATGTGAGGATGTCTATGTGCACCATTCACAAGATTTTTATCAATATTATCCCCATGAACGTTTCTTCTTTTCCGAACTCGAAACGTTAAAGCGGCAACCTTTTGGCCCTCTTGCACTTCCCGTTCCTTCTGAGCATAAACGTTATCTTAATGCATATTATGGAAGGGATGAGTATCCCAACTTATGGGAGAAGTACGCTAAAGAAAGTCATTGGAACCATAAAAATGAAACGCGCTCTTCATCAGGCACTGCTTTCATAGAGATTATTCCTTAAAACGTTGACAACAGGAGGGTAATTGCGCAGAATATTTTCCTTAATAGGAATGTGTCATGAGCCCTCTTGTTAAAATTTCTAATGTTCTTCTTGATATCGCAGCAGCAAGATAATTACCTGATAGAGCTAAGTGAGTCGTCCACCAAAAACACAGCACTTATGTTCAACAGATTCGAGGGCTTTCACGACTACTTTATCGCAGAAAAATTAGATTTCCCCTTCGAACTAGACAATATCAAGACAAATTTCTTCGACACATCATATCCACCTTTCCATATATTTAATTTTGTTAAAAAAGCTAGAAACAGTTTTTTTAGTACTGTATTTTTCCCGACATTTAAATAACTACCCGATAATGTTTCACTCGAAACGTAATGCTGTTGACTTTATATAAAGACACCTTTATGATTTTTGAGTTATTAACTTTTTTACATGGAAGAAAAATATGTTTATTCGATCTTTATTTAACACCCCTAGAGCTTCTACAGTACAGTTTCAAACTGCTTCAAGAATGGCAAACATCATTTTCCAATCTAGAAAATATTCAGCCATAATAAATGATGACAATGCTCAGAGGTTTGCATCTATAGCAAAAAGGCACTTACCTGACCTGAACCCGTATCGAGACCTCGAAGGTTTTGTCAAAACAGCTAGCCTAGCGGCGCATGAACTTCCTGTAGAGCTTCGTTCAGACTTGTATGACTTCAAAATGCATGGAAATAAAGAAGGTTATTTTCTAATTCGTTCTTTACCGACAGACGACGATTTGATGGCAACCCCAAAAAATCTAAGTGATGTTCCCAAATTGAAAAAATCATTCCAGAGCGAATTCTGGCTCACGACAGTGGGAAGTTTGTTAGGTCAACCTTTTGGTTATATTCAAGAAAACAATGGAAACTTATTTAATAATGTTAGACCGTCAGGCAACAAAGAACATACTCTTTCTTCTGAAAGCTCTAAGGTAACCTTAGATCTACACTCTGAAGTTGCATTTCACCCATTTTATCCTGATCACTTGTTATTATACTGCTTGAGAGAGGACAGAACAAAAAATGCTAAAACGATAGTTGCCTCAATTGCAAAAATTAAAGATAGAATCACTCCACAGCTAGAGTCCCTTCTCCGACAACCACTTTATAAAACAGGCATCGATTACTCATTCGGTAATGAAAGTGAAACTAAAGGCAATGGACCTGTCATTCCAATTATGTATGGAGATCCTAACGATCCGTTAATGATTTTTGATCCGGACTTGATGACTGGAATGACAGAGGATGCCGAGCAAGCTATCAAAAACCTTAAGGAAATGCTCGATAATGTTACTGAAGGCGTTGAAATGCGAAAAGGGGATTTAATCGTTATTGATAATTACCGCGCTCTTCATGGAAGAACGAAATTTGAAGCTAATTACGATGGTCAAGATCGATGGTTGCAGAGGATCTTAGTATCGTCAAATCTTGCTGCGGCTAACAAGATGTTCGGAATGAAAGAAAGAATTATCACTCACAAATTCACGGATCTTGAAGGATAACATGAATCCAACACACACACCGATACACCACTGCGCAGGTATAGGAGTGGTTTTATCGTTCGTTGAAACGCTTTCTACTCACCCATTTTGGGTTATGAAAACTCACATGCAATGCAGTTACCCGTTATCTCAGCTTAACCTGCGTGGTTTATATCGCACAGCACTTCCTGAGGCGATGACAATGATGCCTGTGGACATGATTCAGATGGTAGCAAGCACAGCATTGAACGAAAGAGTTTTTCATAACCATGACAACAGATCTTTGACGAAAAGATTTGTCGCGGGGTTTATTGGAGGTATGATTGGCGGTGTTTTTATAAACAACATTGAATCCATGATGACCTTGCAGCACAAATATCATGCCCCTTTCATCAATATCGCCCGCAAGATTGTTGAAAACCGTAATGTTCAACAACTCTTTGTAGGGGCTACAGCAACATCCCTTAGGAACGGAGTGTACTTCAGCGGTTTTTTCGCATTGGTTCCGGCTATTAACAGAAAAATACGCTCTTTTATAAAGAATGAGACAACATCCGTTTTTGCAAGTGGAATTATCGGAGGAACATTTGTGTCAGTTGTATCACATCCCTTTGATACAATCAAAACACTACGACAGGTAAGTGAGAATGGTATAAGCACAAAAGATGCGATTTCTCAAATCTATCGCTCAAAAGGTTTCCAAGGATTTTTTGTCGGAGTTATTCCCCGTGGAGCCCGTGTAGTTTGCGGAATTGCTTTCATGGCTTTAGCTTATCAAAATGTACATCAAAAAGCTTTCAATTAAGGAGAATTAATATGAATGCTAGTTTAATGAGTTCGCTTCGCCTACCTTTTGTTTTGGGAAGTACACGTGTAAGTTTTCCTGATAACCAGTATAAAGGCGCTTCTAAGGTTATTGGTGTCATGAAAAATGACGATAATCGCTGTTCTTTAATTTTTTCTGAAACACCTTTTCATCCTGTCGACAGCAATTGGCCTGATCAGCCTGCTGACAAAGGGTATGTCAAGCTAGTTGGCATGGACAATAAAATGTATCAGGTCGTTGACTGCCAATTACTTGCCGTAAACAAAGAGACGCAAGAAGTCCGCACAAGCAAAGGCATCTCAAGAAATGACAGATCTAACTTTCACTATGTTGTCAGTCATGTAATTGATCATAAAGATACAGATCCAGAATCTTTTAATAATGCCGAAATGGAACAGTTCGTTGATCAGCCGTATCGACAAAACCTTAGCATGCACCATACAGCTGCTCACTTGGGTGCATTAGCATTGAATCAAGCAATAAAAGGTTATTGGAAAAAGGAATATAAAACCCTCGACTCTTTAGGTAACCCCAACTTTGATCAATTTACAATAGAATCATCCCAAATTTCTCCTGATAACAGTACAGAGATCTATCGCTTAGGTAAATCTGCAAAGAAAATACTTGATGTAGCGAGTGTGTTTCATGATCTTACTTCGATACAAAATACCGCAAATTCTCTTCTCAAGGAATGGATTAATACAAACGCAGTAATAGAGATACAGAAGGATGGAGATAGTATTGGAGATCAGCGCACCTGGAACTGTCATCTTCCACAAACAACTGTGCAGATACCTTGCGGAGGGACTCATCTTACAAATCTGTCAGAATTTAAAACGGTTGAATATACTTTAACGCCTGTCAAAATCGGCAATGAACTAAAACTACAAGCAGTGGTTACTGCATCAAGGAAAGCGTTAAGCTAATTCAGGTATAATTATGATTTTTGTTGAAGAACAGTTACAGTTGATTCGTTATCTTCAAGAGTGGAACTCTCCTACCATTCAACAGTTTTTCAAATTTTTAAACTTTTTCGATTCAGATAGTTATGCTGCACTTTTAGTATCTTTTATTTGGATTGGATTTTCTGTTAAATGGGGTAGAAGGTTAGCTTTCTTGCTCTCTATTGACGCAATTGTAAACTTCTTTGCAAAAGTAACTTTAGCTCTTCCACGGCCGACGGTTTTCGACCCGTCGGTCGGGTTGGTTTCCTCTAGCACAACCTATGGCTGTCCAAGTGGTGGTACAGAAATGTCTTTCATCATAGGCTTCATGGCTATATACGCTTTGAAGTCGCAATACAGATATTTCTGGGGATTAACTTATGCATTAGTTATTAGTTTTTCAAGAATCTATTTAGGAGTCCATTTTCCCTTAGATGTCGCTGGTGGATTTATCATGGCTGTATGTGTGTTTGCTGTGTTCGTCAACCTGATCCATCGAATCGAAAGATCAGCTCATGACTCCCCCTTTTCCACACTCTTGCTAGTACTTTTTGGTATCGCTTTGTGTGGAAGTATTTATCCTCACCCTACAGCTATCAAATTTTTAGGATATCTCGCTATTCTGGCATTAGGGTGTTGCTTTTCAGACAGTCAGACATTACTTGAATCAACACAACCCCCTAAGTGGCAATCTTTTATGTTTGGTATTTTGGGAGTTTTCTCTGTAGTTCTTTTTAGCAGCCTAATTGACCTTGCTTCATTACCTTCAATTTTCACACATTGGCTGAAGGTGGTCTTCATTGGTGTATGGATAACAATCTACGCAAAACCCGTTTTTAGTAGATTGTTTAATCCCAGACTGCAATACTCATCCGAGTAATGAAGTTATTTTAATCAAGCCTCTATATGTTAGTTTTTAATTTAGCCTAAGTCTCATTCAACAATCATCTTCTTAATGAACATTGAATGAGACACTCCTTATTAATCAGAAATTTTAGGGGGGACACTAATGTAAGACAAGAACCGTTTTGAACTACAGGTTCTTTCAAAGTATGGGGACTTTATTTGGTCTCTCAAAATTGAGCAATAAGGTGGAAAAAGGCGTAGCGACCTGCTCAACATGGCATCATGAATTAGGCTTTGCTTATGCCATAAAGCAAAATAAGGTGGAATGCACCATTTATCTTCTCAGAGACATCAGTAGACTTAAATGAAAACATTCAATGTCCTCAGTCGACAACAAAATATCTGTTCCAACTATCTTCTAGAAGCTTCAGCAGGCACCGGAAAGACTTTTTCCATCGAAAATATTGTCGTCCGCTTATTGATTGACGAGACAAATCCACGACCTATCGATAGAATGCTGGTCGTTACCTTCACGCGCGCAGCCACCCATGATCTAAAAAAAAGAATCCGCGACAACATCGAAAAGGCGATGCTTTACCTGCAAGAAAGCCAACAGGGGGTAGACTACCTCGACGCCCTCATTGCCAAAGGAGAAAAAGCAACAAAAAAAGCGATCAAACAATTAGACCACGCCCTCTTCTGCTATGACCAGGCCGCTATTCACACCATCCACGGCTTCTGCGCACGGATGCTTAAAGATCACACCTTCGAAGGGGACGTATCCCTAGATATGCAAGGAGGAGAAGATCAGCTGCCTGCATCGGAGCTGGAAAAGCTGATCCGCGACTTCATGCGCACTGAAGTGTCGGAAAACAATTATGCTGCCGTGCAGCTAAGAACAGTCCTAAATTACGGCACCGATAAGCTGGTCCGCGAGCTCAGCAAAAAAACTTGCCAGCCACGACGGATCGTTGCGCCGCAATCGTTCGATCAACTGCTGCACAAATTCCAACAAGTAATGACAGTGCTAAAAAATGAAGGGATCACCGCTGACGGACTCCGCGCGGATTATGACTTATTACAGTCGCACTATACAGAAAAAAACAAAATTGACAAGCAAATGGATGAGAAAGTGGAGCGTCTCGCCTCTCTCTTTGACCGCACCGAATACGATGCCGACACGTTCAGTACCCTCCTCGAAGACGGTCTGCCTATTTGCGACTTCCTGATCGAGAAACAACTCAAGAAACGAACGAAACTTCCACCTCGAGAGGAGCTTAACCATCCCAGTATGATCGGCCTGCTCAAGAAACATCTTCTTCCGATCGTCAACGAAGGCGGCAACAAAAAAAACATCTTCGCAGCAATGGCACATCAATGCCAGAACACAATAGAACAACACCTCGCGCAAGAGGAGATCTTTCGCCCAGACGACCTCCTCAAAGCAATGATGCAGGCCCTGGCAAATCCTGCCTTCGTCAACACAATCCAACAACAATTTTCCGTCGCAATCATCGACGAATTCCAGGACACCGACCCAATCCAATGGACAATCTTCCAAACACTGTTTCTCGAAAGAAATGACGATGGCCTCCTCTACCTCGTCGGTGATCCGAAGCAGTCGATTTATGCGTTCCGACAAGCAGATATCTATACTTACCTTTCAGCAGCTGAAGCGATCGGCAATACAGCTTCTCTCGATACTAACTACCGTTCTGCGCCACGCCTCATCGAAGCGCTCAATACACTATTCTGCGAAGAAAATTGCCCCGGTTTAATCGCTCTGCCGAAGCGCAAATCAGCACTGCCTTACCATCCTGTTCATGCATCGGAAAAAATCGAGGAATTTCCTTTCACCGACGGCCTAGGAGCTCTTCACTTCTTCTACGCTTCAGACGAAAAAAGCTCGCACAACCACAGCGCCGCACTCAAAACGGGGGAAGAAAAGTTCTTCTCCCCATATATCGCAGAACAAATCCAGCTACTGCACAACAACGACCGTATCGCCTACAACCGTTTTGCCATCCTCGTCAGCGACCGCTATCAGGGAGAACGCATCGCCGCTTTCCTCAAACAATGGGAAATACCATCCGTACAGCAGCGCAGCTCAACGCTGATGGATTCACCGGTTCTTCCTGCCTTGCGTGACATCCTAGAAGCTACGATGCATCCGAAAGATGAAAGCGCAGTCAAAAGGGCTCTCGGAGGCGCGCTCATCGGATGGGATGCTGACGCAATCCGCAGCCTCGACGAATTACCTAGTCTTGAATGGGCGCTCGCGCAATTTTCCCATCTTAGACAAATCCTCATCAACGACGGCTTTTCCCAATGCTACGAAGCGCTGCTCGAAACCCGCTGGCAGAAAGATACTCCCCTTCTCAATAGCCTTCTACAACGTGATGAAGGCGCCGCCCTCTATCAAGACCTCCAGCAGACGGCAAACCTCCTTATGGAACTGCAGTGCAAAAAGCATCCGTCACCGGAGAATTTGATCAAATACCTCGACGAGATCAAACTGCTCGCAGAAAACGAGGACGACAGAACGAAACGGATCAACGATCCTAATCAAAATGCCGTTAACATCTTATCGATCCACGCAAGTAAAGGACTGGAATATGACATTGTCTTTGCACCAGGACTGATCAAAAGAAAATTAATCGATGATCTGCTGATTCCGGTAGACGACGAAGGCGAGCAGAAACTTGCGGCGATCACCGACGAGACATCTGAGGAGTTCCTGCAGTACTGCCAAGAGATCGACGCCGAGAAAATCCGGCAGCTCTACGTTGCGATGACGCGCGCTAAATATCGCCTCTATGTTCCAGTCTATTTTCCAAAAAAAACCAATCTCAAGTACGGCTCCGCATCATCAATGGATCTGCTTCTCGCACACCTTGGTCTTCCAAAAACCGACTATCAAGGCTACTATGATAGAATCAACGATAACAGCATTGAGGACTACCTAGAACGCGCACCGCATACGACAGGAACGAACCTTAATGACTATAATTTCCGCCTACAATTGCAAAAAAAAGAGGATAATACAACATTACTTCCTCCTAAAGCTGTCGTTGTTCCTGTCATCACACGTCTTATCCAGTCGTTCAGCTCACTGTCGCAGCCGCATGCGCAAAATAGCGATCGGACACCGCCGCGCGACTTCCATACCGCAGAAAAAAGTGCTCATACACTACCAGCCGGCAGCGATACAGGAACCATGCTTCATGCTATCCTCGAAGAACTCTCTTTCAACACTGACGACATCGACGCTGTAATCGCTTCCCATATCAAAGAAACAGCTTACGAGTCATGGAAGGAAGTGATTAAAGAAATGGTACATGCCGCCCTTCATGCACCGCTAGATGGCTTCTGCCTTGCAGACATCCCCCCGGCAGATATTGTCCGCGAAGCGGAATTCCTCTATCCAACACACAATGTCAATGCTCTTACTCAGATCAACCATCAGCAGGGATATATCAAAGGGTTTATCGATCTACTCTTCCGCTACGAGGGCAAATACTACCTTCTCGATTGGAAAAGCAATTGGCTGGGCAACGACTACACTCACGCTTCTCTGCATACAGCAATGACAGAGAATGACTACCTTCTGCAAGCGCATCTGTACTGTGAAGCGCTCAAACGGTTTCTTGCTCTTGTCGACCCCAAAGCAGAGATCGGTGGCGCCTACTATCTGTTCCTAAGGGGTCTTGTAGAAAATAATGGAGTTTATCGACTCACATACGACGAGGTAAGGCATGCTAGGCACAGCACAGCGACGCTATCTTGAACAGGAAGGACGCGTTTTTTTTCGCGTTGCCCGCAGCAAAAGCGCCCACGGACCAATAGTCGACAAATTACCGCTGATCGATACGCAGCTTGCTTATCATCTCGCACCTGAAAGCAGTGAGAATACAATCCTCTTCCTCAGCTATCTCTCAATGGCTACCCGACAAGGCAATATGTGCGTGGAGATAAACGAAAGCACACTGACTCCCGACCCCAAAGCTGTCTTAATGAAAGCCATAGATAATGATAACGAGAAAACTCCTACAGAGCTCGATTTCGAGACAATAAAAAAACAGATCATCGACGGCGCGCAGCACCTTCCTGAACTTCCCAATACCATCTACATTGATGGCAATACCTATTACTTCAAAAGATACTGGACAAACATGCAGCAGTTCTCCTCTGCATGCCGCCAGCTCCTCGATGCCATCCCAAAAATCCTCCCGGAAAATCAGCCAATCCACAATATGGAACCGGAACAAGAACACGCAATCCGCAACGCCATGAAAAACACATTGTCGATTATCTGCGGCGGACCGGGCACAGGCAAAACTTTCACTGCAGGGCGCCTAATCCGCTACTACTGGTGCGGTCTAGATGCAGAAAAACAAAATCGATGCACCATCGCCGTCGCCGCACCTACAGGAAAAGCGGCCGCCAACTTACAGCGCAGCTTAACGCTTGCCACAGCAGACCTTGAAGGATTCCCTGTCATCCAAGCACAGACACTGCACGCTCTCCTCGGTATCCGGCGCTCCGAACCAAAAGAGCTGACCTACGATCTAGTTCTTATCGATGAAAGTTCAATGATCGATGCAGCCCTCATGGCGAGGCTCTTCCGCGCCGTCAAGCCGGGATCGCGTCTGATCCTCCTCGGCGACCCGTACCAACTTCCTCCTGTGGAAGTGGGTGCGCCATTTTCTCAATTGATCAACAGTCTCGGTGCCGCACACGTCACAACGCTATCGCGCTGCCTGCGTGCAGAACTAAAAACAATTGTCGATCTCGCCACCTTGATTAAGCACGGTGACTCCTCTGCAGTATTGCGTATGCTTACTTCAACGCATGAAGGCATCGGCTATGAAAAAGAATTTCCCATCGAGAAAATCGCCGCCAAATATCCTACAACTCTGCCGGTTGATAATGAAAAACAAATTCTCGAATCTTTCAACAATTTCCGCCTCCTAACCCCATTAAGGAAAGGACCTCTAGGCGTCGACCACCTTAACATGCAAATCTTCCAAAAAATACGACAACGCTGGAAAAAAGACACGCCACTCATCATTCCAATCATGATCACTGCCAATGACTACAAACGAGGTTTGTTTAATGGTGAAACTGGAGTGATTATCAAAAATAGCGGAGATAGCGCTGGATATCATCAAGGCGATTATGCGCTGTTCCCAGATGCAGAAAACAGCATCCGCCGCCTGCCGGCCTTGTTGCTGCCACGGTTTGAACTTGCCTATTGCCTATCGGTGCATAAAAGCCAGGGCAGCGAGTTCAAAGATGTCGTCCTAATGCTGCCGAAAGAAGCAGAGATCTTTGGACGCGAGGTATTCTACACTGGCGTGACCAGAGCCAAACGCTCGATCACCGTCACCGGCAGCGAAGGCACCATCATAAACACGATCATCACGGCAAATAACCGCAACGTCGGCAAACTTTTCTGATTAGACCATCTTGGGAGTATTACTGATCCAAACAGCGACATCCCTGAGCGTCACATAACGCGCGATCGGAATCCCTGTTTCATCAGCGATTTTTCGACAAAGGGCAACGATTGCAGCCGGATCAGTATGTTGCTCGAAATAACGATAATTTTGTGCAGCCAGCTTCTTGCCTTCCAACTTCCTGGAAAAAACATCATCAAAGTCTTTTTTCTTCACATAGCATGGCTGCAAGCATGGTTCATGCAGAGCGACGATCGCTGCCGGCTGATCTCTTTCCAAAGACCATGTTGTGTAGTACTTCCACCACAACTCGTTAAACCTGATAATGGCAGGGTCATTATTATCTCTAAAGATCATCTTACACTGTACTGGCAGCATGTTGTCGATGTCCTTGTCCTTAAGAAACAAGGAAAGCTCTAACACTTGCTCATCGGATATATATCCATAAACATAGTTTTGAATAACTTCCTGGATGATGTTCCGGGTGAAAACAGGAAAAATAAAGGAAGGGCTCTGCAACGTGTCAACCATCTTCAGAAAAGAATCGTTCAAAGTAACGGAATAGTCAACGTACAAGCATTTTTCATTGGGAAAGTAGCGGTGCGCAAGGATCTTTGGATGTCTGGATTTCTGACAATTGACCCTTCATAATCGTTTTCCCGGAAGCAGATCACCCCTTCAGGGAGCTGCTTCTCTTCATGATACCCACCGAAATTGACAGTGTAGATAATCATCGCCGAAACATGGGTTATTAATTATACCGAGAAAAGTACCTTTATACTGAAAAAGGTTCAAGAATCGATTTTTGAGAAAGGAAAATTTTAAAAGATAACTGACATTCTGTTGAAAATCTTTCGATCAACGCCTGCAATCCTATTTAGG
>JACKPN010000024.1 GCA_024233575.1 Chlamydiales bacterium
GCAAAGCAAAAACCAGACTACTCCACCGGCAATGGCAGTGTGCAGCAATAAGCAAACTATCAAATAGTAAAGAAGATCCCACCGGCTTCCTTGCGCATACGCTTGGGTTGCGTATGCCAACGCAAAGGCAAACAGATAGGGAAGAAATCCGGGGACGATCACCTGCTTGAAATACTCCCATAGCGACACCTGCAGAAAAAGCGCGCTGAACACCAGATAGCCCGCTGCGGACAGCACCATCATGCTAACCACGGTGATGTTAATGGTCATGATCGACGCACCATAAACGGTAAAAACATAAGCAGCGGCAGCGATGACGAAAACAAATTGGCTGAGACCATACCATAGCTCCTTCACGGGCTGTTCGATACTGCGGTAAATGGCCGATGCCGGCCCGGTCAATACATCCATTTGATAAGCGACAGTGAAAATTGCCAAAATGCCGACAGCTGCCTGATACTGAGGATCAGGGCCCAGCCAGCAGCCGATCAGCGGTCCGGAAAAAGCGGCGAAAAACCCCATCATCATTCCAGTGATAATATTGATAAACCGCGACCCCTTAAGGAAAACCTTCATGATCTCGCCGCGCTGCTCCTTAGCATGATAATGCGCGGTCGCAGGAAGGAAGACGGCATTGACGGAACCGGGGATCATCAATGTCATAATCGGAAACTTCAGACCGACCTCATAAAGGCCCGTTGCTTTCATGCTTAAAAACAATCCGGAAAAAATCTTCTCAATGGAACGGTTCACCACCCCTAAGATTCCCGACAGCTGAACGATGCCGCCAAAATGATAGAAAAGCTTTAACATGGAACGGTCAAAATTGCGGAACGAAATAGACAACTGAGGCAGCAACCTATGGACGATGATGGCATAGAGAAGAATGGCAAGAAAAATGCGCACAAAATAAGCGGCAAGCAATCCGTAGATTCCCATGCCGTTCATCAAAAAAATCACAATAAGCAAGGTCTCGACAAGATATGATGCCGTCCAGACATACCTCTCGGCATCGATACGCTGGAGGCTATGCAGAAGATTTCCGTATGTTCCCAACGTGAGATCGATCATAAAGACAACGGCTGTTCCAAAGAAAAGAATGAAAGCCATGGAATGCAAGGCGTCGCCAATCTTGAAAAGGCCGATTATCCAAGGCAGCCCCCACCAAAGAATCGGGAGAAAGAAAACACATAAAAGAGTAATCGTTATCAACCCTGTACTGACAAGCCGATTGATCTTGTCCATTTCGCCATTGGCATAGTAGATCGCAACGTACCGCACATAAACATTAGTAACGCCAAATACCGACATGCCCAGATAGCTGATCAGAATAAAGCAATACGACCACAGTCCATATTCGTTAAGAGGGACGTAGCTGAGGATGAAAGGAGGAATAAATAAACGGGTAAATAGATAAAAGACATTGGTCAAAATCGAAACAATGACATTTGTCGAAACGGCATCGCGGATATCATTATTCTCATTCATGCGTCTTCCTAGGAATCACACGGGCCGGAACACCGACAGCCAAGCTGTTAGACGGTACATTTTCAATGACAACGGCATTGGCGCCGATGACAACATCATCACCGATGGTAATCGGACCAAGGATCTTAGCGCCTGCACCGATATCAACGCGGCTGCCGATCGTCGGCGATCCTCGTTTGTCGGTATGCTTCAAACCGATCGTTACGCCATTGCGAATGACGACATCGTCACCAATAACGGCATCGCCGCTAATGATGATATCGCTAAAATGGTCGATGCGCACGCGCCGTCCGAGCTGCACCTCGCATGGCAGCTCGATGCCGCTCATCATGCGGATTAAAATATACATCAGCTTGTAAAGAATCGAGAACGGTATTCGCAATACCCGCGGCTTGATGCGGTAACGCCAGCGGCCGAAGCGGTAGACGACCATCACCCAAAAGCCGGGAGCCGACAGATCCCCATCATAGGTCTTCCAATCTTCACGTAAATTTGGAAACACGTTTCCCTCCTACCATGGTCGTGGAGGCGACACCTTGCCCCCTTCAGTTTCCTGCCAAGCACACTTGATCAACGCCAACATCTTGCGCGACTGTTTGCCTTTAGCGTCTCTACCGTTCTTCCACTCTCGCAGCCGATACCATAATCTCTCCAAAAGGTACGCGCCGAGGGCGCCGAAATATCCATGGTGCTTGCGATAATAAAGGAGCGCGCTGCGCATCCGCCATAGTGTCAGCTGCGACCCCACTTCAGAATAGTGGCCGTCCTCACAAGTTGCCTTGGTGGTCACGCCACCGATATGAGTGACGACGACATCGCCGAAATACCAAACACCATAGCCTGCGGCTCTCATACGGCGGCAAAGGTCAACCTCTTCATAATACAAAAAAAACCGCTCATCAAAAAGACCAACAGCCTCTAGCGCCCCTTTCCTGATAATCGAAAACGCTCCGGGAACCCAATCAACCTCAGCAGAATCTTCGGGAGACGCCCATGTTCTGTCAGCGCGACCGAAAAAACGCGACTGCGGATAGCGCGCTGCCAAGCCGGAAAGATGGAGAAAATCGTTCAGCAGCGAAGGGAACATCCGTGCCGAAGGCTGCCACTCACCGTCAGGACCGACAAGACGACCACCGGCCAAAGCGATACGATGATCATCATCCATCCTTTGAATCGCCCGTTGCAATGCGCCAGCGTGAAAAAAAGCATCGGTATTGAGCAGCACGCAATACCTTCCTTTGGCATAACTGAAGCCGATATTGTTAGCAGCGGAAAATCCTAGATTGACATCCATCGTTAACAACAAGACATTGGGAAACTCCTCTTCAATCATCGTAACCGTGCCATCGGCGGAGCCGTTATCGACAACGATTACCTCCATCGCAACGCCTTTGGCCTTATCATAAAGATCTTCAAGGCAGCGACGCGTCATGTCGCAAGTGTTATAGGAAACGATAATGACACTGATGGTGATTGGATTATCCACGAAACAGCTCCCGGATTCTCTCTGCACGATAGGCATGCCAAATCTCTTGAGTCTCGGCAAGTGCGCGGCGCTTAGCATTGCGCGACATCGCCGCCAACAGCTCCCGATCATGATGAAGCCTTTCGACTGCTACAGCAAGGGCAAGCACATTATCGAGAGGCACCAGCAGTCCGTCGACATCAGGACGCACAGTCCCTCTGCTGGACAACGTATCAAAAGCGATCACAGGGGAGCCCCCGGCCATCGCATCATAGAAAGCGCGCGCAAAATCATTGGTGCGGTGGGCCATAACAGCAGCATGGGCATGCGCCATCTCTGTATACACTTGATCCGGAGACAGCGCTCCGGGAAAAGCAACGCGGTCTTCAACATTCAATTCTCTAGCAAGATTCTGCAGCTCTGCAGTCAATGGTCCATGGCCGTAAAGCTTGAACGTTGCTGGGATGCCGCGTTTTTTTAACTGAGCCGCGGCGCGGACGATTAAGTCAATGCCTTTCAATGGTTTATGCCGACATGCGGCAATGATCTCTAAAGTCTCTCCTTCGACAATCCTGCGCCGTTTCTCCTCCATCATCCTTTCATCAATCACATTGTCAGCATGATGTGTTGTGTCACGCACGACAACGCCATTACTGGTATCTAAACGGAATTGCTCTACAGCAGGGGGCGTAAAGAGAAAGGTCATCGTCGCTGTCCTCGCACATTCGCGCGTACAACGGTCGATGCGATCCAGTTCTTTCTCACGCACCCAGCGTTCATGAGGAGTACTTGCCGTGCGCACCCACTCCCAACCAAGCATATCCTTGAAATCCTCAACGACAGCGAATAGCGTCTTCTTCCCTCGACGTACTGCCAGGTGATGCGCATACGCAAGCACCAAATACGGGGGAAACAAATTACTGGTATGAACAAGATCGGCAGCATCAACTTCTTTGCGCAACACGCGCCTGATTGCCGGCAGCTTCCAGTAATCGCGACGCGAGAACAGCGGCGGAAAGCCTGCAAAAGTAACCGGTCCATCTTTCGGCAGCGTCACCGCTGTCGGCCCCCATGTGACATGCTGGTCGTCTTCGGGAAGCTCAGGAGCCGCAACGCGGAGCGCACCCATGCTGCCGGCGATCGCCAACAGGTCGTTCGCCCACAGTTCGTCGGTGACGACATCGCCGTCAACGCGTCGGATAAAAGGAATGTGTGTGACTTGTAAATAGCGGATAGGTTTCATAATCCCGATTAAATCGGAATATTCAAAAAAAATCTATAGACATCAAAAGGATGATCGATAAAGATGGCCTTAAGAACACCACAGAACGCGAACGAGATGTTCGTAATGACACACGTATGGATACGACGATGCGATGGATTGCGTTGACGATAGCTGTGGCCCTATGTTTAGTGTGGGTTGTCACTATCCCTAATGAACCGGTATCGGATCAGGGGATTTACAATACCGCGGCGGAGCGGCTGGCTTCCGGCGCAGGGTATACCGACGACTCCGGAAATCCCACTGCCTACTGGGCGCCGGGATACACCTTCTACATCGCCTCCTTTTATTATCTATTCGGCTCTAAAGTCACGGTTGCTTTTGCTGCTAACTTCATTTCTTATCTTTTTCTTGTTGCCGGTGTCTATACGTTATCATGCCTGGCATATTCACGGCGTGTTGGCGCCATGGCCGCCATCCTGACCGCTCTCTATCCCAGCTTCATTTTCTACACCACGATCATCGCGTCGGAAACGCTGTTTTCCGCTATGTTAATCTGGGTGCTGGTGTTCGGATGGCTCAGTTTCCAAAAAGACAGATATAAGATTTTGTGGATCGTAGCATGCGGTATCCTTCTAGGGCTCACCGCTCTGGTGCGTCCGCAAGCGTTGCTGATCCCGATAGCCTTATTCGCCATAGGCTCCGCGCAGCACGCTTCGATCTGGTCGGCATCCTGGCGCTTCATCACCGTTGCCATTCTCATGGTCATCACCTGTATTCCCTGGGGATTGCGTAATCAGGAGCAGCTCGGTGCGTTCGTCTTAGTCTCAGCGAATTCCGGTGCCAATCTATGGATCGGCAACCATGAAGGCGCCGATGGCGGCTATATGCACCTCGACAGCGCCATTGCCAACAACAACTTAGAAAACGCATCCCTTGTCGAACGCGACAAACAGCTGTCTAGGAAAGCGTTACAGTTTATCAAAGAGAATCCCGGACAGTTTGCCCGGCTGATGCTGCAACGCATCTACATCACGATGAAATCGGAGTCGATCGCTGCGGTCTGGAATGAAGAGGGTATTAAGCAACGTTTTGGACAAGAAAGCGTTATTCTCTTTAAAATTGCTGCCAATGCCGCCTATTTTCTGCTTCTTGTCTTCTTCTTATATTATCTTTTCTTCAGCCTCAAAAAGGGAACATACCATAGCTCCGACGCTCTGCTATGGACAATGCTGATCCTCCTTTCGGTACCCTTTTTGATTTTCATGGGGCAGGATCGTTTTCACCTGCCCCTGATTCCTTATCTGATCATCTTCGTCAGCAAGGCATACCACACCAAAGTACCTCACTGTCAGAGGCCTTAGAATCTCAACGGAGTTTTTCTGAACAAGACTAACTTAGGAATTAAGGTAAACGTGATCAAGATGCTTTGACATAGCCAATAGGCACTGTTTTAGTTCAGGATTTATTAGGCTTTTTCTTGGAGTTTCCCAACCCAATATTAAAGTTTGCACTAACTCATTAATTAGTTTTGTTGAATTTTTTCGTTCGGCATCTTGTAGATCAGATAATGTCTTTTGTAGAGTACACATTTCATTGAGCTGCTCGATTTTACGCTCTGCGAGGTCGACTTGCTTTTGTTTTAGTTCAGTGTTCTCACTGTATAAGCTGTTGTGAATGCTATCCATTAAAAGCATGTCTATCATTAACATGCAGCACCCGCCTAAGAAGAAATACGTACTGAGTATAGGCATGCTCACACAAAATAATACACCCCCACTAAGAAGTAAGGCTACCGTAACAACAAAAGCAACGATTAGTGCGACACTTAGCCACTTACGTTTTTTTGCTTCTTCCGAATCCTTGATTGCTTTAGGCGTGACTAGCTCTATCTTACGTCCGCTATTCTGTGTGTTCACTGGCAAGTCAGTAGATGTAGATGGTGTAGCCGGACTGTGTTTTACTTCTTCATTACATGCTGCTTCGAGGAAAGTCATTTTTGAATCCAATCGCTCAAATTGTCGAAATTTAACTTAAAGCAGTCTCAGTAAGGTCAGTTAGGGCAAAATGAATTTTGCCACACAGTCTGTAAATCTTGATATTATGTTCCATTTTACCACTTAGTTAGCTCTATAAGCCATGAAGTTAAATTGTTCCCCCAACTAGCCGATTTTAAAGGTAATAGCTAAATTCTCTTGCAGCGCCACCAGCCACTGAGCATGCGGTAACCATTTATACCTATCAGTGCCAGCCACAAACCAAGCAGCGATTTCGTCATGAAAAAGCCCCAAAGGACGAGAGGAAGAAAAACAAGAAAGAAGGCTTCTATCGTGCGTTTTCGAAGAAAAACGAAATCCCTAACACTAAAGAGAATGCCATCATAGACATACGCCAGGGCATTAATCGGCTGACTTGCAGCCAACCAAAACCAAATGGTACCCAGAAGAGCTATGATCTCCGGGCGGTTTGTAAAAAACCCCTGTACCCAGGTTCCGGCAATCCAATAAAAGAGGAAAAAGGTGATCCCAATCCCAAATCCTAAGTGGGTAAGGCGCCGAGCCAAAAGGCGGTGAGCTCTACGATTTCCCTTCCCTAAAAGTTGGCCTCCAAGGCTTGTAGCGGTGATTGCTAAGCCATCGATGCAATAAGCTGCTAGTAACCAAGCCTGCAGGGCCACTTGGTAGGCAGCAACTACCGTCGTTCCCAAGCGTGTAGCAAGCGCCGTTACTATAAAAAAGGCTAGAGTCAAGGTTCCTGTTCTTCCAGCTAGGTTAAGCCCATCCGAACCGAGATTCATTACGTCACCCCAATCCACCTTCCAGCCTCTGCTTAATCCAAAATCTGCACGGTGCCTCCAAAGAAATCCCAAGACTATACAATCTCCAACCAAAAAGGAAAGAACTGTAGCCCAGGCAGCTCCCTCAATCCCCCAACCATAATGAAACACAGACAAATAGGTACCTACTGCATTGACAAGCGTTGTCAGTAGTACGATCCCCATGGTCAGAGGAATCTTTTGTAGACCTCTTAAAATCCCAATTAAGCTAATGGAAAGAATGGTCAGTGGATACCCGATAACTCTAATAGAATAGTAAACCTGCGATTCCACCAGAAGCTCACCACTCGCACCCATGACTGAGCCTAGCAGCTGATGTCCAAATAAAAACAAAGGAACTCCCACCCCCACGCTAATAGCTAAGGCCATCAGCAAAGCCGTAAGAATATGCGTGCCGAGCGCATCTTTCTTTCCCGCCCCTAAACTCTGGGCGATCTGTGCCGTTACCCCATAGGAAAGAAAATTAAAAAGCCAAGCAAAGGAGCCCAAGCTAGCATTCGTCGCTGCTAAGCTCCCAACCCAAGTTGTGTTCACATGCCCCAAAATCACCGTATCAATCATCTCGGCCATAGGTTCCATGGCAACTGAAAAAATTGCCGGTAAAGTGAGTGCAATGATAGCTTTGTAGCTGATTTTCTCTTCTTTCATCTTTCTCTCTAGGAGCACTACTCTACACAGAATAAATAACAAATTAAAGGGCCATTCTGAAAGCCTTTGGCATGCGCTTTTGATGGGTTCTCAGGATTGTGTTGCAAAATTCACTCTGACCTAGCTAACCATTGATTACTCAATAATGCTTTAAGCCAAATCTCTATAATTTGAGCGATACCTTTTCTAAAGAATACGCAAGCAGTTAGGATCAAAAACTTATTGCTCTATCGCTGTGTCTTTTCCCACTTGGGATTTTTGAAAAAAATCTGCGGCAATCGGGAAACTTTCCAAAACAGATAAGAGGGCACCTCAAAGACGACCTTGAAATCACTAAGGCTGCCATAATAAAGAATCGCCAGCGAGACATGAATGAATAGCGTTCCAAGGGCAATGACCCCATAGTCGACAGCGCCAAGGAAAAGAGCGAGCAGCACGAAGATCAAGTGATAACCGAGAGGCATGGTCAACAGATCAAGCATCGGCTCCAACAAACGCCAACGTCCTTTACGCACATCCTTCAGCAGCCAAGGCAACTCGTCAGCAACTAACTGCATGCGTCCTCCTTCCCAACGATTACGCTGGGTCATCATCCCGCGCTCCTTAGAGGGCATCTCACCATATACAGCTGTCGTGTCGACATACTCCACGCGGTATCCTGCCTCCAACAGCTTGATATGATAAGCTATATCCTCAACAATGGAAGAAATATCGAAAGGGACATGACGGATCAGCTCGCGGCTAACGGCAAAGCCATTGCCAAGGATGCCGCACGATAACCGCCATCCTGCTCTTCCACGGGGACGCAAACCATTGAAAGCAAGAAACGCAACATGAAGCAGATGATGACGGCTGGATCTTCCAGGATCATGCACGCCATACCGTACTTGAACGGCATGAGCGCCATTAGCGATGGCACGGCATACTTCATGAACACAATTGCCGTCGACAACGGTGTCGGCATCGATGACAAGAAACCATTCGTAGTCTTTATGCAGATCTTTGAAAGCGTGCTGCAAGGCATAGTGCTTGCCCCTGCGAGCCTGATCGTTACGCTCAATCACATCAACACCTGCGGCCTTGGCAATCTCCACTGTGCCGTCGGTACAATTGTCTGCAACAACGACAACATCAAAAACACCGGTGCAAGCTTTGATACTGTCGATGGTTCGTAATAAGTACTTCTCTTCATTATGTGCGGGAATAACCACAGCCAGCTTGGGGTGCGTAGCAAGCTGCTTGCGTTTTATCTGCGGCAGGAGGGCTCCGGCAGTAAGAAAAAACAGCTCAATGGTTCCGGGAAGTGTAATTAATGCGCATAAAATCGCGATCAGTGTGGTCATAACAGTTTATTGATATCTCCCGGCTCCGGTAGTCCTTCTTCCCTTTTGGGGATGTCGATCGCAGCAGGCAAAACAACAAGACCCCAAGCGGGTATGGTAAAACGCACGGTTCTACCATCGATAGTGAGATCGCCCTCGCTGATGCGGACACCTTCATATTCTTCATTGGTATCGAAAGGCGAAATCGCATCAAGATAGAGCATACCTCCAGGAAGATCGCGGCCATCGTCAGGGAAGGTAAGCTCTACCAACACCGGAGAGGGATTCTCCGAGGCGAATACCGCCTTCCAGTTTTTTTCCGTACGGAATGCGGCAGAGGTGACATCTTCGCCGCTGTTGACCTTATGTAAAGAACCTCCCAGAACCTTGTTCAACATCGCCATGCCCAATCCGGTAGGCCGTGGACGATTGGTGGGACTAAGATCGCGGTAGATACCCCAAAGCCGCGCCCACTCGTCAACGTTCGCAACACCTACATCAAAACCGGCAAGAACAAAAACATTCTGCGGATGCGCACCATTGTATACTCCCTGCAGCAAACGACGTACCAATGCCGTACCCGATGCAGCGCCGGCAACAACACGGTTGCGCTCGGCAAAATCTGCATCTCCCTGTGTCGTATGGGCATTCACTTCATAAACACTGAGTTTCTTACCTAGTTCTTTCACTCCTGCCGCTACGCTCTTCAGCGGTTTATCTGTGTCAGCAAAAAGTGCGTGCAAGCTTTTTTCATCAGTCTGTTTGGCAGAGAGAGAGTAACAGTAATAGGGAGCAACAGCCAGTTGATCTGCGTGTTTGCAATACTTGAGAAATTGGAGAGCTAAGCTAGGTACGGCATACTGACCGTTGATGATGGCATTGAGATTTACCTGATTACCGGCGCCCTCTTTAATTAAACGGAAAGCGCGGTCTGCCGCTTCACCACAGGGTTTGGGATAAGGAATCCCTGCAGCACGGAAGATCCAGTTCCAGTTTTCGTTGCCGAACTCAACGTACACTTCGTCGAACCGTTCTTTATTGGCATGTTCCGCGAGAAATTTACCGAACGCCAAGCACTCTTCATCGGAATATACCGGGGGCATGATGATCCATGGATAGGATTTCACGTATTCGCAAAGGTCAAGAAGGTCAGGATTCGAATAACCGAACCACCACTGCGGTCCGCCGCCGGCAACACGATAGCGGAAGGCTCCTCTTTTATATACTGGAGCGATGCGATTTTCAAAGCTATCGCCAAGCTGTCCTTGGTGATCGCGTATACAATAAGGCCTGATCTCCTTAAGCGCTTCCACAACATCTTTACGAAAAGGGGTTGGCGTTTCTTGCTGTATGGAACATAGCGATACATCATCAAGCCAGATTTTTACCTTCTGACCCAACCCTGTCAAACCAAGTTTAAGGAATTGTGGAGGCCCGTCATCGACTCCTTCGAAGTCATAAACGTACTCTTCCCAGTCGGTTGTCAACTCGACTATTTTCCTCAGAAAAGGTCCTGTGCCATTCAGACGCTGAAAGTTGATGTCCAATGCAGCGCCTTCACTTTCCGCCTTTGCCCAGATGGAGAACCGCCAAGGACCGTTGACCATAAGAAGCTTGCCGGCACGTTCGAAAATACCGTCCCAATAAAACTGCGCTTCAGCAAGAACGCCGCTGCGGGGTTCTAGAACAAGCGATTGCACGCCTTCGCTGCCGGGACGATGCTCCTTAGGGTCGACATGAATGCTGTTGCCCGCGGAGCGAGGAATCCACCAGATTGCAACGGGATTGATATCTTGATGGGTCTGGTTCAGCACGATAACATCTTTATCATTGAGCTCCGGCATTGGGCCGTCAACAATGTACTGCGGCAAATCGCCAGGACCTGTGCTATAGGATTGTTTGATTTTTCCGGTTTTTCCTGCGGATGGGCCGGTACGGATATCATAAGTAGCGCCATTCCAATAACCGTCGGGATGGTTCAGACCACGTTCATCAAAAAAACTGTTGTCGCTGACGCGGGAGACAATAACGATGATACGATCGCGCTTGCCTTCAAAACCGGGGTTCATGATGATGTTGCAAGGCAGCTGCTCCGCTCCCCACGTCGACCATGTCCCTAGATTTACTCCGACACGATGAGTCATGGGAAGGTGTGCATTTTCATCGACAGTCATTGTCCGCGAGGCAATGCCATAGCTGATCTGGCCGAAGGTGTCATTAGAAGTAGCCATTACCGCTAGTGCTGCTAATGCGCCGATAACCGGTATGATCCATAGACGTTTCATCTGTGTCCTCGATATTGTTGAAATATGTTCAAAAGCTGTTCGCTATTCTTCTCTATGCTGAATTTATTTACCACACGCTGCCTGCCGGCTTTGCTAAGCGTCATTCTCAACGTACTGTCATCCATCAGTCTGCCCAATGCCGCGGCTAGCTCGACCTCATCCGCAGGTCGCACGAGTAAGCCATCGATCTGGTGTCGTATTAGCTCGGGAATACCGTTAATGCGTGTGGCAACGCAAGGAATTTCCATAGCCATCGCTTCCATCAATACAACGGGCAGTCCTTCGGCAAAACTCGCTAACACGAAAATGTCACTCTTTCGATAAAGTTTCAATGTCTGCTCTTGTGTCAAGGCACCCTCAAAAATCACGCGCCCTTCGAGGCCTCGTGCCGCAGCATCGCGCTCCAGCGCCGTACGATCAGCCCCGCGGCCCACAAGCCGAAGCCGCACATCGCGGCCATCCTGCACAAGAAGGTCCAATGCCGCAAGCAGGACATGTTGTCCCTTTGCCGGCACCAGCCGTCCCACACATAAAAGTTCAAAAGGCGCAGGCTCGCTGCGAAAAGGCCGCGCTGCATACACATCGGTATCAACCCCTAAAGGAACGACATGCAGTTTGTCCCACTGGTCCGCACCGACCAAACGCATCAGCTGGCTGCGGGTGTAGTTGCTAATGCAACAGACAAATTGCGCGTTTTCCACTTTTTCCTTCAGGCACAGTCCATACACATCGGAAAAAACATCAGGACCGTGGACTGTTAACGAATAGGTAATGGGATAAATGCGGCTGGCGATCATCGCCACCATCGAAGCAGGATTCCCAAAATGGACGTGGACATGATTGAGTTTGCGCTTGCGCATCCATGATCCGAGGATCAACGCTTCTGTAAAGTAAAAAATGGCGAATAGCAGCTTCCGCAGGTCAACTCCGCCGCAGTATAAAGCAAAAAAAAGACCGCAGAAGACGCCGCTTGGCGTATGCCTCATACTGTTGAATAAGGCAGAGACAGCGCCGCTAACGCCCTGCCTTTTGATGTAAAATGTACTCTGGCTTTCGACCGGTTCTTCTTGTGCAGCAATAGGGTCCGGCTCATTAATCGAGGCGATGGCGATATCCATCCCACGCTTCCGCAAGTAAGCAATCTCGCGAAAAATGAACGTATGGGAAACAGCGGGATATTGACTTACCAGATATGCCATCCTGACCGGCTCTGTCTTCTGCATCCAAACACACCAATTTATTCCCTTTTGATATCAAGAATTTTATTTAACGACTACCCTTGATTGCAAAGGAGAGCATAGTGGGAATCAGAACAGCAGAAAGACGTGCAAAAGCGAAGATCGGCAAATGTAAAAAATAATAAACAGCAATGAACATCAATAGCAGGCCATATATGGAACGCCAGCTATGCTCGCGCAGAACGCCTCCAACATTCCGTACAAAGAAAAAAAGAAGAAGTCCTTGCATCACAATAAAGGCGCATGTCTTCAACGGAGTGTCCCCCAAGAACCAAAATGCCAAGGCATTGACAGTCATCTTCTTCAGAAGAAAAAAAGGATGATGAAGATAACGGTGAACGCTGAGCCGCGTCGTTGTTTGGTCAAACCAAAGCTCATATTCCCAACGCTTATCAAACTTCATTGCATCAGGATCACGGAAAAATTTATTCTTCTCATTACTGATCTCCCACAGGCGACCATAAGAAAACGGCGCTGCATTGATCTCGTCGGTAAAGTCATCGCCGCGCTGCATATTGTACCCAGCCAAAGCATGGACAGGAACGATACTGCGGGTAAGCTGCCAATTGCGGTAGCCCCAAGGCGTGACAACGCATAATGCAACAAGACAAATCATCCAGCAACGCGGTTGTTTCATCCACCAAAAATAGAGGGGTACAAGCGCAATAAAAGGAAGAAAGGTTGCCTTGGTCAGCACACATGCCCCCAAAATCAACCCGCTAATACTGGCAAGATACCAAGAAGGCCGGCGATCGTAGGCAATTAGGCTCGCTACAAATGCCGTGGTCAGAAAAATCAACAGGCTCTCTGCCCAAATCCTTCCGACATACCAAAAGAGCATCGGATGCACAGCAACAATCAACCCGGCGGTAGCGCCGACCCCCCTATTGAACAGCTTTGTCCCTATCCAACACGTTGTCGCTGACGCCAGCGCCAAAAGAACACATTGTCCTAATTGCACAGCATAAGGCCACCATCCACCGGAGATTAACAGGGTAAAAGCAATAAACAAAGGGTATCCCGGCCCGCGCTGTATCGTCGGCTGTGGATCGGGATAATAGGACAACGTACCGAACTGGTATAGCCCGCGGCCTAGCGCACCCCAATGATCGGAATCTTGCACGCCCGCGACAAAAGGGAAAATTGCAAAGGCCCAAAGACAGGCAACGACAAATGCGGCAGTGAAGCACAAAAGATACTGCCCCTTCATTCTTTTGCCTCCAGCTCACGCATTTTTACAGCGATTGGATCACGCATCACATCACCGTACCTGGAAATAACAAGACCTTCGCTCCAACCGATGATGAGAAACAACAGAGGCTCAACCTGCATCCCCATATACACCGTGATCAATGCAGTAGAGATCGTCATCATCACTCCCAACAGCGCAAATGCCAACGAACTGTCTTCCTGATATTTGCTCGGCGATAACATACCGCGAAAAAAAAGGCGGACCATACAAACAATAAGAAGAGCAATAAAAACAAAAAGACCAACAAGACCGTGTTTTAGCAACAACCAAAGATACTGATTGTCAACAGACTTAATACCAGTGATTACAGGCCAGTTTGTGCTTCCCCAACCCCATATCGGACGCTGCATCGCAAGCTCGGTATACTCGCGATTCATTTCACCGCGGAAAGCGATGTTTCCTGTCATTTCCGAACCGGTATAATATTTGTTCAACTCGGCATACGAAAGGTAGGTCTGAAAAGCGATGTAACCGCATCCAACCACAATGAAACCGCGAAGAATAAAACTTTTAAACTTGCTCCTCGAAAAACCCACTCCTAAAAACAAAACTCCAATGAAGGCACTCAACCACGGTCCACGTGAAACAGTCAATAGCAGTCCCATCACCAATACACCGAGAATAATCCATTGCTTCGCAATGGGCAACGCAGGTAAAAAGCGAAACCTCTTATTCCACATACGATTACGGATCAGCCAGTAACAAAGCAATATTGCCGCTGCGATAACGATTCCATAGAGGATCGGCTGGATCTCAGGACCACCGATACGCACCAGACCGAAGCGAAAAAGCACCGGCCAAAGAGTTTCCTGTCCGGGGAAAAAAGCTTTAATGAATTTTATCCATGGATTGGCAACAAAACGCACTTCATATAATGAAATCAATATACAAACGAAGATAAGAAAGCTAAAACGCCTGGAAAAGGCGATGCTAGCCTTGCTTGGAAGCAGCATGATCTTCGCAAGAAAATAGGGACCGACAGTACCCATCAGCATTAACGCAGACAAATTTCTTCCTAAACCTTCATCGCGGAAATCCGTGACTGTCTCGGAATAGACACAGACAAACATATACCCAAAAATAAACAGGTCCATCAGAGAAAAGCGCCACTGATACCATCTTCTGATAAGGGTGACAATGACTACGGGAATGATGACTGACTGAGCAAAGCTCACATCAGGAAATCCGGGCACCTCCATTTTAAAGATCTGAGGCAAAAGAAATAAGGAAGGAAGATAAACCCCTAAAAATGCTCGCTCGGGAGTACGGATGATCGAAACTGCCAAAGCAGTAAAAGTAAGAAAAAGTATGAAGATAGTCCCAATCAACTGTTTCCTCTACAAAAAATAGATGACTCCTTCCTACCATTATTATCCCTTTTTTTCTACCATGACAAGAGATAGGAGTCGTTATGATACTTGTAACAGGAGGGGCCGGTTTCATCGGTTCCAACTTCATCCTAGAGTGGTTGGAGCAACGCGAAGAAGGCGTAATCAACATCGACGCGCTGACATATGCTGGCAACCTGCTTAACCTAAAGGATATAGAAAATGACTCCCGTTATTCTTTCATCCACGGTGACATTTGCAATGGATCACTGATCAGCGATCTTCTGAAAAAAAATCGCCCGCAGGTCATTATCCACTTCGCTGCAGAGAGCCATGTCGATCGTTCGATTGATAGCCCCGCGCCCTTCATACAAACAAATATCAATGGAACATTCCAGATTCTAGAAGCACTGCTACGGCATCATCGCGATGGACATTCATTTCGTTTTATCCACGTCTCCACCGACGAAGTTTACGGCTCGTTGAAAAAAAATGATCCATCAACGGTCGAAGGAGCGCCCTACCGCCCCAGCAGCCCCTATGCCGCATCGAAAGCTGCTTCCGACCACTTGGTTCGCTCCTACCACGAAACCTACGACTTACCAACAATCGTCACCAACTGCACCAACAACTTTGGACGATTTCAATTCCCGGAAAAATTGATTCCGCTCATCATTAGCAATTGTGCCGATGGCAAGCCTCTTCCTATCTATGGCGATGGCAAAAATATCCGCGACTGGTTGCATGTCAGTGACATGTGTTCGGGGCTACGCGCCGTGATCGATAAGGGCGTCATCGGCGAAACCTATCACATCGCCAACGGACAAGAAAAGCGCAACATCGACGTTGTCGAAGCGGTCTGCGCCATTATGGATGAGCTGCGACCAGCAGGTGCGCCGCATCGGCGATTAATCGCTTTCACTGAAGACCGTCCTGGTCACGACTTCCGTTACTCACTGAGTTACAATAAAATAAGAGACGAACTTGGTTGGCAGCCAGAGGGTGGATTCGAAGAACATCTGAAAAAAACCGTCCTATGGTACCTTGATAATGAAGATTGGCTCAACACCGTCCGTAGCGGAGACTATCGCGCTTGGGTTGAGAAACATTATGGAGAAAACACATGAAAGGAATCATTCTTGCCGGTGGAAGCGGGACGCGTCTTTATCCTGCGACAGCGGCAATCTCCAAGCAGCTTCTTCCCATTTATGACAAACCGATGATCTACTATCCGCTGTCAGTGCTGATGCTGGCGGGTATTCGCGATATCCTGATTATCTCCACTCCGCAAGATACCCCACGGTTCGAGCTTCTTCTGCAAAATGGTGAACAGTGGGGACTCAACCTCCGCTACTCCATACAAGAAAATCCCAACGGCCTTGCTGAAGCGTTCATTATCGGAAAAAATTTCATCGGCGACGATAGCTGTGCCATGATCCTCGGCGATAACATCTTCTATGGCAACGACCTGTCGCAACTCTTACAACAAGCAGTAGCTCGTAAGTCTGGATCAACGGTCTTCGCCTACCGCGTAAGCGATCCCGAACGCTATGGCGTCATTGAATTTGATCATAACAACAAACCGCAGCGCATCATCGAAAAACCAAAACAACCGCTCTCTCCTTTTGCTATCACCGGCTTGTACTTCTACGACAACCGTGTCATTGATATCGCTGAAAGCCTGAAGCCCTCGGCCCGCGGAGAGCTGGAAATCACCGACATCAACCAGCGCTATCTGGAAATGGGCGAGCTGCATGTACAGATCATGAACCGCGGCATCGCCTGGTTGGACACCGGAACATTTGACTCGTTGATGAACGCTTCCGAATTCATCCGCACGATTCAGAACCGCCAAGGGGTGCAGATCGCTTGTCTTGAAGAAATCGCCTTCCGCATGGGCTATATCGATCTTTATCGTCTTCGGAAGATAGGTGAAGCTATGAAGCAGAACAGCTACGGCAAATATCTACTGGCGATTGCCGATGAGGAAATGTCATGAAGGCTGTCAATACTGCGCTTTCCGAAGTAAAAATTATTGAACCTCATGTATTTCAAGATGATCGCGGCTTCTTTTTCGAAAGCTACAACAAGCGTGCTTTCGCCGAAGCGATCGGTAGCGATCCTGATTTCGTTCAGGACAACCACTCCCGGTCCGCTAAAGGTGTCCTTCGCGGGCTTCACTTCCAAGATCCGCATCGACAAGCAAAACTAGTACGCGTG
>JACKPN010000025.1 GCA_024233575.1 Chlamydiales bacterium
AGTATGAGCAGTGCTACTGCGGTCGTATCTTCACTGGCCGCATCGGATACGATTTTACTCAGTGGTATAATCTGGGAAGAACACGTAATTCAACATCGTCCGGTATCGGTCAGGCGATCACAAATTCGCCGACAACGACAACGATTGGACTTCACGGATTCAGCCTTGGTGTTGGAATGGAGTTCTAACCGTTTCGTGGGAAACTGTTGAACGTACAAAGCGCTTAGGACAACCTAAGCGCTTTTTTTTTATCTTTTTTTTTCGGGGGTTATCATGTTGAATAGATTATTATTAACGGTGTGGATCACTACACTATTTTGGGGGCAAGCGATGGCGCAAGATTATGAAAAAGCAACTTTTGCAGGCGGCTGTTTTTGGTGCATGGAACCGCCATTTGACAAAGTTGATGGGGTTGTTGAAACAATCTCCGGATATACCGGAGGCGCACAGGAAAATCCTACATATGAAGAGGTGTCTTCAGGAGGAACAGGCCATGCCGAGTCAGTCGAAGTGATTTACGATCCGAACAAAGTCAGTTATAAAGAGCTTTTAGCTATTTACTGGAGGAATATCGATCCGACGGTAAAGGATGCGCAGTTTTGCGATGTGGGATCGCAGTATAGGACAGCGATCTTCTATCATGATGAAAAACAACGGCAGGAGGCGGAAGCCTCAAAGGCAGAATTAGAAGCTGAAGGCAGATTTCCTGCCGTCTATACACAGATTGTTCCTGCCGGCCCATTTTACCCTGCAGAAGAATATCATCAAAATTACTATCAAAAAAATCCCTATCGATATAAATTTTATCGTCTGCTCTGTGGTCGCGATGCGCGGCTAAAAGAACTTTGGAAAAAATAATTTATTTGGTCGATCTATGGAATTCAATCCTGTTGCAGATATTGTCGAAGAGTTGGGCTTGCCTGAAAAAAGCGTATACGCCGTTTTGCGCCTTTTTGCAGAGGGTAATACGGTACCTTTTATTGCTCGTTACCGCAAGGAGGTTACGGGCAACCTCGACGAGGTGCAGATCCGTAACATCCAAG
The DNA here is from genome assembly GCA_024233575.1 of Chlamydiales bacterium. Classification (GTDB taxonomy): domain Bacteria; phylum Chlamydiota; class Chlamydiia; order Chlamydiales; family Criblamydiaceae; genus JACKPN01. The sequence continues at coordinate 1,044 of JACKPN010000025.1, forward strand.
AGAGGCATACCTACCTTGCTGAGTTGCATGACAGGAAGCAGACAATTCTGGAGTCTATCGGAAGCCAAGGCAAATTAACTGATGCGCTAAGGAAAGCGATCCTTGCTTGCCAGTCCAAAACGACACTCGAAGATTTATATCTTCCCTATAAGCCAAAGAGGCGCACACGTGCCATGATCGCTCGTGAACGCGGGTTGGAACCGCTGGCAGACCGCATCCTTGAGCAGCCTCTCGCAGGCGATCCTGATAAAGAGGCAGAGGCTTTTGTTGATGAAGAGATAGGGGTGGGCGATATTGCTGCAGCGCTGGCAGGTGCTCGCGATATCGTTGCCGAGGCCGTTGCCGAAAATGCTGACGTTAGGCGCCTTGTCCGTGAAATCTTTGCCGATGAGGGTATCGTAACTTCGAAAGTCGCCAAAGGCAAAGAAGAGGAAGCGGTCAAATACAAAGACTATTATGAATTTCAGGAGCGTGTGTCAAAGATTCCCTCGCACCGCTATTTGGCGATACGCCGCGGTGAAAAAGAAGGGATGCTTTATATGCATATCGAGATTCCTTGCGAGCCAACACTCAGGGAAATTTATACGTTGTGCAAGTGCAACCGGGCATCGCCTTTTGCTGAACAGATGCGCCTTGCAGTGGATGATGGATTCAAACGTTTGATCCTACCTAGTGTAGAGACCGACGTTCGCGTCGACCTGAAGATGGAGGCAGATCGCGCTGCTGTAGCAGTGTTCGCCGAGAATCTCCGCCATCTATTGTTGGCATCGCCGCTAGGTACAAAGTCTGTCATCGGCATCGATCCAGGCCTGCGCACCGGATGTAAATGCGCTGCTCTCGACGCTACCGGCAAATTTCTTGAGACCATGACCTTTTACGTCACTGGCGGTGCCGATCGCGAAATGCGTACGGCTAAGGAGCTTGTCGCATTCATCAAAAGACATCGTCCGTATGCCATCGCTATCGGCAATGGCACAGCAAGCAGGGAGGCGGAAGCATTTGTCAAGAAATTGATCCAGGCAGCCGACATTAAGGATGTTATTGTTGTGCAAGTCAACGAGTCCGGTGCGAGCGTGTACAGCGCTTCCGACGTTGCTCGCGAAGAATTTCCTGAGCTGGATTTAACCATCCGCGGGGCGATTTCCATTGCGCGACGTCTTCAAGATCCTTTGGCAGAACTTGTTAAAGTGGATCCGAAATCGATTGGCGTTGGTCAGTATCAGCATGATGTCTATCAGCAGCTGTTGCATGATAACTTGCGTGATGTTGTCGAAAGTTGCGTGAATTTCGTCGGCGTTGAATTGAATACAGCAAGCCAATCACTGCTGTCGTATGTATCGGGAATCGGTGCGACGTTGGCAAAAAAGATTGTCGATTACCGTGATGCCCATGGTGCTTTCACAAGCAGACATCAATTGCTGGAAGTTCCGGGACTGGGGCCACGCACATTCCAGCAGTCGGCAGGATTTTTGCGCGTACAGAACAGCGATCATCCTTTGGATGCTTCTGCCGTTCACCCTGAGTCCTATGACGTTGTTGAAATGATTATCAAAGATGTAGGCCGTCCTCTCGCTGAGGTGGTCGGCAATAAGAATGTCGTGGATGCGATCGATGTCCGTAAATATGTCTGCGATGTTGGTGAGCTTACATTAAAGGATATTCTCGATGAGCTGCGCAAGCCTGGGCGCGATCCGCGATCATCTTTCGAGATGCCTGCGTTCCGCGACGATGTTTCTAAGCCATCCGACCTTAAAGTTGGCATGGTGCTTGAAGGCATCGTCACGAATGTTACCGCTTTCGGCGCTTTTGTCGATATTGGTGTTCATCAGGATGGTCTTGTTCATGTATCTCAGCTTTCCGATAGTTTTGTTTCCGATCCGGCACAGATTGTCCGCGCCGGAGATCGCATCAAGGTAAAAGTCCTTGAAGTCGATCTCCAACGCAACAGGATCTCGCTATCGGCAAAACAGCAACAGCAGCAGGCATCAAAAGCGAAGACAAAGAGCTTCAGCAGCAGTCCGTTCTCTACTTTGTAACAGTAAGGACGATCTTTCCTTGCGTGTGGCCCTGTTTATTTTTCTTTAGCGCCTCTTTCACGTTTTTTAGGGGCATTTCATGAATAGCAGGTACCTTCACGATCCCTTTGTCGATAAGGTCGCCGATTGCGGCAAGTTCATTGCCGTCAGGTTGAACGAAGACGAAGCCTGCCTTTGCTTTTTTCTTTGCGGCTTTTTCCTTATCTGGACCCCTGACGATGCTGACAAAGCGTCCTCCGTCTTTTAGCGCTTCCCATGCTTCATCATGCGAAACGCCGCCGGCGCAATCGTATATAAAGTCGACGCCATCAGGTGCGATCTTTCTGATTTCTTCAATTACGTTTTGTGTGTTGTAGTCGATGGCAATATCGGCGCCAAGTTTTTTGACATAGGCGTGGTTTCCTGCGCTTGCCGTGGTGATTACCTTGGCGCCGGCATGTTTTGCAAGCTGGATTGCCAGGCTGCCGACACCTCCGGCGCCGCCGATGACATAGATAGTTTCTCCGCTCTTAAGGTCGCCGAAATCGAAGAGTGACTGCCAAGCTGTCAGACCGGTGAGGGGAAGCGATGCCGCTTCTGCAAAATTAATTGTTTTCGGCATGGGAGCTACAGCTTTGGCGTCGACGGCGATAAACTCGGTGAAGGTGCCATCGTGGACAGTGTCTTTTCGGCAGTAGGCGAATACCTTGTCGCCAGGTTTGAATTGCGTCACATTCTTGCCGACGCTGTCGACAGTTCCTGCACCGTCCCAGCCGAGGGTGATGGGAAATTTATGCGGAAGAAGGGATTTAATCAGCCCTTCGCTGATTTTCCAGTCCACAGGATTCACTGACGAGCAGGCCAGTTTAATTAGCACCTCATTAGCCTGCGGTACAGGTTTTGGAATATCTGCGGTTTTGATGCTTTCGATTCCGTTGAAGTCTTCGATTACGTATGCTTCCATCTCATTGTCCTTTATGTTGCGATAGTTTTTTTAAGAGGTCGACGACTGAGTCAAAGACCAGGTTTGGTTGGATGACCGAGTTTTCTAAGGCTGGCCGTCTACTGTTCCCCGACAGAACCAGGACGGAGGGGATATCCGCTTCAAACGCTAAGCGGATGTCGGTGTCGAGGGAGTCGCCGACAAAGAGTATCTCGTGATTCTGGAGAGTGTGATCGTTTTTTTGGAGAAGTTCGACAGCTTTTTTGATCATGAACGGATGCGGTTTTCCAACGCAGTAGGGGGTGCATGGTGCGTGCATTTTGATCATATGTACCATATTTCCCGGCATGCCGATCAGCTTATCGCCTTTCGATGCCGGATCGGAGGTGTCAGGGCAAGAGGTAATCACTTTCGCTCCTGCACGTATCCAGAGCGCTGCTTGTTCAAGGTCTTCGATTCTGATGAAATCGACAGCGCCGAAGATGACATAGAGTTGATCGTCAGGGGTTAGCGCATCGGGAATAGCATCGCAAATTTTGAAATGAATGCGGCGTACATGGCGGATTGCCTGTTTCAGGCCGGCTTCACCGATGACATAAACGTAGAGGGTGCCGTTGCAGTGCGCTTTTCCTGTTAGAAAATCTTTAACTGCCATGGCTGCAGTGTAGATCGACCAGTGATTGGGATAATTAATTCCCATTGCGTGCAGGTCATCGCGGATCATTGATGTGGAGTAGCGGCATTCGTTTGTGAGGATAACTGCCGGCATCCCGGCAGTTTCCATCCATTCGATCAGCTCGTTGGAACCGGGAAGAGCATCGAAGCCACAGCGCAGCACACCATCCATATCGAAGATGATGGCGCGTGTTTTTGCGAGAAACTGAGTATCTTGTGAAGCGTTTAGAGAAGAGACAAGCAGAATGAAGATAAAAAAAATCGTTCTCTTCATGCTAGCAGCCTCCCATCAAACTTGTGGGTGATGCTAACGAAAAGATTTTTTTTGAAAAAGTTTATTTAGCGGTTTTCTTTCGTTTCATCGCAGCGTAGGTTAGGCAAGAGCCAAGAATCAATAATGTTCCCGGTTCAGGTGCAGGGATACCTTCGGTCAGCGAAGTGACGAAGATTTTGCTGTTGGTTTCACGGATTTTGAATGATGTAATCAAAGTTGATGTTGTCAGACCTGACAGCGATGGATGGCCGATGAAGTCTTCAAAGTTGACGATACCTTTTTTGCTTCCTGTGCTTGTGAAGGCGTCTTGGATGATGCTTTCGTCAATGACGACACTATATGTATTTGGCGCATCAGTAGACAATTGTAAGTAAATATAAGGATCGTCTTTGTTGCCAAGGCCACTTCCGAAGTCGATATCGTTCAAGCCAAGTTCCAAAGGATATAAAAGTACGGGTACGTCGAATGTGAAAATGAGTTCTTCATCACGATCGCCGCCTTTTCCTGATATTCCTGCAGAGCCTCCTCCGCTGATATTTTTGACGCCAGTGCCTTTGTTATGGGTATCGATATAAACTGTTCCTTCTTGGCCGGGAGCATTTGGATTTGTTGGTTGGTTGTGATCAATATGACTGCGTGCGCGTATTTCAAAGTTGGCAGGATTGCTGCCGCTGTCGAGAGGCGTAAAGCTTGTACCTTTGTTTCCTCCTCCTTGCGCATCCTTATCTAGTTCAATAGTTTCTGAATGTAAAGGCAAGGCAATTAGGAGCGAAGCAACAAAAATTGATAAAAAACCAATCCATGCTTTTTTGAGTCTCATATCCACCCTCCTATAATATATATTATACAATATTTTTTTGATAAATACAAATTTCTTTAACGATCTGATAGTTAACAGATTAGATTACATTTAACTTTGTTATTATTCGCTGAAAAAAATGTCGATATCCTCTATAGGTAAGGGAGTAGCCAAGGAAGGTAGTCATGGACAATCATTACGATATTATCATTATTGGTACCGGTGCCGGCGGCGGCACATTAGCGTATCATCTTGCAAATAACAGTAATAAGCGGATCCTGATTCTTGAGCGAGGTGGTTATCTCCCTAGGGAAAAGGATAACTGGCGCTCTAAAGCCGTTTTTTTGGACGGTAAGTATACTGCCGCTGAAAGGTGGCTCGACAAAGATGGCAAACCCTTTCAGCCTGGTATCCACTATTATGTGGGAGGAAATACCAAGATGTATGGCGCTGCGCTGATGCGTATGCGCGAGCGTGATTTTGAAGAGGTCGAACATGTCGATGGTATTTCTCCAGCATGGCCGATCTCGTATAAAGATATCGCGCCTTATTATTTGCAGGCGGAGAAGCTGTATCATGTTCATGGTCAGCGAGGCAGCGATCCATTTGAGCCGCCGGATGCAGCACCTTATCCCTACCCAGCAGTTAAGCATGAGCCGCGCATCCAGGAGCTGTATGACGACCTCCAAAAGCTCGGGCATCATCCTTTTGCTTTGCCCCTTGGGCTAAAGTTGACGGAGGGAAATCCGCATAGTCCTTGCATCAAGTGCAATTCTTGCGATGGGTTTCCCTGTCTCGTCAACGCCAAAGCTGATGCGCAGGTTATCTGCATCGACCCTATTCTCGACAAAGAGCATGTCACAATGCTCACAAATCGCTATATTGAGAATCTTGAGGTCGACGATAGCGGCAGGAAGGTAACAGCAGTTCATGCCGAGTATAACGGACAGAGGGAAGTGTATACTGCCGATACGATCGTTGTCTCTTGCGGAGCGATCAATTCAGCTGCGCTACTACTGCGTTCTGCATGTTCCAAGCATCCGGACGGTTTGGCTAACAGCTCCGGGGTTGTCGGCAGACACTATATGTGTCACAACAATAGCGCTTTTGTTGCTGTTTCTCTTCAGCCCAACCCGACAAGGTTTCAGAAGACCCTTGGTCTTTCCGATTTTTACTTCGGCGATGACAAATGGAAGTATCCGATGGGGCTGATCCAGATGTTGGGCAAGTCCGATGCTGATATGTTTAAAGGGGATGCCCCAACTTTTACGCCGACCATGGCATTAGATACTCTTGCGCATCATGCTTTGGACTTTTGGCTGACGACAGAAGACCTTCCGGATCCGGAGAATCGCGTCATCGTCGACGGCGATGGGCAGATCCATCTCCATTACACCGAAAATAACCTTGCTTCGCACCATCAGTTGGTCAGCAGATTAAAGGAGATGCTCAATGATATCGGATGCGAGAGCCATCTGATGCCGACCTCTGTGTATCTTGGTAAGAAGATCCCTATTGCAGGAACTGCCCATCAGTGCGGTACCGTCCGCTTTGGCAATGATCCTGCAACTTCAGCAGTGGATATCCATTGCAAAGCTCACGATCTCGACAATCTTTATGTTGTTGATGGCAGTATTTTTGTCACAGCGTCATCGGTGAACCCGGCGTTGACCATTGCTGCCAACGCTCTTCGCGTTGGCGATCATCTGCTCGGTTAGGCTTCGATGTGGTGCAAGTTGAGGTTCAGGTCGAGGTTATATGCTGCGCTGATCAGCCCAAGGTGGGTGAACGCTTGTGGGAAATTGCCGAGCTGTGTGCCGTCGCTGCCAAGTTCTTCGGCGAAGAGACCTAGGTGGTTGGCATAGCCGAGCATCTTTTCAAAGATAAAGCGCGCCTTTTTGACGTCTCCGGAGCGTGAAAGGTTTTCCACATACCAAAATGAGCACATGTTGAATGTCCCTTCTGCACCGATGAGACCATCGATGTTCTTGTCTCCGGTGCGGTAGCGATAGACGAGAGAGTCGTCGACGAGGTCTCTCTCGATCGCGCTGAGCGTCGAGAGCCAGCGTGGGTCAGTCGGACTGATAAACTTGACGAGCGGCATCAGCAGGTTGGAAGCGTCAAGCGCCGTTCCATGCTTGTATTGGACGAAGATCTTTCGTTTTGGATCCCAGAAATTTTCCAAGATATCGTTGTAGATTGCATCGCGTGCCTGCAGCCAATTCATCAGTGGCGCGGGAAATGAACGTTTCTGTGCTAGCCTGACACCGCGGTCGAGAGCTACCCAGCACATCAGCCGTGAGTAAAGGAATTCATGCTTGCCGCCGCGCACCTCCCAGATCCCTTCGTCTGCTTGGTTCCAGTTGTCGCAGACCCAATTGAGCAGGCGCGTTAGGTTGCGCCACAGGTCGATGGAGATCGGCTCGCCATATTTATTGTATAGATAGACCGAGTCCATTAGTTCGCCGTAGATGTCGAGTTGCAGTTGGTTGTAGGCGCCGTTGCCGATCCTTACCGGCGATGATCCCATGTATCCTTCAAAGTGGTTGAGTGTTTCCTCTGTCAGCTGGTGCCGGCCGTCCATGGCGTACATGATCTGCAGGGAGCCATCAGGGTTAAGTTCGTCGCAGCGCGCTTCTATCCAGTCCATGAATGCTTTTGCTTCGTCGGTGAAGCCGAGACGGATCAATCCATAAAGGGTGAACGAAGCATCGCGAATCCAAGTGTATCGGTAGTCCCAGTTGCGTTCGCCGCCGATCTCCTCCGGCAGGCCGAAAGTGGGGGCTGCAACGATTGAACCGTGGATTTTCGATGTCAGCATCTTGAGGGTCAGCGCCGACCTGTTGACCATCTCCCTCCAACGGCCGGTATATGTCGAACGGCTGATCCATTTCTGCCAGAAGTTCATTGTCGATTTAAATGCGTCGGCGACAAAATGAGGGTGTGCTGACGGCGATGATTCGTCTGAAGACGCTTCTTCCAGGATAAAGGAGGCGGTCTCACCGCCATGGAGGGTGAATTCGGCGATGACACTGCTGTTATGTTTTTTTACCGGAACCGTTGTTCGCAGGCGGAGAGGCTTTAGCTCTTTATTATCAGGAATAAAAATCACTTCTCCATCGCGGATATCTATTGTATGACCGCATCGGCCGTAGTCGAAACTTGGATCGCATACCATGGTGAATTTGATCTCGCCGCGCACCGCTTTGGCTCGGCGGATCAGGCTGCTGGTATGCGGCTCATCATGAACGAACATGAAGTCGGACACTTCTGCTACGCCGCTGACGCAGAGGAATCGGGTAAGGAGGATATTGGAATCGGGAAGGTAAAGTTGTTTATGCTTAGGATTTTGCAGTGTTGGTGTTACCTGGAAGTGCCCGCCCTTTTTGATGTCTAGCATCCGCGCGAAAATCGATGGTGAGTCGAAGTAGGGGAAGCACATGAAATCGATCGATCCGTTGATGCCTACAAGCGCGCATGTTTGCAGGTCTCCTATAAGTCCATAATTTCCAATATGTTGGTATTCCATCATTCCTTTCCTGGTTCTTCTTCCTGTATAGAACACTGCGGTTAATCCCGCAATATGGTATCCTTCTTCCTCCAAAGGAGGACATTATGCCTTATACACCGATCATTGGCACTCTCGGATATATCCTTTCTCCCGACAAGCGGCAAGTGTTGTTAGTGCACCGTAATGCCCGTGACGACGATCATCATCTTGGCAAATACAACGGGTTAGGCGGAAAGATGGAGCCCGAAGAAGATGTGGTGACCTGCATGCGACGCGAGATTCACGAAGAGGCAGGGATCACCTGCACTGAGATGACGTTGCGCGGGACCATCAACTGGACAGGGTTCGGTCCTAATGGTGAGGACTGGCTTGGCTTCATTTTCCGTATCGACGCTTTTACCGGGACTCCTTTTACGGAGAATCATGAGGGAACCCTCGAGTGGGTGCCGGTTGATCAGATGATGGAGCTGCCGATGTGGGAAGGCGACCGCCATTATCTTCCGATGGTATTTGATGACGACCCTCGCGCGTTTCATGGCTTTATGCCGTATGATAATGCTCGTCCTGTTAGTTGGAGCTTTGAACGTCTTTAACCCATAAGCCGTCTTCTAGGTAGGGCTGTCCGGCAATTTGCATCTTTGGATCGAATGCTTCTGCTGCTTTGACATGTGCGTTCAGCATTGCTTCAGTTTCTCCTATTATCCTCTCTTTACTGATCGGCGGAAGAAAATGATGACTCCAGATCGGCTCGTAGCATAGCTGCGGGAGGCTTTCGTAAAGGTGCAGCGCTGTTGAATAGAGCGGCATGGGGGCAAACTGTTTCTGCCACTCTTCGCTGTCGAATGGTTTACGGCAGTATGTCGTATGCGGCAGCCACGGCGTGTCAGCGTGTGCGATCGCATAGCCATGTTCTATCAGCCATCCGGTGAGTCGGTTTCTATATTCGTCTATCCCCGGTGTCAGCCAATCGACATGAGCAGCAAACACATGTGGGTGATCGCTGTTAGGGAGAAAGAGCGGATAATCGATGATGCCTATAGGGCCGATACGCATATCCGGGATCGGTATTTCAGCAAGGAGCGGTTCAAGAGCTTCGTAGTCGATGTTGCCCAAGAAAGCTACAGTCACGTGGCGGTCGCTATGGCGGATCAGACGTCCTTTCGGTTCCTGTTTTTTCCAGGGAGCATGAGCATCGAAAGCGAAGAATACCCGTTTAGTTGTCATAGCTTATATGCCTTTTAGGACGTAAGTTGAGGGGTAGGGGAGCTTAGTCCTAGGAGATGCGCGCGGATCCCGTCAGTTACGAATGGTCCTTCGATGAAGCTTGCATTGCTGCCATACATTTTTGCTCTGCTGCTCTTTCCACGCTTATCTTTTGTATAGGTTTTTACTTGATCTACGGCAGATTTGAGGTCTTGTTTGAAGACGTTGACGAAGTTGTTGTTTCTTGTATGTGGATTTGTTACGACCATATGCGCCGCGTCTGGCTTTTGAAGCCCACTGATATACCAGTGGCGACCATTTTTATTGCCTACAGCGCACATCTCATCGATCACGTCGAAGATGTTGACATCGCTGTTTGTCGATTTGAAAGAGACGACCATCGTATTTGTCTCAAAAGCCAGTTCCAGTTCGTTGATCTCCTTGATTGCTTCGCGAAGCTGTTTGGCTGTCGACAAGATCTTTTTTGTTCTTTCCACATACCCTTTTTCTCCGATATGCGCCATCACTGCCCATACCCGTGCCGGCACTGTACCGTCGCGGCTGCCTTCCAATGTTGGTGTACCGTAGAAGCCTCCGTCCCATTCCCGCATTGCCCAAATCTGATGTTTATAGATCTTCTCATTACGGTAAACGATCGTTGAGCTGCCTTTTGTGTCGCTGCCGTATTTGTGGGTATCTGCAGAGACGCTCGTCATGCGAGAGGTGATGTTGAACCCGAATTTCTCGTCGGGAGTATAACCAGCCTTTTCCATGAAGGGGACAATAAAGCCTCCTAAGCAGGAGTCGACATGGAAGAGAATATTATTCTTAGGATCTACTCTTTCTAGCATGTCGGAGATTTTCTGAATCGGGTCGATGACACCATGGGCAAATCCCGGTGCAGAACCAACCACCATGATTGTGCGCTTTCTGATCTCGGGGTTGGCGAGCAGTCCTTCCATTTCATTGACGTCGGCTTTTCCGGTTTTGGGGTCTGTTTTTACTTTGATCGGTTTGATACCCAGCCAATGTGCCGCTTTGTCGAAAGAGGGATGCGCCGATTCTGGAAAGATCATGCACCAATTGTCCTTGACGCCATTTACGCGTGCGTGTTCTCGTGCGGTGTAGACGGCGTGTACATTACTCATCGTCCCCCCTGTAGTGATGTTGCCCCGGACATTATTATCGTCACCGAACATCTTGCCCACCATGGAGATCACCTGGTTTTCCATTTGCTTGATCCGCGGACAGTTGGGGTGCATAGGATTTGTTCTCATTGTTTTTTCAAACACATCGACAATTAGCCTATCGATATCCGGTTCGTTTTCATAGATAGCTCCCGTTTGATATTCGGAGTCCGTGTTTCCTCTAACATTTTCTAGACGACCGATTACGAAGCGTGCGTTAAATCCTGTTTCAGGCAGTTCCAAAAGAAGATCTTCTGATTGGGTATTGGTAAAAAGTTCCCGTTTTGCGCTTTCTTGGACTTTTTTCAGTTGATTGTCTAATTGGCTGTTAACAACGGGCGTTGCTTCGATAACTTTTTTCAATGTTATCTGTGAGAAGCAGCGTTGGAGGAAGAATCCTGTCGCAAAGGAGAACCCTGCGACAGCTAAGGTTAGTGGCATTTGTCTAGATGTAGGTAAGTATGGGGTGATATATTGCATAGTTGTCCGTTTTTCGTTGTTGGAATGGACAAGCTAGCAAAAATAACTGATATAGATCAAGAATGGAAGGTAGGAGATTCAGTATTGACCTTGTCAAAAAGATCCATGCTGGCATATGCAAACTGTTCGTTGAGTATTTTTTTATATTCATCGAACTTCTGTTTACCCATTTCACAAAACATTTCTTGTGCGATTGTAATGCTATTCATGTGGAAGGGGATGAGGAGAGGATTAGTACCTGTGCTGCAGATATCTTTTATATTAAAGATGATTATATCCTCTAGGGCCTTTTTGGTTTTTACCAGAGAGAGGACCTTGGTAATTGTTGGGTAGTCTGCAAAGATGCTATTGAGAGTTTCAGTTTTCTTCAATCCTATGAGATAGCCGATCGGATCAAAATCATCGTTGGATGTGACATCCATACGTGCGCCACGGTAGCTAAGGACTCGTGCAATAACAAGGTGTCCATTTTCCAGAGCATGAAAAATCGGCGTATGGCCGTGGTTGTCTTTGATATTAACATCTGTGTTATTCGTTACAAGCACGTGGACTAGAGGACCCCATCCTTTTGCTGCAGCGATATGGAGCAGGGTTTGGCGTCGCTCTTCGTGAATGATTTTGTTTACGTCATATTTTTTGACCATGGCATCCAATGTACCGAGATCAGCCGTATTTTTTTTCATGACACCGAGAATATGGGAGGAGCGGATCGTTTTGACCAATGCAACCACTTGACTGACGGTCTTTCGGTCATCGCTTTCCGTGATCAGTGCTGAGAAGAGGAGTGGGTGATGAAAATCGCGAAATATTTTCTTTACAGCTGTGACCGGATCTGTGGGTCCGGCAAGAGCAATTTTGACGCCTATTTTTTTTAATAGTTCGCCTTCTCCCTTTTTTAGTTTGCATTGTGAGAAAACGCGGGGTAATTCCTTATTATCGTTATTCATTTCTAAATTTAAATAATCTTTCCAACTAATATTATTTGAAATGGACATTATAAATTCCTTTTTATGAAAAAACTATAAAGATTTTGTAAATAAAAATAAAGAACTAATTTTTCTCTATCTATACTGAAAAAGGTTCAAGAATCGTTTTCGGTATAGATATGGAATATCAATTTATTTTTTTATTTCTTGTGGACAAAAAAAATAACGATTACACACGCTGACAAATTGAATTTTAGGTAGCCCTAAACATGTAATGCTAGACAAATGCGAAGCAAGAAAAGGCAAGCCAAACGATGAGTGCGGTGTTGATTATTGGCTATCTTGCAAGTAGATGTCAGCATTACATGCTTAGGACTAACGAATTTTACAGAAACGAGGAAACAACGATGTCGGTTACTGGTACTCTTTATTTGTTAACTTTTCCATCTAATTACCCTCAGATATATGTTAATGACGCATTTGATAGAGCCTTCTCTTGTATGCACATCGTTGCGAACGTTGTCGGATATATTCCTATTGTTGGCACGATTGTTGGGATTGCAAGGGTGGCTCTCTTCGGTTCCTCCTTGATTGAGGATCGAAAAAGTTCAGATTGGTTTGGTAGAACATTCTGTTTGGGTGAGATAACCCGCGGTCTTGTTGAGGTAACATCATGTGGGTTTCTCCTCCTCATCCCGGACTTTTTA
>JACKPN010000026.1 GCA_024233575.1 Chlamydiales bacterium
CGAGAGAATAACCAGAAAATCGATGATAAAAACAGTTGGACTTGATGAAAGGCTACCCCTCGTGAACATTTACCTTTCGAATTGGAATGGACAAACCAAAATCACTACGTGTACCGTGTACTCGCCGATGCTTAACTTGATATCATTGCCGTGCGTATCTGGTAATACAGAATTAGATCTGCCAAATGCACTGCATGTCAAGTAAAGAAAACTGCTGTCAGAAGATTTTGCAAGTGTTTCTAAAGAGATGTTTTTGATACAAATGATTTTCTGATTTATGTCAGAGGAGTAGTCATGACATCGGAAGAAATGAAAAGAGCGAAGCGCTGTTTGGAAGCGGTACAAGGGCAAATCCTGCCTCTTGAGCAGAGAATCACTTTAACAGTCGAGCTTTCTGCACATATTTTGAACGAATCGCATAATCAGATGTCAAAAGAGGAAGAGGAGACACAGCAACAGATTGCCAGAATGATCGAAGATCCACAAGGTAAGGTGTTTACTGCGCGTATGACCGATCAGTGTTTTCGCAGCAATAGTCCTGCCCGCGAAGCAAGCCAGATGACATTTCTTCTGAAACGCTACGGAATTCCTAAGTTCGTTAATTGGTGGAGACAGTTCCAGCTTGCTACTTTTCTATTGCTTGGGTCACTCCTTCCTTGGGTTTTTGTTCCTCTGGCAAAGAGGATGCTTAGGCAGGAGACGGCGAAGGTGATTATTCCAGGAGAAGTGCGCCCCTTGCTTGCGCACTTGAAACAAAGGCGTCGCGAAGGCGTGCAGATCAATTTGAATCATCTGGGCGAAGCGATCCTTGGTGAAGGAGAAGCGGAACGTCGCCTTAAAATGTATCTCGACGATCTTGCTAGACCAGAGATCGATTATATTTCGGTGAAGATATCGACAATCTGTAGTCAGATTAATTTGCTGTCACGGGAAAAGACGCTGAAAATTTTGGAAGAGCGGCTGAAGATGTTGTATCGTGCTGCGATGCAGCATCAGACAATGCGCATTGACGACACTATTGGTAGCAAGTTTGTGAACTTGGACATGGAGGAATATCGAGATCTTAACTTAACGGTCGATCTGTTTTGTCGCGTTCTCGACGATCCCGAGTTCCATCACTATTATGCAGGGATTGTTTTGCAGAGCTATCTTCCTGATTCTTATCCCATGTTGAAAAAGCTGACGGAATGGGCGCAAAAGAGAGTCAAAGAGGGTAAATCGCCAATAAAAATCCGCCTTGTAAAGGGGGCGAATTTAGCGATGGAAAGAGTCGATGCTTCGATCCGCAACATCCCTCAAGCGCCTTACGACGATAAAGAAAATGTCGATGCCAATTACAAAAAAATGATGACCTATGCGTGCGATCCTGTGCGGGCACCTGCCGTACATATCGGTATTGCCAGTCATAACATCTTTGATATTGCTTATGGATTGCTGCTTCGAGCAGAAAATGGTATTGAAAAGTACGTTTCTTTTGAAATGCTCGAAGGGATGGTTGAGTCGGTACGTCGTGTTGTTCATGAGCTGTCGGGAGGCATGGTGCTCTACTGCCCTTCCGCAACAGAAAGGGAGTTTGTCAGCTCTGTCGCTTATCTTGTGCGCCGTCTTGATGAAAACACCGCCCCTGAGAATTTTCTTCGCCATATTTTTTATCTGAAACCCGGAGCGGTGGAGTGGGAAAGTCAAGTGCAGCGCTTCCGTGATGCTTGCTTGGAGATGGAAACAGTGAGTGTCGCACCGAGACGGACGCAGAACCGCTATGACATACAAAAGAGAGCGTGCGGCACATCTCCGTTCACTAATGAGCCGGATACTGATTGGTCTCTTCGGCATAATGTCCAATGGGCGGAGGAAATTGTCGAAAAGGCGCAGCGTTATGAGGGCGTTGACATTCCCATCGTTGTCGCTGGCGAAGAACAGAAAGGGACGTTCGCTAGCGGAAACAACCCTTCCCATCCCGAAAGCATCCCCTATCGCTATACTTTAGCGGACGCAGAACAAGTAGAAGCCGCAATCACAACGGCAAAGCAAGAGCAGCGCGAATGGCGGGAAAAAGGAGCGGCGGAGCGGTCGGAACAATTGGCATTGGCAGCCCAAGCATTCCGCGAGGGTCGTGCTGATCTGATAAAGGCGATGGTCATCGACAGCGGAAAAACCGTTTCTCAGGCTGATACTGAAGTATCGGAAGCGATCGATTTCATCGAATATTACCGTCGAAACAGCGAAGAGCTTTTGTATCTTGATGATATAGAGTGGCGACCTAACGGCACAGTTGTTGTCGCGCCACCTTGGAATTTTCCTTGCGCAATCCCTACAGGAGGGATCTCTGCTGCTTTGGCTGCAGGTAATACAGTTATCTTTAAGCCGGCACCTGAGGCGGTTCTTGTAGGATGGACGCTAGTCAATCTCCTATGGGGTGCGGGTATCAGCAGAAAAATACTGCAGTTTATTACATGCGAAGATGAAACCCAGGGCAGTACTCTCATCAAAGATCCACGCATAGACGTTGTCGTTCTTACCGGTGCGACGTCAACGGCAAAGAAATTTTTAAATATGCGCCCCAATCTCAACCTGATTGCTGAAACAGGAGGAAAGAATAGCATCATCGTGACAGCGCTGGCCGATCGTGATCTTGCAATCAAAGCCATTATTGAATCGGCATTCCTACATGCAGGGCAAAAATGCAGCGCCTGCAGTTTGGCGATCCTTGAGGCAGAAGTCTATGACGATAAGCATTTCCAGAATCAGCTTGTCGATGCTGCGAAAAGCATGGCTGTTGGCGTTTCCGATGATCTTTCAACTTTGATCGCCCCGTTGATTGCTCCGCCAAATGACCCGTTAAAGCGCGGTCTGACACAGTTGGAACCGGGAGAACGCTGGGCATTGCAGCCAAAGCAAGATCTTGATAATCCTTGCCTTTGGAGCCCGGGAATTAAATGGGACGTCAAAGAGGGCAGTTTCACGCATATGACGGAACTTTTTGGACCGGTATTAGGAGTGATGCGTGCAGACGACCTTGAGCATGCCGTTTCCATTGCTAATGCAACTCCCTATGGGCTGACGGCGGGTTTGCAGACTCTCGATATACGCGAGATGCGCTACTGGATCAAGCACATCGTTGCGGGCAACATGTATATTAATCGAGGCATCACCGGAGCTGTCGTCCAGAGGCAGCCTTTCGGCGGTTGTAAAGAGAGCTGTTTCGGTAGAGGATCCAAGGCCGGAGGCCCCAACTATTTGATGCAGCTGATGCTTGCACGGCAAAAAGGGCTGCCGCACGAGCGGGAGCCAACTCCGGAAAGTTTGGAAAAACTATGCCGTTATGTTGAGAAAATGAAGCTTACCGAAACTGAAAGAGAATATTGGAATGCTGCCGTATGCAATTACATGTTTTATTGGGTGCATTATTTCAGCAAGGATCATGATCCCACATTGCTGATCGGACAGGACAATCTTCTTCGTTACGTCCCACAGGAAAAGGTTTATCTTCGCCTTAATGATGACGATGCCCAACATGAAGCATGTTTAGTCATTGCTGCGGCCTCAATATGTAATACGCCGTTGGAAATCAGCTCATCAAAACCCCTCTCTTTTTCAAAATATGCCTCTTGTAGAGAAGAGAGCGAAGAGCAGTTCATTGCAAATTTATCGGAGAAAAGCAGGGTCCGTCTTTTGCGCGCACCATCGGAAGGTCTGCGGCAGTCTTTAGCAGAGAAAGGTTGTGATTTCCTTATCGGTCCGGTTCTCGCTAATGGACGTATTGAACTGCTTAATTATTTGCGTGAAGTGGCGATCAGCAATGACTATCATCGCTATGGGAATCTGGGACGCCGCGAAAGCGAAGAGCGTCGCCCGCTTCCGGGAGCTTCCTGCGAAATAGGTGCAGGTGGATGCTGCGGCCAGAAGTGTGCGCATAGCTGTGAAAACAGTGGAAATCGATAGCATTTTACGGTATTCTTTCTGCCGTTATGGATTTGAACTCTGAACAACAAGAAGCTGTCGAGCATATCAACGGTCCCGCGCTAGTGATCGCCGGTGCAGGGTCAGGAAAAACCCGCGTTGTCACATGCCGCATCTCACATCTGCTGGAAAGCGGCATTCTTCCCGGAGAGATTTTGGGGGTGACCTTCACGAACAAAGCGGCGAAGGAGATGAAGTTGCGGGTGGAAAAGCAGTCGCATCAACGGGTAATGATCTCCACATTTCATAGCTTGGGCGCACGGATTCTTAGAGAATCAATTCACCATCTCGGTTATAAAAATCAGTTTACCATTTATGATGAAGACGATGCTGATAAGCTGTTAAAGCATTGCATTAAAGATGTTGGAGCCGACATTGCCGATATAAAAACATATCGGCGTTTGATATCCGAAGCGAAGAACCTGCTGTTGGCACCTGAAGAAATCGACCGTTCTCAATACAAAAGACGGCCCGAATCCTTCTTTCCAGATATCTATACTCTTTATCAGAAGAGGCTTAAGGAATGCGAAGCTGTCGACTTTGACGATCTGCTTTTCGTTACGGTCAAGCTGTTTGAAAAATATCCTGAAGTGCTCGAAGCGTATCAGCAGAGATGGAAATATCTTCTCGTCGACGAGTATCAAGATACCAACCATGCACAGTACGAAATGTGCCGTTTATTGGTGGAAAAAACGCAGAATCTCTTTGTTGTCGGCGATCCCGATCAATCGATCTACTCTTGGCGCGGTGCGGAGATTAGCAATATCCTTAACTTTGAAAAAGATTATCCCGGCGCCAAAGTGATCCGTCTGGAGCAGAACTACCGTAGCACCAGCAACATCCTCAATGCTGCCAATACCTTGGTAGCCCACAATTACAACAGATATGAGAAAGAGTTGTGGAGTGATCTTGGCGAAGGTGCAACAATCAAAATTTTGCAAGCTGAAGATGAGCGCCATGAAGCGCAATTTGTTGCTGAGCGGTTACGTTATCATCATGAACATGATGGAATTCCCTACAATGACATGGTTGTCTTTTACCGGACTAATGCTCAGTCGCGTCCTTTTGAGGATCAGCTGTTAACGCGTCATATTCCTTACGTTATTGTTGGCGGTATCTCCTTTTATCAGCGGAAGGAAATCAAAGATATTCTTGCATTGTTGCGGCTAGTGCAGTCGCCTTCGGATATCATCGCTTTCAATAGGATGATCAACGTTCCGAAACGGGGTCTGGGGGAAACCACTCTCAACAAAATTCGCGAAGCGGCGAGCGCCGAAGCGCTTCCTGTGTTGACCTATTGCGATGCGCTCGTTTCCGGACATTCCCTGGAGAACCAGGTGCGCCTCAGCGCCAAGCAGAAGGCGGGATTATGCAGCTTTGTTGAATTGATCCGCCGACTTAACAACGTGAACGCCAACGGTCTGTTGTCAGATTTGGTAACGGTGGCGATCAAAGAAAGTGGCTATCAGGACTTTCTAAATAGCGATCCGGAAACGGCCGACGAGAGGCTGGCTAACCTCAATGAGTTGATTGGTAAAGCGATCGAATGGGAAGAGATGGTCGATGATGCTGATCTTTCGGGATTTCTTGAAGAACTCTCTTTGAAGTCTAGTCTTGATGAAGCTGCCGATGATGAAGAACGCATTAATCTAATGACCCTGCATAACGGTAAAGGATTAGAGTTCCGTGTTGCTTTTGTTGTTGGATTGGAAGAAGACCTTCTGCCTCATGTTAATTCACGGCGATCATCGGACGCTTTGGAAGAAGAAAGACGTCTTTTTTATGTCGGAATGACCCGTGCTAAAGAACATCTCTATTTGACTCATGCCCTCGTCAGGTTTTTACGGGGCCAGCGCATGACACAGCGGCGCAGCCGCTTCTTGGTTGAAGTTCCATCAAAGTATGTGGAAAAAGTGCGTTTGATTCCCGAATATCAAGAACAGTTGGATGCGATGGAACGGATCAGAAAGCCTGTTGCTGTCGAGCCGATCGCATTCGAGGTTGGCGAACAACTGAAGCCTGGCGACCGCGTTTTCCATCAGGAGTTTGGTATCGGCATCATCCAAGAAAGCTATGAAGGTGCAGCAGGACTAACCTACAGCGTTCTTTTCAACAATCTTAGCCGACCCAAAAAACTCGTTGCCAAATACGCAGCGTTGCAACGTCTTTAACTGAGCCTTTTCGTTTCCTTTAGCTTACTCATTATCGAAATTTTTAAATTCTTGCTCGTAATCACTATTTAATTGTACAAGAAGAGTATAATAATTACTATTTTAGATTTGGCAGCAGCGGTATCGATTTTAGGGACTTGTTATGGTAAAAGGGTCTGGCGAAAAAGAACAACTTACTGAAGATCCGTTAATTAAAACGGTCGACCCAGAATACTTCTTCGATAGATACGACATGGTCAAGTTGATCAATGGGGTGAAGCGCCATTTGTTCATGATTGTTGGCATCTCGTTGTTTTTTTCTGCTCTTGGAATAAGCTTAACCTACTACTATCTGACGACGTATACAGCAGAGTCTATTGTCTTGTATCAGACGGAAAATACTCAAAAACTAGGCGAAACGGGCTTCACCTTCACGGCAATATCGCTGCCGACAGCGCTTGACATGATCAAAATTCCCAGCCATTTGCAGGCAGTCAAGTCGATATTAGGCCTCGATTTATCGGTCAATGAGCTGGGCAAGATGATTGAAGTTCCTATTCCTCGCGGTGAATCTAAACTGATCAGAATTGTTGCTGTAGGGGATAATCCTAATTTGGTGGTTGATATTGCCAATACATTAGCGCGTCTTGCAGTCAAAAGCAGTCAGGAGTACGAAAGGCGTCAGCTGATTGCGGCGATGGAAAGCTATCGCGCAAAGCTCGAAGATGTTAGGCAACGTCTCAATTTAGCAAACCAAGAGATTGAGAAGTTCAAAACGAAAAATCAGTACTTCGAGATGACTGCAGACTATACAACGCTTCTGCATGAGTACAACCAAACGCGCGATGCTCTTCGCGAGGCGATAGTCGAATATAATAGCATGCTTGTTGAATATGAGAACTTGCGCCGCGAGTTCAACAGCCTACCGGATCGTGTTGCTGTGACAATGGAGTCTAAAGGCAGTCCGTTGCAGGCACGCATTGTCAGCTTGCAATCGGCCTTGGCGGAAGCGCGCACAAAATTCTCTGATTCCAATCCTAAAATTAAGAAGCTAGAAGATGAATTGGACAATCTGATTCGCAGCGGTAGTGAAGAAGATAAAGGCCATCAAGTTTTTGAACGCAATACCCTAAAAGAACAGCTGGAAGTAGAGCTGATGCGGATGCAAGGCAAGGTCCGATCTGCGCAGAAAAAGAAGCAGGATCTTACAGCGCGTGTTGCCGATCTGGAAAAAAGCGTTGCCGGTTTGCCGAAAGAACAATCGTCGTTTAGCAGGCTGTTGCATAATAAATCGATCCTTGAAGATCAGATCAAAGAGCTTAACAGCTCGCTCGATCAGGTTCAGCTGATGTTGAATGTTCCGAAAGGCAGCTTGGAAACCTATCAGTTTGCCGAGAAGGCAAAACCCCTAAAAGATAGCGTGCTTGTAAAGCTATTGCCTTTCATTCTTCTTATATTTGGCATTGGTGCTGGCGTTTCCACTGCGTTTGTCATTGAAATGTATGATTCCCGGATATGGACTCCACGTCAGGTGATGATTAATTACGGGCCACCTTGTTTGATGGTGTTTCCTGCTTTAAAATCTCTTGCTAAAGATGGTGCCGACAAAAAAATGCTCTATTTTGTCAGGCGGCTTGCAGAAAGGATTAACCAACAGCTTCCAGGGCTTACAGGTTCCGATGAAGAGCAGGAGCCGGTTACTTTGTCCTTTATCAGCTCTATCTCCGGAGAGGGAAAAAGCATGATCACGAGGCTATTAGCTGATTACCTCTCTGCTCTTCATAAGAAGGTATTATTGGTTGAAGCGGACTATCGACGAAATGAATATGCGACGGAGGTAGATGAAAAACATGCCTCCTTGGAGAAGTACCTGCATGGAAAAGGAAAAGTTTCTGATCTCATTATCCAAGGAAAACCCGATTGTATTGTAGTTGCTGATGAGGACTTACAGCTGAAGGGGCTGATTCAGTCAACGAAGATGAAGAAACTGATGAACGAGCTGAAGAAGCTCTATGATGTGATTATCATTGATGCACCGGATATTATTGAAAACGATTATGGTCCAAATCTGGCAGCTTTGACAGATGCGACGGTTTTTGTCATAGGATCACCTGACGTTCACCAGAAAGTGATTAATGCTGCGTTGATCGATTTAGAAAGTTATGGTGTGCGCCCTTGTGGGTTTATTCTTAACAAAGTGTACCCTGTTTATATTGAGGATGAACGGATCAAGATGGAAATGAAGCAATCTCGAAAGGGGTTTCTCAAACAAATGTTGCCTTGGAAATGAGTAGGATAAGTGCTATTGCTCTACACATCTGCCTTGCTGTAACCTTGCTGACTGTTCTCTCAGGGTGCTGTTGTGATAAGCTTTTTGAGCTCCCATGCTGCAACCCTTGTCGGCGCCCGCAGGTGATGGAGTTTAAGCAATGCTGCGTCATCGACTATAATCCATGCCTTGCTGATCCTTGCGCTAAACCAGATGACGAAGAGGAAGAAAGCGATCTGCTTGATGAAAACAATGTCGAAGAGAGCGGGGAGTTCACCCTCTCTCCTGGGGATATTGTCGAGTTATCGATTTTCGGGGACAGCGAAACGCAGATGGATAACGTTCCCGTCGCCCCTGATGGACGTATATATTATGGTTTTGCCGATGGCGTTCCTGCTGCGGGAAAAACCTTATCGGAAGTGAGGGAAGAGATTACCCAGCAAGTATCGTCTCTGTACATCTCTCCAAAAGTATCGATATCCCTTAGAGAAGCGGTAAATAAATATTACCGGATTTTGGGGCGAGTCGAACAGCCCGGCCGTTATCCCATTTTAGGAGCGCTCAAGTTACGTGAAGCTATAGGTCAAGCGGGCGGTCTTTTGCGAGAAAACTTTAACGAAAAAACTGCGGATGCTCGTTTATTTATGATCGCCGATCTTGACAAATCTTTTTTGATGCGTAAAGGCAGAAAAATCAAGGTGAATTTCTTGAAGTTGCTATTCACTTGCGACGATAAGGAAAACATCGATGTCCAAGCCGGCGATTACATTTATATCGCTCCTAATAAAGCGATGGCCGTTTATGTGCTTGGAGCGGTATCCGCGCCATCGCGCATACCATATGATCATAATATGACATTAAGTGAAGCTATTGCGCGTTCTGGCGGCTGGATGAATGTTGTTGCAGCAGACAGCCGCAATGCTAACATGACGAAGGTGATCGTAATCCGCGGAAGGCTGGAATGCCCCCGTGTTGCCGTTGTTGATTATCTTGAGATATTAAATGGAGGAGCTCGAGATTTTGTTTTGATGCCAGGAGATATTGTGTATGTGCAGAACAAGCCTTTCCGTTTTCTTAGGGAGCTTGTACGGTTGATTGCTTATACTTTTGTTCAGTCGTTTGGCATTAGCGCAGGTCGTTACTATGGCGAAGTCTGGTTCCCGTCATTTAATCCACCTTTATGATGAGATGGGAAACGATGAAAATGGTTGTTAACGCGAAGATGCTCAGGGGCGAAGAAAAAAAAGAAGAGAGAAATCTTTCTTTGTTTTTCTGTCTTTACATTCATATTTCCAGGAGAGCAGAGCGATGAAGAACTTTTTTTTGACATTGTTTTCACTCTATCTGTTTTTATTGACAGGCGGCGCTATTTTGTCTGCCGAACAAGGAGATATTTCACCCGACTACAAATTTATCGATGTAACGCCGGAATCCTCTAACGAGCTTGAGGATGTTTCCGTACCGCCGGTCGGAAAGCAAAATGAAGTTCCTGAAACGACAACATCTTCTGAAGTCAGCACACCGGTTCAACCAAGCGTACCCGCATCCGAGGATAGCAGGCAACCATTGCAGTTTGATTATGATGAAGGATTAACGCCTCCCCAAGCAGAAAGAACTCCCACGCCCCAGGTAGAGAATCAGAAGCCTCCTGCAGTGAACCAGGATGAAGAGTTACCCTCCTCTGAAGTCAAGCAACCATTGCAGTTCGATTATGATAAAGGATTAACGCCACCCCAAGCAGAAAAAACTACCACGCCTCAGGCAGAGAATCAGAAGTCGCCTGCAGTGAACCAGGATGTAGAGTTACCCTCCTCTGAAGTCAAGCAACCATTGCAGTTCGATTATGATGAAGGACTAACGCCTCCCCAAGTAGAAAAAACTCCCACGCCTCAGGCAGAGAATCAGAAGTCGCCTGCAGCGGAACAAAAACAGCATTCATTGCTAGACAACGAAGAGCAACCTATCCCTAAGGAAGAATCTGTCCCCTCTCTTCAAGTAGAGAAGCAGGAAGCTGCAACTCAAAGTCAGGAGCCATCTGTAGAGGAACAAAAGAAAGAAGCAACACCTTCCGCGGAAAAAATAAATAAGACGCCGGCGTTTGAATACCAAGGAGAGCCTGCCCCTTATGTTTTCACAGAAGAGCCTACAGAGGAAAATAAAGAAGAAAAAAAAGAGCCCATACCTACGGAAAACACACCTTTCGTGCCGGTACCCGGAGGACAGCAAGAAGAACCTAAAGAGGGAACACCATTCATTCCTGTTCCCGGTGAAGAGGATGCGGGGCCTGAGGGACAAAGAATCGGAGGGGCTGCCAAGCTGTACCGTCTGCGTATTGGTGACGTTCTCCAGATTTCTTTGTATGGCGATCCGGAAACAATCCGTCGCGTGCCCGTCGGCCCCGACGGCAATATCTCGTATCTCTTTGTCCATAGTCTAGATGCCTGGGGAAAGACTGTCGCCCAGCTGCGACGCGATCTTGAAGCGGAACTTAGCAGTTACTATCGTGATCCTATCATCCTCATGACACCTCTAGAGTTTATCGGCGATTTCTACACCATTCTTGGTGAGATCCGTGGTCCCGGACTTAAAGCGATTGAAGGTGAGATGACATTGCTATCTGCTATCGCTGAGGCTGGCGGATTCCGAACGCGTATTTTCCGTGATCAGACTGTAGACCTTATCGACTTAGAACGCAGCTTCGTTGCACGGGATGGCGAATGTGTCGATGTTGATTTTAAAAAGCTCATTGATGGCGATCTCACAGAAGATATTGGCCTACGTTCCGGTGATTATATCTATATTGCGCCACACTTAAGGCAAGAGGTTCATGTTCTTGGGGAAGTTGGCAGTGTTGACACATACGAGTTCTTCGGCACGATCACTTTAGCTGAGGTAATTGCCGAAGCGGGAGGCGTAACGGGACGCGCGAGCTCCCGTGTTGCCGTGATCCGAGGTAGTTTGACTAATCCAACGCAATATCTCATTGATTTTAACCGCATCGTCAAAGGCTGTGCAGATGACTTTCCGTTGGAGTCTGGGGATATCGTTTATGTGGCCCCACGGCACTTCACAACTTTAAGAGAGATTGTACAGGCGGGCGTTCGTGACTTTGTCGGAACTGTGGCATCGGCGGCAGGTACGCGCGCTTACATTGACATCAATCCGCGAGCTGCCGGTGTGACGGCGCCGCAAACATCGATTAACTTCAATGCGCCAACGACACCGGCTGCCGGACCTTAAGGCTACTCGTTTTCTTGAACCGGAGCAGGTTGTGGTTTGAAGAGGTTATCACCATTAGGATATGCATTTCGTAGAGCGTGCCATCCTGTTGAGATGTTTTCTAGTGATGACTCAATTTCGTTGAGATTGGCGAGATACTTAAGTTTACCTTGTAGTTGTCCGTCGATCTCTGAAATCTGTCCACTTGCTACTAAAGAAATGGTTTGACGGGGTGGGAGAAGCGATGTAATTTGTTCTTTTAGATTTTTTATTTCTTCTTCTATTTTTGTTTTTTCTGTATCAGTCGTTTTCTCGTCGTTCAGGGCTTCTTGTTTGCCTCGCAGCTCCTTTTGGAGGTCTGTAATTTTCTCGTCAATGGGTGGATTGGGTGGGTTAAGAGACTCAAGCTTAGCCTTCAATTCCTTGATTTCTTCTTCTAACTTAGGCTTGGCTTCAAGCATCGCTTCCTTTCCGTTAAGTTCTTTCTGCTTAACGATCAGTTCTTTCAAACGATCGGCTACATCTTCTTTTAGGAGAGGTTTAAGCTTTTTGAATTTGCCGCCGGAAAGATGCGCTTCCTGAAAATCTTTGAAAGATGTTTTTGGATCGTTATAGCTATTTTTGAGATCTTGTAATTGATTTGGAGGGATGGCATTTTCATCAGCACCTTCGGGTGCGAAGGCGATAATGAGCCCTGATGCCGTGAGTACCGGGAATGTCGTCAGTGCCGAGAGCCCGACGACCAACGCTCCTGCTGCAAAGATCGTTGACATGGGGATGGCGGTAAAGAGCGCTGCGGCTGCACCCGCCATGAGAATACCGCCAGCAATTAAGGCAAAAGCAACGGCCGCAACAGCTGCGACTTTGATACCGGTTTTGACGAGGGGAGGCAGGTTGTCCCACTTGTCCTTAATTTTTCCAAGCAGTCCTTTTTGCTCTTTGACTTCACGGCCGTCGAGATTTCCTGCTTTGCTCTCAATTGAAATATGTTCCGGGCGAGAAAAGTCCTGCGATTTAGAAATAGGAATTTCATTTCCGCTGATATTTCCAGTCATAATAACCTCTCATTAATAATTTATATTATAGCATAATTAGTTATTAATGTTCTGTAAAGGTTAAATAAATTCTTTTAATAATTTTCCTTGCTTATCTTTGTTAGAAAGGAGGGGTGAGAGGCCAAATAAGGGCCATTCGATTCCTATTTCGGGATCATTCCATAAAAGACAGCGTTCAGAATCAGGATGATAGTAATCGGTAGTCTTGTA
>JACKPN010000027.1 GCA_024233575.1 Chlamydiales bacterium
TTAAAGCTAGGTAGGAACGAATGATGGATATTGATGCACTTTCCCCATAATGCTTGCGTCATCTCCGGTGTTAGGATCTGCATGTATCGTGCAAGTACGACGAGATCGACCTGATGTTCATCGACGAGATCAAGCACTTTTCTTTCCTGCGTTTCTTTGTTGTCGGGAGTTACTGGCAGATGGTGGAAGGGGATGCGGTACCAAGAGCACATCTCTGCAAGGTCGGAATGGTTAGAGACAACGGCAGGAACCTCAATGGGGAGGACGCCCATGGCATATTTGTTCAGCAAAGCATTGAGGCAGTGACCTTGTTTCGAACACATGATCAATACTTTGGGCTTGATATTGGTATATGTAAATTGCGCCTGCATTTGAAATGTTTTTGCTGTCTCAGAAAAAAGGCGCTCGACTTCTTCAACCGGACTGTCGATGGTGAAAACAACGCGCATGAAGAAAAGTTGACTATAAG
This sequence comes from Chlamydiales bacterium, assembly GCA_024233575.1. GTDB lineage: Bacteria > Chlamydiota > Chlamydiia > Chlamydiales > Criblamydiaceae > JACKPN01. Next base: position 470 of record JACKPN010000027.1, read on the forward strand.
AATCACCGACCTGCGCGGACTCGATGATAAAGCCATTATTCGCTGCCAGAAAACCCGTTACAGCGGCAACGATGCCGACGCGGTCCGGGCATGTAAGGGTAAGTGTGATTTTGTTCATATACTTTTATTATCCTTGTTAGAAGGAATAAAATTATAGCGAAATTGCTCTTAAGATGGTATGCTTCTCATTTATTAAAATATCTTGTATATCAGGAGGTTATGGGTATGGCTGATCTGGCTTTAAGACAAATACGGACAAAAACGGCGCTATGGGCTGTCCTTCAGGCCTCGGCGTTTTCAATTGTGATCGCTCTGCTTGCTCAGGTGAAGATTCCGCTTTGGTTTACCCCTATTCCCGTAACATTACAGACTTTGGGGGTCATGCTTGCCGGGGGGCTTCTGGGAAGCAAAAAAGGGACGGCCGCTGTTGCCATTTACCTGTTGCAAATCGTGGTCGGCCTGCCGGTTTTGGCTGGAGGCAGCATTAATGCTGCGGCAATGGTGGGCATGACCGGAGGGTATCTCCTTGGGATGTTGTTTCAAGCTTATCTTGTGGGCTGGTTTTGCGAGCGTTGGTCAGCTGTTTCTCTATGGAAAACGGCAGCAGGCATAGTGATGAGTTCTTTCCTTCAGCTAATGATTGGCGCTGTTTGGCTTTCTTTGTTTGTCGGTACCTCTAACGCTTTCATGATGGGACTTGTTCCTTTCGTTTTTGGCGAGGCCGCCAAAGCGATGTTTGCCCTACCGATTATTCAAGCGTTTCGTAGATGATGAAAGAGATATTGATCTACTCCGACGATGGAGCTGGACCTCGTGCTACGCGATATCTGAAGCTCTCACTCGTAGAAGAGGGAATTCATGAACGCTACCGCATACGCCGAGTGAATCGTTTTGATTTACGCACCCCCAAATGGTGCGATAAAACGGTCTTGCTGATATTCCCTGGAGGCAGATCGATGCCGTATCATGAAGCGCTTGCCGGTCCAACAAACCGGTTGATTCGCGCATGGGTTGAGCAGGGAGGGCGTTACCTTGGTATCTGCGCCGGTGGATATTACGGTTGCAATAAGGTAGAGTTCGAGCAAGGCACCCCCCTGGAAATTGTCCGCGAGCATGAATTACGCTTTTTCTCAGGAACCGCCCGCGGTCCTGCTTATGGAACAGGAGTCTTCCGCTACGAGAATGAAAGCGGCGCACGCTTGGCAAACCTCAGCTGGTACGGCGATAGTAAAATTGCGCAGAAAGAGCTGTCCTGTTACTACAATGGCGGCTGTTCTTTCGTTGACGCCCACAAAATGCCTGATGTTCATGTGCTCGCCCGCTACAGTGACATACAAGATAGCCCCGCAGCGATTATCGAATGCGCCGTCGGCAAAGGCAAGGCACTGCTTTGCGGTGTCCATCCTGAATATGCTCCCCACTTTTTGGAGAAGAACGATCCGCACCTTTCAGGATTGCGACAGCGCCTTGAAAAAGTGAATGAAGGGAGGCGTTTACTTTTTACTCAGATGATCGAGAAGGTTTTATGCACCAACTAAAAAAGGCTGTCACAGCAGGATTAATAGGCAATACCCTTGAATGGTATGACTTCTCCCTTTTTGGTCTTTTTGCCCCCGTCATCGCCAGACAGTTCTTTCCTTCCGATATCCCCTTTCTCAGCTTGCTGTCAACCTTTGCTGTTTTTGCTGTAGGCTTCCTTGTCAGACCTATCGGAGCGATCCTCTTTGGAGAGATCGGCGATAGATCCGGCAGGCGGGCGGCTCTGCTGCTTTCGATCGTGCTGATGGCAGTGCCAACCCTATGTATGGGATTGCTTCCAACGTATGGGCAAGCAGGGATCGCGGCGTCGATTGCGTTGGTCTTTCTCCGCATGCTCCAGGGACTTTCTATAGGAGGTGAATATGCTGGGTCGGTTTCCTATGTCGTTGAACATGCTCCGGCAGGTCGCCGCGGTCTGGTCGGCTCAACAGCATTTGTCGGATGTAAACTAGGAGCATTTTTAGGGACGGCGGTGGCTGCTGCTGTGACTTGTTCCATCACTTCTGAAGAGGTGGAACTGTGGGGGTGGCGCATTCCTTTCCTTCTGGGGATTGTGATTGCACTGCCGGCTTTTTTCCTTAGGCGCAGTATTGCTGAATCGCCTGTTTATGTTGAAGCTGCTGAAGGATGTACCGATAAAATCTCGCCACTCAAGGAGACTCTTCGTTATCATGCTTCAAAAGTTTTGCTTTTTGCAGGGATTATCTTTCCAATGACGGTGTGGATATACACGTTGATGGTCTATATGCCTACCTATCTGCATACCTTTGTGGATTTCAGCCTGGCGCTCTCATTTCTGCTGAATCTCTTTCCACTTCTTATTTTGGCGTTGACGACGTTATTGGGCGGATGGCTTTCCGATAAGTTAGGCCGAAGGAAAGTGATTTTCTGGCCTTTACTAGTCATGACGCTAATAGGATATCCTGCTATGCAGATCTTCGCTTCCGGCAATATTATGATGATTGTTATCGTCTATAATTCCATGGCGGCGCTGCTTGGCATCCTGCAAGCTCCTGTTGCCGGCGCTTTGGTTGAAAATTTTCCCACTCGCATACGCTACACTGCCGTTTCCCTTTCGTACAACATCAGCACAAGCATTTTTGGCGGGTGCACCCCGCTTATTGCAACAGCATTGATCGCTTATCTTGGCAATCCTCTTGCCCCTGCATACTGGGCGGTCTTTTCCGGTGTTGTTGGTTTGGCTGCACTGTCGCAGCTGAAGGAAACTTATAGAATGGAGGCATTAGCATCATGAAAGATCTGTTAGAGGAAGTGATCGCAATCAGACGCGATATCCACCAACATCCTGAGATTGCCTTCGACGTCGAGCGTACAGCTGGGATTGTTGCGCAATACCTGGAAAATACTGGAATCGACGTCAAACGCAACATTGGGCGAACAGGGGTTGTCGGAGATATTCATGTTCCAGGGGCGACAAAACGGATAGCGTTGCGTGCAGACATGGATGCTCTTCCCATTCAGGAGCAGGGGAATAAGCCTTATCAATCTCAAAGCCCCGGCAAGGCGCATCTATGTGGTCATGACGCCCATACGGCGATGCTTCTTGGAGCAGCAAAGATGCTCAGCAACATGCGAGAGCAGCTTACCTGCCATGTACGTTTTATCTTTCAGCCTAGCGAAGAGCTCTTTCCCGGCGGTGCGCCGGCGATGATCGCTGACGGTGCTTTGGAAGAAGTCGATGCTATCTATGCCCTGCACGTATGGCCAACCCTGGAGACGGGGGTTATAGGCGTTTGCGACGGGGCGGCGATGGCAGCTCCAGACAGCTTCGATATCATGATCACAGGCGTTGGCGGGCATGCGGCTCTGCCACAGAAGACGATCCAGTCGATCGTTGTCGGTGCAGACGTTGTCGCCGCTTTTCATGAGGCTTTTCCTCCCAAAGAAGACGCCGTCGTTACTGTAACGCAGTTTCATTCCGGGTCGGCATACAATGTCATTCCCGACAGAGCGCATATAACCGGGACTGTCCGTACTTTTAAAGATTCTGTTCGTCACAGCATCCGGGAAAAAATGGAAGAGATCCTAAAGGTGATGTCCGAAAAGAAAGGCGCATCCTACTCTTTGGAATATCATGAAGGGTATCCGGTAACTTACAACCATGATTCTGCTGTCAAAGCCACTACGGCGATCATTCCCGAAGTAGCGGAAAAGATGGTATTTCCTGCAGTACGGATGCTCGGCGGGGAGGATTTTGCATACTATGCTCAAAAAATTCCCGGATGCTTTATTCAGCTAGGCTGTCGTAATGAGGCAAAAAACTGCGTTTATATGCTCCATGATCCAAGGTTTGATCTTGATGAAGAGTGCATGCGCTACGGCATCAATCTTCATACCCGATTAGCTCTCGAAGGGATACAGTTCTAGTCAGTCTATTGGGCTGCTGGTTTGGTCATCTCGCTGACCTTTTCTACGATGCTTTGTACCAAGTCAACAAGAAAGTTGTAGAGTGCGGAGACCCAAGAAACGAGTTTTTCAAAAGCATCAGGAAAGAAGATATAGATCGCGTAGAAAAGCAGTCCAAAAAAAACAAAATTCACAATAAACTTTACCACGGCAACACCTGTCGGTTGGTTATCTATAACTCATTATAGCACAACGCTCTTTTTGTAAAATCTCTTTTGAAGATACAGCTTATACTTTGTCGGTTAAGCATAAACGTCTAGCAATCCGTGACATATGAAATGTCAGAAAAGGAGGATTCGAGTCTGCATTTAGGAAAGGACGCATTCCAACGATTTGGAATGCGTCTTATCTACGTCCTAGCTACTTGAGTCTCATTGCCGACTCGTATTTTTCGTTCAGCTTTTCTTGGTAGAAAGTACGTTTTTCATTAGAAAGATAAGGGATGAAGTGTTTCTCTATTCCCTCTTTGATAAGTGTTGTATGATGGTATTGAGGTTGGCTAGGGCTGCAGCTGAGATAGTCATTCAATAAACGATTAAACATTCTTTCTACGGTTTTTTCATCAATCTCGCTACTTTGAATAGCCTTACCAATGCGTTCCATTCCTGCTCCTGAACTGACAAGGAAACATAAAATTCCTGGTTCCTGCATATCATCAACACCTTCTTCGCAAAGGTATATTTCAACAATGACTTCTGAAGATTGCTCAAGCATGAAATCAATAAACAACCGTAATTGTTCTTTGCTCATTTGGTTGATCAATTGATCATAGAACTCGATATGATTTTTATCTTCATGGATTGACTGCATTGTATAGGGGTATATATGCGAAAAATGGTTCTCTCCGTATAAAAAGAACTTCAACTTTCTAAGTTCAGTATCGCTATTGAATTGACCAACTAGACGTTGCTGAAAAAGCCTACTCGGAATATCCAATAAGTAGGCGTTAATGTGGGTGATATGCTTTTTAAAAAAATTATCTTTGACCAATTCGTCCGCAGCATCATAAGCGCTAGCCAGGGCATCGTAGTTGTTATTTACGAATAAACTGAATAATAACGGTTCAGTGATCGTAGAGTTAGGCATTTTATTGTACAGGGATTCCTGACAATCGAAAGGATTTCGTTCAGGGTGATTGTTGTTGGTTCCGCTTACCATCATTTTTCCTTTTTAGTTACTAGATTTTCGCATCCTTGCGCATGAATCGTTCAGGCAAGGCCTTTAAAGACATTCTCTGAATTACTGAACAGCCATCTTACGACAAATTTTACCTTGGAAAAACCATCTTTCGTCGGTCTAGTTTATCAACTATGTCACTCCTCAAGATTCTCTTTCCCAAGTAAAATTTGTTCCCAATCTGACAATTCTTTAAATCAGAGAATGTATCTTATAAAATGTTACAGGTCTGATTGTGTTGATTGATAAGGTATGTTTGTATTCCTTTTTCGAGGGCAGGAATATACTTAATAGGCATGTCTCTGCCTGAAATATAGTTGTCTCTAACTTTCTGGGTTATCGCTTCAATATTTTTTCCGTAAATTTTACCAGAGTAGATAGATCTTTGTATCCTCGCCATTCCCGCTCCGGTACAGAGCATAAAGGCGAGCATCCCCGGTTCGTAAAGATAATAATCGCCCATCTCATCTCCGGCTATATCACCGAAACAGACTGAGGTCTGTTGCTCTATGATGAAGTGTACAAATTTCTTAAATTGCTCTTCACTCATGCCCTCGATGAGATCATCATAAAAAGTTACCAGTGATTGATTGTCGATTTCTTCCATTGAAAAAGGAAAGAGCCTTTTTGAGAGGTCGAGGTCATAGGCATCTAAATACGATCTGAGTTTTTTTAGGTCTCTATCTTTTAAAAAATATTTCACGGCTTCTGCTTGCAAAACTTTGCTAGAGGAACGAATGCAAGCGGGAATTCTCCATTTCAACTGATGTGCGATAAATTCTCTTCGAATATCTGTAGGAGCTGCTTCATAAAAGCTTCCAAGAGTATTAAAGTCATATTTGTAGAGAGACTTTATCATGAGATTCTGCCCATACTCCTTGAAATCGGGCGTTCCAAAAATTGCTTTGGCTAATTTACGCGTTTCATTGTCATCTAAAGTTTTAAATAAACGAAGAAACGCTTCTTCTGTGGGATAGACTGAGAAGTACCATGTGTCGACAGCCTTAACCGGACATCCTACGTTCTTTAGGAATAATGCTCCCGTATTTTCGATAAATGGAACATTATCATGAAGTTGCACTACTTTCGCCAGCATATTGGCGAGCTGATATGACTTAGCAACAGCAACGCGTAGTAGATCATGATCGACCTTTTCAAGAATATCTTCCGACAAAACATGATTGATTGAACGTGACTGTATTTCTAATTTGCCATTTTCATCGCAAAAGCTGTTGTTATGGTAATCATTGAGCAATCCTAAAATATTGATGGTCATGGCAAAGCCAGGAACCGAAACTTCGCCATTTTCTTTGAAAATAATCTCCTCTTTATAGGTTTGAATACTCTCTTCAGTGAGGAACATCGGCTGAAGGAATGGGACAAATCCTTCGTAATAGTTTAAGCAGACCATTCTGCAGTGTGGCTTTAACAAGCCCTCAAAATCCATTTCTGTTCTTATTTTTTTATATACTACACTCTTAATGAGGTGTTCTTTGACAAATTTTGCGCTTGCCGACTTCGGGTTGATGAAATAGTCGCTCTTGTTAAGAGCGTCAAAAAATCGAATTAGAAGCCATCCATATGGGCTCGCTTCTCGCATGCCTTTTCCATTTTCCATCAACCATTCTAAATAATGAATTGCTAACTCTGGAAATTCTTCGATTAGAGCAAAATGCCAACCATCTAAATAGTGGGGATTAAGTCGCTCAGCATCTCGATAGATTGTATCAAACAATTGTATTTGTTCTTCCTTGTTCGAAGTGCTAAGTTGTTTGATAAATGGGCTTTTCGTGCCATCCCGAGTCATTTCGCAAGAATGTTGAGAACCCTCAACTGATTCAGCAGCACATGTTTCATGATTTTTGTAGTATAAAAATGAAACCGCAACTCCCAAAGCAACAGGTGTTAACCAGTTGTGGTTATTATTAGTGCTGACTTTTCTATCTAATTGCAAAGGGTAAGCTTGTTCAGAATAGGAGCCAAAAATACGGGTAAAGATACTTGGCTGACGTGTAGAAGGCGGGTAAGTTAAACTTCTTCGCAAATACGCGCCAGTGTTTCTAAATAAAACGTTTTTTGATAATGGTCCCATTATTTTGATCCTTAAAAAAAAATAAAAGTTGCGGAATTTTAGTGAGCATTAAAAAAACAGTCAAGAATATATCGAAAACGATTCTTGAACCTTTTTCGGTATAGGTTCGCCTAATCAATCAAAATAGGGCGCTCCCTATCACATTATGTTGTTTGCTCATCGCTACACAATAAATTGAGAATATCAGAGGTTTGTTTTTCCAGATCAACAGCTTCACGTACAGAAAACAGCTTTCTCACAATGCTCATTCGATGAGTAATAGGTGTGTTAAGTTTAATTTTCATTGCCGTGTTATAAATTAGAGATCCAGTTGTTTTTTCTCCGGAGCTGTTGGAATCTTTAAATCGTTCTTTATATTCTCGAATCATGTTCAATAGATTTAACAATTTTCCTTTTCTGATATTAAAAAAACGATCAACTGAGAGTAGTTCTCGAAGGATATTGACAGTATCTTTAATCTCACTCTGATGGTTCAACGCTGCAGCTATCCTATAGAGGTCTTCATCAGGAGGCGTCTTAGGTTCGAGAGAATACTCATTTTTGATGAAGCTATTCAACTCCTCACATGCTCGGAATGTCGAAATATTTTGATTTATCATTTTTATTTCTTTTATGCTAAATTCACTTAGCATAGATGGTAAATGAAGAAAAGATCCGTATCCAAATACCCATACAGAACCAAAGGAATTAAGAGTTGCTAGAATAAGAACTCTCTTTCTTTTAGGAAGGGCGTCGATTGAATCCATAATCTGGCTAAGATTAAAGCCGCGTTTATTTATGATCATGGTTGCCAGTTCTAATCTATTCAATACTTCACATCTACGCATAGAATCTAGCTGTAAAGTTTCAGAGCCTTCGCTTACTTTTACAAAACGCACAGCAGCTTGTATTATTTCCGGTGTAAAGCAGTCAAGACGAAAATGACATATCTTAAGGAATTGGATTTTCGTTTTGATGCTATCGATCAGTTGCATTGCTTCCGCTATTTTTTTTCTTTCTGAAGAAGGAATTTTGGATAAATTTAGAAATATGTCTACATTATGACAGCTTAGATCGACCAGCTCTTCTACTTCTTGCGGTGTAAGCTCGATCACGCGATCAATAAACATATCTGAACACGAATTTTCGTGTTTGTAGGAATATAATTTAAATTGATAGGCCTTTGTCAAAGTGAATTCGCGGATATCTGAAGGGATTTTGGAGATTGAACGTATGATTATTTCTGGGTCATTGTAACTCCATGATAATTGTAAGGCGTTCCAATAAGCAGCACATTTATATAGAACATCTCTCCGATCTGCTTTGGGAATATTTCCAACACTCTCGAATAATTCTAATCTTGAATGTATGAAATCATCACTATAAAATTTCGAACTCAAACCACAACTTATTAGGAAAACGTCTGCTCTTTCATCTAAATTAATTTTTTCAAATATAGAACAGATATCTTTGTTAGGTGGTATGTAGTATAATTCTCTATTCGTATCGAAAAGAGAAGGTGTTTTCTCAAATATCTTTAAAACAAAAGCAACAAAAGATTTATCACTCAGATGACTTTCATGAAACAGAGACAGAAACCGTAATATTCTATGTGTACGTTCAGAAAACTCTTCCTGCTTCTTCGTCGCTTCCTCCGTTTTCTGGAGCAATTCCAGCCTAAGGGTTCTAGGAATGACCTCGAGAGTAATCAACAGTTCGCAATCATAAATTGAGATCTCTTGTTGACAGATGAGTTGTATGATATGCTCTCTTTCTGATTTCTGAATTTTACTGATGCATTCAAGTATTTTCGCAGCACTTGACCAAGACGCAAACGACCGCTTACCTCTTTTACAAAATCTTGCTACCCTATTTGTAAAATCTAAAAGAGAGAGGATATCCTCTCCATCACTGATAATTTCTGAGGGTACGTTATAAATTGTGGAAGGAAACTCTTTTACAAGGTTGAAGAGAGGTTGTAACGTCATCGCAGTGCGCTGATTTTCAGGAATGGCATTGATGATTTTAGCTGTCTCTGTAAATATCGTTGGACCCTGATTTTTTAATATTTTAAAATAATCTAAGAATGATTTTTCGTTATTTGTACAAGATAAAAATGTTTTGATTTTTATCACAAATTCTGGTTCTTTATTTCCTTGACATAAGTGATCAAATCGAAAAAATAGAAATTCGAATTCATCGAAAATCTTTACTTTTTCAAGAATTAGAGTGATGGCAATAAATAATTCATTTAATTGCTTTGGGTGATTAACGAAAATGTGGAGTAGGGGTATCCATGTATTAGCATCGAGGACATTTTCAGGCATCTTGCAAATGATCCTATCCAAGTCCTCGACTTCGTTTAACGTATTCGTTTCAAAGCTGTGAATAAGCTTCATCCAATTAGAAATAGCCATATCTTCAGGAAGTGCTGAAATGATTCTTGTTAACACGACAAGCATTTCATAGGGATATTTTTCAATTAGATCGAAAAGATGCGGTGAGATAGTATCTAAATCTTTACGAGATGTGCATAAGAGTTTTGTTAGTATTTCGATTTTTTCCGATGATGTTTTTTCGATTAGATCGAAAAGCTGTTGCAAACTAAGATAGCTTAAACTCCGAGCGCGCTCGAAAAGCTGAGCTAACTTCGGATTTTGCGTGGTTTTCACAGTAATATAGCTTTCTACTAAAAAATTTGCATTGCGTTTTTCCGCTGAGTTAGCTTTTGAAAAACCTTTGCCAAGTTCTGCGGTTAGAGGTTTTTTATCTTCTGACGAAATTTCTCCATTCGATTGACTTGATATGTTCCCATTGCAATTGCTAAAACTTGATGGGTCAGCCATCTCTAAGAATATGCCACCAATCACCGAGATCAGTTGAGATGGGCTACATTCTGAATGGCCTAAACAGCGCTTTACTGTTCGCTCAAGCAGTAACAATTTATATGTATCATTAAGGTTAAAATCATTTTTGTGTTCTTTCAACCATGAGGATATTGTTTCATCAATAGAGCTTTTCTCTCCTGAACAAAGTTCATCCGTAAGAAACTCCAGAATACCTTTATTTGTCGCATTGGTGAATAGTTTAAGAGCGAGGTATGACAATTGATAACTCCCATCATTTTTTCATAAATAGGCGTGGACTGTAGCAACTCTCATAGATACTTGCAAATCAAAGTTCGTCTGACAACATCTGAAATTTGTTATCAATAGA
>JACKPN010000028.1 GCA_024233575.1 Chlamydiales bacterium
AGGCGTCAAAGGAAGCCTCCTATGGGGTGATCCCGATCAGAAAGAAGAATGGTGTGTGGCAGGTACTGGTAATCAAGCATCAGTCGGGGGATCACTGGTCGTTTCCAAAGGGACATGCCATAGAAGGCGAGACGCCAAAAGAAGCGGCTGTCCGCGAGCTAAAAGAGGAGACAGGGCTTTCTGTTAAGCGTTTCCTGTCTGAAGAGCCGCTTGAAGAGAGCTATATCTTTGAGCGAGGAGACAGGCCGATCAATAAAAAGGTGACCTATTTTCTGGGAGAGATCAATGGTGAAGTCTACCTCCAGGAAGAGGAGATTAGCGGAGGCAAGTGGGTACCGTTGTACGAGGCAGACGCACATGTCACTTATGAAGAGTCCAAATCTATCTGTCTAAGGTTGATGGAAATTTTTCAGGGCATGGATTATTAGCGTATGGCTAAATCGAGTCGACTAGAAAAGTTCCGGAACTACTGTGATCAGATGCTCAATTTTGAGAGAACAGCCTATGGACGCGCCTATGCTGTTGTGATGGCGCTGCTTGTTCTGATCATCTGCGCTAACTTCGTCATTGAAACATACCCGATATCTTCTCAACTGTATGACTGGTTGAGGCTCAGCGACCGCCTAATTTCTGTAATTTTTCTTTTTGATTACCTTCTCCGCTGGTGGGTGAAACGATTCGATTGGCGTTATCCCTTTACCCCGATGGCGATTGTCGACTTAGTTTCAATCTTACCGCTGTTTTTTTCAGGAATGCATTGGCAGTTTGTTCGTGTGCTGCGGATATTTCGGATTCTGCGTCTTCTACGCATGTTTAAAGACAAAGGGGCCTTCTTCGGACAGATCACGGAACTCCGTTTGCGGATCCTTAAGATCTTGTTCACCTTGTTCTGCCTGCTCTTTGTCTCATCAGGATTGATGTATGAAGTCGAGCAAGATACATTTCCCAATTTTTTTGATGCTTTCTATTTCTCTATTGTCACCCTGACTACGGTAGGGTATGGCGATGTTGTACCTTTGTCGCTGGAAGGGAAGTTTATTGCGATTCTCATGATCGTCAGCGGTGTGCTTTTGATTCCTTGGCAGCTGATGGGATTGGCGCGCATTTTAGTTGGGGACATTCATAAACGTGATGTTGAGTGCCCGAAGTGCGGTTTTAATATTCATGATATCGACGCCAAGCATTGCAAGGTATGCGGTGAGCTATTGCCAAAGGAGGATGCACGTGGGTGATCTTTATATATGTCGGCATGGTGAAACCGAATGGTCATTGTCAGGACAGCATACCGGCATAACTGATCTGCCGCTGACGGAGAATGGCGTAAGGCAGGCGCAAGAGCTTGCTGAAAAAATAAGAGGGCATCACTTTGCCAAAGTATTCACAAGCCCTTTAATGCGCGCTAAGCATACTTGCGAGATTTGTGGATTTCCGCACGCTTCGATTGACGAGGACCTTTTTGAATGGCGCTATGGTGACTATGAAGGAAAAAAGACTTCAGAAATCAGGGATACCGTTCCCGGATGGAATATTTTCGACAACGGCGCTCCGAACGGCGAAACCCCGCAACAGATTAGTGACCGTGCTGATCGTATGATTAGAAAGATTCGTACTATCGATGGAGATGTGGCGATCTTTTCCAGCGGCCATTTTTCTCGCGCTCTTGCTGCGCGATGGCTAGGTTTTCCTGTAACATTGGGAAAACACTTGATTCTGTCGACGGCAACGTTGTCGATTTTAGGCTATGAGAGGGAAAACCCCGCGATCAAGCAATGGAATGCTAGATGAATGCAATTCTATTTACAGCTTCATGAAGAAGAACGCTAGACCATGATTCCGCCATATTGGGATTGAGTGCTTTCAGCTCTTGTAAATCACAGTGTTCGACCTTGCCAAGAAGTGCTTCCTTCACTTTAGTACCGTCCATGGAAAATCGCTGTTCAACTTTCTCAGAAGGAATCGAAGCGTTTTTTCTAACAAGCCAAGCGAGCTCGTACCAATCACGCGCTTTGCCTTCTTGAAGCACCTTGTGGATTGTCATAAGGAGCAGATCAGCGATGGAGCTGCTTTTGATGGAAAAAGGGATTGGCTGCAGCAGCAGTTTCGCTGACGTCTCAAAACGGAATTGGGGCTGTGTTTCAAGCTTCATCGGCGAATGTATCTGTTCGCCCCTTGGAGATGTCACAATCATTGTTGGTGCGAAGACAACATCGCACCCATAGCTGTTAAGTTCGGTTTTGATGCCTCGCAGATAGGGGGCGGTCTTGAAATTTGGCGAGGGCTTCAGTGTTGAGAAGGTCATCCGTTCGCAAAAAAGATCGATTCCATGAGCATGCCGTAGTGCGGTGTCTCCAGTGCACAGGCCTTTTTCGAAGAATTTTGCCCTCCATAATCCTAGGAGAATAATTTTTTGGATCGTGTCCCTGACTACTGATGGGGCGTTATGAGGAGAAACCTCTTGTAACATCTGCGCTAATGCTTCACTCATTTTTACCCTCCCATCGCTTTTGCTAACAGGGTGACGGTAGGATTACTGTACGCGGTGGCAATTTCACGCATCCGTGCGGTATCAAGGTTATTGAACGCATTGAGATCGATGCGCAGCTGATGCCCTATATATTCGACGATATCGGTAGTGCTTTTTAGCTCTTTTTCTTTGGCAAGGAGGTCTGCCAGTGCCTTTTCCGGCGATGCAATCATGCAAAAGCGATTATTGTCGATCTGAGTATGCAGCACACCTACGGTATACTTTTTTTGATGCAAATGCTGATAGATGAATTTCCCTGCTGGTGTTTTGAACTCTTTGTTTCGCTCTGTCGTCATGCTAGTCACTTCCTCACGGCGATTAGGAATCAGGCCGTGATATGCAAGGGCATATTCCATCGAAATATATGAAGGACCGTAGATGAGGTTAGCAAGGACAGGAACAGAGTAGGCTCCCTTTTGCAACTTCGGGCCAAAGACATAAATACCCTTTTTGATGCGCGTAATGAAGCCGTCTCGCATCAGCTGCGTGACTTTATCACGCGGTTTGCGATATTCTTTCAGGCTTTCCATCAGAAGGTTATAGTCAAACTCTTCAATGGGAAGTTGCTCGCGTAGAGTCTCTATCATGGGTCGCCCTTTTTTCTTCAACCTAGCTTGCGACACAGTAAAAAGCAACCCTATATGTCCAGAATTATTATAAGATTCCCTTCTCGCGACGAACTTCTTTCCAAACAGACTTCAGGGCAAGAAATTCATCTAAGTCTTTGCAACAGAGGAATGCATTTGTTGCAGCTTCCATAGCTAAAGTCGAAGAGGGGCGGCAACCATAGTCGTGACCGGGCCAGACGGTAGACTCTGGAGGCAATTCTTTAAGTATCCTTTGAAGGCTATGCCATTCCGTTGTGGCATTTTCTACCGAACGGGTGATGCCCACCTTGCCGACAAAGAGAATGTCACCAGTAATAGCTACCTGAAAGTCAGGATTATAGATAACAAGATGGTCAGGACAGTGCCCAGGAGTATGGAGGAATTGCAGCTTCCAGGTTCCGACCATCAGTTCATCCTTATCCTGAACACCTATATCATAAGGAATAGCAGATTCGTGATAAGCAACGACTTTTGCTCCTGTCACTGCTTTGGCAGCGTCATTGCCATTGACGTGGTCGTGGTGACTGTGAGTGTTGATAATGTAACGCACTTCCATGCCTTGTGCGGCAGCGCGGTCAATGAGGCGGTCGGGGTCATAAGAAGGATCGATGATCGCTGCTTCCCCCTGATCTCTATCGCCGATGAGATAGCCTAGGTTTTTGTCTCCTCCCAACTGAACCTGTTCAAAAATAAATCGCATAAAATCCTACTTGTGAGTTGTTTATTGTCATTTAAGATGAAAAAATCAAAAAAATACTATAATAAGTGTGGGTGTATTAGTAAGAAAAATATTAAAATTTGGTAAAGATCGCAAGGTCTTGTCGAGGAGGAATTCATGGGACCGTTCAAAACGATGGCTGATGTGATTGACCATATTCAGGCAAATTACACTTGTTCAGAAGTATTGAATTATCAGAGAAATGGTGGATGGGAGACCCTATCAACGCAAGAATTTGTTGACGAAGTGAAGTATCTGACGTTGGGGTTGCGGCTTCTTGGCGTGAAAAAAGGCGATAAAGTGGGGATCCTGGCAGGATCATCACCACGATGGACAATCGCCGACATCGCGATCATTATGGCAGGGGGCATTACCGTTCCGCTTTTCGCGACGATCTCCAATGAAAATTTTGTCTATGAAGTAAATCAAACCAATATTAAAACGCTTTTTATCGCCGGAGAAGAACAGTGGGAGATGTTCGGTAAGCACTCTGATCTTTTCGATAATGCAATCAGTCTATACGATTCATCGAACGATCACAAAGCATACACTTATGATGAAATTATCGAACAGGGCAAGGGGCTTGATGAGCGTGAGCCTGAGCTTTATACGTTATTGAAGCAGGAACAGGATACTAACGACCTTGCTTCCATCGTCTATACAAGCGGAAGTACGGGTGTACCAAAAGGGGTGATGCTAAGCCAGTATAACCTAGTCGGCATGCTGCATAGTGATCCGTTTGGTTGGAACCGGCACAAGGACCGCTATCTAAACCTTCTTCCTACAGCCCATATTTTTGCTCGAGCGCTTAATTTGATCATGGTTTCGTGGGGTATCCCTGTTTATTATGTCAGCGATATCTCCAGGACCGGAGATGCCTGCCGCGAAGTGAAGCCTACGTTGGCGATCGTCGTGCCGCGGATCCTGGAAAAAATTTACGCGAAGATGGTCGCGAATGTGCATGAAGCGCCTTTCTTGAAGCGGACTATTGGCCAATGGGCTTTTGATCTGGCAAATGCCGATAATCATGATGGTGTGATGAAGCAGATGCAGAGGACGGTCGCTGATAAATTGGTCTATTCGCATTTGAGAGACGCCCTGGGCGGCCAGTTTCGATTGATCATTTCCGGCGGCGCAGCTTTGAATCCTCATTTGAATCACTTTTTTAATTATGTCGGCATTCCTATCTATGAAGGCTGGGGTTTGACTGAAGCGGCAACAGTAACATGCAATCGATTTGCTAATAATAAGATCGGCACAATTGGTTTGCCTTTCGAGCAAATGGAAGTGAAGATCGGCGATCATGAAGAGATTCTTGTCAGAGGGCCGATCGTGATGACCGGCTATTACAAAAATCCTGAAGCCACAGCGCAAACGCTCGATGCTGAAGGCTGGCTGCATACCGGCGACCGGGGAGCAATCGATGCAGATGGGTTTGTAAAAATCTATGGAAGGATCAAAGAACTGTACAAAACATCGACGGGCGAATATATCGCTCCTGTGCCGATAGAACAGCAGCTTTGCAAGTCGCACCTTATCGATATGGCGATGGTCGTTGCCGATGGAAAAAAATTTGCATCATGTCTGCTCTTTCCCGATTTCGATGTATTGAAAAAAATGAAAAAAGCGCATGGTAAGGAAAGAATGTCCGATGAGGACTTCCTCCATAGCGACTATATCAAAAAAGAGATGAGAAAAATCCTTAAAGACCTTAACAAAAATCTCAACCACTGGGAAGAGATTGTCGAATACCGCTTTGTTCCGAACGCACCATCGATTGAAGGCGGCGAGTTGACGCCGACGATGAAGATCCGACGAGAAGTGGTACTCAAAAAATATCATGACCTAATTCAATCGATGTATCCTGAGGAGGCAGCATGAGTGAACGGATAGCGATCGTCAACGGCATCAGAACCCCTTTTTGCAAAGCTAACGGCGTATTCGACGACCTGGAGGCCGACGACCTCGGAGCCTTCGTTGTCAGAGAGGCGATCGCAAGATCCGGACTGGAAGCGGAACAATTTGATGAGCTGATCTTCGGAAATGTCTTACAGCCGCCGAATGCAACAAACATTGCTCGCGTTCTTGCTGTGAAAGGAGGAATGCCTATTAATGTTCCCGCGTATACTGTTAACCGTAATTGCGCATCCAGTATGGAGGCGATCGTTGCGGCCGTCCGCAAAATCCGCGCAGGGGATGGCCAGATCTACATGGTAGGCGGCACGGAATCTATGAGCGGATTTCCGATCATGTTCAACAAAAAAATGAAGAACTTTTTCCTTAAATTCTCTAAAGCACGCTCTTTTAAAGAAAAGATGGCGCTGCTCTCCACGTTCCGCTTATCTTTTCTAACTCCTGACGTGCCGAAAATTTCTGATCCTCTGTGTAGCATGACCATGGGGCAAACTGCAGAAGTGCTAGCGCGCGACTTCAAGATCACAAGAAGAGAACAGGATATCTTCGGACTTAACAGCCAAAAACGTGCCTATGAAGCGACGAAAGATGGTAGGCTCGCAGATGAAATTATTCCAATACCTTTACCCCCAAAATATGAAGGAATGCAAGAACAAGATGACGGAATCCGTAAGGATCAGACTATTGAGGATTTCGCC
>JACKPN010000029.1 GCA_024233575.1 Chlamydiales bacterium
TCATATAACCAACCCAGAAGGAATTCTTTTGCTTTGTAAAAACACACTGAAAGGAATCACCGCCCTCGCCCTTTGGTCTGCCTGTGCTCTCTTCACCACTTTAATGGAAAACATACCTACATACGAGATTATGACTGCCGCCTTTGCATGCAGCTTCCTTGTCACTATCATTAGAATTAGACGTTCAAAAGAGACAGAATCAGCATTCCGATGCGATTGGAAACTGATAGCTGTCGCCTTGGTCTGCTTGCTATGTAATGAAAACAGCTATCTCCTCGCCTTCAAACATGCACCACCAGCGCACGTCGATCTGATCAACTATCTCTGGCCGATCTTTTTTCTGGGGCTCGCCGGCATGTTCGGCAGACAAAAGGTCACGGTGCAGCAGGCCATTGCCGCGGTTGTCTGCTTTTACGGTATCTATGTCCTTTTCAGCGGCGAAGACTCCAGTTTTTCCTCAGAATACCTATTTGGTTATTCCTGTGCTTTTATCGCAGCGGTAAGCTGGGCATTCTACTCATTCTACTCCAGTAAAAAACAGGAAGGCTCCCCCAACATCATGGGGTTATGCTGCGCTCCCCTAACGATTGTCTGCGGTGTCATGCACCTCACAACGGAAACGTTCGTGATGCCAACGCTTACCGAATTCTTCAGCATGATCGCACTAGGCGGAGGGGTGATGGGACTGTCATATAACTTATGGGAAAATGGGATCAAGCATGGTAACTCCAGCATCTTAAGCGTGTTCGCATACTTCACGCCCATTGCTTCGATCGCCCTATTGGTGCTGTTCGGATTTAGCGAAGCGACAACGGCTCTACTGCTGTCGTTACTGCTGATCGTCACAGGATCGCTGCTCAGCAGCGTTCAGATCCCTTGGGGACGTCTGCTATCTCCTTTGAGAGATGCGTTAGCCAAGCGCTTGTCTTTAGGGCAGATCCCCGATGCTTATATGCTAGCTCGTCTTTATGATTGGAAATGATATTAAATTCCTAGAATCAACTTCGCTGTTGTGAAGTAGATCACCAAGCCTGTCGCGTCGACAACCGTCGTCAGCGCCGGGCTGGCAACAACGGCAGGGTCAAGCTTAAGCTTTTCTGCTGCCATCGGAAGAATTGCGCCGATCACTGCCGAGGTGATCACCTGAACTACCAACGCTAAAGCTATCGCGATGGCGACCATATTCAGGGTCATGCTCTCTGGAATCAGCGAAGACTTGGAAAGGAAAAACACTTTCGCCCAAGTGATCAGCCCGACCACCCCGGCGATCAGTATAGAAACCTGAAGTTCTTTCCAAATGACATTCAGAGCATTATTAAAAGAAATTTCACGCAAAGCCAGCGCGCGGATCACAATGGTAGCCGACTGGCTGCCCACGTTACCGCCGGTATCGATTAACATCGGAAGATAGAGGGCAAGGATGATCGCGCTAGAAAGAGCATGTTCATAATAATGGATGATATATCCGGAAACCATACCTAGAATCGCTAATGAAACGATCCAATAGCAGCGGCTTTGAAACTGCTCCCATACGGAGGAGCTGATATATCCACCTTTATGAGGACCGGAGATCGCCATCAACTTCTCGATATCTTCAGTGTATTCCTGTTTGATGATATCTACGGCATCGTCATGAGTAACGATACCCACAAGGACATCATGTTTATCGACGATGGGCAGCGCCAGCAGGTTATATTTTTCGATCTTACGAGCAATCTCTTCTTGATCATCGTCGACGAGGCCTGTGATCACCTCTTTGCGGACAATATTGTCGAGGGGGCGATTCGGCGGGCTCAAGACTAGTTCTTTCAAAGAGACAACACCGACAAGCTTCCTTTGCTTGTCGACGATGTAAGAGTAATAAATCGTCTCTTTTCCCAGAGCCTGATCACGAAGGCTCTTCAACGCTTCACCACACGTCAACCCCTCGGAAAGCGTCGTATAGTCGGAGGTCATCACCGCACCGGCGCTTCCTTCAGGGTACGCCGCCAAGTTGCGGATATCTTCCCTCTCGACATGAGCAAGGACAGGCATCAGCGACTCTTTTTCCTCTTCCGGCATGCTATTGAGGAGGTCGGCACGCTTATCGTGAGACATGTGGGTGACGATTTCAGCGAATTGACGCAAAGAAAAGATAGAAGCCAATTTTTTTTGCATGTCGAGATCAAACTCGGCAAAAACCTCTGCCCGACGGTACACGTCAGCACACATCAGACAACGGATGATTTCCTTGGGATTTAGCTTGCTCAGAGCGTCAGCTACGTCAACAGGGTGATGCTCTTCCATGAAGCTGCGTATCCATAGGACATCGTCAGCTTCAAACTTTTCTTTGATAACTACACTGTTATCTTCATCATCCATCGTTACTCATTCCGTGAAGGTATACGAACCATTTCGACTGCATTGTTTCTATCGATCTTTAGCATCTGGTTAGGCTGAATCTCTACCCAATCTTTTTTATTCTCCGTGACGGGCTCCGAAGTAACGATGATCGCTTCCGAGCTTTCCTTTGGCGAACGCATACTGCAGACGCCATCTTTGCACTCGAAGCGCGCGCCTTGCGAATAGTAGAGCGACTCCGGCTTATGTTTTGTGTTGCTGGCATA
>JACKPN010000030.1 GCA_024233575.1 Chlamydiales bacterium
GGTATGCCAACAAAAGATGAGGTCATTGAAATTGTTGTAGAGCAATTGGGCGTAGATAAAGCCGATGTAACAGAAGAGAAGTCTTTTGTTCAGGATCTTGATGCTGACTCTCTAGATCTAACAGAATTGATCATGACGTTTGAAGAACGTTTTGGTTGTGAGATTCCTCAAGAAGATGCCGAGAAGCTGAAAACTGTCGGCGATGTGATCACTTACATCGAAGACCGCAGCAGCAAATAAGCAATCCAGTAAATGGACTTCATACTAACCGTTGTTAAGCATGCTTAACAGCGGTTTTTTTTTATTCTGCAGGCTGTTGTGTTAAGTTGGAAAAAATATAGATGCTCAACATGCTCAGCGTAAAACCGGGGATCATCGAAGGGATGGGATAAGACACGATCATTAAGTTGACATGCGGCCATACTCCGGCAATGATACCACCGACAAGGACACCGGTGATCGCGCCAAATTTATTTGCCTTCTTATAATAGAGTCCCATGAGAATGAGTGGACCGAAAGTGCAGCCCAACCCTGACCATGCATAGAGAACGGCATCAAGAACTGTCGAGCTCTTCTTGAAGGCAATGACGAGGGAAAAGATGGAGACAATCACAACGCCGATCCGCGAGACGCGGAGGAGTTCAAGAGGAGTGGCATCTGGGCGCAGCAGCTTTTTATACAAGTCCTCGCTAAGTACAGAGGCACAGACAAGGATTTGTGAGTCCATTGTAGACATGTTTGCAGCGAGAACGCCGCAAAGAATGAATCCTCCTATTAGCTTGGGAAACAGATCCTTGACTATTTCGACAAACACAAGTTCAGGATTTTGCAGACCTTCAGGGAAATAGGCGATTCCGATAATCCCGATAGCTGCAGCGGCTGTTAAAGTGACGGTTTGCCAGGTCATGCCAACAATCATCGCTTTCCGCATTTCGCTAGAACTGGATATGCCCATAAATTTTGTGATGATATGAGGCTGACCAAAATAACCTAATCCCCATCCTAGAATCAACGATAGTGTGCCGAAGAAGTAATTGTCCCCTTCAAGATTAAAAAATGAAAGGCTTTTTGCTTTGCTTTCCGTAGCAACAACAATGTCTTGAATACCATCGGGAAGTGATAAGTAAGCGACAACAGGGACGATGATCAGGATGAAAAACAGGAAAACGGCTTGAAATCCATCGACTTTTGCAACAGTGCTGTATCCACCCATGAAGGTGTAGGTCATAGCTACTAGTGTAGCGACAGTCAGCCCGAAATAATAGTCGATACCAAAGAGAGACTCCAGCAAATACCCCATGGCAATCAGGCCGGCTGCAAGATAACAGGTCAGGAAAATAACAGCCATGATAGCAGTGATAAAGTTGATTGTTCCTTTATCATCGCGATAGCGTCCTGAGAAGTATGCAGAGAGAGTGTATGCGTTATATTTCTCAGTCTCATCGCGAATTTTTCCTGCAACAAGGAGCCAATTGAAAAACATTCCTGATAGAAGGCCAATCCCAATCCATGCATGAGGAAGTCCTCCAATGAAGATGGCTGC